>JBAOHI010000028.1:0-81070 GCA_037045535.1 Candidatus Competibacter sp.
CGAGACCTTGAACGCACCGCCGTAGGGGTCCAGGAGATCCTCGCCGATCAAGCACACCGCCGGATCGCGGCCAAACAGCTCGTGGTGGGCGCGATTGAGGTTTTCGACGATGCGTTCAGCTTGCATCGGTCCATTCCGAAAGCGGTTGTTGCAGAGCGGTCGCGCGCAACGCTTCCAGCCTCGCACCTACGCGCGCCGTCACTCGCTCGCAGAGCGCGGGGTGACGCTGGCGCAGCGGCGCCTCCCAATCGCGCCGCCACAGTTCGGCGACGAGCTCCGGAGATCGCGGGTCGTCTCCCTTGCTGTGTGGGCCGAGCCGCTGGGTCGCGAACTCGATCACCAGCGGGCGCGGGCGCTCGCGCATGGCGGCGATTTCCGGGCCGACGAGGTTTCTGATTTCGGCTAGATCGCAACCCGTGATCTGCAAGGTGCGAATGCCGAAAGCGTGGGCCCGATCCTGGATGGTGCCGGCGCGATACCGTTCGGCGTGGGAACTTTGCGCCATGGCGTTGTTTTCCACGACCATCAGGAGCGGCAACCCCCACAGGCTGGCCATGTTCAGGGTTTCGTAAACCGAGCCTTCGCCCCAACCCCCATCGCCGGTGTACGCGACGGCGATTCCTCGGCCGCCGCGACGTTTCAGGCTCCAGGCCATCCCGGCAGCGGCGGGCACGCTCTCGCCGAGCACGCCGGTGGACAGGAAACCGTCGCGGAACAGATGCTGGCTGCCGCCGACGCCGTTGCACACCCCACCTGCCCGTCCCATGATCTCCAGCAGCAGCCCCTCGACATCCCCGAATCGCGCCAGATAATGACCGTGGCCGCGATGGTTGCTGAAAATGAAGTCGGGCGCCTCGAACAGCGGCGAAAGGGCGACCGGAATGTACTCCTGCCCCAAACAGGTGTGGGTGGTGCCGTTGAGCACGCCCCGGGAAAACAGATCGAGCAGCAGACGCTCGAAGCCGCGAATCAGGAACAGGGCTTCGATGTCGGCCTCGGTGGTTTCCGGTACCGCGATGGGCGCGACCGGCGGCACCACCGATATTCGTTGGACCGATCCATGAAGAACGTGCATGTCAGCCGCCCACCATCAGTTTTGATTCCACCAAGCGCCGGGCTGTGCCCAACGTCGTCATGGCGCGGATTTCGCGTCGCGTCAAACGAATGCCGTAGATCTCTTCCATCGCCGCCACCAACTCGAAATGGATCTTGCTGGTCCAGGTCGCCAAATTGTCGGGTCCGCTGTCGTCGTGCAGCAGGGATTCGTCGATATTCAGGATGCCGGCGAACAGGGTTTTTAATTTCATGATCAAACCAGCGTCTTGATGGCCCAGGAACGGATCAACTCGTCTTCCAGCCGTCCCGGATCGCGCAGCAGGCGGACATCGAACTCCGGCATCGCCTCCAAAACCGCCTGGCAGGTCCGGCGATCCGCCGACGCGAACAGGGCCGCGCCCGGCGTCGAACGGTGTTTCGAAAATGCGTCCCGCAGCGCATCGACGATGCCTTGGCCGTTCTTTTGCACCCGCACCACCGGAACGCCGCTCTCGCCGACGCGTTCCGGGGCGATGTCGGTGTCGGTGAAAACGCATTCGGGGTCGGTTTGTCCCAGTTCCAGCAGCGCCCGGACCAGGAACATGCCCAAGGCGGCGAAATATTCCGGGGTATAGGGGATGTGTCCGGCCGCGTCGGCTTTCGCGTCGAGCCGTTCTTCCACCGCGAACAGGCGACCCAAATCCGAGTCATCGAACACGTAAAGCCGCGCATTGTCCGTTGCCGCTTGCCGCATCGCGTCTTCTAAGGTCTGCTGCAAGCGATTGGCCTCGGCGGCAAAACGCTGGCTCGGCGGGCAAATGAAAATCAATTGAACCGTCGAGTCCTCGCGGCTGGCATGGCGCAGGATGTCGATGAAGGTTCGGGCGTTTTCTTCGAGCTGGCGCAAGCCAGCACCACCTTCGATGCCCTGCATCCAGTCCTCGAAGCGAACCAGAAACAGGTTGACGCCCTCGCGATTGCGTCGGGCCGCGCTTTCGGGATCGAGCATCTGCTGAAAGATCTGGGCGTAGGGCGCGAACGTCAGCCGCGCCGGCAGGTTCCACTGGCGCAGCCAGTAATCGAGATGGACTGCCAAGGGCTGGACGGTGAACGTAGCGAGGACGTGCACGGGCAGGGTCTGCGGCCCGATGCGCTGGCAGACCGCGCCGATGGGTTGCTGAGGCCGAGCCAGCAGCTCGTCGCAAAGCTGGACGAGCCAGTCGCCGTATCGCTCCACCGTCGCCCGCTCGAACACGTCGGTGTTGTATTCGAGCCGCAGGAAAGCCCGATTCTGCATGGTGGTGAAATACACCGATAGCTCGAATTGTGCGCCACCGGCATGGACGGGCAGCAAGTCGATAGCCAGATCCGTCATCGCCATCTTGGGCAGCGCGCTTTCCTGGTGGACGTACAACAACTGGTAGATCGGCGAACGGTCCGGCAGACGTTGGATCTGGAGTTCGTCCACCAGACGCTCGAAGGGCAAATCCTGATGATCGTAGGCTTCGAGCGTCGTCCGTTTGATCTGGGCGAGGAGTTGCTCGAAGGTCGGATCGGTGTCGAACCGGCAGCGCAGGACAATGGTGTTGACGAATAGCCCGACGATCGATTCCAGTTCGGGATGGGGGCGGCCCGCCACCGGCGAGCCGATGCAGAGGTCCGTTTCGCCGCTCAGGCGGTGCAGGAGCACGAACAGAACTGCACCGAAGACCATGAACGGGGTCGCGCGCTCGTGCTCGCAAAACGCCCGCAAGGCTGCGACGACGGGCTGAGGGAGCTCCAGCAAAACCATGTCGCCGTTGTACGACGCCACGGGCGGGCGGGGGAAATCCGCCGGCAGCCGCAGCCGGTCCGGAGCGCCCGCCAATTGCTGTTTCCAATACGCGACGTGCGGCGCCAGGGTAGTCGCCATCGAACAATCCCTTTTGCCAGGACGAGAAATCCACGTATTGGATGCGTGGCTCGGGCAGCGGACTCTCGGCCCCTGCCAGAAAAGCGTTATAGAGCGCCACGATCTCGCCGAAAGCCACGTTCGCCGTCCACCCGTCGGAAATGATGTGATGCAGGGTGAACACCAGGATATGGCGCTCGTCGTCCTCCCGGATCAGGCAATTGCGCCACAGGGGACCGACCGTGATGTCGATGGGGTGGCGAGCCTCGCGCCGAAAAATCTCCCGCGTCCGAATCTCGCGCTCGGCGTCGGTGTACCCGGAAAGATCCTCCATTCCCAACCGATAGGGCTCGTAGGGCCGGACGATCTGCGCCGGGGCGCCCTCGATGACTTTAAACGCGGTGCGCAGGCTCTCGTGACGGCGCAGCAGTTCGTTCAACGCCCGTTCCAGCACGTCGGCGCGCAGCTTTCCAGCGAGGCGAACGGCATTCGGCAGCAGGTGGACGCTACCTGGCGCCAACTGCTCCAGGAACCACTGCCGTTGCTGGGCGTGGGACAAGGGGAAGTGCGTGCGGTCGCGGTCCACGCGCGGAATCGCGGTTTGGCTGGCGCCAGTCTCGCGATCCAGGAATCGCGCAAGCAGCGCGTCGATGGTCTCGGCCGGGAGTTCGTCCGCAGCGGTCCCTCGGGCGATGCCGGGGAACTCGGCCGCCCAGGCCGGCTCCAGCGCCTCCACCAGAGCTTCCAGGATGACTCGACCCTGCGCCGCCGGGGTTTGAGCCTCCAGCAGCTTGCGCAGAGACAAATCTACCGCCAATTTCTGCCGGAAGCGGGCGCTGATCTGCGTGGCCAGCAGGGAATCGCCGCCCATCTCGAAGAAATCGTCATCGACGCCGATCTCGCGGATGCCGAGCAGTTCGCTCCAGACCTCGATCACCAGCCGCTCGATGGCGTTGCCGGAAGCGCGGAAGGCCGCCGACAGATCGGGGCGCTCGAATCGCTGTGGCGCCGGCGCTGCGGCATCGGCCTCCAAGGAATCGATGGCGCCTTCCGTCCTTGACCCTTCGGCGACCCGAATCGGCGCATCCGCCCGGTCGATCCAGTAACGCTTGCCCTGAAAGGGATAGGCCGACATCGGCACCCGGTTGGGCAGCGACCGGGAATCGTGCAACACCGAGAAATCCACCGGATAGCCGTGGCACCACAACTGCCCAAGAGCGCCTAGGAGGCAGACGGCATCCGAGCTCTTTTCGGTGGGTTTGGGCCAGGAAGCCACGGCAACCGCTCGGTCGTTTCCGGCCGTCATCGTCCGCGCCAAAGTGGTCAGGGTCTGGCTCGGGCCGACCTCCAACAGGACACGGGGCTCGTCGCCTTGCAGCACCTTGCGCAAGGCAGGCCCATAAAGCACGGTCTGGCGGATATGACAGGTCCAGTAATCCACCCAGTCCACCGATCCGTCCAACCACTCGCCGGTCATGCTCGACACGAAAGGCAAGGCGGGCTCGGCGTAGCGAACGGCGGCGGCTTTGGCGCGGAACGCCGCCAAGATCGGCTCCATCATGGCCGAGTGAAAAGCGTGAGAGGTTTGCAAGCGCCGACAACCGATCCCTGCTTCGAGCAAGTCCGCCTCGAACCGCTCGACGAGTTCCGTTGGCCCGGAGGCCACGCACAGCTCGTCACCGTTGACGGCGGCCAGCGACAAACCGGCGGGCAGGCGGGCGCGAACCTCGCGGTCGGACAAGCTGATGCTGAGCATCCCACCCGGCGGCAGGGATTGAATCAGCCGCCCGCGTTCGGCGATCAGGTCCAAAGCATCTTCGGGTGTCATCACGCCGGCCATGCAGGCCGCAGCGTACTCGCCGATGCTGTGCCCCATGACCGCTGCGGGGGTGACGCCCCACTCCTGCCACAGGCGGGCGAGAGCGTATTCCACGACGAAGATCGCGACCTGAGCGTTGGCGGTCTGCCTGAGCGTCGCGGCGGCGTCGGGCGACGAATCGGCATCGAAAATCACCCGATGCAAGTCTATGTGGCCACGGGCCACCAGACGTTCCGCCAGCGCGTCGAAGATCGTGCGAAAGCGCGGCCATTGCTCCCGAGTTTGGCGAGCCATCCCCAAGCTTTGGGTACCTTGGCCGGGGAAACAGAACACCACGCGCGGTGTTTGTGCCTGCGGCGCGGCGCTGAAACAGACTCGCGGATCGCCGCTCCGAAGCAACCGCGCGGCCGTTGCCGCATCGTCGGCGGCGATTACCCGCCGCTTCGGGTACGCGGCGCGACCGAGTTGCAGGGTGTAGGCCATATCGGCGACAGCTTCGGGCATCCGTTCGAGATCGTCCGCCAACCGGCCGCTGGCCGCGTCGAGCGCCTGCGGAGTCTTAGCCGAGAGGGGGAACAGCAACGAGCGCTCCGGTGTCGGCCGCTTGGTGCGCGGCGGTGCCTCTTCGAGCACGACGTGGGCGTTGGTGCCACCGACGCCGAAGGAACTCACGCCAGCCCGCAGCGGCGATCCGTTCGATTGCCATTCTCTTAGCTCGGCATTGACGAACACCGGGCTGGCGGCGAAATCGATTTTGGGGTTCGGGCGACGATAGTGGACGGTCGGCGGGATCGCCCGATTTTCCAGCATCAACACCGTCTTGATGAAACCGGCGATGCCGGCGGCCGCGTTCAGGTGGCCGATGTTCGACTTGACCGAACCGATGGCGCAAAACTGCTTCTTGTCCGTGGCCATGCCGAAGGCGCGGGTGATGCCGGCGATTTCGATGGGGTCGCCGAGATGGGTTCCGGTGCCGTGCGCCTCGATGTAGCCGATGGTTTCCGGATCGACGTCCGCCAGCAGTTGCGCCACCCGGATCGCTTTGGCCTGACCCTCGATGCGTGGGGCGGTGTACCCGACCTTGAGCGCCCCATCGTTGTTGATCGCCGAACCACGGATGACCGCACGGATGCAGTCGCCCGCCGCCAAGGCATCTTCGAGCCGTTTCAACACCACGATGCCCGCTCCGTTGCCCTCGATGGTTCCCTGGGCCAGCGCATCGAAAGGCCGGCAGTGGCCGTCCGGCGAAAGAATACCTTCCTTGACGTGGATATAACCGACTCGATGCGGGGTTTTTACCGTCACCCCGCCTGCCAGAGCCATGTCGCAGTCCCCCGCAAACAGACCCTGACAGGCGAGGTGTAGGGCGACCAGCGACGACGAGCAGGCGGTCTGGATGGTAATGGCCGGCCCTTCGAGGTTGAGCTTGTAGGCCACACGCGTGGCGGCATAGTCCTTGTCGGTGCCGATGACGAGGGGAAACAGGTCCCGGGTTTCCACGAAGCTCGGTTGCGAGGTCAGGTTGAACAAGTAACCGTTCATGCTGGCGCTGGCGTAGACGCCGGTGGATTCGGGCAGTGCATCCAAGGAAATGGCGGCGTCTTCGATCGCCTCCACGGCGCACTCCAGAAATATTCGCTGTTGCGGATCGATCCGCACCGCCTCGTTGGGGTTGTAGCCGAAAAAGCTCGCATCAAATCGGTCGAAATCGTCGAGCACGGCTGCCGCCGGAACGTAGTCCGAGGCACCGTAGATGTCCTTGGAGACGCCGACCGCAGCGAGCTCTTCCTCGGTAAACCAGGACACGGACTCGACCCCACCGGCTAGATTCCGCCAAAATTCCCGATAGTTGCGAGCCCCCGGCATTCGGGCTGCGATCCCGATCACCGCAATTCCGCCGCTTGCCAAGGACGTCATTTCCTTTCCGGTCTCGTTCATCGCCAACCCGTATCCGGCACCGGTCGCCAGTGATTTACTTGTAGGACACGATAATCATGTCTTCGGAATCGTCGTCCAGCGGGGCACCCGTCCAGTCGCCGTAACCCACCACCTTTCCGAAGCCCACTTCATGGCACCAGCTTTCGAATTCCTGGAAGGAAAAAACCCGGACCGAATAAGGGGTCAGTCGTTCCTCTCCGCTCTCCCCGGTCAGAATCCATTCGCCGTTGATCCGGCGGCTCTGGGAATCGTATCGCTCGTTGATGCGCAGGATGCCGCCGTTGGTCAAGGGACGTTCCTCGCTGAACTTGTATTTCCCGCTCATCACCCGGCTCATGCTGACGTCGGTGTGCATTAAAAACCGTCCGCCCGGCTTCAACGCCCGGTAGAAATTTTCCAGCACCTTCATGTTGTCGTAGTGGGAGTCGAAGAAACCGAAGGAGAAGAACATGTTGATGGCAGCATCGAACTCTTGCTGATAGCTCATCAGGCGCATGTCCTCGACCACCAGGCGGATCAGGTCGCCCCGTCCGGCCGTTAGCTCGGCGGCGGCGCCGAGATGCTCGCTGTTGATATCGGCCCCGGTCACCCGCAAGTCTTTCAAGCTCAAGCCATTGGTGTGCCGGCCATAGCCGCAGGGACAGTCGAGAACGGAATCACCCGGCGCCAGGTCGAGTAGGCGAATGATACCGTCCACCTCGATGTGGGTGCGTTCGTCAAGCCGTCGCGGCGTGGTCAGATAGCCCACCTCGGAATCGTCTCCTTCCATGTAGCGACGGCCGAAGAAACCCCCTCCGTTGTCCCACCATTCTTTTCCGGCGATATCTTGATGTTGAAGTAAATGACTCATGGCTGTGCCTCCTTGGGTTGTTGCTGACTGATCGATGGGAATGGTTCTCGTCGCAATCCGCGCTTCGGTCGATCTGTGCGCGGGTTGCGACGAACAAGCCTTCAGGGTTCTTGCAACTGGGCGAAAAGCTGGGCGGCAAGCTCTGGATCGTCGAGAAGGGCTTTCGCTGCTTCCTCGGGTGTCGTTCGTTCCGTTTCCGCCAGAAGTTGCGAGGTCAAGTCCGGATCGCTCTGGAGGATCCGCATCAGCTCTTCGAACGTGATCGCTGCCGTCGCACGGGACTCTTGCGCGCGGATTTGGTCGAGTAGTTTCAGCGCCAATTGTTCGATGGTGGAATCCCCCAGCAGGTCCACCACGGTCAGGGAAGCCCCCAGAGTCAGCTCGATACGGTTGCGCAGTTCGGTGGCCAACATCGAGTCCACTCCGATATCGCTGAGTCGTATGCCCGGTTCGATGGCGGATTTGCGGACGCGCAGAACCCGCACCACCAGGTTGCCGAGCTCGTCGATCGCGATATCCATCCGCTGTTCTTCGGTGGCGTTCGCGATGCGTTGGCGCGGATCGACTTCGCTGGTTTCCACCTCGTCGGACGCTTCGCGGGCCAGATGCGCGAACGCCACGGGCGGCCTCGGGTAATACTGCAGCACCGCGGGCCAGTCGGCTTCGGCGAGCGCGAGTTCGGCACGGTCTTGCACTAGAGCGATTTCGAGCGCGGCCAGCCCCGCATCGGGATGAATGGGCGGCATACCGCGACGGCGGTAATGGTCGATCAGGTCGAGTTCCTCGACCATGCCGATGGCCCAAGGTCCCCAGTTAAGGGAAAGTCCCGGCAGACCCAACTGGCGACGACGATGTGCCAGCGCATCGAGAAAGGCGTTGCCCGCCGCATAGTTCGCCTGGCCGGTGGAGGTCACCAGCGAGGCGACGGACGAGAACAGGACGAAATGCTCCAGTGGCTCGGCGCGAAGCAGGTGGTGGAGGTTCCAGCTTCCCTGGACCTTGGGCCGGTAAGCCTTCAGCAAATCTTGCTCCCGCATCTGGACTAGGATGCTGTCGGCGACCACGCCGGCGCAATGGAACAGCCCGCGCACCGGCGGATAATCGTGCGCGCGATACTCCGCCAGGAAGGCTTCGACCTGCGTCGCCTCGGCGCAGTCCACCGCCGGACACAGCACGCGTACGCCGCGCTCCTCGAGGCGTCGCACCCATCGCACCCGCGCGCATTCAGGACTTTCGGGGGCAATTTCGCCCCAGCGCTCGCGCGGCGGCACGGTCGAGCGAGCGCTGAGGATCAGGAAAGTCGCGCCGTGCTCCACCAGCCAGTCCGTTACCCGTTCGCCCAAGGCACCAAACGCGCCGGTGACCCAGTAAGCGCCATCGGCGCGGAATTGGGGTGGCACAGCGGCGTAAAGGTGATTCGCCCGACTGACGCGCATGACCTTGCGCATCGAATCGCCACCCCGGAACGCCACCTGATCCTCTTGGGTACTGGTCAGAACCTCCTCGGCCAGAGCAGCGATTTCCCTCTCGCTACCTCGAGGATCGAGATCGATCAAACCACCCCACTGACCGACGTGTTCCTGATGCCCGAACACTCGTCCGATTCCCCACACAGGCGCCTGCGCGACGTTGACCGGTGCGTCGGGGTCGGCAAACTGAGCGCCTCGAGTGACGAACCAGATTTTTGCCGATACGCTTTTTTCGATCATGGCCTGGCAGAGATAAAGCGCCGAGAAGGCCATTTCGGTTCCTTCGGCATCGAGGCTTTCCACGGTCAAGGCATCCGACGCGGAGAGGTCGAGACTCCACAGATGAACGATCCGGGTCAACTTCTTGCCCGCATTGTCGAGAGCCTCGAACAGCGTCAGATAGTCCGATTTGCGGCTTGCTTCCAAGGTCGCGGTGGCTTCTTGTGCATTCCACTCGAAATGGCGACCCGCGCGAACCAGAATCGCTTCGCATCCCCGTGCTTTGAGCCGAGCCTTCAGCAAGGTCCCTTCCGGCGTACTCGGGGCGAAGATCAGGCAAGTTTCGCGGATGACGTCCACCACGTCCGGCTCGGCGAGCGCCTGCTCCTCCCAATCCACCTGATACAGCCACGACTCGATGCTTTTGGAGTTGACGCTAGGGGTGCTTCGGGCGACGGAACGAGCACGGAATCCTTCGATGTTGGCGGCCAGCTGGCCTTGGGCGTCGTAGATCGCGATGTCTCCGATCGTATCTTGGTCGGTTCTGGCAACGATCCGGGCATGCGCCCACATCGGCGAGCTGGCGGGATTCAGGAAAGTTATTCGGTGGATACCCACCGGCAAGCGAACCTCCCGTCCCTCGGCGGCGGGCTTGGTCAACTCGATGGCGATCAAGGCTTGGAAAGCGGCATCGAGCATGACGGGATGAAAAACCCATTCCGGATCGCTGACCGCCACGTCGGCCGGTGCCTCCAGGCGGGCCAAGGATTCCAAATCCCCCAGATAGACTTCTCCAATGCCCCGAAACTGCGGGCCGTATTCAAAACCCATCCCCGCCAGTTCGGCATAGCAGGACGCTTTCGAACACGCGCCGCGGAAACGCTCGCGAAGCCGCTCGATGGACACGCGCGGCGATAACCCCGGCGGCTGCAATTGCCGAAATCGGCCTTCGGCGTGGACGGTCGCGTTTTCACTTTCTCGTCGTGAGAGGCTGGTGATCGAGAAGCTGCCGAGGCGAGCGTCCAGAGTGACCTGCACTCGCGGATCTTCGTCTTTCGGGAGGAAAAGCGCCTTGTGAAACGCGATATGTTCCAGGGCGAAATGAGAACCGGTGGTGGTGATTTTGATGGCCGCCGCCGCCTGTTCCAGATATCCCGCTGCGGGAAACAACACGTTGTGCTGGATAACGTGATCGGGCAGGAAAGCGTTCCAGTAACCGTTGATCTCCGTCTCCCAGATCGAAGTTGCGGTGGCGAGTCGGCGTCCGAGCAAAGGATGATCGTCCTTGCCGACGCGGAATCGCCGATTTTCGTGGGGTTCGGCCCAGCAGCGTTCCCGCGCGAAGGGATACAGCGGCAGATCGACGTGGCGGCCACGCGGATGCAGCCGAGCGAAATCCGGCCCGCTTCCCGCGCAGTAGAGGCCCGCCAAAGCGCGGCTGATCGCGGCCAGCTCGCATTTGCCCCGATACAGGGAGTGGAACAGGGCGACCGACCGACCGAGGTTATCGGCACAGTCCCGTATGGCGGCTGCCAGCACGGGATGGGGACCGACTTCCAGAAAAATGGTGCAACCATCCTCGACAGCCAAGTTGAAACAATCCTGGAAGTAGACCGGATTGCGGACGTTCAGCCACCAGTAATGGGCGTCGAGTTCCGGTCCCTTGGCCCTGGTCCCCGTGGCGGTCGCGTACAGTGCCACGGTCGCTTCGCAGGGGCGAAGAGTGGATAGCTGGTCTTGCCACTCGACTCGGATCTCGTCCATGACCGGACTGTGAAAGGGGATGTTGACCCGCAATGGCTTGCAGAAAACGCCCTCTTTGCTGAGGCGCTCGACGATTCGCGCGATCGCCTCGTTATCCCCGGCGAGAGTGATCGCGGTCGGCGAGTTGATGCCCGCCACGGAAACCCGTCCCTCGTACTCGGCCGCGAGCGACTCGGCCTCGGCGCGGCCGAGCCCCACCGCGACCAGGGTTCCCTTTCCGGCAGTTTGTTGCTGCAAGCGGCTGCGCTCGTAAATCACCCGGATCGCCTCGGCGAAGCTCAGCACCCCGGACTTCCAAAACGAACCTACTTCTCCCGTGCTGTGGCCGATGCAGGCGTCCGGCTCGATCCCCCAGGAACTCCACAGCTCGGACAACGCGTACTGGATGGCAAAATTGGCGGGCTGGGCAATTTGCGTTTCGTCCATCCGGTGATCCGTCTCGCCGCGCGACAGCTCCTCGATCAGCGACCAGTCGGCGTGCCGCGCCAGCTCCTCGGTACAGCGGTCGATGGCGGCCCGAAACACTGGTTGGGAGCGATATAGCTCTCGGCCCATGGCCCACCATTGAGGGCCGTTGCCGGTGTAGACAAAACAGAGTTTGTTCGGTCTGTCGACGCGGGCACGACCTTTGAGCAGGCTTTCTTGCAGCTCGCCTTCGGCGAAAGCTCGCAATTGTCGGGAGAGATCGGCAAAGTCGCTGGCCGCCACCCCCATTCGAAATTCGTGGTGATCGCGCTTGCGCGCCACATTGAACGCGAAATCCTGGAAAGACACCGCCGTGGACGCGTGCTCGATCCAGCCGCAAACGCTCGCCGCTACCCGACCGAGTCCGTCTTCGCTGCGGGCCGAGAGCGGAATCATGATGAGATCGGTGCGGTCGCTGGCGATTTCGATCTCGGCGTCGGTGGCGCGCTCGACGGAAGCGTGCGCTTCCAGAACAACATGGGCGTTGGTGCCCCCGAAACCGAAGGAATTGACTCCTGCACAGGCCTTGCCGGGGTATTCCGGCCACGCTTCGAGGCGGGTGGGAACTCGCAGCTTCAAAGCCGGAAAATCGATCTTCGGGTTGGGTTCCACCAAGTGCAAATGCGGGGGGATTTGCCGATGCCAGAGCGCGAGGCTGGCCTTTATCAGGCCGGCGATTCCCGCCGCCGATTCCAGATGCCCCATGTTGGTTTTCACCGAACCCACGATGCAAGGCTGCTCGGCGGGACGGTTGCGCGAAAAGAACGCACCGAGCGCGTTGGCTTCGATAGGATCGCCTACTGGCGTGCCCGTGCCATGCGCTTCCACGTAATGAACGGTACCCGGATCGATACCGGCTCGGCCGTAGACCTCTTCCAGTAGCCGGACCTGCTGCTCGCCGCTCGGCACGGTAATGCCCGGAGTGCGCCCGTCCTGATTGACGCCGCTGGCGCGGATCACGGCATAAATCCGGTCGCCATCCCGCTCGGCGTCGGACAGGCGTTTCAGAACGACCAATCCCGCACCTTCGCCCCGAGCGTAGCCATTGGCGGAAACGTCGAATGTCTTGCAGCGCCCGTCCGGGCACAGAAAGCCGCCTTTCGATTCTGCCAGGATGTAATGCGGCGTCGCGATCAGCATTACTCCACCGGCCAACGCTAGCTCGCACTCCTCAGCGAGCAAGCTGCGGCAGGCGTAATGGGTCGCCACCAGAGATGAGGAGCAGGCCGTGTCGATGGACAGGCTCGGCCCGCGAAAATCGAATGCATGGGAAAGACGATTGGAGCACATCGTCATCATGCTGCCCGTCGCGGTGTGTAGGCCGACACCGTCCAGATGGTTGCCACTGAACTGCAAAATCTTGTAATCCAGAGTGAACGCCCCGACGAAGACCCCGACGTTTTTTCCCGCGTAGGCAGTGGGCGCCAAACCGCCATCTTCGAGCGCTTCCCAAGCTGTTTCCAACAACAAGCGCTGCTGAGGATCGAGATAGTCCGCCTCGCGGAGCGAGATGCCAAAAAACTCGTGATCGAACGAATCGATATCTTCGATGAAACCGCCATGCATGACGTGCATACGCCCCGGCTTGCGCGGGTTCGGATCGTAAAATCGGCGAGGATTGCAGCGGTTCTCCGGCAAATCCGAGGTCAAATCGCTGCCTTGACTGATCAGATTCCAATAGGCCATCGGACCATGCGCTCCGCCCGGAAAGCGGCAACCAATTCCCACAACAGCGATTGATTCTCTGGTATGCATGGCGTTCTCAAAATGATATTGGCACAAGCTATATGCTGAAGTTGTAAAAAACATCACCCTTCAATTTGGGTCATATACGCGAGAAGCTGCACGCAATCCGGCGATAAGCCGAATAATTGCAAGCAAATACGTTTAAAGGCGTATACTCCTATGGTTTATACTCGATGACATGATCGAAAATCAGCAATTTTTTCTCTTTTTAGCGCCACCTCGCTGAGAGTACACAAGAATTGCTCACGTCGCTGCAAGCCACGTAAACTTATTACAGGCTATAAGCTGTTTGTTTATTTTAATTGATGATTTTTTTGCATTATTCTTATTCTTCCATTACATATTGAATTAATACGACTATATAAAAGATTTACATAGTTTAAATAAATTAATTAATATCATAAACATATATAAAAAACGCTGTTATTAACCCGGCAATTATTTAGATGATATTGCTATAATCCACGGTATGAAAAAGATCGATGCGCGGAGTTTATCGTCGGAAGCGCAAGAGGAACGTCGCTATCAAGCGTTGCGATTGCGTGGAGAGTTGCAATTAACGTGGAAGGAGATTATGCGGGTAGTGGGGATACATATTGGCACGGTGATATGGCATAAGCGTCAACTTAAGAGATAAGGTATTGAAGGGTCTTTAAAAGAAAGGCAGGCTCAAGGTTTCTAATACAAAATACCACTAAAATATGACTTTAATTTTTCAGTTGGTAACTGATGTTACGCAGTAGGGCACCTCGAAAAACCGGACATGAAGCCGGCAAAATGGGCAAAGCAAGGTGCCTGAGGCGTGAGCCTCACAATATCTTTGGTTTGTGCCCCGGCCCGAAGGGTTCATCCCCGCCCGAGATCACCATCCCGGTCGTACCGGGATCGCACTTGGGCGTTAGAAAGCGACCACACCGTATGCCTTGAGAATGCACAGGCGACGTAGGTTGTAGACCGCTGCCTTCCCCGTGAGTTGGAAGGTCGCTCGATCCAGACCGATACATCGTAGGAGTTTTCCGCCCATCTGCTCCATAGCGGCGAAGACGTGTTCGACCCGCGCCCGAACCCGGGCAATGCGGGTGTTGCGGCGCGCCTGGCAGGCGGACAGCGGTTTGCCTTTCTTTGCCTTGCGCTGGATGTGTACTCGCCAACCCTGGGTCTTGAGGCGCCGCTCACGTTCACCATCAACATAGCCCTTGTCGCCATAAAGATCACGGCCGGTATTCGCGTGATCCAGGACATCTTCCAGGTGCAGGGTGTCGTTCTCCGCAGCGGTGCTGACCTTGACCTGGCGGATCAGCTTGTAGCGTCGGTCGGCGCTGACCGAGACCTTGTAACCGAAGTAGGATTTGCCGTGCTTCTTCGTCCAGGTGGCCTCCATGTCCTTCTGCCGGCGCTGGGCCGGCTTCCAGTCCACCGGCATCGCCGACGCTTTCAGCAATTCCCGTTCTTTTTCCGTGACGTGCTGGCGAGGAACGGGAACCAGACTGGCGTCCACCATCTGCCCACCACGAGCAATATAACCCTGCTGGGCCAGTTGACGATGCACCGCCTCAAACAGCGCGTCTCCCGCCTTCGCCACCGTCAACCGCTCGCGGAAGGTCCAGAATGTGGTGCGATCGGGTATCTGACTACTGTGCCGCAGGCCCAGGAAACGCTGGAAGCTCAGTCGATCCAGCACTTGGTATTCCATCTGTTCGTCACTCAGTCCATATAAATCCTGAAGAACCAGGGCACGTACCATCAACTCGGTGGGAAACGGTGGACGCCCCCCACGTGCCCGTCCGGGTCGTGGCGCTACCCGGTCCATCTCCGCCGCCAGCGCCTTGAAGTCAACCTGCTGCTCCATGACTTGCAGCACATCGCCCAGACGATCCAATTTGGCTTCCCGTTCCTGGGCGGCAAACAGGCTTTCTTTGATCATCGGATATCCGGGCTCTTGGCGGGGATCAACAACCCTATTTTCTCATAACAAGGTTTTTCGAGGTGCCCAGTAGCCCTAATAGTAGGTCGTGGTGATAGCATCCCACCCGGCTTCCCACTTGCTACAGACCAGATACAAAATGCCGCTGCGGCCTTCCTTGTTTGTAAAGACTCGCCGGACAAGCCACCAGCCCCTTCAGCCAGCCCGTGACGGCTTTTTGTTCTGGCCACTGTAGCGGGTCGAGCCCGGTGTAATGTCCGTTCTTCCGGTCGGCTTCACCCAAGGCCACCAGCCGATTGCCTTTCAGCGCCATGATGAAGTCCTTCTGCCGCGTTTGCTTGAGGTGTTCCATGTTTTCCGTGGAGGTGAACCCGATGTCGGCCAATATCCACGAGAATTTCAACCGGTTCTGGACGCAGGCATCCACCATCGCCCGCATCTGCTCATTTTAGGTGACTTGGCCACGCCGCTTTTCTTAACGGGTCTTGATGTCGCAATAATGGATCGGCTTGCGCACCAGCTCGAAATCTCTCCCGCAGTCACCCACACCAACCGTTTGGGGCTAACCCGGGTTCGGCCCTCACAGGGTGGGAAGCGCCCATTCCATCTGCCCTGCCCCCCATCCCTCCACAAACTCGACTGTAGGAGACCGCCTCATGCTCGGTTCCATTCCCTCGCAACCGTCTCGACCGCAAACCGCCTGGATGTACGGGCTCGGCTGGCTCGTTCGCCCTGCTGTACGGCGCGCTACTGTTCGTCTACCTACCTAAGTACAGGACAAAAATTTCAAAGCCCACAAGAAATCTTGAAATTTGGGGTAGACCCAACAGTCGTGCCATAAACCGCCAAATCGATTTACCCCCCACAGGAGCGTTTCCTCTCACCGCCATAACCCCTCGAACCGACGGCCCACCACCCGGGTATAGCGGACCGTGTGTTTTGGGTCGCGATGGCCCAGGTAATCCTGGATCAGGCGGAGATCGTAGCCCTTGTTCGCGAGATAAAAGCCACAGGAATGGCGCAGCATGTGCGGATGCACCGGCGGCAACTGGGCGCGCTCCGCGGCGGCGGCGATCAGATAGTTCACCGACTGGCGGGTGAACGGTTGGCCCCGTTCCGACACGAACAACCAGGGCAGGGCATCGCCGCGCAGGGCGAGATAACGTTTGATGGCCCGCAGCTCATCGCCGGCGATCGGATGTTCCACGGCCAGGCCGTTCTTGAGGCGCCGTACCCATAGCCGGGCGCGATCGAGATCGACTTCATCGCGACGGAGGCCAATAGCTTCGCTGACACGGAGACCGTGGCGAAACATCGTCAGTACCAGCAGGTAATCACGAATCCCATGCCGCCCCGCCTTGGCCGCTGTCAGCAAGGCGCCGAGTTCCTCCTCGCTCAGGAAATCCTTGCCACGCTCATGGGCATCTGTAGCCTCGCAGACATCTCTTTTTACACTTGGCCGGTTGAGAGGAGGGTTCTTGTCCATCGGAATCCCTTGATTTACCTATCGCAAGGGTAGCCAACTTTTTACAAGATACAGATTTTGTTAAAAGTCGGCCATTGCTCGCCGGCGCTGGAACTCCGTTATGAAAAATGCGCCGCCCGATGCTATCCCCCCCGAAGAGTGGTGGCTAACACCCGCCGAACTGGATTTTGTTCGGGCCAGGCATCCAACCAATCGGTTGAGCTTTGCGTTGCTGCTGTTGTTCTTCCGTCAGCACTGCCGGTTCCCCCACCAACTGAGTGACATCAATCCAGTGAAGACGGAAGTTGTAGCCCGTCAGATCGGCCTTTCAGATGACGGTCCCCAAGCCATCGCGCTATCGCATCGGACTTTGGAGCGGTACCGGTCCGAAATCCGGGACTGGTTCGGGTTTCGCAAGGCCACGGTCGCCGACGCCGAGCAACTGCAAGCTTGGCTATGTGCGTATGTGGCGACCGTCGGCGCGAATTTGGAAGACCTGCAAACCGGCCTGGCGGCACGATGCCGGGAACTGCTGATCGAGCCGCCCTCGGAAGACCGCCAGAATCGCCTCGTGGGCACGGCGGTGCGCGCCCACGAAGAGCGTCTGTATGCCCATCTGGGCACCTCGAAAAACCGGACATGAAGCCGGCAAAATGGGCAAAGCAAGGTGCCTGAGGCGTGAGCCTCACAATATCTTTGGTTTGTGCCCCGGCCCGAAGGGTTCATCCCCGCCCGAAATCACCATCCCGGTCGTACCGGGATCGCACTTGGGCGTTAGAAAGCGACCACACCGTATGCCTTGAGAATGCACAGGCGACGTAGGTTGTAGACCGCTGCCTTCCCCGTGAGTTGGAAGGTCGCTCGATCCAGACCGATACATCGTAGGAGTTTTCCGCCCATCTGCTCCATAGCGGCGAAGACGTGTTCGACCCGCGCCCGAACCCGGGCAATGCGGGTGTTGCGGCGCGCCTGGCAGGCGGACAGCGGTTTGCCTTTCTTTGCCTTGCGCTGGATGTGTACTCGCCAACCCTGGGTCTTGAGGCGCCGCTCACGTTCACCATCAACATAGCCCTTGTCGCCATAAAGATCACGGCCGGTATTCGCGTGATCCAGGACATCTTCCAGGTGCAGGGTGTCGTTCTCCGCAGCGGTGCTGACCTTGACCTGGCGGATCAGCTTGTAGCGTCGGTCGGCGCTGACCGAGACCTTGTAACCGAAGTAGGATTTGCCGTGCTTCTTCGTCCAGGTGGCCTCCATGTCCTTCTGCCGGCGCTGGGCCGGCTTCCAGTCCACCGGCATCGCCGACGCTTTCAGCAATTCCCGTTCTTTTTCCGTGACGTGCTGGCGAGGAACGGGAACCAGACTGGCGTCCACCATCTGCCCACCACGAGCAATATAACCCTGCTGGGCCAGTTGACGATGCACCGCCTCAAACAGCGCGTCTCCCGCCTTCGCCACCGTCAACCGCTCGCGGAAGGTCCAGAATGTGGTGCGATCGGGTATCTGACTACTGTGCCGCAGGCCCAGGAAACGCTGGAAGCTCAGTCGATCCAGCACTTGGTATTCCATCTGTTCGTCACTCAGTCCATATAAATCCTGAAGAACCAGGGCACGTACCATCAACTCGGTGGGAAACGGTGGACGCCCCCCACGTGCCCGTCCGGGTCGTGGCGCTACCCGGTCCATCTCCGCCGCCAGCGCCTTGAAGTCAACCTGCTGCTCCATGACTTGCAGCACATCGCCCAGACGATCCAATTTGGCTTCCCGTTCCTGGGCGGCAAACAGGCTTTCTTTGATCATCGGATATCCGGGCTCTTGGCGGGGATCAACAACCCTATTTTCTCATAACAAGGTTTTTCGAGGTGCCCACAAGGATTTGGCCTACGTCCGGCGCCGCTACATCACCGTCGAAGCGCTCCGCCGGGCCATCGCCATCGTGACCGATGGGGCCCTGCGCGCCCGTTACCCGGCGATCTGGGGCCAGGGGACCACCAGCTGCGCCTCCGATTCCAAACACTTCGGCGCCTTCGACCAGAACCTGACCACCCAATGGCACGCCCGCTATGGTGGGCGCGGCATCATGATCTACTGGCACGTCGAGCGGAAATCCCTGTGCATCCATTCCCAGCTCAAGTCACCCTCCTCCTCCGAGGTGGCGGCCATGATCGAAGGGGTGGTCCATCACTGCACCGAGATGGAGGTGGACCGGCAGTACGTGGACTCCCACGGGCAAAGCACGGTGGCCTTCGCTTTTTGCCGGCTGCTGGGCTTCCATCTGATGCCCCGCCTGAAGGCGATCCCCACGCAGAAACTGTACCGTCCGGATGTGGGCCAGCCGGATGCCTATCCCAATCTGCGGCCGATCCTGACCAAGCCCATCGACTGGGAGCCGATCCGGCAGCAGTACGATTCCCTGGTCCACTACGTCACTGCGGTCCGTCTCGGCACCGCCGAGACCGAGGCCATCCTCCGGCGCTTTATCAAGAACAACGTTCGGCATCCGACCTACAAGGCTTTCACCCAACTGGGAAAGGCGGTGAAGACCCTCTTCCTGTGCCGGTACCTGCACAGCGAGGCCCTGCGTCGGGAAATCAATGCCGGGCTGAACGTCGTGGAGCACTGGAATGGCGCCACCGACTTCGTCTTCTTCGCCCGCCGGGGCGAGTTGGCGAGCAACCGCCGGGAGGATCATGAAGTCAGCATGCTGGCCCTGCATCTACTCCAGAACTGCCTGATCTACATCAATACCCTGTTGCTGCAGCGGGTGCTGGCGCAGCCGCACTGGGCGGGACGGCTCAGCACGAGGGATCTGAGTGCGCTGACACCGCTGTTCTGGGATCACATCAATCCCTATGGCTGCTTCGAACTGGATATGGAGACCCGGCTACTCCTCGATTGACCGATTTGGCGGACTATGACACGACTGTTGGGTCTACCCCAATTTCTCGGAGAGGTTGAGGGCGACATTACGGAGGAAATCGAGCTCGTGGCGGAAGAGGGACTTGAGCGGTCGCCGAAGGGTTTTTTTAAAGGGATCGGCCGGTCATGGTTGTGAAGTGGTTCGCCGGTGCGGTGGCTCCACGCGAAGGCCAAGGCGAGCAGCCCCATCATTTTGGACAGGCGCGCGGCGTCGGTGAGGTGGGTATCCTCGAAGTTGAAGCCCCGGGTTTTGAGGCAAGCGAACAGGGTTTCCACTGGCCAGCGGTCGGCGTAGGCGTCGATGGCCTGGTCCTGGGGTGCGCTGAAGGTGGCCAGGATGAGCCACTCGCTGTCGTCCAGGCGCAGCGCGGAGAGGTGGACGAAGCAGCCCCAGATGGGTCGCCGTCCCGGCAGCAGGTGGGTCTGGCCGGGTTTGAGCGAGCCCAGGAGCGCGTCAACCCGCAGGATCCGGTTCCCGTGGTTGGGGACGAGGGTGTCGCATTTGATCCGTTGGTGGAAGGGAATTCGTCACGCTTGCAGCCACCGGAACCATGTCTCGCCCACGAATTCGCGGTCGGCCAGCAGCACGGCGATCCGCCCGACGCCAAAGACGGCCAGGAAGCGCTCCATCCAGGCCACGCGCTCGGCGGTGTTGGAGTTGCCCGCCTTGCCCAGGACGCGCCAAAACAGCGGGAGGGCGATCCCCCGATAGGCGATCCCCAGCACCAAGAAATTGAGGTCCACCCGGCACGAACGTCCAGTTCGTGCGATCCAGGGTCAGCCGCCACGGGCCATCGCCCACCGGCACGAGCCGCACCCGCAACCGCGCCCAAGAGTCCGGGTCGATCTCGAACGAGCGGAAGAAGCGTTGCAACCGTTTGTAGTGCGAAGCGACTTGGGCGGTACCACCAAACCCGGTGGCCAATTCGGCCAGGTTGACGCTGCGAACCTTGAACAGGGCCAGCAGAAACCGCGCCAGAAAACCGATCCGGGCACCATGCCAAGGCAGGTGTTCCGCCCGCACGGCCTTGAGTTCGCCCACCGGGTCATCGACTGTGGCCTTCATCGGAGTGCCTGCAAAAATCCTAGCTTAAACCACATTTAATCATTAAGTTGCGATTTTTGTCCTGTATTGAGTCGTCTACCTACACACGATTTGACCGCTGGGTGGCATAACCGCCGGGGTCGGGCGTCACGCCGGCTACGGGTGGCAAGGGGTCCGGGCGGGGGTCCTGCACGATCCGACGAGCAAACCGGTGAGAGACGCTGATCGCCCTCGATGGCTGGCGAGTCGGCTACCCTCTTTTTTGGTGTCATAATGTGATTTATTCATCACCGACCCTCGACGAATCGCTACCTTTCACGACCCGATGAAACGAAGAACGAAAAGAAGCACGAACGTGCGGGTGACTGCCCCCGGTCTCCTCAAGGGCGAGGACTATTTGCGGTTGCAACAGAAACTCCAGCTCGACTTGGGCGACTACCAGGCGCTGATGGGGATCACGATGAAAGAGCACTATCTCATCACCCTGGACCTGCAGAAACCCCTCAGCGACCCGGGATTGTGCCTGCATATCCGCTTACTCGACGAGTATCCGGAGTTGCTGACTCCCGGTCCCGACGTGATCGAACTGACCCAGATCGTCAAACAGCTCAAGCGCGACTATCCCGACATGACCTTGCCCATCCCGCCCTCCTCCAACCTGGTAGGCTTGATGCTGGGTCGCAACTCCAAGACCGCGACGACCTGGAACCAGGGCCGGGCGGTGCCGTCCCGCAAGATTTTGGCGCTGGTCCAGCACCTGCAAACACTGTTCGATACCCGAGACGACCCCGACCGCGTGTTGCAACACTACTGTGAACTGATCGACACCGAGGCAAAGGCTCGCGGTGTCGAGGACATTTTCGAGAGCCGGTGCTGGCCTTGAACACCCTCCCGCCTCACCAGGAAGCGGAGGCTATCTGGCCATCATCTCCCTTTCTGTCGGCGAACTCCCTTCCTATTGCATCCTCAGAACTCAACCTATCAATCTGGATGTTGCCATAATTAACTATTCAAAAATAGAATTATTCCCATCCAATAGGATCGATGTATCATAAAGGGGTTCAGGATTTCCCACGCCATGTCACGAACCATCGACCACGCTCCCGATTGAGCGTCGACCGGGCCAGTTATAACGATGGATTGCCGACCGGCGGATTAACCACTATGCTTCCATGATAGCCGTATTCCAACACGAGGATCACGCCACGAGGGCTTAACCGCGCGCCAACCGGCGCCCTAAAATGCGAAACCCCCGGTCGAGGACCGGGGGCTCGGATGGGGAACTTGAAAGTCGTCCGTCGCTCCGCTTAGGACAACAATCGGGAACAGATGTGAACTGCTCTTGATTATAGCGGGTTGCGAACGCCTTGCAAGACCCCCACAGGTAGTTGCTTGTCACAAACAGGGGAATCTCATGCACGCCCACGTCCGCGAACCGCTGTTTTGCCCGCGCGCAGTCTCGATCGTCCGGCCCTAGAATCGGGGTTGGCCACTCGGCCACGTTTTACTGTAGCGACTTAACCTGCCGACCCATTGGGTTGAGCCCGACGCGATTTCCCCTTAGGGAGCGTTGGCCCAACCCCCCTGTGTCCTGGCCATGTCGCCCAGTTTCCCGGTTTCACCCCCGCCCGACGCGCCCGCGCCGGCGGACTCTTACGGCCTGCCGTTTCCCGCCGCACCGCTTGGCCGGCGAGCGCTTCCTGTATCCTCCGGCAACCGGTGCGGCCACGACCCTTTTCGGCCGCGCTGGTTCGCGGCGCCGTCGCACCACGCGGCCCACCCGAAGATTCTGGTCAAGCTGCAAGAGGCGGTGCGGGCCTACTTCGCCGACCCGGCGGTATTACCGAGCCTGAACGCCGCCAACGGCTCGGCGCGGCAGCAGCGCAGCGAACGGCGCGAAGGATGCCTGGCCCTGCTGGGCGCCCTCGTACACTACCTGGACCTGGTCACGCTACGAGTGGGCATTCCCCAAGCCGATGGCAGTTTCAAGGGTCTGACGCTGGAGTTTCTGGCCGAGCGGGCCGGGCTGGGGCTGCGACGGACCGAGCGGGCCTGTCGCGACCTGCGGCGAGCCGGGCTGGTCGAAGTCTACCCCATTGCCCAACAGACCGAGGCTGGCCGCTACCGGGGCCAGCCAGCCATCCGCCGACTGCCGGTGTCGCTGTTCAAAGTGTTTGGCCTAGGCAAATGGCTCCAGCACGAACGGGACAAAGCCGCGCACCGCCGGCGGCGGCAGCGGCGCCGGCAAGAGACCGCCGCGAGCGAGGCCGACGTCGGGCGGCGCGAGCTGGCCCTGGACGCCGCCCGGCTACGGGCCACCACCGGCGCCGCTGCGGAATCGGCCACCGCCGGCGCAGACCCCGACGCCGCCGAGGCGACGCGGCGCGAGGCCGCCCGAATCGCGCTGGCCGGGCTGCGCACCCTGCTCAAAGGGCGACCGCCCGCCTGAGCCGGGGCGACACCGCCCCGGACCTGCACCGCCTTCCCCGACCGCTTCTCCCGCAGCGCGAACTCCTCTGCCCGCGCGCTGGACTCCGGCCGCCTCCCAAGCGCGCCTGCCGCCTTTTTTCCCGCCGGACTCGCCCGCCAAGCGATCTAGGTCACCCCACCCCGTCCTCCCCGACCTAAAATGCCTCGCCTGGCTCAAATCGATGCCAGTTAACTGTCGGGAATTTGAAAGGTAACTGTCGGTATTCATGCCCGACCCCCATCTGGCCTAAAATAAGTGTCGGCTATCTTCCAACTTAGGTGGCAATGCTTCCCTCAAAAGTATTTTTTCAGAATCATCAAACAAAAAACCTCAAAATCCTCCTACGCCACCCACAACCGAAACAATTCCTTCTTACTTACAACCCAGATAAAAAACCAAGGCTCAAATGGATTCCAGTTAATTCGCGTTGTTAGGCGACCAGCAATGCCAAAAGAGGTCTGAGCAGACCTTTACCCCGGATGCGGACGTTATGTACGAACTGAAAGAAGCCCAGGTAGAGCGGCAATTTTTCTTGCGAGATGCCCCGATGCGGTCGTAACCAAGAACGCAACAACGACCAGAAGCCCTCGGCAGTATTAACATGAATCTCATGGAAGCCGTCCCCGTCCTCATCTCGGGCGTATTCCCCTTAGCTATGACACACGGTGTGGTGGTCAAATCCCCATTCTGTCAACCGATGGTAGATATGGTATTCATCGGTATGAACCCGGGTGCCGGGGGCGATGAACCGCTCGATCAGGGGGCGAATCGTGGCTTGCTGGACGTTCCCCAGCATCCGGACCACCACCGCCCCGCCCCTGGCGGCCCTTTTTTTGACGGCATCCGGATGCCCTCCTTTATGACCCGCCACGACGTACACCTCGTCGCATTCCACCTCGCCCACCAAGCGTGGTTCCGGTTGGCGGGCGACGATCCTGGCTCGTAACTGCTCGGTCATCCGTTGCACATCACCCGAATTCAAGCTCAATTCCTGGGCAATTTGGCGATTAGATAGATTCAATCCCATGAAGTACAAACATAAAACCCATACTTGCAACGGTTGATGATGCCCCGCCAACACCGTTCCCGTCAGATCGTCAAACGTGGCAGCGGTGGCACCTTGACGCAACAAGTATATCCGCCGCGAATCGGTCTGGGTCGCTGCTGGCGCGCGACCGCGCGTTTCGTGATCCGACTACACCCCGGCAGTGGTCGGCGGGTAATCGAACCATCCGATCAAACCACCGCGACTCCACAGAACAAAGGATTCACTCCACCGATTGCTCGGGCAATCATGACGTGATGGCAAGACAGGTCGGACCGTGGCGGGTAGAACCCGATTGGCTCAAAGCGCATTCAGCGCGACCTATTGATGGTGGAGCCCGCCAGCGTATTCCATCGGGGACCGAGGCTAAGCCTCTTTCAAAGTCCAGATATATGGCTGCAACCTTGTCCTGCTCGCGCGTCATCGATTGAGGCTTGTGGCAAATAGGGGCAATCCATGTATGAGCCAAAATTTTTATATAGCTTCTGAATCCACAGCTAAACCGCTAGGTCAGATCAACAGCAAGACGCTCGATCAAGGCTTGTCCGTGAGCCGTCCGATCCTGTCCGTCCTGATCAAATTCCACGATGCACCGGCTGATCTTCCAATAGGCAGTGATTATCAATGCATTGAGGCTGTAAACGGCGGCGGACGGCTTCCAGCGGGGCGGCGATATCGCCGTGAACGCCGCTATAATCGATAGAACTTGGGACAACGTCCGTCATCGTCGTACAGGATGCGCGGTGCGCGCATTTACCAAGAGATAGGCTGACCATCCCGGAAAAAACCGCCGGTCGGGCCGTCAGGTTCCGCCAGCGCCGCCCATGTGATGCCATGGGCGCCCTCCTCGATGGAGCGCGTGGCCCCCGGTCCGCCCATGGCGGTTCGGACCCATCCCGGACTGACCGCGTTGACCCGAACGGCCGACCCGGCGAGTTCCCGGGCCAGGATCCGGGTAAAGGCGTTGAGTCCGAGCTTGGAGATGCGATAGGCGTTGGCGGGCCAGCCCCGTTCGAGGTGCCGCCCCGCTTCTACGTCGCGAACAAAGCAATTCAGCAGGTCCACCAGGCTATCCCGGGTCAGGGCGGGGTCGAGAAATTGATCGCGCAGCGACGGCGGCAGCCCGTCCGTTTGCCCCATGGCGCTGGAGACCATGACGATGCGGCCATGGGGTGCCAGCAGCGGAAGCAGTTGGTCGGTGGTATCTATCGCTCCGAAGTAGTTGACCGCGAGGGTGCGGCGAACCACCTCGGCGTCGAATCCCTCCAGCGCGACGCCGGCGTTGTTGACGAGGGCATCGATGCGCCTGCCTTCCCGCCGCAAGGTGTCCGCCAACGCCGCCACGCTGGCCGGATCAGTCACGTCCAGCGGATGGTAGCCCACCGCTAACCCCTGACTTTGAAGCCGGTCCGCCGCCGCTCGCCCTTGGGCCGCGCTGCGGCTGGTGAGCACCACCCGGACGCCACGCCCGGCCAGTTGGCGACAGGTTTCCAGTCCAAGGCCTCGGTTGGCGCCGGTGACGACTGCAAGTTGTTGACTGGTTTCTATCATTTGCAAGTAATATCATCTATGGTGGAGCGAGCCAAGGGAGGTTCATCGCATACAACAGTAGCTAAACGTTGTGAGAACCACTGGCGGCCGCGTAGCAACTTGCTACACATCTTTCTAGCAAGACCTTTTGAACATGTGAGCATTCGAGCACGAAAACGATCCTATTCGATCCTTATGGGACAGCACAAAGACACAAAGATTATCGCGGTGGCCAACCATAAAGGTGGTTGTGGCAAGACCACTACCGTGGTGAATCTATCCGCAGAATTTTCCAGGTTAGGGTTATCGGTTCTTGTGGTTGACGTAGACCCTCAGGCAAATGCAAGCCTTCATTTGGGAAAAATGCACCCGAGCGAGGTTCCGATCACTTGTGCGGAGTTGCTGCTTTCCGAGCTGGAAAAGCTACCCCTTGCCATCCACGAGGATACCCATATTGAAGGTGTGTCGCTGATTTACGGATCGTTGGCGCTGGGTAAAACGGAGGATGAACTGAGAGATACCACGCCAAGACCATCGGAAGAGCTACGGGCGAAGCTCCAGCCGCTCGATGGACTCTATGACATCATCTTGATCGACTGCCCTCCCAGCCTAAAATTGTTGACCAGTAATGCGTTAGCATCCGCTACCCACCTGATTATACCGGTGGAATCCGGCTCTCAGTACGGCATGTACGGTGTAACTGACTTGATGAAGCACATCGCCAAGATCCGTCGAATCAACCCTCGGCTTGAGGTGCTTGGCGCGCTGCTCATCAAGCATGATGAGCGATTAATGGTTAGCAAGCTCATCGAAAACATGGCGCGGGAGCAGATTGGTAAACTTCTGCCCATCAAGATTTCTACCAGCACTAAGGTAAACCAAGCGGCCATGGCGCAAAGCAGCTTGCACGCGCTGGATCGTACCGCCAAGGTGTCCCGCGAGTTCCGGCAGCTTGCTTACGAGCTGGCAAGGGAGCTTGGCCTTAAGGGAGTCGCGGCGGAGGACGGCCATGCCTAAAAATTTGAAGGCACTGTTAGCGAAGAAACTGGCCGAGAACAGCCAGCGCCACGCGGATGCGCAACAAGAGACCGATTTTGATGCTGGGCGACATCACGTCAAACTGTCGGTCGATGAGGTTGATCCAAACCCCTACCAACCTCGTAAGGTATTTCCACAACAGGAACTTGAGGAACTGGCGGCCTCAATTTCCGAAGTCGGGTTGCTTCAGCCCATTTCCGTGCGACAGGTCCGTGATCGCTACCAAATCATTGCGGGCGAACGCCGATGGCGAGCGTACAAATTGCTCGGGCGCTCTACTATCGAAGCACTGGTTATTCCCGTCGAAGAATCCGACATGGCTGTGCTTGCGCTTGTCGAGAATATTGATCGCGCGGATCTGTCGGACTACGAGATCGGAAAAGCCTTGAGGCAAGTCGAGGGTTTGTTTCCAACCCGAAAAAAGCTTGCCGAAGCGTTGGGGATGAACCGAGAAGATATGTATCGCTACTACGCTTTCGAACATTTTCCGGAATCGATTCTTGCCAAACTTGATGCTAATCCACGCTTGCTGTCAAGAGCCGCAGCAACAGACATCAAACGGACAATGCAGTCGATTCAACCACCATCGCTGGCGCTTGAATTGTTGAATCGGGCTTGGGACTTGCTCGAAGCCGGGGTATTGGAACAGACCAAGCTCTCTAATTTTCTGCTGAGGGAACTGCGAATCTCTGAAAAAGGCAACATACCAAGATTCCATGAGACCCACCAGACGCTCGCTCGGGAAGGCAAACCAATTGGTTCCATTTCTCGCGACTCGAAACACTTGGTCATCAAGCTGAAGATCGATGCGTTGAGCGGTGAACATGAAGCCAAGCTGCGGAGTTTCGTCGAACGGGTCGCGTCAGGAGATTTGTAGCAAGTTGCTACACTGGTGTTCGTGATTTTCCTGGTCGACAGCGACACCGCCGAGCGGTGGGAGAGTGCCGAGGTGATCCGCGAGCTGTCCCACCAGCCGGTGTTCGTGCAGTTCATGGAGATCGGCAAGGAAGACTTCCCGTTTCTGCGCAAGCTCGATAAGTTGTCGGGCCGGCTGATCGACGCCGCCGGCTTCATGCAGATCAACGATCTCGATCAGACCGAGGACACCAAGCTATACGACCAGCTGCTAAACGAGTTCCCGCACTGACGGATCGAGGCGCAAGAAAAAGACATTTTTGCCGTCTGACCAGCCGGCCGCATCGGCCGCTGATAATCCTGGTTCCAAGGAGATCACGTATGACCGAAGACGAACGCCACGCCGGCGCCCTAGTGGCCGCCTGTGCCAAGGAAGCCGGTGCTCACATCTTGGCCTACGCCCGCGAGGCCGGGCTAGACCCGCCCTCGTTCCTGGTGAGCGTCGCGGCGGTCCTAGCGTCGTCTGCTCTGGCGGCCCAGCCCGAGGACCAGCTGGCAGCGGCGTCCCGCCACATCCAGAATGCCCTGGGGCTGGTGCATTGTCTGCGGGAGCAGGAGGACGAGACCCGGCTCCCGCCCGAGGGCTTCGCCGCGCCGGAGGCCCTGCAATGAGCGGGCGGCGCGATGCCGATTAACCCCGCCTTCCGCCATCTGTACCCGCCCGACTGGCGGGTGCTGGCGAACTGGGTGAAGTTCGAGCGGGCCGGTGGGCGCTGCGAGCGGTGCGGCCGGCCACACGGTGTACGGGTGCTGGTGGTCGGGGAGGGCGGCTGGCTCGATCCGGAGACCGGCGAGCGGTTCGACGATTGCGGGCGGTCGCTGGGCCTTTGCCACCAGTCGGATTGGCCGGCCGGGCGGTTCGTCACTACCATCCTGAGCTGCGCCCATTTGGACCAGAACCCGGCGAACAACGACCCGGCCAATCTGGCATCGCTGTGCCCGCGCTGCCACTTGCGCCACGACCGCCAGCAGCATATTCAGAGCGCGTACCGCAACCGGCGAAAACGGTGGGCGGTCCGGGATTTGTTTGATTGAAGGAAGCGAGCCAATGAGCCAAGCGATCCTTGTTGTTGCCGAACCCAGCCCGGTACCGGCGCAGCGCTCAGGCCCGCTTCAGGTACTGCATCGCGCACAGGGTAGCGCCCTGCGGGTCCTGCAGGACGCAGAAGCGGCCGACGTCGGGGATATCTTGCGGTGGGCGGAGCACCTTGCCGCCCAGCGCCTCGGCCTGGTGGGCAACAGCGTCCGCGTCGTCCACCGTGATGTAGACGCCCCAGGCCGGCGGCCGCCCGGCGCACTCGGGCGGTGCGGTCATCATCCCGCCGACCGCCTCGCCGCCAACCTTGACCAGGACGTAGCCGCCCCCGTCCGGATAATCCTCGGTCTCCCAGCCGAATAGCGCGCCATAGAAGGATCGGGCGGCAGCCACGTCGGCGGTCATCAGCTCGGTCCAACCGAACGCACCGTGTTTCATCAGGCTCTCGTTCATCGTCATCGCTCCTCAGGGGGGTGTAGAAGGGTCTCATCGGATAGGGAAGGGTCGGGCGCCGAAGCACGTCGCAGCGGTCGGGGTGTCCAACCACCGGCTTTTGCTGATCACGGTCGCGGCTCTCGCGCCGGCCAGAGGCGGTGGACCGCCCAGCGGACCACGCCCCACAGCTCGACGGCCGCGCCGTCGGACGGGTCGCCGGCCGTGCCATCGGCCGACTCCAGCAGCAGCCGGCCGGCGGTGTCGCGGCCCAGGCGGCGCAAAGCGAAGGCGCCCGCCACCACCACTACCACCAAGCTGCCGGCGGTCGGCGGTGCAGCTCGGTCCACCACCAGCAGATCGCCGTCACGGACACCGGCTTCTCGCAGCGTGTCGCCGGCGACGCGCATGAAAAACGTGCGCTCGGGATCGCGGACCAGGTGCTCGTCCAGGCTCCACTGGTATTCGATCGCATCGTCGGCCGGAGCAGGCGCACCGGCCAGGACCGGCGCGGCCCGCAGCGGCCGGCCGGCGTCGATGTCGCCGGCGGGGAACAGTGGGTCGGGACGCGGGCGGGATGCCCGCGCGGCGGACAGCTTGGTAACGGCCGCAAACATGCGTTTACCTCCGATAGGAACGGACCAGACCGACCACCACCCCGAAGACCTGTAAGCGCTCGCCAGGGTGCAACACCGGGTAGGCGGGATTGGCCGGCTTCAGCACCGCCTCGCCGGCTTCCACCGCTAGGGTCTTAAGGGTGAGTTCGCCATCGATGACCGCCACCACCACATCGCCGGGCCGAGCCGGCGTATCCCGCTCCACCACCACCCGGTCACCAGGATGGATGCCCGCCCCGATCATCGAGTCACCGGTCACCGGCACCAGCACCGTCTGGGACGGCCGCCGGACCAGGTAGGCGTCAAGCGAACAGACCTCGCCGCCGTCGGCGACCGCCAGTGGCGCTCCTGCCGGCACTGGTGCTTCGGCCAGCGGTCGGGCGAAGAACCGCGCAGTCGGGGTCCAGCGCCCGGCCGGGCTGCGTTCCAGAAATCCCGCTGCCCGCAACCGGCGCAGTACTTGGGCCACCCCATCGCGCGAGGCCAGCCCCAGCACCTCCCGCAGGGGGCCGTAGGCCGGCAGGCTGCGCCAGCGGGCGTAGTAGTCTTGGAGCCGCGCCAGGTAGGCGGCATCGTCCGGTTGCTTGGGCATGGCGGTTAATCGAAAGCGTACAAATGTACGCCAATAATGGCGCGGCTCGACGTTGCTGTCAAGAGGCAATGAATCAGCGGTCGGCCAGGGGGAGCGGAGCGGTCAACTGGCGGTCGGTGGGACGGGTCAGCCCGCGATCGACCAGCTAATGCAGCGTCGGCGCGTTGGTCCCGCAGCAGTGCTTGTACTTGCGGCCGCTGCCGCAGGGGCATGGTTGGTTACGGCCGACTTTCGAGTTCGCTTTGCGCTGCGGCATGGGCGACGACGTGCGGGCGAACGCCCGACGTTGCGGCTCAAAGTGGTGGTAGATTGCGGGGAGGTCGTCTTCCTAATCAACGTGTCCTTGCGGTCCGTTAATCGGATGTCGGGCGTCGAGACTCTGCTCTTTGGTGTATAACATAACGGTCTGAGCGTTATGTGGAAGTTCTATCATCATGTGTTGGGCACGCATCGAAGACGAGCCGACTGATTGGCGTCAAAGGATAGCGCGCGATTTCCTCTGTTTTCGCCTCCCGTTCAGTACGATATCGAACGATAGAGAATATGCCATGTGGAAATATTTCGCCCATGCCCGGAGTGTTCCCGGTGCGGCACCGGGAATCGAGCACGAAGAAATCGCCGACCTTCCTCGTGGCGCGGGGCAAGTACAGATCCGGTGTATCGATTATTGTCCCGAGCAGGTCTCGATCCAAGAGATCCACGACCTGGAAGAGTTCTTGGCTCGACATCGCCCGGAATGGACGGCGGTACGCTGGATCAGCGTCGATGGTTTATCGGATACCCGCGCCATCCAAGTGTTGGCGACCAAGTACGATCTGCATCCGCTGGCGATCGAAGATATGCTGCAAAAAACTCAGCGGCCTAAGGTTGAAGCGTATGGTGGCGAAGGCAGCGAATTCATGGCCCGCTTGTTTATCGTGGCCCATGCCGTGCAGTTTCAGGAAGGGCGCTTGCAACACGAACAGGCGTCGATTTTCCTCGGGCACAAAACCGTTTTGACCTTCCAGGCGAACCGGAGCACGGAGTGGGATGCCATTCGCCAACGGATCAGCGCGAAAGGTTCGCGCTTGCGTAAGAGCGATGCCAGCTTTTTGGCGTATTCGCTGCTGGACGCTATCGTGGACAGTTGTTTTCCGATCCTTGAAGTCTGCAGCGAACGGGCGGAAGAATTGGAAAGCCTGATCCTCGGCAATCCCCAATCCGATCTCATTAGCCAAATCCACCAGTTCAAGCGGGATTTGCTGTTGCTGCGCTGGGTGGTTTGGCCAATGCGCGAAATGGTCGCCTATCTCCAGCGAGAGTCGCACGAATGTGTGAGCGAGACGACGCGCATTTATTTGCGCGATCTATACGATCACGTCGTACAGATCATCGATCTGATCGAGACCTATCGCGAAATTGCCAGCGATTTGATCGATACGTATATGTCTTCCGTATCGAATCGCATGAACGAAGTCATGAAGGTCTTGACTCTGATCGGCACGATCTTCATTCCCCTAACGTTTCTGGCCGGAGTTTACGGGATGAACTTCCATCACTTTCCAGAGTTGGACCTGGAATGGGCCTACCCCGCTTTTTGGGGCGTATGCTTGATCCTAGCAGGCATCATGATATGGATGTTCCGACGCCGCCATTGGTTGTGAGGACACGAACGTCGTCCGATGGAGTTGTGGGACGTGAGGGGCTTCTGCCCCACTCGATTGCCCACAAGTCACCCTGACGAAATAAAAGTTTCTTTGGCGGCGGCGATGCCGATGGCGAATGCCCGAACCTTCTGCATGCCTTCCCAGATGGCCTTGGGTCCGGGATGAGCATCGCTTTTGCGGCCGAGGAAGCCGCCGAAGCCGGCGATCAGTCGCACCATTTGGCCCAAAGGTGGCGGCGTTGCCGGGGGTTTGGCGCGGTGGGCGACGATCCAGGCGGCCTGCCATTCCCCGGGGTCGAACACCACGTCGCACGGCAGATTCGGGCAGTCCCGGCCCCAGGTTACCAGGTGCAGGATGCGCCAGGCGATGATCAGGTAAATGACCAAGGCCCGTTCGAGCCGCTCCAAGGTGCCGAGCTGGAGGGCTTCCACCCGGCAGCCCGATTTCCAAATTCGGAAAAAAATTTCCGCCAGCCAACGCCGACGATACCAGTCCACCAGTTCCACGACCGTTTCCAGCGTCTCGGCGGTTCGGTTGGTCAACAACCGCCATTCGATCCCTTTCTGGCCGGCCGGCGGGTGATTCTCGCGGGCCAGAATCGCCGTGACGGTCACGGTCGGCGCGCCTTTCCGGGCGGGCAAAGTCACCGACTCCCGGTAGACGGTTTGCCGCACGAGCCGGGCCGGCCGGTCCGGGGCAGCCGGCAGGGCGAATTCGACCTCGCCCAGCGCGTCGCGTCGCGCCAGCCGGTCCCACACCTTTTCGCCGGCCGTCGTATTGCGGTTGTGCGTGGCCCGCACCAGCCAGTCCGCCGGCGTGCCGCGCCGCGCGGCGGCGTCCATCAGCGCCCGCAAATCGCCTTCCCGATCCGCCACGTACACCAGCCGGGTATCCGGGGTTCGTTCGGCCAGGTCCGCAACAATCTCGTACCCTTCCACCCAGCGGGTGCTTTCCTTCACTTGGGGTTGGTCTTTCGGCCCCCGCGCCCACATCCAGGCGTCGATCACCCCCAGCGCCAAGCCCTCGGGGGTGACCACCAGGGTCGGATGCGCGTACAGCCCGTGCTGGGCCTCGTAACTGAGCCGGCCCAACCCGGCAATCCCCGGCTGGCTGGTGAAATCCAACTCCGTGGTGTCCTGAACGCACAACGCCACCGGCTGACCTTGCAGCCGCTCGACGGTGCGCCGGGTATGCACCTCCAGGATTTCGCGCCACTCCACCGCCGGGTTGTCCAACAACCGGTAAGCCGCCTTGGTCTCCGCCCAGCCCCCGCTCGCCACAGGAATGCTCCCGGTCGGTGCCGCCGACAAATCGTCCACCAGCTTGATCAGCCGCCGCGTCCGCCGCGCGTCTCCCAACTCCACACCCCCAGTTCCCGCGCTACCCAACTCATCACGACCTCGCCAAAATGCCACTATATTACAATAAGTTGGGAGTTGTGGGTAAACGGGTGGCTTCTGCCCACCCATCATTTTGTCTCGGATAGGATAAAATAATACATTTTGTCCATTGAACTTGTAGCGCCAAAAATCAAAAATTTTGACGCGGATATGTGCCCATGACAAGCCAATGACTCGGCTGAGCTATAAATCAAGGATAAAATAGGGCCATGAAAATTTGCTAGGCAGCGTTGGCGGAGTGTGATCCACTGTCAAATCGTGTCATTTTTAACCACTAATTAAAAAGAAAGAGAAATTTATGAATCAGCCAATTGAAGAAAAAACTCTCAACCTATACCCAATAGATTATCCGTTTGAGACTTTAGTAGCTCGGATACAAGCGACTCCGCCCAAGCTTAAGTTAAATCCTGACTTTCAAAGAAAATATAAATGGGACAAGGACGGATGGGTGAGGTCATCAAGATTTATTGAATCATGCTTAATGAGAATACCTCTCCCATCTTGTTATTTTGCAGAGGATGATGATGGGTCACACTTGGTTATAGATGGGGTACAACGATTAACAACAATAAACAAATTCATGAAAGATGAATTTCATCTCGAAGGCATGACTGCCTTTAAGGAATTAGATGGAAAAAAGTTTTCGGAGCTAGGTGATCTTAAGTCAGAGCTAGAAACCACCACTATTAGATGTATTGTTTTAAGAAGGGATAATCCAAAGGCGCTGATTCGAGAGATATTTTCTCGATTAAATCAAGGGGCCGTAAAATTATCAGATCAAGAAATACGGCATGCGATATATCCTGGTTCTCTCGACTCTCTTTTAACTGAGCTAGCTAAGGACCCTGTTATATCCAGATTTGGCTTGGCAGAAAATAGCGATAAGAATAAAGACTCTCTCGAACCCACCCGTTTACCCACAACTCCCAACTTATTGTAATATAGTGGCATTTTGGCGAGGTCGTGATGAGTTGGGTAGCGCGGGAACTGGGGGTGTGGAGTTGGGAGACGCGCGGCGGACGCGGCGGCTGATCAAGCTGGTGGACGATTTGTCGGCGGCACCGACCGGGAGCATTCCTGTGGCGAGCGGGGGCTGGGCGGAGACCAAGGCGGCTTACCGGTTGTTGGACAACCCGGCGGTGGAGTGGCGCGAAATCCTGGAGGTGCATACCCGGCGCACCGTCGAGCGGCTGCAAGGTCAGCCGGTGGCGTTGTGCGTTCAGGACACCACGGAGTTGGATTTCACCAGCCAGCCGGGGATTGCCGGGTTGGGCCGGCTCAGTTACGAGGCCCAGCACGGGCTGTACGCGCATCCGACCCTGGTGGTCACCCCCGAGGGCTTGGCGCTGGGGGTGATCGACGCCTGGATGTGGGCGCGGGGGCCGAAAGACCAACCCCAAGTGAAGGAAAGCACCCGCTGGGTGGAAGGGTACGAGATTGTTGCGGACCTGGCCGAACGAACCCCGGATACCCGGCTGGTGTACGTGGCGGATCGGGAAGGCGATTTGCGGGCGCTGATGGACGCCGCCGCGCGGCGCGGCACGCCGGCGGACTGGCTGGTGCGGGCCACGCACAACCGCAATACGACGGCCGGCGAAAAGGTGTGGGACCGGCTGGCGCGACGCGACGCGCTGGGCGAGGTCGAATTCGCCCTGCCGGCTGCCCCGGACCGGCCGGCCCGGCTCGTGCGGCAAACCGTCTACCGGGAGTCGGTGACTTTGCCCGCCCGGAAAGGCGCGCCGACCGTGACCGTCACGGCGATTCTGGCCCGCGAGAATCACCCGCCGGCCGGCCAGAAAGGGATCGAATGGCGGTTGTTGACCAACCGAACCGCCGAGACGCTGGAAACGGTCGTGGAACTGGTGGACTGGTATCGTCGGCGTTGGCTGGCGGAAATTTTTTTCCGAATTTGGAAATCGGGCTGCCGGGTGGAAGCCCTCCAGCTCGGCACCTTGGAGCGGCTCGAACGGGCCTTGGTCATTTACCTGATCATCGCCTGGCGCATCCTGCACCTGGTAACCTGGGGCCGGGACTGCCCGAATCTGCCGTGCGACGTGGTGTTCGACCCCGGGGAATGGCAGGCCGCCTGGATCGTCGCCCACCGCGCCAAACCCCCGGCAACGCCGCCACCTTTGGGCCAAATGGTGCGACTGATCGCCGGCTTCGGCGGCTTCCTCGGCCGCAAAAGCGATGCTCATCCCGGACCCAAGGCCATCTGGGAAGGCATGCAGAAGGTTCGGGCATTCGCCATCGGCATCGCCGCCGCCAAAGAAACTTTTATTTCGTCAGGGTGACTTGTGGGCAATCGAGTGCTCTCGAACCAGAAGAACAAGTTCTTAGATATTTTGCATTATCTCAAGACAAAGATCTCAGTGGATTCTCTGGCTCTCTTAAAGAGTTTCTAGATAACTTTATGGAGGGAAATTCACAAATTGATGATGAAACAGTTAACGAGTATAGGACAAGATTTAAAAGATCGTTATCAATATGTCTGAAAGTATTTAGCGAAGATGTCTTTGTCAATCCTGTGGCCGAAAAAAAGAAAAAAGGATTGGTCCACTATGATCTAGTGATGACAACTGTAGGGGAGTTGTCCGATGGTATCATAACTAATTACGGTGATAAGATAAAAGAAGCTTACGCAGAACTTTGTGGCAGCGAGGAGTTTAAGAAAACTCTTGGTGGTGGCCTTCAAGACAAGTCAAGGGTGCTAAAACGTAAAGCAAAGTGGAGTGAATTGCTTGAGGCTGCTATAAATGTCAAGTCATGACCTTTTTAACAAATACAGAGAACTACTGGAATCTTTAAAAGACATCATAAATATCTCACAAGGTAGAGTGATTGGGGATACACCAGATTTCCTTTTTTCTGGAAATGTTAATTTTTTTGTTAAATCATATCTTATTAGCACATGCACTTATTTAGAGGCATATTTGCAGGATGTGGCTTTTGATCTTGCTAAGAAAATATGTGAAAGGTTCAACTCTGCTCGAATTCCACATAATTTCCTATATTGGAAAACCACGAAAGATTTGAAGAAAAAGGACCTTAAATTTGAGGAAGCAATATTTAACTTAAGCAAGAAGGAAATATCAGAAGAGATGTCGGCTAATCCATATAAGACCATAGAATTATTTAGGTTTATTGGAGTAGACCTGTTACAGGAAAAGATGTTTCTTGATAATAAGGACATTGTGAGTTCTATTGTAATTAAGAGAAATAATATCATTCACCATAATAATGCTGCCAATGATATATCATTTAATGATATCATTATATACATAGATGTTTTGATTGATTATATGAGTTCCATCGATCAGGCGGTTAAGAGATGCACGACATAACAAGGCTAGGGATGTTCTCTCCTTGATTCTGATTGATGATAAAATGATGCTCGATGAAGAAATTATGCCAATAAGGCGATAGCAGGCCCATCGTTAATGCCATTCTACTGCTATAAACAGATGGAATGTATGATAATCGGCAGTATGGAAATCACCGGCGGATTCATTCCTCAAATGAGAGTGTTCACTAAAGATAGGTCATTGCTATACTGTTTCCAACGACATGACACGATGGGGAGGGGGCTATGACGTGCAAGGTATGCGGTTCGACGCATTCCATCAAGAATGGATGGGTACGCGGAGTTCAGCGATACCGGTGCAGACGCTGCGGCTTGAACTACGTGCTGGGCGACCGGCGCACGGCCCCGAACCGAACGGCCCAACGGGCGCTCGCCGTGATCTTGTACGCGCTGGGCAAAGCATCGTTCGGCTTTTTGGGCAAACTGTTTGGGGTGTCCCGCACGACGGCCTATCACTGGATCCGGGCCGAAGCCGAGCGGCTGGGCGAACCGGAAGTGCCCGGCGGCATCTGCGAGATGGAGTTCGACGAGATGTGGCATTTTGTCGGATCAAAAAAAACAAGCGATGGATCATCAAGGCGTTGGATCGTGGCTCACGGCGAAGTGTCGCCTGGGTTGTGGGCGGTCGTGATGCTGGCACCTTCCGCCGGCTTTACGCCAAAGTCCGGCACCTGACCGGCTGCCGCTTCTTTACCGACGACTGGGATGCCTTCGCCAAGGTGTTGCCCGCCGAACGGCACCGGATCGGTAAAACGCACACCGTCACTATCGAACAGGACAACTCGAATACCCGCCACCACCTGGGCCGATTCACGCGCCGGACCAAGGTCGTGAGCAAGCAGGATGAGATGATCAACCTCTCCCTGCGCCTCTGGCATGCCCTCGCCCATCCCGAAACCTTCGCCCAATACCAGAAAACCGCAATGTCTATCTATATGTGAACACTCTCCCTCAAATTTCCACTCCGCATGGGCAAATCTAGAGGCTGCCGGTTCGGGCCATTTTTCCTGATGCCCTGTACCATCGTCTCCGGTCATGAACATGGTGCGTATCCTTGCTTGTAACTGTGTTCTATCGCCTTCATTGCAAAATATCGTAAATCCTTGATGAAGCTCATACGTAAACATATAAGGACAATTTTTGGATAAAGGGCAGTTTCTTGAATCGCGCTCTTTTTCCTCCGGGCAGAAAAACTCGTCAATTTCACATTGGGGCACGGATTCTTCCTCGCCTCCCCAAACGATGACGTGACAGCCATCATCCGGGTAGAAACAGATTTCCAAATCGTCAATTCTGGAGACATGCTCCCCTTTCTCATTTTTTCTGAAAATCACGGTTTCAGGCATCAACGTTCCTTCTTTGTTCCGCATTTTCTGGCTTTCCTTGCTATCAAGGCGCTTGGTGACCGTGACCGGATAAGGTTAGTGTCAAGCCATATCCGCAAAAAGGATTTTTTGCCGTCCAGAATGAATTTTCTTGAATGTAGTTACAGGTTGTGGTTACATAAAATATGGAGTTCGAATGGGACGAGAACAAGCGCCAGAACAACATCCGCGACCACGGGGTTGATTTTGTGGGCGTGACACAGCTTTTCGATGGCAGGCCGGTTTTCAGCTACGCCACGCCGAGAAACGATGAGGAGCGATGGGGAACCGTTGGGCTGATCGGCGAAAAGTTCTATCTGGTGGTCTGGACGAAACGCAACGAGAGGGTGCGGATTATCTCCGCATACAGAGCCGATGACTGGGAAATCAGGGAATACCGGAAGCTATTCGGCGGAGCAGCTTGAAGCCATGCGCGAGCGTGGCGAGGACAAAACCGATTTGGGCATGAGCCACGCGGAGGCCATGCGCCGCCGCCATGCCGATGCCGACGCACCCAAGCCCTATGCCGGTTGGGAAAACACCATCACCGTGGGCTTGCCCGAACCCAAGGAACAAATCACCTTGCGCCTTGATCGGGACGTATTGCGGTGGTTTCGGACCAAAGGCAAGGGCTATCAGACCCTCATTAATGCGGTGTTGAGGGGTTATTACGAACATGAGAACCCGCATAAGAACCTGTGAGTGGGCGTTTTGAGTCTCTCGACAGCTCAGAGGAACGAAGCATTCGCGCGCAGGAACGCCGCGTAACCCTGCTCTTCTAAAATGCCCGCCGCCAAGCCCAAAACAGCTTGGGCTGCGTCTTCCTCGCTCGCGGTGAAGCGGTAGCCGTTGAGTTCGAGAAACAGAACACCGATTACAAAACCGGTTCGTTTGTTGCCATCGAGGCAAGGACGGTTGCGGACAATCCCCACCGTGTAGGCCGCCGCCATGTCGAGGATGCCAGGCGTCTGGGCATAAGCGGAAATCTGCCGGGGCCGGGCAAGCGCGGATTGCAGCAAGGCCATATCCCGCATTCCCGCCGCGCCGCCATGCAACGCCAGCAGGCGATCATGCAACGCCAGAGCATCCTGCTCTTCGATCCAGACCGGTTCCGTCATTGCGCGAGGATATGCAGCGTATTGCGATAGCGGCTGATAATGTCCTCGGCCTTCGCCATTTTTTGCTCAAAGGCCGGATCGTAAGGTGTCAGCCGAGTAACTGCCATCCGGCGCTTCAACCAAAAACAGGGCTTCCCCGTCCCGCGTGTGCAGACGGTCGATAACGCTTTTCGGCAGGACCACCCCCAACGAATTGCCGAATTTGCGGACTTTGAGTTCAACCATGTTCACGCCTCCTATGTTATTACCAACGTAATAACATTCGGGCGATTTTGCAATCTTTATGTTACATAATGGTTAGACGCTTGAAACCGTAGCTAAAAATAAACTATCTGATTTTTATTGAGTTTATACCAAAAACTCGATAGACTGAAAATTATCTGTTAATTATCTGTCGAGGTGCGCCATGTTTACGATGGACTCCATACACCCCGTTTCGGATTTCAGCCGCAAGCCCGCCGAGCACATCAAGCGGCTAAAGGAAACGGGACAGCCTGAAATTCTGACCGTGAATGGCAAGGCCGAACTGGTCATCCAGTCCGCCAAAGCCTATGAAGAGATGGTGGAGCTACTCGGGACGCTCGAAAAAATCGCCCGCGCCGCCAAGGAGCACGACGAGGGGCAAGGGATTCCGGTTGACGAGTTCTTTCACGATTTCGAGAAAAAGCACGGTTTGAAGCGCGATGCCGTACAGGGTTGAGATTTGCCCCCGAGGCGGCGAAAGAGATCGAGAAAATCTATCTCTACATCGCGCAGGATTCCCCCGGCAACGCGGCGCGTTGGTATTTTGCCATTCACGACAAGATTCAGACGTTGAAGGAGTCGCCGAATCGTTACGCGATGGCTTTTGAAAGTCGTTTCTACAGCTACGAAATCCGAAACCTGATTTTCGGGAGCTATCGGGTGTGCTGTTCCGGGTACAGGAAAAAACCGTTCAAATCCTTCATGTAAAGCATGGCGCACAAGAACGAACGCCGTTCTAATCCAATGAGTGCTGATGGACATGATGCAGGTCCGGCGCATGAGGATGGTTGTGCTGCATGGATTCATGCCGGTGAGGGTGACTGTGCATTCCGACCGGCATCGGAGAATGCGTGTGCGTATGATGGCCATCGTCATGGGTATGGGCGTGTTCATGCTCCATCGCTTCGTGCGCGTGCTCGTGTTCGTGCTGTTCCGTCATGTGCAAGATGACGCCCGCCATCATCAGGACCCCGCCGCCGATCAACCACACACTCAAGTTTCGTTCGCCTAATCCAAAGGCGATAAGTGCGCCGATAAAAGGGGCGGCCCCGAATACGGAACCGGTCCGCGCGGCTCCGAATGTTCGTTGTGCCAGCAGATAAAAACGCAAGCTGAGGCCGTAGCCGGTTGCGCCGATGAGGAACAAGCCGAAGCCGTCCAGCCAAGGGAAAGTCGATGGTCCCGTTGCCATCGCGATTAGGAAGGAACACACCGCGCCGAGAACCGCTTTACCCAACACCACGCGTCCGGGGTCAATGTCGGCCAAAGCCCGCGACAGCGTGTTGTCAATTCCCCATGCCATGGTCGCGCCCATCACGGCGAGCAAGCCCATGACTTGCGGCGTGCCGCTTTCGGTGCTGTCAAGCACCAGTAGAAAGCCGCCACTGGTGAGCAGGAGGATGGCCAGACCCACGCGCCGGTCGATTTGCTCCCGATAAAACAAAGAGGACAGCGCCACGGTAAACACGGCTTCCAGTGCGAGCATGAGTGAGGCGCTCATGCCGCTTGTGTGTTGTAGTCCCCAAGCGAGGGCCGCCGGTCCGATGACCGCGCCAAAGAACGCCATGAGCAACAGGCGTGGCCAGTGTTGCCGTTGCAAAGCCGCCTCTTGAGCAGTGGTGGAGCGCAACAGCCATCCGGCGATCGCTGCCCCGGCATAGAGCAGCGCCGCAGTCATCCAGCTACCGATATGAGTCCCTGCTTTCTGCACGAGAGGTGCGCTTGCTCCAAACAAAACAGCGGCAAGCAACGCCAACAAAGCACCCTGCACGATTGAGGAGTTTTTCATGCCCGCTATTTTGCACGGCCCTTTTGTTGCCTACCAGCCTCAAGCAAGACAAGGGGTTAGAAAGTCGTGGACAACCGCGCGAAAGGGAACCATTTTACCGCATCCCGAAGCGCGCAACGACGCCACGCTGGAACAAGCGGGCCTCGGCACGTCAAAATGGTTTCGGTGAAGCGATACTCAAGCGGAGTGTAAGGAGGTGCCGATGTCCATCGATCTTCGCAAGCGCATCGTCGACCTGAGCAAAAAAGCGGCCTTTGCCGCCAACAAACACGGGATCGAAGGCCAGCGTCGTGCCCAAGTGGTTCTGGTGCTGGACATTTCCGCATCGATGAACGCGCTCTACCAATCGGGAGTCATCCAACGGACCATCGAGCGAATACTGGGGCTGGCGGTGGCTTGTGATGATGACGGCCAGATCGACCTGCTACTGTTCGGGACGAATGCCTACCCACTACCGGCGGTGACGCTGGAGGAGATCGCAGGCTACGTCGAGCGGGTGATTTTGGCGCGGTACAAAATCCGAGAAGCCACGAATTACGCCCCACCGTTGCGGCTGTTGCGGGAGAAGTATCGCGCGCCACAACCTGTTCCGGCGTTCGTGATCTTCCTGACCGATGGTGCCAACGCGGATCGGTCGGCCACGACCGAGGTAATCCGCGAGCTGTCCCGCCAGCCGATGTTCGTGCAGTTCGTCGGGATCGGCAAAGAGGACTTCCCGTTTCTGCGCAAACTGGACGAGCTGCCCGGTCGTCTGATCGACAACGCCGGTTTCATGCAGGTCAATGACCTTGATCAAATCAAGGACGCCGAGCTGTACGACCGGCTGTTGAACGAGTTCCCGCGCTGGCTGGAACAGGCGCGGGAAAGAGCCATTCTTGACATTTGAGCACATCGGATGCGGGATCGACTGGCCGGCGGCGGTTGGGCGAACGCGGACCTGGCGAGCGAGATGTCGGGCGGGCACCGGGCCCGCCGGTCGGGGCCGCGATGCCGTGCCGCGCGAAAGAATCCAAGAATGCGAAGAGGTTGAACCCACCGTGAGCGACATCGTTCTGCGAGACGCCACCATCGCCGACTTGGCGGAGGTACTGGCCCTTAACCAAGCGCACCGGCCCCACGTTAGCCACCTGACGCCAACCGGCCTGCGCCAGTTGCACGAGCAGGCCGTCTATTTTCGGCTGGTGGAAGCAGCGAAAACCCTCGTCGGGTTTCTGATCGCCCTGGACCCGCTGGCCGAGTATGGCAGTCCTAACTTCCTGTGGTTCAAGGAACGGTACGAGCGGTTCGTCTACATCGACCGGATCGCGGTGGTCGCCGAGAGATGCCGACACGGAATCGGGCGGCGTTTGTACGAAGACTTGGAAACAGTCGCCAGCACGCGAGGATTCGAGTTCCTGGCCTGCGAGTACAATCTGCGCCCCCCGAACGACGACTCCGCCCGGTTTCACGGTCGACTCGGATTCGCGGAGGTAGGTAGACAAGACACCGAACGGGGCCAAAAGACCGTATCGCTCCAGATCAAGCCCCTGCGCAAGTCGAGCGGCCCTGTCACCTCATCCACGTTTCCGGGCGGAGATTCCCGACCCGACACACCAAGCGGCACACCATGAGCGAAAAATCCCAACTCATCCTTCTCGGTCACTACAATCGCCTAATGAACGAACGCCTCTACGCGGCGACGGTGAAAATGCCAGAAGCGTTCCAGCGAGAAGACCGGGGCGCTTTTTTTGGCTCGGTGATTGGGACGCTGAACCACATCCTGATCGGCGACATCTTGTGGCTGAAGCGCTTCGCGCGACACCCGAGCGGCTACCGGACCCTCGAACCCGTCCTGGCGATGGGCGATCCAGCCAGCTTGCGGGAAATCCGTCATCTCGACTTGGCGGAACTCCAGGCCGTCCGGAACCGGATGGATCAAATGATCGTCGACTGGTGCGCGGAAGTACGGGAAGAGGATTTGGCGCGGCCCTTGGCCTACCGGGATTTCGCGGGTCGTCCCCATTGCAAGAATCTGGGCGGACTGGCGTTGCACCTGTTCCTGCACCAGATTCACCATCGCGGGCAAGTCACCACCCTGCTCTCGCAAGCTGGCATCGATTTCGGTGACACCGACTTGCCGGAACTCCTCCCCGAAGAAGGCCCAACACTCGGGGGCGGCGCGGCGACCGCCGAGGGCGGTTCTGGGCTCGCTTGACGGCATCGAGCAGCGCTACGGTGGGGTTCGCCTCGTAAAGACTTCGAAGTCGGAGGATTGGGATGCTGCACATCGTCTTGGAGCACGACCCGGCGGTCGAGGACCAACGGGTCGTCGACGAAGGCTTCCTGACCGCCCAGGCGGACCGGGTGGGCGATCCCCATCTGGACGTATTCGCGTGCTTCCTCCGCGACGAGCGCCGGCAAATCCACGGCGGCCTGCTGGGCCGGCTGTGGTGGCGTTGGCTGTACGTCGAGCGGCTGTGGCTAGCGCCCGCCCTGCGCGGTCGAGGCCACGGACGCCACCTGCTGGAACGGGCGGAAACCCACGCCCGGCAGGCCGGCTGTGGGGCTGCCTTTGTGGATACCTTCGACCCGACGGCCTTGGCGCTCTACCGGCGCTGCGGGTACGAAACGGTCGCCGAGCTGGCCGGTTTTCCGCCAGGCCAACGGCAATATTTTTTGGCCAAAACCCTCGGTCCGGCCGACCGGCCGATCGGGCCGGTCCAAGAACCCATCGACACCGGCGGGTGACCGGCCTACCAGCGGCACCCGAAATCGGATCGGACCGCAACGCGATAAGGCGCGCAGCCCAGGGCTCACGCATGAAACTCAGCCCCAGAGGAAGTGCAGGGCTCATGCATGAAATTGATCTTAAGGACTATCGGGCAAAGCCTCCAAGGAGCGGCCGCCGGCTGAATCGCTCCGCCAAGCGATTCCTCGGCTGGATTCAAGACGATTACCAGGGCACTCCGGAGGACGGCTCAGCTCGGTTGAGCAGCGGCGCCGACGTGGTCCGCGTCCTGCGCGGCGGGTCTTGGCGCCACTACCGCGCGCGCGGCGTACCGCTACGCGTACCCCCCGACGCCCGCTATGACCACATCGGTTTTCGCTGTACCCGAACTCGGTCGTGAGCGCGGCCAGCGGGCAAGCCGGAGCGAATCGCCAGCGGGGGAGAGACGCGGGGCGATGAGAAAATAATACATACGCAACACCGTCAACGTCGCACGCCCAACTACGGTTGGCCGCCCCATCGTTTCCCCAGACCCTGCAGCACGCCACGCGGCACGCCCGATTAATTTCGCCTACATTTTTCGTGTACCCCGGACAAACCTTCGGTTTATCGGGTGACTACCTTCATCACCAAGTAAAGAGATTGCCCGGTCAGACAGCCACGCCGTGCAACGCTCCCTCTGGAGGATACTCATGATCGTCGCATTCACTCGGCGGACGTTTACGCTCACTTCCCTCAGTCTGGTCGCTCTCGGCGTGCCGGCTCATGCCCAGCAACCGTCAGGAAACGCCTACGACCACTATGTCGGGCATTTTGGCTCGAAGAACGTCAAACCACCTTACATCAGCGAAATCAGTGCCAAGTATTATGATGGCGACTCCGACGACCTGTTGACCGGCGGTCTTGGCAAGACGGGGCTCGCAGCGGCCGCGCCGCCTTTCGCGGACCCGCTCGCGCCGACCCCAGAAGAATTGCGCCGTAACGCCATTCACACCAACTATCGCGCGGTACTGGACATCCTGCCGGCGGGCGGCTACGGAACGCTGTACGGTCCGAACGTCACCAACACCGGCGCCGTGACAGCGAGTGAGGGCAAGATCCCCGGCTGGGAGTACCTCACTTACGCTGATGACGGCACAGGCCGCAAGAACGTGACGCTGATGGTGCAAATCCCGGATAGCTTCGACCTGAAGCAGCCCTGCATCGTCACCGCAACATCCTCGGGATCGCGCGGCATCTATGGGGCTATCGGCGCGTCGGGCGAGTGGGGCCTTAAGCAGGGCTGCGCCGTCGCCTACACCGACAAAGGTACCGGCAACGGCTTGCACGATCTGATGACCGATTCGGTCGGGCTAATCGACGGTACTCGCACCGACGCCGTGACCGCGGGCGAGCGATCTCACTTCACCGCCGACGTCACCGAGGCGGCGCGCGCCACCTTCAACGCCGCGACACCGAATCGGGTTGCCTACAAGCACGCCCACTCGCAACAGAATCCTGAGAAGAACTGGGGTAACAACACGTTGCAGTCGATCCGCTTTGCGTTCTACGTACTCAACGAGCAGTTCGGCAAGAAAGGATCGGATGGCAGCACCCGGATCGTCATTGATCCGAAGCACACCGTGGTGATCGCCTCCGGCCTCTCGAACGGCGGCGCCGGCGCGCTGCAAGCAGCCGAGCAGGACCTGTCTGGGCTCATCGATGGCATCGCGATCACCGAGCCCAACGCCCAGCCCACCAACGTGAAAAAACTCAAAATCGTACAGGGTACGACCGAGCAGCCGGTGATCGGCAAGCCATTGCTCGATTACTTCACGTTCGCCAGCTTGTACCAACCCTGCGCCGCGCTGGCGCTCATCCCTGCCGACACGGCCGGCTATACCATCGCCAATCTCCTCGCGCCCTCCGTAATCGCACAAGGCGCAACGCGTTGCGCAAGCCTCGCCGCAAAGGGCCTCGTTGGGGGCGCGACGTCTACGGAGCAGGCTGCGGATGCACTTGCCAAGCTGCACGCTTACGGCTGGCTGACCGACAGCGACACCTTGCAGCTTTCGCATTACGCCTTCGCCACGCCGGCAATCACCGTAACCTACACGAATGCGCTCGGAAGGGTCAGCGTGCTCGACAATTTGTGCGGCTTCAGTTTCGCCAATACCAATGCGGCTGGCGATCCGATTGCACAGGTGTCGGCAACGCAACTCGGCACATTTTCGACCGGCAACGGTATCCCGCCGACCAGCGGCGTTAACCTGGTTTACAACGACGCGGCGAACAGTGCGCCGGGTTTCGTCGGCAAGCGCGATCTTCTGGCATCGTCACCGTCGACCGGGGCATTCGACCTTGCGCTAGACGGCGCGATCTGCCAGCGCGACCTGACCGTGGGCAGCGACGTTGTCGACGGCGGTGCCCTCGACGCGAGCGAGGCCGCCTACGCGCGCCGCATCGGGGAGGGCATTGCGGAGGTGCAACTCACCGGGCGGCTACGCGGCAAGCCAGCCCTGATCGTGCACGGCCGCGCGGATGCGCTGATCCCAGTCAACCATGCCTCGCGCGCTTACTACGGCGCCAACCAGCTCGCCGAGGGCAACGGTCACCGCAAGCTCTCGTACATCGAGGTCACGAACGCTCAGCACTTCGATGCGTTCCTGGGGTTCCCTGGGTATGCCGAGCGATTCGTGCCGCTACATGTGTATCTCATCCGCGCACTGAATGCGATGTATGACCATCTGACGACTGGGGCGGCGCTGCCACCGTCGCAGGTCGTGCGCACCGTGCCGCGCGGACCGGAAGCATCGCCGATCACGGTGACGAACGTTCCAAACTTCTCCGCCGATCCTGCCTCCAGCGATCGGATCGAATTCAAACGGGATACGCTTTACATTCCCGACTGACGAAACAACCCAACGGAGGGGCGCCTTGTTGCAGTCGTCGGACGCCCCTCACGACGCTGGTCCTGCGTCGCGCCCGCTCGTTAGCTTCAGTGTCGGCGCCCCCTAGATGCTGTAGTCACGAGATTTTAAGCCAGAAGGCGAGACAGGCGATGTGTATGGCGGCGCGGAAAGAAGCGCTGTTTTTGGCATATCGGGTGGCAATGCCGTGCCATCTTTGCAGATGCGGGAAGGCATTTTCGACCAGATGGCGTTATCTCAGATAAATTCCATCCTCTCCAATCCTTCCTGGCCCATTCAGCACATAAATGCCGGCGGAATTACCCCGGACACGGAAGGAAATGCTGCCGTTGGACACGTTGATCCGGTTGCCGGTCACGGCGTCCGCGTAATTGCCATTTCGGATATTGCCCACGGTGATATCCTGATCGCCGCCCATGGCTAAACCCACGACCGCGTAGCTTTCACCGTTGTGGTAATCCCGGACAAAGCTCATGCCCCCGCCCCATTCATTGACCTGACTCATGGGCGCTTTCTGCAAGGCGGGGATACGACGACGAATGAGATTGAGCCGTCGAACGTGTTGATACAGCGGATGCGCTTGGGTGGCAGCGATGTTGGCATTCGTCAGATGGTCGCCGAAATAAGCCCGTCCGGTGGTCTCCAGGGTATCGTCGTTGCCGATGATGTCCTGCGGCGCGCCTTTCATGAACTCGATTTCCTCGCCGTAGTACAGGCAGGGAATGCCGCGTATGGTCCAGAGCAGGTTATACGCGGCAGCGGCCATCCACTGATCGCCCTGGAAACGGAAGCGGAAATCGTTGTCGGGACCGACATCGTGATTCTGTAAAAACGTCACCAGTTGGGTAGCGTCACCGTACACCCAATCCATTCCCAGAATGCCGCCGATCCCGCCATAGCTGCCGCGACTGAGGTTGTCCCGGAAGGTGGAGAACAGGGAAAAATCGAGTACCGAAAATCCTGAATTGCCGCCTGAATTCGGATTGCGGCGATCATCGCCCAGCCGGGTATACCACCAAGGCCGGAGATCGCTGGGCGCGTTGTCGCCGCCGAGGTCGCCCCAGCCGGTACCCTTGACCAGATTCTCGCCAAACACGAACAAGCCCGGCTTGTGCGCTTTCCAGGCATTGACATATTCCAGTAGATTCTCGCGCGAGAGATGCTTGACGGTATCGATCCGCAGCGCGTCCACCCCCATATCCAGATAGCGGTTGATCGCGTTTATCAGATAGTCCTTGACGTTTTGCCGCTCCGTCGCCAGATCGATGCAATCGCCGGCCAGATGCTTGGTCTGGATCGCCACGCTTTCCCAATCGCCGCCGGCCATGAATCCCTGCTGGTGATACCACTCGGGATCGAGGGTGTTGGCGTCCACGCCAAAAAACCGGTTCGGGTCGTAGCCTGGGCTTGGCACCGTGGCGCTGGTGCGCGGATCGACCAGCGGCGTGCTCCCCGCCGGGTCGGAGGTTTGCCGCTCGCGGAACCAGGCCGGGGCTAGCGGATTATCGTTATCCTCGCGATTAGGGCTGCGATAGTCGCCGAGATTGCCCTGATAGGGGCCGTTGTTGACCCGGCCCTGTTGCGAACCCCTCGGCACGTAATACTTGATCGGTAAATGATCGATCCAGACCTGACCGCGAATGCCGTACTGCGAGGAATGATTGATCACCACGTCCTGGATGATTTTGATGCCGCGCGCATGGGCGGCGTTGATGAGGTCCTGATACGTCGCGTCTGGCGATTCCAGCCGGGGATCGACCCGCGTCCAGTCGTAGCCGTGATAGCCGTGGTAATCGAGACCGCTGCGATTCTCGATGGGCGGCGTGATCCAGATGGCGGTAAAACCGAGATCGCGAATGTAATCGAGTTGCTGGATCAAACCTCTGAAATCGCCGCGCCAATGCGGGTCTTCGGCCTGCCCGGTGGCGGCATTGAATTTGATCCGGTCACGGCAGAAATAATTGTTGTCGGGATCGCCATCGTAAAATCGGGTAGTGATTAGAAAATAAATCGTTTCCTCGCGGAAATCGGTCGGCGGGCTGACCGGGCCGATGTTGTAGTAGAAGCTTTGCCGGGTTTCGTTGCCCGCGCCGTCGATGGCGAGAAAACGGAGGGTCGCGCTGGATGTGACCGCGATCGGATTGCCCGCTAATCCCGCCGTTGCATCGCCCCGCGCGTAGACCGGCGAAGCGGGCGTCGGTGCCGAACCGTCCATGGTGTAATACGCCATGACCGGCGCGGGCCGATTGTCGCGGATGGTAAAAACGACATCGACGGGATTTTCGTAGGTGCCATCGGTAACGCTCGCGGCGATGGTTGGCCGCTCTAGGTCCGCGTTGGGGTCGATGGTGTAAATAAAGGTGCTGATACCCCCCACATCGCCCGCCGAATTGATCCCGAAAGCCATCAGGGTCGTCGGCTGGGCGATTGCGATGGGTCCGGCATACACGGGGGATGCAGTGGTCGGCGGTGTGCCATCGGTGGTGTAGTAAATCACGTCATTCCGGTTGCTGCCCTGTAACACCACCTGTTGCGCGGTCAAATATGTTTGTGCGGGCGGTGAAGCGGTGATGACCGGAATCTGGGGCCGCTCCGGGTTGGTGTCGTACCACTGATTGTTGCGGTAATACCAGCCCTCCTGGTCTCTTCGCAGATTACCGCTTTGGCGTCCAGCCCCGTCGTTGAATACGACACTGGCCGTTTCGGCAGTCTCAAACCGATGGATAAACCAATCATCACCCTCGGCGGTCATGGCGACTCCCGGCCATGTCGTTTGGGGAACAGCCGGCGTGGTGTCCCAATAATGGATATTGACGGTATTGCGCCAATCGCTGGGCTTTTTGAAATGGACGATGAGCGGCATGGTCTATTCCTCCAATATTATACTAGAGACACTGATGTCATGGTTTATAGGTATTAAACAATTACTCTTTTAATCGTGTTCTTTAAGCGGCGCGAGCTGAAAGGAGCTGGAGTAACTTTCCGGAGTCGTTAGAGCTGATTTTATGTTGAGTTGATCCCCGATAAGCAGGCTGTCCCTTTTCTAGAATCACTTCGACATCGCCTCCTTGCGGACTGATAAGTCCTGCATGGATGGCTGCTGTGCAGATGGGAGAGAAACCCGTGTAAACATCCGTGCCGTAAATACCCCTATCACCACACCCAGCAGGACATGAAACAATGTAAGTCGAACCAAGCTCACCATGGATGTCGTTAGCGGAAAAAGAACAACCTGCTTCGATTATCTCTACACTTGTAGTATCAATCACCCCTGATTGGAGTTCTCTTTTTTCGGAGCTTGAGGCTAAAACAGGCTCTTTGTTGGGCGTTTCTGTTTCCTTACCGTTTGATTTTACAGACGTCTCAATAAATTGATCAGGTTTTTTCTGGAATGGTGTCGCGATAGGCAAGGCTGATGTGTCTGTTGTCTTCTGCTGAAAATGCATTGAAAGGCCAAGAACTATAAATGCCAAGCCGACGACCCCGGAAATCACTCGACCCTTAGCGCCTGGTTCGATTTTTCCACTAATATTGCCAATTACAGCAACAAGCAGAAAGATTATCCCAGCTATAACGAATATTGTGGCTAAAGGCGCATTAAATATACCTTTAACGATCTCATTCATAATGACTGAACTCCAAATAATACGGTGGCATCACATACCTTCCATAGGATGTTAAATTGAAAAATTCTCCTCCTGTGAATTTTCCCGTGATCGGAGTTATGAGGCGGGCAGGCGAGGCGAACATAACTTAACAAGAGCAATTTATTGAATTAAGTTCACACCCTAGCCCCACGTTGCCACCCCACGCCATCACAGGAAGATTTACAGGACCAATATCTTGATTGCTGGCTTTAATCGCATTCAGCAATAGCGCCGATAAAAAGCAGATTTTGCCAGCAGTCTCGATTGGACCTTCTATTGTCACTACGACTGATGGTGATTTTCGATCAGCGGCAAGGTATTGCCGTAAATGACGTGTCGGACGCCTTCTCGCATCAGGAAGTCGTGCGGGAAGCCGGGGGCGATGGCACTGGCCGTGTCCAGTCGCTGCAAGTGCTCGTCGCTCAGCTTGAAGTCCAGGGACGCCAAATTGTCCCGAAGCTGCGGGAGCGTGCGCGCGCCGAGAATCGGGATGATCACCCCGCGCCGCTGCTGCCGGACCCAGTTGATGGCCACTTGCGAAGGTGTGCGACCGATCGCTTTCGCCAGCTCGACCACGGCGGCGGCGATGCCGAAATTGCGTTCGTCCATCAAATCCTGACCCCAGGGGCTGACGGTGTAGCGCGCGTCCGCCGCCGCGCTCTTGTCCGCCTCGGGATTGTATTTGCCGGTGAGCAAGCCGCCGCCCAGCGGCCCCCAGGCCGTCACGGCGATATCCAGGGCCCGCGCCATCGGCAACAGGTCGCGCTCGGGCGTGCGCTCGATCAGGCTGTACTGAATTTGCAGGCCCACGAACGGGCTCCAGCCGCGCAGCTCCGCCAAGGTGTTGGCGCGGGAGATGATCCAGGCGGGCGTGTCGGAAATGCCGATGTACAGCACCTTGCCGGCGCGAACCAGGTCGTCGAACGCCCGCATCACCTCATCGACCGGCGTCATGAAATCCCAGGCGTGTAACCAATACAGGTCGATGTAGTCGGTGCCGAGCCGCTTCAGGCTGGCATCGAGTGCCTGCACCATGCTCTTGCGGTGGTTGCCGCCGCCGTTGGGGTCGTCCGGGCGGCTGTTCAGGGTGTACTTGGTGGCGAGCACGAAGCGTTCGCGCTCGGCGGCAATGAATTCACCGACATAGCGTTCACTGGTGCCTTCGGTGTAATGGTTGGCGGTGTCGATGAAATTGCCGCCCGCTTCGGCGAAGGTATCGAACAGCCGGCGACTTTCTTCCTTGGACGCGCCCCAGCCCCATTCCTCGCCGAAGGTCATGGACCCGAGGCACAGCTCCGAAACGCGTAGGCCGCTGTTGCCAAACAGTTTGTAACGCATGACGTGGAACTCCTCTGTGATCGTCGGTTCTCCCGCGCGGCGAGAGAAGGGGTGTCACTTGTGCAGCAGCTTGAAAGCGTGATTGACGGAATTGACGCGGAAGAAATGGCGGATCCAGACCATCGCCATTGGTTCGAGATAGCGGGCGCAGTCGATGGCGCCGATATCGACGACCGACCAGCCAAACGTCTTTAGCAAATCGGTCACCGTGGCCTTGGCCTGTTCATCGTTGCCGCAAATGAACATATCGGGAGGGCCACCGGGAAATTCCGGCCTGAACATGTGCGGGCTGCCCACGATGTTGAACGCCTTGACCACTTTTGAGTCTGGCAGCCAGCGCTGAATCTGCTCGCTGGCTGAATCGGTGTGGCCGATGGCGAGCTTGGGCGGGATACCGCCGGAGAAATCCAAGGGATTGACGGTATCGATCACGACCTTACCCGCCAGGTTGGCCGGATCGGTCAATCGGATAGCGTTTTCCGTGCCCGTCCAGATCGTGCAAATCACCGCCAGTTCACCAAAAGCCGCCGCTTCCGCAAAAGTGCCAGTCGAGGCTTTCGCGCCAGCTTTGTTGACCCAATCTCTGACTTTCTCCTGGCTGGGATCGCGCGACCCCATTTTGACCTCGTGACCAAGGGCGGCGAAGCCGCTGCCGAGGGCTTGGCCCACATTGCCGGTGCCGAGAATGCCGATTTTCATAGCTCGTTTCCTCAAGGTTGAAATAACGGTTTTAAGAAATCATTAGGTGAATTATCTATATTGGGATCAGGTGAATATGAGTGGTTTTTATCAATGTTCCACCCTATATAAGTGGTGATGGCTAGTGTTAGCGAGCGACTTGAACCCAGTAATATTCGCCTTTTGGGGTTTTAATTAATTTTATATTTTGAACGGTGACCACTTGTCCGTAATTAATCACGGATCGTATTGGTGAGTAATTCCAGCCATCGGATTCAGAGTAAGTGGGCGCATCCGACCGCAGATTAACGTCCGTTGTCGCTCGAATTTTATCTTTTACTGACGGTTTAGGATCTGCATTGTTGGTTGCTCCATCAACTTCAAAATACCTTGCTCTCCATCCGCCATCTGGATTGAGTACTCCATAAAATGACCACCCATCTTCAGCTATTCGAGTCTGCTCATTTTTATAGGCTTCATTGATCGATTGCTGGGTTTGTTGCGCAAATTGAGCATCGTTTAACTTGACGCCAATTTCCTTGATAGCTTGATTCAGTTTTAAGTCAGATTGGCTCTGTACTGTCTTGATTACCTGAGATAGCTCGGAATCAAGCTTTGTCTGAGCATCAAAAGAAAAATTTTTCATTTTTTCATTGATAATACTTATCATCTCTTTTTGCAGAGCATCCTCGGCACGCTGCTGTAACTCGGGTATAGCTTTTTCCGAAAATTTTTTAATTGCCAGATCGGTGGCGCCAGAAACAATTTTATCGTAGGCATTAAAGCCAAATAATGCTAATGCTCCCGTGACAATCGTAGCCCATGTCCCAAAGTGGAAAAACAGCTTTTTCTTGGTGCCATCGAAGACTCGATTACTCAAAGCATCTTCATATGGAGATGCAAGGCGCTGGATATCGCATTGTAAAAGCTCTATTGTTCGTTGCAGTTTAATTATATCGGTTTCGTTTTCCATCGGATTATCTCTGAATCAAAATAAAGTACTATTCGAAAAGCAATGAATTCCACTATCCAATCTCTTCTAGCCAGATACATAAATTGCATTTGCTAATTGAGAAACAAAGCCAAGTATTTGCATGATGCTCAAGCTATCCGAGTGGAATCAGCATTCCCTAATTTTTCCGCCAACACCCAATAAAGCACCAATCTGGGAATTACGGTGCGCAAGACCATCGACGCCATAATCGCCACTCGCTGCATCGAGAACGGTTTCATGCTGCTTTACAGCGACAAGGACTGTGACCCCTTCGTGCAACATCTTGGCCTCTCGTGGTCGAATTCCTGCCATAACAGTCCGGGCTGCGCCTGGACCGTGCGCGCCGCCGGATCGACCCGGATGCCCTTCATCAACGACAGATCGATCATCAGCCCGCCGTCGCATACCGCCGTTCCCGCGACGTTGTGGCCGCCACCCCGCACCGATGTCAGCACCTCGTGGGTCACGGCGAAGCGGACCGCTTCAAGCACGTCGGCGGCGCCTGCGCAGCGCGCGATCAGAGCGGGCCGCTTGTCGATTATCGCGTTCCAGATGCGCCGGGCCGTGTCGTAGCCGGGATCGGCAGCTGTCAGGACCGGGCCGCGCATGCGCGAGCGCAGATCAGCGATGGTCGTCGGATCGAGCGTGCGCTGCGTGCCAGCCAGGGTCGTGATTTCGAGGTTCATGGTGATCTCTTCCTCTCTCGACTCGCTAGGTCGTTGGGGTCATTGTTGACATCATGTAAGGTCACGCCTTTTGCCAGCGGAATAGGGCGATAAAAAAACGAAGAATTGATCTCTGCTTCGCCTCGATTTTCGATCACTCTTCTACCCGAACCGTAAGTTCGTAATCACCGCGTTGATCACCAGCAGCAAGCTTTATTGCAACGTAATAATCCGAGTTAGGGGCGCTCTCGAATCCAAGGCTCACGGGGGTATCACCAGATTCAGAGTCCCTTACAATCTCCCGTTCAGCCGCGTTATAGACTGTTAAGTATGCATGGAAACCTTGAACCGATAACTTCCTTAGAATGACCCTGATCTTGGACGCTGACTGAATGGCCGTGTGAAATTTAAAAATATCTCGATCTTGAACTGTGGCTATCCGACCCTGAATTGTTGACCCTAATTTAATTGGAGTTGCCGAACGCGGGAGGTCGTTGGGTTCTTGTTCTTCGGTAGCTGGTGCCAAAATAGGCGCGTTATTAGGTGTTTCTGCTACTTTTGTAGTGATTGGCTTTCGAGGTACTTCAGTTATTTGGTCAACATTCTTCTGCTCTGATGTCGTTGCTGGCGATGCTCGTGTGTCTGTTGTCTTCGGCGTAAAATGCATGGAAAGGCCAATCATAATGAATGCCAAGCCGAGTATCCCGGAAATGATTCGCCCCTTAGCACCAGGTTCAATCTTTCCACTGATGTTGCCGACTACAGCAACAAGCAAAAAGATCACTCCAGCAATAACAAATACTGTAGCTAAAGGTGCAGTGAATATACCTTTAACGATTTCATCCATATATGTTTCCTTGATCTAACATGAAACATTACTGGTTAGGTATAGTCTTTTGCTAATATTACCAATCACGGCTATCAGCAAAAAAATCATCCCACTAACGATGAATAAGATAGCGACAGGTGCCGTGAATATCCCTTTGACAAGCTCATCCATAGTCTCTCCACCTGATTAGGTTATTAGGGTCGGGTCACGTCTTTTGCTATGGAGCGATAAAAATAAGACCTAACCTATTCCTCCTCCCACCCGCATCCTCAGACCATAAATACTCTTGCTTGCCGTGATAAAAAGTAGATGATGGTCCTTGCCGCCAAAGGGGTTGTCGCTAACGCCAAAAGCATTGCGGTTGGCCACCAGGAGATGACCGTCCGCGTCGATAGCGATGCTAAAAGGGTCAGCCAAGAACTCGTGCGACCGCCGACCGCAGGGTCATCCCTGGTGAGCGCCCGTCCGCGTTCATCGCCCGCGATGAAGTAATCCCCTGTCAGTCCGCCCAGCCGACTCGCCAGCAACAGGTCTGCGGTACTGTCTCCATCCTCGACGGTGTTGCCAGTGATGATGGCGCCGCCGCTCATGACGGCCATGGGCGCTTGATCGAGCTCCATGACATAGCCTCCCTGCTCCGACCCGATCGCCTGCTTCAGCATGTCGCTGAGATTGATCGGCGCCGCGCCACTGACGGAGGGGTTGTAAGTCCCATCCGGGTTCATGGTTGCCGTATCCTCGGTATAATTGTCGGCCTCGCCATGACCGGTTGCGAAATGGCCTTGCAGGAGATACGCGCCAGTGAGTGAGTCCTTCACCTGAGAGAGCGCGATCGAGCCGTAACAGATGCCGACCACCGGCTTGCCGCCTTTGATAAATGCCTCAAGCAGTACCCAGTCTCGAGTGTTGTTCCCGAAGTCGCCAATCGCTCCGCCGCCACCGACCCAAGCCATGCCAGCGAATTGATCCAGCGCCGCCAGATCAGGTTCGAGTCGTGCCGCGAAATCGTCCCGAACATCCTCGCCTTGCTTTGGTCGCGGATAGCTATCGCGAACAATGTCACGCAAGCTCACCGGGTTTTGCAGGAAGCTGGAGTACTCGTTAATCGGGTCGAGCTCGGGAGGAACGGCTGGAAGCGAGCTTGGGTCGGCGCCTGCCGCGAGAGCTTCGTTACGCTGGGTAATGACGGCATCGCGCGCTTGGTTATATCGGTTACGCTGAGCAGGTGTGAGGAATTGCCGGCCCAGTCGCGCAATCCCTTCGGTGATTTGCAGTGCGTTCAACGCCTGATCGGCGAACGGAGCCACCACGGATATGCCATACGGAACGGGCTCCTCACCGTGTTCCGTAATGGGAACGACCCGGACCCCTTTCAGCATTAACTTAAGAACAAATAGGGTCATCTCGGGACTCATATAACCCGAAACCGGAATACGAGCCCCAAAGGTCTCACCGTTTTTAAAGGACTTGCCGCGAATATCGACACCGGTTCTCTGCAAGACATCGTCATCGATCATTTCGATGATTTTATCCCTCGGTGTTCCATTGGCCAGTGCCGTTGCCAGTCGTTCAATTCTCAGCCGGCGATCCAAAGGTGCTGGGCGCGCCTCTCGAAACAAAGGCACTATATTGGCAGACGCATAAGCGATATGCTGAACGGTCTCTGGATAGTTGCGGTAAACCTGGTTCCAGTCAACCCGTCCGCCTTGGGCACTCTCGACCGCTTTTCTGGTCTTCTCGTCCAGTATATCCATTCCCGTATACGTCACTCGGTTTCCAAATCCCGTCGTCGTTCTCTCGCTCATGTTGGTTTCTCTCTTCATACTGAATCGAATAATGTTGGAATGGTCAAGTTGACCTTGGTATTTGTCAGCCTCGATACCCACAGGTCGCTTTAGCCCAATGATGTTTTGCCTGTCATTTTTCTATCCGTTGAAAACAGGATGAGCTATTGCCTTAAAATTACCCGGTGGTTAATTCACGCCTACAAGTCAACAGTCCTCGTTGAAATTTATTAAGCTTGGGTGTCGCTTGCTGATCTTGTGCAATGAGATCCACCTCTTCATGGTGAGCAATTGAATCGTGGAGTTGTTGCAGTTCAGAAGCATCAGGGGCAAGTCTCGGTGATAGCTCGGTCAATAACCCACCTAGATGATTAGCGGCGGCAACTCGCGCTCCCATGTCAGGGATGGCTCCATTGGACTGGCGACAAAACCGCAGCAGAATTGTTTTGATGATCGAGGTATGGTCAAACAGTGTGTGGGAAACTCCACTTCGTTTTACCCAAGGCGAAACAATAAATGCCGGCACGCGGCACCCGTAACGGCGGAAGTTTGGAGCGTCATCGACAGCGAAGGGTGGCGGCACATGATCGTAAAAACCGCCATGCTCATCGTAAACGATAATCAGCAGAACCTTTTCCCAGGCAGGGCTATTAAGGAGAGCCTGGTAAATCTCATTGACCAACGTCTGTCCTGCCCGAAGATCAGCGGGCGCATGGTCGTCATTAGCGTTACTCAGACTGCCAATACTGGCAAAATTGGGATCAATCCAGGAAACAGCCGCCAGTTCGCCCGTCGCCGCATGGCTAAAAAAATCATTTTCCAAAGTAAACACCCTGCGGAATGAGAAAAAATGATTGATATGGCCCGCGCGGTAACTTCTATCAGCAAGTCGCAAGGTGGGATAGTCGTGGCTATACCATCGCCACGATATGTCTCCAGCATCTAGATGCCGGACAAACGAGGGCTCGTTGTAAAGCGGAAGGCTTCTATTATCCCTGCTACCGTCACTGTGTCCGGTCAAGGCATACAAGCGGTTAGGCCAGGTTTCCCCTGGCGTCGAACTGAACCAGCGGTCGCAAATCGTGAATTCCCGCGCCAAGTGATCATAAACCGGCAAGTCAGCGGCATTGTGATAACCCATGACTCCGCCGGGATCGACGGGACGGCACATCCGCTCGAAATTGAGAACGAATCCGCCATTATTGTTGCTGATCTGTTCATCGACGCCATTCCCTTCATGGCACGGGTCCAATTCAAATATTGTATTTTCTAAATGATGTATCCGGTGGACAGTTCCATTTGTAGAGATATTGAACATATCGCTGGTCAGGCCATCCACATCGGTTCTGCCGCCTTCAAGCGCCAGATAGCCGAGCAGATGATCAAATGAGCGGTTTTCCATCATAAGCACCACGATATGCTCGATTTTATTGAGATTAGTTAAATCCTCACCAGACATACCCAGCTCCTTTATTAAAAACATCTATTAACGACAGCATCCAACTCATCCCATTATCTTCGTCGCGCAAGCATGGATTATGCATTCGGTTCCGCACGTTCCTGACTTCCCACCAGATACTCACGGAACCAGTCAATCGCCGCCGTGGCGGCCTGTGAAAGGAATGGATCCGTGTTATAGACCGCTGTGTGAGTGCAGGGCAGCGAGAGATATCGCTTTGGCTCTAAAGCTCGTTCAAAAGCTGTTCGAGCCAGGAGCTGGGGAATAATCTGATCCTGTTCGGCGACGATCATGAGCAGTGGCGTCGGCGAAATTAAATGAATCGGCCCGGCTGGATCGTAGGAGGCAAACTTTTCCAACGACTGCGTGCTGATGCGATTCGCCCATTCCGGCGCGATGGTTTGCTGAACTTGGGTATAGAACTGATAGGCCTCATCGGGCATCAAGCCTCCCTGACCGGGTGGAGCGACCAGGGGGAGGTAATTAACCTGACCAGAGTCATAGCGAACCTCGCGATCTTGCGCCAGCGTTCCCAGAAAACCGAAAAACGCCTCCCTCGGCATTGCGGTCAGGAAATTTTCCCACTGGTTGATCGCCGGAATCATGGCAACGACGGTTTTGATCCGTTTGTCGAACGCGGCCAGAAACATCACATGACCGCCACCGAGAGAAACCCCCCAGGCCCCGATCCGTTCGGGATCAATTCCTGGCTGGTGGCGTAACCAGGTAACCGCGTTGCGGAGGTCTTCGAGTTGCTCGTGTGGAAAGAGCTGGCTCCGCGGCTCACCGCCACTGGCGCCGAAATTGCGATAGTCAAATACGAGCACCGCCAAGCCGGCGGCCGCGAACCGCTCCGCGTAATTCGAGAGATAGATTTCTTTAACGGCGGTAAACGCATTCGCCATAACGACTGTCGGCCAAGGACCATTTCCTATGGATTCTTCCGGCAAATACAGCCATCCGGCAAGATCGATGCCGTCGCTTTTGAAGGTTATATCTCTGCGCATTTGACCATCTCCTTTTCCTTGTGAAGTAGCTTACGAGGTGCTTTGCCCTGAACCCATATTGGCCACCAACTCCCGAATTGCCCCAATTTGCGTGAAGAAGTTGAGGAAATCCACAAATTCCCAAATCTCGGCAATTTTATTGTTTGCACCAATGCCCAGGATCGTCACTCCAACATCGTTAAACCGGGTTCCCGTGGCGTGGACACCCCAAGCGTCGTTTTGGAACGAACCAGATCTTCTCCACCGCAGTACGACTCGGTCATTCGTGATGATCTCCTCCTCAACCTCGACCGCGCGATCCGGAATGGCGACTAAGATCGGCTGAATGAGTGCCATGGTACCGGCAAGATCGTGCGAGACTCCCTGCGCGTCGTGATAGACAAAGTCGGGCGAGAACACCTCGTTCGGATCGCCACCACGCATGAGAAAGTTAAAAAAATTCTGACCAATTTGGCGGTTTTGTTCGATGATATCGTTTGCCATGATGCTCTCCTGCTCGATATTGTTAATTGCCGTGCTTGACTCTCTTGGAGGAAGCGCGCCAAGCTGTTGCATTAAGCTCAACATATCTACTTCGTACCAGCTTTCCACAACCTTGTTGTTGACAAGGCGGAGAATGCCAATTTCGGTGATGCTTATTCGCCTCCCGGTTGGAGCAATGCCCATGAATTCTCCCTGATGGGTACCGGTTTCGGTAAAGCGGGCTACCACTTTATCTTCCTCGGCGATCAGGTCCTCAATCGTCATGTGAAAGTCCGGGAAAGCAGTACGCCATAGAGTGGCGATGACTTTGACGCCTTCCGGCCCAGGCGGTAGTTGCGGGGCGCTGGGCGTAAAGGCATCGGGTGCGAATAGTTCATCCGCCACGGCCAGGTTTCCGTTATTCCAAACCTCGTCGATAAATCGACGGAACATCGCCTTGTTTTCTTCCGGTGTTGTCATCGTCCGTTTTCCTCGCGGGTTATGTCGCACTTCCCGGCGCGGCAATCACCCCTAACTGCTGGTACATGCCCAACATATCCACTTCGCCCCAGCCTTCGACAATCTTGCCGTTGACGACCCGATCAATGCCGATTGAAGTCACCGATACTTGCCGGTTGGTTGGCGCAATGCCATAAAAATCTCCCTGGTGAGTGCCACGCCACGTCATGCGAATCACTACCTTGTCCGCCACGCCAATAAGATCGTCAATCACCATACGGCCATCGGGAAAACCAGTGCGCCAGGCGGTCACGATTTGCCTGACCCCATCAGGCCCTGATGGGACTGCTTGGCCACCCGCCACATGGGCGATAAAATCTGGGTCGATCAATTCATCGGCTACGCTGAGATTTCCATTCGTCCAGCCTTCTTCCAGCCAACGGCGAATAATGGCCTTATTTTCTTCAATTGACATGAATCATCCTCCTTTTCATTCAGGGGAAGCGCTGCCTGCGATTAGCTTGTCTGACCGCCGCCCAGAGGTGCTTGCTGCGCCACGGCGGCTGCCATAATTTCATTCGCTCTGCGGATTTCTTCCGCTCGCCGCTCGCCAATCAGGTATTGCAAATCCGGCATTGGCACGCCGGATATGCCCCATTCCATTTGCGGTGTTTCGTGAATCAGGCAATACACAAAAGGTCGGGTCACTTCGCCGCAAATAGAGACGAATGTTTCAGTGAGTTGTTCGATGAGTTGCCGCTTCTGATCGGGAGTGGCAACCACATCCTGAATAAATCTCACGTCAATGATAGGCATCTCAACAGACTCCTTAATTTAATGAATACACAGGATTCCAGGCTTTAGTGATTAAGGGATAAACAGTTTATTGCTCAACCCACACCGACACCGAACCGCCGTTGCAGCGAAACTCTCCCCAACCGTCATTACCGGTGGTGATCGTGCCGCCATCATTGCCGGTTGCATCCGTGAAATTCCGATTCGGGCGATTGACATTCATCCGTTTCGATCCGCCCGGCCCATCGCTCAGCACGACCGCGATGGCGCGCGGATGGTCGGCGTCGCCCAGCCGGGTCCAGCCGATGACATCGGGATGATCGAAGTAATCGTTTTGCAGGCCGTAAGCGTGATCCCGTCGCACCTGCAACAGCCGATCGAGCGTCTGTCGATGCGAAGTACGTCCCGGCGCGCCGTAATAATCGGGATAGAACACGCAGGGCTGGCCGCCTTCCCGTAGCAGAATCAGGGCGTAGGCCAGCGGCTTGAACCAGTCCTGAACGGTGCGTTCGTGGTAGGTGTCGTGGTTGTCGACGAAGGTGACTGCCAGCGTCGGGTCGCGAGCCAGCAGGGTATCGTTCAGCAGGTTGCGCATGTCGAAATTGCCGCCGCTTTCGGAGGCCGTCCGCAGGTTGAAATACAGCGGGAAATCGAACAGCGACATGCGCCGGCCGGTCTGGTCGAGGAACCACTCCAGCGTCGCCAGATTGCCGGAGAAGTATTCACCGACGCCAAACAGCTCGCGCCCGGCGGCGGCGCGTGCATGGTCCAGCCACTCGTTGAAGAAGAAGAAACGGATGTGCTTGGCGGCGTCGAAACGGAACCCGTCGATGCCCAGGGTTTGTACGATCCAGTCGCCCCAGCGGTTCAGTTCCGCCCGAACATCGTCGCTGCCCATGTCCAAATCGGCGAACAGCAGGTAATCAAAATTCCCCCGCTCCGGATCCACCGGGGTATCGAACTGCTTGTCCCGCAATTTGTAGATGGTACCGGCGGATCGGGTGCGCTGGTCGTAATCCACCGCGTCGAAGTGCTGCGCATCCCAAACGAAATCGGAATACCTGCCGGCGCGGCCTGGAAAATTGAAATAGGTCCAAGTTTCGATTTCGCGCGGCGAGCCGATTTCGATGTTGCGATTGTCGTGTGACACCGGCGTGCCCATCACGACTTCGGTGCGATCCGCGCCGGCCTTGTGGTTGACCACCACATCCAGATACACCTGCAAGCCAGCGGCGTGCGCGGCTTGGATGGCGGCTTCGAGTTCCTGACGGGTGCCGTATTTGGTGCGAACCGCGCCTTTCTGATCGAATTCGCCGAGATCGAACAGATCGTAAATGCCGTAGCCGACATCCTGAATCCCGCGTTCGGCCTTGCAGGGCGGCGGCAGCCACAGCGCGGTGATGCCGGCGGCGGCGAGATCGGCGGCGTTGCGGGTCAGTTCATTCCACAACATCCCGTCAACGGGATAATCCCAATAAAAATATTGCATCATGGTTCCGTTGGTTGCCATCGCCTGAACTCCTAAACCGCTATTCTGTCGGGGGAAATTACTGCCGTTGGAACACCAGCACGCTGTTCGCCGGTAGACGCGCGGTGAACGTGCCGCCGCTGGCGGTGATCGGGTTCGCGTCGACCAACCCGCCGCCGCCATAGCCCGAGGCGTCGCTGTTGAAAATTTCCCGCCAGCGCCCGTCCGTGATGCGGGAACTTTGAATCCGGTAACCGCCGGCGAACGCGCTGTTGTTGAGGTTAGCGATCACCAGCAATTCGTCGCCCGCCTCCCAGCGCCGGAAGGCAAGAACGCGGTTGGCGTCGTGGGTGTGGAGGACATCGATATTGCGCGAACGCAGGGCAGGGTGTGCCAGCCGCAGTCGGATCAACTCCTGATAGAAACGGAACAGATTGGCGCCCGTACTCTGGCGCAGAGCCGGGAAGTTTTCCCGATGAGTGATGAAATCGTCGTAGCGATACGGTTCCGATGCGCCGACTTCCTCACCCATGAAGAACATCGGAATGCCCGGCCCCAGCAGGGTCATGCCGGCGGCGACGTGGGCGCGGGCCTCGGCATAGCGCCGGATGGTGGGATCGTTCAGCGACGCGCCGTTCACCGCGGTTACCAGGGTGCGCGCCGAATAAACGCGCTGGCCGCCTTCTTCATAGTAGGAATTGCCCGCCTCGTCGTGCGATTCGTGATAAACGACCTTGGCGGTGGCGCTTTCCGTCAAGGCGCCAGCGAACCAGGACATGCGCAGTTCCCGGTTGTCGCCATAGCCCGCGAATTTGATCAGCCGGGCGCGGCTGGCATCGTTCTGCGCATCGCCGATCAGGTGATGGTAGAAATCCGCGTACCAGGTGGCGTCGAAACCGAGGCCGCCCTGCTCGCCCGATTGCGTGACCGCCGACCAGCCGGAATGATCCTCGGCGGTCAACAACACGTTCGGTTTGATGAGCTTGAGGGTGCGGGTCCACTCGCGCAGGAACTTGGCGCCGAAAATCCGCGCGGTGTTGGCGGCGGCGCCGTTGGCGTGGAGCACCGCGTAGGAGTGGATGGAGGTGGTCTGATCGACCCGGAAGCCGTCGAGGTGGAATTCGCTCACCAGCATGGCCGCGCTGCTGATGAATAGCTTGCGCACGATTTCATCTGAGATAACGCGGCGCATAACCGGTCGACATGTTGTCGATATAGCCGCCGTGGCCCGCAGGTATTCGTTGCGTTGCGCCGTGTCGCTTCCTCGATAGTCGGGACTCGCCGGACGGCCTTCGTACCAGTAATAAATATTGTTTTCCGGAGTGGTGGAATCGTAAGCCCACTGCGCCCGCTCGCCGTCGTGGGTGTAATGGTTGTACACCACGTCGAGCAGCACGGCGATGCCGCGCCGGTGGCATTCGCGGACGAAGTGCTTGAACTGATCGCGCCCACCGCCCGCGTATTCGATAGCCAGATAGTGCGAGGTGCCGTAGCCCCAACTGGTCCAGCCCTCGAATTCGGATGTCGGCATCAACTCGATGCAGTTCACGCCCAGATCGGCCAGATAATCGAGCAGGTCGATGGCATCGGCCAGGGTGCCGCGCCGATCCTGCCCTGCCCCCAGTCCATCGATGTGGAGTTCATAAATCACCAGATCGTCGATGCGAGTTGGCAACGGGCGATTGGGGTCGAACTCGTCACGCCAAAACTCATCCTCACTCACCCTATCCGTTTCCGGCCAAACGGGATTGCCGTTGGCGTCCAGTTGCCGAAACGGTTGCACGACCCGTTCGGGATCGATCACCACCGAGCAGCTTTTGGCGCCGTCCAAATCCTGACGTGTACCGTTCCAGGGCGGTGGTGGCGGATTTTCGTTCCTCGGGTTGGGATTGGCCGGGTCTTTGCCGCCGCTGCCGATCTGGCAGCGGGAATAGATGTCGCTGCGATAGGCGGCCGAAGCCATCCTCCCGAGTGATGCGGAACATATAGGGGGTGTGGTCGAAACCGGCGAAGCTGGCCAGCGCGGGTGCGTCGGCCAGCGCGGTCGCCCAGATGCCGTCCTCGACTTCGATGCATCGTAATGGTCGCCGTGACGCCCTGTCCGCCGTTCGAGATATAGCCCCCGACCGGTTCGCCGCGCACCACTTCGACGTTTTGGGCGTTCGGTGCCCAGACCGAAAAGCGGATTGCCGGTTCGGCCTGGCCGGCGACGAACAGCTTGTTCGCGCCCAGCCGGCGGCAGTGGGTCAGGTAATAGCGCTCGGTCTGGTCGGCGGCGCGCAGCGTGAAACTGCGGTAGCGCTCGGTGATGGCGGCATCGCTGACTTCGGTGGGAATGCCCCACGCATTGGGTCGTTGCGAGGTATCGACATTCACGCCCCAGCGGAAGGCCTGACCGATTTGGCTGTCGTCGAGATTGACCGTGGCCCGAAAGGCGGGGCAGCCGTCCTCGGCGGTGAACGCTTCCATCGGCACGGTGGCCCACTGCCCGGACCGCAAACCCACGGCGTTCCAGTTGCCCGTCAAGCGGGCGCTGACCGCAAAGGGTTGCCGCAACCCTGTCAAATACTCGAACCGTACTGGAATCAATGCCATGAGGAATGCTCCGTGTAGCCGCTCCGCTGATTGGCAGGCTGGAAAAAACAGATCAGGCCGGTGGCGGGGGCGGGTTATCCTGATCGGTAAAACCCTGGGTGATCTGAAAGATGTTGCCTTCGGGATCGGCCAGCCATACGCTGCGCCAGCCGGGAATGAAAGCGCCGAAATCCAAGGGGCCAAAGGTAATCCGCGCTTCCTCGCCCATCGCCGTCAATTGGGTATCCACGTCGTCCACCTGGAACGAGTAATTACGTACGCCCGGATAGAGCAGCCCTTCGTTGTTGGTGTCCGGCGACGCGGGCCGTTCGCCCTGCGCCGGGAACAGTTCCAGGTACACACCGCCGCCCCGCAGAAACACGATCTGGCGGCCATCCGGCAAATCGATCACGCGGGCACGCTGGAAACCGAAGTGCTGGCTATAAAAGCGCTCGATGGCCAGCATGTCGTTGCAGTTCAGGGAAAGGTGATGAAACATCATGGGAACGTCTCCTTACCGTCCGGCCTTGATCAGATCGGCGCACTTTTCCGCGATCATTAGAATCCCAGCGTGGCAGTTGCCGGACGGCACCACCGGCATCACGCTGGCATCGACCACCCGCAGCCCTTCCAAACCCCGCACGTTCAAGTTGGGGTCCACCACGGCCTGTTCGTCGATTCCCATCTTGCAGGAGCCGGCCTGGTGGTGATACGAATCGGCCCGCTGCCGCACGAACTCGCGCAGTTGCGCATCGGTGCTCACGCCCGGTCCTGGCAGGAGTTCGCGGGTGACCCACTCGGAGAATGCGCGGGTGGCGAAGATGTCACGCGCTCGCTTCACGGCAGCTACCAGCCGCTGGGTATCGTCCTCGGTGCCCAGGTAGTTCGGGTTGACCAGGGGTTTGTCGAGCGGATTGCCGCTGGCCAGCCGTACCCAGCCGCGCGAGGTCGGCCGCACCACGCCCGGCAGGATGCTGACCGAGTTCGGGTTTTGTTGGCCGATGATGATGTCGAACGGCACATGGACGAAGGCGATCTGGATGTCCGGCCCGCTTTGCGCTGGATCGGATTTGTAGAACAGGGCCGCCTCCGACAGATTTAGATTGCCCGGCGGTACCGGCCGTGCGGTGCCCTGGATCACGCCGGTCAGGACGTGGTTGTGGAAGTTCTCGCCGACGCCCGGCAATGCCGCCACGACTGGAATATTGAATTCGCGCAGATGATCCGGGTTGCCGATGCCGGACAGCAGCAACAGCTTGGGCGATTCAAGCGCGCCGGCGCAGACCAGCACTTCCCGCTCCGCCCGTACGGTTTGCAAGATCCCGTTCTGACTGTACTCGACCCCGACGCAGCGCCGACCCTCGAATAGCAGCCGGGTAGCTTGCACATTGGCGCTGAGCGTGACGTTCGGGCGGGCCAGGGCAGGGAACAAATAACCTTCCCGCGCGCTGTACCGCCTGCCGTCGCGGATATTGACGTGATGCCAGCCCGTCCCTTCCATCTTGGGACCGTTGAAATCATCCGTGGCGGGATAGCCGAGTTCCCGGCAGGCGGCGATGAAGGCCGTCGACGTGGGACTCGGATCGTGCAATCCCGCGTTCAGCAACGGGATGGGGCCACCCTTCCCGATCCATGGCCCCGTGTCATCTTCCTGATCCTCCATTTTCTGAAAATAGGGCAGCACGCTCTGGTAGTCCCAGCCGGCGCAGCCTTGCGCTGCCCAGCCGTCAAAATCGGAGGCGTGACCCCGAATATGCATCAGGACGTACAGGTTGCTGGTGCCGCCCGGCAGCTTGCCGCGCGGCTCGTAGGCCTCGCGCCCACCCAGCCCCGACTGCGGTACGCTGCGATAACCCCAGTCCACCTCGGAACCCAGCAGGGTCGGCCAGGCCGCCGGGGTTTCAATGCGGGTTTCAATGTCTGGCGGAATCTGGGAATTTCCGGCTTCCAGCACCAGCACCCGGACTGCGGGATTTTCACTGAGCCGGTTGGCCAACACCGAACCGGCGGACCCCGCGCCGACGATAACGAAGTCGTAAGCACTCATGGGACGCTTCCTTACGCCGGCGGCGCCTTGGGGTTAGTGGGGTGATTGAAGGGCGCGAACGCGGTCTCGTCGTGGATGGTGCGCATGTACTTGATCTTGCCGTTTTCCAGGCGGAAGTAATTCGCACCCACCACTTCCCGATCCGGCAGGTAGTTGTAAGCGATGGGTGTCCCAGCCCGGTTGGCGGCGTCGCAGCGCCAAACCACGACCGCCTGGTCGCCGTCCACCACGATGTGCTTGGGGATCATCTGGAACCGGCTATAGCCGTAGCTGATGGCGCCAATCGCGCCCCGCAGCACCTCGATGCCCTCGAAATGCCCGGCCAACTGCTCGTCGCCGGTCACGTCGTCGGCGAACAGGGTCAGCCATTCGTCCCAGGCGCCGCGCCCGGCGGTTTCGTAATATTTGTCGATCACTTCTCTGGTGGTCATTGTCCTTGCTCCTAAGGGGTCGCAATTTATCAGCGCAGGCAGTCAAGCCGAGGGGCCGCGCGGTCGTCGTCGGGGCACGTTGTAAGCCTTGACGAATTCATCGGCGGCGTCCTCGATGATGGGCACGAAGTCGTTGATCAGGAAATCGGGGTCCGGCAGCGGATGGCCGGCGAGTCCCCATTTGCCCTGCTTGACTTCCTCGATCATGACGTAGATGTAGGGTCGGGCCGCTTCCATGGTGGCCTTGCAGAAGGCGTCGGTCAGTTCCTTGATCAGCGCCGTTTTCTGCTCGTCGGTGAAAAAGTTTTCGATGATCTTGACGCTGACGATAGGCATGGCGGCGCTCTCGCTTTATCAGGTCCAAAACTCGTCGTACTGCGCGGTGCCGTCGCCGAAGATGGCGCCCCGACCTTCGATCACTTTGCCGTCCCGCCAGGTCAACCAATGGATCACGTCGATGTCGAGGCGGCGATCCGGCTGGCCGGCGCGATTGCCGGTGTTGCGGGTCACGTCGGCCGAAAAGTTATCGGCAGCCATCACCGCTATCGAATCCATGCGGAAGCTGTTGTCCGACAGTCGGCCGACCGTTCCCATGAACGCGATGAATTCGTCGAGATTGTTCTTCCAGCCCGATAACGGGTTGTGACCGGGAACGAGCCAGCGCATGTCCTCGGCCCAAAGTTGGGCGATTTGCTCGCGCTGGCCGGTGGCGAGCGCCGCGTAGGCAGCGGCGACCTGTTCGGGGGTAATCATGGCCATGAACGTGCCTCCTAATCCGCCAGCCGATCGGGGATCGGCTTGAGTCGGTAGACGGTGTTGAAAAAGGTGTCCACCGTATGCTGGTCGCTGATGTACACCTGCACTTGGGCGATCCGCCCATCTCGAATCCGGTAATGGGTGCAGTTGAGAGCGTTGAGCGTGACTTGCGACTCGGCGCCCGAGGCATCCCGCACCGTCGTCGTTCCTTGCCCGCGATGGACTTCCACTACCGTATCGTCACCGAAGGTATCGACGCCGGTGCTGGGATCGCGCTGGGGATCGAGCGTGACCTGAATATTGGCCCGCACCAGTTGAGCGAAGAACGCCAGGACTTCCTCGGCGCCGTTTTTGGTGCCCGACAGCGGATGGCGGCCGGGCAGATTCCAGAGCAGATCCGGCGCGAAAATCTCGTTGCGGATGGTGTCCATGTCGTTGCGGTTGAAGCACTCGTACATTCTCTGCACCAGCGCGATGTTGGGATGTGTGTCTGCCATGCTGTTGTCCTCTCGATGACTGTAATTTCAAATGGTTGCGCGAAAGTGGTCCGATGCTTGGACAAACCCGATCACAGCGGCGGCGAACCCGGCATCGGCTGGAGTCCATCGACGATGTAGCGAACCACCACCGGCTGGCCGCTGGCCGGCGAAGCGATCACTTCCCAGCGTTGAAAGGCGTCGAAGCCGATCCATTCGCTGCGTGGCGCGGGCGGTCGCCAGCGCCGGGCCTGCCAGTTGACGACCACATCGAGCAGATAGCGGTTGTCCCGCCAGGCGATGCCGACGTGGGTGACGGCGTGCAACTCGTCGAAAAAGAGCCGGATCACGCCCTCGTACCAGGTCCGGAATTCCTCGACCCCGCGTATCGCTCCCTCGGGAAACTGCATCTCGACCCCATCGACCACCAGAGAAACCAGTTCCTCGGCGGGCGCGTGAATATCGAGCTTGCGATACCAGTCAGCGACGAAAGCTTCGATCCGCGCGCGGCTGAAGGGCCCCGCAACCGTCGGTGTGTTGTGATCCGGCATAACCCAACCCCCTTTTCAATTCGTTGGCCGTGGCACGCTGCCGTCCAGGATCAGCTCGATCAGGTACGGTCCATCGTGCTCCAGCATGGTCTTGATCGCCGGCGCGATATCGGCGGGTTGCGCGACTCGTTGGCCGGGCACGCCTAGCGCCCGCGCCAGCCCGACGAAATCCAGGTCGGGATCGGCGATATCAAACGGTGGCGGAAACGACGGTGGGAACTGCGCTGGGTTCAAACCCAGCGACGGCCAGTAATCGAGCAGGTTTTGCTTGAGCAGGCGGTAGCTGCGGTTGTTGCAGACGACGAACTTGGCGCCGATCCGGTAATGTGCCGCCGTCCACAGCGCTTGGAAGGTGTACATGGAGCCGCCGTCGCCGGACAGGCCCACCACAATCCGCTCCGGGTGCGCCAGCTTGGCGCCAATCGCGCCGGGCAATCCGACGCCGAGCGTGCCGCCGGGAGTCTGGAAAAACGATCCCGTCGCGTGCGGCGGCAGCCAGCGGGTCAATTCCGGGAAATGGGTCAGCGATTCATCGAACAGAATCGTGTCTTGCGGCAATTGCCGGGCAAGCTCCGCCGCGAAGGCCGACATGTGCAGCGGCACGGCGTCGCGCACGGCCTCGTCCCGCGCCCTGGCTTCCGCCAAGGTTCGCTGATTGGCCTCACCAATGGCGCGGGCGCGTCCGACCGCCGCTTCCCGTTGCGCCGGCGTGGCCGAATCGGCGACCGCGTCCGCCAGGGCCTTCAGCGTCAACTTCGGATCGCTGAGCAAACCCGTCGTGATCGGATGGTTTTTGGCGATCTCGTAGGGATCGAGGTCGATGTGGATGATTTTGGCGTCCGCTCGGAACGGGCTGGTCAGCAGCGGGAACACTTCCGGGAAAACGTAGGTGCCGCAGATCACCACGACATCGGCGTCGGCGATCAATCGCTGGCTGGAATGACCGAACATGTGGCCGACCAGGCCGCAGTAGAGCGGGTGGGTCCACGGCATGTTCAACTCGGACGCCATCACGCCATACACGCGCGCCCCCAGCACGTCCGCCAGTTGAACGAGTTCCGCCTGCGCCTGCGAGTGCGCGACGCCGTCGCCCATCAAGATCAGCGGGTTTTGCGCACCGCGCAGCAGGGCCGCGACGGCGGCGATGGCCGACGGCTCCGGGACGACGCGAGTGGACGGGACGACGGTTTGCAGCACCGGCTCGTCGTTGGGCGCATCGAGAATATCTTGGGGCACCGAGAGAAAAACAGGGCCAAATGGTGGCGTTGCCGCCATCTTGAGGCAACGCCGCAGCAGACGGAGCAGACTGCGCGAATCGATAACCCGGGTGGCGTACTTGGTGACCGGACGGGCCATGGCGACCAGATCCGCCGCCATTTGCGCGTCCATCGAGTCGTAGGCGGCGCCGGACTCGCCTGTGATGACGAGCAGGGGCGAGCGTCGCCGCTTGGCGTGATAGAGGCTGCCGATGGCATTGCCGAGACCGACGCTGCAATGCAGTTGCACCACCGCCGGTCGCTGCGTCGCCTGGGCGTAGCCGTCGGCGATGCCGACGATAGCCGCCTCCTGCAATCCCAGAATGTAGCCGATGGCCGGGAAGCGCGAAATTTCATCGAGTAATCCTTCCTCGCTGCTACCCGGATTGCCGAACATGTACTGAATACCATCGGCCTCAAGCTGCTCCAGAAGCTTTCGATGCCCTGTTTTTCCAGACATAACATCACCTCTTTACGGTCAGGAGACGGCGACCCGGTCGCGACTGCTCCACCCAATCCCGTGGTCACCCGCCATGGCGCCACGGACCGCGCTCCAGAGTCCTCCACCATGACCGGCCGCACCCCACCGAGGATTTCGTGAACCGGCTGCTGACGAAGAACCAATCAGATAAAACCTTGCGACTCATGAAGCTCAAACCTCCCTGTTTAGCGCCAAAATCTGTCGAGCAATCGCCTGGATGAACGGCTGGATCACATGCCAATCGTGTCCGGTGACCAAATCGTTATCCACGACCACCCCACCGTTTTGCTCATCCCGGGGAACATAGATCGCGCCGCAGTTCAGCACGTCCGCCAGCACCACCTCGTGGCAGATCACCTTACGTCCATTGAGCAACTCTGGGCACGGCGTCAGGATCCACAAGCCGTGGCACAGCGGTCCCTTGACGATGCGCGGGTTCTTCATGGCGCGGGCGAAGAACTGCACCGCAGGCGCCGAGCGCACCATTTCCGGCGAGATGGGCTGTCCCTGTGGCGGCTCGAAATACCGCAGTCGGACACTGGTGTAGTTGGCCGCCATGATCACTGCCGCGTAGTCCTCCAGCCTGACATCCTGGAAGTCGATGCTTACCTCCAGGGTGAGCAGGGTATGTCCTGCCTGCTCCATTTCACTGACGAATATGATGTTTTTATTTCCCCATAAACGAGACATAAAGTGCACTTCCGCCCCTAGCGCCCCGAAACCGTAGCGATAGGCCTCGATTTCGCTGGGGATGTACTGGCTTTCCACCAGCACCGCGATCTTTTTACCCGCCAAAACTTGGAGAGACATGATCACGACCTCCTGGGAGTCTTTGGGTGAAATTCCACGACTACCGGCGAGCCAAGTTCAGTGTCATCCAGCTCGATTTGAAAATTTTCCCGCGCAAAGTTATCGCGCGGCACGCCATTCACCGTGATACCCGCTATTTCGATCGTGTCGGGCGCATAAAAGTCGGGCAGAACATTGAGCGTGATGCGCTCGGTCTTTTTATCGGGGCAGAAGAACAGGCAGAAATTAGCGCCATCTTCCTTCTGATCGACTATCGGGCGAACGAACGAGCGAGTGTAGACATGGGCGAGATAATTCAGCTCGAAAACGTGATAGCCGGATACGGAATGGCCGCCTTTCTGGCCGTAAGTCCCTTCGATGATGGGATGGCCGTTGTCATTGACCCGGAAGAAGATACCGCGATTGTCGTGATCCAGAAAACAGGCATTCCAGAACATCTCCATTTCGCGGGCCAAATCCAGATAGCGGTATTCCCGGGTGGCGCCGAACAAGATCAGATAAGCGAGAATCCCTTGCTCCTGTTGCCAGAAGTCTTTGGTATTACCCCAAGTGAATTCTGTGGGCACATTAGGCTGCGGTTGGCGCTCGACCGCATCAAAGCAGCCACCATGAACTTGATCCAGCCCGTAAATCGCCATGGCATCGCCCAGCTTTTTAGCGAGACTCAGAAAGTCTGTGGCCAACAACTCGTGTTGTTTCGCCGCGCTGTCCCGGTTTTTGTAGCGATCCTCGTCCGCCAAGACCCGGTAATAATTCGCCACGCGGGTCAGATTCCAGGCAATCTTCAGGTTGTGCCCAACGATGGCCCGATTTTGTTGCCAACGCCATTTTTGATCAGGCGTCCAGTCAGCGTGGAACCGTTCGTTGACGAATGGAACTTTCGGGTCTGGATCCGGAAACTTCTGTAAAATCAAACGGGCAGTCGTATCCAGAATGCTCCGGCAGGTACCTAAAAAATCCTCGATTTCATCGCGGCCGTCGCCACCACGCGGCAGCGGATCCAGAGCCAAGATCAAATTGACCAGATAAGCGGGAATGTGATCGCCGATGGAGTTCCAGTTCTTTCGCGAGCGGTTGTCGCCCAGCGCTTCGGCGTCCGGCCGTAGAGTGGCGTAGTCGATGTGGGAAAAATAACCGTCTAAGCCCGTAAAGCCGTTTTGAACCGAATCCAGATAAAATGTTTGGAAGGTACGAATGGTGCGCTGAATGTCTTCCAACACTTCCCAATCTTGAGTGATTCGATAGTATTGGGCCAAGCCGGCCAGCGCGTAGATTTGCTCGTACAGTGGAATGGTATCGCGGTCGTCCCAATTTTCTGATGCGACCACGATTTTTACACCTCGATCCCGGGTTTTTCGTTTGCCGAAACTCCAGAAACAGCTTTGTCCGTCGTGGCTCAAGGAGCGGAAGGTGTAACGCTGATATTGGACACCCGCTTTGGCGGCACACAGATAACGCAGGTTGCCGGTCAGCAGATAAGCAGAGGAAAGGCCATAGATGAAACGGGATAAGGTTGCGCATTCCTGCACGTTATCATCCTGCATTGGCATCCCAAAGATATTCAAGTTGGTTTGATAAAACTCGGCAAAATCATCCATTTCATAAGTGCGGTGATCACCAAACAGATCGTCCAGCCACTCATCGGCCAAGCGGGAAATCTGGGTGAGCCACCAATGCGATTCCTCGAAAATGTATCGGCCGCTCTCGTAATGGGGTAACGTCACGGTGCTGGCCTGAAATTGCTCCTTCCCTTGGTGCGCTTGATAGATGCCATAAATGATAACCAGCTCATCGGGATGAACGTATTTGCGCACCATCTCGGACACCCCGCCGCTTGGATTGAAATTCGGTGGTGTCGGCACGCGATCCCGACTCAATCCGTCTAAATTGCGTAATACGTTAAACGTCGTCTGCGAACTGGCCTTAACCTGAAAACTATCTCCGCTGCGACAACGCAAAGTAAATGACGCCTCCGTGACATTGACGTTAGTAACTTTCCCCAACAGAGTCATGCTTTGCGAAAAATACTTCATGGGTTCTTTCATGGCTTCTCCCGGACTGACTACCAGCCGATGACCGTGCGATGCAGTTCTATAATTGCGGCAACATGGTCATACTCAATTTTGCATTATCTGACAATAATCCAGAAACCGTCCCATTTAATATAGGCTGGAAGTTATATGACATTTAGCCTATCGGAGGGTTTGTCGATTACATACCAGTCTCAGAACGCTGATCGTCTGTTTGCGATTTTGATGCCATAAATTAATTGTAAAGCTGTTCATTTTTCTTTTGCTGGCGTCACGAAATCATGTAACAATAAACATAATTTATTGAAATAAAATATAATATCGTCTTTTATTGCAAGTGAAATTCAATTGAAATCCCAATTTCCAATAAATTTATTGTTGAAATAATTTGTATATTTTTTTGATCAAATTAAAATGCAATGTCGCTTAATAATACAGTTGCAATTATGGATAATCTTATTTGGATTTCAAAATTGAACCTACCGTTATTGCTTTTTTTCAAATTGAACCCAAGGAAATTTTGTTCGTGCCTCGTCGATTAATTTCTTATTACTTAAGTTATATGACTAAAGCTATATACTCGACCATGCCATCTGGATGTATTAATACAATATGGGAATATTCGAGAACCATGGGCTGAATTCACCCAGAAACGGGTCATAATCGAATATGTTGGGCTGCTTTTTGCACGGTTTCGTGGGCCGAATAGGAGCGACAACCGATCAGCTAAGGCGGGTAATCGAGGAGGAAAGAATGGAAATTAACGGTGCGGACACTATCTTGGTTATCAGCTCAGTCGAAGGTTCCATCGAGGGAAAAAGGACGGAGCGCGGTATCGGTGGCAAGCTTGCCAGCACTATGGTGCAAGGCGTCAGCGTCTCCATGCTCAAGCGCAACATGGACGTTTTTTTCCATCAGATCAATGAAATACTCCAGAATGGCGCCGACCGAATCGGAGAGTTTCAGATTTCGGAGATCGAGGTTTGCGCGCAAATCTCCGGCCAAGGTCAAGTGGCACTGATGGGTAGCGGGGCGAAAATCGAAGCGCAGGGCGGTATCAAATTCACCTTGTGCCGCGTCCCCACAACCACCTGAAACCATCATGCGGTACGAAAACTTCGATCTCTGGATCGATGCCGGGATTGAAGGCCGATATCCGGTGCGGGCCGCATCGCCGCTGGGCGAGGTTCGGGAATCGCTGTCGCTTGATCCCGGCTGGCGAGAAATCCGGCCCTTCCAGGACCGACTGGCCGAGCGCGAGATCGATCAAGCTGGCCTGACCGATCTTGGTAGCCGGCTTTATCGTTGGCTATTCGCCGGCGATATCGAGCTGCTGTTCGAGCGGTCGGCCGGGCGATTCCTGGGCGAGGCGGAAAGGGGACTTCGCGTCCGCCTGCGCATTGAAGCGCCCGAGCTGATCGCGCTGCCTTGGGAGTTTCTTTATTGGCCGAACCGGGATCGCTTTCTGGGGACGTCGGTGCAATGTCCCCTGGTCCGATATCTGGAAATTTTCGCGCCGATCTCGAACCTGGAAGTGTCGCTACCTCTCGGCATGCTGGTCGTTATCCCCGACAGCACGGACCTCGATGTAGCCGAAGAAAAGGCGAGCCTGCTTCAGACGCTCGCCGGTTTGGAGGATCGCGTCGAGCTGTCATTTCTCGAAGGGACAGTCACCGCTACCAAGATCAGTGATGCGCTGCTGGAAGGCCGCTTTCACCTGTTTCACTTCATCGGCCACGGCGAGTTCGACGGCGATCGGGCGTTTCTGCGACTGAATGCCGAGGACGGTGCCAGCGAGTACGTCGATGGTGCCCGCTTTGCCAGCTTGTTCGCCAACCACCCGACCTTGAAGCTGGTTTTTCTGAACGCCTGCAAGGGAGCGGAGACCTCCCCCACCGCGCCGCTGGCCGGCATGGCCTACCGGCTGGTCCAGCAAGGCGTTCCAGCCGTAGTCGCGATGCAGTATGCCATCTACGACGAAGCCGCCATTTTGTTTAGCCGGGAATTCTATCGCTCCCTATTCAAAAGCCGCGCCCGTGGCCGGGTGGAATTCGCGGTCAGCCACGCGCGCAACAGGCTGCTGGGCGAGTTTGCTGGAGAGCGCGACATCGGCGCCCCCGTGCTGTTCATGCGCGCCAGCGAAGGGCTTTTGTTCAACATCGCCACCGGTAACTTGGCAAAGGACCTGCCCATCGCCAACGGCGATTACCGTCGTTGCCAGGTTGCCGAGCGGACGTATCGGCAAAACATCGAAACCCTGGAGCGGCAATACCGCGAAACCTCCGACCCCTTGATCAAGGACAGCCTCGATCAAAATAGCAAGGAGTTGAGTCGGCTCAAGCAGGTGCTCGGCTTGAGGCGAGTCGGGTTTTCGGTCGCGATTGGCGCTTCGCTGTTCGTTTTCTGCTTGTCGTGGCTCCGACTGTTCGATTTTCTCCCGCCGGCGGTCAGGCTCGAAAGCTACGCGGTGGGGTTGGCGGGGCTCTTCTTCTCCGAACGACGTACGGACGAGCGAGTCGCCGTGGTCGTGATCGACGAGCAAACCGAGCGAGAACTCGGTAAACCGTTTGGCAAAGACTGGCGCCGCGAGCACGCGATTTTGATCGACAAGCTTTCGCGAGCGCGCGCGAAAGTCATCGCGTTCGATCTGTTTTTCGAGGACCCGACCCCATTCGACACAGAGTTTGCCGGCGCCATCAAGCAAGCAAGCGAGCGCGGTACCACGGTCGTTGTCGGCTATCGCGACCTCCTCGGGGACCAACCCAAGATCGTGCAGCCTTTGAGAGATGCCGGCGCCAAACCCGGTCTGCTTTGTATCGGTAAAAAATCGAGTTCGGCACAGCTGGCGCCGCTGGTCGTTCGCAAGGAAGACCAGCGATTCATCCTGCATTCCCTGGCGCTCGAAAGCGGTGCCGCCTTTCTGGGACGCGAGCTGGCGATCGATCAAAAGGTTCGAAATATCGACTTTCTCGACCAGATCACCCGACAAAGCGTCACCAAAGTGGCTGTTTCCGAAACCGATGAAGTGAAGTGGGAGCAACCGGGTTGCCCCGCCATCGACAAGCGCGACATTGCGGCCAGCATCATCATCGACCCTTCGAGGCTCCCCGCGCCAGATGCCACCCAATCAAAAGCGCCGTATCAATCCATCGTGAAAGACCGTCGCGACGGTGATTTCAGCCACTTCAGGGACAAAATCGTGCTGGTCGGCATCGAGCGGAAGGATGATCTATTTCCCGTTCGCCACGGCATAACCAGGGAAGAGCGCTACGGCGTCGAATTGCACTCGGCGATTATCCGGTCGCTTCTGGACGGTCGAACGATCCGAGCGCTGGACTATTGGCCCGAATTGATGCTCATGGTTGGCTTGGGGTTGTTGGGCGGTTTTATTAAAATTGAGACATTTTATTGGCAAATCCCTATTTAGAGCCGGGCTATTATGGGCAACGTTTCTGCTGTATTTTGTTATCGTCAGCTACGTTTTTCACGCTTATCTCGTCATCGTGAATACCATCTATCATCTGCTGGTGTTCAGCTTGTCGTATTGGACCGTCGCGACGGTGAAAAGGAGGTGGTTCGCGTGAACACCCTGAGCCGTTATCGACCATTTAAAACTGCCAGCAATTGTTTTCAGACCTGGATGTCCTCTGCTTTTGCGCTGCTTTTCATCGGGTACGTCGGGTGGATCGCTCCCGCCGCCGGACGAGAGCAGGCGCTGCCGATTCTCGAAACGATCCTGATGGAAGATCGATCCTTGGACACCGCAAACTACTGGATCGCCGCCGCGCGAGAATGGCGACAGGTGCGGATCAGCCGCGAAGGCGTCCTCCTGGATGCCGCGCCAGACATGCCCTTGAGAAAGGGCGATCTGATCAGGACCGGACCAAACGTGGCAGTCGCCATCCGTTTTCCCAGCGGAACACAGTTGTACGTGCGATCCAATAGCCGTATCCGAATCGGCTCAATTTTCGCGTTTGTCGGCGAGCTATTCGTCAGGGTCAGAGGCGCGTTTCAGGTGGATACCGAATTTGTCACCGCCGGCGCGGAAGGAACCGAATGGGTAATGGCCATTTCACCCCGTGGCGACACGCGTTGTACGGTTCTGGAAGGGCGCGTCCGCATGGCCTCCAGGGAGAATGTCTGGAGATCTTTATCGATCACGGCAAATAGAACATATATAACGCGTGGCTGGCGCCATACGGAGACGATGCCGGCATCGCCGGAAGAGTTATCCGAAATGCGGCGTTGGATCGATCAAATTGATCGGCTGATTGGCAGTCGACCCGCACGGACGCCCGAAGACATCGGGCCTCCTCCCCTTAATACTCGCATTGACGTTCACCGTCATCATGACCGGAACTGGGGAGGAGAGCGCCGACTCGGCCCGAGCGGAACCCGGAGGGGACGCCCGACTCGGCCCGAGCGGAACCCGGGAGAGAGCGCCCGACTCGGCCCGAGCGGAGCCCGGAGGAGAGCGCCCGACCCAGCCTGACCCGGATCGCCGGCCTTATTCCTCCGGCGACGGTACCACCCGATCACCGTAACGCTATTTCACGTTACCGAGACCTTGTAATTTGGACTCCATGGCTTGGATTTTTGGCCCTGCCGGACTTAGCCGCGCAATGCATCCGAACGCTTCGGTCACCCACGACGAAATTCGCGCCGAACTGATCGATACACTGTACCGATCGGTCCCTGTCGCCGTCCTGGTTCACGCCGTGTCCAGCACCGTGCTCGTTTGTCTCCTTTGGAATAAGGCGCCCCGTCCCAGCCTGCTGGCTTGGCTGGCTGTCCTCTATGGTTTGACGGTGGTTCGTTGGTCGCTGATGCGCGCCTACCAGCGGCGGCAGCCCAACACGGCGAACAAGGGCCATTGGGGAAAGGTGGCAGCGTCTTTATCGTGGGTATTCGGCTTGGTTTGGGCGGCTGTGCCCATCCTGTTCCTCGATCCGGAGCAACCGGCCACCCTGGTTTTCATCACCGTTATCTTGGTGGGGATGAACGCGCAAGCGTTGATGGCTGTGGTGTCTTATCCACCGGCCTACTTCGCGTCCGTGCTGGCGCTGCTGTCACTGATCGTCGTTTTAGTGCTGCGCGGTGGTGCGAGCGGCGCCGAAATCGCTTTCCTAGTAACCTTCAACCTGGCGGCGTGCTTGCTGTATGCCAAAAACATCTACAGGACGCTCAATCATTCCTTGCACCTTCGCTTCGAAAACGCCGCCCTGCAACGGGAAAAGGACGAAAAATCGGCTCTGCTGGAAACCACCTTGCAGCATATCCAACAAGGCATCAGCCTGATCGATCCGCGAAACCGACTCCGGATGTGGAACCAGCACTTTCTGGATTTGCTCGGCTTGCACGGCCACGCGCTCGAGCGCGGCCAACCTCTCGACACGATCCTGCACGCCGTCGACCCGCCGCTGGCGCTGCTGGAGAAAGGAAAGATCGAGTTCAAGCGCGCGGACGGGATCATCGTCGAAATCCTGCAAACGCCCATACCCAACGGTGACCGGGTGTTGACCTGCACCGATATCAGCGAACTCAAGCAGCGGGAGAACGCGCTGGACGCCGCTCGCCGCGAGGCGGAGCAGGCCAACGCGGCGAAAACCCGGTTCTTAGCGACCGCTAGCCACGATTTGCGCCAGCCGATCCACGCGCTGGGCCTGTTTTTCGCCAACTTGGTGGATCGGGTGCGCGATGCCGAAACCCAACCGCTGATCAAGCAGATCGAGGATTCGATCCTATCCATCGACGGCATGTTGAGCGCCTTGCTGGACATTTCCAAGCTGGATGCTGGGGTGATCCGTCCTAACGTCGGTCCCGTGGCCGTAGCCGAACTGTTCAAGCGGCTGGAAACCGAATACCAATCCCACGGGATCAATTTGTTCGGCACCTTGCGGGAGCGGAGACGGTTTCAGCGGCAGGACGCCGACCGCCACGCCTTCAATCGTGAGTCCGGCAGCACGCTACGAATGCGCCCTATCTGGACTGTCGTGCAAAGCGACCCCACCATGTTGGAGCGCATATTGAGAAACTTAATTTCCAACGCCCTGCGCTACACGCGCAACGGCCGCGTGCTGGTGGGCGTCCGTCGCCGCAGCGACAAGTTGCGCATCGAGGTGTACGATACCGGCCCCGGAATCCCCGAAGACCAACTGGACAACATCTTTTTGGAATTTCATCGGCTGGGCGATTCCGGGCGGGATCGACACCAAGGGTTGGGGCTGGGGTTGGCCATCGTGAATCGGCTGGTCACCTTGCTGGGGCACGAGATCGAGGTCCGCTCTCGCCTGGGGCACGGCTCCCGCTTTTCGATCACCGTGCCCCTCTATCACGATGCGACGCGCCATCTCCGCGTCTCGCCGAGCGTGGCGCCGGCCACGATACTGCACGGCCACCGGGTGCTGGTGCTGGATGACGACAAGGCTGTATTGGCCGCCATGGACGGTCTGTTGGAGCGCTGGGGCTGTACTGTCATCAAGGCCGGCTCCTTGGACGAAGCGCGCAGGCAGATCGCCGGTCACCTCCCGCCGCCGGAGTTGCTGATCGTGGATTATCGGCTGGAGGGCGAGTTCTCCGGACTGGAAGCCGTGTCGATCCTGCAAAAAGATCTGCGCCGCTACGTACCGGCCCTGGTGATCACCGGCGACACCGCTCCCGACCGCTTACGCGAGGCTGAAGCCAGCGGTTACCCGCTGCTGCACAAACCGGTGCAGCCGGCCAAACTGCGCAGTGCCTTGCACCATCTTCTCCAGCCGCGCGAGTACGATTCGCTGGGTTAATACTGTAATTGCAGATATTGTGTTTGAAAGGGAGGTAAGGAGCGATGAAGCGAATCCGGTTGTTGAGCGAAGTGGGGTGTGAAACGCTGCGAGCGGCGAGGAAGGACGGACCGAACGGGCGAGTCCGGTGACGGGCGCAGGCGGTGTATTTAACCCATCGAGGGTATCGACGCATTGCGCTTTCGGAGTTGCTTGAGGTAGATGTAGGACACGATCAGCGCTGCATTGTCAAAAAAAGCCTACTGCTGGAAGCGGTGTCGGCGACGGGTCAAGGGTTCGCGCGACGAAGCCGCCTTTCGTGCCGCGCACATGCGCTTAGAGTTCCAGCTTATTGATTATTTTGATATAATTAAGCATGATAACCAAACAGCAGTATGTCTAGTATTTGATTAGCACGCCAGTCAATTATACGTGTACGAATCTCGCTAATCACTTGGAGGGCACGAGTCACGACACGGTGAATGACTATTTACGGCGAGAGAAGCATACGGCCCGACCGATTTGGGAGCTGGCCGAGCCGTTGATCA
>JBAOHI010000029.1:0-10852 GCA_037045535.1 Candidatus Competibacter sp.
TTCCGACGCCGCCATTGGTTGTGAGGACACGAACGTCGTCCGATGGAGTTGCGGGATGTGAGGTGCTTCCGCTCGTCCATCGTTTTGTCTCGGATAAGACAGAATGATAAATTTTGTCTTATCATAGATTTACAGTACAAGTAAGACGAGCTACAAGGTGTTTGAAAACAGCTTAGTTTTTCCTAGGTTGCACCCCAATTTTAAGATATGAAAACTAATCGTTGCTCAGAGCAAGGAGCGCATTAATGATGAAGGCCCTTCGGTTTCGTGTGCAGAATTTTCGCAACATTAACGATAGTGGTTGGATTGTTCTTGAGCAAGTGACGGCTTTTGTTGGAAGAAACGAATCCGGTAAAACCACGCTGCTGAAAGCCTTTCACAAATTCAACCCGGCGACGCCAGAACCTTACGATCCACAGAAAGAGTTTCCACGCGACCGTTATACGCGCGATTATGTGGCAAAGGGTTCGAAGGGTGGAGACTGGCCTGTATGTTCTGTGGCTTTCGCTATCTCTGATAACCTGAATGCTAAAATTTCCGAAGTTTTGGAGCCAGGTCAACAACCCCCCATCGAGGCTATCCTGACTCGCTATTATGATGGGTCTCTTTCAATCGAGTACTCTCCATCTATTGAAGATAATCTTCTTACACCAGAACCAATTTTAACCGCCCTTAATAAATTTGCATCAAGTGCTCGACGACTTCAGGCTCCTACCCCAGATCAAGAGGAGGCAACAGCACCACAGCGCAAAGTTATGGCTGAATGGGCAATATCGTGGCAGGATCGCTTAAAGGCAAATCACGATTTGCGGAACGAACGCGGTGTGGAACTTCTGACTTCTCTTCGGAACGAAGTGGAAGGCAAGAGCAACCCACAGACGGCCGATATGGTGGAAACGCTTCAGGAAGCTATAACATCTGTACGGGATGTTGCTGTCAAGGGTTCTGTAGTTAGCCTGATTAATGATCTGGTAAAAGAAAACATTCCCGTTCTGATCTACTTTGATAACTATGGTATTCTGGACAGTGCTATCTGGCTCCCTCGTTTCCTCCAAGACCTACAAAATAAGCCGACAGACACACATATACGAACCATCAATGCTATGTTCAAGCATGTTGGTCTTGATCCAAAGGAAGTAACTAAATTTGGCCAGCAAAATAGCCAACCCACGCCAGAACAGCTTGCAGCCGATCAGCGCCACAAGGAAGAGCGTGCAATCCGTTTGAATTCAGCATCAAACGATATCAGTTTACGTTTTTCAGAATGGTGGTCACAACGCCGCCATAAGATTCGCTATCATGCAGATGGCGACTATTTCCGCATTTGGATTGCTGATGATAAACGACCAGACGTTGAAATTGAGTTGGAGGCCCGTAGCAAAGGATTTCAGTGGTTTTTTTCCTTCTATCTATTGTTCTTGGTTGAATCAAATGAGGGTCATAAGGATGCGATCTTGCTTCTTGACGAGCCAGGTATGCACTTGCACCCAACAGCTCAGCAGGAGTTAATTGATTTTTTTGAGAAACTTTCTGAACTAAACCAGCTTATCTATACAACACATTCTCCATTCTTAATTGACGGCGAACACCTACACCGCGTTCGGCCTGTCACTGAAGACGAAACAGGTCATTCACGAATTTCCGCAGAGACTTGGCCGAAAGACCGGGGCACCTCGAAAAACCGGACATGAAGCCGGCAAAATGGGCAAAGCAAGGTGCCTGAGGCGTGAGCCTCACAATATCTTTGGTTTGTGCCCCGGCCCGAAGGGTTCATCCCCGCCCGAAATCACCATCCCGGTCGTACCGGGATCGCACTTGGGCGTTAGAAAGCGACCACACCGTATGCCTTGAGAATGCACAGGCGACGTAGGTTGTAGACCGCTGCCTTCCCCGTGAGTTGGAAGGTCGCTCGATCCAGACCGATACATCGTAGGAGTTTTCCGCCCATCTGCTCCATAGCGGCGAAGACGTGTTCGACCCGCGCCCGAACCCGGGCAATGCGGGTGTTGCGGCGCGCCTGGCAGGCGGACAGCGGTTTGCCTTTCTTTGCCTTGCGCTGGATGTGTACTCGCCAACCCTGGGTCTTGAGGCGCCGCTCACGTTCACCATCAACATAGCCCTTGTCGCCATAAAGATCACGGCCGGTATTCGCGTGATCCAGGACATCTTCCAGGTGCAGGGTGTCGTTCTCCGCAGCGGTGCTGACCTTGACCTGGCGGATCAGCTTGTAGCGTCGGTCGGCGCTGACCGAGACCTTGTAACCGAAGTAGGATTTGCCGTGCTTCTTCGTCCAGGTGGCCTCCATGTCCTTCTGCCGGCGCTGGGCCGGCTTCCAGTCCACCGGCATCGCCGACGCTTTCAGCAATTCCCGTTCTTTTTCCGTGACGTGCTGGCGAGGAACGGGAACCAGACTGGCGTCCACCATCTGCCCACCACGAGCAATATAACCCTGCTGGGCCAGTTGACGATGCACCGCCTCAAACAGCGCGTCTCCCGCCTTCGCCACCGTCAACCGCTCGCGGAAGGTCCAGAATGTGGTGCGATCGGGTATCTGACTACTGTGCCGCAGGCCCAGGAAACGCTGGAAGCTCAGTCGATCCAGCACTTGGTATTCCATCTGTTCGTCACTCAGTCCATATAAATCCTGAAGAACCAGGGCACGTACCATCAACTCGGTGGGAAACGGTGGACGCCCCCCACGTCAATACTGTTGAATTAACACGATTATGCACACAATATATTGAATTAGTTGAATGTTAATTCCAGAAGACCCATCGATAGCACAAATTTCTGGTTTGAAAATCCATGCCCCTTTCCTCCCTTCTTGACGCTTTTCTGCAGTTGATCCCGCACCGGCTGTCGTCAACCACCTTCCTGCTTTCACCGCAGGCATTTGTTCGCCGGTGCAAGCTCGCGCTGCCCAGCCTGATCGTCCTCTTGCTGTCCCTGACGGCCAGTGGCAAGAGTCAAGGCGTCGACGGCAAGGTGGGGGCCTTTTTCCGCCTGGCGCGACGGAGCGGTTTGTGGCCGGACGCCGAAGCTGTCCACCGGAGCACCGTCACCAAAGCCCGGGCCAAGCTCTCCTGGACCGCTTTCGAACAACTCCATCGTGACGTCGCGCGCCTCGCCTACGAGGTCTGGCCGACGGGGGATGAGTTCGCGTGGCAGGGCCTGTCGGTGTTTGCCATCGATGGCTCCAAATACCACCTCCCGGCCGCTGACGCCTTGCGTTCGGTGTTCGATCCCGATAGCGGGCTGGATCACCCCGGCCAAGGTCATTATCCCCAATGCTTGGTCTCCACGGCTTACGATGTCTTTCGCCGCCTGCCCGTGGCCCGCACCGTCCAGCCGATGGCCCACGCCAACGAACGGGAAGAGGTCAAGGCCCTGTTACCGCACCTTCCCGGCGGCGGGGTCTTGCTGTTGGATCGGGGCTATCCCAGCTACGAACTGATCAGCCATCTCCATCACCACTACCAAGGCTACTGGCTTATCCGCTGTCCGGCGTCGGCCACCTTTCCCGCCGTCGAAGCCTTCGTGCGCTCCGGCCAGGCGGAGGCCACGATCACCCTCCAGCCCCCGCAGGCGGAACCGATCCGGCTGCACGCCCTGCGCCTGCACAGTCCCGATGGCGAACGCTCCGTCCTCCTTACCAACCTGGAGGATCCCGTCCGTTTTCCCACCGCTGCCATCACCGCGCTCTATTTTCGCCGCTGGGCAGTGGAAACCCATTATCGCGACGAGAAAACCTCCCTCGACGTCGAAACCTTCCATAGCCAGACCGAGAACGGCATTCGTCAAGAGTTATTCGCCATTTTGATCGTGGCGGTCATCGCTCGGCTGTTAACTGTCCTGATGACCGATCCAGATCATCCTGCAGGAGTCGAACCCCAGTTCAAACATGCCGTGCTCACCCTAGCCCAAGAAGCCTTTGTCCTGACGCCAAAATGCCCTGAACGGGCCCTGGTGATATTCACTGAACTCCTGAACGAGATAGCTCGGGTGCGCTATTACCGACCCAAAATCCCACGACCCTCGCAACCCCGTGTCTCCAAGAAACCCATTAACAAATGGCAGGTCGATAAAGCCAAACGAATGGCAAACGCTTAATTCAACAGTATTGGCCCCCCACGTGCCCGTCCGGGTCGTGGCGCTACCCGGTCCATCTCCGCCGCCAGCGCCTTGAAGTCAACCTGCTGCTCCATGACTTGCAGCACATCGCCCAGACGATCCAATTTGGCTTCCCGTTCCTGGGCGGCAAACAGGCTTTCTTTGATCATCGGATATCCGGGCTCTTGGCGGGGATCAACAACCCTATTTTCTCATAACAAGGTTTTTCGAGGTGCCCACCGGGAAACGATTTTTCCTCTGCAAGCCGCTGCTGGATATGCGATGGTGCGCGGCTTGTTTCAGCACCGAAAAAACGTGCTGGTCGAAGGCATGAGCGACTTCTATTATCTACATGCACTTTCGCAAAAGTGTGGAGCTACCAATCGCATTACACTTCCAGATGATATCTATATTACCCCATGCGGAGGGACGAAATTAGTTGGACACCTTGCCAGCCTATTTTTAGGTCAGAGTGTTCGCCCACTTGTCCTCCTTGATGGTGACAACGCCGGACGAACCCGCCGCGATGCTCTATTAAAGGAGTTGTATGTTAAACATGAGAGCGGAATCCTAATGCTTGACGACGTTATAGGCCGTTCCGGGCAAGAGGTCGAAATTGAAGACATTTTTGGAGAAATGATTATCTTGCCTAGTGTTAAAATTGTTCTTGGAAAGGCAATAAAAATTACTGATGAAGAACGTAAAATCGGTGGCCTAGTGAATCAGATAAAAGCAGCGGCAAAAAGGCAGGGTGTAGAGCTTCCAGATGGTTGGAAGGCATCGGTTGCTATCCAACTTGCATCTGCTTGGGCAGAGAAAAAGACGGCCTTGCCGGATACGGTCCTTGATACCGCAGCGATGTTGTTCTCAGCCATTCGCAAAAGTTTTGAAGAACTGCCGGTAGTTGAAAAGATTGGAGCGGTGTGATAATCGGCAGTATGGAAAAATACCGATTAAGTTCATTCCTCAAATTCCACTCCGCAAGGGCAAATCTGGATGCTGCCGGTTCGGTCCATACAAGGGGTAGTATCAATCCGTATCCTCAAAAAGGATTTTTGCCGTCCAGAATGAATTTTCTTGAATGTAGTTACAGGTTGTGGTTACATAAAATATGGAGTTCGAATGGGACGAGAACAAGCGCCAGAACAACATCCGCGACCACGGGGTTGATTTTGTGGGCGTGACACAGCTTTTCGACGGCAGGCCGGTTTTCAGCTACGCCACGCCGAGAAACGATGAGGAGCGATGGGGAACCGTTGGGCTGATCGGTGAAAAGTTCTATCTGGTGGTCTGGACGAAACGCAACGAGAGGGTGCGGATTATCTCCGCATACAGAGCCGATGACTGGGAAATCAGGGAATACCGGAAGCTATTCGGCGGAGCAGCTTGAAGCCATGCGCGAGCGTGGCGAGGACAAAACCGATTTGGGCATGAGCCACGCGGAGGCCATGCGCCGCCGCCATGCCGATGCCGACGCACCCAAGCCCTATGCCGGTTGGGAAAACACCATCACCGTGGGCTTGCCCGAACCCAAGGAACAAATCACCTTGCGCCTTGATCGGGACGTATTGCGGTGGTTTCGGACCAAAGGCAAGGGCTATCAGACCCTCATTAATGCGGTGTTGAGGGGTTATTACGAACATGAGAACCCGCATAAGAACCCGTGAGTGGGCGTTTTGAGTCTCTCGACAGCTCAGAGGAACGAAGCATTCGCGCGCAGGAACGCCGCGTAACCCTGCTCTTCTAAAATGCCCGCCGCCAAGCCCAAAACAGCTTGGGCTGCGTCTTCCTCGCTCGCGGTGAAGCGGTAGCCGTTGAGTTCGAGAAACAGAACACCGATTACAAAACCGGTTCGTTTGTTGCCATCGAGGCAAGGACGGTTGCGGACAATCCCCACCGTGTAGGCCGCCGCCATGTCGAGGATGCCAGGCGTCTGGGCATAAGCGGAAATCTGCCAGGGCCGGGCAAGCGCGGATTGCAGCAAGGCCATATCCCGCATTCCCGCCGCGCCGCCATGCAACGCCAGCAGGCGATCATGCAACGCCAGAGCATCCTGCTCTTCGATCCAGACCGGTTCCGTCATTGCGCGAGGACATGCAGCGTATTGCGATAGCGGCTGATAATGTCCTCGGCCTTCGCCATTTTTTGCTCAAAGGCCGGATCGTAAGGCGTCAGCCGATAACTGCCATCCGGCGCTTCAATCAGAAACAGGGCTTCCCCGTCCCGCGTGTGCAGACGGTCGATAACGCTTTTCGGCAGGACCACCCCCAACGAATTGCCGAATTTGCGGACTTTGAGTTCAACCATGTTCACGCCTCCTATGTTATTACCAACGTAATAACATTCGGGCGATTTTGCAATCTTTATGTTACATAATGGTTAGACGCTTGAAACCGTAGCTAAAAATAAACTATCTGATTTTTATTATCCTGAGAAAACCCCCGGCTCTGCCGGGGAGACGGTAGCAGTTTGACATTTACGGGAGTCCATCAGGGAAACTCTGTGTCGTGAGCCGCCAAGCACCACGACTGAGAGAATCCCGATGGACGAGTATGACAGCCTAAGCCACAGCAAGTGGGAGTGTAAATACCATGTGGTCTTTATCCCGAAGTGTCGTCGCAAGACGCTTTATGTCCAGTTGAGGAAGCACCTGGGGGAAGTGTTTCGAAAGCTGGCCGCGCAGAAGGAAAGCCGAATTGAGGAGGGGTATCTGCTGCTCGACCATGTGCATATGCTGATTGCGATTCCCCCCAAATACGCGGTGTCTCAAGTGATCGGGTTCATCAAGGGCAAGAGCGCAATTCACTTAGCGCGGGTGTACGGGGAGCGCAAGCAGAATTTTGTTGGGCAGCATTTTTGGGCGCGGGGGTATTTTGTCTCGACCGTCGGTCGGGATGAGACCGTGATCTGCGAGTACATTCAGTACCAAGAGCAAGAGGATCAGCGGCTGGATAATCTAGACCTCTGGCGCTGAGGCGCCACCTTTAGGTGGCCCAAGAACGTCAGGGCCGCGTTAGCGACCCTGGTTAGCCGCTTTGAGCGGCTCACAAACTAAAGCCCCCGGCTCTGCCGGGGGATACTTACTGAGTTTATACCAAAAACCCGATAAACTGAAAATTATCTGTTAATTATCTGTCGAGGTGCGCCATGTTTACGATGGACTCCATACACCCTGTTTCGGATTTTAGCCGCAAGCCTGCCGAGCACATTAAGCGGCTAAAAGAAACGGGAAAGCCTGAAATTCTGACCGTGAATGGCAAGGCCGAACTGGTCATTCAGTCCGCCAAAGCCTATGAAGAGATGGTGGAGCTACTCGGGACGCTCGAAAAAATCGCCCGCGCCGCCAAGGAACACGACAAGGGGCAAGGGATTCCGGTTGACGAGTTTTTTCACGAGTTCGAGAAAAAGCACGGCTTGAAGCGCGATGCCGTATAGGGCACCTCGAAAAACCTTGTTATGAGAAAATAGGGTTGTTGATCCCCGCCAAGAGCCCGGATATCCGATGATCAAAGAAAGCCTGTTTGCCGCCCAGGAACGGGAAGCCAAATTGGATCGTCTGGGCGATGTGCTGCAAGTCATGGAGCAGCAGGTTGACTTCAAGGCGCTGGCGGCGGAGATGGACCGGGTAGCGCCACGACCCGGACGGGCACGTGGGGGGCGTCCACCGTTTCCCACCGAGTTGATGGTACGTGCCCTGGTTCTTCAGGATTTATATGGACTGAGTGACGAACAGATGGAATACCAAGTGCTGGATCGACTGAGCTTCCAGCGTTTCCTGGGCCTGCGGCACAGTAGTCAGATACCCGATCGCACCACATTCTGGACCTTCCGCGAGCGGTTGACGGTGGCGAAGGCGGGAGACGCGCTGTTTGAGGCGGTGCATCGTCAACTGGCCCAGCAGGGTTATATTGCTCGTGGTGGGCAGATGGTGGACGCCAGTCTGGTTCCCGTTCCTCGCCAGCACGTCACGGAAAAAGAACGGGAATTGCTGAAAGCGTCGGCGATGCCGGTGGACTGGAAGCCGGCCCAGCGCCGGCAGAAGGACATGGAGGCCACCTGGACGAAGAAGCACGGCAAATCCTACTTCGGTTACAAGGTCTCGGTCAGCGCCGACCGACGCTACAAGCTGATCCGCCAGGTCAAGGTCAGCACCGCTGCGGAGAACGACACCCTGCACCTGGAAGATGTCCTGGATCACGCGAATACCGGCCGTGATCTTTATGGCGACAAGGGCTATGTTGATGGTGAACGTGAGCGGCGCCTCAAGACCCAGGGTTGGCGAGTACACATCCAGCGCAAGGCAAAGAAAGGCAAACCGCTGTCCGCCTGCCAGGCGCGCCGCAACACCCGCATTGCCCGGGTTCGGGCGCGGGTCGAACACGTCTTCGCCGCTATGGAGCAGATGGGCGGAAAACTCCTACGATGTATCGGTCTGGATCGAGCGACCTTCCAACTCACGGGGAAGGCAGCGGTCTACAACCTACGTCGCCTGTGCATTCTCAAGGCATACGGTGTGGTCGCTTTCTAACGCCCAAGTGCGATCCCGGTACGACCGGGATGGTGATTTCGGGCGGGGATGAACCCTTCGGGCCGGGGCACAAACCAAAGATATTGTGAGGCTCACGCCTCAGGCACCTTGCTTTGCCCATTTTGCCGGCTTCATGTCCGGTTTTTCGAGGTGCCCTATAGGGTTGAGATTTGCCCCCGAGGCGGCGAAAGAGATCGAGAAAATCTATCTCTACATCGCGCAGGATTCCCCCGGCAACGCGGCGCGTTGGTATTTTGCCATTCACGACAAGATTCAGACGTTGAAGGAGTCGCCGAATCGTTACGCGATGGCTTTTGAAAGTCGTTTCTACAGCTACGAAATCCGAAACCTGATTTTCGGGAGCTATCGGGTGTGCTGTTCCGGGTACAGGAAAAAACCGTTCAAATCCTTCATGTAAAGCATGGCGCACAAGAACGAACGCCGTTCTAATCCAATGAGTGCTGATGGACATGATGCAGGTCCGGCGCATGAGGATGGTTGTGCTGCATGGATTCATGCCGGTGAGGGTGACTGTGCATTCCGACCGGCATCGGAGAATGCGTGTGCGTATGATGGCCATCGTCATGGGTATGGGCGTGTTCATGCTCCATCGCTTCGTGCGCGTGCTCGTGTTCGTGCTGTTCCGTCATGTGCAAGATGACGCCCGCCATCATCAGGACCCCGCCGCCGATCAACCACACACTCAAGTTTCGTTCGCCTAATCCAAAGGCGATAAGTGCGCCGATAAAAGGGGCGGCCCCGAATACGGAACCGGTCCGCGCGGCTCCGAATGTTCGTTGTGCCAGCAGATAAAAACGCAAGCTGAGGCCGTAGCCGGTTGCGCCGATGAGGAACAAGCCGAAGCCGTCCAGCCAAGGGAAAGTCGATGGTCCCGTTGCCATCGCGATTAGGAAGGAACACACCGCGCCGAGAACCGCTTTACCCAACACCACGCGTCCGGGGTCAATGTCGGCCAAAGCCCGCGACAGCGTGTTGTCAATTCCCCATGCCATGGTCGCGCCCATCACGGCGAGCAAGCCCATGACTTGCGGCGTGCCGCTTTCGGTGCTGTCAAGCACCAGTAGAAAGCCGCCACTGGTGAGCAGGAGGATGGCCAGACCCACGCGCCGGTCGATTTGCTCCCGATAAAACAAAGAGGACAGCGCCACGGTAAACACGGCTTCCAGTGCGAGCATGAGTGAGGCGCTCATGCCGCTTGTGTGTTGTAGTCCCCAAGCGAGGGCCGCCGGTCCGATGACCGCGCCAAAGAACGCCATGAGCAACAGGCGTGGCCAGTGTTGCCGTTGCAAAGCCGCCTCTTGAGCAGTGGTGGAGCGCAACAGCCATCCGGCGATCGCTGCCCCGGCATAGAGCAGCGCCGCAGTCATCCAGCTACCGATATGAGTCCCTGCTTTCTGCACGAGAGGTGCGCTTGCTCCAAACAAAACAGCGGCAAGCAACGCCAACAAAGCACCCTGCACGATTGAGGAGTTTTTCATGCCCGCTATTTTGCACGGCCCTTTTGTTGCCTACCAGCCTCAAGCAAGACAAGGGGTTAGAAAGTCGTGGACAACCGCGCGAAAGGGAACCATTTTACCGCATCCCGAAGCGCGCAACGACGCCACGCTGGAACAAGCGGGCCTCGGCACGTCAAAATGGTTTCGGTGAAGCGATACTCAAGCGGAGTGTAAGGAGGTGCCGATGTCCATCGATCTTCGCAAGCGCATCGTCGACCTGAGCAAAAAAGCGGCCTTTGCCGCCAACAAACACGGGATCGAAGGCCAGCGTCGTGCCCAAGTGGTTCTGGTGCTGGACATTTCCGCATCGATGAACGCGCTCTACCAATCGGGAGTCATCCAACGGACCATCGAGCGAATACTGGGGCTGGCGGTGGCTTGTGATGATGACGGCCAGATCGACCTGCTACTGTTCGGGACGAATGCCTACCCACTACCGGCGGTGACGCTGGAGGAGATCGCAGGCTACGTCGAGCGGGTGATTTTGGCGCGGTACAAAATCCGAGAAGCCACGAATTACGCCCCACCGTTGCGGCTGTTGCGGGAGAAGTATCGCGCGCCACAACCTGTTCCGGCGTTCGTGATCTTCCTGACCGATGGTGCCAACGCGGATCGGTCGGCCACGACCGAGGTAATCCGCGAGCTGTCCCGCCAGCCGATGTTCGTGCAGTTCGTCGGGATCGGCAAAGAGGACTTC
>JBAOHI010000030.1:0-363462 GCA_037045535.1 Candidatus Competibacter sp.
CCGGACAGTTTACGCGCGGCCCCGGTCACACCGCCTTGCAGCGTGGAGCCAAAGACCGTGTGCGAGAGGTTGGCGGCGGCGAGGTTGAAACGTGTGGCCGTGGTGACGCCGGAGAAGTGCTTGGCGACCCAGTTGCCGATCCGTTGCGCGGTTTGACCGCGTTGTTGACTACGCTTCTTCAACATCATCGTGCCGGTGTTGATGCCGACCGGACAGGTCAGCGAGCACAGGCTATCGGCGGCGCAGGTCTCCAAACCCTGATAAGCATACGACTCGGTGATGGCTTGCAGCCGGTTGCTCTTCTTCGCCAGCGGCTTGCAAGCGCGCCATTTCGCGCAAACCGACGATGCGCTGGCGTGGCGACAGGGTCAGGGCGCGAGACGGGCAGTTCGGTTCGCAGAAACCGCATTCGATGCATTTATCCACCAACGGATCGACGGCGGCCATCGGTTTGATGTTTTTCAGATGGGCTTCCGGGTCGTCGTTGAGGATGACGCCGGGATTCAGCAGGTGATGCGGATCGAACAGCGTCTTGATTTCCCACATCAACCGATGGGCTTGCCGCCCCCATTCCAACTCGACGAACGGGGCGATATTGCGGCCGGTGCCGTGTTCGGCTTTCAGCGAACCGTCGTATCGATCCACGATCATGTGGCATACGTCGTCCATGAAGTTCTTGTAGCGTTCGGTTTCGGCCGGCTTGGCAAAGTCGGGAGTGATGACGAAATGCAAGTTGCCTTCGAGCGCATGGCCGAAGATGATGGAGCCGGTATAGCCATGCTGATCGAACAGGCCTTGCAAATCCAGGGTCATCGCCGCCAGTTGAGGTACGGGAACGGCGACATCCTCGATGATGACGGTGGTGCCGGTCGCCCGCGCCGAACCGACCGAGGGGAACAGGCCCTGACGGATCGCCCACAGTTGCGTAAATTCTTCCGGTCGGTCGGTGAATTGGAACGGTAGCAGGGTTGGCGTGGCGGCGAGCGCGGCGGCGATGGTTTCGACCTGTGCATTGAGAGTCGTCGAGTCCAGCGCCCGCGTTTCCACCAACAGCGCGGCGGCGGTTTCCGATAGTTCCTTGAAATAGGACGGCATGCCCGGCTTATGTTCGACCGAACGCAACGAGGCGCGGTCCATCAATTCCACCGCCGCCACCGGCTGGCTTTTCAGCACCGCCACCGCTTCGCAAGCGGTCTTGATGTCGGGGAAAATCATCAGCGCCGTGGCTTTATGGGTATGTTCCTCGACTGTGCGATAGGTGATCTCGGCGATGAAGCCCAGCGTGCCCTCGGAACCGATCATCAAATGTTGGAGGATTTCGAAGGGGTCTTCGTAATCCACCAGGGCGTTGAGGCTGTAACCGCAGGTGTTCTTGATCTTGAACTTGTCGCGGATGCGTCCGGCCAGTGCCGTATCGGCGCGGGTGCGTCGCCCGAGTTCGGCAAGTTGGGCGAGTAGATCGCCGTGACTGCCCTCGAACGCTTCGCGGCTGGCGGAATCCCCGGTGTCCAATACGGTGCCATCGGCCAGCATCACCCGCATGCTTTTCAGCGTCTGGTAGCTGTTCTGGGCGGTGCCGCAACACATGCCGCTGGCGTTGTTGGCCGCGATACCGCCAATCTGGCAGGTGTTGATCGACGCGGGGTCCGGCCCGATCTTGCGCTGATAGGGCGCCAGATAGCGGTTAGCGTGGCCGCCGACGATGCCCGGTTGCAAGCTGATCGTTGTCGCGTGTTCGCCAATCCGCCAGCTTCGCCAGCCGTCGCCCAGTTGCAGCAACACCGAGTCGGTGACGGCCTGACCGGACAGGCTGGTGCCGGCGGCGCGGAAGGTCACCGGCGTTTCGTGCCGGTGCGCCAAGGCCAGGATGCGGCGCATCTCGTCTTCGCTTTCCACCCGCACCACCAGCTTGGGAATCAGGCGGTACAGGCTGGCGTCGGTGCCGTAAGCGAGTGTGCGCAGCGGATCGCCGATCAGGCGTGCCGCCGGGATGAATTGTTGCAGGTCGCGGTGAAGCTGCTCGTAGGCTGTCGGTGGCATGTGCGTCTTAGCCTCTCTCATCGTCCAGAATCAGCACGATCAACTCCTTGGGGCCATGAACGCCGAAGGTCAGCACCAATTCGATATCGGCGGTCTTGGACGGGCCGGAAATCAACAAGGCATTGGTCGGCATTCCCTCGGCCCAATGCTCCCGGCGCATGGCTTCGGCTAGGGAGCCGTGAATCTTGGTCGCTTCCAACACCGCGATATGCACCGCCGGCGCCAGCGACAGCAAGCGCGGTTCATGCACGTCCGGCCACAGAACCAAGGCACCCACGTCGGCAAGCCCACCCTGGGTCGAGGTGATGCCCGCGTCGATGGCGAACAGCCGTTCCTTGCACTGTTCCACCGCTTCGGTATAGCCGACCAGCGGTGGCAAATCGCTTTCCCAGGTTTCTTCCAAGGTGATCCCGATGGCGGTGGTTGGGCTGTACAGCAAGCCGTTCGCCGAGCGCTTGCGCAACACTTCCTTGAGAATGCTGGTCCAATTGCCGCTGTCGGTGATGTGCACCTCGGCGTGCATGGCTTCCAGCAGTTGCTTGAGCCGCGCCACCTGGTCGGCGCGGCTCAGTTCCATTTCGGGCGGTGCGACCGGTTCGGTCGTGGCGGGGACCTCTTGCGGCGTTATCGCCCGCAGTCTGGCGAGGATATTGGCGCGTGCGTCACTCATCGGCAATCCCCTTTTCCTTGGCGAGCGCATGCAGGCTCTTGGCGGCGAACGGAGGCAAGGCCCTGGATTGGGTCCATTTTTTCACGATGTCCGGCCCCGGCAGCTTGGATAGTTGTGGACCCAGCAGGCCCAACAGCTTGGCGTTCAGGGCATTGACCCAGGGCGTTGCGTTGCTGAACGCCCAGCCTTTCCACGTCAGATTCTCCATGGCGTTGACTTTATAGCCGTGACCCTTGACGGCGTTCGACGAATCCGCCTGGTTGTAGGACTCGGTGCGGAGGCGACGCAGGATATCGACGATGGGAATCTTGACCGGACAAACTTCCTCGCAAGCCCCGCAAAAGGTGGAGGCGGTGGCCATCGCGCCGGCGTTTTCCAGTCCCTCCAGTTGCGGGGTCAGAATCGAACCGATGGGACCGGGGTAGACGTAGCCATAGGCATGACCGCCGAGGCGGGTATAGACCGGGCAATGATTCAGGCAGGTGCCGCAACGGATGCATTTCAAGGTCTGCCGCCGTTCGGGATCGGCCCAGATTTCGGTACGCCCGTTGTCGAGCAGGACCAGATGGACTTCCTTGGGGCCGTCCTTCTCGTCCGGCTTGCGCGGCGAAGTGATCATATTGAAGTAAGTGGTGATCAATTGGCCGGTGGCCGATCCGGTCAGCAAGCGCAACAGCGGCGGCACGTCTTCGAGCCGTTCCACCACCTTTTCCAAACCCATGACGGCGATATGCACCGGCGGCGCGGTGGTGCACATCCGGCCGTTACCCTCGTTTTCCACCAGACACAGCGTACCGGTTTCGGCCACCGCGAAATTGACCCCGCTGACCCCGACTTCACCCGCGAAAAACTTTTCGCGCAAGATCTTGCGGGCGATGGCGTTGAGTTCCTCGACTACTTCGGTGTACGGCGTATTGGGAATCTTGTCGTGAAACAGCCGCGCGATCTGATCGCGGTTCTTGTGGATGGCCGGCACGATGATGTGCGAGGGCGTTTCGTGATCCAGTTGGATGATGTACTCGCCGAGATCGGTTTCCAGCGCCTCGATGCCGCGTTCGTCCAGAAAGCGATTGAGGTGCATTTCCTCCGACACCATCGATTTGCCCTTGATGACGCGGGTGGCGTTGTGGCGCTGAATGATCTCCAGACAAATCTGGTTGGCTTCGGTTGGTGTCTCGGCCCAATGCACCTGAATACCGTTTTCGGTGCATTTCCGCTCCAGTTGCTCCAGCAACTCCGGCAGTTTGCGCAGCGCGCGCTGACGGATGGCGTCGCCGCGCGTCCGCAATTGCTCGAAGGCTTCCCGGTCGGAAAACAGATTCCGGCGCCGTTGCCCCAAGGTGTCCATGGCGGCGCGGAGGTTGCGGCGCAGTTGGCCGTCGTTCAGGGCCTTTTTGAAATTCTGGGGAAAATCGACCACGGTCTCGGTCATCGGGTGCGCTCCAGCAGGAATTCGGCGATGTGTTTGGCGGGAATCGGGCTGTTGCGATGCTTCAGCGCTCCACCGATGTTCATCAGGCAACCGCAGTCGCCGGAAAGAAGCAGGGCAGCGCCGGTTTGCTCGATGTCCGCGACCTTGTCGGCCACCATCGCCGAGGAGATATCGGCCTGCTTGACCGAGAAGGAACCGCCGAATCCGCAGCATTCGCGTTCCCGTTGCAGCTCGATCATTTCGACGTTTTTCAACTGATGAAGCAGCGATTTGGCGTATGCGATCACCTGCATCTCGCGCAGCGCGCTACAGGAGGAATGCCAGGTAATTTTGATCGGTTGCCCCCGATCGTCCAGCTTGATGTTGAGCACCTTGACCAAGAATTCGGTCAGTTCGAAAACGCGGTCGGAGAAACGCTGCGCTTCGGCGGCTTCGGGCGTGTCGGCGAACAGTTTGGGATAGTGATGTTTCAGCATTCCGCCGCAGGAGCCGGACGGAACGATGATCGGGTAATCCTTGGGAAACGCCTTGAGTTGCTGGCGGGCGACCTTGCGGGCTTCCTCGCGGAAGCCGGAATTGTAAGCGGGTTGGCCGCAGCAGGATTGTTGTTGGGGATAGACGACCTGGATGCCTTCGCGGCGAAGCAGTTCGATGCCGGCCATGCCGGCTTGGGGATAACACAGGTCGATCAGGCAGGTACCGAAGTAATACACCTTCTCGGGACGGGCGGGCATGGTTGTACCTTCTCCGACTTTGGTGGGTTGTGCCGCCTACATGCCGTCGCCCGGTCTGGGTCAGCGCTGTGGTGGCTTCTCGTTTTATTTACCAACCGGGCCAGCCGCGAGCTGGCATTATTGGTCATGTGGTCTGACCAATTTATAGCAGCTCATTTTTGGGATTGCAAGTATTTGGTCATATGGTCTGACCAAAATTTTGCTAAGCTAATAGCGAGACCGCAAACGATGCGTTGGTCGTGGGGTTTTGTGAGTAAGGCTGGGTAGGACAACGAGAGCCGCATGGCACAATGGCCATGATATCGAGTTCAACGTTTGGGCAAGATCATGCAATTCGAAACGATTAACCCTCCGAAAGTCTCGGATGCCATCGTCAGCCAGATCGAACAGTTGATTCTGGAAGGCGTCCTCAAGCCGGGCGAACGACTACCTCCAGAGCGGGAGCTGGCTCAGGAACTGAGCGTATCCCGCCCGTCGCTGCGGGAAGCGATCACCACGCTGAAATCCCGAGGTCTCTTGCAGAGCCGGCGGGGTGGGGGGAATTTCGTGGTCGATGTCGTTGCGCCCGTCCTCACCGACCCCTTGATCGAACTGCTGAAAAAGCATCCCAAGGCCATGTTCGACGTGCTGGAGTTGCGTCATGCCCTGGAAGAAGTGGCGGCTTATTTCGCCGCGCTGCGCGCCACCGATGCCGACCGGGAAATTCTGCGTTGTCGTTTCGCCGAGTTGGAGGAGATCCAGCGCGGCGTTCGCGAGCCCCAACACGACGCGGTGGTGGATGCCAACTTTCATCTCGCCATCGCCGATGCTTCTCATAACGTGGCACTGATCCATGTGATGCGCGGCTTGTTCGATTTGTTGTTGGGGAATATCAGTCGTTCGCTGGAGCGGTTGTACACGCGCGAAAGCAGCTACGCGGTCATCCACGCGCAACATCAAGCGATCCTGAAGGGGGTCTTGGATCGCGATCCAGATGCCGCTCGGCAGGCTGCCCACGTCCATCTCTCCTTCGTCGAAACGACCTTGCGCGACCTCGACGCGGAAGCCGGCCGGCAGGAGCTGTCGCAGCGTCGTTTGCAAAGCCTGCTGGGTCTGGAGGCCAACGCATCACCGTAACCCTCTCAATAACGGGAATCCGATGGCTATTCCCTGCCGGCTCCCGGCTAAAGCCGCGTGATCGGGGAGTAGGGGATAAAGCTGTTTATTCGATCTCGTCGATCCGTGAAATAGACCCGATGAATCGCCATGACAATTTTCCATCGCAGCATGTGACGGCGCGGCCTGTCGAGGTGTGGTGTCCCGAGGCAGATATGACCAGGGGCATGAGCCACTATCCCGTCATCTATATGCACGATGGCCAAAACCTGTTCGATCCGAGTTCCTCTTTTATCGGGGTCGATTGGGGCATGGGTGAGGCCATGACCCGCCTGATGCGGGATGTGCCAGGAACGGGCGCCATCATCGTGGGTATTTGGAACAGCCCGCTCCGCTGGCGGGAATACATGCCCCAAAAACCGCTGGCCACGCTGGGGTGGCAATTGGCAAGCCGATTTGTCGAGCAGGCCGGTGGTGAGCCGCTGTCGGCGGGCTATCTGAAGTTTCTCGTCGAAGAGCTCAAACCCTTTATCGACGCCATGTATCCGACACTGCCGGATCAGTCGCATACTTTCGTGATGGGGTCGAGCATGGGCGGGCTGATTTCGCTGTACGCGTTGATCGAATACCCCGAGATTTTTGGCGGAGCGGCCGGCTTGTCCACGCACTGGCCCGCCGGCGAAGAGGCGCTGGTAGATTCCTTGGGGGCTAGCTTGCCTAAAGCGAGCCGGCACCGACTGTATTTCGATTTCGGCACTGAAACCCTGGACGCTGCCTACGAACCCTACCAGCAGCGGATGGATGGGTGGGTGCAAGCGGCCGGTTATCGATTCGGTCACGACTGGCTGACCCGCCGGTTTGCAGGAGCCGAACATTCCGAGCGGGCATGGCGGGCGCGGGTGGATATCCCCTTGCGGTTTCTGTTGGGTGCCGAGGTTGCGGCAAGCTAATTCGGATTGATTCGGATTGATCCGGAAAACTGAAATCGGCCCCGAGAAGTTGGTTTGACCAAGCGATTTCGAACAACCAACACTGTTACAATGTTGCCCGAATAAAATCCTGACTATCGAATCCAGCGCCTCATGCTCCCCGTCATCGCCTTGGTCGGCCGGCCCAACGTCGGTAAATCCACCCTGTTCAACTCCCTCACTCGCACCCGCAACGCGCTGGTGGCGGACCTGCCCGGCTTGACCCGCGACCGTCAGTACGGCATCGGCCAGCGTGGGCCGAGCCCGTATGTCGTTGTCGACACCGGCGGTTTGACCGGCGAGGACGAAGGTTTGGCCGGGATGGTACAGCGGCAGGCGTGGCGTGCCATCGAGGAAGCCGACGCCATATTGCTGCTGGTGGATGGTCGCGCCGGGCTTACGGCGACCGATGAAGAGATCGCCGGCCAGTTGCGCCGGGCTGGCAAGCCGGTGCATCTGGTGATCAACAAGGCCGAACACCGCGATCCGGATTTGATGAGTGCGGATTTTCATGTCCTCGGGCTGGATCATCTACACGTCATCGCCGCCGTGCACAATCAGGGTGTCGAAACCTTGATGGAGGAAGTATTTGCCGCCCTGCCGGCTAGGGACGAAGAGGAGTCGGAAGCCGAGACCACCGGTTCGGAAGAGTCGGAGGACGCGATCAAACTGACGGTGGTCGGCCGGCCCAACGTCGGTAAATCCACCTTGGTCAACCGTCTGCTCGGCGAGGAGCGGATGCTGGCTTGCGATCTGCCCGGCACCACCCGCGACAGCGTCGCCGCGCCATTCGAACGCGACGGCCAACGTTACGTCCTGATGGACACCGCTGGCGTCCGCCGCCGCTCGCGGATCGGTGAGACGGTGGAGAAATTCAGCGTCATCAAAGCCCTGCAAGCCATCGAGCGATCCCATGTGGCGGTGCTGGTGCTAGACGCCCGCCAAGGCATCAGCGATCAGGACGCCAGCCTGCTGGGTCTGATTCTCGACAGCGGCCGAGCGCTGGTGATAGGGGTCAACAAATGGGATCGCCTCGACCCCGATATCCGTGCCCAGGTCAAGAACGATCTTGATCGTCGGCTCGGCTTTCTCGACTTCGCCAAAATCCATTTCATTTCCGCCCTGCACGGTACCGGCGTCGGCGAACTGCTCGGTTCGGTTCGGGAAGCCTACGCGGCCGCCACCCGCAAATTGTCCACGCCGGAATTGACCCGCATCCTGGAGGAGGCCATGGCGGCTCATCAACCGCCGCTGGTTCAAGGCCACAGCATCAAGCTGCGCTACGCTCATCAAGGTGGACAAAACCCGCCGCTGATCATCATTCACGGCAATCGGATCGGGCATGTGCCGGATTCATATCGGCGTTATCTGGCCGGAGTCTATCGTAAGCGACTGGATTTATGGGGTACACCGATCCGTATCGAGTTTCGAGGCGGCGAAAATCCCTATCAGCCCGCTGGAGGGCGGGCCAGCCGGCCTCAAAGGGGCGGACGCCGCAAGGCCGGCCGGTGATTTGGAAAACCGAGCGGCGCCATCGGCTCCCGTTTCGCAGAGACTCCGGCGAAGGGGGCATGGTTTACGATTTAATATTAGCGTATTATAATATATTAAATATCAATGCGAGTGACGGAGACCGAACTCTCGCATCAAGTTGTTGAGCATCATCTACGATCGGTATTGTGAATTTCAGAATATGAGTTCTCCTGTTTCCACGCTGACTGAGCCAGGCGCGGCGCCATCGTCCCCAGTGGTACGGCAGTCGCTCGAACATTTTCCCGTCGCGATCTTCTCGGCGGTCATGGGTACGGCCGGCTTGGCGCTAGCCTGGTTAAAAGCGCATACCCTTTTGGGGATGCCGGTGGCAGTCGGGGAGGGGCTGCGCGGCGCGGTGAGCGCGCTTTTCGTCCTGCTGCTGGTATTTTATGGCCTGAAAGCCCTGCGTTATCCACGCGCCATTCAGCTGGATATGCGCCATCCGATTCGGATCAATTTCGTCCCGACCCTGTCGATTTCCCTGCTGCTCCTTGCGACCGCCTATCTTGAGACGGCGCCCGTGCTGGCATTCTGGCTATGGGTGGTGGGCATGGTGTTGCATCTCTGTTTGACGTTGGCGATTTTCAACAGTTGGCTGCATCACACGCATTACGAGATCAAGCACGCCAATCCCGCCTGGTTTATTCCGGTGGTCGGCAACATCATCGTGCCGATAGCCGGGATCAAACTTGCCGCACCGGAACTGTCCTGGTTTTTCTTCAGCGTCGGTTTGGTATTTTGGATCGTGTTGCTGACCATCATTTTGTATCGGTTATTCTTCCACGAACCGTTGCCGATGCGGTTAGCGCCGACGCTGTTCATCCTGTTGGCGCCGCCTTCGGCGGGCTTCATCGCTTACGTCAATCTAACCGGCGGGGTGGATGCCTTCGCGCGGATTCTGTATTACACCGCGCTGTTTCTGGCGTTATTACTGGCCAGTAACGCCGTGCGCTTCTTGCGGGTGCCCTTCTTTGTTTCCGCCTGGGCCTATTCTTTCCCCTTGGCCGCCCTGACATTGGCCACGCTGGTCATGAGCGCGAACTTGCCAGGTCCGACCTTCGTGATGTTAAGTTTAGGGTTGCTGGCCCTTCTGACCCTGATCGTGGCAGCACTGATGGTCAGGACCCTGGTTGCGGTCTGGCGCGGAGAGATTTGCGTCCCGGAGTAACCGATTTTTATCGTCTTTGTAGTTTCAATCGACATTATCGAGAGGTATCGTCATGCAAATTAATGTTGGAACGCCTGATCGGATTGCGCGGATCGTTGTCGGATTGGTGTTGATAGCCCTGGCTGCCACCGGCACCGTCGGTTGGTGGGGTTGGATCGGCGTCGTTCCGCTATTGACCGGCATCTTCCGGTTCTGCCCGGCCTATCCCCTGCTGGGGATCAATACCTGCAAAACCGCTTCTTCCGAAAAAGGAACGATTGGATAAAGCGTGATGAGCAGCAAGTCATTCAAGCAAATCACTCAGGATATCAACCAGGCGTTGATCGGATTCCGCAAGGAAGCGACCGGAACCATGGCGGGTTTCGGAGCGATGGCGCAGGCGGCGATGGCGCCTGGTGTGATGTCGGAATTGCAGAAAGAGTTGATCGCCCTGGCCATCGGGGTCGCGATGCGTTGTGACGGTTGCATCGGCTTTCATACGAAAGCCTTGGTGCGGCTGGGCGTGACCCGCGAGCAGCTCAACGAAACCCTGGCCGTGGCCGTGTATATGGGCGGCGGGCCGTCGCTGATGTACGCCGCCGAAGCCCTGCGGGCGTATGAGGAATTCAAGGGTTGAAAGCCTGACCGGCGACGGGAAAGTTTGAGATTTTCCGGCTATTGTCTTTAGGTCGAACAGCCTGTTGATGGAGGCCGGATGGGCGTTTACTCTTTCCTCGCCGTATTCAGCGGTGCCGGCTTGGGGGCCTGCTTGCGCTGGTGGTTGGGTATCGCCCTCAACCCGGTTTTCCCGACGGTGCCGCTCGGAACGCTAGCGGCGAATTTGCTGGGCGGTTATCTGGTGGGGGTGGCACTCGGCTATTTTTCCATCAACACCAGTCTGCCGCCCGAACTCCGCTTGTTGGTTGTCACCGGCTTCATGGGCGGACTGACCACCTTCTCCACCTTTTCCGCCGAGGTTGTCACGCTGCTGTCGCGCGGCCAGTTCGGTTGGGCGGTGGTGATGGCGGGCGTGCATCTGCTTGGATCGCTGGCGTTGACCGCGCTAGGCATGCTGACGGTCGGGTGGCTGGCGCTGCGTTCTTGAGCCGTTCGAGGCACATGGCAATTCCATAGGCCGGCGCGGCGTGGGATGAGGTCGCGCTGACGGTCGGGTGCGATTGGCGGGAGGGTCGGCGATGGACGGTTCGTTTCTAAGGTTCTATATCCGCGAAAACAAGCGCCATCACGGCAAGCTGCTGTGGGAGTGGTTGCTCGAACAGGGCAACCGGCTGGGCGTGCGCGGCGGTTCGGCGTTCCGGGCGATGGCTGGCTTCGGTCGGCACCATCATTTGCACGAGGATTATTTTTTCGAGCTGGCCGGCACGCTGACCGTGGAAGTAGAGTTTATCGTGACCGAGGACGAGGCACGGCAACTGCTCGATTTGCTGCGGAGCGAGAAAATCCGGGTGTTTTATGCCCAGATCCCCGCCCAGTTTGGCGTGACCCTGCCGGATTCGGGAGAGTGACGGCTTTGCCGGAAGTCCGCCGATGATGTGGAACTGCAAGTTGAATTGGGACATCGTGCGGCACGATTTGGTCTTGGGCAGTTGCCCGCTCGATGTCGGTGATCTGGACAGCCTGCGCCTGGAAGCCCGCGTCTCCGCGATTTTGTCGGTGCAACATGACGAGTGCCTGGAAAAGCACCGAATCGACTATCCGCGTCATGTCCGGCATGGCCGCGCGCTCGGCTTGGCGATGGAGCGTTGTCCCTTGCGCGATTTCGATCCCGACGACCAACGGCGCGGTTTGCCGGCGGCGGTGCGGATGCTGCACGATTTGCTGCGGCAGGGCCATCGGGTTTACGTTCATTGCACCGCCGGCATCAATCGCTCGTCGCTGGTGGTGCTGACCTATTTGACTTTGATCGAAGGCGCGAGCGTGGAAGAGGCCATGACGCTCCTGACGCACGCCCGTCCAGAAGTCGCGCCCACATGGGAAGCGTACTATGGTTGCCGCCAGGACTTGACGGTGCGGCACGAGGACCGCATCCGTCAGCGCGCCGCCGAAATCAGTCTACGTCAACCACGGCACGGGGCACTGGATCACTGGCCACAGGCGGAACGGGAGATCTGGCGGGAGGTGCTGACCACCGATCAACCTTCGCGCGGCGCGTAGCGTTCCTCTCCTGCGTAGTACTCCGGGAAACCAACCACCGTTTGCAGCTCGGCGAAATCCAGCACGTCCACCGTTTCTTCCTGCCGGATGCGGGCCAGCGCCGCGCGCATGGCCTTGATCGATACGCTGAGCAGGGTCAGCGGATAGACGGCGATTTTGTAGCCGATGGCTTCCAGCCGCGCCAGCGGCAGCAGCGGGGTTTTGCCGAACTCGATCAGGTTGACCATCTTGGGGCCGGGCACTTCGTTGCAATAGCGGCGCATTTCCTCTTCGCTCAGTGGCGCTTCCAGAAAGGTGATGTCGGCGCCGATGTCGGCGAACGCCTGGCAGCGGGCGATGGCTTCGTCCAGGCCATCGGTGGCGCGGGCGTCGGTGCGGGCCATGATCAGGATGTCGGTGCCTTCGTTGCGCGCATCCACCGCCGCTCGCAGTCGCAGCAACGCTTCCTCACGACCGACCACGGCCTTGCCTCGAGTGTGACCGCAACGCTTAGGCATCACCTGATCTTCGATCATGATGCAACCGAAGCCGGCGCGGGCGTAGCCTTCGACGGTGCGTTTCACGTTGAGCGGATTCCCAAAGCCGGTATCGCCGTCGCCGAACAACGGGATCGATACCGCGTCGCAGATGTTCCGGCCCTGTTCCACCAGTTCACCGTAGGAGATCAAACCGGTATCGGGTAAGCCGAGCCGAACAGCGGAGACGGCGAAGCCGCTCATGAACGCGGTGGGAAATCCGGCTTGTTCCACCAGCTTGGCGGAGAGGGCATCGTGACAACCGGGCATCAGCAGCAAGCCGGGTCGGGCGAGCAGGGCGCGTAAGCGGTCGGCGGGAGTGGGCATGATGGCAGCCTGGACGTAGTGGAGATCCGCCAGACTATAGTTGCGGAACCGCGTCGGCGGCAAACGCCGGCGGCGGCTCTTTCAAGGGACCATAGTCCGACCTACACCGTGATCGACAAATTGCCTGAGAGAGCTATATATAGCTTTCCTAGCTGACTTGTGGAATCGTTGTTTTGAATCACCTTGGTGCTTCGTGCCACTTCTCTACAGCTAGAGAGGGAAATTCCACGACCTGCACAGGATTGCTATATTTCGTGGATATCATATCGATCATGCATTAAGGATTGTGGTGCCCACCCAGGAACAGCAAAGATGTCCACCCTCATCGTTCGCCATGTTGAAGCCAGCGACCCGCCGCAATTTCAGGTCGTGCGCCTTAAAGACGGCAAAACCACCCCTCCCGCCGCCATCGTTTCGCCCGCCAGCACGCCGGTCAAGGATTTGCCGAAAATGCTCAAAGCGTTTGGAGTGTGTACTCAGAGTCATGAAGCGTCAATCAAAAGATCCAAAGCGCCGTATTGCGCATGTGAAAGCATTAGATGCTTCACAACAGGAATTTTTACTTTCCTCCGCACGCTACGTGGGAAGTGCCTTACATAAGCGCACTCCATCGGATTACGGCTTCCATCCTCCAACTAATCCGCGTCCGCACAAATCTCTGTGCGATGATCTGCGACCGATTCCTTGTGTAGAAGCTAAGGCGCTTTTCGCTGCTGGGATCAGTAAAAACATGGTTAGCACCTACCAGGATGGCGATTTTCCCAAGTATGTATGGAGTGTCGATGATCATGGGGAAGTATATGAAGCCAAAATCGGTAATGATGGCTATCATGGGTATCGGTTGGACCGAGCGAGCGAGAACGCCATGCGTTCCTTAGTATTGTGCGAATGGAGGCTACGATGAAAGAAACGTTGGATATTGCTGTCAGTTGGGAGCGGCTGGATGAAGGTGCGGTCGAAGAATGTGCTTGTTTCGGCCTGCTCACGATCCGTCAAGGGAACCGGTTTTTGACGGAAGGGATAGACGGATTCATAGATAGTGCGCGACGCGGTCCTCTGGTATCTGGTTATCATTTGGCGGAATGGTTGGCTTGGAACTGGTGGCGCCTGACCGGGGAACCCATGCCTAAACGAATGAGCCACGATTGGAGCTTCGCGCATAGCCTCGCCACCATTGGGGCGGGATATTTGTGGCCGAACATCAGTATCTTTTCTGATCGTGAGCGCACTGTTCTGATCGCGAAACCGACCCATCCAGAGGGTTTCGCTCCTTTTCGCTTTACTGCGGATCAGGCGATTATCTTGCCAACAAGGCAATTCGTTGCGGTTGTAGACCGATTCATGGAACAAATTCAGGGGCAACTACGAGCAAAGGCGATACCTCTGACCAACTTTGATCGAATTTTGGACGAGTTGCAGGCGGAACGAACCGACTCAAAGATGGCTGATAACCGGAAGTTGGAAGCGCTCCTTGGTTGTGACCCCGATGAAGCCTCTGCGGAAGAAATCGAGCGATTGTTTGCCGACGCCGAAGGGTTCGGTTGGGATGCGATCCAAGAACTGGCCGCCGATCATGAACCTGGAAGATCAATCCCCAGAATGAGCGATCTTACCACGCTGGCGGCCACCATCGGAACGGATACACGGCCCGGAGATATCCCCTTGCTCCCGGCAACCGAACTACCTCCACGCGATCAAGTTCCTGCTTGGCGACATGGATACGAGACCGCCCGTGTACTGCGAGTTGCTTGTGGCCTCCAATCGGGACCGCTCCCAGATCAGCGTCTTGCGGATCTTTCGGGTGTTTCGGTGAAGGTGCTAGCAGCGTCTCCGTCGGCTGGTCATGTCTTCGCCTTCAGCTTGGACGACGAATCCGGCAAGGCTGGCCGCATTGTACTACGGTCGAAATGGGCAACGGGGCGGCGCTTCGAATTGGCGCGTCTGCTAGGTGACAGGTTGACCACCGGCTGTCTCAACGAGCGGTTACTGCCTGCAACGCGGGCTTATACCTATCGGCAAAAGTTTCAGCGGGCGTTTGCCGCTGAACTATTGTGCCCATTCGAGGCATTGGAAGAGCAGATGGACGGCGATTATTCGGCTGATGCGAGAGAAGATGCAGCACATTATTTTGGGGTTTCCGAACGTACTGTTACCACTCTGCTGGTCAATCACAAGCGTATAGATCGTAGTTACCTCGATGAAGACCTGGAAATCCTTGCTGCGTGATTGCTGGGCATTGAGATCAAGAAAGAGCTGACCGATAATTCGCTGCTCAAAATGCTGGTGCAAAAGTTGTTGAGTTTCTCTCCAACGAAATAGCGGTTTTCGAATTCAACTTAATCTGGTGAGAGGATGAACCATGTCGACACCGATAGCAGAACGGGAATTGCTGAACTCCCAACCCCGTCACCGTTGGACCGTCGCCGAATACCACCGCATGGCGGAAGTCGGTTTGTTAAATGAAGATTCGCGGGTGGAGTTGATCGACGGAGAAATCATCGAGATGGCGCCGATAGGCAGCGAACATGCCGGGCACAACAATCACTTACTGAGTCTGCTTGCTTATCGGTTGCATGGCAAGGCGGTCGTTGCCGGACAAAATCCAGTGGTGCTCAGCAATTACGAAGAACCTCAACCCGATATCGCCGTGCTACGTTGGCGGAATGATTATTACAGGACCGCGCATCCTCATGCCGAAGATGTTTTGCTCATCATCGAAATAGCGGATAGCACCCTCCGCTATGATCGCGATGTCAAAATGCCTCTGTACGCAAAAAACGGCATCCCGGAAGTTTGGTTGCTGGATATTCAAAGCCGGCAATTGGAAATCTATCGCGAGCCGATCAACGGCGAATATCGGCAACGGGATAATCGCCGCGCCGGCCAAATCGCACCAATTCTGTGTCCCGATGCCGTGATCGATCTGGCCGAATTGTTTCCTAACCCGCAATCCTGAAGGAATCGTCTAAGGTAATGTCATGACAAGACTGGAATTGAAACTAGATTTACCCGCCCGTCTTGCCCGCGAGGCTCGGGCTGCCGGGTTGTTGACGCCAGAAGGCATCACGCAACTGCTGCAAGATGCCATACGTCGCCGTGCCGGAGAAACGCTGATCGCAGCGGCCAACCGTGCCGGGCAAGTAGGCGGTGAAGCGCCATCGATGGATGAACTGGTGGAGGATGTAAAAGCTATACGCGCTGCACGCAAGACGGCAAAACAAACCCAGTGAAAGTCGTGCTCGATAGTAACGTGGTGATGGCTGGTTTCTTGTGGCCCGGTATCTGCACGCAATTTTTTGATCTAGCCAACGCCGGACGCATCGAGCCTTTCACCAGCCGGGATCTGATCGATGAAATCCGCGAAGTTCTGTATCGCCCAAAACACGCGCATCATGTCGCCCGTACCGGCTTTACCGCCGAGCAATTGATCGACCAATACCAGCGTTTCGCCAAGCCTATTTCCGCCCGCAAATTCACGAAGCAAATTTGTCGCGATGCGGACGATGATGCCGTGCTGGCTTGTGCATTGGCCGCGAAAGCGGACGTGATTGTGACTGGCGATAAGGATTTGATCGTATTGCATCCGTGGAATGGCATTCAAATCCTGAGCCCTGCCGACGCACTGCAATGGTTGACCTCAAGCACATGATCGACTTGGCCAAATTGTTTCCCAATCCCTAAGCGACCTTTCTGAATGACCGAATTGACTTTTACCGCCGATGGCGCCGAACGCGTACCGCTAAAAATCTTTACCGAAAAGGCGTACCTGGACTATTCCATGTACGTCATTCTCGACCGGGCCTTACCGCACATCGGCGATGGGCTAAAACCGGTGCAGCGCCGCATCGTCTACGCCATGTCCGAACTCGGGCTATCGGCTAATTCCAAGCACAAAAAATCCGCCCGCACCGTCGGCGACGTGCTGGGTAAATACCACCCGCACGGCGATCTGGCCTGCTACGAAGCGATGGTGTTGATGGCCCAACCGTTCTCCTACCGCTATCCGCTGGTGGACGGGCAGGGCAACTGGGGTTCGCCCGACGATCCCAAGTCCTTCGCCGCCATGCGCTACACCGAGGCCCGGCTGTCGCCGTTCGCCCAAGTGCTGCTGTCGGAACTCGGCCAAGGTACGGTGGACTGGACGCCCAATTTCGATGGCACGCTGAACGAACCGATGCTGCTGCCAGCCCGTTTGCCGCATGTGCTGCTCAACGGCGCAACCGGCATCGCCGTCGGGATGGCGACCGACATCCCGCCGCACAATCTCGGCGAAGTCGCGGCGGCTTGCATTCGCCTGCTGGATCAACCCGACTGCGATCTGGACGCTCTGGGGGAACTCGTGCCCGCGCCGGATTTCCCCGGCGGCGCGGAAATCGTTACCCCGCGCGAGGAATTGCGCAAGCTCTATCAGACCGGCAATGGTGCGGTGCGGATGCGCGCCCGTTTCGAGCGGGAAAACGGCGACGCGGTCGATCATTGCCGCCTTGCCGCATCAGGTCTCGGGCGCGCGGATCATGGAGCAGATCGCCGCCCAGATGCGCGATAAAAAGCTGCCGATGGTCGAGGACTTGCGCGACGAATCCGATCACGAAAACCCGACTCGCCTGGTGCTGGATGCTGCGCTCCAACCGGGTGGATGTGGATTTGCTGATGGATCACCTGTTCGCCACCACCGATCTGGAAAAAAGCTATCGCGTCAACCTGAACATGATCGGCCTGGATGGCCGGCCGCAGGTCAAGAATCTCAAGCAAATCATCGAGGAATGGCTGCGCTATCGCATTGCCACAGTACGGCGGCGGCTGGAATATCGGCTGAATCAGGTCGAACAGCGCCTGCATATCCTGGACGGGTTGCTGATCGCCTATCTCAATCTGGATGAAGTGATCCGCATTCTGCGCACCGAAGACAAACCCAAGCCGGTGTTGATGGCGCGTTTCCAACTGTCCGATGTGCAAGCCGAGGCGATTCTGGAAACCAAATTGCGCCATTTGGCCCGGCTGGAAGAAATGAAGCTGCGCGGCGAGCAGGACGAACTGCGCAAGGAACAGGAGCAATTGCAGCTGCTGCTCGGTTCCGAGAAGCGGTTGAAGGGCCTGATCCGAAAAGAAATTCAGGAAGACGCCAAACGATTTAGCGATCCGCGCCGCTGTCCGCTGGTGGAACGGCGGGTAGCGCAGGCGCTGGATGAAACCAGCTTGACGCCGAGCGAACCGATGGTGGTGGTGCTATCGCAGAAAGGTTGGGTACGGGCGGCCAAGGGGCGCGAAATCGATGCAACGGCGTTGAGCTACAAAGCGGGCGATCATTATCTCGATCAGGCGCAAGGCCGCAGCAATCAATCAGCGGTGTTTCTCGACACCACCGGCCGAACCTACACTTTGCCCGTCGCGGGTCTGGCCTCGGCGCGCGGTTATGGCGAGCCGCTGACCGGCAAGCTCAGTCCGCCAGACGGTGCTCGCTTCGTTAACGTGTTGCTCGGCAATCCCGAAGACCTCTATCTGCTGTCAACCGATGCCGGCTACGGCTTTATCTGCGCGTTCGATGACATGCTATCCCGCAACAAAGCGGGCAAATTGGTGCTGACCGTGCCGGACGGCGCGCGGATATTGTCCCCGCTGCCGGTCGTTGGCATGGAAACCGATCGTCTGGCGGCGGTCAGCAGCGGCGGTCGGTTGTTACTGTTTCCGGTGAAGGATCTACCGCGACTTCCCAAGGGAAAGGGCAATAAGATCATCGACCTACCAGGCGAGGAGTCTTTGGTGACCCTCATTCTTGTGCCACCGGGCAAGGGAATGGTGCTGACTGCCGGTAAGCGGGATCTGAAGCTTAAACTGGCCGATCTGGAGAATTATGCGGGTGAGCGGGGTCGCCGGGGCAAACCGTTGCCGCGCGGATTTCAGCGAGTGGAACGCTTGATCGTGGCCGAATGAGTGCGCCACCACCACAGGCGATATCCCAGCAGCACACCCAGAATCCCACCGTAGAGCAGCGGTTCGGCGATATCGGCCTTGACCAGCCATAGATAGTGCAGCACGCCGAGTGTACCGATGAGATAAACCAGCCGGTGCAATCGCTGCCAGTTGCGCCCCAGCCGCTTGATCATCCCGTTGGTGGAAGTGACCGCCAGCGGGATTAGTAGCAGCCAGCCGGCAAAACCCACCGTGATGTACGGCCGTTTGGCTACGTCCTCAACGATGCCCGCCCAATCGAAAAATTGGTCGAAAATCAAATAGACGCCGAAGTGCAGGCAGACGTAGAAAAAGGCAAATAGCCCTAGCATGCGCCGAAATTTGATCAACCCGTTCCAACCGGTCAGCCGGCGCAGCGGCGTCACCGCCAAGGTCAACAGCAGGAAGCGCAAGCTCCAGTCGCCGGTGCGGTGACTCAGCGTTTCGACCGGGTTGACACCCAATCGATCCTGCCAGGTCAGCCAGAACAACCAGGCAAGTGGTAACAGGCTAACGATAAAAATCAGCGGCTTACCGAATGAAGAGAGTTGATGGACTGATCGTGGGGTCATGGCAAGGAACAAAAGGGTGCCCGAAAAAAAAGCCGGAACTCAGAGTTCCGGCAAATAACCACCAAAGGAAGGTTATGGAGAAGAACGACATCTTGCGATGTCCGGTGTAGACTATACGATTTTGCTGCACTGCGTCAAGATTTTTTGCAAGCGCAATAAAAAAGCCGGAGCCTTGTAGCTCCGGCAAACAACCACCAAAGGAGGATTTGGAGGACAACATTCGCTAGCGAATGTTGCGATGCAGTATAAAGGCGATATTGCATTGCGTCAAGTGATATTTTGAGGTGATAGTTATAACTATTCGGAGTCGATATGGGGTTTTTGTTATTAAAGCCCGATTAAAATCTGATCGACCCGCTGTGGAAGGTGGAAAAAATCGACAGTGCAGCATTTGGCGTCGATTTTTAACTATGTCGCAAGACGATTTTGCCCAGTTGCTCGGCCGCCAACAGCCGTTGGTGGGCGATCACTGCTTCATCGAGCCCAAAAATCCGGTCGATCACCGGTTCGATCCGATGTTCGGCGACAAAGCGCAGCATCGCGGCAAACTCGTCAGGCGAGCCCATGGTCGAACCGATGATCCGTGTCTGCCTGAAAAATAGGCGAACCAGATCGAGTCCGATGGGCGGATTGCCAGCGGTCGATCCGTAGACCACGATCCGGCCTGCGGGTTTGAGCGCCAGGAAATAATGCTGAAAACTGGCTCCGCCAGTGCCGTCTACGATCACGTCCGGGCCGCCGCTCAGTTCGACCAGGCGCTTGACCCAGCCCTCAGTACGATAGTCGACACCGCCAACCGCCCCGAGTTGCTGGGCCTGTTCTAACTTGGCCGGATTGCCGCTGGTGACGAACGTCCGTGCGCCGAGCGCGACCGCCCATTTAAGGGCGAAAGTGGCCACCCCACCACCGATACCGGTGACCAGCACCGTCTCCCCTGGTCGCGCCGCTGCTTGCGTCATCAGCGCCCGCCAGGCGGTCAGACCGGCCAGCGGGATAGCAGCGGCCTGCTCCCAGCTTAGGAAATCGGGTTTGGGAAAAACGTGGCCGGCGGGCACGCAGATGTATTCAGCGAAGGTGCCAGGGTCCGGCATGCCCAAGACCCGAAAGGTAGGACTGGGAAACCGAGGATTCTCGCCCCAGTCGAAGGCGGGATAGATCACGACTTCCCGCCCAAGCAAGTCTGGTGCGACCTCCGGCCCGAGCCGGTCGACCACCCCGGCGCCATCTGATCCCATGACGCATGGTAGTCGGATGGCTGGATATTGACCGAGCGTGATCCATACGTCACGGCGGTTTAGAGCCGAGGCGCGCAGCTGAACTCGAACCTGTCCCGGTCCGGGCTCCGGAGTAGGAATATCCGCCAGGGTTAAGTGCTCGGGGCCGCCGAGCTTGAAGAGGGTGATGGCTTTCATCGAGCGATTTCTCTTGTGTGGGTTAAGCTGTTGTTTCCAGCGCGCGAGAATCTGTCTCCTAAAGCTTAGGATCGAATCGACAAGAAAGTTTCATGGCCGAAGGGCAGCCCTGCAAGCGTCTTGAATCTTCACTTACCGCCAAAATGTTCTAACTTTACTAGGCAAGCATTGCCGGGAGTGATTCTATGCCAGACGAGCGCGTGGCTCGAACGTGCTCATCGAACGGCCCGACTCCTGATAAATGTTTTTATCCAAAGTCAGTACGACTGAGAAGTCAGTACGACTAATGTCGGGGACGACTGCGAGCGGCGGTAGCAACGCTCGCGGGCTCGCTTCCGTCCATGAGAGCGGAAGTTCTCCCTCACCACTAGACGATTACGAAGAGAAGCACGATGACTGACAAGCCTATCAATATGACGCGTCCGCTGGACCTGACGCATGAGAAGCGCAATGTCGGCCCGCAGCGCATCCAGCGGCCGGTCTACGTCGATTTGTTGCCCACATGCAATAATGCCTGTCCGGCGGGCGAAAATATTCAGGCTTGGCTGGCCCACGCACAAGCAGGCCGGTTCAAGGAAGCCTGGCAGAGCTTGACCGAGAATAATCCAATGCCAGCCATCCACGGTCGGGTGTGCTACCATCCCTGCGAAAGCGCTTGCAATCGGGGCAAGCTCGATTCCTCCGTCAGCATCCACGCCGTCGAACGCTTCCTGGGCGATCTTGCCATTCAAGAAAACTGGCAATTCGCCGTGACCGCGCCGCCCAGCGGCAAGCGGGTTCTGGTCGTTGGCGCGGGGCCCAGCGGCTTGTCTGCCGCCTATCATTTGGCACGGATGGGCCATGCAGTGGAAATCCACGAGGCCGGTCCGATGGCCGGTGGCATGATGCATTTCGGTATCCCTGCCTACCGGTTGCCGCGCGACGTGCTGGACGCTGAGACCAAGCGCATCGAGAACATGGGTGTCAAGGTCGTCCTCAACCACCGGGTCGAGGATCTATTGGCTGAGAAGGAGGCTGGCAAGTTCGACGCCATGTTCATCGCCGTCGGTGCGCACATCAGCAAGCGTACCGAGATTCCCTCGCGCGATGCTGGCAAGATGCTCGACGCCATCAGCTTCCTCAAGGATGTCGAAACCGGCAATCCGCCCAAGCTGGGCCGCAAGGTCGCGATTTACGGCGGCGGCAACACCGCCATGGACGCCGCTCGCGTCGCCAAGCGCTTGGGGTACGAGCCGCTGATCATCTACCGCCGCGACCGCGCCCACATGCCCGCGCACGATTTCGAGGCCACCGAGGCGCTGGAGGAGGATGTCAAGATCCATTGGCTGCGCACCATCAAGAACATCGAGGAAACCAAATTTACGGTCGAGATCATGGAAGTCGATGAGAAAGGCCGGCCGCAGCCGACCGGTCGGTTCGAGACCCTGGAAGCCGATGCCCTGATCATGGCACTGGGCCAGGACGTGGACACCGACTTTGTGCGCAAGATGCCGGGCGTGGTGGTGAAGGACGATGGCGTGGTGGTGGTGGACGAACAGATGATGACCGGCTATCCGGGTTTGTTCGCCGGCGGCGACATGGTGCCGTCCGACCGTACCGTGACCATCGGTGTCGGCCACGGCAAGAAAGCCGCTCGCAATATCGACGCCTGGCTACGCGGCGGTGCCTACGCCAAACCGCCCAAGCATGATCTGGCGACCTTCGAAAAGCTCCACGTCTGGTACTACACTGACGCCGCCCAGCGCCCACAGGGTCATCTGGACATGAAGCGTCGCCAGAGCAGCTTCGAGGAAGTGGTCGGCGGCCTGAGTCAGAAGGAAGCACTGTACGAAGCCAAGCGCTGCTTGTCCTGTGGCAATTGCTACGAATGCGACGGCTGCTACGGCGCCTGCCCGGAGGATGCCGTCGTCAAACTAGGGCCCGGTAAGCGCTACTTTTACAACTACGACCTTTGCACTGGCTGCGCCGTTTGTTTCGAGCAATGCCCCTGTCACGCTATCGAGATGACCCTCGAGCCCGCAGCGGAAGCTGCATCGGCTCCGACGAGTTAAATTGATAAAAACTGAAATCAAGCCCCTTGTTTCGTAAACCGGAGCAGGGGCTAAAACGATTCCGAATCCACTGCCCAGCCAACTGGAACGGGCCAAGAGAAGAGAAGCACAATGACCGAACGGCAAGTCACCACCATCGATGGCAACGAGGCTGCGGCTTACGTCGCCTATCGGGTCAATGAAGTCTGCACCATTTATCCAATTACTCCCTCTTCGACCATGGCCGAACTGGCCGATCAGTGGTCTTCGGAGGGCATCAAGAACATTTGGGGTTCGGTGCCTCTGGTCGTGGAAATGCAACATGAAGGCGGCGCGGCCGGGGCCGCCCACGGCGCATTGCAGACCGGCGCGCTGACGACCACGTTTACGGCGTCGCAGGGATTGCTGCTGATGATCCCCAATATGTACAAGATCGCCGGCGAACTGACCTCGGCGGTGTTTCACGTTGCCGCACGCGCGCTAGCGACTCAGGGCCTGTCGATTTTTGGCGACCATCAGGACGTGATGTCGGTGCGTTCCACCGGTTTTTGCATGCTGGTCTCGGCTTCGGTGCAAGAAGCGCACGACATGGCGCTGATTGCCCAGGCCGCTACCCTGGAAGCGCGGGTGCCGTTCATCCACTTTTTCGATGGCTTCCGTACCTCGCACGAAGTCAACAAGCTCACCCTGCTGACCGACGACGAGATGCGGGCGATGATCCGCGACGATCTGGTACTGGCGCACCGCAATCGAGGGCTGAACCCTGACCGGCCATTCATTCGCGGTACCGCGCAAAATCCCGATACCTACTTCCAAGCCCGTGAGACGGTCAATCCCTTCTATGCCAAGGTGCCGGAAATCGTCCAGGCAGCGATGGATAAGTTCGCCGGTTTGACCGGCCGACGCTATAACCTGTTCGATTACTTCGGCGATCCCAATGCTGAGCGGGTGATCATCATCATGGGGTCCGGCGCGGAGACCGCCTGCGAAACCGCCAATTATTTGAACAGACGCGGCGAAAAGGTTGGTGTGTTGCAGGTTCGGCTCTATCAGCCTTTATCCGCCCCGCACTTCCTGGCGAAATTGCCCAAGACCGTGAAATCCATCGCGGTGCTGGAGCGCACCAAGGAACCCGGCGCGACTGGCGAGCCGATGTATCTGGAGATCGTCAATACCTTGGTCGAAGCCCAATTGGACGGCGCGCTGCCGGGCGGCGTACTGCCGCGGGTGGTTGGTGGCCGCTACGGGCTGTCATCCAAGGAATTCACCCCGGCGATGTGCAAGACGGTGTTCGAGGAGCTGGCTAAGGCCAAGCCCAAGAATCACTTTACCGTCGGCATCGTGGATGATGTGGCGCACACCAGCCTGGAAGTGGACCCGAGCTTCGTGATCGAATCCGATAAAGTGGTGCGGGCCATGTTCTTCGGCCTGGGCGCGGACGGAACGGTCGGAGCCAACAAGAACTCGATCAAGATCATCGGCGACGATCCCGAATTTTTTGCCCAAGGCTATTTCGTTTACGACTCCAAGAAATCCGGCTCGCAAACGGTTTCACACCTGCGTTTCGGCCCCGATCCGATCCAGTCGCCTTATCTGGTGCAATCGGCGAATTTCATCGGTGTCCATCAGTTCAATTTCCTGGATCGGGGCGATGTGCTGAAGAATGCCGCGCCGGGCGCGGTGGTGCTGCTCAACACCAGCCCGCACGCGCCGGAAGAGGCTTGGGATTACATTCCACGCCCAGTCCAGCAGGAAATCATCGACAAGAATCTGGAAGTCTACGGCATCAATGCCGAAAAGGTGGCCCGCGACAATGGCATGGGGACGCGGATCAACACCATCATGCAGACCTGCTTTTTCGCCATCTCCAAGGTATTGCCGCGCGATATCGCCATCGAAAAGATCAAATATTCGATCAAGAAAACCTACGCCCGCAAGGGTGAGGAAGTGGTGAAAAAGAACTTCGTGGCGGTGGACAACACGCTAGTTAACCTGAAGCCAATCGCAGTGCCGGCGCAGGCGACCGGTCAGCGGGAATTGCCGCCGGTGGTGCCGGCCAACGCGCCAGAGTTCGTACGGAACGTGACGGCGATGATGATGGCCGGGCGCGGCGACGAATTGCCGGTCAGCGCCTTGCCGGTGGACGGTACCTATCCCAGCGCCACCACCAAGTGGGAAAAGCGCAATATCTCCAACTTCGTGCCGGTTTGGGAGCCGGGAATTTGCATTCAGTGCGGTAATTGCAGCATGGTGTGCCCGCACGGCGTCATCCGCTCCAAATTCTACAACGAAGCCAGCCTGGAAGACGCGCCGAAAGCCTTCAAGGCTGCGCCTATCGATGCGCGCGGTTTTCCGGAAATTCGCTATACCTTGCAAGTCTATTTGGAAGATTGCACCGGTTGTGGATTGTGCGTGGAAGTTTGTCCGGCCAAAAGCAAGGAGAAGGTCGGCCACAAGGCGATCAACATGGCGATCAAGGAACCGATCCTGGAGAACGAGAAAGCCAATATCGGCTTCTTCGAGACCCTGCCGGAAGTGGATCGCGGCCGGGTGGATTTCTCGACTGTGCGCGGCGTGCAGTTCCTGCCGCCGCTGTTCGAGTTCTCTGGGGCCTGCGCCGGCTGCGGCGAGACGCCTTACGTCAAGCTGCTCTCGCAGCTGTTCGGTGACCGGCTGCTAGTCGCCAACGCTACCGGTTGTTCCTCAATCTACGGCGGCAACCAGCCGACCACGCCTTGGTCGGTCAATAGCGAGGGACGCGGACCAGCCTGGTCGAATTCACTGTTTGAAGACAACGCCGAGTTCGGTCTTGGGTTCCGGCTGACCGCCGACAAGCATCTGGCCTACGCGCGCGAGTTGTTGCAGGCGTTGGGTTCGCAACTCGACCGGGAATTGCTCAACGATCTGCTTGAAGCCGAACAGACCACCGAAATCGAGATTCGACGCCAGCGCGGGCGGGTGGCGGAACTCAAGCAGCGGTTAAAGGAAATCAACGACCCGCGCGCCGTGCAATTGCTGGCTATTGTCGACCAACTGGTCCGGCGCAGCATTTGGATCGTCGGCGGCGACGGCTGGGCCTACGACATCGGCTCCTCCGGCGTGGATCATGTGCTGGCCAGTGGCCGGGATGTCAACATTCTGGTCATGGATACCGAGGTCTATTCCAATACTGGCGGCCAGATGTCGAAATCGACACCGCTTGGCGCGGTGGCCAAGTTCGCCGCTGCTGGCAAGGTGGCCGGCAAGAAAGATATGGCATTGCAGGCGATTTCCTACGGCAACGTCTATGTGGCGCGCGTGGCGTTGGGTGCTAACCCGCAACAAACGCTGCTGGCGTTCCGCGAGGCGGAAGCGTACCCCGGACCTTCGCTGATTTTGGCCTACAGTCACTGCATCGCCCACGGCATCAATATGCAGCGCGGCCTCGACCAGCAGCATTTGGCGGTGGAAAGCGGCCACTGGCCCTTAGTCCGCTACAACCCGGCGGTGCGCGAATCCGGTGCCAATCCCTTCGTGCTCGATTCGGCGCGGCCCAAGATTCCGCTCAAGCAATACCGTTATAACGAGGTGCGCTACAAGGTGCTCGCCTACACCAATCCTAAGGAAGCCGAACAGTTAATGGAACTGGCCCAGCATGCGGTCAACCGGCGCTGGTCGGTATATGAGGAAATGGCGGCGCGCAGCGGTGCTGATTTCCAACCGATTTTCAAACAATAACGGCGCATGCCGATTGTGCGCGGCGTTCTTCCGTTCCTTGAGGATCGGAAAGCGCCGCGCCCATCCCGCACCAAATTAAGGAACCATCATGGATTTACGAACCACTTACATGGGGATGGAGCTGAAGCATCCCATCGTGGCATCGGCCTCGCCACTGGCGGGAACCGTGGCCAACATCAAGCGCTTGGAGGACGCCGGCGCATCGGCCGTGGTTATGTTCTCGCTGTTTGAAGAGCAGTTGAAGCATGAGAGTGCCGCGCTGGAGTATCTGATGACAGCGCACACCGAAAGCTTCGCCGAGTCGCTGAATTATTTTCCGGAAGTGGACGATTACACCGTCGGGCCGGATAGCTATCTGGACATTTTGCGGCGGGCGTCCGAGGCGGTGGACATCCCCATTATGGGGAGTCTGAACGGCATCACCAATGCCGGTTGGATCGAATACGCACAGCTGATGCAGCAGGCGGGTGCTAAAGGCATCGAGCTCAACATCTACTACATCCCCGCCGATCTGACCACCAGCGGCCGCGAAGTCGAAGAGCGTTACATCGAGATCGTCAAAGCGGTGAAAGCGGCGGTGACGGTACCAGTGGCGGTGAAGCTGAACCCGTTTTTCAGCGCCATCGGGTCGATGATCAGGGCGCTGGACGATGCCGGCGCCGACGCGCTGGTACTGTTCAATCGCTTCTACCAACCGGATTTCGATCTGGACAAACTGGAAGTAGCGCCTAATCTTAATTTGAGTTCGCCGGATGAGATCCGCCTGCCGCTGCTGTGGATCGCGATACTGTACGGCAAGCTGCGCGCCTCACTGGGCGCAACCCGCGGCGTGCATACCCCGACGGAAGTGGTGAAGTATTTGATGGCGGGCGCGGATGTGGTGATGACGACGTCCGCCTTATTGAAGAACGGTGTCGATTACATGACCACCCTACGCGACGGCTTGCAGGCGTGGATGGAGATGCACAACTACAGTTCGGTTGCGCAGATGAAAGGCTCGATGAGCCAGCACAATGTTGCTGATCCGACCGCGTTCGAGCGCGCCAACTACATCAAGACGCTGGAAAGCTACAAGGGCGATTACTCCTGATCGATTTTTTGCTCCGCTTGGAGATGAGGGGCTCGCGTAAGCGGCCCCTTTTTTTGCGCGGGTTTAGTGCCTGAGGAGCCATCGCCGTGTCAGGACGATCCTCGGCATTGCGGCGGGACTCGCAGCCAGGCGGCCTTTGCGGGCAAGCCGACGAAAACGGGCGAGAAGCGTCCTCTCTCCGGCGAGAGAGGACGGTGAAGCGTTGGAATCAGGTGATCACCGTCGGTGCCTCGCGGCCGGTGCGTTCGCGGATGCCGGCGAGACTGTTGGCGATGCCGATCAATTCGGCGAGCGCCTGTTGGGTATCCTGATCGTGCTTGGCCGGATCGGGCTCGTAAGCTTCGATGTAGACCCGCAGCGTCGCGCCTTCGGTGCCAGTGCCAGACAGCCGGTAGACAATCCGCGATCCATCCTTGAAGCCGATGCGAATACCCTGCTTGTCGCTAACGCTGTCGTCGATGGGATCGACGTAGCGAAAATCATCCGCGTAATCGACGGTGTATGATCCTAGCGGTTGTCCCGGTAAGCTGGTGGCCTGAGCGCGTAGGGCGTTGACCAGCCCGTCGGCAGCCTTGCTGTCGACCGCCTCATAGTCGTGACGAGTATAATAGTTGCGTCCGTAGAGACTCCAATGCTCACGGACGATATCGGCGACCGATTGCCGGCGTGCGGCCAGAATGTTTAACCAGAACAGGACTGCCCACAGGCCATCTTTCTCGCGAACGTGATCCGAACCGGTGCCGAAGCTTTCCTCGCCGCACAGCGTAATCCGGTTGGCATCCAGCAAGTTACCGAAGAATTTCCAGCCGGTCGGCGTTTCGTAGCAGTTCAATCCCACCTTGGCGGCTACCCGATCCGCTGCCTGGCTGGTCGGCATTGAGCGAGCGACGCCCGTCAGGCGGCTCCGGTAGCCGGGCACCAGCTTGGCGTTGGCTAGAATCACCGCCAAACTGTCGCTGGGAGTGACGAAGAAATGCCGACCCAGCACCATATTGCGATCGCCGTCGCCGTCCGAAGCCGCGCCAAAGTCCGGTGCATCCGGTCCGAACAGATGATCGGCCAACTCCTTGGCGTAGACCAGGTTGGGATCGGGGTGGCCGTGGCCGAAGTCTTCCAGCGGCACGCCATTGATCACCGTCCCAGCCGGCGCGCCCAGCCGATTTTCCAGGATCTCGCGGGCATACGGGCCGGTCACGGCGTGCATGGCGTCGAATCGCATCCGGAAGCCAGATTTGAACAGCGCACGGATCTGGTCGAAATCGAACAACTGTTCCATCAAATCCGCGTAATCGCAAACTGGATCGACAATATCCACTCGCATGTCACCGACCAGGGTCGGGCCCAGCTTGTCCAGATCGATGTCCGGCGTATCCAGGGAGTGATAGCGATTGATATGCAGGGTGGCTGCGTAGATGGCTTCAGTGACTTTTTCGGGGGCGGGGCCACCATTCGGAGTATTGAACTTGATGCCGAAATCCTCGTCGGGTCCCCCCGGATTGTGGCTGGCGGACAGAATAATACCGCCCCGGGCGTTATGCTTGCGGATCATGTGCGAGACCGCCGGCGTGGAGAAAATGCCACCTCGGCCCAATAGAACGCGCGCGCAACCGTTAGCGGCGGCGATGCGCAAAATAATCTGGATTGCCTGTCGGTTGTAATAACGACCATCGCCGCCGACCACCAGCGGCAGTTCTTCACCTTCGCGCTGGGTGTCGAAAATGGCCTGCACGAAGTTTTCTAGATAGTTTGGCCGCTGGAAGACTTTGACTTTCTTGCGCAATCCCGAAGTGCCGGGCTTCTGATCCTGAAATGGTTGGGTGGCGATGGTTTGAACGGTCATGGCTGAAAGCCCCCTTCGAGATTTATTGGTGGTCGAAATCCGAGAAATTATGCGCTTGTTGGTGGCGGGATAGAACAGGCGGTAGTGCCGATGTGGGGGGAGAAAAAGCGCGCGGAGCGTAAAGCTACAGTCGGCGCAAATCGAGGCAGTAGGGGGTTAGCGCATCCGATGGCGGTTCCGCTGGCATCGGCGCGCTATCGAGGTGTTCGATCACAAATCGCTCGGCCCGCCGGGCCGCTGCATCCTGTCAGATCCTGGGGTAAGCCATCGTAGCCACCACCCTGGGGCCGCCATTCCTGCAACGTGATCTGTAACGTGCTGGGCTGGGTTGGATGGGTTAACAGCAGATTGATCGGACCTTGGGGCTCCAGGGTAGGGTGCAGCCCGGTCCAGGGTTTGAAGCGACGGTAGCGCACGCCGCGCAGCCAGGTTTCGCCGTCCAGCTCGTCTTCGCGCCGCAGCGGCAGGCGATAACCGCAGACGATCAATTGCCAGTCCGCCAGATTCTGCCGCCCGGTTTCGGATGTGGCGCGCAGGCTGATTTCCAGGCGGGCGGTGCTGGAATCGACCAGTCGGGAACTGCCTTGCTCTTGGGAGAGCGCATCGCCGAGCAGTGGCCAGAATTCCAGGCCGCGCCGGACAGTCAAGCAGCAATCACCGAATTCGGCCTCGCCCAGCCAGTAATAGCGGTCGTCGAGCAATTCCTCGATCAGCGGTTGGCCTAACCCTAGGCCGGCCCGCGCCAGCTCGTCCAGCACCTCCCACAGATCGGCGCGCAAGTAGTAGGGTAGGGCGAAACGATCGTGTAACTCCCGGCCCCAATAGATCGGTTCTGGATAGTTTGGCGCCCGGATCAGCATGGCGGTGATAGCGCGCAATAGCGTTGCTAGGGCGGCCAGCCGTTCTGGCGTGGGCGGCATCCGAAAGGCGCGGAATTCTACCAGCCCCAGCCGACCACGTCCGGGTAAATAGGGATTCCACAACTTTTCGATGTTGAGTTCGGTGCGATGGGTATTGCCCGCGGGGTCGGCCAAAAATGGCGACAGACTTTGCCATAGTGATTCGGGGGTCGGATTGCGCTGGCGTTGCAGCAAGGCTAGCGCCAGCGTCAGTTCCTCGAAGATATCGGCGGTGCGTTCGTCGGGGCGCGGAGCCTGGCTGGAATTGCCGACGAAATCCCCGGCAAAATAGTACGACAGTGCCGGATGGCGGTTGAAATAGCTCAGCAATGCCGGCAGCAGGTGGGGGTAGGCGAGGAAAGGACTACTCTCGGGACTCGGACCGCCCAAGGTCAGTTGGCCGCCACCACCGGAATCGGTCATCTGGCCGTTGTAGTGCAACCGATAGGGGGCCAAGCCGGCAGTGGTAGCGGCGGCAAAACTGGCCCGAATCTCGCGCAGGAAGGTCGTGGCATCGGGAGCCGGGGCCATATTGGCTTCGACCACGGCCGGGTCCGGGGTGAGGGTAGTCCAGGCAACGGTGGCATCCACGGGTGGTGGAAAACCGGTCAGGATTAGCGCTGGCAATTCAGCGAGGCGGGCGGCTTCGCCGACCGTTTCCAACAGATTTAGGAATAGTTCGACCTCGTCGCAGGCTGGCAGCTCGACGCGGAGAGCCGCGTTTTCACCCATCCTGGCATCGGGATCTGGCCCATCGATGCCGATCAGGAAAGTCCCTTGTTCCGCAAGATCATCGCGCGGTCCCTGGGGAGGAATAGGTAGACTGAGCAGGGTGGGGCGGCTCAGGCGCGGATCGCGTACCGGGTTCGCCAGCAGCGGCAGGCTATCGCGGCGAAACGCGATGCGTAATTTCGGATGGGTATCGACCGCGAACAGCAGCGCCGGCCAACCGCGAGCGCCGAGCAATCGAGTCAGTTGCGACCAGAATTCGTCCAGTTGGCCGGGTGCGGTCGCGACGGTGACGGGGTTCGCCAATGGGTCGGCTGGACCGTTCCAGATCGGTTGGTCGTCACGGCGCCGGTAGATTCCCAGATTCCAGCGTGGCAACGCTTCCTTGGGATATTGTCGACCCAGAGTTCTCAGCACCGCCGCGCCGGGGGTTTGGGTGAGATATTCCGCCAGCATGCGCTGGGCGTGGATTTCCTTGGTGGGGCCGAGGGCGTTATACAGCCATTCCGGGGCTTCGGAGCGGCGATCCGTGAAAGTCGGTTCAGCGCCCACCCAGATCGTCAGATCGCGGCGTTTAAGGATATCGTCGTGGGAGCGGATGGCCTGATCGAAGGCCGAGAGCGTCGTCTGCATGGCGCCAAATTTGCCTAAGGGGCGAATTGGCGCGGCATTGTACGGGGATTTCGACGCAAGTGGTAACGATTTCTGATCCGGTCCAAGTTGGATTTCACAAGGGGGTTCGCCACGTCTGGCGCCGCTCAGTCATCGATGGCACGAGCGATCGCCCAAACTTCGATGTCCGTTGCGCCGCTAGCCCGGAGGATTTGCGCGCATTCGGCGACGGTGCTGGCGGTCGTAATGACATCATCCATGATCGCGACCCGCGAACCGGTGGGCAATCGACCGGGTGCGAAGGCGCCAAGCAGATTGGTCCGGCGTTGCCGGGCGTCCAGTTGAATTTGCGGAGTGGTGCGGCGGATTCGTCGTAGCCCCTCGGTGGCGAGGGGAATCCGAAAGCGTTGAGCGGCAGCCCGCGCCAGTTCCAGAGCCTGGTTGAAACCGCGTTCCCGCAGTCGCTGCGGATGCAGGGGCACGGGGACAATGTAATCCGGCCACGGCTCGCCGCGCAAAGCGAGCCGGTCGGCGAATAGATCGCCCAAAAGCCTGGCGTGGCTAAGCCTGCCGTCGAACTTCAAGCCGCGAATCAAATGATCCAGTGGCGGTCGATAGCGAAAGGGCACGTAAGCCCGATCGAATTTCCTGGGGCACGACAGGCATGCCCCGCACCATCCAACCTGGCCTGTGGCCAGGGGAGTGGCGCAGCCTGGACAGGCCCGGTCGTTCGGCGGTAAATCGGCCGCGCAGGCGGTACATAGGTCACGGCTGTCGGCCCCGGCTTCCCCGCATAGCAGGCAGAGAGGGGGTAACAGCCAAGCCTGAAAAGTGTCCAGCCAGGCACCGATCACGGTGCCATTCCGTCGGTTGACAAGGCGATTAACGTTCGGGAACATGCAGTATTCATACGGATATCCAACCGACTTTTTCCATAACAAAACAATTTATAGAGTTCCGTCATGCATATCCTGGAATCGAGCGAAGACACGGTCATCGGCAAAATCGCGCGGGCCTCATCCGCCAAGCGGGCCGCCGCCCTGATGAATTATGGCAACATCATTTCGATTCTCCTGCCCTTCCCTTTGCTGATTTTTTGGTTCGGCGCCTCGATGCTGGTGTATGCGATGAATCGCCATCATCCCAACCCCAAGGTGGGCCACTACACGCAACAGGCGGCCTACCGATTTTATGGGATCACGGGATTCTTCATCGTGATCGGCACTTTCATTCCCGGCAATGGCTGGATTTGGCACCTGGTGTGCTGGATCGTCGCTCTATTGATCATGATCCCGTGGTCTATCATCGATCTGCGGCGAATTCGTCGCGATCAGTGGGTGGATATTCCATTGGACGAACAAGGCCATCCGTTGCCCGGTACAGTGATAGCCTGAACAGCACGATAGCCTTGATCTGACTCGAAGAGCGTACCGCCATGCCCCTTCGCCCAGCCAAGCCTTGCTGGCCTGAACCGAGCCAGCGCGATGAAAGATCGCTTTACACCTGCACTCTCGGCACGGGACCAGACGTGGTGCTGATCCACGGCTGGGGAATGCATTCCGGAGTCTGGGAGGTTGTCGCCGAATCCTTGTTGGAGCATTACCGGATAACGGTGGTCGATTTGCCCGGCCATGGGTTCAGCCGGCTGCTACAAACCGGGCATGACCTCCAAGGTTTGAGCGCCGCAGTGGCGGCAGTGGTACCGGCACCGGCGATCTGGGTCGGTTGGTCGTTGGGCGGATTGGTTGCGCAGTGGATGGCGATTACCGCGTCGGAGCGGGTCACTCGGTTGGCGTTGGTAAACAGCACGCCCTGTTTCGTGCGACGGCCCGACTGGCCGCACGGCATCGATTTACCGATATTGCGTCGCTTCGCCGAGGAGTTGCGCCTGGACCATCGTGCCGTCCTCAAACGCTTCATCGCCTTGGAAGTGCATGGCAGCGAGCACGCCACTGTCCAACTCCACGCGCTCAAGGCGATGTTGTTCCAGCACGGTGAACCGGCGGTGTCGGCGCTGGAGGATGGTTTGACGATCTTGGAGACTACCGATCTGCGCCCTGACTGGTCACGCATCGTCTGTCCGACCCTGCTGCTCATGGGTCAGCGCGATCAGTTGGTACCGGCTAAAGCGGGTGCGGCGCTGGTAGCGCGATTACCACATGCCCGGTTGCGGGTGTTCGAGCGGGCCGGACACGCCCCGTTCTTTTCCCATCCGCTGGATTTTGTCACCGAATTGCGAGCCTTTTTCGATGCATGATCGGGGAGATTCGGTGTTTGATCTGGATCGGAGCCTATTGAGACGGGCTTTCGAACGGGCCGCCCTCGGTTACGACCAAGCGGCAGTCGTCCAACGCGAGGTCGGTGCTCGTCTGCTGGAACGATTGGACCTGATCAAGCTCAAGCCGACAATGGTCGTGGACATCGGCTGCGCAACGGGCGCGATAACGGCGATGTTGCTCAAAAAATACCGCCAGGCGCAGGTCGTTTGCCTAGAATTATCCCCAGGGATGGTGGCTGCTGCTCGCAAGCGGGCGCCATGGCTGCGACCCCTGCGTGGGGTGGTCGGCGAACCCGAGACCTTGCCGCTAGCCAATGCCAGTTGCGATCTGATCTTTTCCAATCTGGCCTTGCCGTGGTGTTTAGACTTGGAACGGGTATTCGCGGAATTCAGGCGGGTTCTCAAGCCGGGTGGAGCGCTGCTATTCAGCACCTTGGGGCCGGATACCCTGATCGAATTGCGGTGCGGTTGGCAAGCCGCCGACCCACATAACCATGTCAATGCCTTCTTCGACATGCACGATATCGGCGATGCCTTGGTCCGGGCTCGCTTGGCGGAGCCGGTACTGGACACTGAGCGGCTGACGCTCACTTATCCAGCGGTGGATCGTCTGATGCGCGACTTGAAGGCGCTTGGGGCTAGTAACGTGACCGCCGGTCGTGCTCGTGGCTTGACCGGTAAGGGGCGATTGCAGGCGTTGCGCGACGCCTACGAACGGTTCCGTCGTGCCGATGGCCTGCTGCCGGTGACCTGCGAGGTGGTTTACGGTCATGCCTGGGGTCCGCTTCAGAACCCGTCTCGTCCCCGTGGAGGAGATGGCACGGCAGTGTTTCCCTTGGCGCGTTTGCATCGGTTCCAACCCTGATTTATTCGAGCTGGTTGCCGAGCTTTTTGTCCCATTTCACTGAGCGAAGTGTGGAATAAATCCTTAGTTTTATGAAAGGGTATTGACAATATCCCTTTATCCCGTTACTTGTTAATCATCCAAGGCAAAGGGAGGAGGGTCCGGTCATGGTTGCGCTCCAACATGATACAAGTGAGTGTCAATATTGCTATGTCTTGCGCCCTAACCGTTCGCTATCGTGGCGGCAGAACCTCGCCGTGTTCGCCGGACTGTGCGCGGTAACGCTGATCGCGACAATTCCCTTGGTAGCCGCAGGATGCTGGTTGGTATTGCCCTTCGCCGGATTGGAATTATTGGTCGTGGGAATCGGGCTTTATCTTGTGATCTGTCGCTGTCACGAATGCGAGGTGATCTATGTCGCGGCCGACAGCATCCGTATTGAACGCGGCCGATACGGCCCGCGCGAGCGTTGGGTGATGGGGCGCACTTGGGCGCGAGTGGTTTTGAAGGTGTGTCCCCGGCAGTGGTATCCGAGTCGCTTGCTGATTCGCGCTCACGGCCGAACTGTGGAAATCGGTCGGTTTCTGGTCGAGGAAGAACGAGAAAAACTGGCTCGGGACCTGACGCAATGCCTGTGCGTCAACCCGTAAATTTATATTGTCAATTTGTTTGGCCGGGATTGAATCCGGCCATTTTCGCATTAAGAATTTAGGCGTCACCGGTTCTCAAGGCCGGCCGCATTCAACCGTTGGGAGAGGAGGGTATGGTAATCGGTCGAATCGCAAGAATGGGCGGCGTCGCCCTGGGGAATGCGCTATTGTTGGCGTGGAGCGTAGGTGCACACGCCGAATTCGCGCTGAACATGCCGCGAGGCGTGACTAGCATCAGCCATCAAGTCTACGATCTGCATATGCTGATCTTCTGGATTTGCGTGGCGATCGGGGTGGTGGTGTTCGGTGTCATGTTCTGGTCGATCTACCATCACCGCAAGTCCCTCGGAGCGGTGCCTGCTCAGTTCCACGAAAGCACCGTGGTCGAGGTGGTCTGGACGGTGATTCCGATGCTGATCTTGATCGGCATGGCGGTGCCCGCTACCAAGACGCTGATCAACATGTACGATAGCCGGGATGCTGATTTGACTGTCAAGGTCACCGGCTACCAGTGGCGTTGGCAATACGATTACATTAACGAGGACGTCGGCTTCCTCAGCGTCCTCTCTACCCCGTCGGCCCAAATCCACAACGTGGCAGCCAAGGACGAAAATTATTTGCTCGAGGTCGATAACCCGCTGGTGGTGCCAGTTGGCAAGAAGGTCCGTATCCTGACCACCGCCGCCGATGTGATCCATTCTTGGTGGGTGCCGGAATTGGGCTGGAAGAAGGATGCCATTCCCGGTTTCATCAACGAAAGCTGGACGTTGATCGAGAAGCCCGGCATCTATCGCGGCCAGTGCGCTGAACTGTGCGGTAAGGATCACGGCTTCATGCCGATCGTGGTTAAGGCTGTGCCCGAGGCCGAATTCAAGCAATGGCTCGCTCAAATGAAGGCGAAGAATAAGCCAAGCCCGCAAACCGCGCGGAACGATTCAAACACCCCAACCATCCCTGGAGGCCAAGCGCTATGAGCACGGCATCGCATGCGCTCGATCATGAGCACGACCACGGACCGCCGAGCGGTTTGAGCCGCTGGTTGTTGACTACCAACCACAAGGACATTGGCACCTTGTACCTGCTGTTTTCGCTGCTGATGTTTTTCATCGGCGGCACCATGGCACTGGTCATCCGCGCTGAGCTGTTCGAACCGGGTCTGCAAATCGTCAATCCGCAATTTTTCAACCAGATGACCACCATGCATGCGCTGGTGATGATCTTCGGCGCGGTGATGCCGGCCTTCGTCGGCTTGGCTAACTGGCTGATTCCGATGATGATCGGGGCGCCGGACATGGCCCTGCCGCGCATGAACAACTGGTCGTTCTGGATCATGCCCTTCGCCTTTACCCTGCTGCTGTCCACCCTGTTCATGCCGGGTGGCGGGCCAGCGGGCGGCTGGACCCTGTATCCGCCACTGGTGCTGCAAACCGGCACCGCGTTTCCGTTCGTCATCCTGGCCGTGCACATGATGGGCGCCTCCTCGATCATGGGCGCCATCAACATCATCGCCACGATTCTCAATCTGCGCGCTCCCGGCATGACCCTGATGAAGATGCCGCTGTTCGTCTGGACATGGCTGATCACCGCCTATCTGCTGATCGCGGTGATGCCGGTGCTGGCGGGTACGGTGACCATGCTGTTGACTGATAAATTCTTTGGGACTTCGTTCTTCAACGCGGCCGGTGGTGGTGATCCGGTCATGTTCCAGCACATTTTCTGGTTCTTCGGCCATCCCGAGGTTTACATCATGATTTTGCCGGCATTCGGCGTGATCTCCATGATCATCCCGACCTTTGCCCGCAAGCCGCTGTTCGGCTATGCCTCGATGGTCTATGCCACGGCTTCGATCGCCTTTCTGTCCTTCATCGTCTGGGCGCATCACATGTTCACGGTCGGGATGCCGCTGGCCGGCGAGCTGTTTTTCATGTATGCGACCATGCTGATCGCCGTGCCGACGGGCGTAAAGGTGTTCAACTGGGTTTCGACCATGTGGCGCGGCTCGATGACCTTCGAAACTCCGATGCTGTTTGCCATCGCTTTCGTCATCCTGTTCACCATCGGCGGTTTTTCCGGGTTGATGTTGGCTATCGCTCCGGCCGATTTCCAATACCAGGACACCTATTTCGTGGTAGCGCATTTCCACTATGTGCTGGTCTCGGGCGCCGTGTTCTCCATTATTGCCGCCGCTTACTATTGGCTGCCGAAGTGGACTGGCCACATGTACGACGAAAAGTTGGGTCAGTGGCATTTCTGGCTGTCGGTCATTGGGGTCAACGTGTTGTTCTTCCCGCAGCACTTCTTGGGCTTGGCTGGCATGCCGCGCCGCATTCCCGATTACGCACTGCAATTTACCGAGTTCAACATGATCTCGACGGTCGGTGCTTTCGTGTTCGGCTTCTCGCAACTGTTGTTCGCCTACAATGTCATCAAGACCATCCGTGGTGGCGCGAAGGCGACGGATCAAGTGTGGGAGGGCGCGAAAGGATTGGAGTGGACGCTCAGTTCGCCACCGCCATATCACACGTTTACCACCGCGCCTGAGATCAAGTGAGAGCTCAGGGCACGGTGATGGAGAGGTCCGCAGTTAAAACCGTCGGCGTGCTACCGCCGGGATCGCGTGCCGGTCGAGCCCGGCGCACCGGGATCGCGCTGGCGGTTTTGGCCGCAGCGATTTATTTCGGTTTCATCCTGTTGGTGGCATGGCGCTGATGGTGGAAACTTACCAAACAACAACTACGGCCTTGGCCAACCGTCGGTTGGTGCGAAGGCTGCTGCTGGTGACCGTCGGCATGTTTGCCTTCGGCTTTGCAATGGTGCCGTTCTATGACGTGCTGTGCAAAATTACCGGACTGAACGGCAAGACCGGCGGTCGCGTGGTTGCCACAGAACCGATGAAGATCGACGAAGCGCGGACGGTGACCGTGGAGTTCGTCGCGAATCTAAATCAGGGTGCGCCGTGGGAATTTGCCCCGCGAGTCGCTCGCATGCAGGTACATCCCGGCCAGTTCTACCAAACCCACTTCTGGGCTCGAAATCTGGCCGACCAACCGATGACCGGTCAGGCCATCCCCAGCGTTTCGCCGGGGCTGGCGGCATCGCATTTCCAGAAGATCGAGTGCTTTTGCTTCAGTCGCCAGCTATTCCAGGCGAGAGAGGGTAGGGAAATGCCAGTGACTTTCCGCATCGATCCGCAATTGCCGGCCGACGTGCGGACCGTAACTCTGTCCTACACATTCTTTAGGATCGATAATCCGGGCGGCTGAAGCGCGGCGCCGCTCGCCCGAAGACCCAACATCATCATAAAAGGGGGATATTCATGACGCATGCGGAATACGCACCGGATCACTATCCGGATCATTACTATGTGCCGCATCATAGCTACTGGCCGATCATCGCTTCCATCGGCCTGTTCACGCTGATGTTCGGTGGAGCCACGCTGCTGAACGGTGGTAGCAACACGCTGCTGCTGGTTGGGTTGGCGCTGATCCTGATCACCATATTCGGTTGGTTCGGTACGGTGATCCGCGAGAGCGAAAAAAAAATGTACAGCGACCAAATGGATCGCTCGTTTCGCTGGGGGATGTCCTGGTTCATCTTTTCCGAGGTCATGTTCTTCGCGGCTTTTTTTGGAGCATTGTTCTACGCGCGTACCTATTCGGTACCGTGGCTGGGCGGGGAGTCCGAGCATGCTACTTTCACGCACGGCATGCTCTGGCCGAAATTCGAGGCAATTTGGCCCACCAACGGTCCTGGCACGGTGGGTGGCTTCTTCGCGCCGATGCACGCTTGGGGCTTGCCGGCCATCAATACCCTGATCCTGCTCAGCAGCGGTGCGACCATTACCTGGGCACACTGGGGATTGGTGGAGGGCCGTCGTGCGCAGTTAGTGAAGGGGTTGGCAGCCACGGTCGCCTTGGGCGTGTTGTTCCTGAGTCTGTCAGGCTGCCGAGTACCACGAGGCGTATAAAGAGCTGAATTTGACCTTGGGTAGCGGGATTTACGGCTCTACTTTCTTCATGCTGACCGGCTTTCATGGCCTTCACGTCACCATCGGCGCTATCATCCTGACAGTGATTTTGCTGCGCAGCATGGCCGGCCATTTCACGCCGCAACGGCATTTTGCCTTTGAGGCAGCGGCGTGGTATTGGCACTTTGTGGACGTAGTTTGGCTGGGCTTGTTTATTTTCGTCTACTGGATGTAGCCGAGACCATCCCGCCTCACAGACCGTGCGGCGTGATCAGGCCGGTCGCATAGGCCAGCATCAGCAATAAGAATAGCGCCGCCGACAAAGCAATCCGCACCGTCAATGCCTTGACGGTGCGGGGGTTGCGATCTCGGTCCTTGATCAGGAAAAACAATCCTGAACCCAGACTTGCGAGAATCAGCAGCAACATGATGACGACGACGGTTTTGATGACCATGGACAAGTTCTTCCAGCAAAGGGAGACGATCGTCGCGAGTATAACTGAAGCCGTGCCGGCATGATGGATCGGATTTCCAGGCGAGAGCGCGCCGCGCGTGCAGCTGGCTGATTGGGTTTTTCGTCCGGGTCGGGCTGCTACCGTCGCTGTCCTGCTGCTATTGCCATTGCTGCTGACGCTGGGTTTCTGGCAATTGGATCGTGCCCGGCAGAAAATGACACTCCAAGCGATGTATGCCGAGCAGCTTCGGAAACCGCCAATTGCGCTCGTCAAGGTCGATCCGGCCGAATCCGCCAATCAATATCGCCAGGTAATTGCAACCGGCCAGTATGACGGCGCCCACCAGTTGTTGTTGGACAATCAGGTGCATGGTGGTCGTCCCGGCTATCATGTTCTCACCCCGTTGCGTTTGCCGGGTGGCACGGCGATACTCGTCAATCGAGGCTGGCTACCACTTGGAGCATCCCGACAAGAATTGCCAGAAATTTCCTTGCCATCCGAGCCTGAGTCCGAGCCCGTCACGGGCTGGCTAGCACAGCCAGCTAATCCCGGCCTGCGGCTGGGCGACGGTGCGGGAGGCGATTCCCGATGGCCCCGGATCATTCCCTATGTGGATTATCAGCGGCTGTCCGGCCTGCTGGCGTATCCGCTGCTTCCGGCTATCCTTCTGCTGGAGCCTGGCGCGAGTGCTGGCTATCTGCGTGATTGGCAACCTCGTTTCGGCGGCTATGGACCGGAGCGCCACCAAGGCTATGCCGTGCAATGGTTTGCCTTGGCGGTAGTGCTCCTGATCCTGTACTTCGCGGCCAATACTCGTCGATTGCCTCGTTCTGAATGATTTAACGAAACGAAATGAGTGTTGATTCGATATCGTTCAAGACCTCTTCGATAGCCCCGATCTGGCGGCAGCGCTTGCTGCTGTTGCTGATCGTTGCCCTCTTCGTGCTGCCGCTAGCGGTGGCGTGGTTGCTGATCGGTCATTGGCGACCCGAGGGCCATGTGCAGCACGGCGAACTGTTGGATCCTGCGCGGCCGATGGATTTGCGGCTCAGTTCGCTGGAGGGCAAACCTATGAATGGCGGAGCGCTGCGGGGCTGGGTGCTGGTTTATGTCGGTTTGGCGGCGGAATGCGACGCACGTTGCCGTACCGGCCTGTACGACATGCGGCAAGTGCGGTTAGCGTTGGGTAAGGATATGGATCGAGTTAAAACCCTGCTGTTGCTGGATGCTATACCCGCGACGGAGTTCCGAGGTTGGCTCGCCGCCGAGCATTCCACCACTGTCGTAGGCGTGGCTGACGCAGCGAATCGGACCTCCCTTATCGAAGCGTTTAATCAGCCGGGGCGCGTCGGCGAGTGGATATACCTATTGGACCCGCTCGGCAATTTGCTCATGCGCTATCCGATCGATACCGATCCACGCGGATTGCTCAAAGATCTCCAGCGATTGTTGAAATGGTCGAAAATCGGATGAACAAGACCCGCGAAACCTTATTTCACCGTTTGGCGTGGGCGGCACTGGCCCTGACTTTGGTCGTGGTCGTTCTGGGGGCTTACGTGCGGCTTTCAGACGCCGGTTTGGGTTGTCCGGACTGGCCGGGCTGTTATGGCCAGCTGAATGTGCCCGACGAGGCCCATCAGATCGCCGCGGCCAACGCCGCTTACCCGCATCGTCCCGTGGAGCCTGCCAAGGCTTGGAAAGAGATGGTGCATCGCTATTTTGCCGGCACCTTGGGTTTGACGATTTTGACGTTGACTGTGTTGGCTTGGCGTCGGCGAAAGGCACCCGATCAACCTCTGGTACTACCTCTATTTTTGTTGGCATTGGTGGTGTTTCAGGCGTTGTTGGGCATGTGGACCGTGACTTGGCAGTTGAAGCCGGTGGTGGTGATGGGCCATCTGTTGGGCGGCCTGACGACCTTGGGTTTGTTGGCGTGGCTGGTGCTACGCCAAGGCCGATATTGGGAAAACTCCATTACTGCCGACGAACGGGCATTGCACGGTTACGCTTTACTGGGCTTGGTACTGTTGGTCGCGCAAATTGCCCTGGGGGGGTGGACCAGTGCCAATTACGCTGCTCTAGCGTGCCCGGATTTCCCAACCTGTCAGGGGCATTGGTGGCCGCCGACCGATTTTCGTGAAGCCTTCACCTTATGGCGAGGTCTGGGTGTTTCCTATGAGGGTGGTGTACTGGCCAACGATGCCCGAATGACGATTCACCTCATACATCGACTGGGTGCCTTGGCCGTATTCCTCTATTTGGGCTGGCTGGCTTGGCGACTGATGGCGACCGGTCGGAGCCACTCGGTGAGGTTCGCCGGGTTAGCCATCGCGGGGTTGTTGGCTGGCCAATTGGCCTTGGGTATCGCGAATGTCGTTTTACACCTGCCGTTGCCGGTTGCCGTCGCCCACAACGCCGGCGCAGCGTTGCTCTTGTTAGCTTTGGTCGGGCTCAATCACTTGCTTCGACCGGAAGCCACTGCCTGATGGCCGCCGCCTTCCAGACCTTGCGTGCCAGTTTCCAGCGCCATAGCCGCGATTATCTGGAATTGACGAAACCGCGGGTGGTCGCCTTGATCACTTTTACCGCGATGGTGGGAATGTTGTTGGCGACCCCCGGCATGGTGCCTTGGGAAGTCCTGGTATTCGGCTCGCTGGGCATCGCGCTAATGGCTGGTTCCGCCGCCGCGATCAATCATCTGGTGGACCGACGGGTCGATGCGATGATGGCCCGTACCCGTCACCGACCCCTGCCCAGTGGCCATCTGGAATCCTGGCAGGTACTCGGGTTTGCCGTGATCATCGGGCTGGTCGGCTTGGGGTTGTTGTTGGCCTTCACCAATCCCCTGACCGCGATTTTGACCTTTGCTTCATTAATCGGCTATGCGGTGATCTATACCCTGTTTCTCAAACGCGCCACGCCGCAAAACATCGTGATCGGTGGCGCGGCCGGCGCGGCACCACCGTTGCTCGGCTGGACGGCGGTTACCGGCCAAGTGGACTCCGGCGCACTGCTGTTGTTTCTAATCATCTACATCTGGACGCCCCCTCATTTCTGGGCCTTGGCTATTCAGCGTCGGCATGACTATGCCAACGCTGACATTCCCATGCTGCCGGTCACGCATGGTGTGGCCTTCACCCGGCTGCATATCCTGTTGTACACCATCCTGCTGTTTCTCATCACGCTACTCCCCTTCCTGACCGGCATGAGCGGCTGGATCTATCTGATCAGTGCCGTTCTATTGGGCTTGCGTTTTCTGAGTTACGCCGTGCGTTTGTACGCGACCGGCGACGACCGTTTAGCCATGCCCACTTTCGGATTTTCCATCGTCTACCTGTTTGGGTTATTCGCCGCGCTGATGCTCGATCATTACGCATCGCATCTGCTCTTATCCCTATAATAATTATTTTTATCAAATAGTTGTTGATTTGATGGGAACGATCTGCGTTTTTCAGAATATTAGCCGATGCTGATTGAGAAAACCCACTAAATATTAGTAGAATAGACCGTTGTCCCGACCTCCCCAGATGCGTTTTCCAGTCCGGCGTTCAACCATTCGGAAAACAAGTAAAACGATGCCTAACCCCATGGTTTTCTAAGGAGACTTGGATATGGCCCAAAGCTCAGCATTGCCGGCCGAGCAATACAATTTCGATATCGTCCGCAGGTTTATGATCGTGGCCATGATCTATGGCGTGATCGGTATGACGGTCGGTGTCTATATCGCCAGCGAATTGGCCTGGCCGTTTTTGAATTTTGACATTCCCGCCCTGACCTTCGGGCGCCTGCGTCCCGTGCACACCAGTCTGGTGATTTTCGGCTTTGGCGGCAGTGCGCTGTTCGCCACGTCTTACTACATCGTGCAACGTACCTGCCAGGCGCGGTTGGCGTTCCCGTGGTTGGCTGAGTTCACGTTCTGGGGTTGGACGGGTGGCGTTGCATTAGGTGTGGTGACGTACATGGCCGGTTTTTCCCAAGGCCGGGAATATGCCGAGTTCGAATGGCCGCTGGATCTTGCCATTGCCGTGGTTTGGGTGAGTTATATCCTGATCTACGTTGAGACTATCCGCCGTCGCAGCCAGCCGCACATCTACGTTGCCAACTGGTTCTTCCTATCCTTCCTGCTGGCCGTTGCTTTGTTGCACATTTTCAACAACTTGGCAGTGCCGGTCAGTTTGACCAAGTCTTATAGCTTGTTTTCCGGCGTGCAGGACGCCATGACTCAATGGTGGTATGGGCATAATGCGGTGGGCTTTTTCCTGACGGCTGCTTTTCTTGGCATGATGTACTATTTTGTGCCCAAGCAAGCTGGTCGGCCGGTTTACTCCTATCGGCTGTCTATCATTCATTTCTGGGCGCTGATTTTCCTTTATATGTGGGCCGGTGGCCATCACTTGCACTGGACCGCGTTGCCCGACTGGGTTTCGACCCTGTCGGCCACCTTCTCGATACTGCTGCTGATGCCCTCGTGGGGCGGCATGATCAACGGCATCATGACCCTGTCCGGCGCTTGGGACAAATTGCGCTCCGACCCGATCATGCTGTTTCTGATCACCTCGCTGTCGTTCTATGGCATGTCCACCTTTGAAGGTCCGTTGATGTCGCTCAAGAGCGTCAACGCCTTGTCGCACTACACCGACTGGACCATCGGTCACGTCCATTCTGGCGCGCTGGGCTGGGTGGCATTGGTGAGCTTTGGCTCTTTCTATCACCTGATACCGCGACTGTACGGGACCAAACTGTATAGCCAGACCTTGATTTACGTCCACTTCTGGCTCGCCACCATTGGCATCGTGTTGTACATCACCTCGATGTGGGTTGCCGGTATCGGCCAAGGTTTGATGCTGCGTAGCTTCGACGATTACGGCAATCTGGCTTACACCTTCATCGAGACCGTCGAGTTTATGCACACCCCGTATGTTTGGCGTGCGTTGGGCGGTGCTTTCTTTGTCGCGGGCGCGTTGGTGATGGCCTACAACATGGTGATGACCGTGCGGGCGTCCCGCATTGAGCAAGCAGCCTTGGAAGCCAAGCTGGCGGCCAAGCTGGCCAAGGCTTGAACGGGCGGTTTCGGGAGATAAATAACCATGCGACATGAACACATCGAAACCAACTCCGCGCTCATGCTACTGCTGATCCTGGTCGTGATCAGCATTGGCGGCTTGGTGGAAATCGTTCCGTTGTTTTATATCAACGAGACGATCGAAAAAGTGGATGGCGTACGTCCTTATACGCCGTTGGAAATTCGCGGCCGCGACATTTACGTCCGCGAAGGTTGCTATTTGTGCCACTCGCAGATGATCCGACCGTTCCGCGACGAATGGCTGCGTTACGGTCACTATTCGCTGGCGGCGGAGTCGCAATACGATCATCCCTTCCAGTGGGGATCCAAACGGACGGGGCCTGATCTGGCCCGGGTCGGCGGCAAGTACTCCAACCAATGGCAGGTACAGCACTTAAAAGCACCGCGTTCGGTAGTGCCGCAATCCATCATGCCGAATTATCCTTGGCTGTTGGAGCATGATCTGGACTATTCGGATGTGGCCGTTCGGATGCGCGCTCTGCGAGCGACGGGAGTTCCCTATTCCCTGACCCAGCAGGAATACGACGCCAACGTCAAGAAATTCGGCAAGGATGTCGCTGACCAACTGGATATCAACCAAGCGCAGGATAGCCTGCTCAAGCAAGCTCGCGATAAGAATTTTGATGGCATTCCCAGCCGGGTAACGGAGATGGAAGCCTTGGTCGCGTACCTGCAAGTGCTCGGCACGATGGTGGACTTCACCAAATACGACGAAGGCTATTTCGCCAAGTTCCGCTGATACCGAACTGCGTCCCCCCATCGGGGGGACGGCCTGGAGCCCGTCCGATGTTCGATTGGCTGCTGTGGTTTACCCGCATGGAGAATTCCAAGCCGCTGGCGCTGGTGCTGTTTTTCGGGGCCTTCTGCGGCGTCCTGATTTACGTATTTACCGGTAAGAAGCGCGCTAAGCGGCTGGAATCCTACAAGTACATCCCTTTTGACGATGACGATCCGCCGCTCGCTGATCGGTCGCGGCCCCAGTGCCAATCTCAATCCCGCAAGGTGATGGACAATGAGTGAGAATACCCAGAACGTACAACAACCGTCCGGTGCGGTTCAGACCACCGGTCACGCTTGGGATGGCGATTTGCAGGAGTACAACAATCCACTGCCGCGCTGGTGGCTTTGGTGTTTTTACGGCACGGTCGTGTTCTCGATTTTATACTGGTTTATCTATCCTTCTTGGCCGGTGGGACGAACCTGGATTAAAGGATTTGGAACCGTCAATTACACTGTTGTCGACAAGGTGACCGGTAAGGAGAAGGAGGAATCGTATCGCTGGAACACCCGCGCGCTGTTGCTGGAAGATCTCGGCGACGCTGCCAACAACAAACAGCGCAAGGACATGCTGGCCAAGGTGCAGGCGGCCAGCTACGACCAAGTCGTCAAGGATCCCAAGATGATGGAGTTTGTGCGCTCCGTTGGTAAGGGTCTATTCGGCGACAATTGCGCCGCCTGCCACGGTCGTGGTGGCCAGGGAGTCGTGGGGATGTATCCAAACCTGACCGATGACGATTGGTTGTGGGGCGGCGGTATGGAGCAGATTCACGAAACCTTGGTGCAAGGTCGCAAAGGTTTCATGCCAGCTTTCGGCCAGGTACTCAAGCCCGAGCAGTTGGACGATGTGGCCGAGTATGTGTTGACCCTCTCCAACGAAACCAAACCGAATGAAGCCTCCGAGCGCGGTAAGGAGATATTCCAGGGCCAAATCGGCGGTTGTTATTACTGCCATGGCGCTGACGCCAAGGGTCTGCCATCGCAAGGATCCGCCAATCTGACCGACAAGATCTGGGCAATTGCCGACGTGCCCGCACAAAAGACCTTGGCGGACAAGAAGGCGGTGCTCAAGAACTTCATTTCAGCTGGGGTCAACAACACACGGGTGATGCCCGCGTGGAAAGACCGTTTATCGCTGACCGACATTAAACTGTTGGCGGTTTATGTCCGCCAGTTAGGTGGTGCCAAGTAGATTGTGGTTGGCGCCACGGTTAACAGTTTCCGCCGGCTGCCGAATTCTTCACCCCCCCTCTCGGGGGGGAGCTGTTTATACCGACCGATTCGGATGGGATGGCAAGTAGGGTCGGTTGTTAGGAGCGTTGCCGTGATCATTCCTGCCGCTCAATCGCAAATCGAGTAACTATGTCCGAAGAAACGGCTCAGCTTTATCAAAAGCGTATTCAAATTTATCCACGTTCTGTCAAGGGACAGTTTCGCCACCTCAAAACCGGGGTGTTGGTTTTGGCTTATGCCATTTATTACCTGCTACCTTGGCTACGCTGGACGCGACCCAACGCTCCGGATCAAGCAGTGCTCTACGATCTGCCGGGTCGGCATTTCTACATTTTCAACCTGACCATTCAAGTCCAGGACATCTTCTGGCTGGCGGGTGTGCTGATCATCTTCGCGATCCTGCTGTTTTTCGTGACCGGACTAGCCGGGCGGGTTTGGTGTGGCTATTTCTGTTTCCAAACCCTGTGGACCGATCTGTACATGATGATCGAACGCTGGGTTCAGGGCGAACGGCCGGCGCGGATGCGGCTCGATAAAGGGCCGTGGACACGCGAAAAAGTTGTCAAGAAAAGCACGACTTATGCCTTGTGGCTGCTGGTCGCGTTCTGGACCGGCCTGACCTTCACGATGTACTGGGTGGATGCACCGACGCTGGTGGTGGACGTACTGCTGGGTCGGGCACCGTATCCAGCTTATTTCACCACGTTTTTTCTGACGGCGACTACTTTTGTCATGGCCGGCTTGGCGCGCGAGCAAGTCTGCACTTATATGTGCCCTTACGCGCGCTTTCAGAGCGCCATGTTCGATCATGATACCTTGATCGTTTCCTACGACGAACATCGGGGCGAGAGTGCGGCCGGGCGGGCCAATTTAGGCAAGGGCCTGAAATCTCGCGATGAACGTCATGCGAAAGGGGTCGGCGACTGCATCGATTGCGGTTACTGCGTGCAGGTCTGTCCGGTGGGCATCGACATCCGCAAGGGACTGCAATATCAATGTATCTCTTGCGCACTGTGCATCGATGCCTGCGACACGATCATGGACAATTTGAAGTGGCCGCGCGGCTTGGTTCGCTACACGTCGGAAAATGCGCTAAACGGTAAAAAAACCAGCCTGCTCAAGCCCAAGACCGTGGGTTACGGCATCATTCTGACGGCGGCAGTCTCGATTCTGACCTGGAGCATCCTCACCCGCGCTCCCTATACGGCGACCGTGGAACAAGTCCGCCAACCACTATACTCGCAATTGACAGATGGCAGTATCCGCAACACCTATGAGATCAAGCTGAATAACAAGTTGACAGCGCCGATGACGCTCGGGATCAATATTGAGGGTTTGTCGGGTGCGGTTTTGGATATGGACGGCATGGAACGGATCACTCTGGATCCTCAAGAACGGCTCAAGTTGCTGGCCCGCGTTCAGCTCGCGCCTGATCCAACTGGCATTGGGGAAACCGGCGATAAAATCACGTTCATCATCAAGCCGCTGGAAGGGGTTACCGCGAATCCGATCCGTCGAGAAGTGCCGTTTTCGATGCCGGAAAACAGCCGATGACCGAATGGTTGTTCGGCCTCACTGTCGGTGCCGGACTGATTTTACTCGTGAATTTAGCGCTGATCCGCTTTATGGGCGTCAGTGCCAAATATGCCGCTGCGGTGGTGGCCTTGGTGACGATTGGGCTTTATGGACCTTACAGCATCGTGCGCTGGCCCGGCGGTGATGTATTCGCGATTCATCTTGGCATTTATTTGCTGGTTTCGCTGGCCTGCGGGATGTTGCTGGGCGCTCGATCCCAGGGTGAGGGAATGCATTGGGGGCCGGCGGTAATCGGCGGATTTTTCATTTTCGTCGTAGTGGCGGGCGCCGTGTTTGTCACCGTCGCTGAGCGCGGTTTGACGCCTTCCCTACGCGATTGGCTGTTGCCGGCAGCGCATAGCGGCCGTGAGGTTTCTTCGCTGTTTCCTGGGGTGATTTCGCACGATTTTCAGCAGAAGGAGGAGCTGTACAACCAGTATCTCCAACAAGTGGAACGGCAGCGGCAGCGAGGCTGGCAAGTCCAGAAAGGTTGGTTAAGCGACCCGATGATCAACGAGCCGGCGGTGTTTCGGGTGGTGGTGCGGACCCGCGAAGGTGAGCCGATGACGGGCGCGACGGTGGTCGGACAGTTTCTTCGCCCATCGAACAGCAAGCAGGATATCGCCTTCACACTGGCCGAAACTGATCCAGGCGTTTACGAATCGAAACTGTTATTGCCGCTGGCGGGGCACTGGAATCTGGTGCTCGAAATCCGCAAGGGAGACGATTTGCACGAAATCCGTGCTGTCACGCAAGTATCGGATCGTTAGCGCCCAGTCGGACGTGATTCGTTCCAGCTAGACCGTACTCCACGTCGCATGTCTGTTTCCTCTCCCAAAGCAGCGTTTGCCCCGGAACTGCCGCCCACAGCCGGGACGGCCTGTTTTCACTGTGGTTTGGCGGTTCCGCCAGGGGTGCATTACGCTGTGATGATCGACGGTCAGTGCCAACCGATGTGCTGTCACGGTTGCCAGGCAGTCGCGGAAGCCATCGTCGCTGCTGGACTGATCGATTTTTATCGCCATCGGACCATGCTTTCCCGCCGTGCCGAGGATTTGATCCCCGAGTCATTGCGGGGGCTAGAGTTGTATGACCGGCCCGATTTGCAAAAGAGTTTCGTACGCGTCGAGAGCGAGCACGTTCGTGAGGCGGCGCTCATGATGGAGGGCATCGTTTGCGCTGCCTGTGTCTGGTTAAACGAGCGCCACGTCAGTCGTTTGCCGGGCGTGTTGGAATTCCGGGTAAACTACTCCACCCACCGTGCCCAGGTACGCTGGGACGACCACCAGATCCGACTCAGTGAAATTCTGGCAGCCATCGCCGCCATCGGTTATATCGCTCACCCCTTCGATCCTCGTCGCCAAGAAGTTTTGCAAAAACGCGAGCGTACGACCGCCTTGCGCCGGCTGGCGGTTGCGGGGCTCGGCTCGATGCAAGTGATGATGCTGGCAGTGGGTTTGTACGCCGGCGACTATCAGGGCATGGAGGAGTGGATACGGGTATTCTTGCGCTGGATCTGCCTAATTTTATCCACACCGGTGGTAGTGTATTCCGCTCTGCCTTTCTACCGTGCCGCTTGGCGCGATCTGCGCCGCCGGCAACTGGGGATGGATGTGCCGGTTTCGCTGGCCATCGTGACCGCTTTCACGGCAAGTGTCTGGTATACCTGGCAAGGTGGGGGCGAGGTCTACTACGACTCGGTAACCATGTTCGTGTTCTTTTTGCTGACCGGCCGGTTTCTGGAGATGACTGCCCGTCACCGAGCAGGACAGATTTCTGAAGCGCTGGTACGGATGTTGCCGGCGACTGCGACCCGCCTTGCTACCGGTGGGGAGGAAACGGTAGTCCCCGTGGCTGAACTGGTCCCTGGCGACCGAGTTTTGGTGCGACCGGGAGAAACCGTTCCTGCCGACGGATGCATTATGGAAGGGACGAGCAGCGTGGACGAGTCGCTATTGACCGGTGAAAGTTTGCCGTTGCCGCGCGGCGTGGGCGAGTCGCTGATTGGCGGCGCAGTCAACGTGGAAAGCCCCTTGGTGATGCGGATCGAAAAGGTCGGTTCCGAGACTGTACTTTCGGCTATCGTGCGGTTACTGGATCGCGCCCAAGGCGAAAAACCCCGCCTCGCGCTGCTGGCTGACCGTATCGCTGGCTGGTTCGTCGCTGGGCTATTGGTCGTGGCGACTGTGGTTTTTTTGTTCTGGTGGGCGGTTGGTAACTTTGACACCGCATTTCGCATCACTTTATCGGTATTGGTGGTCACCTGTCCCTGCGCGTTGTCCCTGGCTACGCCAACCGCCATCGTGGCGGCTACCGGCGCGTTGACCCGACTTGGGTTGCTGACCACGCGCGGTCACGCCTTGGAAACGTTGGCGCGGGCAACGCATGTCATCTTCGACAAAACGGGGACTTTGACCTATGGTCGGCCCCAAGTGGTGGCGGTGGAACCGACCGGCGGTTTGGAAGCTCGGCGGTGCCTAATGTTAGTAGCCGCGCTGGAACGTGGATCCGAGCATCCCGGTTGGTCGGGCTTTAGTGGAAGCAGCAGGCTCGGCGACACTAAGCGCGACCGAGTTGCATAATACGCCGGGGAGCGGTGTGGAAGGCCGGATCGAAGGATGCCGATATCGGGTGGGTCGGCCTGAATTTGTAGCGGATTTGAGTGCGACTCCCGTGGCCGAGCGGACCGATTTCGACGCCGCCAGTACCTGGGTTGCGCTGGGGAACGAGGCTGGTTTGCTGGCTTGGTTTCAGTTGGCGGATAGCCCGCGATCTGATGCCGCGACAGCGGTGGCGGCCCTGCGCGACCGGGGATTGACGGTGGAATTGTTGAGCGGCGATCGTCCGGAAGCGGTCGCACACGTCGCCCATGAGGTGGCGATTACTGAAGCTATCGGCGGGATGTCGCCGCAAGATAAACTGGAGCGGTTGCGAGAGCTGCAAAGGCAGGGTCGAGTGGTAGCAATGGTCGGCGATGGGGTCAATGATGCCCCCGTGTTGGCGGCAGCCCAAGTATCGCTGGCGATGGGTAATGGTACGCAGCTCGCTCATGCCACAGCTGATATGATCCTGTTGTCGGAACGGCTGGAACATCTGGCGCGAGGTGTGGACATGGCCCGCAAGACGCTGACGATCATGCGTGAAAATTTTGCCTGGGCCATCGGCTACAATCTGGTCGCGTTGCCGCTGGCCGCCGGGGGTTGGCTGACACCCTGGATGTCGGCACTCGGGATGTCGTTCAGCTCGTTGTTGGTGGTGGTTAACGCGCTACGACTCCGGCATGCTTGAAAGGAGGGCAGTTTCCCGATGCGAATCCTCTATCTGCTGATTCCGATGGCGTTGGGTATCGTCGGAGTGGCTTTGTGGGCCTTTCTATGGGCGGTGCGCACCGGTCAGTTCGACGATCTGGAGGGGCCAGCCCACCGTATCCTAATGGATGACGATGATCCTCGCCTGCCTCGGCGTCAGCAGAGCTATGATGACGATAAATCCTTGAATGGGTGAGACAAACGATTTAGTATTTCATCATAAATCGCAAGGAGAAAAACGATGTTCACGTTTCAAAATTTCCCGCTCGTCGTCATAATCGCGCTGGTCATTGCCGCCTATTTGAGCTTTTTCTCCGCCGTCCCTTGGGACAAGCTGTTCTGAGTTGCTCGTGGATTTTCGCCGTATTTGAGTCGCAATTGTCGCTCCATCGGTTGTTCGAAATATCCATCCTGATTCGGCAACCGCCTTTTCCCGATTGGGAAAAGGCGGTTTTGTCATTTGCTGAAGGGAGAGCGATTCCATGAACGTTGTCTCGGAACCGCTGGACCGGAATCGTATTTTAGCGGAGTTATCGGCTGTGACCCGCGCCCGGTTAAGCCGATTGGAGATCTATCCGACCCTGGATTCCACGAATACCTATTTGTTGGCGGGCGCAAATGCGGGTTGGCCCAGCGGCGCGGTTTGCCTGACCGAGCGGCAGACCGCCGGACGAGGTCGTCGAGGGCGTGAGTGGCTGGCGCCGTTTGGCGGCAGTCTGGCCCTGTCGCTGCTCTGGCGGTTCGACTTGTCGCCCGAGATGCTCAGCGGCTTGAGCCTCGCAACGGGTATCGCCGTGGCGCGAGTCTTGCGGGATTTGGGCGTCTCGGAAGTGGGTTTGAAATGGCCAAACGATGTTTGGTGGCGTAAGCGTAAATTGGGTGGGATCCTGCTGGAATCCGGTGGGGTTCCCGGAAATTTCCATGTGGTGGCCGGCATCGGTCTAAACGTGGCGCTATCGCACGAGGACGCAGCGCGGATCGATCAGCCTTGGGTCGATTTGCGAGAAATTTTGGGCGCGGTTCCAATGGACTGCGACCGGTTGACCGCCCTGTTGATCAGCGAGTTGTTTGCCGTTTTCGTCCGATTTCAGGCCGTTGGGTTCGCCGGTTTTGCCGGAGAATGGGCGGATTTTGATCAAGTACGGGGACGATGGGTGCGTCTGCAAGTGTCTGACGCCGCCGTGACAGGCATTGCCCGAGGCGTGGACGCGACTGGCGCGCTGTTGCTGGAAACCGAGGATGGACAAATTCACCCCTATCTGGGCGGAGAAATCAGCTTGAGATTGGAGCCGTGATCCTACTAGCGGATGTCGGCAATAGCCGGATCAAATGGGTTGTGCTCGAACAGGGGGTATTTCGGCTGCGGGGTCAGGCCGACCACAGACGGGAAGACTGGACCGAATTCGCCGACCGGCAATGGAGCCGCTTGCCGCCCCCGACCCGAGCGTTGGTGGTCAGTGTCGCCGGCCCGACCGCTTGTGCAGCGCTGGCGGAGTGGATGGAGCGAGCCTGGGCCATCAAGGCAGAATTTGCGGTCTCCACGGCGGCGGCACAGGGTATCCGCAATTCCTACACTGAGCCGGAACGGATGGGGGCGGACCGTTGGGTGGCGATGATCGCGGCGTGGAACTTGACCCGGCAGACTTGTTATGTGATCGATTGTGGCACTGCGCTGACCATCGACGCCTTGGCGGCAAATGGCCAACATCTCGGTGGCGTGATTGTGCCGGGGATGCGTCTGATGCGCGAGGCGCTGTATCAGGAAACCCAACAGATCCCACCTGAGGCGGGGGAGAGTCCCAGCTGTTCGGGCAAAGCACTCGGGATTGTGTATGGGGTGGCGCAACGCACGCAGTCGCTGCCGCCATCGACGGTATCACCGAACGCATGATGGCGGTCAACGGCGTGGGGGTGCGGTTGCTAACCGGCGGCGATGCGGCAAGGATCTCACCCTGTCTACTAGGACGATATCGCTTGGAACCCGACCTAATTTTTCACGGATTACGAGTGATCGCCGAGCAAGGCTAAATTTGATTGGCTCGGCGGTACGCGATTCATCCGAATGTTGTCGGCGTCGGCCTAGCTGCCGACGCTTGGCCTCGGCGGGTGGTGTTCGCCCCGTAACCGTCATTCGCCATCGTCATAATAGTCACGATCATCGCGATAATAACGATAATCACGCCCGCTGCAATTATAGTAGGGGACACCCTGCACCATGATCGAGCTGCAACCGTCTCTCTGGGGTGGCGGTGGGGTCATCACGACCGGCGGCGGCGGTGCTGCCGCGTTGGCGATTGCAGTCCCTACGATGGCGCCGAGGGCCAACCCAGCTATGGCAGCGCCTGCTCCGTTCCGATGATAGGCCGGGGGACCACCTCGGCCGGGTGGACCACCGCCACCGACCCAGTAGCCGCTGGCTCCCGGGGGGCCGCCACCACCACCATCCCAGGCGTTTGCATTGTACGAGGGTACTATCATGGTGGCGGCTATCGCCGCTCCGAGCAGTAACCGTTTGATCGTTTTCATCGCTTCACCTCTCAATCGGGTTGGTCGGGCAATTTCGTTTCTATCGAAGAATCCCAACTTTGTACCGAAGATTAGACCGCTCACAACCTTTAAATTTGCTGAATGAGACTTTTTATTCTTAAACCTACCCAAGCCAGCCGGATGAGTGAACAGGCGAGAGCCAAGGGTGATATTTTGGCTCTTGAGTGGCTTTTAAAAGCGTAACTATTTGAATTTGTTTATCATTATAGGGTGGCTTTGTCAAGTGACTACATCTGCGTCGCCGAATGCGCTAAGCTTCGCCCGGTCATCGTACCGTACCGGATGGTCGTCATGGATTTGCTCGCGCGAATTGATCAACACTTTGCTGCCAGTCTTGCAGCCAAGCAGCGCACCCTGGAAGAGATGGGAACCCGGATCGCGCAAGTCGCCGAGCGCTTGGCCGAGCAGCTGCGTCGGGGCAATAAAATTTTGATTTGCGGCAACGGTGGCTCAGCCGCCGATGCCCAACATTTCGCCGCTGAACTCGTCAATCGATTTGAAATCGAACGTCCAGGGCTGGCGGCCATTGCGTTGACCACCGACAGCTCGGCCCTTACCTCCATCGCCAACGATTATGCCTTCGAGCAGGTGTTCGCTCGCCAGGTGCAAGCCTTGGGGCAGCCTGGTGATGTGCTCTTGGCGATTTCAACCAGTGGTAATTCACCCAATATCGTGGCGGCCGTGAACGCCGCTCGGCAATTGGGAATGACGACGATAGCGCTGACGGGGCATGATGGTGGCCGTGTGGGCCAGGATTTGAGCAGCGAAGACATCGAAATTCGGGCTGGCGCGACGACGACTGCCCGAATTCAAGAAGTCCATATTCTGATCATTCATTGTCTTTGTGATTTGGTGGATGGATTATTGTTTGGAAAGGGGCAATCATGAAAATATGGCAGTTGGGGAGGATGGCGGTAGGAGTGCTGTCGGTGATGCTGCTGAGTGGCTGTGCGGGCCTTTTGATTGGCGGCACTGCGGTCGGTGTCAGTGTGGTGCACGACCGGCGGACGACTGGAACTTTGGTGGATGACCAGACTATCGAACTGAAGGTTTACGGTGCGCTTAACGGTGAATTGCCGCCGGGCAATCGAATCAACGCGACCAGTTACAACGGGGTGGTGTTGCTGACCGGTGAAGTAATATCAGAGGAGGCGCGGCAGAAGGCTGAAGTGGCCACGCGGAACATCGTTCCACCCGTTCGAGAGGTTTTCAATGAGTTGGTCGTTGGCCCACCCGACTCGCTGTCGACTCGCAGTAACGATGCATTTCTGACGACCAAGGTTAAGACTGCGCTGTTTCAGATCAAAATCGCGGATTTCGACCCCACCCGCGTCAAGGTGGTCACGGAACGAAGCGTCGTTTATCTGATGGGTTTGGTGCGTCCAAACGAGGCGGATGCCTCAGCCAACGTTGCCAGCCAAGTCAGTGGCGTACGCCAAGTGGTGACGCTGTTCGAGTTTATCAACTGACGTTATTTGACGATTTTCAAGATTGGCTTGCGCTCGGCGCGGCTGGCCGGTTTATCGGGTTGCGGCGAGCTGGGCGAGGGCGGAGGAGGCTCATCGCCCCCTTGCTCCTCTCCAAACGCCATGCCTTGGCCATTCTCGCGCGCGTAGATCGCAAGGACAGCGGTCACTGGAATATGCACGGTGCGAGCAACGCCGCCAAAGCGGGCGTTGAATTCGATCCAGTCGTTGCCCAAGCGTAGATCGCGCACCGCTGCCGCGTTAATGTTGAGTACGATTCGTCCTTCTTGCACATGCTGCTTGGGGACTTCCACGCCGGGCGCTTCCGCGTTGACCAGGATGTGGGGAGTCAGATGATTGTCTTCGATCCATTCGTACAAGGCACGGATCAGATAAGGACGAGTCGAAGTCATTCAGTGGACCATAACCAGAAAAAAACCGTCCCCCCAACGCTTGGGGCTAGGGGGATTAACCGCCTTTGCAGTCTCGCGGGGAGTCATATCTCCCCAGCGAGACCACGATATCAATGCACGTCCTTCCAGTACTCCTTCTTCAGCAGATAGAACACGAAGCTCGCAAAGGCCAAGAATAGTACCACCCAAATCCCAACCCGCTGGCGTGTCAACTGAATCGGTTCACCGGCGTAGGACAGGAAGTTTACGAGATCGGTCATCGCTTCCTTGAATTCGGGCGGGCTCATGCTGCCCGGCTGAACCAACTCGAATTCCTTGAGAACCTTGGTTTCATGGCCGTCCGGTCCTTTGTGGGTCTCGTAGATCGGTTTCTGCCAGCCTTGCAATTCCCACAGCACATGTGGCATCCCGGCGTTGGGAAATACCGCATTGTTCACGCCAAAAGGTCGCGTGGAATCCAAGTAAAAGGTTTGGAGATAAGTGTAGAGATAATCTATCCCGCGCGACCGGGCAATCAAGGTCAGATCAGGTGGCACGACACCGAACCAGCGTTTGGCGTCGGATTTGGGCATCGCGTTTTTCATGAGCTCACCGACTTTAGCACCGGTGAAGATCAAATTATCCTTGACCTGATCGTCGGTCAGACCAAAGTCGCGGGCCATCCGATTGTAGCGCTGATGTTCCAGCGAATGGCAGCCCATGCAATAGTTGACGAACAACTTGGCGCCATTTTGCAGCGAGGCCTTGTTATGCGGATCGATCGGTGCCTTCTCCAACGGATAGCCCTCTCCGCCCGATGCAAGGCTCAAGGTCGGCAGCACCAGAAATGTCAGTGCAACGATTATTTTTTTCATTTCCAGGTCACCCTTTCCGGGACCGGCTTGGTTTTTTCGATGGCCGGTAAAATCGGTAGCACGAAGAAGAAGGCAAAATAGATGATGGAGCAGATCTGAGCCAAACTGGTGCGGGCCGGTGTGGTCGGCAGCGCGCCCAGATAGCCCAGGACCAAGAACGCGATCACGAACGCCGCTAAGGCCAGCTTGAACGCGAAACCGCGATAGCGGATGGACTTTACCGGACTGCGATCCAGCCATGGCAGGAAGAACAGCAAAACGATGGCCGCGCCCATGGCCAGCACACCCCAAACCTGGGTGCCCGCGAACGAGGGTACTGCGCGCAGGATGGCGTAGAACGGCGTGAAATACCACACCGGCGCGATGTGCGGCGGGGTCTTGAGCGGATCAGCCGGATCGAAGTTTGGGTGTTCGAGGAAGTAGCCGCCCATCTCGGGCATAAAGAAAATCACCACCGAGAAGAACAGTAGAAAGACCATGACGCCGACCAGATCTTTAACGGTGTAGTACGGATGGAAGGGAATGCCATCCAAGGGTATCCCTTTATCATCTTTCAGCTTCTTGATTTCGACACCGTCGGGATTGTTGGAACCGACTTCGTGCAAGGCGAGGATATGGGCAACCACCAACCCGAGCAGGACCAGCGGCACGGCGATCACATGCAGGGAGAAAAAGCGATTGAGAGTGGCGTCCGACACCACGTAGTCACCGCGAATCCACACCGACAGATCGGGTCCGACAACCGGGAGCGCGCTGAACAGGTTGATGATCACCTGGGCGCCCCAGTACGACATTTGACCCCAGGGCAACAGGTAACCCATGAAGGCTTCCGCCATCAGGCACACGAAAATCAGCACGCCGAAAATCCAGATCAGTTCCCGAGGTTTCTTATAGGAACCGTAGATCAGGGCGCGGTACATGTGCAGATAAACCATGATGAAGAAGGCCGATGCACCGGTCGAGTGCATGTAGCGGATCAACCAACCCCAGTCCACATCGCGCATGATGTATTCGACCGAGGCGAAGGCATCGGCGGCCGAGGGTTTGTAGCTCATGGTCAGCCAGATGCCGGTCAAAATTTGATTGACTAGAACCAGCAGTGCCAGCGATCCGAAGAAATACCAGAAGTTGAAATTCTTCGGTGCGTAATATTCGGTCAGGTGTTCCCGGATGGACTTGGTCAGCGGGAAGCGTTCGTCAATCCAGCCGACCAGACCGGTCGTGCCTTGTGTGTTTGCCATTATGCAGCCTCCGGATTAACGCCAATCAATACGCGGGTATCGCTGAGGTACCGGTAGGCCGGCACCTCCAGATTGGATGGTGCGGGAACTCCCTTGTAGACCCGGCCGGCCAAGTCGAAACGAGAGCCGTGGCAAGGGCAGAAGAAGCCGCCTTTCCAAGCCGGACCCAAGTCAGCCGGCGCTACGTCGGGCCGGAAGGTGGGTGAGCAGCCGAGATGGGTACAGATGCCGACCAGCACCAGGATTTCAGGCTTGATCGAGCGATAGGGGTTCTGGGCATACTTGGGCTGCTGGCTGGCCATTTCGGAGTTGGGATCCAGCAGGTCGTTCTTGAGGGTTGGCAGGTCGTCCAACATCGTTTTGGTGCGTTTCAACAGCCAGACTGGTTTGCCGCGCCATTCGACGGTCATCATGGCCCCTTCTTCCAGCTTGCTGATATCGGCTTCTACCGGCGCCCCCGCAGCCTGGGCGCGCTCGCTGGGCGACCAGGATTTCAAAAATGGAACGGCGACGAACGCCACGCCTACGCCGCCGACCACGGTAGCCGTAGCGGTCAGAAAGCGGCGTCTGCCGAGATCGACGTCATCTACCGTACTCATACGCAGTCTCCTGTGTGGATTTATTGTTGAAATGATTGGGTTAGTAGTCGTTATGCGCGGTTTTCTTGTTCGTTGGCGCCACGCTTCGCGCCGAACCTAACGGGTTGCATACTGCGCGCCGAGGGACTCGGGAAGTCCGTTGAGACAAATTCCCTAAGCCCTCACGGTACGGTAAAACTATAACTCACGGCGGGTATTTGGGTCTATGCGCGCGTCGCTCAAAGCCACGATGTTCACGGCGGAGAGGCGATCCAAATCCGATGATCAAACCGGATTATCAATATCGATAAATGCAAAATTGAGATCGAACTGTCGTGCCAGTCGCGCGCCTAGCGCCTGTATGCCGTAGCGCTCAGTGGCGTGATGACCGGCGGCGAAGAAATGCAAGCCGTTTTCGCGAGCGAAGTGGACGGTTTGCTCGGATGCCTCACCGGTCAGAAAAGCGTCCACTCCAGCGTCGAAGGCCAGTTCAATAGAAGATTGCGCCGCGCCGGTGCACCAGGCCAGCCGGTGGATGGGGGCGTCGTTGCCAGGAATGTACAGTGGGGTTCGACCGAGCCGATTAGCGAGATAAGCGGCAAAGGTGTCTCCCCCGAGCGGAGCGGCCAACTCGCCCAGCATGACCCATCCCGGCGTGCGGCCATTGCCGCCGACGGTGCCAGTGATGGTCAGATCCAGCACGCGGGCAAGTTGGGCATTGTTGCCGAGTTCCAGGTGAGCATCCAACGGCAGGTGATAGGCCAGCAGGCTGATATCGTGGCGGAGGAGGGTGGCGAGGCGCCGGTATTTCATGCCGACGATGCGCGGGTCTTCGCCTTTCCAGAAATAGCCGTGATGCACCAGCACGGCGTCTGCTTGGCGTTCGACCGCCTCATCTAGCAGTCGTTGACAGGCGGTAACGCCGCCGATCAGAGTATGGACCTCAGGTCGGCCTTGTACCTGCAAGCCGTTTGGGCAGTAGTCGCTGAAATTGGCGATTGCGAGCAGTTCGCTGGCGTAAGTCACCAGTGCGCTGAGTCGCACCATCAGCGAACTCTCAGTATCTCGCTGAGCGCAGCCAGCAGTGCAGTGTTCTGCTCGGGATTGCCGACCGTGATCCGCAAGAATTGCTCAATGCGCGGTTGGCGAAAATGGCGGACGATGACGCTGTGCTGGCGCAAAGTGGCCGCCAGTTCGGCGGCGTCGTATCGAGGATGGCGAGCAAAGATGAAATTGGCTGCGGACGGCAGCACCTCGAAACCGAATTCTTGCAGCGCCGCACACAGTTGCTCGCGATTGGCAATCACGGCCCGTCGGGTGTATTCGAAGTGGTCACGGTCGGCGAAGGCAGCCACCGCGCCGGCGATGGCCAGTCGATCCAGCGGGTAAGAGTTGAAGCTGTTTTTTACCCGTTCCAGCGCCTCGATCAGTTCGGGATGGCCGACGGCTAACCCGACGCGTAAGCCCGCCAGCGAGCGCGATTTGGAAAGTGTTTGAGTGACCAGCAGGTTCGGGTAGCGGTCGATTAAGGCAATGGCCGTGTCGCCACCAAAATCGATGTAAGCTTCGTCCACGACCACTGCCGAATCCCGGTTGTGCGCCAGCAACCAGGCGATATCGTCCAGCGCCAGCAGTCGACCCGTTGGGGCATTCGGGTTGGCGAAGATGATGCCGCCGTTGGGGCGCCGATAATCGGCGACCCGCAGCGTGAAGTCCTCAGCCAGCGGCACGGTAATGAACTCGATGCCATACAGGCCGCAGTAGACGGGATAGAAGCTGTATGTGATGTCTGGGAACAGTAGGGGTGCGGAATGTTGGAACAACGCCTGAAAAATGTGAGCCAACACTTCGTCCGAGCCGTTACCGACGAAGACCTGCGCCGAAGCGATGCCGTAATAATCGGCGATGGCCTGTTTGAGTCGCTCGGCGTTCGGGTCCGGATACAGGCGCAGGGCATCGGATAGTTCGGCTTGAATCGCTTCCAGTACCCGAGGCGACGGTCCGTAAGGATTTTCGTTGGTGTTGAGTTTGACCAGTTTGTCGAGCTTGGGCTGCTCCCCTGGGATATAAGGGGTGAGTCGACCGACCACCGGGCTCCAATAGGGGGAAGTCATGAGTGCTCCGGGGTTCGGTATTCGGCCGAACGGGCGTGGGCAGTCAATCCCTCCCCACGCGCCAGGATCGAGGCCGTATGGCCCAGTGTCGCAGCGCCCGCCCGCGAGCAGTTGATCAGACTGGAGCGTTTCTGGAAATCGTAAACGCCCAACGGCGAGGAAAAGCGAGCGGTGCGGGAGGTCGGCAGGACATGATTGGGGCCGGCGCAATAGTCGCCCAGCGCTTCTGGGGTATGCCGGCCCATGAAAATCGCACCAGCATGGCGGATCAGCGGCAGCAGTTCCTCCGGTTTTTCGACCGACAGCTCCAAGTGTTCCGGTGCGATAAAGTTGACGACTTGTGTCGCTTCGACCAGATCGCGCACTTGAATCAGCGCCGCTCGCCGGGTCAACGACGCTTCGATGATGTCCCGCCGTTCCATGCTCGGCAGCAGGTGGTCGATACTGGCGAGAACCTGCTCCAGGAATCCGGCGTCCGGACTGATCAGGATCGGCTGGGCGTCCTCGTCGTGCTCCGCTTGCGAGAACAAGTCCATGGCAATCCAGTCCGGGTCGGTCAACCCGTCGCAGACCACCAAAATTTCCGATGGACCCGCGATCATGTCAATGCCGACCGCACCGAACACCTGCCTTTTGGCGGCAGCGACATAAACGTTGCCCGGCCCCACGATTTTATCGACACGCGGTACGGTGGCCGTGCCGTAAGCGAGTGCTGCCACCGCCTGCGCGCCGCCGAGGGTAAAAACGCGATCCACGCCGGCTACGGCGGCGGCGGCCAGCACCAGCTCGTTCAGTTCACCGCTGGGCGTCGGCGCCACCATGATGATTTCCGGCACGCCCGCGACCTTGGCGGGGATGGCGTTCATCAATACCGAAGATGGATAGGCGGCTTTGCCGCCAGGTACGTACAGACCGACTCGATCCAGCGGTGTTACCTGCTGGCCCAGCACGGTGCCGTCGGCTTCGGTGAAGCACCAGGATTCTTGCTTCTGTCGTTCGGCATAGGCACGGATACGGGCGGCAGCGATTTCGAGTGCTTCACGCTGGTGGGTTGGGAGTGTGTCGAGCGCTTGTTGTAAGCGGTCGGTCAGAATTTCCAGATCGGCAGCTTGGACAGTATTCCGTGCATCGAAACGGCGAGTGTATTCCAGCAGGGCATCGTCACCTCGTGCCCGCACTTGCGCGAGAATTTCACGTACTGTAGCGATCACAGCCTCGTCCGCGACCCCTTCCCAGGCTGTCAGGTTTGCCAGACGAGGCCAAAAGTCGGCGTCAACGGTACTCAGGCGTTTAATTTGCGGCATGATCGGCTTCCGGCGTTAGGGGCGAGCAGGGCTGTCAGCCGACTGCGGCAGCCATGCGATTCATGACTGCTTTGATCCGCGCGTGCTTCATTTTCATGGCGGCTTTATTCACGATCAGCCGCGAACTGATGTCGGCAATATGTTCGAGTGGCGCTAGACCGTTGGCTTTGAGCGTGTTGCCGGTATCCACCACATCGACGATGTAGTCCGCCAATCCCACCAGTGGCGCCAGTTCCATCGAGCCGTACAGCTTGATGATTTCCACCTGCCTGCCCTGATCAGCGAAATAGCGGCGGGAAGTATTGACAAACTTGGTGGCGACGCGGGGGCGGCTCAGGCGAGGGCGCTGGTCAGGATGACCGGCGACCATCAGGCGGCAGCGGGCGATCCGCAAATCCAGGGGTTCGTAAAGCCCCTCGCCACCGTGTTCCAGCAGTACGTCCTTGCCGGCTACGCCCAGATCGGCGGCGCCGTATTGCACATAGGTCGGCACGTCGGTGGCTCGGATGATGACCAGCTTCACATCGGGTTGGTCGGTGTCGAGGATCAGCTTGCGGCTGGTTTCAGGGTCGTCGATCGGTACGATGCCCGCCGCCGCCAGCAGCGGCAGGGTTTCCTTGAAAATACGACCCTTGGATAGGGCGATGGTCAGCGGCGCGGTCATGGAAGTTTCTAGCTCGGGGTCCGGCGGATGCGCGCGCCCAGGTTGGACAGTTTTTCCTCGATGCAATCGTAACCCCGGTCGATGTGATAGATGCGATCCAGGATGGTGTCGCCTTCCGCGACCAGCGCGGCTAGGATCAGACTCGCTGAAGCGCGCAAGTCGGTGGCCATCACCGGTGCCCCGGTCAAGTGGGGAACGCCGATGGTGATGGCAGTATTACCCTCCAGCTCGATTTGCGCGCCCATGCGTTGTAGCTCATTGACGTGCATGAAGCGGTTCTCGAACACGGTCTCGGTGATCATGCCGACGCCATCGGCAACGGCGTTGAGCGCCACGAACTGAGCTTGCATGTCGGTGGGAAAAGCCGGATAGGGCGCGGTGCGGATGCGCACAGCCTTAGGGCGGCGGCCTGCCATGTCTACCTCGATCCAGTCGGGGCCGGTGTTGACCTGGGCGCCGGCTTCCTCCATTTTGAGCAGCACGGCTTCCAAAGTGTCGGGTCGGGTGTCCTTGACCTTGACCCTGCCGCCGGTGATCGCGCCAGCCAGCAGGTAGGTGCCGGTCTCGATGCGGTCTGGCAGGACTTGGTAGCCGGTACCATTGAGCCGTTCGACGCCTTCGATGGTTATGGTGTCGGTACCGGCGCCTTCGATCTGGGCGCCCATGGCGTTCAGACAATCGGCCAGATCGACCACTTCCGGTTCGCGGGCGGCGTTCTCGATGATCGTGGTGCCTTGGGCCAGGGCGGCGGCCATCAGCAGATTTTCGGTTCCGGTCACCGTGACTAGGTCGAGTACGATGCGCGCACCTTTCAGGCGATCGGCACGGGCGCGGATGTAACCGTTTTCGACCTTGATGTCGGCGCCCATGGCCTCCAATCCCTTGATATGCAGGTTCACCGGGCGCGAGCCAATGGCGCAACCTCCCGGTAGCGAGACCTCTGCTTGGCCGAAACGGGCCACCAACGGGCCCAGCACCAAAATCGAGGCGCGCATGGTGCGCACCAACTCGTAGGGAGCCTGAAAGGTGTGGATGGAACGGGGGTCCACCTGGATGTTCATCCGCTCGTCCACTACCAGATCCACGCCCATGCGACCCAGCAGTTCCATCGTAGTGGTGACATCCTGCAAGTGTGGCACATTGCGGATGGTCATGGGTGTATCGGCCAGCAGGGTAGCGGCCAAGATGGGCAGCACCGCATTTTTGGCGCCTGAAGCGCGTAATTCACCCTGCAAGGGGATACCGCCATTGATGATCAGCTTGCTCATCGGTGCAATTCGTCGGTCAGGATTGTTGCTGGCGCCAAGTGTCAGGCGTATAGGTCTTAAGGGACAAGGCGTGGATTTCCTCACGCTCCATCCGCCCACCTAAGGCCGCGTACACCAACCGGTGTTGTTGCACCAGCGATTTGCCGGCAAAGTCCTCGCTCAGGACCACGGCCTCGAAATGGACGCCATCATCGCCGCGAACGATAGCCTTGGCGCCTGGCAGGGACTGCTCGATCAACTGTGCTATGTCTTCGGCTCGCATAAGGCAACATCTAAAGGTGTGGGGATCGGCATGGTAAGATACGGCGGAAACGCAACTTGTAAAGATCGGATGAGGAGAATGCACGGCGATCAAGCCACCGGCAGCGTTGTTTCAAGATCGACGACGCGAATGATCGCCTGCATTTGCTCTGGAATGTTGGTGAAGACCAGCTCGTGTCGGTGACTCCGGGCTAGGCGCAGCCATTCCACCAACAATGCTACGCCCGCGCTGCCGGCGTGCCGCACCCCGCTCAGGTCAATCCGCAGAAACGGTTCGGCTTGGAGCGACATCCGGGTGGTTGCCCATAGCTCCGCGACTGAATCGAAATTCAATTCGCCCTGAATTCGCAAGATGTCGCCGACGCGCTCGGCGGTCGCCGGGGTCATCAGCGAGTGGCCTTGATGTTGCGTTGCCGCAGGTCGGCGATCACCGCGTCCATGCCGTTATTGCGAATTTGCGTGGCGAAAGTGCCACGGTAGTTGGTGACCAGGCTGACGCCGTCGACGGTCACATCGTAAACTTTCCAGGCGTTGTTTCCGAGATGCATGCTGTAATTGATCTGGATCGGCTGACCGGCTTTAGGTCGAACCTCGGTCTTGATCATGGTCTCGTCGCCGTCCGCCGTCCCGGCTTGGGGTAAGACCTGGATCACTTCGTTTGAGTATTCCAAGAGCGCCTTGGCATAGGTCCGGACCAGCAAGGTGCGGAATTCCTCGGTAAATTGGCGACGCTGCTCGAGCGTGGCCTGTTGCCAGGACCGACCCAACACCCAGCGCGACATCAGCTCAAAGTCGAAATTCGGCAGCACGATCTGATCAACCAAATCGTAGAGCCGGCCCGGCTCCCGATCGATCACCGCCCGGTTTTTGCGCAAGGCATCAATCATTCGCGTCGAGGTATCCTGGACGACATCCTGTGGCGGAGTGACAGCAGCCTGGATCGAGCCGCCGCCCAGCATCAGCCCGAGCAGGCAGATCGCGATCATTCGTTTCATCATGGAAATCATTCCTCGCAAATTCGATGGTACCCGGACGTTTCCTACCGTCCGAAAAGAGGGTTGGAAAGGAACGATCAGGGTGTTTTAGCAGGCGATTGGTCGCCCGCCGCCGCGTTGGTGAGCATGCGCCCGATCATTTTTTCCAGCACTAGGGCCGATTGGGTCAGCTTGAGGGTGCTACCGTTCTTCAGAACATCGTCCATGCCGCCCGGTTCCAATCCGACGTATTGTTCGCCTAGCAATCCTGACGTCAGGATGCTGGCGCTGGAGTCCGCCGGCAGATGGTCGTATTTGGGGTCGATGGACAGCGTGACTAATGCCTCGAAACTACGGGGATCGAGGTCGATACCGACGACCCGGCCGATGCGTACGCCGCCCAGCGTGACCGGAGCGCGAATCTTGAGGCCGCCGATGTTCTCGAAGCGGGCAGTCACCTTGTAACCTTTGTCCTCGCCCAACTCGGCAATATTGCTAACCTTCATTGCCAGCATGAAAAAAGCGGCCAGTCCCAGGACAACGAAGACCCCGACGGCCAACTCCAGTTTTTTAAGGGTGCCCATGGTGCCTAGACTCCGAAAAAGATGGCGGTCAATACGAAATCCAATACCAGCACTGCCAAGGCAGTATTCACCACTGTGCGAGTGGTGGCCAGGCTGATGCCTTCCGAGGTGGGTGTGGCGTCGTAGCCTTCGAAGACCGCGATCCAGTTGGCTACCCAGCCGAACATCACGCTTTTAACGACTACGCCCTTGATGATGTCGTCGACTAGCCCCACCGAGGCTTGCATCCGTGACCAGAAGGTACCGCTGTCCACACCGAGTTGTTGGACGGCGACGAAATAGCCGCCCAGGACGCCGATAGCGGTGAAGATGCCGGCCAGCAACGGCATGGCAATAAAGCCGGCGACGAAACGTGGGGCAAAGACGCGCGCGAACGGGTCTACTGCCATCATCTGCATGGCGGCGAGCTGCTCAGTGGTTTTCATCAGGCCGATTTCCGCCGTGAGCGCCGAGCCCGCCCGCGCGGCATACAGCAGCGCCGCCAGTACCGGCCCTAGCTCCCGCACCAGCGACAAGGCGACGACCGTGCCCAAGGTCGAGGTCGCGCCGAAATCCACCAAGTTGGTGTAACCTTGTAAGCCGAGCACCATCCCCACGAATAGGCCGGACATGGCGATAATCGGCAGCGATAAAACTCCCACGGAATAGAGCTGCCTGATCATCAAGCCGGGACGCTTGCCCAACGCACCCAACGCGCCCAGCAACCGCAGCAGAAACAGTGTCGCCTTTCCCAGGCGGGCGAGCGAGAGCAGCGCCAGCCGTCCCAGTCGTTGCAAGCGCTCAATCAAGGGCGGCTTCCTTGCTTAGCGACAGATCCTGGGCATACGGCAGCGCGGGGTAATGAAACGACATCGGGCCGTCGGGCAGGGCGTGCAGGAATTGTTCAACCCAGGCCGAGCTGGAGCGCTCCAGCGCTTGTGGAGTACCGTGATCCACTACCGAACCTTCTGAAATCAGATAGATATAATCGGCAATGGATGCGGTCTCCTTGACGTCGTGAGAAACAATGACACTGGTCAGACCCAGGGCGTCGTTAAGAGTGCGAATCAGCTTGATCAGCACGCCCATGGTGATAGGGTCCTGGCCCGAGAAAGGCTCGTCGTACATAATCATCGTCGGGTCTAGGGCGATCGCGCGGGCCAACGCCGCCCGTCGCGCCATTCCACCGGACAGCTCGCTCGGCATCAGGTCGCGTGCCCCACGCAGCCCGACCGCTTCCAGCTTCATCAGCACCAGGGTACGGATGAACGTTTCCGGCAGGCGGGTGTGCTCGCGCAGCGGGAAAGCGACGTTGTCGAACACGCTCAGATCGGTGAATAGCGCACCGCTCTGAAACAGCATGCTCATCCGCTTGCGCAGTTGGTACAGCTCCCGGCGTCCGAGTTCATGGACACAGGCGCCGTCCACTTCGATACGGCCAGCATCGGGACGGAGCTGGCCGCCGATCAGCCGCAGCAGCGTGGTCTTGCCGGTGCCGCTCGGTCCCATGATGGCCGTGATTTTGCCGCGCGGGATGTCCAAATCAACGTTCTGGAAAATGACGCGTTCGCCGCGATGGAATGACAAGCCGCGCACGGTCACGAGTGGGCGCGCATCGGGCGGAGCGGTGGCGGAAGGATCGACGGTAGCGGCCATTACAAGCGAGAACGGATTGAAAGTGACAGTGTATCGAGACGATAAAGTCGCATAGTTTCCTGTCAAGCCAACGGCAAGTCAAATTCACTCTGTATCCATGATCCGTTTTCTAAGGCTGGGATCTTTTGTCGGTTGAAGCCAGCGGACTGCGGAAATTTTAGAGAAGGCAATGACAAGGCCATCGGGAGACGCTGGCGATCTGGGGGGTACTCGAAGCTTCTAGGGATCCTGCAATCAAGTTGATGCAGATAGACAGGATGAGCAGGTTGAACACGAACGAAACGATTCCGTGCAGCATCGTCATCCAGCGCATGTCGCGAGAACGGATCTGCACGTCGGATACACTGCTGGTCATGCCGATGAAGAAGGCAAACAGCATGAAGTCGAGATAATCAGGGGGCGAGTGCGCATGAAACCGCAGACCATGACCGGCGTCTCGTTTATGGCGGTAGTATCGAGCAGCGTATCGAAAACCGAAGTCGGTATGCAGCACCATCCAGGCACAGGCCACTGTTGCCAGCGCCAGCCCGATATGCCAGCCGCGAGATAAGGCGCTATCGCTAGGGGGCTGATGAATGATCATAACCCCCGCGGCCGCGCTGGCGAAGGCGGCGAGCAGCACTACCCAGAAGAGGGCGAGACCGGTGTGCGTCTTGCGCAGCACCCGCCGGCGGGTTTTTGTCGAATCCAGCAAGACCACGATTGTCCATGAAAGAGCCAGGTAAATCAGTACCCCAACATCCCAGGAAAACAACCATCGCACTTCGCCCCTGAACCATTCGCCCGTAAGCCTCGCGACCAACGCCATCACGGTGGCGCTTAGCGCCATCAGATAGCCAGGACCGAGCCGAATGGCCCAAAGTGAAACCAGGCGCGGCAAATTTCTCAGGTTTCTCACGGTAGGGTACCTCTTCGCTACTGATCAGGTACATCCATGGCGGTGCGAAATTCTCCTCGGTCAGAGGTCTTAATCGATGCGCCAGTTCCATGGGTCACCCGCCTGGCTCGATCAACCGGTCCATCAGGGCCGATGCGCTGGACAAGCTAACGGCCGCATGTTTGGCCAACTCGTCTGGCGTGAGTTTAAGTAGGGGCGATATGCGGGTTTTCGCAAATTACGATCTCGTTTCTTCCTCCCCCGGATTCTCGGCGCTGAATATCCCTGCGTCGTAATCGTAGGCGAACAGTTCAGCGTAGCGGCCCCAATCGATGATAATTTGCAGTACCCGCTCGGCCTCGTCTTCGCTCAGATAATCCTCCAGCTCGCGCAGAAAACGGCTTTCCGGGGCCCGCTGGTTAGGTCGTTCGTCGATAACCCGGCAAATGTGACCAGCCAGCGGTACGCGCTTGAGCAGATGCTCGCCGAAAATGACCTTGCGCCGCTGGATGTCGGCATCCAGGAATGCCTGGCCGTGTGGGGTCAGGCGGATGTCGCCACCGGCAACCTGGGCGAAATCCAGCAGTTGTAGCGCTTCCACAATTGGAAATAGGTCGTCCACTTCCAATTCCAGCGCGTCGGCCAAGGCCGACAGATCGGCAAGGCCACGATGCGCGGGATGGTTGATCTCGTCCAAGACACCCAGTAACTGGGCGACTTGCGCCGATGGCAGACGATGGCCGATACCGCTGGCGCGCTGCTCGCCGGTGGTTGCGGTCATAATTTCGTAGATTTGCTCTACCAGCCGCCGGAACACCGGCGCCGTGTAATCGCGGGGATGCTTGAGCGTAATCGGTAATTCCGCCTTGACCCGCCCCGGGTTACTATCCAAGATCACTACGCGGTCAGCGATCATCAGTGTTTCCTCGATGCTGTGCGACACCATCAGAATGGCGCGGGTCGGGATTTGCCGCTCCAGCCACAAGTCCAACAGATCGCCGCGTAGAGTCTCCGAAGTCGGCACGTCTAGCGCCGAGAAGGCTTCGTCCATCAGCAGCACGTCGGGATTGACTACCAGGGCACGGGCAAAACCGACGCGCTGCCGCATCCCGCCGGACAGTTCCTTGGGATAGGCCGACTCGAACCCGTCCAGCCCGATCATGTCGATGGCCGCCAGCGCCCGCTGCCGCCGCTCCGTCGCGGGGACGCCCTGCGCTTCCAGTCCCAGTTCGACGTTTTCCAGCACGGTCAACCACGGAAACAGGCCGAAAGTCTGAAACACCATGCTGATGCCCGCCACCGGTCGCGATACCGGCTGGTTTCGGTAGAAGACCTGGCCGTCGCTGGCGGGGGTTAGGCCGCAAATGATGCGTAGCAAAGTGGATTTGCCGCAGCCGGAACGACCAAGAATCGCGACGATTTCACCGGGATGCAGGCTGAAATCGATGTCCTTCAGCACCACGATATCCTCACGGTGGTCGGTCGAGGCAAAGCGTTTGTTGACCTGGCGCAGTTCGAGCAAGGTTTCGACATCGCTCACGGGGAGATTCTCCTCAATCCAAGGCCAAGCGCCGCTGGGCAAAAGTGTACAAACGTTTCCAGAACAGGCGGTTGAATAGCACTACGTACAAGCTCATCACCGCAATACCCAACGCCACTCGCGGGTGGTCGCCCTGGACGGTCTGCTGGGCGATATAGGCTCCGATGCCGCTAGCCGTCAGCGTGGTCGTGCCCCAACTGGCGACTTCGGCTACGACGCTGGCGTTCCAGGCCCCGCCGGAGGCAGTCAGACCACCGGTCAGGAAAGACGAAAACACGGCTGGCAATAGCACCCGCCGCCACAGTAACAGACCCCGCAAACCGAGATTGGCAGTGGCTTCCTTGAGATCGCTAGGCAAGGCAGCGGCTCCGGCGATCACGTTGAACAGGATGTACCATTGCGTGCCCAGGATCATCAGCGGGCTGAGCCAAATTTCCGGGTTGAGCCGGTGGACGACGATGAACGACACGACCACCGGGAACAACAGATTGGCGGGAAACGCGGATAAAAACAGTACCAGCGGCTGGACGTGCTGAGCCAATCGTGGCCGCAAGCCAATCCAGATACCGATGGGAACCCAGATCAGGCTGGCCAGCGCGGTCAAAATAACGACCCGTGCCAGGGTATATGAGCCCAGCAGAAAAACTCGGGCAATCTCGGTACCGCTGGCCTCGGTCAGCACAAAGCGGGTTAGCAGCACGATGCTGGCGATCGCCGCCCCACTCAGTAGCGTGAGCTGGAGACCATCCAGCCACGGGTTCGCCCGCTGCCAGTAGCGTAATTTGGGCAAGGGCAGTCGAAAAGCTTGATGCCGAGGCATGAATGGTCGCACTCGATTCCACAATAGAACCGGCAAAGTCATCACCAGCCGTAGTAGTCGGGAGCGCCGCAACAGCTCCAGAAACCACGATTGCGGGGCCTCTTGACTTTCAGCGAACTCAAATTTGAACTTGTCCGCCCAGGCCACTAGCGGCCGAAACAGCAATTGATCGGTTATCAGAATCACCGTCAGCATGGCGAGAATGGCATAACTGACCGCCGCCAGATCGCGTTGTTCGATAGCGACCGCGATGTAGGAGCCGACACCCGGCAACGAGACCGATCTTCCCGATACGGTGATGGCTTCCGAGGCCACCACGAAAAACCAACCACCGGAAACCGACATCATGGTGTTCCAAACCAGCCCCGGCATGGCATAGGGTACCTCCAGCTTCCAGAAGCGTTGCCAGGTCGACAGTTGAAACAGGTTGGCGACTTGACCCAAGTCCTTGGGTAGCATCCGCAGCGAGTAGTAGAAACTGAACGCCATGTTCCAGGCTTGCGAGGTGAAGATGGCGAAGATGGCGGCACATTCCGGCCCTAGCAGACGGCCCGGAAATAGGTGAACGAACCAGAGCACCGTGATGGATAGAAACCCTAGAATTGGCACCGATTGCAGGATGTCCAACAACGGAATCAAAATCTGTTCCGCTCGACGGCTGCTGACCGCAGCTTTGGCGTAGATAAACGTAAACAGCAGCGAACACACCAGCGCGATCCCCATCCGTAGGACGGTGCGCAGGGCGTATCCCGGTAGCAAGGCAGGGTCGAGCGAGATCGGCAACGCCTCGCCGAACTCGTAGGGCGCGGCCATTTGGCGACTGCCCCAAGCCAGCAGGAACAGGCCGCCGAATATCAGCGGCAGCAACAGGATGTCCCAGCGATTGGGTAAAAGCGGCCCTGTTAGCAGGGTCGGCGACGCGGGAAAACGGCGCATGCGGGGCGGTATCCTAGGCGCTGGGACAATCGGTGGTGCGGCGATACCCGTTGCGTGATGGTTGCCGCGCCGGCTGGCTGGACGGCTTAGTGCCTCTCGCAAGGGTGGCAATGCTCGCGGATGGCGTCAACCGACCAGGTCGGCGTTCCGGAAAGTGATGCGCTCGCCGTGGTAGAATCACAGGCCATGCCTCATCACGCATAGACGCTCGTTGGGAAGAGCGAACAGCCGGAACGATGGTGGAGGCATTGATTGGGAAGGAGTGAAAAGCGGCGGTGGGCACCCGGAGATCCCCGCAGTTTCCCGTCAAGCCAACAGTAAGTCAAATCAAACACTGATTGTGCCACCGACTATCTCGCCGATGGAGCTTGGCAATTACCGTTTCGTGCGACTATCTTGTTATGGCGATACCCACCGGCGCGCCAGCCGGCGCGCGTATTCCCCCAGATCCCCCAACCCTAGATCTCTGGGCCGGTCACGACGGCGCGGAATAGTCTATGCTTTGGCGGAATCGGACGGGTTCCGATACTCCATCAACCATCATGCAAAGGTTAGGAACATGGCGAAGAAGTACATCTATAAGTACACCGAAGGGGATGGCAAGAACAAAATGCTGCTGGGCGGCAAGGGTGCCAACCTCTGCGAAATGACGCAAATCGGTTTGCGAGTACCGCCGGGCTTCGTGATCACCACCGAAGCTTGTCTAGACTACATCGCCAACAATCGCTTGCCCGAAGGCTTGATGGGGCATGTGCGGGAAAACATGACCTGGCTGGAGCAGGAAACTGGCAAGCAGTTCGGCGGTGCCGGCAGTCCTCTGCTGGTGTCGGTGCGCTCCGGTTCGGCGATGTCCATGCCGGGCATGATGGATACCATCCTCAACCTGGGCTTGAACGAAACCACGTTGGCCGGCTTGATCAAGCAGACCGGCAACGAGCGTTTCGGTTACGATGCCTACCGTCGTTTTATCCAATTGTTCGGCAAGATCGCGCTTGGGATCGATGATCACCATTTCGACGAGCATTTCGAAGCGATCAAACGCCGTGCCGGCGTCAAGGTCGATCTGGGCTTGAGTGCCAACGATCTGAAAGAAATCGGCCAACTGTTCTTGGAAGTTGTCCAGAAAGAAACCGGCCGGCCATTCCCGCAGGATCCCTACGAGCAACTGGAGTTGGCCGTCAAGGCCGTGTTCAACTCCTGGATGGGCCAGCGTGCGGTCGATTACCGCCGCGAGTTCAAGATTACCCCGGAAATGGCCAACGGTACGGCGGTCAATGTCGTGACCATGGTGTTTGGCAACATGGGTAACGACTGCTCCACCGGCGTCGGCTTTACTCGTGATCCGGGTACCGGCGAAAACGTGATGTACGGCGAGTACTTGGTCAACGCCCAGGGCGAGGACGTGGTGGCCGGTATCCGCACGCCAAAGCCGGTCTTGGAGATGAAGGAAGAAATGCCGGAGATGTTCCGGCAGCTGGTCGACCTGCGCAACAAGCTGGAAGGCCATTACCACGAAGTGCAGGATTACGAGTACACCATCGAAAAGGGCATACTCTACTGTCTGCAAACCCGCAACGGTAAGATGAATGCGCAAGCCATGGTGCGCAGCTCAGTCGAAATGGCCAATGAAGGCTTGATCAACCGCGAGAAAGCGTTGTTGCGGATCGATCCGGAATCGCTGGAACAGATGATGTTCCCGCAGTTGGATCCGAAACAGAAAGTGGCCCCCGCCTCACAGGGCATGGGCGCCTCACCCGGCGCAGCCTCCGGTAAGATCGTGTTCGATGCCGACACGGCGGTGAAGCGCGGGCGCGGCAACAACGAGAAGATCATCCTGGTGCGTGAAGAAACCAAGCCGGAAGATATTCACGGTTTCTTTGCGGCGGTCGGCATTCTCACCAGCCGGGGTGGCAAGACCTCGCACGCGGCGGTGGTGGCGCGCGGCATGGGCAAGCCCTGCGTGGTCGGCGCCGAGGATATTTTGGTCAACGTCCATCAGCGCCAGGCCATCATCGGCGACAAAGTGCTGCACGAAGGCGATATCGTCACCATCGACGGTGGTTCCGGCCGGGTGTTCCTCGGTGAGGTGCCGACGGTCGAGCCGGAGTTCACCCCCGAATTGCGCACCCTGCTCGGTTGGGCTGACGAAATCGCCACGCTCAAGGTGATGGCGAACGCCGATACCCCGGATGCCGCTCAGCGCGCGTCCAACTACGGTGCCATGGGTATCGGTTTGTGCCGCACCGAGCGGATGTTTAACGCCAAGGAGCGGCTACCCATCGTGCTGGAGATGATCCTGGCCGAAACCACCGAAGATCGTGAAATCGCCTTAACCAAGCTGCTACCGATGCAGCGCGGCGATTTCAAGGAAATCTTCCGGGTCATGGCGCCGCGCCCGGTCACCGTCCGCTTGCTCGATCCGCCGATCCACGAGTTCCTGCCCTCCGAGCAAACCCTGATCGACGATATCGAGCACCTGCGTCATCTGCGCCAGACCGCGCAGGGTTTGGAGGCGATTAGCCAGATTCTCGCTCAAGTAAACCCGAAAGCGGTCGAGCAGCTGGGTATCCTGAACGACAGCCATCTGGTGTCCGACGTGCTGGCCAAGAAGGAAGAAATCCTGCAGAAGGCGCGCGCCCTGCACGAAATCAATCCGATGCTGGGCCATCGCGGCGTCCGACTGGGTCTGACTTATCCGGAAATCTACAAGATGCAGATCCGCGCTATTCTGGAAGCGGCGGCGGAATGCGTCCAAGAGAAGATCGATGTGCATCCGGAAATCATGGTGCCGCAGGTCTGCACCGTAGAGGAACTGAAGCGGGTGCGGGCATTGGTGGACGAAGTGCTGCCCGAAGTCGAGGCCAAGTACGCGGTCAAGGTGAATTTCCAGTTCGGTACCATGATGGAAGTGGTGCGGGCTTGCCTGCGCGCCGAGGAGATCGCCGGGGTTGCCGAGTTCTTCTCGTTCGGCACCAACGACTTGACCCAGGCCACGTTCTCGTTCTCGCGCGAGGACGCCGAGAACAAGTTCCTACCGTTCTACAACTCGGCGGGCATTCTCAAGGACAACCCGTTCGAGGCGTTGGATACGGCGGGCGTCGGGCAGTTGATGTCGTTCGCGGTCCAGAACGGTCGCAAGACCCGCACTGGCCTCAAGGTCGGTATCTGCGGCGAACAGGGCGGTCATCCGCGCTCGATGCGGTTCTGCCACTACGCTGGCCTGACCTATGTGTCCTGCTCCTCGCCGCGCGTGCCGATCGCCCGGCTGGCAGCGGCGCATGCCAAGCTGTTGGAAGGGAACTATCAGCCATAAGCGTTCCTCGGGAGACGGGCGGTGTTTGTGATCGGCCCGTTCCCGAACGACTGATGGTGTTGACGAGAGGGCAGCTTCGGCTGCCCTTTTTTGTCGAGGTGGCGGAATCCAGGGATTTAGAGAGAGGTTCCCATGCGTTGGAGAGACGGTAGAGAAAGTGACAATGTTGAGGATCGGCGTGGGCTGCGAGCCGCGCCTACTCTCGCGGGCGGCGGTATCGGCACGGTGGTCCTGCTGCTGGTTGCCTGGTATTTCGGCATTGACCCCAGCATGTTGCTGCAAAGTGGCTCGTCGAGCGGTGCTTTAACCCAGCAATCCGTTCCGGTGTCTCCCACCGACGACGAATCGCGCAAGTTTGTCTCGGTTGTTCTGGCGGATACTGAAGATACGTGGCGTGATCTGTTTCGGCGGATGGGCGGGACTTATCAGGATCCGAAATTGGTGCTGTTCTCGGGTGCGGTGGAATCGGCGTGTGGGTTTGCCCAAGCTGCTGTCGGCCCGTTTTACTGTCCGGGGGATCGAAAGGTTTATATCGATTTGAGCTTTTTTGACGAATTGAAGAGTCGCTTCCATGCCCCCGGCGATTTTGCCCAAGCGTACGTAATCGCGCATGAAATCGGCCATCATGTCCAAAATCTGCTGGGCATTTCCGACAAGGTTGAGTCCTTGCGCGCTCGCTCGGGCAAGGTCGAGGCAAACGCGATATCGGTACGGCTCGAATTGCAGGCAGACTGTTTCGCCGGCGTCTGGGCCTTCCATGCCAACAAAGCCCGTCAGATTTTGGAAGCAGGGGATGTCGAAGCGGCTTTGAATGCCGCCACCGCCATCGGCGATGACCGCTTGCAGATGCAAGCCAGAGGCTACGTCGCACCGGATTCCTTCACGCACGGCAGTTCCGCCCAGCGAGTGCGCTGGTTCAAGCGCGGCATCGCCAGCGGCGATCTGCGGCAGTGCGATACTTTTAATGCCGCGCAGTTGTGAGTGTGTCGGCGCTATTCTGACTGACTGCGACAGCGTATCAGTCTGCGCGAGAAATGCTCCGACGCAGGCGCTACCTCCAACCCTCGCTCGTAGCAGGCGCGGGCTGTCTCCCGATGCCCTAGCGTCTCGAGGTGGGTGCCGATCTCTTCGATGCACTGCAAATATCGGTCGCGCAGGCGATCGCGGGTCCGAATCGCCCAGGGTTCCGGGGCCTGGCCCAGAAACGGGCCGCGATAGGCGCGTAGGAGGGCGTCGGTCGTGGTTGCCAAATCTGTGGGTTCGGTTCGTCCATCCGCCCCGCGAGCTTGCGAGAGAGCTTGGTTGATGCGGCGCTCCAGGCACCATGCATCGACCCAACAATAGCGCGGGTCCAGGGACAAGCGGCCGTCCCGCAGGCACAAGGCTTGTTCGAAACCCAGCAGCCGGCGCAGGCGATGGAGCGTGGTCGTCAAAGCTTGCTGGCCGGCGTCGCCGTCGGCGTCCGGCCACAACGCGTCGGCGATCTGGGTCTGGTGAACATCGCGCCCACCCCAGGCGATCAACATCTTGAGCAGTTCTAGCGGCTTGCGCTGCGCCTTGCGGCCAAATGTCACCGGTTGATCATTTACCACCAACCCGAAGCGGCCTAGAGTGTACAGTTTCACCGGCCACGGCCAGCGATCCGATATCGCGGCAGATAGGTCGGGCAGTAACCCGCGCTTGCGGATGAGGGTTTGGACGTATTCGATTTCGATGTCGGCCTCCAGCGCCGCCGCGCACAGTCGAGCCACATCGTCCGGTTTGAAAAAGGAAAAAAAGATATAGCCCTGCGCGCGTCCCACCGCGAGCGCCCGGCGCAACAACCTCAGGCTGCGGGACTTCTTTTCCCAGCTCAGCGCGAACTGCGCGGCGGTCAAGGTGCGCAAGAAGACCCCAAGCTGGCTGTCCGTGACCCGAATCCAGGAGCGCATACCAGCCAAATAGCGTAAAGCTTCCGAGCGATGGCCCAGGCTGGCGTGCACCTGCGCCAAGGCTAACCGGGAAAGACCTGCCGATTGATAAAAGCAACGGCGCGAAATCCGCAAGGACTGCTCTAGCTTTTCCGCTGCTTCGAGTAACCGCCCGGACAGCCAGGCTTCCCAACCTCGCAGGCGGATATAGTAGGCGCGCTCGAGGGGCCGAAAGGATTGCAGCACCGGTTTATGCTGAGCCAATGCCACTCGTGCAGCCTCCAACTGGCCAGTGCATAGGTGAATGCATACAAAATTTGACAATGCGTGGCTATTAAACAGACTGATTCCCTGTTCGACGACGGTGGTCCAAGCGGCGTCGGCGAGGGCGAGACAGCGTTCCAGATCGCCTTCGAAGTAGTACTGGTAGCAAAACTCCCAGCATTGCAGGGCGCAGTGCAACACTTGTTCTACTGGGGTGGTATTCGCGTGGGCGGCGCGCATGATGTCCAGCGCCCACGTGGCCCGGGCGCGATGGCCAACGTTCCAGATGTAGTGGAACAGCAAGGTATTGATCGAGACCAGGTAGAGATCCGGCGGGCAATCGGTTTGCAATAACTGAATGATGCGCCGCTCCCAGTCGGCGAATTCCGGGTACTCCGGCCGAGCGTAGACCATGATGTTAAACGCCCCACAGGTCACCCGCGTTTCTAGGGCGACGGAAGGAAAGCGCGGATAGCGGGCGCGCAGTCGCTCGAATTCCACCAGCCAGCCGTCGGCGGCGCGAAAATTATCCCAAGCCAAGGTATAGGTGTCGGTGATGGACGACCACGCCAGCCACAGACCGGCGACGTCGCCGGCGTGCTTGAAGCGGCGGTAGGCCCGGGCCAAGGTGGTGCGGGCGGCGACCGGGTCGCGGGGCAACTGGCATTGCCCGAGCCAAAACAGCAGCCACGGCGATTCGTTGCGAACCGCCGATGGAAACCGGCTCAGCCAGGATTCCAACAGTTGGCTGCGACCTTGTCGCAGTAACGGTTCGGCCTGTTGCATCACCAGTCGGCTGAGCTGTTCCCAATCGCCCAGCGCCTGCCAGAGTTCGACCGCCGCGCTGATCTCGCCGGCTGTTTCAAGCAGCACCGCCGCCTGACGCTGATCATGGGCGCGTTCCGCGACGCTGAACGCCTCGCGTCCACGATTCAATAGGAAATCACGAAACAGGTCGTGATACTGATAAGTCGTGACTCGGAGCGCCGCATCGGACTCGACGGTTTCACCCCGGAAGGTAAAACAGTGACGCCGCACGAGCGTATCCAGTAGCGTCTCCGCGCCATCGTCACCGGTCAGTTGCTTGGCCATGGCGGCGGTCATCTTCGGTAACAGGGCGGTCTTGAGGAGAAAGGTTTGTAGCGCCAGATCGAGTTGATTCCACACCTCGACGGCGAAGTAGTCGAAGATCAATTCGACCGTCGCCAGTGGTGGCGGAGATCGGGTTGGGTGGGAACGCCGCAGCAGTAGATTCAAGCCGGCCGCCCAGCCTTGCACCTGCTCATTCAACGACCGCACTTCGGTCGAGATCAAACAGTGTTCGGTGTGTAACCCGGCAATTCCTTCGGCCTCCGCTGGAGTGAGGCGCAATTCCTCGGCGGCGATGATTGTCAATTGACCGTGCAAGCGGGCTCGCGTCAGTGCCGGCGGGGGTTCTCCGCGACTGGTGATCAAGCAGCGCACCCCGGCAGGCAGATGATCCAACGCTTCCGCCCAGACCGCTTGCAGCGGTGACGCCGCCGGGAGACGGTGGTAATTGTCGAACAGCAGGACAAAGGGGGCACGGAGCCACTGACCCAGCGCCTGCGCGTAGCGACGGGCAAAGGTGGGTAAGTTGTCTTGATACTCCGGGGTGAGCAGCGGTAAAGCCGCATTGGCGGCGTGCGCGGTTACCGCGATCCCGAGGTAATAGAAGAAGGTTGCCGGGTCCGCATCGTCTTCATCGAACTGGTACCACAAGCAGGGGATTCCGCGTGCCTCCACATAGCTCGCTGCCAGCGTGGTCTTACCATAACCTCCCGGCGCACCGATCCAGGCACAGGGCCGATCGGTAAATTCGTCCAGCCGCTCAAACAACCGTTCGCGGGGGAAAACCATCGGTAGCCAGGGTTGGTTCAGTTTGGCCAACGCGGCGGGGGGTATGGATCGGTTTGCTTCGCGATACTCCATGACCTCAAGCCTCGACAGATGCGATGCGGACAGCATTGCTCGGCTCGGCTGTCCGGCTCACTCGGAAAAATCTGGGCGTTTGACTGAAAACTTAACTATAAAAATTTTGGAATACTGTCCCCTGTTTGAGGGACATTTAGAATATGTAATTAAAATTATACAAAATTGGCTATATAGGATCGGACGATGAAACGCGCCAAGGCTCTCGCTTCTCTTCGTCAATTATGCTGCCTGGGTCTCAACCGGGAGATTCTGATTCCGGAATTGCTTCGCGCCTTGCACGCGTTCGTTCCTTCAGAAAGTAATGTGTTTACATGGAGTCAACGAGCATGTGTTGCCGACGTTCGTGATTCCTGAAGTATGTAATCCCAGAGGTAATGGAAACGGTCAAAAATGAGTGGGATCGGCTCTATATCAAGCCGTATCACCCGCGAGCGTTAGATTGGTACCGTCAACATCTCATGATGCCGGACGTGCGCATCTTGGACGGCCAGTTTTACCGACACCGATTTTTATCATGTAGTGTTCCGGCCCTATAACCACCACTACAGAGTACAGGCGAAACTTTGTAATCATGGCGCTCATGATCGGCGTGATCTCGCTGGCCCGTTCCCAGCACCAGCAGCCATTTGATGCCGAAGATATCCAACAGATCAGGCGCCTGCTGCCTTATATAGAGCATGGCTTGCAGGCGCGCGGTGAAGCGGTTACGGACTATGTGGACAGCGGCCAAACCGGGCTGGTGATCCTGACGCGCAACGGTTCAGTTGTTCATCTCAGTGATGCGGCTCGACACTTGCTGTTCCTGGCCACCTATGGCGCAGTCCCTGTAGGACAAGAACATGTCAGCCTTGCGGTTACGGTGCCGCCGGTATTGCGGCAACTCTGCGCCAATCTCGATGGAATATTTCGGGGTTGGGAGGCACCCCCGCCGAGCTTCTCCCACACTAACGGCAGCGGTCGATTCGTTTTCCGCACCTACTGGCTGCAATCGCCCACCACTGTTCGTTCTGAGCCCGGATACCCTGGCTCATCTTCCAAGCGACAACGGTTTGATCGGCGTGCTGATCGAGCATCAGGAACCACTTGCGGCTCCAACTCCACCGCAAGTCTGCAAGGCTGGCGCCTATCTTCTCGGGAGCAAGAAGTCGGTCTAGCGCTGGCCGAAGGTCTTTCGCAGACCGCTATCGCAACGCGGTTGAACGTCAGCGTCCAGACCGTGATCACCTACGTGCGCCGCCTATACGCCAAGCTGGAAGTTCACAACCGCGCAGAGTTGCTCGACAAACTGCGGAACCAGACCGTCGATAAGTATCAAGGTAGCGTGATTTCTCTCGAATTTCGCCGCCTTTCCGGTGGAAATTCCTCAAATCCGTAAGCTATCTGTAAGTGACTCGATTTTAAGAATTAGCTCAAGATCGTCTGATAGCAAGGCCGCGTGCTCCTAAAATGACTCGTGCTGGAAGTGGTGACCTCCGGGGTGGCGGAGCTTATTCGCTATAATGTCATAACTTATTGATATTATGAGATAAAAATGGCGACAGTTTATCTTGGTCACGAAATTATTCGGTGTGGGCGCGACCTGATCCTGATCCAATCAGCTACGGGGAATGTAGCGGTTTGCAAAGGAGAAACCAAGGATATCCCGCTCGGGTATGTGGCGGACACCTTGGATTGGTATTGCAAGCAAGACAATGAAGAGGATCTGGAACACCAAGACGCTCCCAACGAGAATCCATTTAATCGGATTGTTATCAAGCGCCACGCTGAAGGTAGACGTGCTGACGTCTTTTTTTACTTCGATGTCGAGCAAGAAAAGCCTTAAGGCAGGTTAACTTTAGGTAGGTTAGCGCAGCGTAACTCGCTCGCTCAGCATATTCCCCTGAAAGCTTTTTTCCAAAGTTAATTTGCACGGGTGTCATAACAAATTCTCATATTATCAGTAGGTTGTAAGCTATTGACAAACCACGGAACTGCCAAAGAGCTGGAAGCTATTAGCAGCACGATTTTAAGCAGAGTTGAATCAGGAGACTTCATATGAAAATGCAATATCTGGTAAATATCTTACGACTGTTGATGCTTTTTGTTCTGCTGGCACTGTCAAATTCGTTGAGTGCTGCTACTTGCAGCCGAACGATGGGGCCATACGAGCTCATGTCCCAGGCTCAACGTATTGCAAGGGAATTTAGGAATGCTGGGTACCAAACTTCGGGTGTATGGGGGCAGGGGGGAATAATTTCATCTTGGTCTAATCGTAGATATTACTTCAATGTTTTTTTCCTTTGCTAAATGGGTTCGTCCGTATTTGGCAATCATGCTTTTGTAAGGTCGAATTGAGGTTATTACGATGGAAGAAGCTGTCATATTGAGGGCATTAGAGCGTATTCTGGCTATTTTTATTGGTGGTATGGCTATCTATCTTGGGTTTTTACTATTTTCCCGTATTCCCAGCCGTCGTGAGAGTGAGGGAAAAATCGAATTTCCTGGCCACTTGTCCGTGTATGTGGCGCGAGTTGGGCCAGGTGTATTTTTTGCGTTGTTTGGAGCAATTGTTGTGGGTATTTCGTTCTACCAAGGGATAATTGTCACTACACAGAAGAACCATCCGGATGATCCCAATAAAAAGGAGGTAGTTTACGCCGGGTTTGCTCCACAAAAAGAGCCAAATACCCCTACAAGATTAGCCGATGAACGGCTCAAGTTGCGCCATCAAGTGGAGTTATTGAATCGCCTCCCGTCCATCCTTCGGGGTGATATCAGTGAGTCCGAGCGACGAGAGATCATAGCGGGGGTGCTTGAAACAAAACTCCTATTGATACAACAGATTTGGGGTGATGATTGGGGACATTTTGAGGATTTCCGACTATGGGCTGAGGCTGGTGGTGCAGATCCTGTTCCTGAACAAATGTCTGATGCTGCAAAGTACTTTCGTACAGGTCAGGAGAGGCATTGATGAAGCGTATCATTATAATCGCGATTACTTTGCTGATAGCACATCCATCTGCAAATGCGGGTTTTCCTGCAAGAGAGATGTATGATTTTACGAAACTTCAACAAGAAAAAACCCGCTATCAAAGAAAAATTAATGAATTTTATCAGCAAGTCTTATTGCCTCAATTAGACAAGAGGGATCAGGCCACACTATCAGGAATAGTCACTCTAGATTTTCCGCTCACTAGCGAACATCTTTTGAATTTTTATGCTAAGCAGCAGGGCAGTCAAGCAACTGTTATTCTTCCAGTATCTTCTCTTCTTTTTCTTGAAGATTTGACAACCGCTTTCGCGTGGCTTCATGTCAATGGCTACAGTGGTGAGACCGTTGAGGAATACATCACGATGTTAAAGCATAAAGATGCTTCCGAGTTTCCTGGAAAGCGCTACCCAACTCCACTCGAAGCACTGTTCGTTCCTCAAGATGCGTTGTCCGACAAGCAGGTTGACATATTGGGATTGCGATTGCGCAATACAGCGTATGCCTTCATCATACTACATGAATTAGCACATATTCTTTATAGACATCGTTCTTACAGCCAAATATCGACAGAGCAGGCACGAGCGCAAGAAACTGAGGCTGATCAATTTGCTCTGAGAACTCTTGAGCGAGCCGACACCATTCCAGGTGGAATCATCGTCTTCTTTGCAGCGCAAGTTAATTATTTTCCTAACAGAGGACAATTTCTTGCTAAAAAGAGGTCGGAAAGAGAGTGGCAACGTTATATACAGGAAAGCCAGACACATCCTTTGACGACTGAAAGGCTTAAGGGGATGGCGCGCTATCTCGACGGTTGGTCTCGTCGAGCAGGCGCGAACGAGGCCGACACTCTGGCTTTTATCGCCACACGCCTCTTCAAAATGGCTGAAGACTATGACGATCCTGAAATGCAAGGTTGCCTTGCTGTCGTTGCTGAACGTGCTGATCCGAAGTCGCTTGCTCCCCGGAAGCATGGTTCGAAAGCGGAGGCCGAAAAGCTGTTTTTTCAACATTGTCACACGCGGTAAGTACCTTGCCAAAATAATAGCGGGTAAAGATGAGGTGAGCGGATGGGGTATAGTGGATGTTGAATGTTGGTCGCGAAGGATGGGGTAGAGGGCGATGAAACGAATCCGACCGTTGAGTGAAGCGGAATGCGAGACGATGCGAGCGGCGTGGAAAGAGGGGCCGAATGGGCGGGTTTGGCACCGGGCGCAGCGGTGTACTTGGCGCACCGGGGATATGGGCGGATCGCGGTGGCGAGTTTGTTCGAGGTGGAGGTGGACACGATCAGTGCCTGGCTGGACGGTTGGGAGCGGGCCGGGGGATGCGGGCTATGGGATGCGCCGCGCTCGGGACGACCGACGATTGACACACCCGCCGAAGCGGCGGAGCTGTGCCGGTTTCTGGAGGCGGAACCCCGGCCACTGAAACGGGTGCAAGCGCGATTGGCGCGGGTGATCGGCAAACGCGCCAGCCGGCGGACAGTGCATCGGACCGCGAAAAAAAGCCTACCGCTAGAGGCGGTGTCGGTGACGGGTCAAAGGCTCGCGTGATGAAGAGTTCTTTCGCGCAGCGCACGCGCGCTTGAACAAACTTCGGCGAGGTCATGCGCAAGGCGTCATCGAGTTACTTATATTTCGACCCAAGCCGTTTCAGCCTGACACCCGCCATCCCCTACTCTTGGCGACCTTGGGGACAGACGCTGGCCATTCCCAGCGCCGCCAGCCCTCGTCTGAACATCTTGGGATTTATGAGTCCAGCCCACCAGAGCCACTTTCAGACTGTGACCGGCACCGTGACCTCCGCGACCATGATTGCGGCCTTGGATGCTTTTGCCGCCCAAACTGCCCGCGCCGGGAAACTCCGCTTCAACAGGGGCGCGAATCTTTACAGTTTGGAGAGCTCGATCATCGCTTGATCAGAAAAGTCGCACATCGCGTTTACCAAGGATTAGAACGCCAATGGTTGCGCTGGTACGACGCCGAGCAGGCATGGATACCCGCGCCCGTCGAGCGAGAATAGCGGGAGGTCGAACAGGAACGCCAGCGAGCGGAACAGGGACGCCATCGGGCCGAACGCCTGGCGGCCCAGTTGCGAAAAGCTGGGTATCGAACCGGAAGGCTGAACAGCGTTTTTTTACGCCCTTTCCCCCGATCCCTCTCTCCCACAAGCGAGCGAGGTTTCTTCGGCCTCCTGGAACGGGTTCCCGCTTCGCTGAACCCGACCGCGCATCTCTAATCTACGCCGCCGGAGACGTTTGAAGTCTGCGGCGAGCGGGCATAGCTGGTACAATCTCACCCTGCTATGTTCATCCACGACGACAAACTTAAAGCGCTCGCTCGCCAGGTTTTGGCGATTGAAGCGGAAGCTATAACGCAACTCACCGCGCGGATCGATGACCGCTTCGTCCGGGCCTGCCGGCTGATGTTGAGCTGTCCAGGCCGGATCGTAGTACTCGGCATCGGCAAATCCGGCCACATCGGCGGCAAAATCGCCGCCACCCTCGCCAGCACCGGCACTCCAGCTTTCTTCGTCCATCCCGCCGAAGCCAGCCATGGCGACATGGGCATGATCACTGCTCAAGATGTGGTGGTGGCCTTGTCCAACTCCGGCGAAACCGACGAAATCCTTACCTTACTGCCGCTGATCAAACGCTTGGGCGTGCCCTTGATCGCTCTGACCGGCAACCCCGATTCAACCCTCAGCAAGACTGCGGATGTTCACATCGACGTTAGCATTGCGCAGGAAGCCTGTCCGCTGGGATTAGCGCCGACTTCCAGCACCACTGCGACGCTGGCCATGGGCGATGCCCTGGCGGTGGCACTATTGGAGGCGCGCGGTTTCACCGCCGAGGATTTCGCCCGCTCCCATCCAGGCGGCCGATTGGGTCGCCGTCTCTTGTTGTTGGTGGACGACGTGATGCATGTCGGCGCGCAGATGCCGTGCAGCACGCCAAGTGACTTGCTCAAGGATGCTTTGCTGGAGATGAGCCGCAAAGGCTTGGGGACGACCGTCATAGTGGATGCGGACGAGCGAGTGTTGGGCGTCTTTACCGATGGTGATTTACGTCGGACCCTGGACCGGCAGATAGACGTTCATTCCGCCCGCGTCTCCGAGGTGATGACCCGCGATTGCAAAATTATTGCGCCGGGTACGCTGGCTGCCGAAGCGTTGCGGATGATGCAGCAGTACAAGATTAACGCCCTACCAGTGGTAAACTCTGTCGGCAAGCTGGCCGGTGTTCTCAATATGCACGATTTGTTGCGTGCCGGCGTGCTCTGATCCCCGAGCGACGAGAGACCACGATGCATGATCTACTCACCAAGGCAGCCCTGATTCAGTTGGTCATTTTCGATGTGGACGGTGTGCTGACCGACGGTCGTTTATATTTAGGTAGCGACGGTAGCGAATTCAAGGCATTTCACGTTCGCGACGGGCACGGTATCAAGATGCTGCTGGAGGCTGGCGTAGAAGTTGCCCTGATCTCCGCTGGCCGCAATACCGCCGCAGTAGAGCGCCGGATGGCCGATTTGGGTATCCGCCACGCTTATCTGGGCACAGGGGACAAGCTGGCCGCTTTCGACGACCTGCGTGGGCGTTTGAACCTGAGTCCCGAGCGGATCGCCTACGTGGGCGATGATCTGATCGATCTGCCGGTGATGACGCGGGTGGGCTTGGCTATTGCCGTGCAAGACGCGGATCCGTTCGTCAAGAGGCATGCCCATTGGCAGACTCCGAACCGCGGTGGTCGGGGTGCGGTGCGCGATGTTTGCGAACTGCTGTTGGAAGCGCATGGCCAATTGGATAACCTGCGCGGCCGCTACCTCTAATGGCGGCGCAAGAACCTGTACCGGTACGAGGCTGGTTTTACTTGGCCGGTTTATTGTTGCTGGCCGGCGCGAGCTACGGGTTGCTGCGGTGGGTCGAATCCTCGATGCGAAAACCGGCCCCGGCCGAAAACCAGGCACCGATCTTGATCATCGAACAGTTTCGTGCCGTGCGAACGAGCGTGACAGGTTTGCGGGAATACGTGGTCGAAGCCCCTCTATTGCGGCAATTACCGGGTCGCTCGGGCACATGGATCGAGCGACCCGTGCTGGATTGGTATCAGTCGGACGGCGAGACTCGAGAATGGCGTTTGCGCGCCGAGCAAGGCTGGGTTGCCGCCGATCAGCAATCGATTCGGTTGGAAGGCGAGGTGATCATGACGCGAACGGCCGACAGCGGCAAAGCCCCGGTTGAGATTACGACTCACGACGTACTGATCCGGCCTGCGGAACGCTACGCCGAAACCAGCGCACCCGCTCGGGCGGTCACGCCTGGTGGCGAACTTCGAGCCATCGGCGTGCGCGCCTATCTGGATCGGGAACAACTGGAATTGCTTTCCGAAGTGAGAGGTTATTATGAACCGTTGCAGCGCTAGGCTCGTGTCCGCGGTGGCTTTGACGCTGGTGACGTCGTCGGTCACCGCTCTGCCGGATGACCGCAGCCAACCCATCCAACTGGAGGCCAGCCGTGGCCAGCTTGATCAGAAAACTGGAATCAGCGTCTACGAAGGTAACGTGGTGATCACCCAGGGTTCGATGCGGCTGGCCGCCGACACAGCCACCATCTACATCAAGGACAACAACTTTCAACGGATGGACGCGACTGGGAATCCGGCTAACCTGCGCTACAAGTCGGCACTGGACAAACCAGAAATTCAGGGTACCAGCAAACGGGTCGAATACGATGTCGCCAGCGCCAAGGTCATCATGAGTGGCGGGGTCCGAGTCGTGCAAGGGCAGGACGTTTTTACCGGTGATCGGCTGGAGTACGATCTCAAGGAGGATGTGATCCGAGCCAAGGGCGCTGGTGAGAACGGCCGTATCCAGTTCACTATCCAGCCAAAAAGCCAAAACGCGGCGCCCGCTCCCAAGAAACCCTGAATATGGCTCGATTGATTGCCAAGGAAATCGTCAAGCGCTACCGTCGGCGAGTCGTGGTGGATGCCGCCTCCCTGGAAGTTGCCAGCGGTGAGGTGGTCGGGTTGCTCGGGCCAAACGGCGCCGGCAAGACCACCAGCTTTTACATGATGGTCGGGTTGATTCATTGTGACGAGGGACGGGTCTTGCTGGACGATCACGACCTCACCCATTTGCCGATGCACGCGCGGGCCCGGCTAGGGGTCGGGTACCTGCCGCAGGAGCCATCGGTATTCCGGCGGCTGACGGTACTGGATAATGTGTTGGCTGTCCTGGAAACCCGGCGGGATCTCGGTCGATCCGAACGGCGGTCGCTGGCCGAGGAATTGCTGCACGAACTACATGTCGGTCATTTGCGCGACGACATCGGGATCAGCCTGTCGGGCGGCGAGCGGCGGCGCGTGGAAATTGCACGAGCGCTAGCGGCGCGGCCGGCTTTCGTATTGCTGGATGAACCGTTTGCCGGCGTGGACCCTTTGTCGGTACTGGACATCCAACGTATCATCAAGCACCTTTGCGAGCGTGATATCGGGGTGCTGATCACCGATCACAACGTCCGGGAAACCCTGGGTATCTGCGACCGGGCATACATCTTGAACGAGGGACGAGTGATCGCCGAGGGCGATCCCGCCCAGATTTTGGCCAACCAGCATGTTCGCCAAGTCTATCTGGGCGAATCCTTTCAACTATGAGGCAGAAGCGGGGGGGTGCGAAGGTCGGACATTCTCCACCATCGTCTCCAAAACCGGCTAGGATTGAAGATAGAATGGGTTCGTTCGCTCGACGACAGATTAAAGGCTTATGAGAACGGGATTACACCAAACGATCAGTCAGCGCCAGTTGCTGACTATGACCCCTCAGTTGCAGCAGGCTATCCGCTTGCTGCAACTGTCCAGCCTGGATCTCCAGGCGGAGGTGCAGGCCATTCTCGATTCGAATTTGATGCTAGAGCGGACCGACGAGCCACAGGATCTACCGGTACAGCCGGAGACCTTGGCAGCCCAGGCGGCGGCGGATTCCAGTCCCGAGACCGAGATCGATGGAACGTCGGCCACCCTGCCGGATGAACTCCCGGTGGACAGCGCCTGGGATGATATCTATGAGTCCTCCGATGGCTCGACCAGTTATTCGCGGGGGGAGGAAGAAGAGTGGGATCTGTACGAGCGCTACGCCGGCGCCGGCGAATCCCTGCGCGACTATCTATATTGGCAGATGCGGCTGACACCTTTTAGTGATCGGGATCTGGTGATCGCGACCGCCATTATCGATGCCATCGACGAATCCGGTTATTTGACCCTGAGCTTGGAGGAGATTTGCCAAGGGTTACAGGATGAGATCGCGGTGACTCCGGCGGACGCCGAGCCTGTGTTGACGGTGATCCAGCATTTTGATCCACAAGGCGTGGGCGCGCGCGGACCGGCAGAATGCCTGCTGTTGCAGCTGGAAGCCTTGCCGAAGGATACGCCGTGGCTGACCGAGACTCGCCGTTTGATCGAGTTGCACTTGGAGTTGCTTGCCGACCGCGATTTCAATGGCTTGATGCGCCGGCTCAAGGTGTCGCGCGAGGCGTTGCAAAGCATCGTCAGCCTGATTCAGTCGCTGAATCCGCATCCGGGCGAGCGGTTGTCTAACACCGCGCCGCAATACATCGTCCCTGATGTCCTGGTTTCCCGGAGCCGTGCTGCCTGGCGGGTTGAGCTTAATCCCGAAAGCACGCCCAAATTGCGGATCAACTCTCGCTACGCGGCCCTGGCGCGACAGACCAGCCAGAACGGTGATGTGGCCTATCTCAAAAATCACCTGCAAGAAGCCAACTGGTTCCTGAAGAGCCTGCAAAATCGTAACGAGACCCTGCTCAAGGTGGCGACCTGCATCGTCGAGCGACAGCGGGAATTCCTGGAGCGGGGCGACGAGCACATGAAGCCGTTGATCCTGCGCGACATTGCCGAGGAGCTCGGCATGCACGAATCCACCATCTCGCGAGTCACCACCCAAAAATACATGCATACGCCACGCGGCATTTACGAGTTAAAGTATTTTTTCTCCAGCCATGTGGGAACCAGCGACGGTGGCGAGTGTTCCTCGACGGCCATTCGTGCCATGATTCGGAAACTGATTCAGGCCGAAGATCCCGGCAAGCCGCTGAGCGACGATAGAATCGCCAAGCTGCTGGAGACGGAAGGGATTCAAGTGGCTCGGCGGACGGTGGCAAAATACCGGGAGGCCATGTCCATTCCCTCTTCCTCGGATCGCAAACGCCTCGTCTGAACCGACGGGGGAACCTGCCCATAGTAGGGGCGTATAACGGGAGTCGGGATACGGTCGCGCATGGTGGGTGGGGTTAGCTGCCCTGTTCGATGCTCCGTCGCGGATCCGCTAAGGATGGAAACTCCGACATCCCATCAAAGAAGACTTGCCAGCCAGGAGTTTATGCCATGCATATCAAATTGAGCGGACATCATGTGGAAATCACTCAGGCGCTCCACGATTACGTGCACGACAAGCTGGAGCGCATCGAGCGGCATTTCGACTACGTCACCAGCGCTCAAGTGATTCTTAGCGTCGAAAAATTAAACCAGAAAGCTGAAGCGACCATCCATGTGGCGGGTAACGAGATTTACGCCGATGCGGTGGACGAGGATATGTACGCCGCGCTCGATGCGCTGATCGATAAGATCGATCGTCAGATTAAAAAGCACAAGGAAAAGCTGACGGACAAGCATCGCGGTGAAAAAGCGCGCAGTTATCCACCCCAACCGTGATCGCGCGAGTGCGGCGATGGATATTACTGAATTGATTGCTAGCGACCGGATCGTCTGCGATTGCGAGGTGACCAGCAAGAAGCGGGTCATCGAAACCTTGAGCGAACTGCTGGCCAAGGGGGAGGCGAATTGCTCGGCCCGGCCGATTTTTGACAGCTTGATCGGACGAGAGCGCTTAGGCAGCACGGGTCTGGGGCATGGGGTCGCGCTGCCGCATGGCCGGTTCAGTCAAAGTCAGTTCGCCGTCGGCGCGTTCATTAAGCTCAAAAAGGGTGTGGATTTCGACGCTATCGACCGGCAGCCGGTGGATTTGGTGTTCGGCCTCCTGGTGCCGGATCACTACACTGACGAGCATCTTAAGATTCTCGCCCATCTGGCGGAGATGTTCAGCGACCGGGTTTTTTGTCAGCGACTGCGAGAAGCCGATTCCGCGCAATCGCTATTCCAGCTGCTCAGGGATTGGAAACCCGAGACGATCGAGCTGCCATGAATGAAGCCGTGCAGGCCCGAGCCATCTTTCAGGGATTGGAGGCCTTACTCGACTTACGCTGGGTTGGAGGCGAGGCGGGGGCCGATCGTGTCCTGTGGTCGTCAACCGAGGCGGGTGCCCCTTTGTTTGGGCGGCTGAACTGGGTACAACCTCCCCGGCTGCAAATTCTCGGCGCGGAGGAAAGCGCTTTTCTCGGCCAAGTGGAACCGGTGGCCCGTAAGGCCTTGGTTTGCGGTTTGTTGGCACCTCCGACCGGCGCGATCCTGGTTTGTGGCGATCCTGCGCAGGCCGAGGCGCTGCGGGAAAGGGCCGATGCAGCGGCTTTACCACTCTGGTATACCTCCACCACCCCAGTGGCGGTGTTGGAGCAACTCAACCGTTACCGGCATAGTCTCAACGCTTCCACGGTGGTCCACGGCGAGCTACTGGAAGTATTCGGTATGGGGGTACTGATCACTGGCAGCAGCGGAATCGGTAAAAGCGAGCTGGCGTTGGAGCTGATCAGTCGCGGCCATCGCCTGATCGCCGACGATACACCGAACCTGACCCGGGTGGCACCCAACGTTTTGGAGGGGACTTGTCCACCGACCTTAAACGATTTGTTGGAAGTGCGTGGGCTCGGGATTCTCAATATCCGCCGCATGTTCGGCGACAGCTCCATCAAGCGTAACAAGCGGGTACGGCTGATTATCGACCTGGTTAAGCTAGAGGAAATTCGGACTCCGGCTGAATCCCGGTTACAGGGCATGCGTACCGACCGGGTTATTTTGGGGATCAGCGTTCCAGCCATTACCCTGCCGATCGCTCCGGGTCGCAATTTGGCGGTGCTGGTGGAGTGTGCGGTCCGCGATCACATCATGCGGTTAAGCGGTTATCGAGCCGAGGAGGATTTGATGGCCCGTATGGAGAAAGCCATGGCGAGTGCTGTCCCGTGCGAGTGATCATCGTGAGCGGCCTGTCGGGCTCCGGCAAGACCATCGCCTTGCAAACCCTGGAAGATTTGGATTACTACTGCGTCGATAATTTACCCCTTAATCTGATCCTTCCGCTGGCACGGGAAATTCTCGCCGCCAGCGATATTTTGCCGCCCACGGTCGCGGTGGGGGTGGATGCGCGTAATTTCATCGACGAACTGCACCGATTTCCCGCCCTGTTGGCCGAGTTACGCGCCAGCGATCTGAGCGTGGAAGTGCTGTTCTTGCAAGCCGACGACGAGATCCTGCTCAAGCGCTACAGCGAAACTCGCCGCCGACATCCCCTCGATCTGGGCAGTGTGCCCCTGCGGGAGGCGATTCGCCAGGAGCGAAGCTTGCTGGAACCGGTTGTGGCCTGCGCCGATCTGATCGTTGATACCAGCGATACCAACATCTACCAGTTGCGCGAGTTGCTCCGCGCTCGCCTGCACGATACCCCGCGCGAGGCGATGTCACTGCTGTTCGAGTCCTTCGGTTTTAAAAACGGGGTACCAGCGGACGCTGATTTCGTCTTTGACGTTCGCTGCTTGCCTAACCCACACTGGGAGCCGCAGCTGCGACCGTTGACCGGGCTGGATCGGCCGGTTGTCAGAGTTTTTGGAAGGCCAGCCGGAGGTGATGGAGATGATCGCCGATCTGCGCCAGTTTTTGGAATCCTGGCTGGGGCGATTCGAGGCGAGCGAACGCAGCTATCTGACGGTGTCCATCGGTTGTACGGGCGGCCAGCACCGCTCGGTTTTTATCGCCGAAGCGTTGGCCAACTATTTCGGTGGGGTTCGTGACTTTGTCATGGTCCGCCATCGAGAACTAAAATTAACAAAATAACCATCGGGCGGTTGTTGTCACGATGGCCGGAAGTAGTGGAGTTGATTGGAGTGTTGAAACGGGAAGTTGTTATCATCAACAGGCTCGGCCTGCATGCGCGCGCAGCCGCCAAGTTCGTGACCCTGGCCGCCAAGTTCGACGCCGAGATCCGATTACTGCGCGGCAGTCGCGAGGTCAACGGCAAGAGCATTATGGGCGTCATGATGCTGGCGGCGGGCTGTGGTACGCAACTGGAGTTGCAAGCCAGTGGACCCGAAGCCGAGCAAGCGCTTGATCATCTAGAAAATCTAATTCTCCGCCGCTTCGATGAGGGCGAATGAGAGGGTTCCTCCATGCCGTTTTCGTTGCATGGCATCGGGGTTTCCCGGGGGTATGCCATCGGCAGGACGTACCTGTTGCAACGCAACCAACCGGAAATCACCGAGTACGCGATCCCCGACACAATTATCGAGGACGAAGTCCAGCGTTTTCTCAATAGTTTGGTTCTGGCTCGAAAACAGCTTCAGGAAGTCCGGGCACGGATTCCGACCACTACGTCGAGTGACATTACGGCCTTCATCGATGCCCATCTGCTGATGTTGGAGGATGTCTCTCTGACCGAGGTGCCCATCAGCTTGATTCGCTCTCTCAAATGCAATGCTGAATGGGCTTTGAAAATCCAGCGGGATTCGCTGGTGCAGGTCTTCGAGGAGATGGACGATCCGTATTTGCGCACCCGCAAAGAGGATGTGGATCATGTGGTGCGACGAGTGCAACGGATTTTGGTGAGCGAGGATCCCGCCTATCTAAACGATCCGGATTACTCTGAGCTAGCTTCCAGTCGCTTGGAAGGTCGGATTGTCGTCGCCGATGACCTGACCCCAGCCGATACCATTTTGATGCAACATCAGGGCGTACTGGCTTTCGTGACCGAGTATGGCGGTCCTTTATCTCATACCGCCATTCTGGCGCGCAGTCTGGGCATTCCGGCGGTGGTGGGGGCGCGCAACGCTCGCGGGTATCTAGGCAACAACGAGCCCGTGATCGTGGACGGACGCCAAGGGGTGATCCTGGTCGGGTTGGACGAGCGCATCTTGCGCTATTATCGCCATAAGCAGCAGGAAGAGCGTCGGCAACAGCGCGAGTTGAACAAGCTCAAGGGTAAACCGGCGGTCACCCGAGATGGTGTGGTAATCGGCCTGCAAGCCAATATCGAGCTTCCCGAGGACGCCGTGGCGGTGCGGGAAGTGGCGGCCGATGGCGTTGGTCTGTATCGAACCGAATTCTTATTCATGAATCGTGCCGACGTGCCGGACGAAGAGGAGCACTTAGCCTCCTATCTGCATGTGCTCAAGGTTTTGGAGGGAAGCCCTGTCACCATACGAACCGCCGACCTCGGTGCCGACAAGCAGGTGGACGGCGGTCGGGGCGGACCGGTTTGCACCAATCCAGCCCTGGGGTTGCGAGCAATTCGGATGTGCTTGAAGGATCTGGCAATGTTCCGCCCGCAGTTGCGTGCCATCCTGCGTGCCTCGGCCCACGGTCCAGTGCGAATGATGATCCCGATGCTTTGCAACATCCAGGAAGTTTTTCAGGTGATGCGGCTCGTGGCGGAGACTAAACAAGAATTGCGTGATCGCGGCCTCGCGTTCGACGAGCGGTTACCTGTCGGCGGGATGATCGAGATCCCAGCTGCGGCTGTGTGCGCTGCCCAATTTGCGCGCTACCTGGATTTTCTGTCGCTCGGCACCAACGACCTAATCCAGTACACATTGGCGATCGACCGGGTGGATGACGAGATCAACTATCTTTATGACCCACTGCACCCGGCGGTGTTGATGCTGATCCGTAATACCATTCGGGCCGGCCAGCGGGCGGGTATTCCCGTCAGCCTATGCGGAGAGATGGCCGGTGATCCCCGTTATACCCGGTTGCTGTTGGGACTGGGTCTGACCCAGTTCAGCATGCATCCCGCCGGGTTGCTGGAAATCAAACGGGTGGTCCAGGACAGCCATGTCGATGAGTTGGCGCAAGTCGCCCAGCGGTTGCTGAAGACGACCGACGCCGAGAAATATGCTGAGATCCTTAAAACGATTGCCCAGAATTGAGCCAGGCTTAGGAGGGTCCGGTGGTGAGTGGTTGGAGCAATTGGCCGATCATTGCATCCTTGTCGGCCCATAACCGATTGACCCAACCTTTGGTGGCCGCGCGGAACGCGGGATCGTGGCGATAGTCACCACCCACGACCTCGGCGGGAATCGGTAGCTGCCGAACCCGGACGATGATCCGACGGATGCGGCCCGAAAACAGATCCAAAAAGGTCGAGTAGCCATCGGGATAGACGATGGTTACGTCCAACAGTGTGTGCAACCGTTCCGCCATCGCTTCTAAAACGGCGGCCAACCCGCCCGATTTCGGTCGGAGCAGGTACTTGTACGGTGAGCGCTGGCGAGCACGTTTTTCGGGTTGGGAGCGGGTTCCTTCCAGAAAGTTGAGGATGGTCGTCGGCTCGCTCTGAAATCGCCTGCATCGGTGGCGAATCGTGTCCCAGTCCTCGTCGCGTGCTTCGGCGTGCCGGACCAGATAAGCCGCTGAATGGCGTTTCATGAAGGGAAAATCCAACGCCCACCAAGCACTGCCTAACAGCGGAACCCAAATCAATTGTTGCTTGATAAAGAATTTCAGGAACGGGATACGGCGGTTGAAGACCCGTTGCAATACCACGATATCGACCCAGGACTGGTGATTGGAGCTCACTAGATACCAGTCGTTACGGCGCAACCCCTCCAATCCTTGTATGTCCCATTCGATGCGTTGGGTCAGGCGTATGATGGCATTATTGCCTTCAATCCAAGCTTCGGCGATGTGAACCAGCCACCGGGCGTGCAACGCACGCCAGCTCGGCCGAGGAATGGCGAGCTTGCTCAAAAGCACGATATAAAGGGGCACACACCAGAACAAGGTGTTCAAAATAAACAGTAAAAACGCGAAAATGCCGCGAATCGGTGCGGGCAGGAACGCGAGCATTGGAGAATCCTTGAGTCAGATATTGCGGCGGCTCGCCAGCCAATCGCGCACCGCCGGGCCGGTGCCGATGGTCCACGGTTTCAGGCGTTCGATCGCCACGCGCTTGATGTCGGCCAGTTCCGCGCCGAGGACGATTTCACCCCGGGCCGGGACATGATAGGCAAGAATCAACTGATTCATCTCGAAAAAGGCATAGTTGCCGACAAGATACGGTGTGGTAGCGTCCAAGCCCAGTTCTTCCCGCACTTCACGCAGGATTGCCGCGTCTGGCGTTTCACCAGGCTCCAAAAAGCCGGTGATCAAACCGTACATTTTTTCCGGCCAGCTCTTGTTGCGGGCCAAGATCACCGCGCCGTCCACCTCGACGATAGCGGCAACCACCGGAATAGGGTTGTTCCAGAAGACGTAAGTGCAGTCGGCAGCGGTGCAACAGGGTCGGGTTTTGCCGTCGATCTCGGCCATGTGGAGTGGGTGACCGCATTGCGGACAGAAGTGGGCCTGCATCTGAGTGGATCCAATGGAGTCAGGTGAGTGAGTTCTCGTCGAATAATAATCGATCGTTGCATCCATTCGCGAAAAAAACTAACCTAAAATATTACCTATCACGGCAGCTATGTTCGCTGCCGTTTTGTTTTCGGAAACGGCTTGTGGTCAATCCATCTTGGGTGCGCTTTCTGGAAACTGTCGTGGCGATTGCCAACGGATTATCCACGATCCGGGTATTTTCAGCGAATCTTTAGAATGAAAACACGCCATTTTCTTAGTTTGTTTGACTTGACGCCCACTGAATTGAGGCGGGTGCTACAGCGTGCCACCCAACTGAAAACCCTGCATCAACGGGGCGAATGTTACGCACCCTTACCTCAAAAAGTGCTAGGCATGGTCTTCGAGAAGGCCTCGACTCGCACTCGGATTTCCTTTGAGGCTGGGATGGCGCAACTGGGTGGCAGCTCCATTTTTCTGTCGCCGCGCGATACCCAACTCGGCCGGGGAGAACCCATTGAGGACACGGCTCGGGTGTTGTCCAGCATGGTCGATATCGTGATGATCCGTACATTCGAGCACAGCAAGATCGAGCGGTTCGCCGCTTGTTCGAAAGTGCCGGTGATCAACGGCTTGACGGATTTTAATCATCCCTGCCAACTACTGGCTGACATGCAGACCCTAATCGAGCATCGCGGCGATGTACGCGGGCAGACCGTGGCCTGGATCGGTGACGGCAACAACATGTGTAACAGCTATCTCGAAGCTGCCTGTCAGTTCGATTTTCAGTTGCGGATCGCTGTGCCCCCCGGCTACGAGCCGGATGCGGCTTTGTTAAAGCGGGCCGCTGAGCGAGTGGTTTTGCTGCGCGATCCGTTGGCGGCAGCCAAAGGGGCCGACCTTGTCGCCACTGACGTTTGGGCGAGCATGGGGCGGGAAGGGGAACAGGAGCGGCGACAAAGCGATTTTGCCGCCTACCAAGTGACCACCGCGATCATGGCGCAAGCCAAGCCGGATGCCATTTTTCTCCATTGTCTGCCAGCACATCGAGGCGAGGAAGTCAGCGCCGAAGTGATCGACGGCCCGCAAAGCCAGGTCTGGAACGAGGCTGAGAACCGCCTGCATGCGCAAAAGGCGTTGATGGAGTTTTTATTGCTGGATCAGAAGGATTAAAGCCTAGTTGAACGGGTGCCCTGCAGGGCATCGCCTTGTCTACCGCTGAACAAGGCGGGTTTCGATTCGCCAATAGAATGCCGAATTATATGCTTGCTCCAAAGTGATATGGTGAAAGCAAGAGCGAATCTGATACATTAGTCCTTGTTAATTAATGCTGTTCCTCGCGATTTCGCCTGCCGTGCCGTTTCCGCCACCGTGATCCTGAAAGGGTCGGTGTCCGATACCGGCCCGTTCGATGCGACCCTGTCCTCCAGCTCGAATTTCGTTGCCCAAGAGCGCCACGAGCCATGAAAGAGTACGCTTTGATCCTGATCAGCACGATTCTGGTCAACAATTATGTTCTGGTGAAATTTCTGGGTCTGTGTCCGTTCATGGGGGTCTCCCGCAAGATGGAGACCGCCATGGGTATGGGGCTGGCGACCACTTTTGTGCTGACGCTGTCATCCACCTGCGCCTATCTGACGGACCATTACCTACTAATCCCGCTGGGGTTGGAGTATCTGCGCACCATCGCCTTCATTTTGGTGATTGCCGTGGTGGTGCAGTTCACCGAGATGGTCGTGCACAAGACCAGTCCAGTTCTCTACCAGGCGTTGGGTATTTATTTGCCACTCATCACCACCAACTGCGCGGTGCTGGCGGCGGCGCTACTCAACGTGCAAGCGCGGCACGATTTCATCGCTTCGGCGCTGTACGGGTGCGGTGCGGCGGTCGGATTTTCGCTGGTGATGGTTTTGTTCGCCGCCATGCGCGAGCGCATCGCGGTGGCGGACGTACCGATCCATTTTCGCGGCCCCGCTATCACCCTGATCACCGCCGGTCTGATGTCACTGGCGTTCATGGGGTTCGCGGGTCTGGTGCGAGGGTAAAGTCGTGTTGGTTGCCGTAATCGCTTTGGGGGTGCTGGCAGGGGCTTCGGGCCTGTTGTTGGGTTTTGCCGCGATCCACTTCAAGGTTGAGGGCGATCCGATTGTGGAGAAGATCGACGCCGTTTTACCGCAAACCCAATGTGGCCAGTGCGGTTTCGCTGGTTGCCGGCCCTATGCCGAGGCCATCGCCGCGGGCGAGGCCGACATCAACCAGTGCCCGCCGGGCGGAGAGGGCGGTATTGTTGCTTTGGCCGAACTGCTGGGCCGCGATCCCAAACCGCTCAATCCCGAGAACGGTGCCGAGAAACCGAAAATGGTGGCGGTGATCGACGAGCAAAACTGCATCGGCTGTACCCTGTGCATCCAGGCGTGTCCGGTCGATGCCATTCTCGGTGCAGCCAAGCATATGCATACGGTAATCGCTAAGGAATGCACCGGTTGCGAGTTGTGCCTGGCCCCCTGTCCGGTGGATTGCATCCAGATGGTGCCGATCGCGCAAACGATCTCAACCTGGAAGTGGACCTATCCCACCATAGCTGCGAGAACTCAGTCGCCCACTGAAGCGAGCGTCGCATGAGCGGACTGTTTTCGTTCCACGGCGGATTGAAAACCGTTCGCCACAAGGCGGAATCCAACCGAGAGGCAGTTCGAGCGAGTGTCCTGCCGCGACGGTTGACGGTGCCACTCCGCCAGCACATCGGCGCTATCGCTAAACCGCTTGTGCAAGCCGGCGACCGGGTACTGAAGGGGCAGATGATCGGTCAGCCGGATGGTTACATCAGCGCTGCCATTCACGCGCCGACCTCTGGGGTAGTGACGGCGGTGGATCAGCGGCCAGTGCCGCATCCCTCCGGTCTGCCGGATTGGTGCGTGACCATCGATAGCGACGGCGAGGAGCGTTGGATCGAACGGGAACCGGTGGATTACCGTCGGTTACATCCCACCGAGTTGCGCAATCTGTTACGCAACGCAGGCGTGGTCGGCTTGGGCGGGGCGGCCTTTCCCAGCGCAGTCAAGCTGAATCTGAGCGGCCATTGCGAGCATCTGGAAACGCTGATTCTGAACGGCGCCGAGTGCGAGCCGTGGATTACCTGCGACGATCGGCTCATGCGTGAGCGCGCGGCGGAAATCGTCGCCGGCTTGCAGGTTATGGCGCATTTGCTGGAACCGCGCGAGGTACTGATCGGCATTGAGGACGATAAGCCGGAAGCCATCGCCGCCATGACCGCCGCCTGTGCTGGGACAGGCTACGCGGTGCGGGCGGTGCCGACCCGGTATCCCAGCGGCAGTGTCAAGCAACTGGTCCGGTTGCTGACCGGCAAGGAAACACCGGTCGATGGTTTGCCGATCGATGTCGGTGTGCAATGCTTCAATGTCGCTACCGCCTACACAGTTCACCGTGCTGTTGAGTATGGCGACCCCGTGATTTCCCGAATCGTTACCCTCACCGGTCATGTCAATCAGCCGCGTAACCTTGAGGCGCTGTTGGGTACGCCGTTCGCCGAGTTGGTCGCCCAGTGCGGTGGCTATCGGGACGGCGTCGAGCGGTTGATCATGGGTGGACCGATGATGGGCTTCGCCCTACATAGCGACGAGGTGCCGGTTACCAAGGCGACCAATTGCATTCTCGCCGCCGGTGTGGCGGAACTGGCGCCGGAGCAGCCCGTGATGCCCTGTATCCGCTGCGGGGCCTGCGTAGAGATCTGCCCGGCCGATCTGCTGCCGCAACAGTTGTATTGGCACGCCCGCGCCAAGGAGTTCGACAAAGCCCAGGATTACCACTTGTTCAGTTGCATCGAGTGTGGCTGTTGCAGCTACGTGTGTCCCAGCCACATCCCACTGGTACAGTACTACCGTTACGCCAAAAACGAAATCTGGGCGCAGGAAAAGGAAAAACAGAAAGCCGAACTCGCTCGGCAACGGCATCAAGCTCGCCAGGAGCGACTGGAGCGCGAGAAGCAAGAACGGGAAGCCAAGTTGAGGCAGAAAGCGCCGCCGCGCACCGAGCCGGTTGCCGAGCAACCGAGCATCGAAACTGCCGTGGCTCGTACCAAGGCAGCTCCGACGCTGGTGACTGCTGCCGGAACCGATCAGCGAACCGATTGAACGCCCATGCGCTTTAGAACGGTGACGTCTCCTCACGTCCTGGAGACAACCAGCGTCGGCCGAGTGATGCGCCGGGTGCTGTACGCGATGGTGCCCGGTATCGCCGCTCTGTGCTGGTTTTTCGGCTGGGGGGTATTGATCAACCTCGCCATCGCGACCAGTGTTGCATTAGTTGCCGAGGCGGCGATGCTGACGGTGCGAGGCAAGCCGCTGGCATTGCATCTAGGAGATTACAGCGCGGTCGTCACTGCTGGGTTATTAGCGGTGGCATTGCCGCCGTTGGCGCCGTGGTGGCTGACCACGATTGGCGTATTGTCGGCTATCGTCGTGGCCAAGCACCTGTACGGCGGGCTGGGTTATAACCCGTTCAATCCGGCGATGATCGGTTATGTGGTGTTGCTGATCTCGTTTCCGCGCGAGATGAGCACTTGGTTGATCCCGCACGGACTCGATCAGTACCATGCGATGAGCTTGCGGGAAACGTTGCAAGCGATTTTTCAGAACACGCTACCGGCCCGCTTTGCCCCGGACGCGCTGACCGGCGCCACGGCCCTGGACATGTTGCGCACCAAGCTGGGACTCGGGTTAACTGTGACCGAGATTCGCAACAGTCCGGTGTTCGGTATCGTCGCTGGCCACGGTTGGGAATGGGCGACCCTGGGCTTTCTGGCCGGTGGATTGTGGCTGGTTTACACGCGAACCGCCGATTGGCGTATCCCGGCCGGAATGCTGGGCGGGTTGGCGGTCATCTCGACGGTCTTCTATCTAATCGACCCGCAGCGGTACGCGCCGCCGTGGTTTCATTTGTGGAGTGGGGCGGCGATCTTCGGCGCGTTTTTCATCGCCACCGATCCGGTCACGGCCAGTACCACGCCGCGCGGGCGGCTGTTTTATGGAGCGGGGATCGGCGTTCTGGTTTATATCATTCGTGGTTTCGGCGGCTACCCCGACGGCGTGGCGTTCGCGGTGCTGCTGATGAACATCGCCGCGCCGACCATCGACCTGTACACCCAGCCACGAGTGTTCGGAGCGCGGCGAGGATGAGAACCATCGCGCGCAGCATGGGCGTTGCCGCTCTAATTTTGATCGGTTTTGCCGTGGTCGGTACCGGATTGGTTGCCGTGACTTATACCAGTACCCAGGACATCATCGTCGAGGCGCAACGGGCAGCATTGGAGGCCAGCCTGAACCAGTTGGTTCCAGCGGATCGCTACGACAATCGAGTGGTCGAAGATCGTATCGAGATCGTTGCGCCGGAATGGCTGGGGACCGACCAGCCAGTGGCGGTTTACCGGGCGCGCAAGAACGGCCAGCCGGTAGCCCTGTTCGCCACGCCGACCGCGCCGGACGGCTACAGTGGACCGATCCAATTATTGATCGGAGTTTACGCCGACGGCACATTGGCCGGAGTGCGGGCGCTGGCGCACCGGGAAACGCCAGGGCTGGGCGATAGTATCGACGAGAAACGGTCGCCGTGGATTTTGGCGTTCGCCGGCAAGTCACTCGACAATCCCCGGCCGGACGGTTGGAAGGTCAAGAAAGATGGTGGTGCATTCGATCAGTTCACCGGCGCGACGATCACGCCGCGCGCTGTGGTCAAGGCGACCCGCAAGTTTCTGGAATACACGCAGACCCATCGCGAGCAATTGTTCGCCTTGAAACAACCGTGAAGGAGCGGCATTCGTGAGCGAAACCGGCTATCGACAAATTCTCGAAAATGGAGTGTGGACTCAAAACACTGGCTTCGTGGCCTTGTTGGGGCTGTGTCCATTGTTGGCGACTTCAAACTCGGTCGTCAACGGGCTGGGGCTGGGTTTAGCGACCCTGCTGGTGTTGCTGCTATCGAACGTGGCGGTTTCGTTGATCCGCAATCTGGTGCGGCCGGAGGTACGGATTCCGGTGTTCGTCATGGTGATCGCCTGCGTGGTGACCGCCGTGGAACTGGCGATGCACGCTTTTTTGCCAGGACTTTATACTGTGCTGGGCATCTTTATCCCCTTGATCGTCACCAACTGCTGCGTGATCGGCCGCGCCGAGGCGTTCGCCTTCAAGCACGGTGTCGCCAAATCGGCGGTGGACGGCATCGCCACCGGTTTGGGGTTTATGCTGGCGCTGGTGTTGCTGGGCGCGATGCGGGAAATTCTGGGACAGGGGACGCTGCTCGGCCAGGCGGAACTGCTATTCGGTGAATTTGGCAAGAACCTGACCTTGCATTTGGTGGACGATTATCGCGGTTTCCTACTGGCGATTTTGCCGCCAGGTGCATTCATCGGTTTGGGGTGCTTGATCGCTCTCAAGAACGTGCTCGACGCTCGTGCCAAGCGCCGGCTTGAACCCAAGCCAGCAGTGGTGTTGCAGGAGGCAGGTACTTGATGATGATGTGGGCTGGCTAAACTTTCATGAGGGGATTCTTGCTTCTTGGTGCTGCCTGCATGCAGCAGTAACCCAAAATTCACCCCGGCCCGCACCGACCCGTTCACTATACTAAGGGTTCGTGCAGGGCCAAGCTGAAATATTAGTGACGCTATTCGGGCAAGGAAGGTTGATGGATCGTTCGACTTCCAGCCGAAAGGGCCGATTGGTTATTTTTCCACGGATTGCCGCTGTTTTGGGCTGCGTTTTGGGCTGCGTTTTGGGCTGCGTTTTGGGCGTGTCGGTTGGGGAGTAGCCTCCACGGATTGAGACGCAGGTTCGCTGGTGGTGAGCGAGTCTAGGATTTTTTGCTCTGCAGCCAACCAAAAGTCGAGCGTTGAGCTGTACTGACGCCCAGCCGACTCCCAAAGCAGATAGGCTCTCTTGCGAATTTGTTCCAGATGATTCGTTGGCGAAAACGTCTCGAAAACTTCGAGAAACACTTCCTCCCGGCCGAGGCTGGCACCAGTGGTGCGCGCCACCGACTCGGTCAGCAGACGTAGATGTTTTTCGGCGGCTAGCCAATAATCCAGCGAACGGTTGTGCTGCTCGCTGCTGGCCGACCACATGCTACGGGCCAGCTCGCGGATGCGGTAGAGATAGAGGGCACGCAGGGCGGAAGGCCAAGCTGCAATGTTTTCGAAGGCCAAGGTGGTGGCAGTATTCGCCCGACGGACTGAATCCGCTGTCAGTTCGATCACCATCTGCTCTGCCATGACCCAGAAATCGAGCGCTTGACCAAACCCGATTTCGGCCGATCGCCACATGTCGTAAGCGAGATGGCGAATTTCATGTTCTAAACTTTGTTCCATGGGTCTAATCCTCCCGTCTTTGATTATTGGTGGTTTATTCGGTCATGCGGCTCGCTAACAGGCGAACGGCTGCTTGACGCCTAAATCTTCACATCGGAAATTCTAGCTTATGGCGACCCCGATCTCTGTAGGGAAACCTGCATTGATCGACGCTGCTGTGAACCCTGCGGCAAATCTCGGACGGTCGCAGATTAAAATCACCAAACGTGGCCACAGGGTTATCGGTAAACTGTCGAGCATTTCACGCCACGCTCGCGTTATCTATGAATTCAGCGAAAATTCACGGCCTTTTTTCCCGCCTGCGCGCCGCTCGACCAAGGCCGACAACCGAATTGCGCCATCTCAGCCCATTCGAGCTGCTGGTCGCGGTCATTCTGTCGGCGCAATCAACCGATAAAAAAGTCAACGAAGCCACCGATCGGTTGTTCCCGGTCGCCAACACACCGCAGGCCATGTTGGAACTGGGGGAAACCCGCTTGAAGGACTATATCAAGACCATCGGCCTCTACAATGTCAAGGCTGCCAATATTCTCAGTACCTGCGCCTTGCTCCTGGAGCGGCACGGCGGCGAGGTACCGCGCAGTCGGTCAGCACTAGAAGCCTTGCCCGGCGTCGGTCGTAAAACCGCCGGTGTGATTCTTAATACCGCTTTTGGCGAACCGACCATTGCGGTTGACACTCATATATTCCGGGTCGCTAATCGAACCGGATTGGCACCGGGCAAGACCGTGCGCGAGGTCGAGGAAGGATTGCTAGCGGTTACGCCGGATGAATTCAAGCAAGATGCCCACCACTGGTTGATTCTACACGGCCGCTATGTCTGTACTGCTCGTAACCCGCGTTGCCTGGATTGCCCGATCTGCGATTATTGTGAGTATCTGCGGACGAACGAGGTGCCTTGATGTTTGGCAATGATCGGGACAGCTTGCGCCGTTACTACGGTACGGTTTGGGAAAAAGCGTGCGCCGGCCAACCGCTAGAGCCGTTGGAGGAAATGATCTCGGGTGTGATCCGCGAGCATCCCGAGTATCAGTCGATGCTGGCCGATCCCGAGGTTGCCCTAAGCCGCGAATACACGCCCGAACTTGGGCAAACCAATCCCTATCTGCACATGGGCATGCACATTGCCCTTCAGGAACAACTGGTCAGCAATCGTCCAGATGGCATTCGCGACCTGTATCGACGAATCCGCCAAGGGGCGGGGGAGTCCCATGCCGCCGAGCACCTGATGATGGAGTGTCTGGGCGAGACCTTATGGGAGGCGCAGCGTGCTGGTGTGGAGCCGGACGAACGAGTCTATCTGAAGCGCCTGCGGCGATTGGCCGGGCGATTGAAAGATCCATGACGAAACCGCCGACGATCTGTCGGTGGTTTCGTCACTATGCTGAGTCGATCAGTACGGTTGTTCCGCAATGTCGCCGTCTTCAACTAAATCCCGATAAGCATGCCAAGAGGCGTGGCCGATCAGCGGCAAGGCGATAGCCAAGCCCAAATAAAACGTGAGCAGGCCAATCCCGGTAAAAATCGTGATCAATCCTGCCCACAAGGCCATTGGAACCGGGTTGACGCGAACGGCGGTGAGGCTGGTTAATACCGCAGTGATGAAATCGATCTTACGGTCCAACATCATGGGGATGGAAACAACGCTGATCGCGAATACCACTCCCGAGATCACGGCGCCTATCAAAGTGAAAACCAACAGAAAAATTAAACCGCTGCCGGAAAAGAACAGCGCAGTCGTCGATGTTTCGACCAACGTGCTATGGCCGCCGATAATAACGCCGAACATCAGAGCGGACAGGCGCACCCAGACGATCATCAGTAAGCCAATTAGCAACCCAAATAGTAGAATCGGCAGGATGTTGTGCCGCCAGGCCGTCAAGGCAAGACCCAGAGTCGGCACCTTTCCAGCTTCCAAGCGGCGGCTGATGTCGTATAAGCCCATCGACAAGAACGGGCCAGCCAGCAGAAAACCGGTCGTCAGCGCCAGAGCGTACTGGAACCGGCTAACGACCAAATAGACCAGCCCATATCCCATCACCACGAAAAGCAGGCCATAGGGGATGCTGACCGCTGGAGCACGCCATAAATCCTTCCAGCCCGCGCCGAGCCATTCCCAAGGTTGATCGATCTGGATGGTTCTGACGCGAGGGGTCGTGAGTGAACTTTCAACGACAGGAATCGGAGAGACCATTGTTTACTCCTCCTTCTTAAAAGAAAAGACAAAAATATTACGTTACGTGCTTATTTGGTTATTTTATGTATATGATATGATGTTCGTCATGTCTCATTGATGTGTTCAGAATCGGGAAGTCTTACAAACATAATAGAGTTGCAATCGCGAAAAGGGGCCCCGAAGGGCCCCCTGATAAAGCCGCTAAAATTTCGGTACCATCAGCTTCGTTGCGACTGCAACCGGCGATAAAGATCGTAAGTCTGCTGAGCGATGCTACGCCAACTGTAGTGGCGCTCCACCCGTTCGCGCCCAGCTTGGGCCATTCGTTGGCAAAGTTCCGAGTCGTTGGCCAGCCGATTGATCGCATCGGCCAAGCCGTGTTCGAATTTCGCGGGGGAGATTGGGTCGTGCGGAGGTTCCGGCGATAAATGTGGGTCCACCAATATGCCGGTTTCGCCATCCACCACGACTTCGTTGATGCCGCCGACCGCGCTCCCCACCACGGGGGTGCCACAGGCCATCGCTTCGAGATTGATGATGCCAAACGGTTCGTAAATCGAAGGGCAACAGAAAATGGTCGCGTGCGAATAGAGGGTAATGGTGGTTTGACGCGACACCATCTTCGGAATCCAGACAATGCCTTCGCGATGACTTTGTAGCTCGCGCACGATCTCTTCCAGTTCGCGCTGCATGGCCAGGGTATCGGCGTCGCCGGCACACAGCACTACCTGTAGCTTGGGATCCAGGTGCGGAATGGCTTGGAGCAGATAATACAAACCTTTTTGCCGAGTCATCCGGCCGACGAATAATACGTAGGGACGATTGGGATCGATACCGAGTTGGGTAATAGTGTCGGGATCGTCGATCGGCTGGTATTCCTCGGTGTCGATGCCGTTCGGGATCACCACAACTCGCGTGGGTTCCACGTTGAACAAGCGCAGGATGTCGTCGCGAGTACTGCGCGAGACAGCGATAATGGTGTCAGCGGTTTCCAGGGCGGTCTTCTCGATCCAGCGGGATAGATCGTAGCCGTGGCCGAGTTGGTCGCGCTTCCAGGGCCGCAGCGGCTCCAGCGAGTGGACGGTGATCACCATCGGGATGTTGTAAAGAATCTTGGCCAGAATACCGCTGAAATGGGCATACCAAGTGTGGCAGTGGATGATCTCCGCGTTGCCATCTAGATCGCTAATCCCCTGACCGACGAAGGATAGACAGGTACTCAACGCCTTGAGAGGCGACACGAAAGATTGCGGGCAGCCGGCGAAATGGGTGGTGTCCATCTTAATGCCGCGTACACGCAATTGTCCTTCGTCTATGGTTTGATCATGAAAACTGCGCACCTCGACCGGAGTCAGCTTGGCCAATTCGCGTGACAGATATTCGACGTGAACACCCGCGCCGCCATAGACATAGGGGGGATATTCGTTGGTGGTTAGCAGGACGCGCATTGTTGTTGTGCTCCCTTGCCCGGGCAAGCGGCGATGGTGTGAAAGGGTTCCGATGGGGCGTCCAGTCGGAGAAACTTCGTCGGTATCATTATGCCAAGCCGAGCATGGTTATTGGAAGGGTGAAATGACGGATGTTCAGAACGCGGTTGCCAAGGCGCGAGCTTCTTCCAGCATGATTTGTCGCTCGGTTTGGGTGACGGTTGGCACTCGATAGAATGCCCGGTGCAGGACATTGTTGATCCCGCAGGTGCCCAGGATGCCTTCGGCCATGGGTCGGATCAGCAATTCGTGCCAGCGGTTTTGCCGGTAGCTTGCCTCATCGCCACCCAGGGTATTGAGAATCAATGCTTTTTCATGGGTGAGCAGACCCTTCATTCCGTTGGCATCAAAGTCGAAAGCGAATTTGCGAGTGAATACCCGATCGATCCACCCCTTCAAGATCGCCGGTGGGCCAAACCACCAGATCGGGTAGATAAACACTAGCCCCCGTGCCCAGCAAACGGCATCCTGTTCGCGGCGCGTGTCCGCTGGCAAATCTCCGCGCCAGTTACGCAGCAGATCCTCGCCGTCCAGTACCGCGCGGCATTGCATCTCGTACAGATCGTGGACGCGGGTAGCGTGGCCGCACTCTCGCAAGGTGGCGTCTACCACTTCGAGAATGGCCCGGTTGAAGCTGCGCGGGTTCGGGTGGGCGTAGACGATAAGAATGTTCATGGCATTGCGGTTCGAAGCAATACGGGATTTCCTATCTGGGCAGGAAAGAACTGGGGTGACAGTCTCGCGACAACACGTTCAAGCTACTCTAGCGGCAAAGTCGTGTCCAGCGAGAGAGAGCATGAGTATGTCGCCAGATTGCAACGGCCCGACGCCGGCCGGCGTGCCGGTCAACACCACGTCGCCGGGTTGTAAAGTGAAGTGAGTGGAGATATAGGCCATCAGTTCAAAGAGGCTGACCATCATCTGCTGAGTGTTGCCTCGCTGGCGAAGTTGGCCATTGATTTGCAGTGCCAAATCGGTTGCTTGGGGATCGGGCAGTGCTTCGGGTGCTAGAAAGGGGGAGAGAGGACAGGAACCATCGAACGCCTTGGCAGTTTCCCAAGGATGACCTTTCTTCTTCAGTTCGTTTTGCAAGTCGCGCAAGGTCAGGTCCAGGGCAATGCCGTAGCCGGCCACAGCCTGGCGGGAAGTTTCAGCATCGGCATTCTGCAGTTCCCGCCCGACCAGCACCGCTAGTTCCACCTCGTGGTGGCATTCGCCTCGGCCAACCGGAAGATGGATCGGTTCGTCCAAGGCAACGAGTGATGTGGACGGTTTCATGAACAGAATAGGCGTTTCTGGCGTGACGTTGTTCAGTTCGCGGATGTGTTCCAGATAGTTGCGGCCGATGCAAACGACTTTGCCGACCGGCAGGTCCAGCGGACTGCCGTCCAGGTTGTGGTGTTGGTAAGTCACGGGAGGCTCCTTAGCACGCTTTGGAAGCGCTTTGGCGAGTTTGTCGCATATTGTCGAGCTAAGGATATCCAGGCCGCAACGTGTGAAGCCAATAAAAAACGCCGGCGCTAGGGCCGGCGAAGCGGATATGGAGAGTCGGTCGAAACCGGCTCGGGGTGGGAGGAGTTAGTGGGCGAAATAAGCGGCGGCGATCTGTTCGTGCAGCTCTCCGAAGCCGATTTGCAGGTTATCGATGAATTCGTGAAGCGCCTCGTGTTCATGAGCAAGGTCTGGCACCGTGGCCGCGCCCAACCGCTGCTTAAGGGCCGCAATGCCGGCGAGCGGTGTTGCATTTTTGGGCAGCTCCTGTAGGCAAATTTCCAGTTGCTTCAAGCAGAACGATACGGCTCGCGGGAAGGATTCGTCCTGTAACAGGAACCTCAGCACATCCGGACCTCCTACTCGCAGCCGTATCTGCTGGCGGTACATCTGGTAAGCGCTGAGCGATTTCAACACGCTCATCCATTGAATACTTTCGAATGGATTTTGTTCTTTTCGGTCGACCGTGGTGGCTTGGGTTTGGCTGCTATCGATTCGATCCTGTTCTTGCGCTAGCTTGAGCGTCGCCGATTGGCCGGCGCGAGGTAGCAGGTTGGCCGAGCGCACGTCTAAAATCCGGGTGGTCATGTCGGCGCGTTCCAGGAAACGGCCCAGCCACACGAAATCGTAGGCGGCGGTACGGCTCATCGAACCCGCCAACATGCCATTGATCTGCTGCGCACCGTGGATGACGCGGCGCAGGAACTCGAACCGACCGCGCCGGGTCGGTACATGATCGCGGGCGAAGATATACAAGCCGTTGATCTGTTCCCAGGCTTCTTGCGGTACCGTATCGCGCGTGGTGCGCAAGTTTTCGCGGGCACTCGCCAGGCTGGAGATGATCGATCCGGGGTTATCGCTGTCGCTGATCAAAAACTTGACGACAGTGCTCTCGTCAGCGAGCCGGTTCGGGTCCTTTTCGAAAAACTGTTTTTCTGCGCCGACGATGAAAATCAGCGGTAGCCAACCGAACGTCATGTTGCGCGGCAGATCCAGCAGCAGGTTGGTGTTGACGTTGATGATGCGCGCAGTATCTTCAGCCCGCTCGATATAGCGGGCCATCCAATAGATGTTTTGGGCGACGCGTGACAGCATGATTAGAGGCCCTCGGTATCGACGATCCAGGTATCCTTGCTGCCACCCCCCTGGGAGGAGTTCACGACCAGCGAGCCTTTTCTGAGCGCCACCCGGGTTAGACCGCCGGTGGTGACGTAGGTCGTGGGGCCAGACAGGATGAACGGCCGCAAATCGACGTGGCGCGGCTCCATCTGGTCGTCGCATAACGTCGGAGAGGTGGACAGGGCCAGCGTCGGCTGGGCGATGTAGTTGCGTGGATCTTTCTGGATCAGATCGACGAAACGTTTGCGTTCAGCCGGAGTGGCATGCGGCCCGACCAGCATCCCATAACCGCCGGATTCGTTGGCCGGCTTGACTACCAACTCATCGAGGTGGGCCAAGGTGTGGTTACGGTCCTTTTCCCGCATGCACAAGTAGGACGGTACATTGGGAATGAGCGGGTCTTGGTCAAGGTAGTACTTGATGATCTGGGGGACGAAAGCGTACACGACTTTGTCGTCGGCCACGCCCGCGCCCGGCGCGTTCGCCAGCGCCACGTTGCCGCTGCGCCAAGCTCGCATCAAACCCGGCACACCCAGCGTCGAATCGGGCCGGAACACTTCAGGGTCCATGAACAGGTCGTCGATGCGCCGGTAGATGACATCAACTCGTTCCAAACCTTCGATAGTGCGCATGTAGACGCAATCGTCATCGCCGACTTCCAAATCGCTGCCTTCGACCAGCTCCACGCCCATCTGTTGGGCGAGATAGGAATGCTCGAAGTAGGCGGAGTTGTAGATGCCGGGCGTAAGCACTACCACGGTCGGGTGGTCGCCGGGTCGGGGCGAAAGCGAGGCCAGCATGTCGTACAGCCGCAAGGTGTAGTCGTCCACTGGCTGGATGCGCTGGTGTTCGAACAGTTCCGGAAAGACCCGCTTGGTGACCACGCGATTCTCCAGCATGTAGGACACGCCGGATGGAACGCGCAGATTATCCTCCAACACGTAGATCGTGCCGTCCTTGTCCCGCACCAGATCGCTGCCGCAAATATGCGCCCAAACGCCATGCTGGGGACTGACACCCACGCATTGCGGTCGAAAATTGACTGACTGGGCCAGCACCTCGGCAGGGAAGATACCGTCCTTGATGATCTTCTGTTCGTGGTAGAGATCATCGATGAAGAGGTTAAGCGCCTGAACCCGCTGTTTTAAACCGGCTTCGGTCCGATCCCATTCATGCTTGGGAATGATGCGCGGCACGATGTCGAACGGCCAGGCACGGTCGATGCTGCCGCCCTCGGTGTAGACGGTGAAAGTGATGCCCATCACCAGAATGGCGAGTTCGGCAGCGGTCTTGCGCTCGCGCAGCTCCTCGTCGCTCAGGGAGGCCAGATATGCGCAAAGTGCCCGAGCTGCTGGACGAGGCTCCGCCGCACCGTCGACGAGTTCGTCGTAGGAACCCGTCGCGGCGTAATGTTGCCATTCGATTGTCATCGTCATTGTCCTTGGATTGGCATGGTTCGTTGGACGTGATGCGGGTTTAGCAAAATCCAAGCCAATTAAGTGTTGTTGGCTTCAGCCGATATGGGCCGGCAAAGGTGGTAACCGGATGGAAATCATGAATTCATCCAACAGTTATAAAGTGCGAGTTTATTTTCGTTTGCGGTCGGTGAAAAGGCAGCGAAGTTTTAGTCGAAGTTCATCAGTGGCAGGATAAAACCAAACGCACTAAGGCAGTGCGATAAGTGGAAATTATGCACGGATTGAGTGCGACGGCGAATGCGAATTTCTGGAGAAAAGCATCGTTTGGTCATCCGGAACGAGGTTTGCATTTGCCAAGCCCCTATAAGCGGGCATAATGCGCGCCCAATCGTAGCCGACTTGAAGGACTGCCATGGCCATACGCGTCGCACTTCACCATCAAACCTCCTATCATTTCGACCGGCCGGTCGGCGTGTCACCTCACGTAATCCGGTTGCGTCCCGCCCCGCACGCCCGCACGCCTATTCGTGCTTATTCGCTCAAGATTGAGCCGGCCAAGCATTTCATCAATTGGTTGCAAGACCCCTTCGGCAACTTCCAAGCTCGCTTAGTGTTTCCGGAAAAAATCCGGGAGCTCGCGATCACCGTTGATTTAGTGGCCGAAATGACGGTCATCAATCCTTTCGATTTTTTCGTCGAGGATTACGCCGGAAAATATGGATTCGATTATGAGCCGACCCTGCGCCAAGAACTGGCTCCTTACCTGGAGATTCAGGAAAGCGGCCCGCTCTTGCGAGAATGGCTGGCCAGCGCGAATCGCGAGCCGGTGCCAATCGTCGATTTCCTAGTCGATCTTAACCAGCGCTTGAATCAGGATATTTTCTACCTCATCCGCATGGAACCAGGAGTACAAGCCTGCGAGGAAACCCTGGGGAAGCGTAGCGGTTCCTGCCGTGACTCGGCTTGGTTGCTGGTACAGATCCTGCGGCATTTAGGGCTGGCGGCACGCTTCGTGTCCGGCTATCTGATCCAGTTGACTGCTGATGTAAAAGCGCTGGATGGCCCATCTGGTCCCGAAGCCGATTTCACTGATTTACATGCTTGGGCCGAGGTGTTCGTGCCGGGTGCAGGCTGGCTGGGTCTGGATCCGACCTCGGGCTTGTTTGCCGGCGAAGGCCATATTCCGCTGGCCTGCACCCCGACGCCACCCAGCGCTGCACCGGTCACGGGCTATACCGACGTATGCGAAACGACCTTCGATTTTGCGATGAAGGTTACCCGCATTCACGAGGACCCACGCGTTACCAAACCCTATAGCGAAGAGCAATGGGCACGGATCGAGCAGCTCGGTTGTGACGTGGATGCCCGATTGGCCGCGGGCGATGTGCGGCTGACCATGGGTGGTGAACCCACTTTCGTGTCGATCGACGATATGGACGGCGCGGAATGGACGGTTGCGGCTATCGGTCCTACTAAGCGCAAGTTGGCCGGCCAGTTGCTCAAACGGCTGCGCGGTCACTTTGCGCCGAACGGCTTTTTGCATTACAGCCAGGGCAAGTGGTATCCGGGTGAATCGCTGCCGCGTTGGGCGCTGGCCTGCTACTGGCGCAGCGATGGTCTGCCGCTGTGGCACGATCCGCGCTGGATTGCTGACGACGAAAAACCGCAAGGTTTTGGTCCGGAGCAAGCGCAAGTGTTTGCGACGGAGTTGACCAAGCGGCTCGGCGTGAACGCCGACCGTCTCGTACCGGGCTACGAGGACGTTTACTACTACTTGTGGAAGGAACGCACTCTGCCGGTCAATGTAGATCCGCTCAAATACGACCTCAAGGACGACGAAGAACGCCGACGACTGGCGCTGTTGCTGGAGCGGGGCTTGAATCGGTTGACCGGCTATGCGTTGCCGCTGCGCTGGAATTACGCTGCCGATAGCGGGGGCTGGCTCAGCGGACCGTGGGCGCTGCGCCGCGAGCATCTCTATCTGATTCCAGGCGATTCGCCGATGGGTTATCGGTTGCCGTTAGCCGCGCTGCCGTGGGTCGGGGAAACCGACCGGGAAATCCCGCATCCGCAGTCGCTGTTCGAGTTCCGCGCTGGACTCGGCGACACACACGGCGAAGTCATGCGCCGCTACAGCGAGTTTCTGCGGGGAAGTGGCATCGCATCGCGCGATGGTTTTCAAGAGCAACCGACCATGGACGATAGCGCGGTGATCCATACCGCGCTGTGCGTCGAACCGCGCGATGGTCATCTGTACGTGTTTATGCCGCCGCTGGAGCAGTCCGAGCACTATTTGGATCTGTTGGCTTGCATCGAGCAGACTGCCGCCGAACTGGAGATGCCAGTCTTGGTGGAGGGTTACGCTCCACCGCCGGATTGGCGCTTACGCAAGCTGGCGATTACCCCCGATCCTGGCGTGATCGAGGTCAACATCCATCCTGCCCATAACTGGGAGGAGCTAAAGCACAACACCCAAGTGTTGTACGAAGAAGCGCGGCAATCACGATTGGGTACCGAAAAATTCATGCTGGATGGCCGGCATACCGGCACCGGCGGCGGTAACCACGTCACCTTGGGTGGCGCGACGCCTATCGATAGTCCGTTTTTGCGTCGGCCCGAGTTATTGCGCAGCCTGATCACGTATTGGCAGCATCATCCCAGCCTGTCCTATCTATTCTCCGGCTTGTTCATCGGTCCGACCAGCCAGGCGCCGCGCGTGGACGAAGCTCGCAACGATAGCTTGTACGAGCTGGAGATTGCGTTTCGCGAAATGCCAGCCGGCGAGGCGCCGCAGCCGTGGCTGGTGGACCGGTTGCTGCGCAATCTGCTGGTGGATTTGACCGGCAACACGCACCGCGCCGAATTCTGCATCGATAAGCTGTATTCGCCGGACAGTGCCACGGGGCGGCTGGGATTGGTAGAAATGCGCGCCTTCGAAATGCCACCGCACGCTCGTATGAGCCTGATGCAGATGCTGCTCCTGCGGAGCTTGGTGGCGCGGTTCTGGGAACAACCTTACCCGAATCGGGAACTGGTGCGCTGGGGGACTCAGATCCACGATCGTTTCATGTTGCCGCATTATGTTTGGGAGGATTTCAAGGATGTCACGACCGAACTGAATCGATCCGAGTTCCCGTTCGAGAACGACTGGTTCCTGCCGTTCTTCGAGTTTCGTTTTCCACACTACGGGTCTATCGTCCAGCGCGACATTGAGTTGGAATTGCGGCAGGCGCTGGAGCCGTGGCATGTTTTGGGCGAGGAGCAAGCCCTGGGCGGCACTGCCCGCTACGTGGATTCTTCGGTGGAGCGACTGCAAGTCAAAGTGCGGGGCATGACCGGCGAACGGCATGTGGTGGCCTGCAACGGTCGGCGGGTACCGCTGCGACCGACCGAAATCCCCGGCGAATTCGTGGCCGGTGTTCGGTATCGCGCTTGGCAGCCCCCATCGGCGCTACATCCGACCATTCCGGTCCACACCCCGCTGGTGTTTGACATCGTGGATACCTGGAACCAGCGCTCCATCGGCGGCTGTACTTATCATGTCGAGCACCCCGGCGGGCGCAATCCCGATACGTTCCCGGTCAATGCCAACGAAGCCGAAGCAAGGCGTTTCGCCCGGTTCTGGCCGTATGGCCACACGCCGGGAACCATGATGCCGCCAGTTTCGGAGACTAACCCCAACTTCCCGTGTACATTGGACTTGCGGCGTAGATCGGAATGAATCCGTTTTGTTTAAGAGAGGCGAAGTAGCTCTTGGACTGGGGCTGACCAGGGTTTCCTGCATGTTATGGTGATTCTGATTGGCCTCCATTGATCCCAATATAATTTATAGAGTGTTTTATCCGTTGCGTTTATGGTGCGCGTGGGAGGAGGGTAACCGCCACTGGCATCCAGAGTGGACGGCAAATAGTGTCACAAAATATTACCGCTTATAAGTTAGGAAACGTGCCCTGGCAATTGTTGCCGGAGCGAAGGGAGATTCATGATTTCAAGCTTGACTGGTTAGTCAGCAGAACTTGCGTTGACAAGGTTATCGTGTGACATATTAGAGATTGTTCTGGATAGATAGACGTAGCTGATTTATATTCTGTAAGCCAATTTAAATTTTTCTTAAAATCATTAAATAATGAGTACTATGTTATACATGATATTAAATAATCAAGGTCTATGATGAAGACTATCTTGCTATCAGGCAATTCGTTTTGCCCATGAATTTTACAAAAAAATAAAATTGCTCTTAAAAAGACCAATGATGCGCGATATGTAAATTATGTAACTTTTTGATTTAAAAAGACTGTGTTGGGTATATAAACAATGGCTTGGCGAAAAGTGTTGCGCATCGTATTATGCAGCGATAAGAATTTGATTTGTAAATAAATGCTTTGTGTTGGTTAATGTTGCAAATGGTTTCCAAACAAATGATTGTAAACTTCTTATGTCTATCTTGCAGAGGTATTGTTGATGTAGTATAGTATAATGGTTACACGGGTTAAAAAATCATAACAATCGCCTGGCAATTGAGGAGTAAAGAGCTCTATCAGATAAAATCGGTTTCGATATTTTATGTTATTTTTTTATATACGAATTTGATGTTTTTGTATTTCTGATAATACAGAGGCGAGATAATAATGGATTTCGGAGAATACGTGCGGAAACTGCGTGAGCAGCGCCGCGAAGTAAATCGTCGCTATTCAGTTCGGCAGACAGCTCAACGGATTGGAGTGGAGCCTGCCTATCTCAGTAAGATCGAGCGAGGTGATGTATCTCCCCCTTCTGAAGAAACTATTAGACGGTTAGCGGCCGATTTGGGCGAGGATGCGGATTTATTGTTGGCCTTGGCTGGAAAAGTATCCAGCGATATTCGTGAGATCGTGATGAAGCGACCGATTCTGTTCGCGGAGATTATTCGCGGTTTGAGCGATGTGCCCGATGATGAGTTGACAGTGTTGGTGCGGCGAGTGCGCAATGGAGAATGGTAGGCAAGGATATGTCAGTCCTGTCGACTTGGATCATAATCTCTCTCCAATGAATTAAATCCTGGTGGGAGTGAATGAAAGTCGTTCAAAGCTGGGATGACGGAGTGGTCGATGACTTACGGTTAACGGGGTTATTGCGCCATTACGGTGCGACCGCGACATTCAATCTGAATCCTGGTCTCCATCAGTCGCAACGATCATTCAGCTGGAAATCTGGCGATAAAGAAATCTGGCGATCGGGACAAAGTGAAATGGCTGCCATCTATGCCGGATTCGAGATCGCCAACCATTCCCTGACCCATCCCAATCTACCCGATTTATCTCCGATGGAACTGGAACGTCAAGTAGGGGAGAGCCGGCGTATTTTGCAAGATTGGTTTCAGCAGCCGGTTTTGGGTTTTTGCTACCCGTTCGGCAGTTTTAATTCGGCGGTGAAAGAAGTCGTGCGCACCGCCGGTCATGTCTACGCCCGCACCGTGCAATACTGCGATTCGGTATTTCCGCCGGTTGATCCGTTCGAGTTCGGCGTCAGTTGCTGGTTTGCCGATCCGGCATTCTGGACCTTGTACGAGCGCGCCAAAGCCGGCAATGGCGTATTTTTCTTCTGGGGCCACAGCTACGAGCTGGTCAACGACGCCATGTGGGCCGATCTGGAACACAAGATCGCTGGCATTAGTGCCGATCCAGCGGCGAGGTGGGCGAGCCTCGAAGGGTTATTCGCCGGCTGAAATTCTCGAAGCCGGCCTGCTCGGTTTACTCGTCCGGTTCATACCCCAGGTTCGGCGCTAGCCACTTTTCTGCCTCCGCTATCGTCCAGCCCTTGCGCTGGGCGTAATCCGCTACCTGATCCCGATCCAGCCGACCGATGCCGAAATAGCGCGCCTCGGGGTGGCTGAAATACCAGCCGCTCACTGCCGCCGTCGGCGTCATCGCAAAACTCTCGGTCAGATGAAGCCCGGCGTTGCGGTCCACATCCAGCAATTGCCAAAGCAAACCTTTCTCGGTGTGATCGGGACAGGCCGGATAGCCGGGCGCAGGACGGATGCCGCGATAATCCTCGGCGATCAAATCGTCGTTGCTAAGGGTCTCGTCCGCTGCGTAGCCCCAGAATTCCTTGCGCACCCGTTCGTGCAGGCGCTCGGCGAAAGCTTCCGCCAAGCGGTCGGCCAAGGCTTTCAACAGAATGGCGCGATAGTCATCGTGCGCACGCTCGAAGGCCATGATGCGTTCGTCGATGCCGATCCCGGTGGTGATGGCGAATGCGCCCAAATAATCGGCTACGCCCGATGCGCGTGGCGCGATCCAGTCGGCCAGGCAACGATGCGGCTTGCCGTCTGGTTTCGGGCTCTGCTGGCGCAAGTGGTGCAGCGTCGTCGCGATTCGGTCGCGGGTTTCGTTGGTGTACAGCGCGATATCGTCCTCGCCGACCCGGTTGGCCGGGAAGAATCCAATGACTCCCCGCGCTGTCAGCCAGCGTTCGGTGATGATCTGGTCGAGCAGAGTCTGGGCGTCGGCGAACAGATGCCGGGCCTGCTCGCCCTGTTCGGGCGCGTCGAGGATGGCCGGATAGCGCCCGCGCAATTCCCAGGCGTGAAAGAACGGTGTCCAATCGATCCGTGCAACCAGTTCCTCCAACGGATAGTTGTCGAAGGCGCGGATACCAAGAAAATTAGGCTTGGGAGGAGTGTAATGAGCCCAGTCGGTTGGGGAGCGATTGATGCGAGTTTGAGCAAGCGGTAGCAAGGGCTCCCGTTGTTGGCGGTTGGCGTGCTGATCGCGCTTCCGGGCGTGGTCGGCCTGGGTCTGGACGACATACGCCTTGGAGTCTGTGCCGACCAGATTCTGGGCCACGCCGACCGCCCGTGAGGCGTCCTTGACGTAAACCACTGGGCCGGGGTATTGCGGGTCGATTTTCACCGCCGTGTGCATGGCCGACGTGGTGGCGCCGCCAATCAGCAGCGGCACGGCAAAACCCTGCCGGTGCATTTCCTTGGCAACGTTGACCATCTCGTCCAGCGAGGGGGTGATCAATCCAGACAAGCCGATCATGTCGGCTTGGTGTTCGCGGGCGGCGTCGAGAATTTTCTGGGCCGGTACCATGACACCGAGATCGACCACCTCGAAATTATTGCACTGAAGCACCACCCCGACGATGTTTTTGCCGATGTCATGCACGTCGCCCTTAACGGTGGCCAGCACGATGCGCCCGTTGGAGCGTCGCTTACCCTCGGCCTGTTCCGCCTCGATGAATGGAATCAGATAGGCAACCGCCTTTTTCATCACCCGCGCCGATTTGACCACTTGAGGCAGGAACATCTTGCCGGCGCCGAACAGATCGCCGACCACGTTCATCCCGTCCATCAAGGGGCCTTCGATGACATGCAGCGGCCGTTCAGCCTGTTGGCGGGCTTCCTCGGCGTCGATTTCGACGAATTCGTCGATGCCCTTGACCAGGGCATGTTCCAGCCGTTTGGCGACGGGCCAGGAACGCCATTCCTGCTCTTTCTCCGACGCGGCGGCGGTCTCGCCACCCTGATACTGTGGGGCGATTTCCAACAGCCGCTCCGTCGCGTCCGGACGACAGTTCAGAATCACGTCCTCGACCCGCTCTCGCAGTTCGGCGGGAATTTCCTCGTAAATTGCCAATTGCCCGGCGTTGACGATACCCATGCTCATGCCGGCCCGAATGGCGTGATAAAGGAATACCGAGTGAATCGCCTCGCGCACCGGGTTATTGCCCCGGAACGAAAAGGACACGTTGGACACGCCACCCGAGATCAATGCATGCGGCAGTTTCGCCTTGATCCGGCGCGTGGCTTCAATGAAATCGACCGCATAGTTATTGTGCTCGGCGATGCCGGTCGCGACCGCGAAGATATTCGGGTCGAAGATGATGTCTTGCGGCGGGAAGCCGACCTGTCCGGTCAGGATACGATAGGCTCGCTGGCAGATGGTGAATTTGCGCTCCTCGGTATCGGCCTGGCCCTGTTCGTCGAACGCCATGACGATAGCCGCCGCGCCATAATGACGGATCAACCGGGCTTGGCGGACAAATGCTGCTTCGCCTTCCTTCAAGCTGATGGAATTGACTACCGGCTTACCCTGGATGTGTTTTAGGCCAGCTTCCAGAATCTCCCATTTGGAGGAGTCGATCATCACCGGCACCCGGCTGATATCCGGCTCGGCAGCGATCAGGTTCAGGAAGGTGACCATCGCTTCCTTGGAGTCGAGCATCCCTTCGTCCATGTTGATGTCGATGATCTGCGCGCCGTTCTCGACCTGCTGGCGGGCGATGTCGAGCGCGGCGTTGTAATCGCCCGCCTTGATCAGCCGCTTAAAGACTGCTGAGCCGGTGACGTTGGTGCGCTCGCCGACATTGATGAACAGGGAATCGGGGCCAATGTTCAAGGGTTCCAAGCCAGCCAGTCGGCAGTGTGGTGCGATGGTGGGAATTTGGCGCGGCGGCAGATCCTTGACCGCCTCGGCGATGGCGCGGATATGGGCCGGTGTGGTGCCACAGCAACCACCGACGATGTTGAGAAAGCCGCTCTCGGCGAACTCGCGGATCGTGGCGGCCATCCGTTCCGGGGTTTCATCGTATTCGCCGAACGCATTGGGCAAGCCCGCGTTGGGATGAGCGGAGACGTAGGTATCGGCGATGCGCGCCAGTTCGGCGATGTAAGGCCGCAGTTGGGTGGCCCCCAACGCGCAGTTCAAGCCGAAGGACAGCGGCCGGATATGCGAAAGCGAATTCCAGAATGCCTCGGTGGTTTGGCCGGACAAGGTGCGGCCGGAAGCGTCGGTGATCGTACCGGAGATCATGACCGGCAGGCGTTGGCCGGTCCGATCGAAAAACTGTTGAACGGCGAACAACGCCGCCTTGGCGTTCAGAGTGTCGAAAATGGTTTCGACCATCAGGAGATCGGCGCCGCCTTCAACCAAGGCTTGCGTGGCTTCGGTGTAGGCGGCGACCAGCTCGTCGAAGGTGATGTTGCGGAAACCGGGATTGTTGACGTCCGGCGACAGGCTGGCCGTGCGATTGGTCGGGCCGAGGATGCCGGCCACGAAGCGGGGTCGGTCGGGTGTGCTGTATTTATCGGCAACTTCTCGCGCCAGCCGGGCCGCTTCCCGGTTCAGCTCCGGCACCAGGGATGCCATGCCATAGTCGTGCATCGAGACCGAGGTGGAGTTGAAGGTATTGGTTTCGACGATGTCCGCGCCAGCGTCCAAGTAGGCGGCGTGAATCTCGCGAATGATCGCCGGTTGGGTCAGTACCAGCAGATCGTTGTTACCCTTGAGATCGCGGGGCCAGTCGCGGAACCGTTCGCCCCGGTAATCGGCTTCTTGCAGGCGATAGCCCTGGATCATGGTGCCCATCGCGCCGTCCAGGATCAAAATGCGGTGAGCCAGCAGATCGTGTAATTGGTTCGTTCTATCAACAGTCATTGGCAGAGCACTCGGTAACTTCTGCGAAATTCAAGTAAGCTGGAACGCGTCCCGAATCCACTCGACTTGGGGTCCGCCTTCGGTTTGAAGGATTGCCACCACATCGAAGCGGCAAGGTAAATCCGGGTCTTGGTGTTGCAGGTAGAATGCTGCTGTCCGCAACAGACGTTGTTGTTTCGTTCGGGTGACCGACTCAGCTGGCGTGCCGTAGCGGCTGTGGCGGCGGCTGCGCACTTCCACGAACACCAGTTGTTCGCCATCGCGCATGATCAGATCCAACTCACCGACGCGACAGCGAAAATTGCGTGTTACCAGCGTCAGGCCGCGCGTTTCCAGATGGCGGCGAGCCAAGTCCTCGGCCATGGCTCCCTGCGCGATGCGGCTGGTCACGGATGCTTCTCCAAGATGGCAAGAGGATTGGGTTCAAAAATTTCCACATTGTAAAGGCGTGAGGCATGGCCGTCGAATCCGGTGCGTTGTACGTGGTGGCAACACCGATTGGTAATCTGGAGGATATCAGCATCCGAGCGCTGCGTGTCCTGCGAGAGGTAAATTGCATCGCCGCCGAAGATACTCGGCACACTGGGCAGCTGTTACACCATTTTGGAATCGAGACACCGCTGCTGTCGCTGCACCAACACAATGAGCTGGCTCGGTTGGAGCAGATCGTTGCTCGATTGTTAGCAGGACAATCGATTGCCTTGGTGTCGGACGCCGGTACGCCGCTGATCAGCGATCCAGGGTTTCCGTTGGTGCGCGAATTACGTCGGCGAGGGTTGTCGGTGATTCCGGTACCAGGGCCGAGCAGTTTATTAGCGGCGCTATCGGTTGCCGGGTTGCCAACGGACCGGTTTGTCTTCGAGGGATTTCTGCCCGCCAAACGAGCCGCGCGTTGCGAGCGTTTGCGAACGCTGGCGCGGGAAGAACGCACCATGGTGTTTTTCGAGGCCAGCCACCGGGTTGCGGAGACCTTGGCCGATATGATGGTGGAATTCGGTGGAGAGCGTCCGGCAGTCATTGCCCGTGAACTGACCAAGCGATTCGAAGAAGTTTATGGGGCGAGTCTGAGCGATCTAAGCGCCTGGTTAGAGGTCGATGCTAACCGTCAAAAGGGAGAGTTCGTGCTAGTGGTTCGGGGCGCGCCAGCGACGAGCGAGGTGGATACACTAGAGAATCGACGGCTTTTAACGGCGTTGCTGGCGGAACTTCCCACCAGCCGAGCGGTTGCCGTGACGGCGCACTTGACGGGCTTGCGAAAAAAACCGTTGTACGATTTAGCATTGGCGCTTGGAGAACGGCAATCGACCGAGGAATAGCGATTCTTCCTTGCCAATGACCGCTCCATCGGTAGACACTATCGATTGGGAACCGGCTGGACGGTCGCTGTATCGCCATGCGATATGGAGGAAAGTCCGGGCTCCATAGGACAGGGTGCCAGGTAACGCCTGGGGGGCGCGAGCCTACGGAAAGTGCCACAGAAAACAAACCGCCTACGTTCGCGAGAACCGGTAAGGGTGAAAAGGTGCGGTAAGAGCGCACCGCGCGGCTGGCAACAGCGGCGGCACGGTAAACCCCACCCGGAGCAAGACCAAATAGGGGAGCGCTATCGCGTGGTCCGCGCAGCTCCCGGGTAGGTCGCTACAGGCGTCTGGCGACAGCCGCCGCAGAGGAATGACCGTCCTCGACAGAACCCGGCTTACAGGCCGGTTCCCTCTTCTCGAACGCCATATTGCTCCCGAACGCCATGTTACAGGCCAGCGTGGTCTGGATGGATTGGGCGCGCTGGTGCCATTCCCATTTTCGCTTTCCTCACTGCCCTTCTGTCGCCTCCCTGTCTGACGTTGTCCGATAATGCAACAGGATCGGAAAATCCCATAATGACTTGTCTTAAAACATAATTTTAAAAAATACAAGAAATTCATTTTTGATGGATTTCCTTGACAGCAGTATGTTCACCTACCTATAGTTGGTGGGAAAAAGTGGGGGAAAGTGGGGTGTAAGGGCAGTCGAATCCCTGAGGGAAGCAGTCATTGTTCCGGGGTCTTCACCGATTATCACTGGATAACAAGGGTCGATTGTCGATTCCCGCGGTGTATCGCCAGCGCTTGCTGGAAGCCAGTGACGGGCGGATGGTATTGACGGTTGATCGTGATCGCTGCCTCTTGCTTTATCCTTTGAATACTTGGGAAGACATCGAACGTAAGCTCATCCAACTTTCCAGCACCCACAAGCGTGCTCGGGCGTTGAAGCGGCTGTTGCTGGGACATGCCGAAGAATGTTGTTTGGACGCTGGCGGCCGGATTCTGTTACCGGAACCCTTACGGGAATTTGCCAGCCTGGAAAAGCGGGTGGTTTTGTTGGGACAGGGAAACAAATTCGAAATTTGGAATGAAGAAGGTTGGCAGGCCTGGCGCGACTCCGTGTTGGCCGACGGAGATGATGATGGCGATCCCATGCCGGACTTGGATTCGTTGGCGTTTTGATCATGGCGGAAGTATCGCTGTCGCATCGGCCGGTATTGGTGAGCGAGGTTCTGGCCGCGCTGGCGGTTCGCCCGGATGGCTGCTATGTGGACGCCACATTTGGACGGGGCGGTCACGCGGCGGCGATATTGGAAAGACTTGGGCCAACGGGCTCGCTGTTGGCGCTAGATCGTGACCCGGCCGCCGCAGAGTGGGCGAGGGCGGAATTTTGCAATGAACCACGCTTCCAGTTCGTGCAGAGCCGGTTCAGTGAGTTAGCCAGCATCGTTACTGAGCGTCGGCTGTGCGGTCGGGTGGATGGCGTGTTGCTGGATTTGGGTGTGTCTTCGCCGCAGTTGGATGATCCGGAGCGCGGTTTTAGCTTCAGCCGGAATGGTGCGTTGGATATGCGGATGGATCCCACCAGTGGGAGTAGCGCAACCGATTGGCTCAATCGGATCGGTGAAATGGAACTGGAACGGATCTTGGCGGAATTCGGTGAGGAAAGATTTCATCGGCGAATTGCCCGTGCCATCGTCGCAGCCCGCCGGCGGGCACCGATCACGACGACAGCGCGATTAGCGGAAATTGTCTCGTTGGCGATCCCAACTCGTCAGCCGGGCAAGCATCCGGCCACGCGGGTTTTTCAGGCGGTCCGCATCGCGGTCAACGATGAATTGAATGAACTGCGGGCAGTATTGCCGCAAACAACACAAATTTTGGCGCCTGGAGGACGACTGGCGGTGATCGCCTTTCATTCGTTAGAAGACCGGATGGTCAAGCGGTTTATGCGTGAACGAGCACGAGGGCAGGAATTGCCTCTGGATTTGCCGGTGGTCGGTATACCGAAAGGGATCAGCTTGCGGCTGATTGGCCGTCCGTCGCGGCCAGCCGATCCAGAAGTCATGGCCAATCCTCGCGCCCGTAGCGCTGTATTGCGAGTGGCGGAACGGCTTGAATGAAAAGCCAGGTATGGCTGATCGCACTACTGGCTAGCGCCGTGTTGGGTTCTGGAGTCGGGGTGGTCTATACCCGACATGTCAACCGGCAATATTTTATTCAACTGCAGCAGTTGCATGCGGAACGGGACAACCTTGAAGTAGAGTGGGAATCATTACAGCTGGAGCAAAGCAGCCTGGTTACGGATGCCGTCGTTGAGGAAACAGCCCGAAAGCGTCTGAATATGTTGACGCCTGATCCCGGTGAGGTTTTTTACATTGCGCCACAATAGTAAACCACCCAATAAAAGAATGATCTGGGGAACGCTTGCGCATCAGGCGAAGGTTTTGTTGCCCCTCGCGACCCGGCGTGGATGGGTGCTAGGACTGCTGTTGGCGGCGGCGGGGAGCATGGTCGCGCGTGCCGCCTATCTGCAGCTGATCCACGACGACTTTTTGCAGGAGCAGGGTAACGAACGCTTCCTGCGCGTTGCTGAGGTGCCGGCGCATCGAGGGATGATCCTCGACCGCAACGGCGAGCCGTTGGCGGTCAGTTCGCCAGTGGACTCCATTTGGGCGAACCCGAAGGAACTGGTGGAACAGCGCGAGCGATGGCCGGCGCTTGCGGCTGCTCTCGGGTTGCGAGTCGAGGAGTTGGCGGAGAAGTTGGCGGGAAATGAAGATCGCCAGTTCGTTTATTTGCGCCGGCATCTGGCTCCGAATCTGGCCCAACAAATTCTGCAACTGAAGATTCCCGGCATTTACTCTAAACGCGAATACCGGCGCTACTATCCCGATGCGGAGGTGACCTCCCATTTGCTGGGCTTTACCGACATTGATGATGCCGGTCAAGAAGGGTTGGAGAAGACGTTCGAGAAACAGCTTCACGGTATTCCGGGCCGCAAGCGAGTCATCCAAGATCGCTTGGGCCGGGTCGTGGAGGATGTGGAGAACATCCGGGCTCCCCAGCCCGGCAAGCCAATAGTGCTCAGTATCGATCGGCGATTGCAGTATCTTGCGTACCGCGCGCTCAAAACCGCGGTCATGGAGAATAAGGCCAGTGCTGGTTCGGCGGTGATTGTGGATGTTCAAACCGGCGAAATCCTAGCGATGGTGGATCAGCCGGCGGGCAATCCCAACAACCGTGCCGACTTAAAGGGTGAATTGCTTCGCAACCGGGCGGTTACCGATATTTACGAGCCGGGTTCGACCATGAAGGCGCTCACTGTCGCCCTGGCGTTAGAAAGCGGCAAATGGACGCCGAGGACCCTGGTGAGCACGTCGCCGGGCACTCTCAGGGTTGGCCGTTACACGGTCCGCGACACGCATAATTACGGGCTGATCGACGTGACCCATGTGATCAGTAAGTCGAGTAATGTTGGGGCGAGCAAAATCGCGCTGTCGATGCCCATGGAGTGGTTGTGGAAACTGTACAGGGATGTCGGTTTCGGTTCGGTAACCGGCGTGGGCTTGATCGGCGAACAGCCCGGTATCCTGCGCCATTTCAGCAAGTGGGGCGGGGAGATCGGTCATGCCAATCACTCGTTCGGCTATGGGCTGTCGATCACCATGCTGCAGTTGGCTCAAGCCTATTGCGTGTTGGCGGCGGATGGCATACGGCGGCCCCTCACCATTCTAAAGCGCGATCAGCCGCTCGGACCGTCCGAGGAACGACGAGTGCTGTCGGCCCGCGCGGTGCGTCAAGTGCGAGTAATGCTGGAGGAAGCCGTCACTAAGGAAGGCACGGGTGTTAAAGCTTCGGTGCCTGGCTACCGAGTCGCCGGCAAGACCGGTACGGTCCACAAGATCGTCAACGGCCGCTATGCCAGCAACCGATATTTTTCCCTGTTCGCTGGCATGGTGCCGGCCAGTAATCCACGCCTAGTGATGGTGATCATCGTCGATGAACCGAAGGGAGGTGCGTATTACGGCGGCACAGTGGCAGCACCAGTGTTCGGCAAGACCATGGGCGGTGTGCTGCGAATTTTAAACATCACCCCGGATGACATGCCCTCCATGAAAGTCGCTGGGACGATTCCGTCGACCGGAACGACGCCGTGACGCCCAGAGCTCCAATGACTTTGGGCGAGTTGCTGGCGGGTTTCGTCGAGATGCCGACAAATTGGGTCGCGCAGCCGATCGAGGGTCTAGCCACCGATAGCAGAGCGGTCCGGCCGGGTACGGTGTTTTTCGCGCTGCGCGGCGCGAATCGGCACGGCTTGGCATTTTTGAAAGCGGTCGGAACGGCAGGTGCGGCGGCAGTGGTCTGGGAGCCTCCCTATGACGGTCCGATGCCGGCTGATGAGCAAGGAATACCCTTGATCGCCGTGCCGCGATTACGTCAGAAATTAGGGCCGATGATCGCCCGGTTTTATGGCGAGCCTGCCCAGCGGTTGCAAGTGGTGGGTATCACCGGCACCGATGGCAAGACCTCTTGCGCTCACTACGTTGCTCAAGCGCTCAGTGATGTGGATTTAGGACCATGCGGCATCCTCGGCACGCTGGGTGTCGGAACCTATGGACGGACCGAACCGTCGCCGCACACCACGCCGGACCCGCTGGCCGTACAGCGTTGGCTTGCCGGGTTGGTCGCCGATGGCCGGCGATTTGCGGCGATGGAAGTTTCCTCGCACGCTTTGGAGCAGGGCCGGGTGAACGGTGTCGAGTTCGCGGTGGCGGTTCTGACTAACCTCACCCGCGATCACCTGGACTATCACGGCGATTTGGCAGCCTATGCCATGGCCAAACGCCGGCTGTTTCTCGAACACCACCCGCGCTGGGCGGTGCTGAATCTCGACGATGACTTCGGTCGCGGGCTCACCGACGACTTATGTGGCCCAGGGAACGTCGTCGGTTACGGTCTCGGTGAGCGGCCCGAGCGGCTGACGCGATTCGTCTGGGGGGAGCGATTGGCATTGACGCCTGCTGGACTACAAATGACGGTTCGTTCGTCTTGGGGCGATGGCGATCTCCAGGTCGGGTTGCTAGGGCGGTTCAACGCCAGCAACGTGTTAGCGACCGTGGCAACCCTGCTGACGCTGGGCCTACCCTTCTCGACGGTTTTGGAGCGAGTGGCGCGGACGGCTACAGTGCCAGGGCGGATGGAACGGCTGGGCGGTGATGTGGGACAACCGCTAGCAGTCATCGACTACGCCCATACACCCCATGCGCTCGAACAGGCGCTGAAAGCGCTCCGGGAACATGGTGGCAACCGGCTATGGTGCGTGTTCGGCTGTGGTGGTGACCGCGATCCCGGCAAGCGGCCGATGATGGGCGCGGTGGCCGAACGCTTGGCCGATCGGGTAATCGTGACCGATGATAACCCTCGTACCGAAGATCCGAATCGAATCGTCCACGATATCCTGGTCGGTATGCGGCAGCCCAAGACGGTAACGCTCGTCCGCGACCGGCGGGCTGCCATCAGCGGGGCGCTGGCCGATGCCGGTGCTGGCGATATCGTGCTGATCGCCGGGAAGGGTCACGAGGATTACCAAATCGTTGGCACCGAACGGTTGCCATTTAGCGACCACACCGTCGTGCGTGAATGTCTTTTCCCCGACCATCAGGACGAGGCTGCCTGAATGACCGACGCTTTTTTACCCATGCGCCTACAGGAAGCTGCCCGGTTACTGAGGGGAGAAATTTCCGGAGAGGACGTCGATTTTACTGGGATAGCTACCGACAGTCGGCAATTGCCAGCGGGCGCCTTGTTCGTGGCCCTGGTCGGGCCGAATTTCGACGGGCACGATTTCATTGCCGCCGCGCGAGAACGGGGAGCTCGCGCAGCGTTAGTCAGCCGGGCGGTGGCTGATTCGCTGCCGCAACTGCGGGTGGCCGATACCCTGATGGCGCTGGGTGAGTTGGGTGCCGCTTGGCGCGAATGGTTCGCAGGATCCCTGATTGCGCTGACCGGCAGCAACGGTAAGACCACGCTCAAGGAAATGATCGCCGCTATTTTACGAGTTCGGGGACCGACTCTCGCCACCGAGGGCAACCTTAACAACGACATCGGCGTTCCTCTGACGCTATTGCGCCTCCGGCCGGAACACGCCTACGCGGTGGTCGAGATGGGTGCCAATCATCATTGCGAAATCGCCTATCTAACGGGTTTGGCCCGACCTGACGTAGCGATTATCAACAATGCCGGCCCCTGCCACTTGGAGGGCTTCGGCAATGTGGCCGGGGTGGCGCGCGGCAAGGGCGAGATTTTCCAGGGCTTAGGTTCCGATGGCGTGGCAATCATCAACCGTGATGATCCCTATGCCGATTACTGGGTGAGTTTGAATCCCGGTCGGCGGATCGTGGATTTCGGGCTAGAAAGTCCGGCCGAGGTGGGTGGCCGAATGCTTGATCCAGCCACCAACCAATTTCGGTTGCAAGCGGGCGGTGCCGAAGTCGAGATTCGTTTGCCGCTACCGGGCCGGCACAATGTTCTCAATGCCCTGGCGGCGGCGGCGGCGGCGATGGCGGTCGGAGCCACTGTGGACGATATCCGTCGAGGGCTCGAAGGTTTGCATGGGGTCGGTGGCCGGATGCAGCGGTTGCGCGGCCGATACGGCAGCGCGGTCATTCACGACGCCTACAACGCTAATCCAGCGTCGCTCGCCGCCGCCTTAAGTTCAATCAGCACCGAACCCGGTCGCAAGTGGTTGGTGCTGGGTGACATGCTGGAGTTAGGGGCGGCGGCGGATGATCTGCATGCTCGATCGGGCCGCGAAATCAAAGCCGCCGGTTTTGAACGTTTGTATGGAATTGGCGAGCACAGCCGGTCGGCAGTGGCCGCTTTTGGCCAAGGTGGCCGGCATTATGAGGGTGTGGAATCGCTGATCGAAGCGTTGGCCGATCATCTCGAACACAGCGACGAATCACCGACAATATTGGTCAAGGGTTCCCGAGGGATGAAGCTAGAGCGGGTCGTAGCAACCTTGGTGGAATCGGGCGAACTCGCCGCAAACCAGGGGGGACACGGCTGATGCTGACGCTGCTAGCCGAGTGGTTGACACAGTATTTCTACACGGGCTTCAACGTCTTTCAGTATCTGACTTTCCGAGCGATCCTGGGCGTTCTCACCGCGCTGCTGGTTTCCCTGTGGGTCGGGCCGGCCATGATTCGGCGATTGAGCCAATATCAGATCGGTCAGCAGATTCGCGAGGATGGACCGAAGAGCCATTTTTCCAAAGCCGGCACCCCAACCATGGGCGGTGCCTTGATTCTCGTTGCCATCGCCATCGCCACCCTGTTGTGGGCGGATTTACGCAATCGCTACGTGTGGATCGTGCTGCTAGTGACGCTGGCGTTCGGAGTGATTGGCTGGATGGATGACTACAAAAAGCTGGTGCTGCGCAACTCGAAAGGTTTGTCGGCACGGGCTAAGTATTCCTGGCAATCCTGCGTTGGATTGACCGCCGCACTGGTGTTGTTTTTTACCGCGCAATCTTCAGTGGAGACGGAATTGATCGTGCCGTTTTTCAAGAGCGTGGCCTTGGATCTCGGTTGGCTGTTCATCCCGTTGGCCTATTTCGTCATCGTCGGCTCCAGCAACGCTGTCAATCTCACCGACGGGTTGGATGGGCTGGCGATCGTGCCAACTGTCATGGTGGCCGGTGCCATGGCGGTGTTCTGTTACGCTTCCGGCAACCGGATTTTTGCCGAGTATCTCGGTATTCCCCATGTGCCCGGCGTCGGCGAGGTCGGAGTGTTTTGCGGCGCCATGATGGGGGCGGGCCTGGGTTTTCTGTGGTTCAACGCCTATCCGGCTCAAGTGTTCATGGGGGATGTCGGGGCTTTGGCATTAGGGGCAGCGCTGGGAGCGGTCGCGGTTACGGTCCGACAGGAGCTGGTGTTGTTCGTGATGGGCGGGATCTTCGTGATGGAGACCTTGTCGGTGATTTTGCAGGTGGCATCGTTCAAGCTCACCGGACGGCGCATTTTCCGCATGGCGCCCTTGCATCATCATTTCGAGCTTAAGGGCTGGCCAGAACCAAGGGTGATCGTCCGTTTCTGGATTATCACCATTATTCTGGTGTTGGTTGGTCTGGCAACCTTAAAAATCCGGTAAAGGAGAGACACGGATGCTGCGGCTGGACGGAACCACCCTGGTGGTCGGGTTGGGCAAAAGTGGCCTGTCAACGGTGCGGGCACTGATGGCGCTAGGTGCGACTGTCGCGGTGGTCGACAGCCGTTGCGATCCGCCGGGTCTGTCGGCGGTACGCGCGGAGTTTCCCGATCTGCCCTGCCATCTGGGCGGTTTTGACCCGATGGTGTTCGCGGACGCAGCGCGTTTGCTGGTCAGTCCAGGGGTGGCCGTCTCGACGCCGATCATCGCCGAGACAGCGGCACGAGGCGTGCCGATCTGGGGAGATATCGAGCTGCTGGCCCGGTTGACCCAGATTCCCGTGGCGGGCATTACCGGTTCCAACGGTAAAAGCACGGTCACGACCTTGCTGGGCGAGATGGCGGTCTGCGCCGGTTTGCACGCGCTGACCGGTGGCAATCTCGGTATTCCGGCGCTGGACTTTTGGCTGGCGGAGGAAAAGAACGCGGATCCCGAACGGATACCGGCGTTGTACGTGCTGGAACTCTCGAGTTTTCAATTAGAAACCACGCACAGTTTGAACGCGCGAGTGGCGACGGTACTTAACATCAGCCCCGACCATATGGACCGCTATGAGACCTTGGGCGATTACATTGCCGCCAAGCGCCGGATTTTCCGGGGTGACGGCACGATGGTGATCAACGCCGACGATCCGGCGGTGATGGCGATGGTTGAGCCACAACGCAAGGTATTGCGCTTCACTTTGAACGAACCGGGCGCCGGCGAGTTTGGTCTGCGCCAGGAGGGCGGCGAGATCTGGCTGGGACAAGGATCGGAGCGGTGGATCGCTGCTTCCGAATTACGGATCAGCGGCGACCACAATCTCGCCAACGCGCTGGCAGCACTGGCCATGGGACATGCACTCGGCTTGCCACGCGAGGCAATGCGGGCAGCATTGCGCGAATTCACTGGGCTAGCACACCGGACTACCTTGGTGCTGGAGCGGAATGGCGTGCGCTGGTTCGACGACTCCAAGGGAACCAACGTTGGTGCGACAGTCGCGGCGGTGCGTGGTCTGCCGGGTTCAGTGGTCCTGATCGCGGGGGGCGACGGCAAAGGCCAGGATTTTTCGCCGCTGTGTGCGGCCTTGGCCGGTAAGGCGCGTGGCGTGATGCTGATCGGGCGCGATGCGCCGCTGATCGCCGCCGCGCTGGGCGACAGCGTGCCGATCCAGTTCGCAACTGACATGGAGCAGGCCGTGGCGCGAGCCGCGCAATGGGCCCAGCCGGGAGATAGCGTGCTGTTGTCCCCGGCTTGTGCCAGCTTCGACATGTTCAGCGGTTACGAAGAGCGCGGCGCGGTGTTCGCTGCGGCTGTGCGGAGGTTGGTCGAATGCTGAGCGCCATTATTCCCGCCAACGGAAACCGGAGCCAGCTGCCAAGCGCGGGCGAGCGCCGCACCGCGCTGCCGTTTCCCGATCCGTGGATACTCATTTCGGCTTTGCTGCTGCTGGCATTGGGATTGTTGATGGTGGCCTCCGCCTCGATCCCGATCGGCGCCCATCCCAAAACCGGTAATGGACAGCCGTTCTTTTTCCTGATCCGACAGGGCATCTTTGTGCTCATCGGGCTATTTGCGGCCGGTGTGGTCTTTCAGATTCCGATAACCCGCTGGCGGCGGGCTGGACCTTTGTTATTGCTGGCCGCGGTTGGTCTCCTGGCGGCGGTGTTGATTCCCGGCATCGGCAAAGAGGTGAACGGTAGCATCCGCTGGATTGGCGTTGGCCCCATCAACGTCCAGGTTTCCGAGATTGCTAAACTGTTTGCCTTGGTTTATGTGGCCGACTATCTCAAGCGCCACGGCGCGGAATTGCAAACGAGCCATTTCAAAACTTCGGCCCTGGCGCTCGGCCGACCTATAGCGGTGCTTGGGGTATTGGCGATCTTGTTGCTGCTGGAACCGGATTTCGGCAGCGTGATTGTGTTGATGGCAACCGCGCTGGGTATGGTATTTCTGGCGGGAGTCAACATCTGGCAATTCATGGTCTTGCAAGCGGGGACTGCCACCGCCATGGCGGTGTTGCTCTGGTCCTCGCCTTTGCGGCGAGCGCGCTTGATCAGCTTTCTCGATCCGTGGGCCGACTGGCAAAACAGTGGTTATCAGCTCACGCAGTCGCTGATCGCCATCGGTCGGGGGGAGCTGTTCGGGGTAGGGCTGGGCGAGAGCGTGCAGAAGCTGTTTTACCTGCCGGAAGCGCATACCGATTTTCTGTTCGCGGTGCTGGCTGAGGAACTGGGATTGGCTGGCATTCTGCTCGTCATTACATTGTTCATGACCCTGGTGTGGCGGGCGTTCAAAGTCGCCCAGCGAGCCGAACGATTGGATATGCAATTTTCGGCCTGGCTGGCCTACGGCATCGGGCTGTGGTTCGGCATCCAGTCGCTGTTCAACATGGGGGTCAACATGGGTGTCCTGCCGACCAAGGGTTTGACCCTGCCGTTGATGAGTTACGGCGGGAGCAGCGTGGTGGTGATGTGCGTAACCTTGGCGGTCCTGATACGCATTGATGTAGAAACCCGCGCTGGAGGCGTGCGCAGCGAATGAGTGCGGTACAACCAGTCCTGATCATGGCCGGTGGTACGGGCGGCCATGTGTTTCCCGCCTTGGCCGTGGCCGAGCGGCTACGCGAGCACGGAGTGCCGGTGGTGTGGATGGGCACGCGGCGAGGATTGGAAGCGACGCTGGTGCCGAAGGCCGGTATTCCGATGGAGTGGATCGGTGTTGCCGGGTTGCGCGGCAAGGGGGTAGGCCGCCTGCTGGCGATGCCGCCGATGCTGGGGCGAGCCTTGTGGCAGGCTGGTGCGATTTTGCGGCGCCTGCGACCGCGCGTGGTACTGGGTATGGGGGGATTCGTCAGTGGTCCTGGTGGAATAGCGGCCCGATCCCTCGGAATTCCGCTGGTGGTGCACGAGCAAAACGCCATCGCCGGCTTGACGAACCGCTGGCTGGCGCGGATTGCCGACCGAGTGCTGGAAGCGTTTCCTGCTACCTTTTCAACGGCCCGGGGGGCCATGACTGTTGGTAATCCGGTGCGAGCGCGCATCGCGTTGTTACCGCCTCCGACAGAGCGGTTTGCGGGGCGCGATGGTCATTCTCGACTGCTAGTGTTGGGTGGCAGTCAGGGCGCCATGGCCCTGAACCAGCTCGTGCCGCGGGCCTTGGCGTTGCTGGGCGAGAATGAGCGTCCAGAGGTGTGGCATCAAGCGGGTGGCCAGTTGCATGAGGCAGCAGCAGCCACCTACCGGGATGCCGGTGTGGCGGTGCGGCTGACGCCGTTCATTGAGGATATGGCCGACGCTTACGGCTGGGCCGATCTGGTGTTATGCCGAGCCGGGGCGCTGACCATCGCCGAACTGGCGGCGGTGGGTGTTGGTTCGATCCTGGTCCCGTTTCCGTTTGCAGTGGACGATCATCAAACCGCCAACGCCCGGTTCCTGGAACGAGCGGGGGCAGCGTTGGTCCATCAGCAGGCGGAACTGAGCCCTGAAGGTCTGGCAGCGCTGTTGCGTAGCTTGCTCAGTGATCGGGCCCGCTTACTGGCCATGGCCGAGGCAGCGCGGCGGCTAGCCAAGATTGAAGCCGCCGAACAGGTGGCGACGGCGTGTCTGGAACAGGCGCGCTTGTGACCGATGGATACACAATGAATATCGATCGAGAAGAGGATATGGGCAGACCTGGCTTGGCGGCGATTCCGGAGGCTTGGCGCGACATGCGCCGGATTCGGCATATTCATTTTGTCGGCATCGGTGGGGCCGGCATGAGCGGCATCGCCGAAGTGCTGTTGAATTTGGGCTATACCGTCTCCGGTTCGGATCTGCGCGCCAGCGCAGTGACCGCGCGCTTGGCCCAGTTGGGAGCGGCGATCCGTCAGGGGCATCGGGCCGAACATGTTGCTGGCTGCGACGTGGTGGTGATCTCCAGCGCGGTCGCCGCCGACAATCCCGAGGTGGTGGCGGCGCGAGCAGCGCGGGTGCCGGTGGTGCCACGGGCCGAAATGCTGGCTGAGTTGATGCGGTTCCGCTATGGCATCGCCGTCGCGGGCACTCACGGTAAAACCACGACCACCAGCCTGATCACCAGCTTGCTGGCTGAGGGTGGCTTGGATCCGACTTTCGTGATCGGCGGGCGCTTGAACAGCGCTGGAGCCAATGCCCGGTTGGGCGGGGGGCGCTATCTGGTAGCCGAAGCCGACGAGAGCGATGCCTCGTTCCTATTCTTGCAGCCGATGATGGCGGTAGTGACCAACATCGATGCCGACCATTTGCCAACCTATGGCGGGGACTTCGACCGGCTGCGCGAAACTTTTATCGAGTTTTTGCACCATCTGCCGTTTTATGGGCTAGCGGTACTGTGCGCCGATGATCCGCAGGTACGAGCCATCTTGCCCCGGATGAGCCGGCCGGTCTTGACCTATGGCACCGGCGAGGATTGCGATGTCCGGGCAACCGAGATCGTTCAGGAAGGCTTGCGAACCCGGTTTTTGGCTCATCTACCCAATTCGGGAGCACCGCTATCGATCACCCTGAATCTGCCGGGCCGGCACAGTGTGCTGAACGCCTTGGCGGCGCTGGCGGTCGCCCACGAACTGGGCGTTTCGGAAACCGCCATCCGCCGTGCCCTGCGAAGTTTCCAGGGTATCGGTCGGCGATTCCAGCAACATGGCGAGTTGTCGTTGCCCGGTGGTGGCCATGCCACCGTGATGGAGGATTACGGCCATCATCCCCGTGAGATCCAGGCGGTGCTGGCGGCGCTGCGCGGTGCTTGGCCGGAGCGGCGGCTGGTTCTGGCGTTTCAGCCGCACCGATTTAGTCGAACCCGTGATCTGTTCGACGACTTTGCACAAGTACTGTCAGAAGTGGACACCCTGATCCTGTTGGACGTGTATCCCGCTGGCGAGAAGCCCATCCCCGGAGCCGACGGTCGCAGTCTCAGCCGGGCAATTCGGATTCGCGGCAAGGTCGAACCGGTCTTCATCGAGCATACGGCCGATTTGCCGGGGATCTTGCCCGATTTGCTGCGCGATGGCGATCTATTGCTCATGATGGGAGCGGGCGACATCGGCGCGATGGCGGTGCAACTGGGTCGTGACGGTTTGCCAGGCGCCTGCTGATTGTGGCCGGCTTCGGTGTCGATTTCAAGCCAAGTGGCAGAGGGGGAGTGGATGCAACAGACGCGGCGTGACGTGGTGACCGACCCAACAGCCTTTGGCAAGGTGGCCGTGCTGATGGGAGGTTGGTCGGCCGAACGGGATGTTTCGCTCAAGAGCGGTGCGGCGGTACTGGCAGCCCTGCGCGCCGGCGGTGTGGACGCACACGGCATCGATGCCGACCGCAACGTCTTGAGCGTGCTGACTGCTGGAAAATTCGACCGAGTTTTTATCGTCCTGCACGGGCGTGGCGGCGAGGATGGCGAGATTCAAGGGGCATTGGAAATCCTCGGATTGCCCTACACCGGTAGTGGCGTGTTGGCTTCCGCGCTGGGAATGGACAAGCTGCGCACCAAGCAGATTTGGTCAGGTGTGGGGTTGCCGACGCCACCCTACCGCTTGGTCGAAAGCCAGGCTGAATTGGCCGCTGCCGCTGTCGATCTGGGTCTGCCGCTGGCGGTCAAGCCCTCCCGCGAGGGTTCCAGCATCGGAGTCAGTCGGGTCGATGATCCCGCGCAGTTTCAAGCGGCGTGGGAGCGTGCTGCCGCTTGCGATTCGCCGATCCTGGTCGAACCCTGGATTCAAGGGCAGGAGTACACCGGCGCCTTGCTGCATGACGAAGCCTTGCCGCTGATCCGGCTGGAGACTCCGCGCGAGTTTTACGACTACGAAGCCAAATACCACGCCAACGACACGCGTTATCTCTGTCCTTGCGGTCTGCCGCCGGAACAGGAGCTGGAATTGCGGGAATTGGTGCGCCGAGCCTACGCGGCGGTCGATGGCCATGGCTGGGGACGGGTGGATTTGCTGGTGGACGAACAGGGCCAACCCTGGTTGTTGGAAGTGAACACGGTGCCCGGCATGACCGATCACAGTTTGGTCCCGATGGCGGCGCGGGCGGTTGGCTTGAGTTTCGGAGATCTGGTCTGGCGGATTCTCGAAACCAGCCTGACGCGGTCGGGTTGAAAGAGTCGCTATGCAATTCAGGAACAAACGCCGACGGCGGGGAGCGACAACCCTCAAGCGCGAAACAACCGACGGGTTGGCGCGGTGGAAGGCCGTTTGGGGACCGCCGCTGCGCTGGCTAGGTGTGGTCTTGGTCTTGGTCGCGGTCGGCTACGGCGTGCGGATCGGTGGCGAGAAATTACGCGAGCCAGGGGCATTCCCGCTACGTCAAGTCCGGGTCGAAGGCGAATTGCATAACCTGGCCGAAGCGGATTTTAACGCCGTCGCCGGTCAGTACCTGGGCCAGAATTTTTTTGTCGCCAATCTGGATGAGTTAAACGCGACGCTGGCCGCCAATCCGTGGATCGAGGAGGTTTCGGTGCAGCGCTGGTGGCCGGATACCGTGGAAATCACCCTGCGCGAGCGCACTGCTTTCGGTTACTGGGGCGAGCGGGAAATGGTGGACGTCAACGGCATTCGATTCCAGCCGAACGTGCTGCGTCAGCCGGGGCCCTGGCCGCGACTGGCGGGTCCGGATGGTCACGAAAAATCGCTGATCAAGGCTTATCGTGATGTGCGCGCCTTATTCGATCCGCTTGGGTTGAAGCTGGAGCGTCTGGTGCAAGATGACCGCCGCGCCTGGTGGTTGACCTTCGATAATGGCCTTGAAGTGTATGTGGGACGCGAGCAGTTCGAACAGCGGCTCCAGCGGCTGGCACAAGTCTATCCGCGAATCCTAGCCGCCCGACTCGACCAAATCGCGGTGGTGGATCTGCGGTATGTCAACGGCTTTACCGTACGTTGGAAAACGGAACGACCGGCTTCGACGGCTGGTTAGGCGATAGATGGAGTGGTGATGTCAAGAAAAGAAGAGAAAAACCTGATTGTCGGGCTCGACATCGGGACTTCAAAAGTGGTGGCCATTGTTGGCGAGGTGGGCCCTGAGGGTATCGAAGTGGTCGGTATCGGCTCCCATCCTTCGCGCGGATTGAAAAAAGGCGTGGTGGTTAATATCGAATCCACCGTGCAATCGATCCAGCGCGCGGTCGAGGCCGCGGAGCAAATGGCCGGCTGTCGCATCCATTCGGTGTACACCGGAATTTCCGGTAGCCATATCCGGGGGCTCAATTCCCATGGTGTGACGGCGATCAAGAATCACGAAGTGACCCCGGAAGATGTGGAGCGCGTGATGGAGGCGGCGCGGGTGATCGCGATCCCGGCCGACCAGCAGATCCTGCACATCCTGCCCCAGGAGTTCATCGTCGATAACCAGGAAGGGATCCAGGATCCGGTGGGAATGTCCGGCGTACGGTTGGAGGCGCGGGTGCATGTCGTGACCGGCGCGGTCAGCGCGGCCCAAAACATCGTCAAGTGCGTGCAGCGCTGTGGCTTGGAGGTGGACGACATCATCCTGCAACAGCTCGCATCCAGCCGGGCAGTGCTCGCCCAGGACGAGAAGGAATTGGGCGTCTGCTTGATGGATATCGGCGGTGGCACCACCGACTTGGCCGTTTTCACCCACGGCGCGATCAACCATACCGCCGTGATTCCCATCGCCGGTGATCAAGTCACCAACGACATCGCCGTGGCTTTTCGCACGCCGACGCAGTCGGCCGAGGAAGTCAAGATCAAGCATGCGTGTTGCCTGAAGCAATTGGCGCGGCAGGACGAACGGATCGACGTGACCAGCGTCGGCGACCGTGCCGCACGGTCCTTGTCCCGCCACGCCTTGGCCGAAGTCGTGGAGCCTCGCTATGAGGAGCTGTTCGAATTCGCGCAGGCGGAGCTTCAGCGGAGCGGGTTCGAAAATCTGATCGCAGCCGGGGTGGTATTGACCGGCGGCAGTGCCAAGATGGATGGCGTTGTGGAACTGGCGGAAGACATTTTGCACTTGCCGGTGCGGTTGGGTTATCCCCATGACGTGGCGGGATTGCAAGATGTGGTGCGAAATCCAGTCTATTCCACTGCTGTTGGATTGTTGCTGTTCGGTAACGAGAATCGGCCAGTCCGGCCGAGTCCAGTCTCTCGAGCGGGCCGTAGGGGATTATGGGTTCGAATGAAAAGTTGGTTCCAGGGGAACTTTTAGCATCATGAGTGAAAAGCGGGTTGGGGATTGTGAGAAACCATCGAGTGAGGAGAGTGCTGTTATGTTCGAGCTGATGGATACGAAACCAGAGAACGCTGTTATCAAAGTGGTCGGTGTGGGGGGAGGTGGCAGCAACGCTGTGCAACATATGCTGAGCGCCAGCGTTGAGGGTGTCGATTTCATCTGTGCCAACACCGACGCGCAGGCCCTGAAGACTTGCACGGTTCCGCTCACCTTACAAATGGGTGCCAACATTACTAAAGGATTGGGAGCAGGAGCTAATCCCGATGTTGGCCGGCAAGCCGCGCAGGAAGATTGCGAGCGTATCAAGGAAGTTTTGCAAGGTGCCGACATGGTGTTCATCACCGCTGGCATGGGCGGTGGTACCGGGACCGGCGCTACGCCGGTTGTGGCTCAACTAGCCCGCGAGCTGGGGATTCTGACCGTGGCGGTTGTCACCAAGCCCTTCCCGTTCGAGGGTAAAAAGCGAATGGAAGTGGCGATGCGAGGCATCCGTGAACTGAGCGAAACCGTGGACTCGCTCATCACTATTCCCAATGAAAAACTATTGACCGTGCTGGGCAAAAGCGCCAGCTTGTTGGATGCTTTTAGGGCTGCCAACGATGTCTTGCTAGGTGCGGTGCAGGGTATCGCCGAACTGATCACCCGGCCTGGACTGATCAACGTCGATTTCGCCGACGTCCGCACGGTGATGGCTGAAATGGGGATGGCGATGATGGGGACCGGCCGGGCCGTCGGAGACGGGCGTGCCCGCGAGGCGGCCGAGGCAGCGATTGCCAGTCCGTTGCTGGAGAATGTGAACTTGGCAGGAGCCAAGGGGCTGTTAGTGAATATCACCTCGGGTATGGATTTGACCATCGGTGAGTTCGAGGAAGTCGGTAGCACCATCAAGGAACTGGCTGCCGACGACGCCACGGTGGTGGTCGGTACCGCGATCGATCCCGAAATGCAAAATGAGATCCGGGTTACCATTGTCGCGACCGGTATTGGTCAGGGCGTTCCAGCCAAGCAAGCGGGCTTGAAGGAGAAAGAAGTTGCCGCTCCTCCTTTCAAGCTGCTGCAGCGCCAAGATGGCGAAGGGCATGCTCGGCATGATCGGCCCAGCACTCGCCAAAAAGCGGTCGGCGAGGGTTTGAGTGAACGAGAGCGAGGCGATGAGCTTGAATATTTGGATATTCCGGCATTTCTGCGCCGTCAAGCGGATTGAAACATGATTGAGTTGGGTACTCGATAACCGATCTCCACCAGGGAATGGCTGCCGTCTAACCGGTGGAGTTCGGTCAGCGATGATGATTTGGAGCAAGGACTTTCGCAACCAAGCAACAGCATTAGTTGCGAAAGAGAAACAAAAGTTGCAGGGCAGCTACGAGCTGTGGTATCTTCATTGCGACGCGCACGCAGGTGCACGGAGCACTGATCGGCAAGATACCCGATCAGTTTTTCGGGGGATGCACAGCCGTTATCCGCCCGGCGATCCGGAACGCCCTGCTCCAAATTTAATCGACGTGTTGGGGGACCTAACATGATTAGGCAGCGAACCTTGAAAAATGCCATTCGGGCGACCGGCGTCGGCTTGCACACGGGTGATAAGGTCTACTTGACGTTGCGACCCGCAGCACCTGATGTCGGCATCGTGTTTCGGCGGGTCGATCTGCCCGTTCCGGTCGAAATCAAGGCTTGTCCCCAAAATGTCGGGGATACTCAGTTGTCCACCTCTCTGGCCAAGGGCAAAACCCGGATCTCGACGGTCGAGCATTTGCTCTCTGCGTTCGCTGGTCTGGGCATCGATAACGCTTACGTGGACGTGAGTGCCGCTGAAGTGCCGATCATGGACGGCAGCGCCGGACCTTTCGTATTTCTGATCCAGTCGGCTGGTATCGAGGAACAAAACGCTCCCAAACGCTTTATTCGCATCAAACGGCCGGTTGTGGTCGAGGATGGAGATAAGTGGGCGCGGTTCGATGTTTTCGACGGCTTTAAAGTCGAGTTCACCATTGCCTTCGACCATCCGCTGTTCAAGGGGCGCAACCAGCATGCGGTGGTGGATTTTTCGACCACCTCCTTCGTTAAGGAAGTCAGCCGGGCGCGAACTTTTGGTTTCATGCGCGATCTAGAATACCTGCGAGAACGGCGGTTGGCGCTGGGCGGTACGCTCGACAATGCCATCGTGGTGGACGATTATCGGATTCTCAATGAGGACGGTTTGCGCTACGAAGACGAGTTCGTAAAGCACAAAATCCTGGACGCCATTGGCGATCTGTACTTGCTAGGCCGCAGTTTGATTGGTGCTTTCAACGGTTATAAATCCGGACACGCACTCAACAATCGCTTGCTGCGCGCCCTGTTGGCCGACAGAACCGCTTGGGAAGAGGTAACTTTCAGCGACGAACGGCAGGTTCCCATTTCTTATTTGCAACCGGCCCAAGTCACTCGCTGAAACCGCACGCTTCCGGGTTTCGGATCTCCTTAGGGATTTGCACGGTTGGGCTTTAACGGTTGATTGAACTGGAAATTGTATTCGAGTGATGCACAGTCACGCTTTTTCTTGAAGTAATCCGTTCATTTTCAACCGTGTAGCTCCTCTCCTGCGAATTGCTTTTCTAGCGGCTTTCCAAGTTCAACTGGAAAGCCGTTGTTTTTTCCAGCCGACCGGTACTCGGTCGAGCCGACAAAAATCCCGCTGCTGGGGTATCATTCCGTCGGTTTATTTAAGCGACGAACCGAAAGGCTCCCGATAAGATGAACATTTTAAAAAGCATTTTTGGCAGCCGTAACGACCGCGTGCTTCGCCCCATGCGCAAGGTAGCGGACCGAATCAATGCCTTGGAACCCCTGATCTCGGTCTTGAGCGACGCAGAACTACACGCCAAGACTGACGAATTCAGGAACCGACTGGCTAATGGTGAAAAGCTCGATGCATTGTTGCCAGAAGCATTCGCTGTAGTGCGAGAGGCGAGCAAACGCACCCTGGACATGCGGCATTTCGACGTGCAGTTAATCGGCGGGATGGTATTGCACGAGGGCAAGATCGCTGAAATGCGCACCGGCGAGGGCAAAACGCTGGTGGCGACACTGCCGGTTTATCTAAACGCCCTGACCGGCAAGGGCGTTCATGTGGTCACGGTCAACGATTACCTGGCACGCCGCGATTCCGAGTGGATGGGCCAGATCTACAAATTTCTAGGGATGAGCGTTGGTGTAGTGGTCGCAGGGATGAGTCCCGAGGAAAAACGGGCTGCTTACGCTGCCGACATCACCTACGGTACCAACAACGAGTATGGTTTTGATTATCTGCGCGATAACATGGCGTTTGGTCTGGATCAAAAAGTGCAGCGGCCACTCCACTACGCCTTGGTGGACGAGGTAGACTCGATTCTGATCGATGAAGCACGCACGCCGCTGATCATTTCCGGACCTGCCGAGGAAAGCTCCGAACTATACCGTCGAGTCAACGGGATCGTGCCGAAGCTGACCCGGCAGAAAGAGGAAGAAGGGCCGGGCGATTACTGGGTGGACGAAAAGGCCAAGCAAGTTTATCTGACCGAGGACGGCCATCAACGGATCGAGGATTTGTTGGTGGAGAGCGGATTGTTACACGGCAACGAAAGCCTGTACGATGCTGCCAATCTTGGGGTTTTTCATCATCTGAACGCTTGCTTGCGAGCACATGCCCTGTTTCATAAGGATGTGGAATACATCGTGCGCGGTGATGAGGTAATCATCGTCGATGAGTTTACCGGCCGAACCATGCCTGGCCGGCGCTGGTCGGACGGTCTCCATCAGGCCATCGAAGCCAAGGAAGGAGTGCCAATTCAGGCCGAGAATCAAACGCTGGCCTCGATCACGTTTCAGAACTATTTCCGCTTGTATCAAAAACTGGCAGGCATGACCGGTACCGCCGATACTGAAGCCTTCGAGTTCCAGCAGATCTATGGGCTGGAGGTGGTGGTGGCGCCGACCCATCTGCCCATGATTCGCAAGGATATGGGCGATCTGGTATTTCTTACTCAGCAGGAGAAGTACGAGGCAGTATTGGCCGATATCCGCGACTGCCGCCAGCGCGGCCAACCGGCTCTGGTCGGCACCACTTCCATCGAAGTATCGGAATTGCTCTCCAAACTGCTGGACAAGGAGAAGATCCCCCATCAGGTGTTGAACGCTAAACAACACGAGCGCGAAGCCGAGATCATCGCTCAGGCCGGCCAGCCTGGCACGGTGACTATCGCCACCAACATGGCCGGTCGCGGTACCGATATCGTGCTGGGGGGTAACCTGCAAGCCGAGTTGAAGGGCATGGGGCCAGATGTGGCCGAGTCCGAGCTCGACCATATAAAGCAGAACTGGCAAGTTCGGCACGAGCAGGTGGTGGCAGCTGGCGGCTTGCATGTGATTGGCACCGAACGCCACGAATCGCGGCGTATTGACAACCAGTTGCGCGGCCGCTCCGGTCGCCAGGGTGATTCGGGTTCTAGCCGTTTCTACTTATCGCTGGAAGATAATCTGCTACGGATTTTCGCCTCCGACCGGGTGGCGGGACTGATGCAGAAATTGGGGATGGAAAAGGGCGAAGCTATTGAGCATCCCTGGGTGACCAAAGCCATTGAGAATGCCCAGCGCAAGGTCGAGGCCCACAACTTCGATATCCGCAAGAACCTGCTGGAATTCGATGATGTCGCCAACGATCAGCGCAAGGTGATGTATGCCTGGCGCAATGAATTGATGGAAGCCGAGGAGGTGTCCGCTGCCCTCGGAAACATGCGCACCGATGTCCTCAAGCAGTTGATCGACCAATATATTCCACCCCATAGTCTGGAGGAGCAGTGGAACGTGGTCGGTCTGGAGGAGGAGCTGGAAAAAGAGTTCGGGTTGCCGTTGCCGATCCGAGCTTGGCTCGAGGCCGATTCCAACCTACATGAAGAACCGTTGAGAGAGCGGATTCACGCCGAATTGGAACAAGCTTATGCGAGCAAGGAAGCCCAGGTGGGTGGAGCGTGGATGCGGCAGTTCGAAAAGGCAGTGCTGCTGCAGGTGCTTGATACCCACTGGCGCGAGCATCTGGCGGCGATGGACTACTTGCGCCAAGGCATTCATCTGCGCGGTTACGCTCAGAAGAATCCCAAGCAGGAGTACAAGCGCGAGGCATTCGAAATGTTTCAAGCCCTTGTACAGCGCATTCATCAGGAAGTAATCGGTTTTCTGGCGCGCGCCCAGTTTCAAACCGAGCCCGAACCCATTCCCGCGCCGCGTCGGCCATCGCAATCCGCCATGCATTTCGAACATGCCGAGGTGTCAGCCTTGACCGCGGACGAGTCTGGGGAAGGGGAAAGTGCCGATGACGATGCTCGCTATCAGGCCGAGCAGCATACCCCCTTCGTGCGCGAGAGCCGCAAGGTCGGTCGTAACGAGCTCTGTCCCTGCGGTTCCGGGAAGAAATACAAGCATTGCCACGGCCAGTTGAGCTAAAGCGGGGAAGAGATGGAGCCTTTTGCTGTCGCCGGTATCCGCCTTGGCACCGCTTGTGCCGGAATCAAATATCCCGACCGCCGCGATTTGGTGGTGATCGAGGCTGCCGCTGGGACGCGCGCGACTGCCGTGTTTACCCAGAACGCGTTTTGCGCCGCGCCGGTCACGATAGCGCGGGCGCATTTGAGCGCCGTACCGCCTCGCTATCTAGTGATCAATACTGGCAACGCCAACGCGGGCACTGGCCAGCAAGGTTTGGCTGATGCCGAGGCCAGTTGTCAGGCGCTGGCCGGATTAACCGGCTGCCGCGCTGAGAACGTATTGCCGTTCTCGACGGGCGTGATTGGCGAGCCGCTGCCCTTGACCCGCTTGGTGGCGGGGTTGCCGGCGGCGCTAGCTGCGTTGCGGTCAGACGGTTGGAATGACGCCGCCCACGGTATCATGACGACCGATACCCGTGCCAAGTGGGCGTCACGGCGGGCACGGCTTGGCGAGCGTGAGATCACGGTGACCGGCATTGCCAAGGGCGCTGGGATGATCCGGCCCGACATGGCGACCATGCTGGCTTTCATTGCCACCGATGCCGCCGTGGACGAAACGGTGTTACGGCCAGTCCTGGTCGATGCTGTGGCCGACTCGTTTAATGCCATCACGGTGGATGGCGATACCTCCACCAACGATGCTTGTGTGTTGTTGGCGACCGGCCGGTCCGGTGTGACCCTGTCCGACACTGATGCCGAGTATCGGGATTTTGCCGCGATGGTCCGCGAGGTTTGCGGCGAACTCGCGCAGGCCATCGTTCGCGATGGCGAAGGTGCTACTAAATTCATCACCATATCGATCGAAGGAGGTCGAGATCGGGTCGAATGCCGGCAGGTTGCCTACGCCATTGCGCATTCTCCGCTGGTCAAAACCGCCTTTTTTGCCTCCGATCCGAATTGGGGGCGGATTCTGGCAGCGATAGGACGGGCCGGACTAACGGATTTGAACCTGGAACGGGTGGCGATCCATCTTGATGAAGTCTGTATCGTTCGCGCGGGCGGCCGTGCTCCGGAATACGCGGAAGAGCAGGGACAACGAGTGATGCGGCGATCCGATATCGGGATCCGGGTGGAACTCGGACGTGGGGAGGCCGCCGCACGAATTTGGACCACCGACCTATCTTTCGATTACGTGCGCATTAACGCCGAGTATCGGACGTGAGCGGAGCCGATGTCGCTCCGGTCATTCATGTGGCAGTCGGTATCATCGTCGATCCGACGGGAGCTGTACTGGTTGCCCGCCGGCCCGAGCATGTCCATCAAGGCGGGCTATGGGAATTTCCGGGCGGCAAGGTGGAAGCGGGTGAAACCGTGGAAGCCGCGCTCCGGCGCGAACTGCGAGAAGAGCTGGGCATCGAACTGGGTGTTGCTGAACCATTGTTGAAAATCCACCATGCCTATCCCGACAAAATCGTGCTGCTCGATACGTGGTGGGTGACGGCTTACGCGGGAGAACCCTGCGGTCGGGAAGGGCAACCGCTGGCTTGGATGCAGCCCGCGGATCTGATCGAGTCGGTCTTTCCAGATGCGGATGCGCCGATCATTGCCCGGTTGCGCCAGCGAGTGGTCAAATAGCGCAACAGGCCAGCTCGAAGGGAATGTCGGCCGTGTTTTGAGCGGCCCGGCAGTTAGGATCCGGCTGTTCCAGAAAATGGATCGTGAAGCGGTGTTTGCCGCCGCTGATTTCGGGAAAGCAATGCCGGTCAGCGGGCAAAAGTACCCGAATCAACTGATGGGGGGCTGTGCTATCCAGTCCGCGCTGAAAGAATCCGTGTACAGCAATTTCGGGATGTGGTGTGGCACTTTCGCGAATCAGTTGGAGAATCAAGGTAATGGCATCGCGCATGGGTCCGAAGGGGGTCAGCCATCTCTGCAAATGTTCGATGCGAAGTAGGTGATCCGATTGAAGCCAATGGTAAAGCGCGGGTATGTCGAATTGACAAGAACCGCCGGGTACGTGGCTCCGCTTGTGAATAGCACTAAGGAAGTCGGTCTGTCGGACCGTTTCCCGCATCAAGCTATCCACCCCATGGATTCGTGGGATCAATTCGCTGATTTCCGAGAGCACGCCATCAAGCAAGGTCATATCGACGCTCGGCATTTGCCGCAAACGGTTTAGAGTCGTGGCATGTCGATCCAGCTCCTTGAGTAACTCGCCCTTGAATTCGTTACGACCGGTCAGGGCGAGGATGTCCAACAGACCTTGCAACGCGAAGCGGCTATCCCACGGCGAATGACCTCGCATCGCATGAGTGACTTGTTGGAATAAGAATTCCAATCTCAGCAAAAAGCGCACGCGTTCGTTGAGCGGCTGTTCGTAACAAACGGCTTGGGGCACGGGATACCTCGGGGGCAAGGTAGTCGTCAACGGGCTGGGCGTGACAGCTTGAGCAGCTGTAGGACTATTCGGTAAAAGTAACTATCAGACCCGGGCTCAGGCCGGCTGAGCCGAAGCCAGCGCCAGATAATGGGCGTGTAAGGCAGCGATTTTACAGTCCAGTGCATCAAGATCACCGACGTTCTCCAAAACGTCATCCGCTCGCGCCAGTCGCTGATCGCGCCGGGCTTGCGCAGCTAGGATACGGCGAGCTTGCTCCTCCGTAACGCTATCGCGAGCCACGACCCGGCGAATCTGCTCAGTTTCAGGTACATCCACCACTAGGATGCGATCCACCAGATCGGTCATCCCGGTTTCGATCAACAGCGGGATCATTACCAAACAGTACGGGGTAGACAGACCGGCGACCCGTCTTTGGATCAAGACGCGGATACGGGGGTGCAAGATCGCTTCAAGGCGCTGCCGACCGTTCGGATCGGCGAAAACCCGCTCGCGAAGGTTATCGCGGCGCAGCCGACCCTGGCTATCCAGGCAATCCGGCCCAAAAGTCGCAACGATTTCCGCCAGCGCCGGTTGGCCCGGCTCGACCAGTTCCCGGGAGAGCTGATCGGTATCGATAACGGGTATTCCCTGCCGCGCGAAGCGATGGCCGACTTCCGATTTGCCGCTGCCAATACCACCGGTTAGGCCAATGACTAACACAATTTAAAGACCCAGCCATCGTAGGTAAATTTGATTAATCGGCTCGCCCCACAGCAGTGCGATCCAGCCGGCGGCCGCAAGAAACGGTCCGAACGGCATGGGTATATGCCGATCCCGGCCGCGAAACAAGACGAGCGCGAGACCAATAGCTGCGCCGACTAATGACGACAGAATGACGATAGTGACGAGATATTGCCAACCTGTCCAAGCGCCGAGCGCCGCCAGCAGTTTGAAATCGCCGTGGCCCATCCCTTCCTTACCGGTCAGTAGACGAAAAACTTGATAGACGGACCAGAGCGACAAGTAACCGGCCATCGCGCCGATGACCGCGCTGGGCAAATCGGTGTACAGCCCGAACAAGGCTGCCAAGAGCCCAAGCCAGAGCAATGGCAGGATCAGATCGTCGGGCAAAAGTTGGTGGCGAAAATCGATGGCGCTTGCCGCCAATAAGATCCAGGTAAAGATCAGTGCCGCTCCTGCCGGCCAGCCGAATCCGAGTTTCCAGGCGACGATTCCCGCCAGGCAGCCGCTCAATGCCTCCACTAACGGATATTGGATACCGATGGGAGCGCGACAGTGCGCGCAACGGCCGCGTTGTACCGCGTAACTGAGGAGCGGGATGTTTTCGATTGCCGTGATCAAATGCCCGCATTGCGGGCATCGCGAGCGGGGTCCCCACAGTGTCAGTGCCGGTTTTTCAGCATCTGGGTTCGGCTGTCCTAGCAATTCGGCGCATTGTGACCGCCACCCTCGCTCCATCATCAATGGCAGGCGGTAGATCACGACATTTAAGAAACTACCGACCATCAGCCCCAGCAGAACTGCCAGAATGATAAAAAAAGTATGAGATGTCGCTAGCAGTTCCAGTAAGGTCATGGTGCGAAAGCCATCAAACCGCCGAGGCGAGTTTAAAGATCGGCAGGTACATGGCGATCACCAGCGTGCCCACGACACCGGCCAAGAAGGCCATCAACAGCGGTTCGATCATCGTGGTCAGCGTATCCACTTTTTGATCCACTTCGGCCTCGTAAAAATCGGCCACCTTAGCCAGCATATCGCCGAGTGAGCCGGCTTCCTCGCCGATCGCCACCATCTGGATCACCATGTCCGGGAATAGACTGCTTTGACGCATGGCGAAATTTAATTGTTGGCCAATGGAAACCGCCTCGCGCATTTCCAAAACCGCTTTTTCATAGACGTAGTTGCCGGTGGCGCCGGCGACGCTCGTCATGGCGTCCACCAACGGCACGCCCCCGCTGAAGAGCGTGGACAGGGTACGGGCGAAACGGGCGTTGGCCGAGGTGGCGACCAAATCGCCGATCAGCGGAATTTGCAGGACCACTCGATCCAACCATTGGTAAAAGGTTCGCGATCGTTTGCGGGCTTGAATGAAGGCGACAATCGCAACCACTGGGGCGCCCAGGATCAAGTACCAGTATTTCTGGAAAACATTTGAGAGGTCGATGACGAACCGCGTCAGAGCCGGTAATTCCGCACCGAAGCCTTTAAATAGATCCTCGAAGGTCGGAATAACAAAAATAAGCAGGATTGCGGTAACGACGAAGGCGAATAACAACACGATGGCCGGGTATGTGAGCGCTTTCTTGACCTTGGCCTTCAGCGCCTCGGATTTCTCCAGATAGGTTGCAATCTTGTCGAGCAGGACTTCAAGCACGCCCGCTTCCTCGCCAGCATGCACCAGGCTGCAATACAGGTCATCGAAGTACAGATGATGCCTGCTCAGAGCCTTGGAGAGGGAGGTACCACTTTCCACATCACTCTTAATGGTCAAGATCAATTCCTTGACCTTGGTCTTCTTGTTGCTGCTGCCGACCATGTCTAGAGCCTGCACCACGGCGATACCGGAGCCTAGCATGGTGCAGAGTTGGCGGCTAAACAGCATGATATCCTTCGGGTTGACGTTGTCCCCAACGGTGAACAGGGGTTTGGGTTTCTTGCGAACCCGGAGCGGTACAATACCTTGTCGACGTAGTTCCGCCTTGATCAAGTTCTGGTTAGCCGCGCGCAATTCGCCCTTAACCCGGACGCCTCGCTTGTCGGTCCCTTCCCACTTGAATGTGGGTTCCTCTTGTTTTGGCTTGGCTTTCGCCAGACTAGGTTGTTTGGCCACGACTTTTAATCCGTTGTTACTCGGTTAATTTCTTCGAGGCTGGTGAGGCCATTGCGGACCTTGTTCAGGCCAGATCGGCGCAAGTCGTTAATGCCTTCCTTGCGAGCTTGGTCGGCGATTTGCATAGCGTTGCCGCTTTCCATGATGATTCGGCCGATTTCCTCCGAGATCGGCATAACCTCGTAGACACCGACCCGGCCTTTATATCCGTGGTTGCACTGATCGCAACCGACAGCCTTGTGAATTCCCAGTTGATCCAGCTCATCCTCGCGAAAACCCTGATTGATCAGTTCCTCAGGCGGAATCTTGATTTCTTCCTTGCAGTGCTGGCAAAGCCGGCGCGCCAGGCGTTGGGCGATGATCAGGGTCACACTGGAGGCGATGTTGTAGGGCGCAACCCCCATGTTCATCAGGCGGCTCAGAGTTTGCGGCGCGCTGTTGGTGTGCAGCGTCGAGAGAACCATGTGACCAGTTTGGGCGGCCTTGATGGCGATTTCAGCGGTTTCCAGATCCCGGATTTCGCCGACCATGATGATGTCCGGATCTTGGCGCAGGAAGGAGCGCAGGGCATTGGCAAAGGTCATTCCGACCTTGGGGTTGACGTTCACCTGGTTGATGCCGGGCAGATTGATTTCCACCGGATCCTCGGCAGTGGAGATGTTGACGGCGGCGGTGTTCAGGATGTTGAGGGCAGTGTATAGCGATACTGTTTTGCCGCTACCGGTGGGGCCGGTCACCAGAACCATTCCTTGCGGTTTGTGAATGGCCTTGAGAAACAGTTCCTTCTGATGATCCTCGTATCCCAAGGCTTCAATCCCCATCTGAGCGCTGGATGGATCAAGCAAGCGCATCACCACCTTCTCGCCCCATAGCGTCGGGAGGGTGTTAACGCGAAAGTCGATAGCGCGCTGCTTGGTCAGATAGAGCTTGAGGCGCCCGTCCTGCGGCACGCGGCGCTCGGCGATATCGAGCTGGGCCATGATTTTGAGGCGGGCGGCCAAGCGCGGCGCCATGGCGACCGGTGGTTTGTAGATTTCGTCTAAAATGCCGTCCTGGCGAAAACGCACCCGGTAGATTTTTTCGTAGGGCTCAAAGTGGATATCCGAAGCACCACGGTTGATCGCTTGCAGGATAACCTGATTGATGAACCGAACCACCGGTGCATCCTCGGCATCCGATTGGGTTAGCGTCTCGACTCTTGAGGCCGCGTCGGTTTCGTTGCTGAAGTCTAAATCGCCGATGTCACTGTCGGTCATGACCGTTGCCGGAGCGCCAACGGCACTGTCCAGCAGCTTGGCCAATTGGATTTGGCTGACGATGATCGGCTCGATGTCGAGTCGAGTCTGAAATTTGATGTCTTCCAAAATCCGCTGGTTGGTGGGGTCGCTCAACCCCACGAACAGGCGCCTGCCTCGCTTGTGCAAGGGTAAAGCGAAATGCCGGCGAAGCAGCTTTTCGTCGACGAGGCGAACAGTCGTCGGATCGACTTCTAAGGTATCTAAATCGAATAAAGGCAAGTTGAAGCTGCGCGCGGCGACGCGCGCGATATCCTTGTCGCGGGCCAGTTTGTTATCCACCAAATAGGCGACGAAGGGTATGTTTTCCTTGCGGGATTGCTCGAGTGCCTTGAGTGCGGCGGTTTCGTCGAGTAGGTGATTTTGCACGAGCTGCCTTGCCAACCCGATCAGTTGGACATTGGGCTGCGAGATGACATTGCTGGGATTGGTAGCCATATTATGCGCGATGCTGCCCGAGGCGGTTTGAACGCTATTATTCGCCTAATTTTGACACTTTAGACCATGTGAAAAGCTATGAAAAGAGATAGTAATTCACCTGTTCAATAATATTCATCTCTTTTAGTGTCTAAAAATAGATATAATTAATGTAATTTCTTTATTAGGTTAGGGTATTGATACCGAGCTTGAAGGTTGCTCAGAGGGTACCCTTACAGACAGCTGCCTAGACTATATCATAGCCAACGTACCGGCTCGCGACGCAATTTATGTTCAACGTTCGGTTCGGTATCGATATCCACAAGACTTTTCCATGATCCGCCTATTCGTTGCGTGTCGGGGTCGCGAGCTTGCAGCGGTCCGGGAGTTGAACGATCTCGGCTGCTTTTGAGCACGCTCCGGCGGTACTCGCAGACGGCGGGCAGGGAGCGGGCCTGCCAGCTATTGCGGTCATTGCGGGAAAAGGGTTAGCGTTACGTCGGTTATGGCCTTAATGACAACTTTTTAATCTGCCGCTTCGCCCGCGCGAGAGGCAGCCGAGGGGGCTCTCATGGAACTCGCTTGCCTGGATCTAGAAGGGGTCCTGGTTCCAGAAATTTGGATCAATGTCGCCGAACGCACTGGTATTGAGGAATTGCGGCTTACGACCCGCGATGTTCCCGATTACGATCAATTGATGCGAGGACGCCTAGCGTTGCTCGACCAACATGGGCTGAAGTTATCGGACATCCAGCGCGTGATTGCCGCCATGGGGCCACTAGACGGGGCGTGCGAATTCATAAGCTGGTTACGCGAGCGATTCCAGGTGGTAATTCTGTCAGATACCTATTACGAATTCGCCATGCCGCTAATGGGACAACTTGGTTCTCCGACCCTATTCTGTCACCGTTTGGAGGTCATAGAGGATCGGATCGTGAACTATATCTTGAGACAATCCGACTCCAAACGCCAATCGGTACGGGCATTTCACAGTCTCAACTTCCGGGTGATCGCCGCCGGCGATTCCTATAACGATACCGCCATGCTGGCCGAGGCCGAGGCCGGGATCCTGTTTCGACCTCCGCAAAACGTCATCGATGAATTTCCTCAATTCCCGGTGGCGCGGACGTTTGCGGAGATGCGCGAGGAATTTCGCAAGGCCAGCATTCGACAGGTTTGAGGAGCCCGATCAACCCAGCAGTAATTCATCGTCGGTTACAGCCCCGCCTTGCGATTCGGAGAATAGCCGCAACAAATCCGGCACGTCCAGCTGGGTGCGCTCCGTGCCGCTGATGTCGAATACTACCCGCCCCTGATGCAGCATGACGGTGCGGTCGCCGATATCCAACGCTTGGCGCAGATTGTGGGTGACCATGAGCGTGGTGAGTCGGCGCTCGGCGACCAAGGCGCGGGTTAAGTCCAGCACGAAGGCGGCGGTTCTGGGATCGAGCGCAGCGGTGTGTTCATCCAGCAACAGGATTTTCATCGGTCGCAGGGTCGCCATCAGCAGGCTGACCGCTTGCCGTTGCCCGCCAGACAGCAAGTTCATCCGATCTGGCAGTCGGTGTTCCAGATTCAATCCCAATCGTGCCAGTTGGTCTCGGAATTCGCCGCGCAATTCGGAGCGAATGGCGGGCCGCAATCCGCGTCGCTGGCCACGCGCCGCCGCCAGCACCAAATTTTCCTCCACAGTCAGTTCGGCGCAAGTACCTGCCAACGGATCCTGAAAAACCCGCGCTACCCATTGTGCTCGCCGGGCCACGCTCCAGCCCGTCACGTCTTGGCCATCGATGGCAATGGTACCGTCGGTGACGGCGATTTCACCCGCCAAGGCATTCAGTAGGGTGGATTTGCCGGCTCCGTTACTGCCGATCACAGTCATGAACTGACCGGCCGGGATTTGCAGGCTGACGCCGCGTAAGACAGGAGTTTCCAAGGGCGTATTGGGATTGAACGTCACCAGCAGTTGGCGAATGTCGATCATCTCGATGGCCCTGACCGTAGGCGCGGCAACACCAGCGCCGCCGCCACTAGTACGGCGGTGATTAGATTCAAATCCTGCGCTTGTAAGCCAAGAAAGTCGGCATTCAGAGCCAAGGCCACGATGAGCCGGTACAGCAGGGAGCCGATGATGCAGGCGGCAGTCGCTTGAGCTACCGCGCGCGGGTTCAACAGCGCCTCGCCGCCGATCACAGCCGCCAGTCCGACCACAATCACCCCGACGCCCATGCTAACGTCGGCGCTGCCCTGTGATTGCGCGAACAAAGCGCCCGCCAGGGCCACCAGCGCGTTGCTGAGTGCCATGCCCAGCAAAATTGCCCGCTTGGTGTGAATGCCCTGGGCGCAGGCCATGCGCGGGTTAGCTCCAGTGGCGCGCAGCGCCAGTCCCAGTTCCGAGGTAAGGAAACGGTCTAGTAACCACTTAATGGCAAGCGTGACCGCCGCGAAGGCGAGGGGTGTTAACACATAGGCCGGAATTGTCCGATCCTGCAAGCCGCTCAGAATTGTTTCTTCACCCAACAGTGCTACGTTGGGCCGGCCCATGATCCGCAGGTTGATCGAGTACAGGGCGATCATGGTGAGAATGCTGGCCAGCAGATTGAGAATGCGCAGGTGTAGGTTCAACCAGGCGGTCGTCAATCCTGCCAGAGCGCCCACCAGGGCCGCCGCCGAGGTAGCCAACCAAGGATTAAGGTGGTGGACGATCAGGGTCGCGGCAACCGCCGCGCCCAGTGGAAAACTGCCATCGACCGTTAAATCCGGAAATTGCAACACCCGGAACGACAGATAGACGCCTAGCGCCACCAGCCCGAATAGCAAGCCGATTTCAATGGCGCCAAGCAGGGCGATACTGCTCATCGCTCAGGGCTTGCTCAGGTTGATCGCCCGCTGGCGGACCGGGTCGGGGATTGTGGTGCCCATCGCCTCTGCAGCTTGCAAGTTAACGTAGAGATTGAGTTTTTTCACTCTCTCGACGGGAATGTCGCCCGGCTTTTCACCGCGCAGGATGCGGACCACTTGTTGGCCGGTCTGGCGGCCCACGTCGTAATAATCGAATCCCAGCGAGGCGACCGTGCCGCGCCCTACCGAATCGGTGTCGGCGCTGTAGACGGGAATTCTAGCGTCCCGCCCCACCTTGATCACCGCCTCCAGTGCCGAGACCACTGTATTGTCCAGCGGAATGTAGATCGCCTCGGCCTTGCCGGCGAGTTGCCGGGCGGCGCTCAATACATCGCCGGACTTCGGAGCGGTCGCCTCGATCACTTGCAAGCCCTTGCCGGAGGCTTGTGTCTTCAGCAAAGCGACCAGCGACACCGAATTGGCTTCGCCGGGGTTGTAGATCACGCCCAGTTTCTTAACGTCAGGCGACAGTTCCCGAATCAGGTCGAGCTGTTCCGCGATGGGCGACAGGTCGCTGGTGCCGGTCACATTGCCGCCCGGTTTTGCCAGATTGTTAACCAGCTTAGCCCCAAGCGGATCGGAGACCGAACAAAACACCACTGGAAGTTCGCGGGTGGCAGCGACGACTGCTTGGGCCGAGGGAGTCGTGATGGTGACGATCACGTCAGGTCGGTCGCCGACGAATTTGCGGGCAATTTGCGCGGCTGTGATGGGATTGCCTTGCGCATTTTGATAATCGATCTTCAGGTTTTGCCCAGGCGTATAACCAGCGGCAGCCAGTTCGTCGAGAATGCCGTGCCGGGCGGCATCCAGCGAGGGGTGTTCGACGATCTGGGTGAGTGCTACCGTTCGAGGCGATTCGGCAGTAAAGGCGAAGAAGGATGTGATCAGCAGCAGGATGGCGGTTAACCCGCTAGCAAAAATAGGCATGTATGATTCTCCTGGCAGGATGGATTGGCAATGCGATGATACTGGAGGGCTTTGAGGTCGCCGGGAGAGCGCCGGGGATCAGCTCGCATGTCCTCGGTGACAAAATTGCCAGTGTCTGTGGTATTAGGCGCTTTTGGTGACCATAATCCCCGCGCGAAATTCTAATTTCACCCGCTTCACCGCGTAACTACAAAGCAAGCTTATGCAGTCCGAATTCGTTACCACCCTGTTCGCCTGGGTCGCCGCCCATCCGGGTTGGATGAGCACCGTCATTTTTGTTTCTTCGGCGGCGGAATCGCTGACCATCGTCGGCGTCATCGTTCCGGGCGCATTGATTATGTTCGGCTTGGGCGCACTGATTGGCCTCGGCCACTTGGATTTCTGGTCGGCCTACTGGTGGTCGGCGTTGGGCGCGGTGGTGGGTGATGCCATCAGTTTCTGGATCGGCCGGGTGTTTCATCAAGGTGTCCGTCGGGTTTGGCCGTTTACCAAGCATCCCGAGATGATCACCCGCAGCGAGGAATTTTTCCGCAAACACGGTGGCAAGGGTGTGTTGTTCGGACGCTTTTTCGGTCCCGTGCGCGGCACGATCCCGACCGTGGCCGGGATGATGGACATGACGTGGCGCCATTTTATGATCGCCAACGTGGTGTCGGCCATCCTCTGGTCGCCGGCTTATCTGATCCCCGGCATGGCTTTCGGCGCCTCGCTGGATATCGCTTCCCGCGTGGCGGGGCGACTGGTGGTGCTGATCTTGATCGTTGCTGTTGTGCTGTGGGGGACGACTTGGCTGGTGAAGCACCTGGGGCGCTTGTTTCAGGCACACGCCGCCGATTGGTCACAGCGATTCTATCACTGGAGCCAGGGTCGGCGTTTTATCGGGCCGATCAGCGCGTCGCTGCTGGACCCGACACGCGGCGAACTGCGTGGCCTGGTGACGTTGGCAGTGTTGTTGCTGGGAAGCGTCGTTTTAGTCAGTTTGAGTTTGAACGCTGCTGGCCAACGCTTGCCGAGCGGTCTGGATCAAAGCCTTTATCACTTTTTCCAGGAGTTGCGCACGCCGTGGGCTGACGCTCTGATGGTATTCACTGCTGAACTGGGCGATTACCAAGTCGTCTTGCCCCTTAGCTTGATCGTGTTCGGTTGGTTGATTTGGCAACGCCGGCCGGTGGCGGCCTGGCACTGGCTGGCGGCTTTGGGCTTTGGCATGACCACCAATCTGTTGTTCAAGTGGTTGCTGCCGGTATCCGATCCAACGGATGTATTACGACAAGTACAAAATTATTCGTTCCCGTCCAGCCACGCGACTTTCAATACTTTGGTATTCGGGTTTCTGGCGGTCCTCCTCGCCCGAAGCATCCCGCAAGCCCGCCGCTGGATCGTCTACTTGGCGGCGGCGTTCATGATCGTCCCTGTCGCGTTTGCCCGGTTGTACCTGGGTATACACTGGCTTACCGACACGCTGGCGGGTTTATGCCTGGGCTTGATCTGGGTGACCGTGCTGGGGTTGGCTTATAACAGCCACGCGGCGGCGGTGCCGGTGAACTGGCGCGCGCTGTTGGCATCCAGTGCGATCGCCTTGTTGGTGGCCGATCTGGTGCATGCCGGTTTCAATTATCGCGCGGATCTGCAACGCTACCAGCCGCAGCCGGCGATACGAACGCTGGCACAGGAACAATGGTTGCGAGACGGTTGGCGACAATTACCGCAGCAGCGGTTGGATTTTCGAGGCAATCGGCGGCAGGATTTTGTGTTGCAATGGGCCGGAATGGCCAAAGACTTGGAGAAACGCTTGCGAGAAGCGGGCTGGGAACCTGCGCCGCCGCCGAATTTGCGGAGCGTTCTGTTATGTCTGAGCCCACAGGTGGAATTGCGGGAATTGCCGGTGTTGCCACAAATCCACGATGGCAGCGACGATGATCTGACAATGGTGCGCTACGCCGACGGCGGGAATACCCGATGGCTGTTGCGCTTTTGGGATATCAGCGCCCGGCTGAAAGAAGGCGGCATACCGATATGGGTGGGCAGTGTCAGCCTCCAAAAATTGGAACCACAGATCGGTCTGTTCACCTTCGCGGTAGACGATCCACAGACCCGTGCTCCAGCCGATTTATTGGCCCCGGCTTGGCGAGGATTGCGGACTCAGGTGGTCAAGGGCGCTAATCCTAATGAACGAATTACTTTGATCGCGGATTATTAGCGCGCCGTCGCTCCAGCAAATTCGTGACCGAGTGGGAGATGACCGATGTTGATGAGAGCCGAAACGTCCTGTTTGTTGGTAGTGGATCTGCAAGAACGCTTGATGCCGGCGATTAATCTGGCTGATCAGGTCGTTGAAAACAGTGCTTGGTTGATTCAAATCGCCCAGCGTTTGAGCGTGCCGGTCCTCGCTTCAGAGCAATACCCGAGAGGCTTGGGGCGGACAGTCACCGCCATTCGCGAGTTGTTGCCGGCCAATGCGGTCGTGGAAAAAAACCATTTTTCCTGTGCCGCCGAACTGGAGTGCATGAGACGAATCGATCTGCTCGGCCGCGATCAAGTGGTGCTGGTCGGTGTCGAAGCCCATGTATGCGTGTTGCAAACCGCGTTGGATTTAAAAATGGTCGGCAAGGAAGTGTATCTGGTGGCTGATGGCGTTTCCTCCCGCTCGCCGCGAGATACGGAGTTGGCGCTGGAGCGAATGCGTGCCGAGGGCGTGCGCATTGTCAGCCGGGAAATGGTCGCTTTCGAGTGGTTGCATCAGGCCGGTACCGACCGTTTCCGCGAGATCAGTCGCGACTTTTTGCGCTGAACGGCTTTTCTATCCCCGCTATCAACCCTTCCGCCGCAAGTCGGTGGAGGGGTAAATGGCGATTATTGTTCAGGTAAACTTTATGTCCCGCTTGCCATTCCCTATCCGGCGCCGTTCCAGCGTCGCCGTTCAGATCGGTTCGATCACGATAGGCGGTGACGCGCCGATCGTCGTGCAGTCCATGACCAATACGGATACCGCCGATGTCGTGGCGACCGCCGGCCAGATCGCGGAACTGGCGCGAGCAGGCTCGGAATTGGTGCGGGTTACCGTTAACAATGACGAGGCTGCCGCCGCCGTGCCGCCGATCTATGACCGGTTAGCCGCGCGCGGTATCGCGGTGCCGCTGATTGGCGATTTTCATTTCAACGGTCACCGGCTGCTGACCAAATATCCCGCTTGCGCCGAACTGCTCGACAAATATCGCATCAATCCGGGCAATGTCGGTCGCGGCAAGAAGAAAGACGAGCAATTTGCCACCATCGTCGAAATTGCTTGCCGATACGACAAGCCGGTACGAATCGGTGTGAACTGGGGCAGTCTCGACCAGGAATTGGCGGCGCGGCTGATGGACGAAAATGCCCGCTTGCCCGAGCCGAAATCGGCCGCCGAGGTGATGCACGAGGCGATGATCCTGTCAGCGCTGGAAAGCGCCCAGCGGGCCGAGGAGATCGGGCTGAGACACGACAAGATCATTTTGTCGGTGAAGATGAGCGGGGTGCAGGACTTGATCGCGGTCTATCGCAAGCTGGCGGCGCGCTGCGACTATCCGCTGCATCTCGGTCTGACCGAGGCGGGGATGGGCAGCAAGGGCATCGTCGCCTCGACCGCCGCGCTGGCGGTGCTATTGCAGGAGGGTGTCGGCGACACGATTCGCATCTCGCTCACCCCCGAACCGGGTGGCAGCCGAACTCAGGAAGTCCTGGTTGCTCAGGAGATTCTGCAATCGATGGGGTTACGTTCCTTCACGCCAGCGGTGGTCGCCTGTCCGGGCTGCGGCCGCACCAGCAGCGACTATTTCCAGCGGTTGGCCCAACAGATTCAAGGCTACTTACGGGAACAGATGCCGGTTTGGCGCAATCGTTACCCCGGCGTAGAAGATCTGACCGTGGCGGTGATGGGCTGCGTGGTCAATGGCCCCGGCGAGAGCAAGCAAGCCAACATCGGCATCAGTTTGCCCGGTACCGGTGAGGTACCGGTGGCGCCGGTCTACGTGGACGGCGAAAAAACCGTGACCCTGAAGGGCGACGGTATTGCCGTCGAGTTTCAGCGGATCGTGGACGATTACGTGGTCCGCCGCTACGGAACGAGATGATGGTCCGTGACCGATTCTGTCGCCGTTCCACAAAAAACTCAGCACAAGCTCGAAGATAATCTACGGCATATCGTCAAGCTGCTGGAAAAGCATCGTCTGGTCGAGACGATGGTGGACCGTGATCGTGCCAGTCCCCGCCACGATTTGATCGAGTCGCTGGTGCATCGCCAGCACCTGGTCGAGTTGCAGCTCAAGCTGCGCAGCCTGCACCCGGCGGATATCGCCTATATCCTCGAAGCCTTGCCGCTGGATGATCGCTTGCTGGTCTGGCGACAGATTCAGGACGACAGCGGCGGCGAGGTACTGTTGGAGGTATCCGACGCCGTGCGGGATTGGTTGATCGAGGTGCTGGAACGGCCGGTGCTGGTGCGAGTGCTGGGCCAGCTCGACGCCGACGATTTAGCGGAATTGGTCGATGCGATCGCCGAGGATGTGTTAGCGGAGGTCTTGCAAACACTGACCGCCCATGATCGCGACTGGGTGCAAAGCACTATGGCCTATCCGGAAGATCGGGTGGGCCATTTGATGAGCCCGGACGTGCTGACGGTGCGCGAGAGCCAGCGGGTCGAGCAGGTGTTGTGGTTGTTGCGTGGCCGAGACGATCTGCCGCCCAATACCGATAGTTTGTTCGTGGTGGATGCCCGCCATCAGTGCAAGGGTGTGCTGCCGTTGCGGGCGTTGCTGCTCAACGATCCGGGCAAGCAGGTCGACGAATTGAGGTTGGCCGATCCGGTGGTGTTCGGCGCGAACGATTCGGCCGACGAAGCGGCGCGGGCCTTCGAGCGCTACGATTTGGTGTCGGCGCCGGTGGTCAACGAGCGCGGTAAGCTGGTCGGCCGGCTGACGGTGGACGCGGTAATGGACTACATCCGTGAGGAGTCTGAGGAAGACGCCCTGAACATGGCCGGCCTGCAAGGCGACGAAGATTTGTTCGCGCCAATTTGGGCCAGCGCTCGCAACCGCTGGCTGTGGCTGGCCATCAATCTATGTACTGCGTTCGTGGCCTCGCGGGCCATCGGCCTGTTTGAAGAAACCATTACTCAGATCGTTGCACTGGCAACGCTGATGCCCATCGTGGCTGGCATCGGTGGTAATTCTGGCAATCAGACCACCGCGCTGGTGGTGCGCGGTCTGGCGCTGGGCGAGATCACGCCGGGAAACACTTGGCACCTAGTGTTCAAGGAGTTGGGCGTCGGCTTGTTGAACGGCGTGGCGTGGGGCGCGACGGTAGGATTATTCGCCTATCTGTTGTACTGGAACCTGCCGCTGGGAGGAGTAATGGCGGCAGCCATGTTGTTGAATCTGTTGCTGGCGGCGCTGGTGGGTGTTGCCATTCCATTGGTTTTGCATCGCTTCGGCCGAGATCCGGCGATGGGGTCGAGTGTGTTGCTAACCTTTATCACCGACGGCATGGGGTTTTTCATTTTTCTGGGGCTGGCGACAGTATTTTTGCTGTAGCTGTCGGATCTTGAAAGATTGATGGATGGTGCGGTGCGCGGTTGACCGAGAGGGTTTGGGCTATGCTTTGCCCATGTCCGAAGCGGAAGGGCTTCCACTAAACCGAATCTCAGTGCTGTCACTTGGAGAATCTGATGCCTTTACCCGCCTTGCCTCGTCCTACCGTGCGGCTGTCGGTGTCGAGCTGGCTGAAAAAGCCGGCCGTCCTCTTGGTGTTCTTGCTCGGGCTGTTGCTTTGGCTCAGCCTATTCGTAGTCGAACCGACTGAGATGGCTGGGGTGCGCCGTTTCGGCCAGGTTACCACCCGCGAACCCTATGGACCGGGCATCCATCTCAAGCTGCCACTTGATCGATCAGGTGGATCACCTACAGGTCTCGCTCGATATCCTACGGGTACAGGATTTGACCATGTATACCGTGGACAACCAGTGGGTGAAAATTTCGGTTGGCATGACCTACCGCATTCCTTCCACTGCTGTTTTCCGGTTGCTGTACCAGGTGGGACGCTGGGGTAGCTTCGGGATTCGGGAAAACGTGGAGCCGATTATCGCCGATCGAGCGATGCGGGTATTCGCCCGTCGTAACACGATCAAGATTTCCGAGGAGCGCGAGGCGATCGCCAACGAGATTCGTCAGGCGGTGACGACGCGACTGGGGGAGCTGTTCGGCCTGGAGGTGGTCGATCTGCAAATCGCCAAGATCGAGTACAGTCCAACGTTTGTAGCGAGCGTGGAAGCGGCGGTAAAAGCCAAGAATGACGCCGTGGCGGCTGAAAACACGGTTAATCGCATTCGCTTCGAGGCGGAACAGGTGCGGGTGCGCGCCCAAGGCGAAGCCGACGCGGTGGCGATCCAGGCGGAAGGACAGAAGCGATCAGCGATCATCCGTGCCCAGGGTGAAGCAGAGGCGGTGCGGATCGTCGGCGAGGCGCAGGCGACCAGCCTGCAAGCGCGTGGCGTGGCGGTCGCCGCTCATCCAGGCGTCGTGCAATTGGTGACGGCGGATCGTTGGAACGGAGTGTTGCCGCTAACCGTACTGGGCGAACACGGCGCCGTGCCCTTGGTCAACCTCGGTCCAGCGTCACCCATGATCAAGCCGGTCGAGTCCGAGAACAGGAAATAGCCGTTATGCTGACCCAATCCCTGGCAGGTTTACCTGCGTTTCTGTCCTACTTTGCCGCTGCGATCGGCCTGCTCGCTTTATTTTTGTTGATATACGTTTTCATGACCCCCTACCGTGAAATCACCCTGATCCGCCAAGGCAACACGGCGGCGGCGGCCAGTCTGAGCGGGGCCATCCTCGGGTTTGTGCTGCCGCTGACCAGTGCCATCGCTCACAGCGTCGGACTGGCGGACATGGCGATCTGGGGCTTGGTCGCCCTGATCATCCAATTGCTGGTTTATCTGGCCGCGCGATTGCTGCTGCCCGATTTGGCGCGCGACGTTCCCGCTGGCAAGGTTGCGACCGGCGTGTTCCTCGGCGCGCTATCTCTAGCCATCGGTATGCTCAACGCCGCTTGCATGACCTACTGAACGGTGGTTCCCGGTTGGCGGGGAGTGGACAGACTGGTGGACGGGTGTCGGCTGGGCTCGGCCGACAGGAGCCGATAGGCTAGCAAGACTCCCAAGCCGGACAGTACCGCGACCAGCACCCAGGGCAGCCACCGCCGAAAAAGTGCCGGCCAAACGATGCTTGGCGAAGGAGATGACGACTGGAAGGGAGGCTGCCGCAGCGGTTGCGACTGGGAGGTCCTCGCCTTGGCGGAAATCGGCCGGGTATCGAGTTGATCGAGAGCCTGTAATAGTTCTTCGCTGTTGGCAAAGCGATCCTCGGGTTTCTTGGCCAGCAACCGATTGAGTATCGGCTGAAAACGGCTGAGCGGTTCCGGCAGGATCGGCGTCGGACTCTTGATGTGCAGCATGGCGGTCTCGAACGCATCCGCTCCCTGATAGGGTCGAGTTCCGGTCAGCATTTCGTAGAACACCACACCCAGGCTGTACAAATCGCTACGGCCGTCCAACGGTCTGGCGAGCGACTGTTCGGGGCTCATGTAGTTCGGGGTTCCGATCCGCCAGCCGACAGCCGTCAACTGGGTTTTGTCCTCCAGATTTTTGGCGATGCCGAAATCGGACAGCACCGCCATTTCCGGATCGCGAAACATGATGTTGGCCGGCTTGATGTCGCGGTGGATGCAGTTCTGCTGGTGCGCGCAGCCGAGCGCTTGGGCGACTTGACGCAGGATTTTCACTGCCTGTTCCGGAGTCAGCCCCGCCTTGATTCGCTCCTTCAGCGTGGCGCCTTCCAGATACTCCATGGCGATGTAAGACAAATCTTCATAACTGCCCGCATCGAAGATAGTGACGATATGTGGGTGGCCGAGTCTGCCGATGATGCGGGCTTCCTTAACGAAGCGTTTGTTGAAGGTGGGATCGGAGGCCAGCCGGGGGCTGAGAATCTTGATCGCGACGCGTCGTTCCAGCGATTCCTGAATTCCCAGAAAAACGGTGGACATAGCGCCTTTGCCGATGGCTTTTTCGATCCGGTAGCCGGGAATATGGGGGGTTTCCATCACGGTCGGGGCCTTACTCGGAAGTTCCGTTGTTTGTCCGAATAATGAGCCAGGCCGATGCAAACGGCAAGCCGGCACGAAATGAGAATTTAACCCTATTTAGCCAAACACAACGTTAATAGAGGGTGAGTCCAAATTTTTCATGGAGTACGTCTCATGCTCAAACCGTTATCGTTCAGTGCGTTCGTCGTCGCTATCCTGCTGGTGGGGTGTTTCCCCAGCGACAACCAGCTAAAGAAAGCACGACCAGCGGATCAAGCCATGAATACGCCGGCCACGGTCGCCCCGCAGCGCGAGGAAGCCGCTAAACCGGTGTCGGTCGCGTCGCTGGCCGCCGCGCCGCCTCTGCCGGCTGAACCAGTCCGATCGTGGGCGCAACCTCTTCCGGAGGCCAAATTAGCGACCGGCGCCGCTGCGCCGGCCGGCCTTGCCGGTCACTCTCAGGAGCTGGATGCGCTGCGCGCGCCCAGCCAGCCGACCGACCGCGAAAACTACGCCCAAATCGAAGAAAATCCGGTCAAGCGCACCGCCGAACAGCCGGTTTCCACCTTCAGCATCGATGTCGATACCGGCTCCTACGCCAACGTTCGGCGTTTCCTCAACAGCGGCCGGTTACCGCCGCGCGACGCCGTGCGAGTCGAAGAGCTGATCAACTACTTCGACTATGACTACCCGCTGCCGGACGGCCGTCAACCACCGTTTCGGGTCAGCACCGAACTCGCTCCGACCCCTTGGAACCCGAAAACGCTGCTGATGGCCGTCGGCATCAAGGGTTACGAGTTGCCGAAGACCAAGCTGCCACCGGCCAATCTGGTGTTTCTGATCGACGTATCCGGTTCGATGGAAGCGCCCGACAAACTGGATTTGCTCAAGCCGGCGCTGAAGCTGTTGGTTCGGCAGTTGCGACCCGAAGACAAGGTTGCCATTGCGGTCTACGCCGGCGCGGCGGGGATGGTGTTGGAACCGACGGCCGGCGGGCAAAAGTCCAAGATCGAAGCGGCGCTGGATCGACTAAGCGCGGGCGGTTCCACCAACGGCGGTGCCGGCATTCAACTGGCCTACAATCTCGCCCGCGAAGGTTTTGTCAAAGACGGTGTCAACCGAGTGATCGTGGCGACCGACGGCGATTTCAACGTCGGTACCGTCAACTTCGAGGCGCTGAAAAACCTGGTCGAAACCCAGCGCAAAAGCGGTATCGCCTTGACCACGCTTGGTTTCGGCACCGGCAACTACAACGACCGGTTGATGGAACAGTTGGCCGATGCCGGCAACGGTAACTACGCCTACATCGACACCTTGCAGGAAGCGAACAAGGTGCTGGTGGAGCAGATGAGCGCCACCCTGCTGACCATCGCCAAGGACGTGAAAATCCAGATCGAATTCAATCCGGCGCGGGTCGAGGAATACCGGCTGATCGGCTACGAAAACCGGGTTCTGCGGCGCGAGGATTTCAACAACGACGCGGTCGATGCGGGTGACATCGGCGCCGGCCACACTGTCACCGCGCTGTACGAAATCGCTTTGAAAGGCAGCGGCGGCAACCTGACCGAGCCGTTGCGCTACGGTCAAGCGGCGGTTACGGATAGCGCGGCGCGCGGCGACGAAATCGCGTTCTTGCGGCTGCGCTACAAGCAACCGAACAGCGACGTAAGCCAGTTGCAAGAATGGCCGATTCGCCGCGATCAGATTGTCAAAGACTGGAAGGAGACCAGCGAACGTTTCCGGTTCGCGGCAGCGGTGGCTGGTTTCGGACAGCTGCTGCGCGGCGGACGGTATACCACCGCGTTCGGTTACGATGACGTGCTGGCGCTGGCCCGAGGGGCGCGCGGCGATGATCCGTTCGGCTACCGGGGCGAGTTCTTGACCCTGGTCAGTCTGGCGCGATCGCTTGATCCGGGCAAGGCCAGCGAGCAGGGTCAAGCGATCCGCTAGATCGGCATTCCTCCCGCTCTGGAATAGGGGCAGGGGATGAAGGTTTGAGGGCGGGACTTTCCCGCTGCCGAGCAGGCGGGTAAAGTGCCCTCCCCATGCAGACCGACACCGATGCTGATGAAGCCCTCATGTTGCGTTACCGGGACGGCGACACCGATGCCTTTGCTCGGTTGTACGACTCGTCACAAGGGACCGTTGTATCGCTATCTGCTGCGCCAGTGCGGCCAACCGGCGGTGGCGGAGGAGCTGTTTCAGGACGTTTGGCTCAAACTGATCGCTGCCCGATCCAGTTACGTTGTGCAAGCCCGGTTTGCCGCCTGGCTTTACCGGATTGCCCACAATCGGCTGGTGGATCACTATCGGGCCAGCGCGCGAGGTTTGCCGTTGTCCTACGCCGACGATTGTCCGGAATGGGCCGAAATACCTGCTCCGAAGGAGGTCCAACCCGAAGTCAGAGAAGACTGTCGCCGTCAGTCTGAACGCTTGTTGGAGCTGCTGGCGGAATTGCCGGAAGCCCAGCGTGAGGCGATGTTGCTGAAGGAAGAAGCGGGACTGTCGCTGGAAGAAATCGCTCAGGCCACCGGAACTGGCCGGGAAACCGTCAAAAGCCGCCTGCGTTATGCACTGGCTCGGCTGCGGCAAGGTCTGGGAGGTGCGTCGTGATCGATCAACGTAACGAACTCCACGATGAGCGCGTATCCGCCCTGTACCGGGAAACCCGCGATGTCGAGCCACCGGCTCGGCTGGACCGACACATCCTGAAGATGGCTGGCGTGGCGGTCAGGTCGCGTCCGGTTTCGCCGATCGCCTCCTTGGCGGCGGGCGGCGCGATGGACCGTACCGTTGGCGCTGGCGGCGACCGTGGTATTGACCGTGGGCGTGGTCCGGATGGTCCGTGAGTCCGGGGAGTTTGCAAGCGTGTTGAAACTGGAAGCGCCCCGGCCCTTGGCCGAGCCCGCCGTCGAGGCGGATGCGGTGGCGACCAGACGCGCCGAGCCACTCATTCACCGCTAAATTACCCCAGGCCGCGTCACCGGCCGTGATGCCCGCGCGTCCCACTGAATTGTCCAAACCGGCGCCGGTTATCGTGCCACCTTCGCCAGCGGTGAATGATGCTCCACCGACATCTTTCCCGGTTTCTCCCACCTCTTTGTCGTCCCCATCTTCTGCCCCATTCGCTGCGCCAGAACAGCATACGACGATGTCCGCAGAGCGGAAAAAAGAGGCAACGCTCAATATCGCCCCGGCCCCGGCTGCGGCGCAAGGAGAAGAGGGGAAACTAGACTGGAACCGGTTAACCGATCGCTCGCCAGCGGAATGGCTGAAGGAAATCGCCGAGCTGCGTCGCCAGGGCCGAACAGCCGAGGCTGAGGCACGCTTGAGTGAGTTTCGACGACAATATCCCGATTATCCGTTGGATGCGCGGACCGCTCCGCGATGAGCGTTGCCGTTACTTTGAACGCGAATGGCCAAAACGCCCTTGAACGAAAATTGCAGCAGCGATGTCGGATCGGCGGCGGGTCATGCAGCTGCTAGACCCGTCACGTTTTGGGAAGGAAGGGCTTGATGGTGTCCATCAGCGTCGCTTCCTCTACCGGCTTGATGACGTACCCTTTCGCTCCCTGGCGCTCGCCCCAGATTTTGTCGGTTTCTTGATCCTTGGTTGTGACGATGATCACGGGGATATGACTGGTGGAAGGGTTTTTAGTGATCTGCCGGGTGGCCTGAAACCCGTTAACCTTGGGCATGACCACGTCCATAAGGACAAGATCCGGCAATTCCGCCTTAGCCACTTGAACGCCTTCAGCGCCATCTTTTGCCGTTATCACGTCGTGGCCATTTTTTTTGAGGATCTTGGCGAGACTCATGGTCTGCGTGGGCGAGTCATCGACAATCAGTATGCGGGCCATGCTACTACTCCTGGAATGCTCTTGCGTATCTTAGTTTGCGCGCCGTTGTCTCGGATAAAAAGCGGCGGATCGTGTCGCTGCCAACATCGAGAGATTTCGCTGATCATACCGGCGGTCACCAAAACGACATCATAGCGAAATTTGCTTGGTTCGGGGATGGTTTTGCGGGGAGTGGCGGGTTGCCGGCGCATGATAGGATAGCAGGTTGATTTGTCGCTTTGAGGGAGTTTGCTTTCATGAATGCATCACAACCGAATTTCCCAACCCGACTGGCCTTGGCGCTGCGCGCTTTCTGGCGAATTTTAGCCGATAGCGAGTTCGCCGGGCAGGCGCTGCGGCTGGAACGGGGCGAATCAGCGCCCACGGTCCCCGTCGGCGAGCAGCCCAAGCCGGCCGTGTTCAGGGAAACCTTACCGGAATCCGCCTTACAGCTGTTGGCTTTGTTGCAACAAGAAGGCCGGTTTGTGGATTTTCTCGAGGAAAACGTCACCGCCTACTCAGACACCGAGATCGGCGGGGCCGCTCGGGTGGTGCACGAAGGTTGCCGTAAAGTAGTTCGCGACCATCTCCAGATCGAGCCGGTGCGGACCGAGGCCGAAGGCGCACGGTTGACGCTGGCGGCCGGTTTCGACGCCTCGGCGGTGCGTTTGACCGGCAACGTGGTCGGCCAGCCTCCGTTTACCGGCACGTTGATGCACCGAGGTTGGCGGGTTGCCCAGATCACGTTGCCGAAACTGGCCGAGGGTCACGATGTTCGCGTGCTGGCGCCGGCGGAGGTGGAGTTATGAGCGACACTCGCTATGCCGTCGGCATCGACTTGGGCACCACGCATTGCGTGATGGCGGCCGTGGATCTGACCGCTAGCGATCAGGACGATGTGGCGCAGTGGACCGTGTCGATCCCGCAGCTCACCGCGCCCGGCGCGGTCGAGGACCGGCCGATGCTGCCGTCGTTTCTGTACTTGCCGCATCCCGACGAGCTGCGGCCGGACGATCGCACTCTGCCGTGGGGCGAGCAACCGCCATTCGTCGTCGGCGAGCTGGCTCGCGCCATGGGCGGTCGCACGCCGATCCGGCTGGTGTCCAGCGCCAAAAGCTGGCTGTGCCATCCCGGCGTGGATCGGCGCGCGGCGATTCTGCCGGTGGAGGCACCGGACGAAGTAGAGCGTGTGTCGCCGCTGCAAGCGTCGATGCGCTATCTGGAGCATTTGCGCGCCGCGTGGGACCAGCACTATCCCGACGCGTCGCTGACCGAACAGGACGTGGTACTGACCGTGCCGGCATCCTTCGACCCTGCCGCGCGCGAGCTGACCGCCGAGGCGGCCGAGGCAGTGGGCTTGGGCCATCTGGTGCTGCTGGAGGAGCCGCAGGCGGCTTTGTATCACTGGATTCTGGCGGCGCGAGGGGAGTGGCGCAAACAGGTCCGGGTCGGTGACATTATTTTGGTGATCGACCTGGGCGGCGGCACCGCCGACTTCTCGTTGATCGCGGTGACCGAACGCGACGGTTCGCTGGAACTGGTGCGGGTGGCGGTGGGCGACCATATTCTGTTGGGCGGCGACAACATGGACTTGGCGCTGGCGCACGCGGTTCGCGCCAAGCTGGCCGAACAGGGAACCCAGCTCGATCCCTGGCAGTTGCAGGGGCTCACCCACGGCTGCCGCAACGCCAAGGAGATCCTGCTCGGCGACGCAGCGGTCGAGGCCGTGCCGGTGGTGGTGCCGAGCCGGGGTTCCAAGCTGATCGGCGGCACGTTGCGAACCGAGCTGACCCGCGACGAGGTGACCCGGAATCTGGTGGAAGGCTTCTTTCCTTGGGTGGAGGCCTCGGCCCGACCGACCAGCCGGGCGCGGGCGGCGCTGACCAAATTGGGCTTGCCCTACGCGCAGGACCCGGCCATGACCCGCCATCTGGCGGCGTTCCTGGCCCGGCAGGTGGGCGCGACCCGCGATCTGGCCGGTTTCGAGGACCGCCTGCCGGAAGGTGCCAGTTTTTTGCATCCCACTGCCGTGCTGTTCAACGGCGGCGTGTTCAAGGCCCGGTCGTTGCTGGACCGAACCTTGGAGGTGCTGAACGGTTGGCTGGCCGCCGAGCACGCCCCGCCGGTGCGGTTGTTGGAAGGCGCCGATCTCGATCTGGCGGTGGCGCGCGGCGCGGCTTATTACGGTTACGTGCGGCGTGGGCGCGGAGTACGGATTCGCGGCGGCACCGCCAAGTCCTACTATGTCGGGGTGGAAAGCGCCACGCCGGCGGTGCCGGGCATGGAGCCGCCCATCGAGGCGTTGTGCATCGCCCCATTCGGCATGGAGGAGGGGACCCAAGCCCAGTTACCGCCGCAGGAAGTCGGTCTTGTGATCGGCGAGCCGGTGCGGTTCCGCTTCTTCGGTTCCTCGGTGCGCCGTACCGATCACGTCGGCGCGGTATTGGAGGAATGGGCGCCGGAGGAAATTGAGGAGCTGGAGGAAATCGAGGCGACCTTGCCCGCCGAAGGTCGCCAGCCGGGCGAAGTGGTGCCGGTGCGGCTACACGCGGCGGTCACCGAAGTCGGCACGCTGCGATTGGAAGCGGTGCCGCGCACCGGCGGCGAAACCTGGAAGATCGAGTTCGACGTGCGCGGGGAGAACTAAACCATCGCCCGACACAGCCCATCCCGCTATTTGGTCGGGATCGATCTTGGCACCACCCATACGGTGGTGGCCTACGCCGATCTAAAAGACTCTCGCTGCCTCTCCTCTTCCTCCGGGCGAGGGGTCGGAGGCGAGGGCTGCGCCGTCCCCTGCCATCCATCTGTTCCCCATCGAGCAGTTGATCGGGCCCGGCGCGGTGGCGGCCCGGCCGCTGCTGCCCTCGGTACGCTATCACCCGGCAGAAGGCGAACTGGCGCCAGGAGACGTGCAATTGCCGTGGTCGTTCGCCGACCCCGGTGAAGTTGCCAACGCGGTGCTGGGCGAACTGGCGCGAGAGCGGGGGGCGCGAGTGCCGGGGCGATTGGTCGCGAGCGTCAAAAGCTGGCTATCGCACGCCGGCGTGGATCGCACCGCGCCGATCCTGCCTTGGGGTGCGGCGGAGGAAATCTCCAAGGTCTCGCCGGTCGCCGCCAGCGCCAGCTATCTGGCCTGCATCAAAGCAGCTTGGAACCGGCGATTCCCGCGTCAGCCCTTGGAACGACAGGAAGTGGTGTTGACCGTGCCGGCCTCGTTCGACGAAGCGGCACGGACGCTGACCGTAGAAGCGGCCCGGCTGGCGGGGTTGCCGCAACTGCGTTTGCTGGAGGAACCGCAGGCAGCTTGCTACGACTGGTTGCACCGCCATCGCGGCGAAATCGCGACGGCGCTGGGCGAGTCGCGGCTGCTGCTGGTCTGCGACGTGGGCGGCGGCACCACCGATCTGACTCTGATCCAGATCGAGCCGGGCGAATCCGAACCGCGCCTGACGCGCATCGGGGTGGGCGAACATCTCATGCTGGGCGGCGACAACATGGATTTGACGCTGGCCCGGACGGTCGAGTCCCGTTTGGGCGGCAACCGGTTGAACGCCGGCGAACTGTCGCAACTGTTGCAACAGTGCCGGAGCGCCAAGGAACGATTGTTGGCGGAAGACGCGCCGGAGCGGGCTCCGGTAACGGTACTGGGCGGCGGTGCCCGGTTGATCGGCGGTGCCCGGTCGGCGGAACTGGGCCGCGACGACGTACTATCTTTGTTGGTAGACGGTTTTTTGCCGCAGGTTGGACCCGGGGAAATCCCCCAAAGCCGACGGGCGGCGGTGGTCGAATTCGGCCTGCCTTACGCCGCCGATCCCGCTATCAGCCGCCATCTGGCGGCATTTTTGGCCCAACACGCCGAGGTTTCCCGCCGGGCGCTGGGCGAGCGGGCGCTCCCGGACCGCCCACCGATGCCGGACGCGGTGTTGCTGAACGGTGGCGTATTCCACGGCGCGGCGTTGGCCGGACGATTGCTGGATATTCTGGGCGGCTGGCGCGGCCAGGGTTTGCGGCGGCTGGACAATCCCGAGCCCGATTTAGCGGTGGCGCGCGGCGCGGTCGCTTACGGGCTGGCGCGGCGCGGCCAGGGCTTGCGGATCGGTGGCGGATCGGCGCGCAGCTATTTCTTGGTAGTGGACGGAGAACGCGACCGCAAACGAGGGGTTTGCTTGTTGCCGCGCGGCATGGAAGAAGGTCAAGCGGTCCAGTTGGATCGCGTTTTCTCGCTGCGGCTGGGGGCTCCGGTGCAATTTCATCTCGTGTCCTCCACCGGCGATGCAGTACATCCGCCGGGCGAGGTGGTCGTGCTGGACGTGGAGGATTTCACGCCGCTGCCGCCCATCGCGACGGTGATCGAGAGCGAAACCGCCGGCGAGATTCTGGTGCAACTGGCCGCTCAACTGACCGAGGTTGGTACTCTGGAAGTGGAGTGTGTGGCGGTGGAATCCTCGCCTTCAGCCGCTCCGGGGTGCAAGGGGGGCGCGACCGAGGGGCGCTGGCAACTTGCTTTTCAACTGCGCGGTGGCGACGCAACGACCCTGTCCCGCCTGCATCCGCGTTTTCCGGATGCGGCGGTCCGGCTGGAACGCTTCTATGGTGCTCGCGCCGAAGTGGAAACCCGGGAAATCAAGACGCTGCGCGCCGATTTGGAACGCTTGCTCGGCAAACGCGAGAATTGGGAAACGCCGCTGTTGCGCGAATTGTTCGGCGTGCTGTGGACGGGAGCGCGACGGCGACGGCGCTCGGCGGAGCACGAGCGACTGTGGTTTGGTCTTGCTGGTTATTGCCTGCGACCAGGATTCGGCTACCCGCTGGACGACTGGCGGGCGCGACAGTTGTGGACGCTGTACGAGCAGGGCGTGCAATACAGACAGGACGCGCAAAACTGGTCGGAATGGTGGACCCTGTGGCGACGGGTGGCCGGTGGATTGGACGCGGCGGCGCAGGCGCGGTTGAGCGACGAGCTGTTGGTGGCGCTGCGCCCACTGACTGGCAAAGCGATCAAGGATAAACAGCCGGGTGTCGAAGACATGGCGCGATTGGCCGGCGTGTTGGAACGATTGCCGGCGGCGCGCAAGGTCGAATTGGGCGAAGTGTTGCGGGCGCGATTGGCGCGTAAAGTCGAGTCGCCGCAACTGTGGTGGGCGGTCGGCCGTTTGGGTACCCGGGTTCCCGCTTACGGCAGCGCGCACGATGTCGTGCCGGCCGCGACAGCGGCGGTCTGGCTGGAACGAGTGCTGGCGCTGGATTGGCGAACGGTGGTGCCGGCCGCGTTCGCCGCGACGCTGTTGGCACGGTTGAGCGGTGACCGGGAGCGCGATTTGGAAGAAGCATTACGGGCACGAGTGATTCAACGTTTGCGGGTGGAGAAATCCCCGGTCTCCTGGGTGCGGATGGTCGAGGACATCATGGAACTGAACGAAACCGACACCAGCCAAATATTCGGCGAAGCATTGCCACCGGGGTTAAGGCTGGTTAGTTGAGTCGCCGTAATCGACTACAACTAGATTAGGAGTAAGGTTCATCGCCATGCTGATCGAGGCGACTATTGCTGGGGATCGCCCTGACCGGTGCCAACGGTTAAGATGGTCGCGACCAGGTTGCCAGGCGACTGGAGTTGAAGGTGTTATATGCACGAATCTCCGAATGATCCAATCGCGATTCCGACTGATTTATCCAGTGCCGAACTGGGAGCATTGACGCTAGCCAGCCTCGATCACTTGCAAGAAGGCATCAGCATCGTTGATAAGGACTTGCTCTTGCGGGTCTGGAACCGGCGTTTCATTGAGTTGCTGGATTTTCCACCGGGACTGATGCGAAACGGTTTACCTTTTATCGAATTGATGCGCTACAACGCCCGGCGCGGAGAATATGGCCCTGGCGATCCGGAGATGCTGGCCGAAGAACGGGTCAGGCTGGCGGAACGGTTTGAGAGACATTGTTTCGAACGGACCCGCCCCAACGGCACAGTGCTGGAAATTCGCGGTGAACCTCTCTCTGACGGTGGCTTCATTACCATCTATCAGGATATTACCGCTCGCAAACGAGCCGAAGCGGAATTGCTCGAACACCGCCTGCAATTGGAGGTGCGAGTCAATGAGCGTACCAACGAACTGCTGGCGCTCAACGAGCTGCTCGCTCAGGAGATCGAAGAGCGTAAGACCATCGACGCGGCTTTGCGCGAGAGCGAAAGCCGAATTCGCCTGATCACCGATACCGTGCCGGTGTTGATCGGCTATCTCGACGCCGACCGGCGTTATCAGTTCGTCAACCAAAAATACGCCGAATGGTTTGGCGTGCCCGCCGAAGCATTTCTGGGCCATCCCTTCGGCGAGATGCTGGAGCCGGCACTGGTACAGCGGTTACAAACCCATGTGGATCAGGCCTTGAGCGGCCGGAGCACCCATTTCGAATACGAATTGGTCGCGCCGGGCGGACGAATGTACGTGCGCGCCTATTTCATCCCGCACATACTGCCCCTGGCGCAAGCGGAGACCGGGGTGGTGGGCTGTTTCGTGTTGACCGAGGATCTAACCGAGTACCGCCAAACTCAGATGGCGCTCAATCAGGCGCAGAAGCTCAAGGCGGTCGGCCAATTGACTGGCGGCATCGCCCACGATTTCAATAACCTCCTGACCGTCATTCTGGGCAACCTGGCCTTGGTGGAGGGGGGGCTACGGAACCAGCCAGAGCACTACAAGGCGGTTGGTACCGCGATGAATGCCGCCCGACGAGGCGCTGATCTGATCCGTCGGCTACTGGCCTTTTCCCGCCGGCAAACCTTGCAACCGTGCGTGCTGTCACCGCGCCAGCAACTCGCGGAGATCGCCGAACTGTTGAAGCGGACCTTGGGCGCCCGCATCGAGCTGGAAACCGCCGTCGATGATGGCGTCTGGAACATTCAAGTCGATCCCGGGCAATTCACCAACGCTGTACTGAACTTGGCGATTAATGCCCGGGATGCCATGCCGGATGGCGGCCGATTACGAATCGAGGCTTGCAACGTGACGCTCGACAGGGCCTATGCCGGACGCTATCCCGATGTTGTCCCCGGCGATTACGTGCGGCTGGTGGTCGCCGATACCGGTACCGGCATGGCGCCGGACGTGCTCGAACAAGCCTTCGAGCCGTTCTTCACCACCAAGAAGCTCGGCGCCGGCACTGGCTTAGGGTTGAGCATGGTGTATGGTTTTGTCCAGCAATCCGGTGGCCATGTCCGAATCCGCAGCCAGTTGGGTAGCGGAACCAGCGTGAAATTGTATCTTCCGCGTTATTTCCCAAAGGGAAAGGCGCGAATGAGTGGTTCGACGGTTTCAGCGCATTTCGATGAGAGCCACTTGCGTGGGCGAGAAACCATACTATTGGTGGAAGACGATCCCGATATCCGGGATTTCGTGGCGCGAACCTTGTTGGGACTGGGCTACACCGTTCACGAGGCTGCTGACGGCAAGAGCGCACTGGCAGTGTTGGAGTCCGATACTCCAATAGGGTTGTTGTTGAGCGATATGACGATGCCGGGGGGTATGAGTGGCCGGGATCTGGTCATCGCGGCGCGGCGGCAGCGGCCCGCGCTCAAAATCCTGTGCATGTCCGGTTATTCCGATCAGGTGGTGGCGAGTTTAATGCCGCTGGATTACTCGTTGTTGGAAAAGCCGTTTCTGAAGCACGATCTGGCACGGGCAGTGCGATCAACGCTGGATCGGCGTCCCGAGACGACTGATGATTCGATACCGAATGAGCCGTGAGCGGGCCACCAATCTCCGACGATGAGCAAGATCGCTACTGGATGGGTAGGGCTTTGACGTTGGCCCGTCGCGCGGCAGCGGTCGGAGAAGTGCCGGTCGGCGCGGTACTGGTGCGGGAGAATGAGGTGATCGGCGAGGGTTGGAATCGGCCCATCGGCACCTGCGATCCCACCGCTCACGCCGAGGTGGTCGCGTTGCGGACGGCGGCGGCACAAATCCGTAATTACCGGCTGATTGATAGCACGTTATACGTCACGCTGGAGCCTTGTCCGATGTGCGCTGGCGCCATCGTTCATGCCCGAGTGGCGCGAGTAGTGTTCGGTGCGGCCGATCCGCGCACCGGCGCGGCCGGCTCGGTGTTCAACCTGTTGCAGACAGAGACGCTGAATCACCGCGCCGACCTGCGAGGCGGGGTGCTGGCCGAGGAGTGCGGGACGCTGCTGCGGGATTTCTTCCGTACCCGCCGGACAAAACCATTGTATGGTGGCGACGTGGATCGGCTCAGCGCTGGTTGAATCCACTTTCGTTGAAGGCGGGTTGCTGTTGCTGCCGTTGCCACCAAGGCAGTTGTGACTGTGCGGCGGAAGGCTGGCGGGGTAACTCTCGTATTCGTGCCTCTTCTTGGCGCCGTGCTTGCTGTTGTGCCTCTTGACGTCGTCGTTCTTCCAATAAAGCTTGGCGCTGTTGATCTTCCCGCTGTTTCGCGGACCGAGCCTCTCGCCGCAGATTCAGTAGGATCGCATTGTCAGGGGCAGCGCGCAGCCCGCGATTGATGTAGGCCAAGCCTTCATCGGTCCGACCTTCCAACAGGCTTTGCTTGGCGATGTCCTGGTAGTAGGTGGTGATGCGCTGGATACCTTCGGTCGCCACGGCGTTAGTCGGTTCCAGTTCCAGGACGCGCTGATAACTGCGCAGTGCGTTGCTGCTGGCCGGAGAAGTGAGTTGTCTACGGCTGATTTGTTGCTGGGCATCGACTAGCAGCTGTTGGATTTCCTGTGGCGCCGTTGGGGGCGTTGTCGCGTTCTCGGCGGTTGCGGGTTGCTCGGCGGTTGCGGGTTGCGTCGCGGGAGGCGTTTCAGCCTGGGCGGTCGCGGGAACTTCCTGTGATTCGGAGGTCGGCGGGGTGACTGCCGGATCGGGGGAGTTCTCCGCAGGCTCTGGCGATTCGGTATCGACTGTGATCATGCCGGTTTGAGCAACCGGTTGATCGGTGGCGGGCGCCGGTTCGACTGGACTCTGCGAATCCGGTTGGGGGGGCGCAGGCTTCGTACCGGCCAAGGTCGATGGAGCTGGGTTTGCCGGTGATTGATCTGGCCGCGAGTCGCTGACGTTCTTTACCAACTGTGGCAGATCTTGCAGGATCGGGAGTTGCCAGAAAGCGTAAATGGCGATCACGCAAGCCGCTGTGACAGCGCCAAGGTAAATGGCGAAGTGCTTGAGCCATGTGAGACATCGGTCCTTGATGGACTTCGCCGATGCTTCAGACTCCTCAGATTCCTCCGGATCCGATGGTTTCATCGGGGAGTCAGGTTTTGGAGTAGGATCACGCTGTAAAATCTGAAGTTTTTTAATTCGCCCGATAAAATCGTCCATGAACGACCTCAAACTCACGATGGCATCGCGTTTGGACGGATTGTCTGGTGAAAGGGGATAGGTGAGACGAGATGCCTGTTTCATTGCGTCGGTGCGGCGAAAAGCGGATTTTTCTAGCCTTGGCGGTTCTTGAGATATCAAATTCCGGATTCCCTAGGGATTGGCAAAACCTCTTGATGCGGTAAAATATAAAACTAATTCCGCGCTTGCTCCAAATAATTCCTCTCGGAGAGGTACCGAAGCGGTCACAACGGCGCCGACTCGAAATCGGATGGGGGTCTAACCGCCCCACGTGGGTTCGAATCCCACCCTCTCCGCCAAAATCTGTCTATAGCCGTCCATGACGGAAATTGAAACCCGCCAAGCGCGGGTTTTTGCTCGTTTATTTCTGTGACTTTAGGTGTGGATGATCAAGCAGGGCCGGCCGCTGGCCGCAATATTTTGTCCAGCGCTTGGTGGATTTCCTGTTCCAGCTGGTATTTGAAGGGAGCCAGCAGAAAACCTAGCCGAGCATTGATATGAACCGTGCCCGGTTCCAGATCGATATGTCCAGCCACACCGGAGCGCTCGAAATGCAGCGAATCACCCTCCCAGTGGTAGCTGATTTCAAAGCGGTCGGCCAATTGTTCGGCGAGAGTTTCTGCGGCTTGGCGGGCTTGATCGGGGGTCAGAAGGTGGGAACGTTCAATGGCAATATGGGACATGGGCGGTACTCGTTGAGCCAGCGAGGAGGTTGAAAGAATCAGGGCGGCAAGTCGGCCAGCGACCAGGCCAGCGACAGGTACCAGCCGCGAATGTCGCGCACCGTGCCAATGCCGATGATGTCCATGTGGTCCCAGCCGATCAACACGCCCCGATGATTCCACACGCCCCGTTGCGGCGGGTCGCTATAAGTCACAATGCGGTCCGATGAATTCAGTGTCGGGCCGGCCATGGATCGAGTGTTAACCAAGCCATCGTTTTCCCACCAGCTCGCATCGATGCGAACATCGCCAGGTTTGTCGCGGGTATGGGCGCCGATGAATAAGGCGGTGATCCAGAGTTGCGGCAGCATGGTAGGGCGCGGGATCTGGTGGCGAGACGGCCAGAGTGGTACGGTCGCGGAAGTCGCCCACGAGACATAATACACTTCGGGTTGGGCAGGAAACTGTCGGTTCAACTCTTTTGCCCCGTCTGGGCTGAGATCCCAGCTGCTAATGTCGCGCGAGTGCCAAATCGGACTCTGTTCGACTCGCGTTAAATACGCGCCGAACGCTTCGCCTGACTGGCGGCGTAGTCCCCATTGCTCCAGTTTGAAGTCATAGGGTAGATCGTTGAGTTCGATACCGACCAGCGCGGCCAGGCCGATTAGGGCCTTGCGAACGAAGGGCAGCAGTTGGTTGTCAGCGACGGCAAGACTGGTGCCGTCGTGGGGAGAAGCGAGTGTGGTGATGCTATGAACCCAAGACTTGTTGCCCTGAAACAGTGGCGACAATTCACTGGGAGGTGTGGCGGCACGCTCTTCCGGCGCGCCTTGCGCCAGCAGAGCCGCCAGCACCCGCGCGGTTTGTCCGCCCTGGCTATGACCGATCAGATGAACCTTGCGAAGTCGGCCGCGAGCGCCCACTGTCCCCCAGTCGGGATACAAACCGGGAAAAGCGCGGCCGAAACGAGCATGGCGGTGGATAGCCGCATGAGCTTGGCCGTAGTCCACGGTCCCGCCTTTGAGAGCAGCATATAGCTCGCAGGCACGATCCCAATTGCTGGCGAGCGGCCCGACTACGCTGGTGAGAGTGCGGTAGCCGGCCTGATTGAGAATTTCCTGTAAATCCTCGAAACCACCCCAGTACTTGAAGCCAAGTAGTTCTTCTCGTCCCCAGCCAGTGAAACCGTGAACCAGCACCAATGGATAATCGTTACCGGCGCGGACTGTGAAGGTGGCCAGCAGCAGTGCCAGTAAGAATAGAAAACGCAGCGAAGGGGGGAGGACATGGCTATCCAAAGTAGCGAAGTTGTACCGGGTCTGTCGGGTACGCGCGGCGTCGAGCTTGGCTTTGGCTTCGTCGAGATTCTGCTGGCTGATCGGATTCTTGCGTTGTAAATCCTGCAAGCGCTTGAAACCGATTTCGTCCATGCCAGCACCAGCCCTGCGAATAATAATGAATACGGCGCTCGGCGTAGTGTGTTTCAGCATCTCATTCATGAGGTTTTGAATGGTTCTGGCCGAAGCCATTCGGCGTCATGGGGGTCGTTGCCGCGTCCGCTTAGGAATGATAAGGGTAGAGCACTGACCCGGTACTCAGGCTGGCGATACCCATTTCGCCAATGCCTCTCGCGCCTGGTCGTAGCACGTTTCCAGTTGCCGCAGCAAGTCAGCGGTATCCTCCAGTTGCCGCTCTCGCCCCCGCTGTTCCATTTCCTTGCACGCAGCCGCCAACTCGATTGCCCCCAGGTTGGCGCTGCCCGATTTGAGACTGTGTGCCGCTTGCCGCAACATCTCGGGATCCGCATCAGCGATGCCGTCCCGTATCTGCTGGAGCAGCTTGAGGGAATCGTTCAAATATAAGCCGATGATCTTGCTCAGCAGATCGGGGGTTCCAGGCTGTTGCAAGGCGCGAATCTGAGCCAGTGCACGCTCGTCCAGCAGGGAAGTGACCGGCGCTGGCGCTGGAGTGGGTCCTGCCGGCGCGGTGATTTCAACGTTGAGGGTTGCGGGGACGGGAGGAGAGGGAGCTAACGGGGGAGGAACAGATCTGAGTTTTTCATCTTTAATCTTGGGTAGCCAGCGGTCCAGCTTGGCGATCAATTGTTCCTGTCCGAATGGCTTACTTAAATAATCGTCCATCCCTGCCTCCAGGCATTGCTCCTGGAAGCCTTTGATGACGTTAGCGGTAAGAGCGACGATAGGCAGGCGCGGTCGGTTTTCGGTCTGTTCCCAGCGACGGATTGCGGCAGTGGCGGCAAAGCCGTCCAGTACCGGCATCTGGCAATCCATCAGGATCAGATCATACGGGTTCCGGGTCACGTTTTCGATCGCTTCCTGACCGTTGGCCGCCACCTCGATTTGGCAGCCCAGCAACTCCAGCATGGCCAGCGCCATTTCCTGGTTGACTGGATTGTCTTCGGCGACCAAAATCCGGCCCGCGAATCGGGGTCGGCGAGGCGCTCGGCGAAATTGGGCAAAGACTGATCGGTTCGGCTGTCCGGCTCAGCAGCCGGCATAGAGTTTTGTACAGTTCGGCTTGGCGTACCGGCTTGTGCAACAAGCCCTGTATCCCAGCCTGAACGGCCACCTCGGCCGGGGTATTGCCCTCATCCGAGGATAGTAGTACCAGCTTGAGCTCGGCCAACGTGGAATCGGCGCGAATGTGCCGAGTGAATTCGAGGCCATCCATTCCAAGCATCTGCATATCCACGAGCGCCAGATCATAAGGTTTGCCCGTCTGTGCGGTCTCATTCAGCAGGGTCAACGCTTGGGGCCCATTCTCCGCCTCGTCGCTCGCCAAACCCCAGGCCATCGTTTGCCGCCGTAGGATCTCACGATTGGTCGCGTTGTCATCCACGATCAAGACCCGTGCGCTCTGCGAATCGACCTGCCCCGACCAGAGAGGGCGCGCGCTTGCTATTGGCCCAGATAGCGGCAGTATGAACCAGAACCGAGAGCCCGCCCCAGGCACGCTCTCTACCCCGATCTCCCCGCCCATCAACTGCACGAGCTGGCGGCTGATGGCCAGCCCCAACCCGGTACCGCCATAGCGGCGGGTTGTAGAACCGTCCGCCTGAGTGAAGGAATTGAAAATCCGAGCTTGCGCCTCTGGGGAAATCCCGATGCCGGTGTCTTGAATTTCAAAGCGCAGTCGCGGCGTGACCGCCTCCTGATCCAGGATGCGCAGTCGGATAAGTACTTCGCCTTGTTGGGTAAACTTGATGGCATTGCCGACCAGGTTCACCAAAATCTGCCGAAGTCGTGCCGGATCGCCCTGCACCGGAACCGGCAGAACCAGCGGTAGATCGCTGATTAAATCCAACCCCTTCTCATGCGCTCGTCCTGCCAGCAGTGCCGCTGTATCCTCCATCAGTTCCCGCAGATCGAACGGTATCACCTCCAGTTCCAGCTGCCCGGCCTCGATTTTGGAAAAATCCAGAATGTCATTGACGATGGCCAGCAATGCCCGGCCCGATCCTAGGATCGTGTTCACGAACCGCTGCTGCTGGACGTTCAGCGAGGTACCCAGCAGCAGCTCCGCCATGCCGAGCACCCCATTGAGAGGGGTGCGAATCTCGTGGCTCATTACCGCCAGGAATTCGGATTTGGCGCGATTGGCTGCCTCGGCCGCTTCCTTCGCTTCCCGCAAGGCGCGTTGTGCCTTGACTTGGCGATCGCGATCTTGCAAGCGAGCGGCCATCTCGTCGAACGCGGTCGCAACTTGGCCGATTTCACCCTGTGGTTCCAGACCGATGCGATAATCCAAATCTCCCTGAGCAATTTTTTGGACCCCGGTTTGTAAGCGTCTCATCGGCTGGAGAAACTCACGCTCCAAAAGAGAAGTGACCGCCCTGGTGATCAACAGACCGAGGACGAGCGATCCGGCCAGTAACGTCCACCAGGCGATCCGGCTGGCGGCATAGGCTTCAGCTTGCTGGATTTCGGTGATGACGACCCAGGGGGCGTCGGGCACGGGAACCGCCGTTCCCACGACCGGCCTACCATCCAAATTCCGGTATTCCCCAGCGCGGGGCTTGCTGGCCTCGTGCACCAAAGCCCACAGCGCGGGGCGCTCGTCCAACCGGGTTTGGGCCAGCACGATACGGGGATCGGAATGGGCGATGATCCGTCCGTTTTGGTTGACCAGATAGGAAATGCCAGACTTGCCGAAAGGGAGGTTGGCGACCACATCCCGCAATACCTTCATGTCTAGCCGAGCGGCGATCACGCCATCGCTGGCCACCGGCAAAGCCAGAATCAGGTAGGCTTCTTCGCTGGCGGAAAACTGCACGTCCCCGATATAGCTGCGACCCTGCCGGGCTTGCACGAACCAGGTCGATTGCGGAATGGTGAATAAATTGGCCAGCACCGCGTTCTGCCTCGGCGCGTGAGCCAATACCTGACCGGCGGCATTCAGATAGACGATTTCCAGCAAGGCGTGATTCTGGCTTTGCAGCGCTTCTAACTTAGAGGTCTGTTCGGGAACCATTTCGTCCTGGCCGAACAAAGCCAGCACCCGTAGCACCGCCTGCTCTCGCGCTAAAAACTCGCCAACGGTTTGCGCCGCGCGTTGAGCGGCTTCCTGCTGACGGCCCTGCCAGCCCACCTGCTCGGTGTACCTCACCAGATACCCGACCGCAGCCAACCCAGACAAGAGCAACGTCAGCAGCGCGGCGCTAAACACCGCCAACAAACGCCAGCGCAGGCTGCTCCGCAACCGTGATCGAGGTCTATCCCGGGTCACTTTATCGCCTATCGGCCACCCGCAAGAAAGCGCGACCAGGTCTCATCGTACAGTTTTTGCCCTTTTGGACCGAGCGGAAGCAGAATTTCCGCCGCTTTGAGCAAGTCGTTAGATGGGAAGATCGCAGGATCGTTTCGGATTTCGGGCTCGATAAACGGAGTCGCCGCGTCGTTTGGAGCAGCGTAGTGAATTTCGTTGACGAACAGAGCAATGATCTCGGGCCGTAACAGGAAATTGATGAAAAGCTCGGCGGCATGCTGGTCAGAACTTTTGGCAGGGATCGCAAAATGGTCTCCCCAGAGCACGCTCCCCTCCTCTGGCAGAACGTAGTGCACAGCGGAATTTTTTTTGTGCAGCCGTTCGAGATCCCCCGAAAAGCCGTAGAGTATGACCACTTCACCGCTGGCGAGCATATCGTCCAGCACTTGGGTATCGTAATCCATGATCCGGGCACGCGACTTGATCTGCTCAAGGCGTTCGAGTGCCGCAGCCAGTTGTTCGGGATTTTCGGAGTTGACCGAGTATCCTAGCGACTTCAAGGTGATACCGAGCAGATAGCGCTGCAGGCTCCAAACGATCAGCTTGCCCGCGAAACGCTCGTCCCACAGATCGGCCCAGCGGGTAACCGGCTTTTCCACCAGATCGGAGCGTACCAGCAACCCGGTCGTACCCCAATTGAACGGTATGGTATAGGTGTTGCCTGGATCGAACGAGAGATCGCGGAAGTTGGCGGAGATGTTTTTGAAGTTCGGCACGTTTCGGTAGTTGATCTTGGCCAACAGACCATCGGCGATCAGCGCGGGGATATCTTGGGTTTCCACGGCAACCACATCATACACTTTGCCTGCCCGCAGGTTCGCGACCGCCTCCTCGCCCGAAGCATAAGTCACGTACTTGACTTTGATGCCGTACTCTGCGGTGAACGCATCGAATACCGCTTGCGGCATATCGTCCGCCCAGTCGTAATAGACCAATTCCCGCATCGGCGGCGGCGCGAGGGGTGGAGGAGGTTTGGAGTCGTCGCAGGCCGTGGCCAGTATCACGGCCAGGCCCAGCAACCCCCACAGAGTGGCCGCCGACCATCCTCTCTTCGAGAGAATCCGTCCTGGCGTGGTGAACGCGTGCATCAATGGTCCTTTTCATGTTGGCCACTGGCGAGAAAGCGCGCCCACAGCTCGGTGTAGCGCTTTTCGCCCTCCGGGCTGATCGGCAGGATGATCTCGGCGTTCTTGAGGTACTCGTTCGGCGGAAAAATGATCGGATCGTTGCGCAGCTTCGGATCCACCAACGTGTGGGCGGCCTCGTTGGTGGTGGCGAAATGCAAGACGTTCGTCACTTGCGCGCTCATTTCGGGACGGAGGATGAAATCGATATAGGCTTCGGCCGTGGATTTGCGCGTGGTGCTGGTTCCGATCACCAAGCTTTCGCCCCACAGGATGGCGCCTTCCTCGGGCAAAATATAAGTGATGTTCGGGTTCCCTTCGCGCGCCGCCAAGGCGTCGAACGACCAGCCAAACGCCATGACGGCCCGATCCTCGACCAGCGTGGGGGCGATACTGGCGGCTTCGGCAGGCCAGATCGTGAAAGCGGCTTTCCGCGCGAGCAAGAAGTTCAGCGCTGCCTCCAGTTCGGCCGGCGCTTCGGAGTTGACCGAATACCCCGCCGCCTTCAGCGCGACGGGCACGGCATTGCGCGGCATATCCCACAGCGCCGTCTTGCCGGCGGCGCCCAAATCCGCCCAGCGACCGGCCGGCCTCGTCGCCTGATCGGTGCGCACCAACAGGCCGATGGTTCCCCACCGGAACGGGATCGAGAACCTGTTATTGGGATCGTACACCAAGTCGCGAAAGTTAGCGGCGACGTTCCTGAAGTTGAGCACGTTGCGATAATCAACTTCGGCCAGCAGACCGCCGGCCACTAATGCGGGCATGAGTTCGTTGCCGATCACGGCAACATCGCATTTCCCGCCGCGCAGGGCTTCGGCAAACGCTTCCTGAGTCGGAAGAGGCACGTACTTGATCTTGGTGCCATATTCCTTTTCGAAAGCTTCCATCACGGGTCGGACCTGATAATCAACCCAGTCGCAATAAGCGAGTTCCTTGGCCGGCGACCGGGTCGGCGCGGCGGGCCGATCATCGCAAGCGGCCAGCACCAGCGCTGCGAACAAGACCAAGAATATCCTTGCCCAGCGTCGCATCTCGCTCGCTCTCATCGCTCAGCCGCCGGCATCAGGCGGCCCCAGATTTCACCGTGCCGTTTCAGCGCCTCGTCGGTGACCGGGGCATACCATTCGCCTTTGTCAAAATCTCCCTTGGCTGGGAATACCACCGGATTGTCGCGGATCTCCGGGAGCACAAAGGCCAGGGCGGCCTCGTTGGCGGTGGCATAATAATACTCGTTGACGATTTGTGCGCTGATTTCGGGTCGCAACAGAAAATTCAGGAACACCTCGGCGGTATATCGGTTTGGGCTAGCGGCGGAAATCACCAGACTGTCGCCCCAGAGAATGGCGCCTTCCTCGGGCAAGATGTAGCGGATGGCCGGGTTTTTGTCGCTGGCGTACACCGCGTCACCGGTCCAACCTATCATCATCACGGCCTCGCCACTAACGAGCTTGGCAGTCGCCTTATCTGCTTCGACTTCCACGAACGACACCGAAGGCTTGAGCGCCCGCAACCGCTCCTCGGCGGCCCGCAGTTGCTCGGGATCCAGGGAATTGATCGAATAACCCAGCGATTTGAGGGCAATGCCGATCAATTCGTGCTCGAGTGGACGGGCGAGCACCTTACCGGTATAAAGCGGTTCCCAGGCATCGGCCCAGCGGGTGATGGGTTTCTGCGCGAGATCGTCGCGCACTAGCAAGCCTGTGGTGCCCCAATTGTACGGCACTGAATGCCGATTGCCCGGATCGAAGATCAAGTCGCGAAAATTGGGCGAGATGTTCTTGAAGTTGGGGATATTGCGATAATCGAGGGTCGCGATCAGACCCTCGCGCGCCAGCGACGCGAGATAGTTGTTATCGATCGTGGCCACATCGAAGCGTCTTCCCGCCCGAAAGCTCTCGGCCGCCGCCTCGGTGGAATCGTACAGCTCGTAAACTATTTTGACACCAAACTCCTTGGCGAACGCATCCATCACGGTCTTGGGCATGTAATCTGCCCAACTGTAAAATACCAACTCCTTGGCCAACTGCGGTGGCTTGGGCGCCGGGGACTGATTTGAATCACAGCCGAGCAATCCGCCGAGCAGCAGACCCAGAATCACTGCCTGCAACTTGATCCATTTTTTATTCATTTGGCCACCTTGCGCTTCCGCTCAGGGATTGAAGCGTACTCGCCCTAAAACAGCATCGCGCCGACAATGGCGTACAACAACGCCGGCAATAGATTGCCCACATGGATCCGGCCGATTTCTAACAAGTTGATTCCGATGCCGAGAATCAACAATCCGCCGGTGGCGTTGACGGCGTCCAGCACTGCCGGTTGCGACAGGAACGCCAATTGTGCTGCCAGCAGGGTGATGCCGCCCTGCACCACCAACACCGGCAGAGCCGAACACATCACCCCGACTCCCAACGACGAAGCCAACGCGACCGAAGCCACGCCATCCAGCAGCGACTTGATGAGCAGCACGCTGGGATCGCCGACCGTGCCATCTTGGATCGAACCGACGATGGTCATGGCCCCGGTCAAATACAACAGGGTGGCCGTCACGAAGCCTTCGACGAAACGGCTGGAATTGGAACGCAATGCCCGACTCAGGATTTCGGCCAGATTATCCAGCCGTTGCTCGATCCGCAGCAGTTCGCCGGTAACGCCGCCCAGTAACAGGCATCCGATGGCCAACAGCGCATGATGGGCTTCCAGTGCCATGCGTAGCCCGATGGTGACTACCGCCAACCCCAACGCTTGCATCAAGATGATTTTGATTCTTTCCGGTAATCGCGCGCCTGCCGTCAGGCCAACGGCGCTGCCGATCACGACCGCAGCGGTGTTTACTAATGTTCCAAGCACTGAAAATCGATCCTTGTATGTGTCGAGACGGGATTTGCAGTTTGCAGTTTGCAGAAATTCGACCTGCTTTTTCTAAGCAGGCTTTCCAATTGCTGAAAAGTCTGCGCGACGAGGCATTGTTGACCGTAGACAGAGCAGAAATTGACAATTAAAGCCGACAACATGCCGATCAGCGGAAAGGTTGCAGACGGCTTAACACTCAGAACTTCGGTCTCTCAAGCTTATCAATACTCTCTAGATCATCCTCCCATAAAATCGGCAATTTTAAAATACACTTGTTTATGAGATTATCAAAAAGTCCTAAATATTTTTATAGTAATGTAGACTGCTTATGGCATGATTATCAGGAGCGTCTTCTTGTCCCCGCCATTTAACCAAGCAGCATCTTGATACCGATCAGCGCTAGGAAAACAGCGAATACCTTTTTCAGCATCTCGGTTGGCAAAGTGTGCGCTAGTCTTGCGCCGAACGGCGCCGATAACATGCTGACCAAAGCGATGCCGACCAGAGCTGGACCGTAAACGTAGCCTAGGCTCCAGGCCGGCAGGTTGGCGGTATTCAGGCCGGTCATGACGAAGCCGATGGAGCCGGCGAGGGCGATGGGTAAACCACAAGCGGCTGAAGTGGCTACCGCTTGGCGGATCGAAACGTTGCACCACGTTAGAAACGGCACGGTCAATGAGCCACCGCCGATGCCAACGATAGCGGATACTGTGCCGATCATGCCGCCGACGGCTATCATTCCGATGGTTTCAGGCAAATTGCGGTGCGGTGCTGGCTTGGCGCCGAAACCCATCTGCGCTGACATGGCCAACACGAACAGCGCAAACACTTTTTGCAAAGCGAGACTGGACAAGGCATCGGCGACTGCTGCGCCCAACCAAGCACCGACGACGATGCCGGGCGTCAGTTGCCAGAAAACCGGCCACAGCACAGCGCCTCGTCGGTGATGGGCGCGCACTGAAGAAATAGAGGTCACGACGATGGTCGCAAGTGAGGTACCGATGGCCAAGTGCATGATAATGGCGTCGTTCATGCCTTGGCCGCGAAAAATCCAGACCAGTGCCGGGACGATGATCAGCCCACCGCCCACGCCAAGCAGGCCAGCCATGACGCCGGCAAACGCGCCTAACACCAAATAAAGCAACAGAGTCATTAAAATATGTTCCAAGGTAGGGCTATCCTAAGGATCTGGCCGTTGCGAAGCGAAGCGCGCGACCGATTGTGGTAAATTCCGCACCGAAACAAGCGCTGTCGCTCGCCTCAAGCGCTTATTAATCTTAATTATAGATGTGGATTATCCAGGTATGTCCTGGTCCCGATCATCGATCCCATGGCATCTGTCCGCTTCAGGCGACATGAAAGAACCGCGAGGAACAGGCAAAGGTATGAAAATTCAAAAAATCTGCGTGTTGGGTGGAACAGGTTTCGTCGGTCGTCATCTGGTAGCGCGATTAGCCAACCGAGGGTACCAGGTGAAGGTTCTGACGCGCCATCCTCAGCGACATCGAGGAATCGAAGTGTTGCCCAACACGAAGCTGATCGAAGCAGGCGTGCATGATCCCACCGTGCTGCTGGAAAACTTCTCCGGCTGCGACGCCGTGGTCAATCTGGTGGGTGTGTTGCACGAATACCCTGGCCAGAGCTTCCGCGCTGTTCATGCCGAATTGCCCGGCAAGGTAGTGGAGGCTTGTCGGGCGGCCGGGGTCAAGCGCTTGCTGCACATGAGTGCCCTGCACGCCGACGCCGCCAAGGGGCCCAGTCAATATCTGTTGACCAAGGGCGAGGGCGAGCAGGTGGTGATGCGGGCGGAAGGCTTGGCCGTTACCTGTTTCAAACCGTCAATTATTTTCGGGCCCGATGATAATTTCTATAACCAGTTCGCCAACATGCTCAAGGCGTTTCCCGTTCTACCGCTGGCTTGCCCGAACGCCCGTTTCGCCCCGATCTACGTCGGCGATGTAGCCCAAGCCTTCGAGGTCGCGCTGGAGAACGATGCGACCATCGGCCAAAGTTATGAATTGTGCGGGCCGCGCGTGTACACCTTCAGGGAAATCGTCGAAGACATCGCCCGGATGTTAGGTTTGAAGCGGGTGGTGGTCGGGTTGCCAGATTCGATGGCACGATTGCAAGCCAAGCTACTGGGTTGGTTACCAGTGAAAATCTTCACGACCGATAACTATCTGTCGCTGCAAGTGGATAGCATCTGTGACCGTAATGGCTTGGACACGTTGGGCATAACCCCGCATTCGGTCGAAAGCATCATGCTGATGTACTTTGGCGGTAAGATCCAACGTCGGCGCTACGACGCTTTGCGTAAGGGTGCCGGCCGGTCGTGATCGAACCAGGTCAGCTTTTTGGACCCCAAGGCCCCACCAAGGCGGGGCCTTCGCCGGCTGGCAGAGGATCGTTCCGTCTACTATGACATCCATCCTCATCGTTTCGGGCGGGACAGGATTCAGCGGCGAGCAGCTGCTACGCACGGTGTTGGCACAATTTCCGGCCGCTGCGGTGGAGATTAGTGTCATTCCCGGAGTTCGGCGATCGGAGCAGTTGGAGAACGTTGTCGAACGGGCGCAGCTGACCGGTGGCCTTATCGCGCATACATTGGTCGATGACGAGTTGCGCTTGACGCTTGAGCGACTCGCCCGGAGTCATGGGGTACTGGCGGTCGATTTGATGGGACCATTACTGGCGCAATTACAAGTCGTGCTGGGTACGGATCCGATCGGTCAGCCGGGCCTTTATCGGGAGCAGAACCGCGAGGCTTTGGAACGAACCGAAGCTATCGATTACACCATCGCCCACGATGATGGTTGCCATCCAGAGGGTTGGCGACAGGCCAACATTGTGCTGGTCGGGGTATCGCGTGTCGGCAAAACACCCATCAGTCTCTACCTGGCCTCGCTCGGCTGGAAGGTTGCCAACGTACCACTGATCGGTGGGGAGCCGCCGCCGGAATTGTTCCAACTGTACCGGCGACGGGTCGTGGGACTGACCATCGATCCGGATCAATTGTTGGTGCATCGACGCTGGCGCGAGCGCCGGCTCAAGGTGTCGCTGAGCGAGAGCTACAGCAATCCGCTCAAGCTGCGCGAGGAGTTGGAGGCGGCTCGGCGAGTGTTCCTGCAGGGCGGATTCGCCGTGGTGGACATCACCAACAAACCGGTCGAGGTCAGCGCCAAGGAAATTCTGGAAGCGGTCGGGCATTGATCCAGCCTGCTGACGCGGCATCGCACTGCTCCAAACTTTGCCTATCATTAAAACGCTGACGAATCCGAATTCCGGTCCGCCGCCCGGCCTCGGAATTCGGTCGGGACAGTTCATACTAGCAAAGGTCGCGCCCATGCTGGCGAAACTCAAACAATACGCTGCGACGATCAACCTGATTCCAAACACCGCCATCCAGTTTTTGGATTTCGGGTTCAATCTTGGCGAAACGCGAGTCTCGCGGGCGTTCCTCGCCGAAACCGGCGCGGATGGTCGCGCGGTCCTGACCTGCCTGTATGCCGACGACGCCAGTGGCCAGTTCGTGGCCCAGGACGGTCGCGCGATCAAGCCGGAACAGGTGTACTCACTCAACGCCGCCAAGGCTGCCGCCATTTTCGCCGGTGCCTGGGTTCCAGTGCCGTTTTTGCGGATACGAGAGCGGCATCCGGACGGTCGTCACCTGTTCGACAAAGGGCCGACCAACTGGGCGCGGGCGCGGTTGGTGGAACTGCCGACGCCCGATGCCGAAGGCAACACTCACCGGGTGACCCTGGCTTTCGACACCCAATTGCTGCCGACCCGCGAAGGTAGACCCTATCTCGCGCCCAGCCCGCTGGATATGCAGTCCGGCGAGGAATTCGCCCTGAGCGATGCCGAAGCCGATACCGACTGGTTCCTGGAGCAGGAATGGGTGCGGGAGTGGTTGCACCAGCGGTTCCATGCTTTCGAATTGCGTCGCCGGGCGCCGCGCCGGGTAGACGAGGCCGAGTTGCGCGCCAGTCCCGACGCGCAGGCCGCTTGGCTCACCGTGCTGACCCTGCTGCAACGGGCGGTTCGAACACCGTTCCTGCGCTTCACCTTCGTCGATAGCAACCCGACCGCCCGGCTCAACCAGCCGGTCAACGTCGACCTGGTGCTGGATATCGGTAACTCCCGCACCTGCGGCATGCTGATGGAAACCAGCGGCGATGATCCGGTGGACATGAACGACAGCTATCGTCTCGAATTGCGCGATCTGTCCCAGCCGGAGCGGGTTTACGACGAGCCTTTTCCCAGCCGGGTCGAGTTCGTGCGTGGCAGCTTTGGCGATGAGAAACTGTCGCGCCGCAGTGGCCGGACCAGCGCCTTTCTATGGCCGACGGCGACGCGGGTAGGGTACGAGGCCCAGGCGCTGTCCTATTTCAGCCACGGCACCGAGGGCAGTACCGGCTTGTCCGGCCCGAAGCGGTATCTATGGGATACCGATCTCCGCCATCATCCGTGGCGTTTCAACCCTGGACCCGATGGTTTCGGCGGCGACAGCGGCCCCGTGACCACCGGTCCTTTCATCGGCCATTTGCGCGAGGACGGGGAGGAGTTGGCCGCCGGTGAGCCGCCGGCTGTGACCGCCCTGTTTTCGCGCAGCGCCCTGATGAGTTTCTTCGTCGCCGAAGTGCTGCTGCAAGCCTTCGTGCAGGCCAATTCGCCGGCCCGCCGCTACGAACGGGTCCATTCCGAAGCGCCGCGCCGGCTGCGGCGGGTGATTCTGACCATGCCCACCGCCATGCCGCTGGCCGAGCGCAAGCTGTTTGCCCGCCGGGTCAGCATCGCCGTCCGGTTGACTTGGCGAGCGTTGGGGCTGGACGAGAGCCAGGCACCGGAACCGTTCCTGCAATGGGACGAAGCGACCGGCACCCAAATCGTGTTCCTCTACAACGAGGTCAAACACAATTTCCAGGGCGATGCCGCGTTGTGTTTCCAAGTGTTCGGTCGGGCGCGCGAAGGCTACGGCGAGGCGCCCTGCCTGCGTTTGGCCAGCATCGACATCGGCGGCGGCACCACCGATCTGATCATCACCACCTACCAACTGGAAGGTGGCACGGCGGTGCGGCCGACCCAGGAATTCCGCGAAGGCTTCAACATCGCTGGCGACGACGTGTTGTGCGGGATCATCGAGCGCAACGTGCTGCCGGTGCTGGTGGATGCGATTCGCCAGAGCGGTGCGGCCAACGCCGAGGAACTGCTGGCGCGGTTGCTGGGCGCCAACCGCGGCGATCAGGCCGAACGCGACCGCACGTTGCGCCGACAGTTCGCCAATCAAGTGGCCTTGCCGTTGGCGCTGGCGTTGTTGCACCGCTACGAAAACGCCGATCTCAGCGCCGGCAACGAAGCGGTGACCTTGCGGCTGGCCGATGTGTATCCATCCGGCGGCGGCCCGCACGAGCAGGTGGTGGCGTTTTTGGAGGAGGCCGTGCGGGTTGCCGGCGGCCAAGGATTCAAATTATCCGAAGTCGCGTTTTCCACCACCATGCTGGCGTTGGATACCACGGCACGCCGCATCCTCGGCCAAGTACTGAGTGACTTGTGCGAAGTTGTTCACTTGTACGACTGCGACTATCTGCTGATTTCCGGGCGGCCTTGTCGCTTACCGGCGGTGCGGGCGGCGATTCTGGCGAAATTGCCGGCGCCGCCGGATCGCATCGTCAGCTTGCACGCCTACCGGGTCGGTGACTGGTATCCGTTCCGCTCGGTTAGTGGCCGGCTGACTGATCCCAAGACCACGGCGGCGGTCGGCGCCATGGTCTGCGCGCTGTCGGAAGGGCAGTTATACAAGTTCAACCTGCGCAGCCGCGAACTGGGCATGAAGTCCACCGCCCGCTTTGTCGGCGTGCTGGAGCAGACCGGGCGGCTGAAACGAGAAAACGAGCTGTTTGCCAATCTGGAATTGGAAGATCGCAAGAGCCGGTTGCCGGAGGCGAGCCTTCGATTTTTACGCGCCGGTGTTTCTGGGTTTTCGGCAATTGAATGTCGAACGCTGGCCGGCCACGCCATTGTATCGCATCACTTTTGCCCATCCACGCGACGCGAGCACCAAGTCGCTGCCGCTCAAAGTGACACTGGAACGTTCGACTGACGAGAACGTCGATCTCGATTTCAAGGTCATCGCCGTGGCGGACGCCGACGGCAATCAGCAGCCGAACGGGGTGGTTTTGCTCAAGTTGCAAACCTTGAAGGACGAATACGGCTATTGGTTGGATACCGGCATTTTCTCGATCTCGACCCGCGCCGGCGACGCGCCGCGCCGCTGATCGTTCCAACGCCTGCCGCAAACTCGACTATGAGCGACACTTCCCTGCATCCTAGCTTGCGCCGCTTGGCTGCTAAACACCGTAGCTTGCTGCGATTGCTGAGCATGTTGCTGTTTTTGTCCATGTCCGGGACGATGATCGTGATCGTGATCATCGCATTTTCCAGCGGTGATCTCCGCGATCTTTTGTTAATGGGGATCGTCGGCTTTCTCATGTTGCCGACGGTGCTGCTGCTGAGTTGGCTGATGAGACGTCTGGATCGCTGGCTGTCGCGGCAACTGGAGCAGGCCAGCGAACTGTTGCGGGAAGACCGGCCGCTGTCTGCCCGGTTGATGCCGATGGGCTTGAGCAATCGAGCCGGTACCTTGGTAACGGTACATTCCTTGACCGGGCAAAGCGCAACCGCCCAACCGTGCCATGCACTGATCAACCCATCGTTTCGCTGGAGTCCGCCGCCGGTCGGGGAAGTGACGGTCCAGCTCTATTGTCGGGATTTGCAGCCTGGTGCGGGATGGGTCGCGCTCCAGCCCGACGGCAAGCCTCTGCTGGGGAAAATGGTCGAGTTGGCGGCCTATTATCGCCAGATTCGGCTTTGGGTTATCGCGTCTTTGGCGTTGCTGTCGATCGTTGCCGTGGTCGTGGGAACCTTGGGCGTTCGGGAGTATCGCGATTACCGCCAATTCGAATTGGATGCGCGGTTCGCCGTGGCCAGCAGCGACTGGCCACAAGTTTTGGCTAAGGTATCGAGCGCCGAATTGGGGACCGCCCAAATTCCCAAGGGCAAAATCTGGACGATCGGCTATTGGCCACGGATCAAATTCGAGTATTTTGCTGCCGGAGCAGAGCGAAGGAGCGATGTTCTTTATTTTTGCAACCGACCGACTGAAAACCGCCAGGCTGCCGAAGCTTGGCTTGCCCGATATCCCGCGGGTATGGCGGTGACCGCGCGGTACGATCCGACCGATCCGGCCCGCGCCGTGCTGGAGGCGGGATATGTCCTCGCCTGCGAATCCGCGTTGGCCGAGAAACGGTTGGCCGCTACGGTTTTTGCCGCAATCGCTGGATTGTTGCTGCTGTTGGCGTTGGCGGTGCTGGGGCAGTTTCGCCGATATCGCCAGGTGATTGCCGGGCCAAATATCTAAGTACCTTCGTAGCTTCTCATTTCGATCGATGCTAAAGAGCAAATATCAAGCTGGCTTTGTCAGGTTGCCAATTTCCACTGTTCCTACCCCCACCCACTACAATTGAACTGTTCGAGACAGTTTTTCGGACCAACCGAACAATCAAACGGATTCTGATCGGATTACGTTTGCGGCAGGAGAAATGTGGTGATGCCCCGCTGGCCTTTCGGTTTGGCAATCAAATTCCCGTTGTTCGTTCTCGCGTTGCTGCTCGCGGTTATTTGGGGGCTGGCCGGCTATTTCAACTTTTCTCTCAAACGCGATTTGGAACGCCTGCTCTCGGCTCAGCAGTTTTCAGCCGTTTCGGTCATTGCGACGAGTATCGGGCAAGAAACCCATCTCCGTTTGCAAACGCTCGGCGAATTGGCTCAAGTAATCGGTCAGCGTGATTTGATCGGTGACCCAAAGCGAGTCGGTGCGTTTCTGTACGACAATCTGGCAGTCAGCGTGCTGTTTAATGGCGGCTTTTTCGTGCTCGATACCGGCGGAATTTGCCTTGCCGACGCCCCGCGCATGGCAGGTCGAGTCGGTTTGAATTTGTCCGACCGCGAATATTTCACCGTCGCGCTGACGCAGCGAGAGCCGGTCGTCGGCATGTTGCGGGTAGGCAAGTTGTCTGGGCGGCCGCAAGTTGCGATGAGCGCACCCATCATCGATGCCGCCAGCCAGGTTATGGGAGTGCTGGTCGGTATCGTTTACCTCGACGTCGAGAATTATATCGGTCGAGTGATCGCCACTTACAGCGACGAATCCAGCGGGGTTCTGATCATCGATCCTCGAAGCGGCCTCTTCGTTGCGGCGACCGATCCCAGTCGTATCTTCCAGCCGATTCCTGCTCCAGGCATCAATCGAATGCACGATCGCTACATGGGAGGTTACGAGGGGTCTGGGATTGCGGTCAGCTCGCGTGGTGTCGAGGAACTGTCCTCCAGCCATCGCATTCCGGTGACCGGTTGGTTTGCGGTGGTGACTTTACCGACCGGGAAGACTTTCGCGCCGGTAACGGCGATGCAGAAGGCGATTCTGGGCGTGGCCTTGGCGCTGTCCCTGGTGGTTCCGATCCTGGTCGTAGGCGTGGCGGGGCGTTGGCTTGGGCCGCTGCGGCAAACGACGCACGCTTTGCGCGAGATGACTTCTGGCTGTCGCGCCCTAGCGGCGTTGCCCGTGACAACTCGCGACGAAATCGGCGAATTGATCAAGAGTTTCAACGAGCTGGTTCGAGATATCGACGACCGCAAGAAAGCGGCAATCGCCCTGCGGCAAAGCGAGGAGCGGTATCGGGCGGTGGTGGATTTATCCCCGGATGCCATTTACGTGCATCGTAACGGCGCCATGGTCATGGCCAACCGCTCGACGCTGCGGTTATACGGTGCCGAGAGCGAGGATCAGTTGCGGGGTTTGCCCTGGACCGCGTGGGTGCATCCCGATTATCACGAAGTGGCGCGGCAGCGACAGCAGTTTCTTCGGAAAGCGAACGGTCCCATCGCGCTACCGGCTATGGAACAACGTCATTTGCGGATGGATGGGTCCCACGTCGAAGTCGAAGTGACGGCGAGCAACATCATGCTTGCCGAAGGTCCGGCGATCCTGACGATCGCCCGCGACATTACCCAGCGCCGGGTCGACGAGGCTAGGCTCAAGACCTTGCTGGCACAGCAAGATGCCCTGCTCAACAATGCCCTCATCGGTATCGCCTTGCTCAAAGAGCGGGTGATTACCCAATGCAATCGCCGCTTCGAAGAACTGTTCGGCTATGCCGAGGATGAGATGCTGGGCCAGGGAACTGAAATCCTCTATCCGACCATGGAATTTTACGACGCGATCGGCGAGCGCGCCTATAGCGCCCTGGCCAGTGGAGAAACCTATATCGAGGAACTTTGGTTCAAGTGCAAGGACGGCAGCCGATTTTGGGGCTATCTGCATGGAAAAGCGCTGGATTTACAGCAACCACGAGGCGCGAGCGTGTGGATTTTCGCCGACCTGACCGAGCAAAAACACGCTCAGGAACGGTTGCGGTTGGCGGCGAGCGTGTTCGAAAACACGACCGAAGGTATCATGGTGACCGATACCAACCGGATCATTGTGGCGATCAATCGGGGGTTCACCGAAATAACCGGCTATATCGCCGAGGATGTGATCGGCAAGACTCCTAGTTTGCTCCATTCGGGCCGTCAGACACCGGTAGTGTATCGTGAAATGTGGGAAGCAATTCGACGGGATGGCAAGTGGCGCGGCGAAATTTGGAACCGCCGCAAAAATGGAGAGATCCACCCAAGTCTATTGTCGATTAGCGCGGTGAAAGACGAAGATGGCCAAGTGACGCATTATGTGAGCGTGTTTTCCGACATCGCAGCGCAGAAACAGGCCGAACAACAGTTATCGTTTCTTGCCTATTATGATTTGCTGACCGGTTTACCGAATCGCGTTTTGTTCAACGACCGTCTGGCCCATGCCATTCGCCGCGCGGCTCGCGATAACGGGCAGGTGGCCGTGCTATTCATCGATTTGGATCACTTCAAGAACGTTAATGATACGCTGGGCCATCATCTCGGCGATCGCCTGCTGTGGATGGTTGCCGGGGAATTGCAGAAAATGGTGCGCGCTAGTGATACGCTGGCTCGACTCGGCGGCGACGAGTTTGTGTTGCTGATCGAAGATCTCGACGGCGTTCAGGACGCTCTGCTGGTCGCGCAAAAATTACTCGACGTTTTCGTGCAATCGTTCGCGCTAGCTGAACACGAGCTTTACATTTCTGCCAGCATCGGGATTGCTGTGTATCCGAATGATGGTCACGAAGTGCACGAGCTAGTTAAAAATGCGGATGCTGCAATGTATCAAGCGAAGAATAAAGGACGAAACAGTTATCACTGCTACGCCAAGGAATTGACTGCCTATGCAGTCGAACGGTTGCAGCTTGAGGTGATGTTGCGGCGTTCGATCCGACTCGACGAACTGGTTGTGTATTTTCAGCCTCAGGTGGAATTGTCCACCGGTGCGTTGGTCGGTGCTGAAGCGCTGGTTCGCTGGCGTCATCTCCAACTGGGATTGATTCCTCCCGCAAAGTTCATCCCGCTAGCCGAAGAAATCGGTTTCATCGCGGCAGTGGGGGAATGGGTACTGCGGGAGACCTGCGCCAAGCTGAAAGCTTGGCGCACGGCAGGTTATGAACTACCCAAGATTTCGGTCAACCTGTCGATCAAGCAGTTCGAGCGCGGCGATCTGGTCGATTTGGTGGAGAAAATCCTCACCGAAACCGAACTGCCCGCCGACTGTCTGGAAATGGAAATCACTGAATCTTTCATCGCAAGAGCCGAAGATGCGGTCCGCTTTGTGGGCGATCTGCGAGCACTTGGCGTTCGTCTATCGGTAGACGACTTTGGGACCGGTTATTCATCGCTGGCGTATCTGAAGCGTTTACCGCTACAGACGCTCAAGATCGATAAATCCTTCGTCGGGGATATCGGTCGCGATGCGAACAATGAAGCGATCATTCGTACCATCATCGCATTGGCCAAAAATCTTCGGTTGGCCGTGATCGCCGAAGGTGTGGAAACGGCCGAGCAGATGGATTTTCTGTTGCGAGAGGGTTGTCCGATCGGGCAGGGTTATTATTTTGATCGGCCGTTACCGGAAGAAGAGTTCGTCGCGCGCTGGTTGAGCCAAATTTCAAACAGCCCGCCCAGTCGCGTTACAATGCCGAATCAATCGAGCCACTTTTCGCTAATCAACTCGTTATGACTGCTACTGATGCTGCTCTTGGCAATGCATGCCGTACCTTGGACCAAACCGGCACTGAGTTTCTGACCTGGCTGGAAGAAAATACCGAACGGGTTCGCCAGGAGAAAGCCGGCCTGACTAAGGAATTTCGCCGTCTTACCGCTCAGGCCCGACGCTTGGAACAGGCCGCGCAGCGGCCGATGTGCGTGGGAGTGTTCGGTCCCAGCCAATCCGGCAAGTCCTATCTGATCTCGGCGCTGGCTCGCAAGGGTACCGCCCCGCTGCTGGCGGATTTCGCGGGCCAGACTATCGACTTCATTCGCGACATCAATCCCGAGGGCGGGCGGGAGTCCACCGGGTTGGTGACCCGCTTCACCTTGCAGCCGGCCTCCAGCGTGACGCCCGCCGCGCCGGTACAGATGCGGTTGCTGACCCAAGCCGATCTCGTCAAGATTCTCGGCAACACGTACTACGCCGACTGCGACCACAGCGAAGAGGAATTACCGACTCCGGCTCAGTTGACCGAACTGTTGGATCATCTCACCAAGGCGGCGCAAGCTCAGCCGGTGGATCCGCTGACGGCCGAGGATGTGTTCGATTTACAGGCGTATTTCGAGCGTTATTTCAAGGGATTCGAGCGAGTTCGCCTATTGCGGCACGGCTACTGGGAGCAGGCCGCTCACTTGGCGCCCCGCTTGCGCATCCAGGATCGGGCCAAACTGTTTGGTGTAATCTGGGCCGGGGTAGAGGCGTTCGACCAGCTCTACATGCGGCTCTATGCTGGGTTGCAGGGATTGAATTTCGCCAGCGACGCTTGCGCTGGCTTGGAAGCGTTGCTGCCGCGCGAACAGAGCATCATCGATGTGCAGACGCTCAAGGGACTGGGAACCGGCGGCGGTCAAACGCTAACGCTGGTCAGCGCCGACGGCGCGCGAGTGACGCTGCCGCGCAATGAGATTGCGGCACTGATCGCCGAGCTACGGATCGTGATCGACGAGCAGCCCTGGGATTTTTTCCAGCATACCGACCTGCTGGATTTTCCCGGCGCGCGTTCTCGGGAGCAGATCAAGGATTTGCCCGCTTTTCTCCAGGGTGGCGACGCTCTGCAAAGCTTGTTTCTGCGCGGCAAGGTGGCCTATCTGTTCGAGCGGTATTGTGCCGAGCAAGAGTTGACCAGCATGTTGTTGTGCATTGGCCCCAGCAATCAAGAGGTCAAGACCCTGCCGGAAATGGTTTTTGACTGGATTGTCAGCACTCATGGCACCACGCCGGAACAGCGGTCGCAACAGCCGACGGCGCTGTTTCTGGTGCTGACCAAGTTCGACATGGAATTCGAGGAGAAAGCCGGCGAGCGCTCTCCCGAAAGCCGCTGGATCACTCGAATGGAAAGTTCCTTGCTGAATTTTTTCGGCAAGCAGCACGATTGGCCGCGTCAATGGGATACGCAGGGGGTATTTCGCAACAGCTTCTGGCTGCGTAATCCAAATTTTAAGGCTAAGAATATTTTTGATTACGACGAGAACGGCCGCGAGATCGGCGTCCGGCCCGGCGAGCGCAAACGAATCGCAATGTTCAAAGACGCCTTTCTCAAGGATTCGGTGGCCAGCGCTCACTTTCAGAATCCCGAGCAGGCGTGGGAAGCGGGATTCGCGCTCAACGATGGCGGGATCAGTTACTTGGCGGAGCACCTGCGCCCGCTGTGCAATCCTGAACTGAAACGCCAGCAACTGGCTGGACAAGTGGCACGCTTGCGCGAGCAAATGGTGGAGCGCATGAGCCATTACTATGTTAGCGATGACCCGGAACGGGAAATCGAAAAGCGGCGGGCGGCTGCTCAACAGGTTGCCGGCAGTTTGATCGACTGCGCTGGTGAGCAGCGCTTCGGCGAGCTGCTGCGTGCGTTACAGGCCGACAGCGACGAGTTGGAAGGCATTTATTACCGTATCGAAACCCGGCTGCCGGACGAAAAACAGGCCATCGGGGCTCCGGCCATTGGGGCGGTGGTGGACACGGGGAAGATGAAAGCATTGCTTGGCTTGGGCACGCCTGCCGCCGGACCGACTGAAGCGCCCCGTAAGGATGATGCAGCCCTTTTCGCCCGCGAAGCGGTGGCGGAATGGATGCGGGATTTGCAGGATTTAGGCGGCAACAAATCGTTGTGCGATTACTATCGGGTACCGGAAACCCGCATGGTCGAATTCATCAAGGAATTGATCGCTGGTGCGCAACGGCTGAAGCTGGAAGAACGGATCGAGACGTTGGTGCGGCAAGTGACCGGCTTCCGCATGAAATTCGAGCAGATTGTAGCCTTGCCGGCCCGACTGACCGCCAACCTGTTGAACGGCTACGTGGACTATCTGGGCTACGATGCCGTCAAACTGGAGCAGCGACCGATGTTGCCGCTGGAGAGCGGTCCCCAGCCGATATTTCCGCCCCGATCGGTTCCTCGCGGTGGACCGCAACTGAGCGAACGACAATCGACCTACGATCAAGATTACTACACTGATTGGATTCGGGCCTTTCTGGATTTGGTAGAGCGCAATGCCCGCAGTCGTGACGGCGGAGAGGTGGATCTCGCCGCCAATCGCCGGTTAGGTGAACTATTGTCACAGCTTCGTCCGACTGTCTGAGCCGGATTGCGGTTATTGCGTGTGTAGATCGCTTACAATCACTACTGAGATTTTGCCTCTCCCTATCATCATGGGATTTGTCCCTTGCAGCGAGGAGGTAAAGACGATTCGATGACAATCGCTAGACCCTTGGAGGGTTTTTGAATGGCCGTGCTTTCGGTTCATGTGTCGGAAGATCCCGCTCGTCCGTTGGGGCACGCCATCGTCACTCTCGGGGGGTTGCCGCGTGGTCTGGAAACTTTTGAATTTGCCCTGAGTCGCCACGGTTTCGCGACCAACCATCTCGGACTGGACGGCTGGCAGGGCGCGGAATGCTGGTTGCAACCGGAAGAGGCTTGGTTCAGCGGTGATGTCCTGAAGTTTGTCGTTCATCCCGATTTGGTTTTTCAACTGGAAAACATGCCCTATCAGCTGACGGTACGCGGCCAGGGCTTAACAGGAACCGCCGCCGTGACGTTCGTTTGGCCGCTGCAACTGGAACTCGAAGAGGGTACGGCCAGCAGCGAGCGCAAAGTGATCGGTGGTACGCGTGTCCATCCGGGTCCGCAACCCAGCCCCGAACCGACCGGTGCTGTGCCGGCAGTTGAACCGCCGCCGTTACCACCGTGGCCGGAGGTGGGGACTGCGGATTTGACAATTCCAGAGATGCCGATTCCGCAGATTGGCGCTGGCCCGGATCGCGTGGACGATGACCAGACTCAGGTACCATCCAAACGACCGAAGCCGCCGCAGCCACCAGATTCTGGCGAGATAAGCGGGTCGGTACCACTCCCACCGCCTCCACCCCCGAAGCCGTCGATCCCGACCGATGAGGAGCCGACTCGCAAAGTGTCCGGTCGCGTCGTCCCCCTCCCGACCAGGCATAATACTCAAAATGCCATTCAGGATGAGCCATCGGCATCGTCGATACCGGTGGCCACCGACGAACCTTTGGTACAAGCGCGCTCTGCCGATTCGGAAGGCGAGCGAGAGTCCGTAGCCTCCTCGCGGGGGATTTCTGGGACGTTGGTCGGGTTACTGGGATTGGCGGCCTTGGTGCTCGTGGCGGCAGGATGGTGGTGGTTTGTCCACCGAACCGCCAGCCCACAACCGACCGCTGTTGCGGATCGGCCAACTTTGCCGAGCGCACCGGCTGCATCTGGGAATACCCATTTTACTGCTGGATTTAAACCCGCGCCGGAGCCCAAGCCTGCGCCGGAACCAGTGCCCGCTCCACAACCGATACCCGCGCCGGAGCCCAAGCCTGCGCCGGAACCGGTGTCGGTAACCCAGCCGACGACACCGGTTCGCCCTGCTCAGCCGGAACCCGCTGTGCCGGATCGACCCGTCGTGCCAGAGCCATCGCGATTGCCAACACCGCCGACCGCTTTACCCAGCACGCCGGCCGAGTCCCAACAACCAGAGTCATCGACGCCCACCCGAGCAACTCAACCGGATTCTGGCCACAGCCTAGAGGACGAATTGAAATCACAATTCGACCCGACCCAACAGGAGTTGGAAAAGCGATTGCGCCCCCAAAAATCACCTTAACATAACGGATGGGGATTCCCGACATTGCGCACATCCAACAACGTCAATCATCTCATTTGCAGGAGCATGCTGATGACTCGTCCGCTGATTACCGGTTTGCTGTTGCTGTGTAGTCTGTTCGGTCTGGGACCGGCCTCGGCCGAGGAAGTCGATGCCAAGCAGATTGGCATGGTGACCGGTTCAAAAACCGGGACTTACATCCAATTCGGCAACGATATCGCTGGAGTCGCTAAAACCGTCGGCCTGGATATCCTGGTCAAGGATTCCCAAGGTTCAATCGATAACATCAGGCGCATCAACAGCAAGGAAAATGCGACCTTCGGCATCGTGCAATCCGATGTACTGGGGTTTCTCAGTCGTTCGGAAAGCCCGGAAATGCGCCAGGTCGCCGGTCGGTTGCGCCTGATCTTCCCGTTTTACAACGAGGAAGTGCATCTGTTTGCCAATAAGTCGATTCAATCATTTAGCGACTTGCAAGGTAAACGGGTGATCGTCGGCGAACAAGGCAGCGGGACGTGGCTGACCGCAACGAATCTGTTGCAACTGACCGGTGTGAAACCCGCCGAAATGCTGAACATACCGCCCTTGCAAGGTGTGACCACCGTGCTCAAAGGCGAGGCCGATGCCATGTTCTACGTCGCTGGCAAGCCCGTTAACCTGTTCACCAAGGTCGGCAATCTGATCACCAAACCAGAGTTCGCCACCATGCTGGCCAATGTCCACTTTGTGCCGCTGGACGATCCGCGCATGTTGCGGGAATATCAGCCAGCCAAAATCGGTCCGGCCGATTACGAATGGTTGCCCGGTGATGTATCGACCATCGCGGTGAAAGCGGTGCTGATGAGCTTCGATTTTTCCGGCAAACAGAACCCGTATTTCGTGCGGCGTTGCCAACAGTTGGCCAAGCTGGGCCAAGCGATTCGCGCCAATATCGGTCAACTCCGGCAGACGGGTCATCCCAAGTGGAAGGAGGTCAGCCTGGACGAGAAAGTCGGCGTGTGGCAGTTGGATACGTGCTCCCGTGGCGGCAAGGACGGCGGGTCCGAGGTGGATCTCACCCGCCAATTGGAGAAGATACTGTTGAATTTACACGAGTGGCCCCGGCCCATGATTCCGGCGGCCTAAATGCGTCATGAGGGAAAATTCATGCGATTCGCACGATGGGTCTTGATGATGGTTTTGGTGGCGGGCGCGAGCCAGTCCCCGGCCCAGGATCGGCCTCCAGATGGTCGACTGGAGTTTTCCAGTACTGCTTACGGCTTGCTACTGGGTTTCAGTCAGGGTCAGGGGAAGCTGATCGTTCAAGATCGACAGTACTTATTCTCCGTGTCGGGGATTAAAGTGGCGACTGTGGGCATTAGCCGGGTGGACGCCATCGGCCAGGTCTACCATCTGCGGGATTTGGCCGATTTCCCCGGCCGTTATTACGCGGTCGAAGGGGCATTCACCATCGGTCAGGGGGGTGGTAGCGCCATGTTGCGAAACGAGAAGGGTGTGATGCTTTATTTGCAAAATGTCCAACAGGGTATCGAACTGACGCTTGGGGGGGGCGGTATCGACATCGCGTTTACCGAACCTGCCACGCCATCGACAGCCGTTAGGAACACGGCAGATCGATGAGTGTGCCGAGAATCGCAACAACTCTGTGATAATATTCGGATCGAAAGCTATAAAATGGCATCAAATTTGCTTAAAAAGTAAAATAGACTTTGTATCGTTGATGGGTGACAGTGAGATGACGGTTGAGGCGATCCGGTTTCGAACGAGGCGGGGCGACTCGTGCTGGGAAGGATTATCGCGATAGTCTCGGGAGCCGTGGTTGTATGCGACGGCAACCAGTGGCGAGGAGCAAGGCATGTATACCACCTACTTCGGTTTTAACAGCAAGCCCTTTAAGCCGAAGGATTTGAAAGACTATTACCGCAACGCCAACTTCGACGATGCCTGTGCCGATATCCTGGACAGCATTCGGGAAAAGCGCGGGTTTATATTACTGACCGGTGAGGCGGGAGTCGGTAAAACCCTGGTATTGCGCCGTTGCATGGCTGAGGCGAGCGACGTTCGCTTCATCCGGCTGGTCAATGCCAACCTGGATTTTCCAGATATCCTCAATTATTTGTGCACGGGCCTGGAGTTACCGATCGATGGCTTGGACGCCGGGCAGCAAGAGCGGTTGTTGCTAGACACGCTCGTGGTTCAGGCGCGTCGGCATCAGACCATTGCCTTGCTGGTCGATGACGCCCAGCATTTAGCGAGCGACGCGTTGCTCCGCCTGCAAGAGTTCGTGGAAACTCCGGTAATGCCCAGCCAACGCCTACAGGTCGTGCTGGTAGGGTTGCCGGAACTCGTCAGCAGGCTCGATCAGCCCGAATTTCGCCGCCTGCGAGACACTATTCGGAGTCATTGCCAACTTGAACCCCTCGACCAGCGGGAAACCGAACGGTTCATCGATCATCAACTTAAGGTAGCCGGTTGGGAAGGCGACGGGCTCTTGTCCCCTGCCGCGGTTGAACGGATCTGGTTTTATTGCAAGGGAGTACCCCGCGCTATCGCCATCCTGTGTGACTCCGTTCTGTTGTTGGCGAGTTTGCAGTCGGAGCACGATATCACGCCGGCGCTGGTGGACGAGGCCGCTCAAAGCTGCTTTCTGGGCGAGCAGCAATCCCGATTGGTTCCCGATCGTTCGACACAAGATGGCGATGCCTCCAAGCAAGAGAGTGATTTGCTTTTTGGAACTTCGCCCGTCGCCGATGCTGATTTTCCCGAGTTCGATCTGGATCTGTCCGAGTTCGATTTTTCTTTCGATGTCGACCAGCAAATCATGCGGCCCAAGTCATCGGCGGCGGCGATGCCAGCCGTCGAGCTGACGTTTCGATCGGAGAGGAGCCCGCCGTCACCGCCGGTTGTCGCCGCCGAACCGGCCATTGGCACAGAGGTCGACCAAACGCAAGCGGTCAAAGTTCTACTTGTCAAACCTGATCCATCCTTCGAGTTGCCCGAGGCAATCGCTACAAACGCTTTGCATCAATCGACCTCGGCTGTTTCGCCTTTCCCAGTACCGTCATCGGATGAGTTTGTCCAATTGCTCAACGAGTTGACCGGTAAACTGGATCGTCATCACCCGCGCCATCAACAGGCAGTGCGATATTTTCTAAACCGGTATTTGCGATTGGCTCAAGGAAAAGAACCGGCACGAACGCTTGTGTTCGAGTCGAGAATGGCGCGGCTGATCGAAATTCAGCAACCCCTGCTCGTGGGGTTAGTAACAGCCGTCAAGGCATGGTCGGGGCAGGAAGGAGTACTTTGTGCACTGTTAATCAATCCGACTTGGTGGTTATATCGGGAAATTCGGTTGCGGTTGCGCGGTGCTGACTTGATGTTCGCCGACGATGGGCGAATTCCACCGCTACGGTTGCTGGACGGTCGGGATGCCCAAGTGGCGTACCTAAGCTACCGGTCCCCTTTCGCGGGTTTGGCGCAGACGCTGTTATGGCTGGAAGTCGATCTTTGCGATCATCGTGGGGAGTGGATCGCCTACAACGGTCGGTATCAGATTCGGCTCGATTTGCCCGACCAACCTGATGTCGGTCGGAGCAAAGAGGCTTCCAGCAGCACGGGTTACGACTGCTTTTGGCCGGAACCGTCGACTGCCAGCCGGCCGGACGCATCCTGGCTAGTGATTGACACAGTCGCCGACGGGGACGGTGCCACCACCGCCAGCCAGGATGTCGGTGATCTAGTCTGTACGTTGCCTCTCGAATTGGAGGTCGATGCGGCTCGCACGGCCCGCTTGCGCGATGTGTCCGCGCGGGGGGTGGGGCGGGGGACACTCCTGACGCGGGCGCTGCTATTGGCTACCGACCCATCCCAGGCGCCGGCTCGTATCGAGTTGGTGTCGCGACCCTTCATGATCTTCGGTCGTCATAGTTCCACTGCCGGTACCGGGTTTGGGGATTTCACGCTCGGTTTCGTGCCCAAATACACCCGGATATCCCGGCTGCATTGCGTGATTTGCGCCTTGGGTGATCAATTGGCACTCATGCCGGCCAGCGACGTGGGGCGTACCTATACAGGCCGCAATGGCCAGAGATTGGCGCAGGGTTCCTGGGAGTTCCTGGAAGCGGACGATGTGCTCGAAATTTGCGATCTGTATCGGTTGAAGCTGGTTTTGGCTTGGGAACGCAAGTGGGAGCCAGCCCCGGCGACTTGGGATGCGCGGCAACCTCGGGAAAAGTTTGGCCGCTATCTGCTCGGTTTGGTGGACGTGTTACGCCAGCGAGATCAGCAAGTCGGTGCCGAAGACTTGCGCAAGACTCTGCGCCAGCGCTATCTGAATTTGCTCCGCGTTCAGGATCGGGTGTCGCAATTGAACGGTGTCGGCAATCCGGGCTCCCTGCTTTATGCGCGGTTCGAGCGTGAGGATGCGGCACGTCGACAGATCGTTCATTTTTATGTACCCAAATGGGTATCGGTGGGCAGTTCTCCCCAAGTCGGCCTGCGCATTGAGGCCGAGGGTGTCAGTCCTCATCACGCCGAACTGTTGTTTAGGGATGGTATGTACTGGATTCAAAATTTGGCCGCGCCGGATTCGGTGCGAGTTGGCTACCACGGTTTGGCGACCAATGAAGTACTCGCCTTGGAAGCGGGCGATATGCTAATGATTGGTGCGGCTCGATTTACGTTCGAAGCCTATTGATTCAAGGCTGGCGTACCGGGCGGGTGGGGTAATCGTGCCTCGGCGAGCAAGCCGCCGAGGGCTTCGGAGTGATCCAGCCGCAGCGACCCGCTGTACTGCGCAATAATGTCGCCGGCGATGGCCAGGCCCAAGCCATGCCCGGCTCGGGATTCGTCGATGCGGACCCCACGCTGCCGCAACCGTTCCAACTGACTGGGCGAACAACCGGGCCCATCATCCTCAACCCGCAGCCACAGGTCATCAGCGTCCGTGTCAGCGCTCAACCGCACCACTTGTCTTGCCCACTGACAGGCGTTATCGAGCAGGTTGCCTAGCAATTCCAATAAATCGTCACGGTCGCCGGGAAACATGCTATCCGGCGGTATCCGTGTTTCGAAGCGCAGCGAACGGTTGCGGTGGATGCGGCCCAGAGTTTCGATCAGATCGCGGACTTCCTTGGCCAACAGCACCCGCTGGCCGGGAGCGCCACCACCGGCAATGCGAGCCCGTTTCAATTCCCGCTCGGTGAGCCGGCGGATATTCCGAAGCTGTTGGCGCAGTTCCTGCCAACAGTTTTCGATAGCGTCGATGGGTGGGGCTTGATCGGTCAGTTGGGTCAGAACGGTGAGCGGCGTTTTCAGGGCGTGGGCTAGGTTGCCGAGCGCGTGCCGGTTTCGTCGCTGGCGCTGGTTCATCAGGTCCAGTAATCGGTTGAGCTCGACGACCAGGGGGCGCACCTCATCGGGTGCCTGGACCGACAGCTGGGAAATTTCGCCGCGCGCTAACTTTGGCAGCTCGCGGCGCACTTGCTCCAAAGGCGCGAGGCCCCGCCGGACGATCCAGCGTTGCAGCAACAACAGCGCGCCGAGCAGTAACAAGGCGATCAGGGTGAATTCCAACAACAGACGCTTAAGTCCGGCGTCCATTGGTGTGAAATCCTCGGTCACGACAATGGAAACCGGCTGATTTTGGACATGGAACACGCGCCCGATCAGGAGCAACCGTTGATGCTCGGGGCCGGCGATGAACGTCCGGGTCAGATGGTCGGCGGTGAGCAGTGGCAGCGGCAGGTCGGTGTCCCAAAGTGAACGAGAACAGATTTCGCCTTGGGGAGTTACGATCTGGTAATAGTGCCCCGAATAGGGTTGGTGGAAAGTGGCGCCGAGCCGGTCGGTGACCAATCGCGGTTGATTGCCGGCGTCGAAGGTCAGCGCGGCCAAGACTGTTTCCAGGTCGTGCTCCAGGCGGGTGGCGACGAAGTCTTCGGCCAGGCGTCGCAATGAATAGCCGCCCGTTGCGACCGCTAGCGTAATCAGCCCGACCAGCGCGAGGATCAAGCCGGTCGATAGCCGGGTTTGCAGCGAAGTCATTCGCCTTCGATTCCGAAGACGTACCCTTGACCGCGACGGGTGGCGATCAGCTCGCGACCGAGCTTGCGGCGCAATCGATTGATATAAACTTCCAGTACATTGCTGTCGCGCTCAGTGTCGAAATCATAAACATGTTCGGCCAGTCGGGTTTTAGACAGGAGCCGGCCAGGGTGCAGCATGAGATAGCGCAGTAACCGGAATTCGGTACCGGTCAAGTCGAATGTCTCGCCGCCGCGGGTGACGACCGTTTGCGTATCCTCGTTCAATTCCAGACCGGCAGCCCGGAGCGGGCCACACGGGCGGGCGTTGCTTCGGCGCAAAAGGGCCAGCAGCCGGGCGATCAGCTCGGCGGCGTGGAACGGCTTGCCGAGGTAATCATCGGCGCCAGCCTTGAAGCCGTCCACTTTTTCGTGCCAGGCGTCGCGGGCGGTCAGGATCAGCACCGGCACCGGGTTGTCAGCGGCGCGCCAGCGGCTCAGTATCTCCAGACCAGGGCGGCCGGGCAGTCCGAGATCCAGTACCACGACATCGTAAGGCTCCGATGCGCCCATGAATTCCGCCTCCACACCATCGGCTACCACGTCGACCGCGAACCCGGCTTGCTCCAATTCGATCCGCAAGCGCCTACTTTGCGAGGCATCGTCTTCAACCAATAGCAGACGCATCGCTATTCTTCGTCTTCGTCGTTTTCCAGGTGTCTCAGCTCGCCGCTACGGGCATCGTATTCGAACTCTCGCACCGTGCCATCCTCACCAAGGATCTTGAGGTCGTAGACGTAGTGACCCTGTTCCAATTCCAGCTCGGCTTCCAACAGTTGGCCACCGGGATGCTGGCGGCGGTGATGGGTAATGATCGTTTCCAGCGGCAGAATTTGGCCAGCGCGGCGTAACCGACGGACTTCATCCGGATCACGTCCGGCCTTGGCGGGATCTGTCGGGAGCGATCCGACCAGCAGCGAGAGGAGGATCAGTGTCGGGATTCGATGGCCGCGCATGACACAATCGGCGAAGGCCATGCCTGTCCGCGAGCGCGGGGAGAGGCATGGGGAACGAAGGTTAAATTTGGAGCGCACTCAAGCTCGTTTGCGTCCGGTCAACATGGCGCGGGCCAGGTTTTCGCGGTGCAACAGGCTTTCCCAGATCACGCCGATCAGATGCCCGGCCACCAGCAACAGGGTGAAGTTGGCGAAGAACTCGTGCATCTCCTCGATGGTGTGGATGGTGGAATCGCTGGTGTCCGCCAGCACGCCGGCCAGAGGCCCCAAGCCTTTGTCGGCGCCGTATAGCGCCAGTCCGGCGATGACGGTGCACGTCAAGCTCAGCAGCAGGATGACGATCATCGCGCCGCCAGCGGGATTATGCCCCAGATGGCGGGGGGCACGCAGCGTCAGTACACGCTTGACATAAGCGAGTACGATGCTAGGTCGGTGCACGAAATTCGCGAACCGGGCATAAGACGGGCCCGCGAAACCCCAAATCAGGCGAAAAAACAACAAACCGACGATGGTGTAGCCCGCCCAGGTGTGGACGATTTGCAGCCACTCGCCGTTCAGCTGGTTCTGTAGCGTTTCGAACGGTTCGCCCTGCGTGATATAAGCGACGCAGAACGCGACCACCAGCGCCCAATGGAACAGGCGAACCAGCGGATCCCAGACCATTATTTCAGTTGTCTTAGCAGCATTCATATCGGGAGTCAATGGCTTGAGTCTCTCCATCGGTGGCGGGGCGGGCGGTCGCTGGCATGAGTCGGGTGTTACTTGCTTTCCTCGGCAACCCGTTCGCCAGTTTTGATGTCGTAATAGACCTCCCACTTTTTGCCGTCGGCTCCGTCGATTTTCACCTCCCAGGTCTTTTTGCCCTTTTTGGTATCTTCGTAAGCCTTGGTCACTTTGCCGGGATGGGCTTGCAGGGCCATTTCTACCGCCTGCTCCTTAGTGATTTCATGGCCAGCGGCCGCAGCGGTCGCGGTGGCTGGTGGGGCGGCCTTGGTTTCAGCGGCGACGGCGATGTCGGCGAGGCTGGCGATTGTCGCCAACAAGGCGGCGCTCATAATGGCGGTACGTTGGTTCATTTAAATGACTCCGGATCGAAAACGAGAACAGCGTGTCTTTATGACGGATTGGCTGGTGGATAGCCTGGCCTGGTGCGCCACTCTAGGTGAAGGACCTGAAACGAACCTGAATTTTCGGGCCCATCGATCCCGATGTTGGCAATTTGAAAATACCGCTTTAGACTTGCCGCGCATTTGCGTGAACCTTGCAGCTAATCGGAGTCTCACTGCAGTGGAAATGAAAAATATCGATCAAATCCTCCAGTCGTTTCGGTCTGATCTGCCCTCCGGCAGCAAGACCGCCGCTGCGATTGACCGGGGGGCTGGCCTGGAGGAAATTTCCGAGCTGGCGGAACAGGAAGGCTTGCACAATGTGGCTACGGTACTGTTCGAGGCTGAGCAGGAAGCCCTGCGCAAAGGTCCGGAACAGAATGCCGATGCCACGGCGGCGACGGATGAGTTCATTCGGGTGGCTCGGGAGAACCTGCCATCTGGCAGCAAGACCGCCGCTGCAATCGATCGTGGCGCCTCCTGGGAAGAAATTTCCGAACTGGCCGAGCAGGAAGGCTTACACCAGCTGGCCTCGGCGCTGTTCGAGGCCGAACAGGAGCAGTTGCGCAATTCTTCCTGAGCAAGTTGGCCGGGCCAATTTGTGATCGTGGGGGCGTCGGGCCTACCGCTCTTCACCTTTTTGGTCTTTCGGCCCTGTTGTCCCGACCCGCCCGAGGACGCCGAGGCGGCCATGTCGCCACGGGCGGTACGATGGATCTCTCCTGGCGAGATACCCTTCCATGGTCATTCGAGTGCCACCTGTTCCCCGTGCGTTATCCTTTCCGTCGGAACATACCCATCGGTGGTGTCGAGTCGCGTTAAGGAGTGTTTAGAAATGGCCGATTCACTGGCGATCAACATCAGGTAGGGTATGAAACGTTTTGTGAAAGTGTTGCTGCAAGCGCCTGGCGCCGCCTCGTTGGCGCTGTTCACTCGGGAAATCTGGGCCAATCCCCGCGCGATGGGGGCGGCCTGTCCAAGCGCGCCTGCGCTAGCAGGATATATGGCATCCCGTGTATCGACCGATCGCGAAGGGTTGGTGGTGGAGCTAGGCGGTGGAACGGGCGCGGTGACCGCCGCGCTGCTCAAGCACGGAGTACCGCCGTGGAAAATAGTCGTCGTCGAGCGGTCGCCGACCTTGGCGCATCACCTTCGCCAACGCTTTCCCCAATTGCGGATCATCCAAGGCGATGCCGCTCACCTCGGCCAACTGCTGAGTCACGAAAAGATCAAAAAAATCGGCAGTATTGTTTCCAGTCTCCCCTTGCGGTCCTTGCAGCCGGCGACCACTCACGCTATCGGTCGCCAGTTCGAAACCTTGCTCGAAGCCGGTGGTTTGCTGGTTCAGTACACGTACGATTTGCGCGGCACCCAGCCTCGGCTGCTGCCTCGCTTCCACCGATTGTCTAGCAAGATTGTATGGAGCAATTTACCGCCGGCTCGGGTGGATGTATTCGAACGCAGGACGTGATCAACGCGGGCCGCGCATGCGTTCCGCCGCCTGTTCGGCCTGGATCGCGGTCAGGGCGATGGTGAAGGCGATGTCCTCCACCAGTGCGCCCCGTGATAGATCGTTGACTGGCTTGTTCAGCCCTTGCAGCATCGGACCGATGCTGATCACGTCGGCGCTGCGCTGCACCGCCTTGTAGGTGGTGTTGCCAGTGTTGAGATCGGGGAAGATGAACACCGTTGCCCGTCCCGCTACCTGACTGTCCGGTGCCTTGCTCTGGGCCACGGTCTTAATCGTGGCCGCGTCATATTGAAGCGGCCCATCGATGAGCAGATCCGGGCGTCGTTCGCGGGCGATACGGGTTGCATTCTTGACCTTTTCCACGTCACTGCCGCTGCCGGAAGTTCCGGTGCTGTAGCTCAACATCGCCACGCGGGGCGTAATGCCGAACGCCTTGGCCGATTCGGCGCTCTGAATGGCGATGTCAGCCAAATCCTCGGCGTCCGGATCGATATTGATGGCGCAGTCGCCATAAACCAAGACCTGCTCAGGCAGGCACATGAAGAAAATGGAGGAGACCAGCCGAACGCCGGGCGCGGTCTTGACCAGTTGCAAGGCCGGGCGAATGGTGTTGGCGGTGGTATGCACGGCGCCGGATACCAAGCCGTCTACCTCTCCCAATTGCAGCATCATGGTGCCCAGTACCACTGCGTCGTGCAACTCCTCCTCCGCCAGCCCTGGCGTCAATCCTTTACCCTGGCGCAGGTCCATCATCGCATCGATATAACGCCGATCGATCTCGGTGGGGTCGATGATCTCGATATCGGTCGGGATACTCATGCCGCGCCGGCCCGCCAGCCGGTGCATGCGCCCGGCATCGCCCATCAGTACGCAGCGGGCGATGCCACGCTGGTGGCAAGTGATTGCCGCCTCGATGGTGCGCGGCTCGTTGCCTTCGGGCAGGATGATGCGCTTGTTGGCCTTACGGGCGCGTTCCACCAGGATATGCTGAAACGCCGGGGGGCTGAGCCGCCGCTCCTCGATCCGGGTCAGCAGCGGTTCTTTCCACTCCAAGGTGACATGCGAGATCACGGCTTCCACTGCTTGCTGTACCCGATCCCGGTCGTCGAGCGGGATTTCCAGATTGAGGTGGGGCAGATACAGCACCGATTGCATAGCGCTGTAGGGAATAGTCAAGATGGGCAGGCCGGCGTCGAGTGCTGGACCGCACAGCTTCCAGATGCGTGGATCAGGTTTGAGGCCGCCGGTGATCAACACGCCAGCGACGTGAGTGCCGCCCATCGCCGCCATGCAGACGGCCAGCAGCAGATCGTCACGATCACCGGGAATAATCATCATAGCGCCGGGCCGCAACTCCTGACAGCTGTTGACCAGGGTGGGAGCGCCTAGGACGACATGGGTGACGCGACGGTTCGGCTGCCCTTCGTTGAGAATCTGCGCGCCGATCATTTGCATGATGTCTCGCACCCGCGGTGCGATCAGCTCACGCTGCCAAGGAATGCAGCCAAGCAATTTGAAGGTTTCCGGCCAGTGTCGGGCGCATTCGGCCCGAAACTCAGCCTCGTGGCCAGGATGGTAGCCGTTCTCGGCCCGACTGAAATCGAAGCGGATGTTGCCGGTCTGATCCACCGGCGCGTCCATCAGGTTGATGATGCAGCCGATCATCCGCTCATGGCGGACGCCGCCATAGGCGCGAGCGACGACCTCGACGGTGTCGGCGACCTGACGGGGAGTGTCCCGGCCGGGCGCGGTGACGATGACGATCTTGGCATCCAGACTTTGCGCCATCTTGGCGTTGAGGTGAGTGCCGTAGGGTTGCTCCTCGGTGTCCATCAGTCCTTCGACGATGACGACGCTAACGTGGTGGGCCGCCTGCTCGTAACGGGCGATGACTTCTTCCAGCAGTACGTTTTCCCGGCCGTGACCCAATAGGTTTTCCGCCTCGGTGACCGAGATCGGTTCGGGCGGACTCAGTCTGGAGACGATTCGCGCCAGTCGGGTTGATCGCTCTGGGCCAGTGTCGCTGGCATGTGGCTGGCTGATCGGCTTGCAGAAGCCCACCGGGATGCCTTCACGGTCGAGCGCGTGTACTAGGCCAAGAGCGACCGTGGTCAGTCCGACCCGTTGTTCGGTAGGGACGACAAGAATAGCGGTAGTCATGGCCGTTCCTCGTAGGCGATTTTATGTTGCGATGCAATATAGCATACAACGATCTGACCATCGAGAATACGAAAAGCGCGAGAATTCCCGGGTTTCCCGCGCTTTTTGACTACCTTTACAATCTGATCAGCCGGTCCCACCGTAACTGGCGATTTCCAAATCCTCGTCGGTCAGACCGGATTGCGCATCGCGCAGATGACGGCGGGCCTCGCCGGCGCTCTCGAAAATGTACGGCGCCACATCGCGCTGCTCCAGGGCATCGCCCAGCTTCATCCGCAGGAAGGCGCTGGTGGTGTAACGGGTCACACCGGAGTAGAAGCGGTTCATCAAATCCTTGATGATGTCGGTGTAGGGATCGATCAAGTCCGGGTCGATCGTGAAGTTGTCGTAATTGACCACGGCGTAGGTCTTATGGCCCAGCGATCCCAAATTGCGCTCCACCTGGCGGCGGATGGCTTCGGCGTCGTCCAGTGTTTTGATCTCGTAGCCTTCCAGGTTCACGAAGAACAGATCGTCGTCGGGGTCGTAAGTGAAGCGTTTCTCGATCGGCAAACGCAACAGGGCGCGGCGCAAACCCATCGGTTCGATTTGAAAGATGCGTGCGTCCATTGTGCGCGGCGGTTGCTTGATAATGGGCTGAAAATCCATTTGTTCGAGGATGTCCCGTTGTAAGTCCACGCCCGGAGCGATTTCGATCAGCTCCATGCCATCACGCGTCAGCTGGAACACACAACGCTCGGTGATGTAGAGCACCGGTTGCCCCTTGGCGATCGCGTGCGATCCGCTGAACGTGCGATGCTCCACCTCCGCAAGAAACTTGCGCCCGGTGCCGGGTTTGGCGATCTGCAACCGGCCCTTCTCGATGGCGATTTGGCCACCATTGGTGAATGTGCCGACGAAGACGACCCGTTTCGCGTTTTGGCTGATGTTGATGAAGCCCCCGGCGCCGGCGAGTTTGGTGCCGAATTTGCTGACGTTGACGTTGCCTTGCTGATCGACCTGCGCCATGCCGAGAAACGCGATATCCAGGCCACCACCGTCGTAAAAGTCGAATTGCGAGGGTTGGTCGATGATCGCTTGCGCATTGCTAGCCGCGCCGAAATTGAGCCCACCCGCCGGAATACCACCGAGTACCCCCGGTTCGGCGGTGAGGGTCATCAGATTAATGATTTTCTCTTCGTTGGCGACGTTGGCGATGCCTTCCGGCATGCCGATCCCCAGATTGACTACGCTGTTCGGCAGGATTTCGAAGGCCGCGCGCCGGGCGATGACTTTACGTTGACTGGGTGGCATGAAGGGAATGGATTGGGTCGGTACCCGAATCTCGCCGCTAAATGCCGGATTGTAGGGATTCTCGAAGGTTTGCCAATGGTGTTCGGGCGGCGCGACCACGATGCAATCCACCAGTACTGCGGGAATCTTGACGTTGCGGGGGTGCAGGCTGCCGCGTTCGGCCAAGCGCTCGACCTGAACGATGACGACCCCGCCGGAGTTGTGAACGGCGGTCGCGATGGCCAATACCTCCAGGGTCAGCGCTTCCTTTTCCATGGTGATATTACCGTCAGGGTCCGCGGTCGTCCCACGAATCAGGGCAACATTGATCGGGAAAGCCTTATAAAAGAGGTATTCTTTGCCGCCGATGGTCATCAGTTCGACGATATCCTCGGAGGTCAAAGCGTTCATTTTGCCGCCACCGAAGCGGGGATCGACGAAAGTCCCCAAACCCACTTGGCTTAAAGTGCCGGGTTTGCGGGCAGCAATATCGCGAAACAGGTGAGAAACCACCCCTTGTGGCAGGTTGTAAGCCTGAATTTTGCCGGCGATGGCCAATTGGCCCAACTTGGGGACCAATCCCCAATGGCCGCCGATCACTCGCCGAATCAGTCCCTCGTGGCCCAGATGATTCAGGCCGCGTTCCTTACCGTCACCTTGGCCGGCGGCGTAAACCAGGGTCAGATTGCGGGGCCGACCAGTTTCAAGAAAGTAGTCTTCCAGGGCAATCGCCAGATGCTCGGCGAAACCGATGCCGACGAAACCGCCGGTGACAACAGTGTCACCGTCCCGAATCAATCGAACCGCTTCGTTAGCGGTGACGATCTTGCCTTTGCTGGCAAGCGGTTGAGAAGACAGCAGGGGATGTGGGTGAGAAGCAGACATGCAATCGGACCTATATGCAATGGATGGTTCAGTGGATTTCCCGATCGAGTTGATCGGTCAGTTCGTGGAGTTCAGGTGCGATGCTGACCGGGTAGGTCGGCACGGTTTGGTTGGCACGCAATGCGGGTGGCAGGGCCGCCAATTGTGTCCGGACTCGCTGACGAACGGTATCGAGTGATTCGAGCGATAGCCGTTTGCCATCGAGCATGACCGGTCGCAGCAGGGGTTCGCCTGGCTGCGGAGACGTTTCCAAGCCAAGGCAATCTTCAGCGAAGGTGCCGTCGGTCGTTAGCCGCCGGTACACTTGCTTGCGGCCAGGCCAGGTGGCCTTACCCTCGGAACGTTTACGCCGGGGTCGGCCGGCGTACTCTTGTAGCTTGTAGACCAGCTCTAGGGTCGGTGCGTCGGTGGAGGCGTCCAAGCGGGTGCCAATGCCGAAGCCGTCGATGGGCGCTCCCTCGGCCAACAGGCTTTGCAGGCGGTATTCATCAAGGTCGCCACTGGCGAAAATGGTGATCCGATCCAGGCCGCCCTCATCGAGAATATGGCGAACTCGCCGGGTGTGCTCGGCGAGATCACCGCTATCGATGCGGACGCCTTTGATGACGATACCGCGTGCTTGAAGGCGGGTCGCGAGCGGGATCAGTTTGCGGGCGGCAGCTTCGGTGTCGTAGGTGTCAAGCAATAACACCACATTGCTCGGCTGGGCTGCCGCGAAATGCTCGAACGCTGTTTCTTCACAGTCGTGAGCCTGGATCAGTGAGTGTGCCATGGTTCCGAACAGGGGAATGCTGAACCGCATGCCGGCGAGCACCGTGGCGGTACCACCGAAGCCGGCCAAATAAGCTGCCCGGGCCGCGAGCAGTCCGGCTTCGGCGCCGTGGGCTCGCCGCAGGCCGAAATCGACCAGCAGCTTGCCGGGAGCGGCCAGCGCGCAGCGAGCGGCCTTGGAGGCGATCAAGGTCTGATAGTGAATCAGGTTGATCAAGCGGCTTTCCACCAATTGTGCTTGCGGGAGGGGAGCAGTGACGCGCAGGATCGGTTCGTTGGCAAAAAATACGGTGCCTTCGGGCAGGGCGTGGACCGTGCCGGTAAAGCGAAATTTCGCTAAGGAGTCCACAAACCGCGAGTCGAAGCGGCCACAGCCGGCCAACCAGTCCAACTCCTCGGGCGTGAAGTGCAGATTTTCTAGATAGTCCAATGCCTGTTCCAGCCCGGCGGCGAGCAGAAAGCCCCGTTCGGGTGGCAACCGGCGGGCGAATAGATCGAAAACAGCGGTTTCCTGCATGCCCTCGGTGTGATAAGTCTGGAGCATGGTGAGCTGATAAAGATCGGTCAGAAGCACGCTGGTTTCAGGAATCATGGCCTTTGCCTGGATTGGGAGGGCGGGCGAGCGTCACCGCGATATCTATATGGTCGATACGTCGACGACTTGCAAGAGGTCGACGGCGTTCGTGGACTTGGCTCTGGACACGATGGAGGACGGGTCGTAGCGGAAGCGAATGCGGAGGAAATTCTAGTCGAGCGATGGAATGGCGCCAGGATGCATCAATTGCCTGGATAAGAAAAAGGTCTTGGCGCTGGCACGGTATGCGGTACCGACGATATGGACACGGTGTTCACTGCTCCTCGTCCAGCCGTGCCAGCAGGCGGATCAGGTCCGAAAGCGATTCGGCCTGGAGCTTTTCCATGACCCGCTTACGATGGATTTCCACGGTGGAAAGACTGATACCGAGTTCGGCAGCGATAACTTTGTTGTATTGACCCTCGACCACTCGGTCCAACACTTCCCGCTCGCGCGGCGACAAGAGAGCCACGCGCGCCGCCGCCTCGGTGCGGTAGGCCTGCCGGCGGCGTTCCCGGACGTCGAAGGCCAGCGCCTCTTGGATTCGAGCCAGCAAGGCTTGGCCTTGGAAAGGTTTTTCGATGAAGTCAAAAGCGCCAGCTTTCATGGCTCGAATCGCCATCGGTATGTCTCCGTGTCCAGTCATGAAGATGATGGGAATTCGATAGCCGCCTGTTCGTAGCTGCTTCTGCAAGTCGAGTCCGCTGAGTCCCGGCATCCGCACGTCCAGCACGAGGCAGCCCGGCCGTTGGGCGACGCCAGCTTCAAGAAAATCGGTCGCGCTCGCAAAGGTTTCCACGGCCAAGCCGCCGGTTTGCAGCAACAGGGCAACGGCGTCACGCACGGCTTGATCATCGTCGATCAGAAATACGGTCGGTTTGTCGCTCATTCGGGCAGGGCTAGGATTAAGGGCTGGTGTGAATCGGCAAGGTAAAATGGAACGATGCCCCGACATCCGGATTGGCCGTCGCCCAGAGCTGTCCACCCTGAGATTCGATGATCGAACGGCTAACCGACAGTCCCAATCCCATATTGCCAGGCTTGGTGGTAAAAAAGGGCCTGAACAGTCGATCCTCCATGTCGGAATTAAAACCTTGGCCGGTATCGCGGACGGTTACCAGCACCTTGGTAGCATCAAGAGGAGCGGTGCGTATTGTCAATTCGCACAATCCGCCTTCTTTTTCGCTGATGGCTTCGATGGCGTTGCGAATCAGGTAGAGCACCACTAATTGGATTTGGAGATCGTCAGCCAGTGTTGCCGGCAGGGATTCAGCCAGTTCCAATTTCAGCGTGATATGGGCTTGGCGCAATTCCAGTTGCGCGTAATGGACGACGGAGCGGATCAGCGCGTTCAAGTCGAGGGCGGCTTGGGCGGCGGGATGCTTGTGTACCAATTCGCGCAGGTGACGGATGATTTCTCCAGCACGCAGCCCTTGGTTCACGATTTCGTCGAGCGTTCCAGTCAGTACCCGGGGATCGGTGTTGGCCTGCCGCAGCAAGGTCAGACATGCCTGAGTATAAGCGACGATGGCGGCCAGTGGCTGGTTGAGTTCGTGAGCAAGATTAGAGGCGAGCTCGACCGCCAGGCTGAGTCGAGACATTCGGGCCAGTTCCACTTGTTGCCGCCGCAACTGATCCTCGGCCAGCTTGCGAGTGGTGATGTCCTCAGCCAAGCCGGCGATGCGATAGACGTGGCCAGTTTCGTCCCGGATCGGAAAACCGCGATCCCAAATCCAGCGAATCGTTCCATCGGGGCGCACGATCCGATATTCCTCTTCGAAGTAGCCCAGCTTTTGCTTCGCGAGATGCCCGGCTTGGACGCGCGGTTGGTCATCGGGGTGAACTGCCTCGATCCATTCCAGTGGGCGCTCATGCAGGCCCGCGATGGGGCGCCCCCAGACTTCCTCGTACGCCGGGCTGATATAAACGAGCCTTTCCTCCTGGATGCCGTGAATCCAAAAGACTTCCCGGATGTGTTCGGTGAGTTGGCGAAACCGTTCCTGACTGTCCCGCAAGGCGATGTCCACCTGGATGCGGGCGGCTATCTGGCGCTCCAGATCTTGGTTGGCGGCCAAGAGCTGAGCGGTGCGTTCCTGGACCCGTGTTTCCAGTTCGGCGCGAGTGAGCTGCAGTCGCTCCTCGGCCCGCTTTTGTTGGGTGATATCACGGGCGATGCCGACAACGCCGATGATACGGCCGGTGGTGTCCCGATCGGGCCATTTGGTGGAGAGAAAAACGCGGGTATCGCCCCGGATGGTGCAAGTATCCTCGCCATTCAACAAGGCACCGCTGGCGATAACCCGATGATCGTCTGCCATCGATTTATGGGCGACTTCGGGGGGGAACAAGGCCAGATCGTCCTGATTCAGGCACTCGGTTACGGAGCGGCCTGCCAGGTACGCACCCGCCGAGTTCATCAGGATATAACGTCCTTGTCGGTCCTTGATGAACGCGATATCGGTGAGCTGTTCGATGAATTCGATCAGCCGTGCGTCCTTCGCCCGTTCGGCTCGGTGCGCGGCATCATCGCGAGCGCGCAGCAGCCAATAGAGCAGGCCGCCGCTGGCGAGGATCGCGAGCGCGCTCGGGACGGACGCGAAAGGCGGCGGCGGAGCGGAGTTTGGATACAGCCAGGCAATCAGCCATGGGTTGCCAACCCATAGCCAAAACAGGCTAACGAATAGGTAAAGCAGGCTGATGGCAAGAGGGTGGCGCCAGCCGTGTCGCGGACTTTGTGAATAACGACTAACGCTTAGATCGGCTGGTCCCGAATCCGGGGTTGCGAAGGGTCCGGATCCAACAGAATTGGACGGTGTGGGGTGAGGGGGGCCGGTCGTCATTGGGTCATCCAGCTCCGGTCGTTTCCAGGGACAGATCCGCACCGGTCAACTCGGAATTCGTTTGGTTGGCGATGGGTAAAGTGAAATGGAACGTAACCCCCGGCCCTCGATTCGGTGTCACCCACAACCGACCACCATGAGCCTCGACGATGGATTGGCTGATCGACAACCCCAGGCCGAGTCCGTCCGGCTTGGTTGTGAAAAAAGGATGCAGTAATTGATTGAATATGTTGGACGCCACACCGGGCCCGGTGTCCTGGATTCCGATTTCGACCGCTTCTCGATCCTGTCGGGCAAGAATGGTGATAACGCGTGGACCTTCGCTGGCGCTCATGGCGTCCACCGCGTTGTGAATCAGATTGAGAACCACTTGTTGAAACTGGAGTGGGTCGGCCAATACCGGCGGCAGATCCGGCGGAATGATCCGCTGGAGATGTACATGGTAGCGGCCGATTTCCAAGCACAGAAAGTCGTTGATATCGTCGAGCAGATCCTTGATCCGGACCGTGAGGTATTGCGGTTTGCTCTGACGGGCAAAACGGCGGATGTGTTGGATGATGGTGTTGGTTCGCGCGCTTTGAGCGGCGATTTTTTCCAGAGATTCTCTGATCTCGGCAAGGTTGGGTGGATCGTTTCGCAATCGGGTCAGGCAGGTCTCGGTATACAGGGCGATTGCGGTGATCGGTTGGTTGATCTCGTGTGCCAGCCCGGAGGCCATTTCGCCCAGGATGTTTAGGCGAGAGGCATGTGCCAACAGGGTATGTTGCCGTTGCACCGCTGTGGCCATGCGATCCTGCTCAATGACCGTGCTGACCCACCGGCCCATCAACTGGATCAACTCGTGGTCCACGGTGGAAAACGGCGTCGGTCTTGGCTGGGAATCACAGAAGCAGAGCGTTCCGTAAGGTTGGCCTTCGACCTGGATCGGAGTGCCCAGATAGGCTTCCAGCTTAAGCTTCAGATAACAGGGGTGATCGCGCCAATGACTGGCCCCGGCGTGCGCAAAGCTCGAAGGCGATTGTCCCTGGACGGTGTTATCGCAATAAGTGTCCGCTAAGTCGAGGACATCACCTTGGGTGATTTCGCCATGAGGGGCGATGGCTCGGACGACTTCGTAACGTTGGCCCTCGATCCGCGCCAAGAGACCGATGGTCATGCCGAACCGTTGGCAGCCCATCGCCAGCATGGCCTGGATCTGTTCGTTGGCATGACGGCGAGGCGTGGCGATGACTTGATAGAATTCCCGCATGGCTTCAATGCTGTCCCGCAACGCTGCCTGCTGTTCGGCCAACTGCTGGTTCGTGTTTTCGGCTTGCTCCTTGGCCGTAGCGAACGATTGGGCCAGCCCGAGGTTTGCGATCGCCAGCCGCAGCGAGTGGACCAGAGTCTGGTGATAGCGGTGGGCGGTTCCTAGCGCCAGCAACAGGTACAGGATGCCGGTCGCGCCCATCGCGGCGCTCATCAGGTTATCCTGCAATAACAGCCAAAACATCGGTGGCAGGGCCAAGGGGAGGGAGTAAAACACGCAGGTGGTCAGTACCGGTGTCATCGTGAGGACTCCCCCCATTAACACGCCCCCCAGCAGTAAGGCGATAAAAGCCTGATAGACCAACGACGGCGACAGCGCCAGCAGAAAGATGCAACCGCCCCAGCAGACGCCGCTCGCGGCGCAGGCCCATGTGTAGCGGTCGGCCCAGGATTCCATGTCACCGTCGCGGTCAGTATCGTGCTGGAAGGAGAAAATCAGCGCCAGCCGGATTGCGATGGTGGTTTCCAAGAGAATCAGCCAGGCCAGCAGGGCCGGGCGGGGGATGGCTTGCCAGAGCACGAGTGCCAGCAATGGGGCGATCAGCAGACTGACGATGGCGCTTAATGGCGCTTGGGTGTACAGCAACCGGACCTGTTCGGTGAAAATGCGATGCGTGATCGGATCGTTCGATTGATCAGGGAGTGCCATGGTGTTCAGGGCGCGCGGCGCGTGGCGGGAGCGTCCCGGTTCTCGGGTGGGCAGGCGAGTGGGGTCCGCCGATCTTCCAATGGGGCGGGAGTGGGTTCGATCACATATTCCCCTTCGAGGAAATCAGATCGGGTATCGCGAGCCCGACGCACCAGTTTGCGGTATTGCCACCATAGCCAGCCACCCGCGGCTAGACCGGCAATCAGCAACACCGCGAATAGTACCGAGGCGATAGTGAACCCTGCCACGATCACCAAGGTCGAGGTCAAAGCCAAGCCCAGCTGGCTCAACCAGGACGGTTTGGGCAAAGACGGTTGTTTCATGGGCGAGCGATCCAGAACCACCAGACGATCAGGGCGATCAGCCCCAGTCCGGCCAGGTTGACGAGGAAGGTCATCATGTCGGGTTGCCTTTCGGACGGAAGCGCCGCAGCCGATTGGCGTTGCTGACGACGGTGAAGGACGACAGCGCCATCGCCGCACCGGCCAGCATTGGGTCGAGCAATCGCCCGGTCGCGGGATAGAGGGCGCCAGCTGCGAGCGGAATGCCCAAGGTATTGTAAAGGAAAGCGCCGAACAAATTTTGACGAATGTTGACCACGGTGGCACGGGAAATGGCGATCGCATCCGCGACGCCGTGCAAGGAACCGCCGACCAGGGTGATGCCAGCACTTTCGATGGCGACATCGGTGCCGGTTCCCATCGCGAAGCCGACTTCGGCTTGAGCCAGCGCCGGCGCGTCGTTGATGCCATCGCCGACCATTCCGACGACCTCGCCGCGTGCCTGGAAGTCGGCGATAACCTTGCCTTTGACGGTGGGCGTGACCTCGGCGAATACCGCGTCGATGCCGGCTTCGGCGGCGATGGCCCGAGCGGTGGCGGTGTGATCGCCGGTCAGCAGTGCGACGCGCAAGCCCGAATCCCGCAACCGGCGAATCGCTGCGGCGGCGTCCGGCTTGAGCGGGTCGGCTACGGCGATGATGCCGGCCGCGCGATCATCGATCGCCACCAGCACCGGCGTTTGTCCGTTAGCCGCCAGTCGTTCCGATTCAGTCGCCAGGGGGGCAGTGTCAATCCCGGCGGTTTCCAACAGCGGACGATTGCCTACCAACAGGGAGCGGCTTTCGACACTGCCGCTCGCTCCATGACCAGGGATGGCTTCGAATCGTTCCAGGGCGGGCACGGTCAGGCCACGTTCGCGTGCCGCGTTCAGGATCGCCTGCGCCAACGGGTGCTCGGAGCCGGTCTCTAGACCCGCGGCCAAGCGAAGGACAGTGGTTTCGTCGAAACCCGGTAGGGCTTTTACCGTGCTCACCGTCGGTCGACCGATGGTCACGGTGCCGGTTTTGTCGAGGACCACTGTGGTGAGCTGTCCGGCCCGTTGCAAGGCTTCCCCATCGCGAATCAGAATGCCATGTTCGGCAGCCTTGCCGACACCGACCATGATCGAGATTGGCGTGGCCAGTCCGAGCGCGCAAGGGCAGGCGATGATCAGTACAGTCAAGGTGGTGACGAGCACGAAGCCGGCACGGGGCTCCGGGCCAAAATTGAACCAGGCCAGAGCGGTCAGTACCGCAACGATCAGCACCGACGGCACGAACACCGCAGCGACCCGATCCGCCAACCGGCCGAGCGGCGGTTTGCTGTTCTGCGCTTGCCGGACGCTAGCGATGATCTGGGCCAGTACCGTGTCCTCTCCAACCCGGGTCGCTTGGAACACGAAGGTGCCGGATTGGTTCACGGTACCGCCGGTCACCGGATCACCCTCGCGCTTGACCACTGGCAGAGGTTCGCCGGTGAGCATGGATTCGTCCACGGTGGACTGGCCGCCGATGAGTAAGCCGTCCACCGGGATTTTCTCGCCAGGACGTACCCGGATCAGGGCGCCGAGGTCGAGTGTCTCGATGGGTACATCCCGCTCTCCACCATCGTCGACCAAGCGGGCGGTTTTCGGCCGCAAGCCGAGTAGGCGCTGAATGGCGGCCGAGGCCTTGCCGCGTGCCCGGCTTTCGAGCGCGGAGCCGAGATTGATCAAGGCGATAATGGTGACCGCCGCTTCGAAATAGGCGTGTCGCGCCAAGCTTGGCACATCGGTTGGAAACAGCGTCACCAACATGGAATAAAACCAGGCCGAGCCGGTGCCCAGTGCGATCAAGGTATCCATATTGGCGTTGTGGTGGCGGAATTGGCGCCAGGCGCCGATAAAAAAGTGGCCACCAGCGTAGAACAGGATTCCCAGGGTCAGCAGGCCGGTTGCGATCCAGAAGGCTTGACCGGCCGACGTTGCCAGCGCCGGTAGCCAACCCATCATTTCCGCCAGCATCAGGGGAGCAGCCAGCACGCCGGCGACAACGGTGTTGCGGACCAGCCGCTGGTAGCGGGCACGCTCCGCCCGGTCGCGTTCGGTTTCGGCGGCGGCGTCTTGCAGTTCGGTCGCGTCGTAGCCCGCATCGCGAACGGCCGCGATCAGCGTCGTGGCGGGTGGGGTGCCGGTCACTTGGGCGGTACGTTCGGCAAAATTGACGCTGGCGCCGACCACGCCTGGTACGTCGCGCAGCGCCGTTTCCACTGCGGCGACGCAACCGGCGCAACTCATGCCGGTGATGGCGAAGCGGAGCGGCTTGGTTGGAGAGGTGACCGACATGGCAAGGATTCTCCCGATGCAGTGTGATTCCCGGCGAATGCGGGGTTACGCGATTTCGCGAGGCCGGTCTGGATGTTTAAGCGGAAGATAAACGCTAAACTTATTAAGACCTTTATCGGCTGGATTTCGTTCTTGCCTGCATTGCTCCTGACATTTACGCGATTCTGTTGGCTGGATGCAACCTCAGAAGCAAGCCGGCGCAGGATAGGGAGCGAGGCCGACGATTTTTGTGGTGATGAAGCGGCTCCTCGGGGGGATCGTCGCTATGCGTTCGCGCCGGGAAGGCGTTCTGGGGGGCGCAGTCCCGGCTTGGGTAGCGAGGGCGTTGCGAGCGCGTTTTCCCTCTGGAATGACAGCTGGGACGTTATTTTGTCCTCGCCGAAAACCTGTTAATCTGAAAAGAAAACCAGGAGGGTTCATGCCAGTCCGACACGTTCTTGTTGTAGATGATTCCAAGTCCGCGCGTCTGATGCTGCGCAAGATGTTGCAGGGGTTTGGGTTGACGGTCGATACAGTGGATTCCGCCGAGGAAGCCTTGGATTATCTGCGTACCCAGCGGCCGGACGCCATTTTTATGGATCACACCATGCCGGGCTTGGATGGGTTGACCGCCGTCAGGCAGCTCAAGAGTGAGCCGATGACTGCGATGATTCCTATCACGATGTATTCGTCCAAGGATGAACCCTCGTATCAGGGGGAAGCGCAGCAGGCCGGTGCCCTCGGCGTTTTGGTCAAGCCCGCGACACCGGGCGCGCTGGGCGCTGCCCTGGAAAAGATGAATGCTGTGTTCGATACAGTTGCCGCGCGGATCGCGGGCTCCCCTTCGCATCCAGCGCCTCTTCAGGCTCCGGCCGCCGAAGGGGTGTCGTCCGAGGAGATCGGAAAGATTGCCCTCGAAAAGGCGGAATTGGTGGTCTACGATGCAATTGAATCCCAGGTGTTGCCGTTGCTCAACGATGTCATCGCCAAGCTGCGACGCGAGATGGAATCTGGCCAGGAAGAAATCTGTGGCCGGGTCGCCGCGCAGATCTTCGAAGCTCGATCTGCCCAATGGCAGCCGCCTTCGTTGAGTTTGGACGACAGCCATGCGGCAGTCGAGGCCACGGTTCGGGCTCAACTGCCCCCGTTGCTGGAAGAACGGCTTAAATTGTTTCAACAAGAGGGTCAAGCGGAGATCGAGAGGCAGGCCAAGGAGGTGGCTAGCCAGGTTTGTCAGCATCAGCTCGATGAGTTATCCGATCGGCTTGGACGTCAGCTGAATTCGAGGCTTGCCGAGGCAACCCAGCATGCGGGAGAGATAGCCCGTGAAGCCGCGCTTCAGACTGCGCAGGAAACGGCGCTACAGGTAATAGCCGAAACCGCGTCTAACACCAACGCAGCCAACCAGATCGCCACCGAACAAGCGTTTCGGCAACTGTGGATCGTCGCCAGAAAAGATATCCAGCGACGCATTGATCTAGCGGCCGGATGGGCGGCCGTAATCGGGATCGCTGCGGCGGTATTGACTTATGTATTGCGGTGAAAGGGTGCTCTCGGAAGGGAACTATACGGGGTAGAAGCCCGATAAACGGATGAGATGATGATGGATACTATGTGGCTGGTCATTGGGAGTATTGCCGGACTGGTGGGGGGGGTAGCCATTGTTTTTTTTCTACCCTACCGGTCACTGCGGCATGTATTGGCGCGGACTCAGACGGATTTGGCTGAGGAGCGTGCGAAAAGTAACGATCTGCAAAGCGCTGTTATTCACCAGCAATCGGCGATCTATCAAGCCCGCCAAACGATGCTCACACAGCAAAAACGGTACGAGGGTGAGTTGGTTCAGGCAAGCGAACGCTGCTCCAAGCTAGAGCAGCAATGCCTGGAGTGGAAAAACCGATCGGAGCAGGATCAGAAACAGTATCTTCAAGAAGTCGCGCAGTTGCGCGAGTCAGTCGCGCATACGGAGCAGGAGAAAACGGCCTCACAAAAACACTTGGCCCAGGAACGGGTCGAATGGGATCGGCAAATCCAGAGCCTATTGTTGCAAAGCGCGCAAATGGAGGATCAATTGCAATCCTTGCGGCGGGATAAAACGACCTTGAGCATGCGGTTGGAACAACAACAAGAGGCATGGGAAGGTGAGCGTCTGGAAATGCAGGTTCAAATTAATACCTTGGAAGATGGTTTGACGCTTACTAAGGCGCGTGCCAATCAAAATTTGTCGCCAGATAGCGCCCAGCTGATGGAGCAGTTGAAGGCGGAAGCGACCGAGGAATTGACCCGGCAACGCGCCATCTGGGAAGAAGAACGCAAATCCTTGCAAAATCAACTAGAACGATGGAAAGCCGAATCGCGGCCATCATCTTGGGAAGCGGGGGAACAGCATCCGTTTCTCCAACCTGAAAGCTGGGAACGGGAAAAGGAGGGCTTGTTGCAGCAGTTGGAGCAAGCCCATCAATTGCGGCGGCATCTTGAGGAGAAAATGGCGGAGCAGGGTCGTCGGGCGGAACAGGAACGAAGTGCACTGGAAGCCGAAATCGAACAGTTGATGGAACGGTTTTTACGAATGTACAACGAACAAGGTGGACAATAGATCGGTACGCCTTTAGGTCAATGGGCCGACCTTGGGTGATGAACGTGAAGCCGACCGTCAGTCGTTTTCAGCCGATGTAGGATCGAGCATCCAGAGCAGCGCGACCGGTCGGAATATTCCATTCTTGCTCTTGCGCATCCCTGCCGAGTCGAGAATGCTCCGCCCGGACGGTGATCGATAACTAGGGTTCGGCGCGAATACATCGCAAACCTCAAAGGAGCGTCCTTATGCATGTGCTCGTGGTGGGTGGAGCGGGTTACATTGGCTCCCACATGGTCAAATTGCTGTGCCAGCGCGGCTGCAACGTGACGGTGATGGACAATTTGTCCGCCGGCTATCGAGACGCGGTTCTGGACGGGCGATTCGTGTTGGGTGATTTGGGCGAGTTGGATGTGCTGGAGGAACTGTTCCAGACCAACCGGTTCGATGGCGTGATGCACTTCGCTTCGCATATCCAGGTCGGCGAATCGGTGCGGGAGCCGGCCAAGTACTACCGCAACAACGTTTTCAAGGCCCAGCATCTACTGGATGCGATGGTGTCCTATCGGGTTAATCATTTTATTTTCTCATCGACCGCCGCGATTTTCGGTGAGCCGGTTCGCGTTCCAATCGATGAGGACCATCCGAAAAACCCTATCAATCCTTACGGTCGCGGCAAGTGGATGGTCGAGCAGATGTTGGAGGATTACCATAAAGCTTATGGCTTAAACGCGATCTGCCTGCGCTATTTCAATGCAGCGGGCGCCGATCCTGAAGGTCAATTGGGCGAACGCCACGAGCCGGAGACCCATCTGATCCCGTTGGTGTTGCAAGCCGCTTCCGGCCGCAGGCCGCACGTCACCGTGTTTGGCACCGATTACGATACGCCAGATGGCACCTGTATCCGTGATTACGTTCATGTGACGGATCTCTGCGCGGCTCATTGGCTGGCATTGCAAAAGTTGTGCGATGGCGGTGAACCGGCCGCCTACAATTTGGGCAACGGCAACGGTTTCTCGGTGCGGGAAGTGATCGACACGGCCCGCACCGTGACGGGCCGCGATTTCCCGGTAGTATACGGAGAGCGTCGGCCGGGTGATCCAGCGCGATTGGTGGCCGATTCCCGGCGGGCGCGGGCCGAGCTGGATTGGAAACCCTGCTATGCGGATTTGGCAACCATCATCAGGCACGCTTGGCGTTGGGAGGCGCGGTGAGGATTTTGGGGAGTAGGGGCGGCTAGCTCGCCATTTGTTCCAGCGCTGCCCGCAACGGACCTTCCAACGGAGTGGCCTTTTCGGTGCGGGTATCGACGATGACGAAGGTGACATCAGCGTCGGCGACGACCGTGGCGCTGCCTTTGAGGGTGATGCGTTGGTACATGGTGCAACTTCGGTTGCCAATGGATTTAACCGCAGTCAGGATTTCCAGCACCTCACCCATGTATGCGGCGCGGCGATAGTTGATGTTGATATTGACCAGGGCGAAGGTATAACCGTGTTTTGGCAGGTAATCCAGATCGCCTTTGCTTTCCAGAAAACTCCAGCGAGCCTCCTCCAGAAATTCCAGATACCGGGCGTTGTTGACGTGGCGGTACAGATCGAGATGGTATCCCCGTACTTTGATTTCGATGGTGTGGCCCATGGCCTGTTGCCCTTGTGGTCGATGGCTGAACTGATGCGCACTGTAACCGCGCGGCCACGATGAGCGATAGGACGATTGTGCCAACCTGGCCCGCCCCCGCAGAGGATTGGGAGCCGGCGTTGACCGTCGGTGAGATTCATGTGTGGCTGGCCGATTTGGGTCGACCCCCGAAACCCCTGGCAGAACTGGCGGCGACGCTGTCGGCGGATGAACGGGAGCGGGCGGAGCGGTTTCGTTTTCCCGAACATCGTGATCGCTTCGTCGCTGGACGAGGTTTATTGCGCGAATTGCTGGGCGCTTATCTGGGCCGATCGGCAACTGGCTTGCGTTTCGCTCAGGAGTCGCACGGTAAGCCCGTATTAGCCGGCGCGGATGCGGGAGCAGGGTTGCATTTTAATCTGTCCCATAGCGGCGATGGTGCGCTGTATGCCATCGCTCACCGAGAGGTGGGTGTCGATTTGGAGTGCCTTGACCGAACCACGCATTTCGCCGCCATTCTCGACCGCGTTTGCACGCCGCGCGAGCGGGCCCTGTTTCGGGCGCGGCCGCCCGCACAAGAACGGGAAGCATTTTTCTCCTGCTGGACGCGTAAGGAAGCCATTGCCAAGGCTTTGGGTAGTGGCCTGGCCAGCGGTTTACAAAACTGGGAGGTTTGTTTTGTGGACGGTTTGCAACCTCACGGTCGGGTATGCCTGCGCGACGCCGAGCAGCAAGAATGGAGCGTGCTGGATTTGCCGCTAGGCGCTGCTTGGCGCGGAGCCTTAGCGGCCGCCGGTACCGACTGGCGGTGGTGGGGCTGGCATCTACCGGATCGCATTTTTGATCGAACCTGAAAGGTAATGACATGGAACCGAAGTTCTGGCACGAACGCTGGGAGCGGGCCGAGATCGGCTTTCACCAGCAGGAAATCAATCTTCATCTCCAGCGATTCTGGAATCAGTTGGAGCTGCGCCCCGGCCAGAGAGTGTTCGTTCCGCTGTGCGGCAAAAGCCGGGATCTGTTGTGGCTGGCGGGCGAGGGCTACCCCATCACTGGCGTGGAGATCAGCCCGGTCGCAGTCGAAGCCTTCTTTCAAGAGAACGGCTTGCAACCGCGCCGCTGGCAGGAAGGCTCCTTCGAGGTGTGGGAGCAAGATGAGATTCGCATCCTGTTGGGCGATTTTTTTGCCTTGGAGCCACTTCATCTCGCCGATGTCACTGGTGTTTACGACCGCGCCTCGTTGATTGCTTTGCCACCGGTGATGCGGGAGCGCTATGTGCGCAAGCTGGAAACGATCTTGCCGGCCAGAGCCGGGACGTTGTTGGTGACGCTGGAATATGACCAAACCCTATTGGGGGGACCGCCGTTCGCGGTCGGCGAGGCGGAAGTGCAGGCGTTGTATGGGCCGACGTACGAGATCGAGTTGCTCTATACACGCGACGCCTTATCGGAAGAATCACGGTGGCGAGAGCGCGGTCTGACCTGGTTACTGGAAAAAGCCTATCGCCTGACGCGTCGCGTGGTCACCGATTCTTGATGACGGGCGCGATGGCGCTGTCTTCAACGGCGGTCGCGTGGCGGATTTTTCTGCCGTTTGCCGCCGGTTATTTTCTATCCTACCTGTACCGCGCCATCAATGCAGCCCTGTCGCCCTACCTGGCGACCGAATTACGTTTGGATGCCACCGACCTGGGTTTGCTGACCAGCGTTTATTTCCTGACCTTCGCTGCTTTCCAATTGCCCTTGGGCGTGCTGCTCGACCGATTCGGCCCGCGCCGCGTGGAGGCGACCTTGTTATTATTCGCGGCGGCGGGTGCCGGATTGTTCGCGGTGAGCCACAGTCCCTTGGAATTAATCGTCGGCCGGGGGTTGATCGGGCTGGGAGTATCGGCTTGCCTGATGGCCAGTTTCAAGGCTTTTGTGCTGTGGCTACCGGCCGAACGGCTACCGGTGGCGAACGGCTGGGTACTGGCGGCCGGTGGACTGGGCGCGCTGGCAGCGACCGCTCCGGTCGAGGCCGCGCTCAAGTTGACGGATTGGCGAGGACTGTTTGCCGGATTGGGGGGGCTTAGCGTGGTAGTAGCGCTTGCCCTGTTGCTGGTCGTACCCGAGCGTGGCGGCAGCGCGGCAGCGGGCGACTGGCGTTCGCAAGCGCGGGGTGTCGTGGGGATTTTCCGTGACCGGGTTTTTTGGTGGATCGCCCCGAGCGGCGTGTTGTGTCAAGCATCATTCCTGGCGATTCAGGGTTTATGGGCAGGGCCTTGGTTGCGTGATGTCGCGGGTTTGAGCCGGACGACGGCCGCGGATTATTTATTCTGGATGGCAGCGGCGATGGTGTGCGGCTTTCTCGGCATGGGGCAAATGGCATACCGCCTGTCTCGCTGCGGCATACCGCCGGTCGTGGTCGCGGCAGGTGGCATGGCGCTGTTCATACTGGCGCAGGTGGCGCTGCTGTTCGAGGCAGGATCGCTGTTGTTGCTATGGGTGTTGTTCGGGTTTTTTGGTACCAGTGGAATGTTGAATTACGCGATTTTATCGCAAGCTTTTCCGCCGGATCTGGCTGGCCGAGTCAACACGGCCTTAAATCTGCTGGTGTTTGGTTTGGCATTTGCCACGCAATGGGGCATGGGCGCGATTATCAATCATTGGCCGGCGACAGGGGGAGGTTATCAGGCATTTGGATATCGAATTGCGTTTGGATTGGTATTGATTTTGCAGATCATCTCGTGGATTTGGATGCTGATGAGGATGTATCGAAGTAGGCCGTAAGTGATTTGGCCGATAATCGAGTGTACTTATTTTTGTACAGTACGCTTTTAAATTAAACCGATACTCAATAAAACAAGCACGTTTGGTCAGTGTGATAACGATATGATCAATAATGTCTAATATCGATGGGCGTTGCCGATGAGCGGCTGAGAACATCATGGAAATTCCGGGCTATACCATTTTGAACAAAATTGGCCAAGGCGGGATGGCGACGGTTTATTTGGCGATTCAGGAATCACTCGATCGTCAGGTGGCCTTAAAAGTGATGCATTCGACGCGGGTCGATGAGGAGAACTTCCCTGAGCGCTTTCTCAAGGAGGGGCGCATCATCGCGCAATTGCAACATCCTCGGATTATCACCGTTTACGATTTCGGCTCGCATGGTCTCTACAACTATTTTTCCATGGAATTCTTGTCCGGCGGCACTCTGGCGCAGCAAATCGAACAGGGTTTGAGCTTGGAACGAGCGGTCGACATCATGAAATTGATTTCGGGCGCTCTCGCCTATGCCCACGGCCGAGGCGTGATCCATCGCGATATCAAGCCGCAAAACGTCTTGTTCCGCCAGGATGGTACTCCGGTACTGAGCGATTTCGGCATCGCCAAACTGGTGGATACCGATGACACTCAGTTGACCGCCCCTGGGCTGGCCATCGGTAGTCCCGTTTATATGAGTCCGGAACAAATTACCGGCAAAAAACTGGACAATCGCACCGATCTGTACAGTTTGGGCATCGTGTTCTACGAAATGCTTGCCAAACAGCCGCCGTTTCGGTCGGACGACATCACCAGCATCGCGATGATGCATTGCACGCAGCCCGTTCCGCGATTGCCAGCCGGCTTCGGTCAGCTTCAACCGGTCCTGCACAAACTCTTGGCCAAGAAGCCCTCCGATCGCTTCGAGAATGCCGATCAATTGATCCAGGCGCTTGATCAGACGGGGACTAGGCCTTCGTTTTATACCTTCATCCAGACGACGCGGATCGTTCAAGCTCTCAATACCTCCACGTTTTTGAAAAAAGGCTTGTTGGCTGGCGGGTTATCCTTGCTGGCAGTCGCCACCGGCAGCGCTGTCTACCTCACGGTTTCCCGCCGCACCGCGCCGCCCGAGACTGGTGCTAGTACGGTCGAATTGCCGCCCGCAGTGGCGGATCGTTCCATCATTGCAAGCAATTATGAGCAACTTGCCATCCAGCACTTTCAAAATCGGGAGCTTGGGCAAAGCCTGGAATTGATCAAGCTAGGGCTCCAGGCTTCGCCAAACGATGACCGGCTTCTGGCCTTGCGCCAAAAGGTCGAAAATGATCAAGAGGCTTCCCGCTTGCTGGAACAGGCCCGACAGGATGAGCGCGATGGCGCCTTCGAACGAAGCCGACAACGGGTCGAGGAAGGGTTGAGGCTCGTGCCCGATCAGCAAGAATTGCTGGCGTTGCGCGATACTTTGCAGGCCCGTACTCAAGATCGGCAACGGCAAGCTGACCGATTGTTGTCGGAAGCGCATGCTCGCTGGCAGGCGGGCGATCTCGACGGTGGCTTGAAATTGATCGAGCAGGGTTTGCAACAGGTTCCTGCTCATCCCGAATTGTTGACCCTGCAGGCTGTGATTCAAGCGCGGCTGAACGAACGGCAACGTGCTCCCCAATTGCTGGCTGAAGCACGCGAACTGTTCCAGCGCGGCGAGTTGGATGAAAGCCGGAAACGGATCGAGCAAGGGCTCGGTCTGGTTTCGGAACAGCCTGACCTGTTACGGCTGCAAGATCAGGTGAAGGCGGCCCTCGAAACCCGGAATCGTGTGTCCGAGCTGCTGCGGGACTGCGCTGACCGCTTCCCGATGGATCGCTTGGCCGGCAAGCAGGGTGGCGAAATATTAGCGTGCTACAAGCCAATCGTGGCTCTGTCGTCCGAGGATGGCCGAGCGCGCGCCAAATTGAAACAAATCGCTGACCGATACGCGGACCTGACTGCGGCAGCCATCGGCAAGGCGGATTTTCAACTCGCCGAGGATTATTTGGCGCAACTCGGTCAAATTAGACCGGACCATCCGCGATTGGCCAATCTGGACCGAACCTTGCGAACCAAACGTGAGCAGGCCGCCCTGGAGGCGCGGCAACAGACGGAGAGCGAAGCCCGACGGCAAGCCGCCGAAGAGGCGAAACGCCGAACCGCCGAAGAGGCGAAACGCCAGGCAAGTCAGAAGGCTTTTCTGAAGCCAACGCCCGATCGTCTCGATACCCGCACCAAGTCGCCCGCGACCACAGCTTTGAAACCCGAGGTCATACTGGCGCCGAAGCAATCCAATAAGCTGGGGCCGGAATTTACCGCTCCGTCTCATCAGAGAAAATCGAAGTCCAATTGCACGGAAGCGTTGCTTAAGGCCCAGCTTGGAGAACCGTTATCAGTCACTGAACAGGAGGAGTGCAGACCATGATCCGATGCCGAAATAATCCCCGATTGATGTGGCGCTCGTGCGTCCTGACGCTCGCGGCGTTCCTATGGGGATGCGCCGCGCCATCTGCCGATACGCAACCGACGCCGCCACCCGCGCCACCGGTTCAGCCGATTCCCTTTGACGAGGCGGTACTGAAAGCGGCGAACGATTTGTTCGGTCGCGCTCAATTGTCCGCCGCTGGGGCGGATGGATCGGCAAAACACATCCTGGTGATCGATCCGTTGATCGACGGCGTATCGGGCGCGCAATCGGTGGCCACGCGATCCATGGAAGTACGCCTGGTCGAACTGGTTAAAAGTAAATATCCGCGATTCGAGGTCGAACCATTTTCGACCTCGACGGTTGCCAAATCGCCTATCGTCCTCGTCGGAACCTTCACCAGTGTCAACAAGGAAGGCAAAACCGAGGGCGTGCGTGAAGCGTATCGCGTCTGTTTGGCCTTGGCCGATCTTAAATCGGGCAAGATCATTTCCAAGGGTGTCGCGCGCGCTAAGCCCGAGGGGGTTAACACTACCCCTACCCAGTATTTCAAGGACAGCCCCACTTGGGCACCGGACCAGGCCACGGAGGGTTACATCAAGACCTGCCAAGGCACCAAGGCGGGCGATCCGATCAATCCAGCTTACGTGGATCGCATTCTGACGGCAGCGCTGGTGAGCGAGGCGATCGATGCTTACAACAACCGACAATACCGGGAAGCGCTGGATTTGTATCAAAGTGCGCTACATTCTCCCGGTGGCGAGCAATTACGCGTTTATAACGGGCTTTATCTGTCCAATTGGAAACTGGGCCACCGCGACGAGGCCACCCAAGCGTTCGGCAAGGTCGTGGATTACGGTTTGGTCAACAAGCGGCTCGCCGTGAAGTTTTTGTTTAAGCCGGGTTCAACGGATTTTTGGGCGGACCGGCGAGTGACGGGGCCGTATCCGATTTGGTTGGAGCAAATCGCCGAGCGGACTTCGCAGCACCAAGGATGCTTGGAGATCGTGGGACACACCAGCCGTACCGGTCCCGAGCCGATCAACGAGCGGTTGTCTTTGTTGCGAGCGGAGCGAATCAAACAAAAGCTGGATCGCGATGTGCCAGCGTTGAAAACCCGGACCATCGCCAACGGCGTGGGATCAAAGGAGAATCTGATCGGTACTGGAACCGACGATGCGCGGGACGCATTGGATCGGCGGGTCGAGTTTAAGGTTGTGGGTTGTCGTGCGCCCGGTTAACGACTAGGCGGAATAAAAAACACCCGGCGAAATGAAACTCCCTCTTCCGTTGACGGGAGAGGGGGCGTCCTAACCACTATCCGGGACGGGTTTCCGTGCTATTGTGGAGAAGCCGATGAGCGAATCGAGCATTCGAGGTTCTTGTTTGTGCGGCGCCGTGGGTTTTGAGATCCGGGCGCCATTCGTGTTTTTTCAGTACTGTCATTGCAGTCGATGTCGCAAAAGCTCCGGTTCCGCCCACTCGGCCAGCCTTCTCGTGAAGACCGATCAGTTCGCCTGGACTCGAGGCGAGGCCGACGTGCGACGCTATGAACTGCCCACCGCCGAGTACTTCTGTACCGGTTTTTGTGGCGTGTGCGGGTCATCGCTGCCGTGGCGTACTCGAAACGGAAAGCTCTTTCTGGTGCCGGCCGGTTCGCTGGACGACGACCCCGGCGTCATGCCGAGCCGGAACATTTTCTGGAACTCCAGAGCGTCCTGGTACCTGCCAGCTAGCGATCTCCCCACCTTTCCCGAAGAGCCTTGAGTAGGCGATGTGGAACGCCTTGGGGTGGTTAGGACTACTACTGAACCGGCAACTGGCATCCATCCCCCCTCAGGTCACAGGCTTGACCCGGTGTGATAGCCAGCAGGCTTTTTATTTTCTTCGACAAGCTTGACGGCACGCCTTAGCCTAGAATGTGTGCTGCTGCCTCGTTCGCGACAAACGAATGGGCAAGAGCGCCGGTGATATTTCCATCGAAATGATGGTCTTAACGTCGGCTGAAGTCTGTGCCGTACTCGTCGATGTTCAGCCGGTGGCAATAAACCTTCGCCTTCAGGTGGAACGTCTCTGGCGTGCGCCCTTCTTCAGCCAGAGCAACGGATAGTGATGAAAACGGAGTTGGCGAGGTGCCCGCGCCGTTCCGAACCGCAGTATCACATCGTGTACAATGTCTTTGGGAGTGTTCAATAATGCAAGAACGGGATATTGGTTTTCAGCCAAACCCCAAGGATGAAATGAACGACCTCGCAGTCAACGGCGGGGTTTCTAAAGACGAGGGTGCGCAGCAAGCTGAGGAGTCGGTATCGCGGGAGGGAATTAATCCCCCTATCTTCTATGTTGGTATCGGCGCTTCCGCCGGTGGTTTGGAAGCCCTGGAATCGTTTTTCACGCATATGGCTACCGACAGCCATATGGCTTTCATCGTCATTCAGCATCTTTCCCCCAACTACAAGAGCATGATGGTGGAACTGCTGTCCAAGCGCACGGCAATGGCCGTGCGGCGGGCTGAAGAGGGGATGCTGGTTGAGGAAAATTCAGTCTATCTCATCCCGCCCAAGAAAAACCTCTCCATTTTCCATGGCAAATTGTTGTTAAGCGAGTCCGATCATTCGCGCGGTCTGAACCTACCGATAGACGTATTCCTGCACTCATTGGCCGATGACCAGGCCGAGAAGGCTATCGGTATCATCCTGTCGGGCACGGGCAGCGATGGGGTGCGCGGGGTACGCGCCATCAAGGAAGCGGGCGGTATGATCATGGTGCAGAGCGAGGAGTCAGCCAAGTTCGACGGGATGCCGCGCTCGGCGATTTCGACCGGTTTGGCCGATTTTATTCTGCCGCCCGAGGAGATGCCGGCCAAGCTGCTCTCGTTTATCCGCCACCCCTATGCGCTCAAGACCGACCGTCCGCCGGTGTTGTTGTCAGATGAAGACGGCATGGCACGCATTTTTGCCCTGCTGCGCGAACGGACCCGGGTGGATTTTGCGTTCTATAAACCCAGCACGGTGGTCCGGCGCATTGAGCGACGGATGACAGTCAATCAGGTCAATGACCTGCGTGACTATGTCCGATTGATGGAAAGCAACTCCAGCGAGGTGCTGACGCTCTATCGCGAACTGCTGATTGGCGTCACCAGTTTCTTTCGCGACCGGGAGGTCTTCGATGACCTCGAAGAGCATCATTTACCCCAATTGTTCGCCAGGCTGACTGGCCAAGAGGCGCGTTTCTGGGTCGCAGGCTGCTCGACCGGCGAGGAAGCGTATTCGCTTGCCATCTTGAGCTGCGAGATTTTGGAACAAATGGGCAAGCAGATCGATATCAAGATTTTTGCCACCGACATTGATCGCAATGCAATCACGCGCGCCAGCAGCGGTATTTATCCCGAGAGCATCGCCGTCGATTTGCCGCCGGGATTATTGGCCAAATACTTTCACCGCAAGGAAGACCACTATCGCATTGACCGTTCTATCCGGGAAATGGTGGTGTTTGCCCAGCATAACCTGATCAAGGATCCGCCATTTACCAATATCGAACTGGTGAGTTGCCGTAATCTATTGATCTATCTACAGCCAGTACTACAACGCAAGGCGCTGGATCTGATTAATTTCTCGCTCAATGCCCAAGGCGTTCTCCTGCTGGGCAGCAGTGAGACAACGGGCGAGCTCTCCGATTGCTTCGATCCGCTCAATCAGAAATTCCGCATCTACGCAGCCAAAGGTAAACGGCGGTCGATGGTGGGTAACTATTCCGAGTTTGCTGGCGTTCCTGAGGTCTTGCCTTGGCAAAATCGCACGCGCCCTTCCATCGGGGGTTGGCGCAACCAGGAAGAGGAACGAATGCTCGATCGTTTTCTGCAAATCCTGGCTGGCGATTACGTTCCCTTGGCTGTGGTGATTAACGAGCAGATGGAAGCACTGCACATCCTGGGTAATCCCACCAGTTATTTTCAACGCCCTTCTGGTCGCCAGACGAACGATATCACCAAGAACGTGGTGAAAGAACTGGCTATTCCCTTGGCGACTGGCTTGCAGAAAGTGTTTAAGACCGGCGAGGAACTGAAATACACCAATATTCGTATTCGCCTGCGCGACGAGGTGAAGACCGTGCAGATTCGGCTTCGACTTTTGCCGGGCAAAAAGGGTCAGGAACCACTAGTGGCGGCCTTTATCGAGGAAACCGCGCCACGGGAGGAATCAGTCATTGGCGGGACTCCCGTCTATGATGTGAATCTGGAAGCGGAACAGCGTATTCACGATCTAGAGCAGGAACTGCAATTTTCACGGGAAAATCTGCAAGCGACCATCGAAGAGTTAGAAACATCCAACGAGGAATTGCAAGCGACTAACGAGGAATTGCTCGCCAGCAACGAGGAATTGCAAAGCACCAACGAGGAGTTGCAATCGGTTAACGAAGAACTGCATACGGTCAATGCCGAACATCAGCGCAAGATCATGGAGTTGACCGAGCTTAACAACGATCTGGATAATTTGATGGCCAGCATTCAGATCGCCACGCTGATCTTGGATGAAAATCTGACCGTCCGCCGCTTTACTCCAGAGATCCGGCGTATCTTCAGGGTATTGGATAACGATATCGGTCGCCCGATCAATCACTTGATGCACGATTTAGCGGATATGGATTTGTTGGCGCTCATACAGGATGTGGTGCATCAGGGCGTGAAGAGAGAAAGAGAGGTCTGCACGCGTAGTGGTGAGTGGTTTCAAATGCGCATCTTGCCCTACCACATCGCGATGAATACGGTCTCGGGTGTGGTGCTAACTTTCCTGGATATCGGACCGTTCAAGGCGGTTCGGACCATGCTGTCCGATCGTGACACGCTGATTGCCAGCCTGTATCGCGCCGCACCCGTCGGAGTCAGCCAAGTCGCCAACCGGATGCTCTTGGAAGTCAACGAACAGTTCTGTCGGGCGTTAGGGTATTCCCGAGAGGAATTGATCGGCCAGAGTGCCCGCTTACTCTATCCCACGGCCGAGGAGTTCGAGGCAGTGGGCAAGGATATGTACAAGCAGATCCGCGACCATGGCATCGGTACGATGGAGACCCGTTGGCAGCGCAGGGATGGTACCGTGTTTCCCGTTCTGCTCAGTGCCTCGTCTCTGCATCCAGCGAATCCCGATGATGGCGTGACTTTCGCGGCCTTGGATCTTTCCGTCAGCAAACGGGAGGCAGAGCGGACGCAGGTCAGCGAGGTGCGCTATCGCCAACTGGTCGATATTTTGATGGAGGGGGTGCTCTATCAAAATGCCGAGGGCGATATTACGTTCGCTAATCCGGCCGCTGAACGCTTTTTGGCGCTCATGAACGACTCGACGACCGGGCACAATGGCACGGCGCTATCGTGGCCAGCGATTCGGGAGGATGGCACGGAGTGGCCGGTCGACCAGCAGCCGGCCTATGTGGCATTGCACACCGGCTTGTCGGTCAAGACGGTCGTTTTGGGGTTATGCCATCCTGAGTCGGGCCAAACGCGCTGGTTGCGACTCAGTGCCTTTCCATTGTTTGAAGTGGAGGCGATGGTGCCGACGCAAGTATGTTCAGTTTTCCACGATATCACCGAAGCCACGGAGACTATGCGTCATTGGTCGCGTACTCAAAACGAACTACAGGAATTGGTGGGTCTTGCGCAACCTGCCCTGGATATGCTGAACGTTAAGATTGCGGTCCCGCCCGGAAGCAACGTGTTAGCTGATGACCCGCAAGTCTGGCAAGATCATGTGCGCATCCGCGAAAGCCTGGATATGTTGCAACGTTTGGTCGGGAAAATTTCTACCTTGCTGTCTGTTTCCCCAAATTAGGTGCCGTTAGATGTTAATCGCGCTGTACCGACCCAATCGCTTTGGGATCGTCGAGGTTCTTCCTGAGGTATTTCGAGAACCGCTGGCGGTTATCTCGGAGTGAGGGACTGCGCTTGCTACGGTTCTGTGTTTTTCGGCGGAGATCGCTCGCCGTCCTCTTGAGTGCTGTGATCGGGGGTTGCCGTTGCAGTGTCTGTCGTGATCGGCGATGAGTTGATGGTGGCGGGGGGTTGGGCTTGTCCGGTGAACGGCCGATTGACATTCAAGCTCATATCGCCGCCATGGGTGTTCGCCGGACATGGCGCGGCCTGATAAAAAATCCGGCCGCTAGCTTCGATACATTTGTTCGCGGCCAATGTCGGTGCGGTGAACAATGCGAGCGGAATGACCCAATATCCGTTCCAGTGATTCATGGCATTTTCGGTTAACGATGGGAGGGTGATCGGTCCGCGCTATCGCCGACCAAGATTCGGTGCGCGACATAGGCCAGTAGTCCACAGCCAGCGATGATCGCTGTCAAGGGCAAGGCTGAATCCGCGTCAGACAGCCCGACCAGGGTGCTCGATAGGGTCGCCAAGGCGAATTGTAGCGTGCCGATCAAAGCCGAGGCGCTACCCGCTCGCTCGCCTTGGTGTGCCAGCGCGTTAGCCAGTGCGTTTGGCGCGGTGAAGCCGAGACTGGCAAGATAGCCGAAAAGAGGAATCAACAGAGCCAGCAAACTGTCTCGACCGCTGGCGGCGATGATCAACAATCGCTATTCCCAGGAGTGCGGTGGTGCGGTTAGCGCGGCGCAGAATCGAATCGGCGTCATAGCGTAGCAGCAGCCGGCGATTGATTTGCGAGCTGGCGATCAATCCCAACGCGTTTAGCCCGAATAGCCAACCGTAGGCTTGAGTGGGTACGCCGTAAAGCTCGATGAAGACGTGCGGTGAGCCGGTGATGTAGGCGAACATTCCTGCTTGCGCGAAGCCGCCGCTGAAGGTGTAACCGAGAAAGCCGCGATCCTGGAGCAACTCGGCGTAAATCCGCAAGGTCGCGCCGATGCCGCTCCCGGCGATGGTTTGCCCAGGACGGGTTTCCGGCAGAAAGCGCCAGACGGCGAACAGGCAGCCCAGTCCGAACAGCGCCAACGCGGCGAAGATCGCCCGCCAGCCGGCCAGGGCCAGTATCCAGCCGCCCGCCAAGGGGGCGAGAATTGGCGCTAGTCCCATGACCAACATCAATAGCGAATAGACACGAGCCGACGTGCGCGCATCGAAACGGTCACGCACCACCGCGCGCGCGATCACAACGCCCGCGCAGCCACTTGCCGCTTGCACGAAGCGCAGTACTGTCAGTGTGACGACATCCGGCGCCAGCGCGCAGCCGATCGATGCCGCAACGTAGAGCGTCAAGCCGGCGTACAGCGGCGGTTTTCGTCCGTAGCGGTCGGCGAGTGGGCCATGAATCGCCTGACCGAGCGCCAGCCCGATGAAGAAGCTCGCCAGCGTGAACTGTACGGCGGCAGGGCGGGTACCGAACTCAGCGGCGATGGTTGGCAGGCTGGGCAAGTACATATCGATCGACATTGGTGCGAAAGCGATCAGCGCGCCAAGGATCAGTAACCAGGATAGCGGTGGGTTGGTCAGGGAAGATGCTCCAGACGAATATCGATGTAGCCCAAGGAAATCGGATTGGAATGGGCGATTAGCCGCGCCGCTAGTCCGTGGAGCAAGCCAAAACCCGAAATGAAAAAGACTGGGGCTCGGCCCGCTCCGGGATATCCAGTGGGCGAATTTCGCAGATTATCTCGAAAGTGGTAGCGTCCTTGCCACGGTGAGGCGTAAAGCGCAAGCTGGTTCGGGAAGGAAAAACGCTACGATACAAATCGGATCGCTATATATCCTGGGCGATGCCTAACCAGCCAGGCCTTTAACCCATTCGCCAACTTGACGAGCGATGGTATCGCTGGAACGCACACACCCGAGCAGTCGTTGCGCCGTTTCCTGCTGATTGACCCGAAACTCGCGCGTCAGGGCGCGGACTGGGTCCAGAGCTTGCTTCCAAAGCAGCTTCGCGTCGTCCCGAGCGTTCCGCGTCTTGTCGACGCCAAGGGTTCCTATACCCATACTACCCCTTTGCGATCGAGACAACCGCTTGCAGCGAATGACCATTCGTCCACTCGGCATGGTGGTGGGCGCGTGCTACCTAGAACTCTTCCCACTCGTCGGTGCCCGATGCCGAGGTGGGCTTCTTCTCCATCAGCAGCGGTCGAACAACGGCGCGGGTCGTTGTCGCCAGCCCAGCAGGGGTGGGGGCCGGCCGCTGGCTAGCACTAGGAGTCGGTCGCGTTCTGCCTGATTTCGGTTGTTTGCCGATCTGGCTTGCGGAGGTAACCGCCGGCTTGGTGGTTATCGTCGTTCGGACTCCGGCAAGATCGTTTGCGGTAGTCCGCTCGTCCAGCTTGAAGAAACCCATCAGACGTTGCAGTTCGCTGGCCTGGTCGCCCATTGAATGGCTGGCGGCGGCGGTCTGTTCGACCAAGGCGGCATTCTGCTGGGTCATCTGGTCCATTTGCAGGATGGCCTGGTTGACCTGCTCGATGCCACTGGCCTGCTCACGGGCCGCAGCGGCCATCTCGGCGACAATGTCGCTGACTTTCTTGATCGCGATGACGATGTCTTTGAGGGTTTGACCGGAACGTTCGACCAGCTGGCCGCCGTCTTCGACCTTGGCGACACTGTCGGTGATCAGCGCTTTGATCTCTTTGGCGGCATCGGCGCTGCGTTGGGCGAGCTTGCGTACTTCGCCGGCAACTACGGCAAACCCTCGGCCTTGTTCGCCCGCTCGGGCCGCTTCCACGGCGGCATTGAGGGCCAGCAGGTTGGTTTGAAACGCGATCTCGTCGATCACCCCAATGATGTCGGCAATCTGGCGGCTGCTGTGGTGGATGGCGTTCATCTCGGCGACGATGTCGCTGACTTTCTTGATCGCGATGACGATGTCTTTGAGGGTTTGACCGGAGCGTTCGACTAACTGGCCGCCGTCTTCAACCTTGGCGACGCTGTCGGTGATCAGCGCTTTGATCTCTTTGGCGGCATCGGCGCTGCGTTGGGCGAGCTTGCGCACTTCGCCGGCAACCACCGCAAACCCTCGGCCTTGTTCGCCCGCTCGGGCCGCTTCCACGGCGGCATTGAGGGCCAGCAGGTTGGTTTGAAACGCGATCTCGTCAATCACCCCAATGATGTCGGCAATCTGGCGGCTGCTGTGGTGGATGGCGTTCATCGCCGTGACCGCTTGCTCGACCACTTGCCCGCCTTGTTCGGCTTGCGATCGGGCGGCAATGGCCAGTTGGTTGGCTTGGTTGGCGTTCTCGGCGCTTTGCTTGACCGTGCCGGTCAGCTCTTCCATCGAGGAGGCGGTTTCCTCCAACGCGCTGGCTTGCTCTTCGGTCCGCTGTGCCAGGTCGCCACTGCCTTGGGCAATTTCGGCGGCGGCGGCATTGACCTGGGCGGTGGCTTGGGTGACTTTCCCCACCATGCCCTTCAATTGCCCGGCCATGTCCCGCATCGCGGCGTAGATACCGGTTTCCCGTCCGGTGTTGGCAAATTGGACCGTTAGATCACCGTGCGCGATCTGTTGGGTCAATACCGCCATCTCGGCCGGCTCCCCACCGATGGGGCGACAGATGATGTTGGCGAGCACGACGGCGACGAGCACTCCCAGCACGACGGCGATCCCGATTCCGATCTTAATGATGGAGTTGCTCAGGTTTTGGGTGGCGATCATGCTCTTGGCAGCGTCGCTGGCCGCGTCGGAAGCGAGGCCGACGACTTTTTCGGCGGACGCGGTCATCGCAGGCTGGATTTCTTTGGCGATCTGAGTGTCGTTCTCGATCCAGACGGCCGCCGCTTTGAAATAGTCCTCAGTCGCCTTTCGAGCCTGGTTGACCTTGTCGTCGGTGCCGGCGGGGTCGAGTTCATCGTAGTAGCGAGTGAGATGGGCGCGCTGAGCAAGCATTTCCTTGTAAAACTCGCGATCCTTGTGGAGGCGCTCTTCTTTCTCGGTCTTCATGATCCGCAGCGCGGTGATGTAGACCCACAACGCGGTTTCTTTCTTGGTGCTTTGGTAGTACTCGTCCGCGAGTTTGACGACGAGCAGCCCGTTCTGGATCATCTGGTGCACCGCTTCCCGGTTGGTTTTCTGCGCCGCGACTTCGCTTTCGAAGAGCCTGCGGTAGTCCAGCGTCGCTGCTCGTGCTTCCTTCGACTTTTGTAGAAGGCCGGCGTCGGTCGAGGTTTTGTCGATGGCGTCCAGTGCGGCGACGATCTTGTCGAGATGCTCCATCGTCTTGGCGACGTATTGGTCGTCTCCGTGGAGACGGTAGTTGCGGACCTCGGATCGGGCGCTCAGCGCATGACGCTCGACCTGCGTGGCATCCACCGAGCCGTCGAACTTGGCGCGAATTTGGCCGAGATTAAAAATCGCGGTTCCTCCGAGCACCAGGAGAATGACCAGAACCGTGGAAATGCCCAGGAGAATCTTCGTGCGAACGGTCAATTCTTCCTTGCTGCTTTTGCCGCTGTCTTTGGCCATTAAAATTAAAACCTCCATCTCGAAAATTATACGGGCGACATAGCCCCTAAATTGGGGCGCAAAACCACACCATGCGACGGTGCTAGATTGCGCCGCGCAGCGAAGTAACGAGCGAGGGAACGTGAAGCGGGAAACTGGGCTTCGTCGGACAGGTTTACAGCGGGAGCATGGCCGAAGGGGGAGAATTGCTTTGGGCAGCCGGGAGTTTGGGCTAGCTAAATATTTATACTATAAAGTTATCGATCGATTTCAAGTAAAGTTTAGAACGTTTTCGATATATTTGTTTTGTGGGTCCCTGTTTCTAATAGCCACTTTGATACTTAAAATAAAAGCCATCAAAAACTATATGGTTAGGAGGAAACGGTATGCCTCATCACGTCCTGCTGGTCGATGACGATCGCCTGATTCTCGGTACCTTGGGCAACGGTCTCCGCCAAGCCGGCTATGCGGTTGCCGAAGCGGCCTCCGGTGAAACCGCGCTCGCTCTCGCCCAACACCAAATCCCCGATTTGGCTATCCTCGACATCCGAATGCCGGGGATATCCGGGATCGAACTGGCGCGGCGGCTGCGGGATACCCATCGCGTTCCGACCTTGTTTCTGTCCGCCTACAGCGACAAAAAAATGGTGGAGGAGGCAATCGACGAAGGGGGGCTCGGTTACGTGGTCAAGCCCGTGGATGTGTCGCAGCTCGTTCCCGCCATCGAGGCCGCTCTCGCCCGCGCCCGGGATTTGCAAGCCCTCGGCAAAGCTAAAGACCGGTTGGAAGAAGCGCTCAAGGGAGGGCGCGATACCACCACTGCCATCGGCATTCTGATGGAACGAAGGGGTTTGCGACGGCAAGATGCGTTCGAGTTATTGCGCACCCATGCGCGCGCTCAGCGACGCCGGCTCGAATTGCTGGCCCGCGACATCGTCGATGCGGCGGAGACTCTGAATGCGATGGGAACCAAAGGATAAGCAGAAAGCGGCACGACCGCACCACCCCGAATCCGCTTTCAAGATCGCTTCGTCGTGACTGACTATTCGGGGTTGTCGCGTGACGATCTCGTCGCAAGGTTGCGCGCGGCCGAAGCAAGACTAGAGTGCTACACCGATCTCATCACCGAACACAAGCAAGTGGAAGGGGCGCTGTGGAAACGCGAACAGGAGCTTTCCGCCGTTTTTCGGGCTGTACCGGCGGGGGTGGGCTTGACCGTGCAACGCATCTTTCGACAGGCAAACGACTATTTCTATGAAGTATTAGGCTACCGGCCCGACGAAATCATCGGCCAACCTACACGGATGGTTTATCCCAGCGACGACGCGTTCGAGTACGTCGATCGGAAGATTCAGGACCAGATCGAGCGGACTGGCCTGGCCGTCGTGGAGACCCAGATATGCTGCAAGAACGGCCGGCTCGTCGACATTCTTCTTCAAGTCGCCCCGTTGGTATCGAACCGACTGGAATTGGGGCGCGTTTTCTGCGCCCTGGACATCACCGAACGCAAGCGGACGATGGAGGCACTCCGACAAGCCAAGGAGCGGCTGGATCTGGTGATCGAAGGGGCCGACGTGGGTCTGTACGATGTCGATCTACGGACCGGCGAAGCGGTATTGAACGAGCGTTACTCGCGAATGCTGGGTTATGCGCCGGGGGAACTGGTAATGACCTTGCAGAGTTGGCGGGACCGAATACATCCCGACGATTTGCTGCGGGTCGATCAAGCCTGCGAAAAAGCCCAGCAAGGCCAGTTACGTTTCGACGAAGAGTATCGCATGCGTCACAAGTCCGGCGCTTGGATTTGGGTTTTGGATCGAGGGAAGGGTTTCGATTGGGACGAAAACGGAGAGCCGTGGCGCCTTGCGGGAACCCACCTCGACATCACCGAGCGCAAACGGATAGAAGAGAACTTGCTCGAGAGCGATGAGCGCTTTCGCTTGTTCATGGACCACAATCCTGCCATCGCCTGGATCAAGAACGAAGAAGGGCGTTACGTCTACCTGAACAAGAGCTACCAGCAACGTTTCTGCGCGTCGCTCGACGATTGGCGCGGTAAAACCGATTTCGAATTGTGGCCGGCGGACGCTGCCGAGAGGTTTCGGCGGAGCGACTTGATGACGCTGGCCGCCAGAAAACCAATCGAAATATTAAAAAAAATACAGGAAATAGATAGTACGCTGAGCTATTGGCACGCCGTCAAAATCCCCTTCCAGGACGCCAGCGGTCGCCGTTTTGTGGGGGGCATCGCCGTGGATGTCACCGCCCAAAAGCGCACCGAGCAGGAACTGCGTGCCAGAGAAACCTTACTGCGCACCATCATGGAAAACAGCCCCGACCCGATTTTCATGGTGGATCGCGCCAGTCGCTTGCTTTATGCCAACCCGGCGGTCCTCGCGGTTCTCAATGTATTTGGTTACCAACCCCCGTGGACCCAAGAAACCTTGGTCGGCAAGACCCCTCTGGATTTTTTCGGCGATCCGACGGTGGCACGCACCATGCTGGAATCCGACCAGCGGGTGATGGAATCGGGACAGGTAGAGAGGGTCGAGGAACGGATCGCCATGCCTGGCGAGACGCGGCTCTACCTCGGTATCCGCTCGCCTTTACGGAATGACGCTGGCCAAGTCGTCGGACTGGTTGGCATCGCTCACGACATCACCGAGCAGAAACGGAGCGAAACCGAGCGCCTCGCCCGGCTGGAACGCCAGCGCGATACGCTGGTGCGCGAGGTGCATCACCGCATTAAGAACCACCTGCAAGGAATCACCGGCTTGCTGCGCAACCGCATCGCCTGGCATCCGGAACTGGCCGAAGATCTGAAGGAGATCATCGCGCAGATTTGCGCCATCGCTCACACCTACGGCTTGCAGAGCTGCCGCGCTGAGGGCGGAGTGCGGCTTGACGAGCTACTTGAGACCCTGACCTGCGCCGCCACGGGACCGATTCCGATCCGCTTCTCGCTCGCCCCAGAATCCGGGGTAGTGGCGGCTCTAGCGCCGGAGGAAGCGGTTCCGCTGGCTTTGGTGCTTAACGAGTTGTTGACCAATGCTCTCAAGCACAATGACTCGTCCGAGCCGATCCGCCCGGTTCGGTTAGCGCTGGAAACCGTCGGCGACGCACAACGGGTCGCAATCCGCAACGGCCCCGCCGTTTTGCCAGCCGGCTTCGATTTCGCGGCAGGCCGAGGCTTGGGCACCGGCCTAGAATTGCTCCGCATCTTGCTGCCGCCCCAAGGAGCCACACTAGTGTTCCGCCAGGAGGTGGACGAGGTGGTGGCTGAGCTCTGCTTGATGCCTCCCGTCGTTTGCCGCGTCGAGGCGAATACCGTTTCTCGATAGGTTTTATGCAAAATCGTAGGGCGGATTAGGGCATTAGCCCGTAACCAACAGCTTCGGCTACAGTTTCTGCGAGCTACAACACTATGCTAATCCACCCAGCACGTTGCTACAATTGGTATTGTACCAGCTTTAACCTAACAAAATCAGGTTGGAACGCGCCATCAGCCACGCCGCCAACCCGTAGAACGAGCCAAAGCCCGCCAGCGCCAGCCACGTCAATCGCCGAACCTCGTCGGGAACGACCGCTTGCAGGCTAACGATATGACGGAAGGGGGCGACAGTACCAGCGCCCAATCCGGCGGTGGTGGCGGCGAACAGCGGCAAATAGAGAGCGTAGCCGATGTAGTCGTAACCGGCTTTTAGAAGACAGAACGGACAATGGTGGTTGGGGTTCTCGTACACATAAGGTGAGAGGGCGGCGATGATTGCGGCGATGGCGATGGCGAAACCCAACAGGCTAATCCCCGCGAACAGCGTCCCGGCCAATTGCTCTTCCGCTCCCCTCTCCCCTCGGGAGAGGGGTTGGGGGTGCGGGAAAGATGAGTCGGCGGTGAGGGTGCTAAGCAGCCACCCACCACTCGCCACGATCAACCCACCTATCCCGTAAAACAATATCAGCGTCGGCCACGGCGACAAGCCGGCCAATTCGGACGCAACGCCTCGGCCGCCGGCGCCGAACAGCGATCCGCAACAAGAGGTGATGACCTCCGGTTCCAAACCGAGGAAATAACCGGTCTGCACCGCCAATTCGACCACGGTCAACGGTGCGATGGCCAGCAGCAAGCCGTATTTCAGCCGTACTAGCGGATAGTCGTAGCCCCGATTATCGATCCGATTCAGCGTCAGCCACAGCGCCGCCAGAAAGAACACCGCGATTTTCAGCAACAAGGCGGGGAAACCGAAGGCGTTGGCGTTCAATACGCCGGTGGCGCACATCGCGCCAACGAACTGGCTGGACAGGCTTTCGGCGGTGTGGACGAACAGCAGCAGCGACAGCAATTCCGCGCCCAGCGCGAAGCCGACCAAGGTTGAAACCAAATAGGTCCGTCGCTCCAGCCGCAGTTGCAATTCGCTGCCGCTTTCAATATCCCAGCGGCGCAGAATCTGCCAAGCAAAACCACTGGCGAGCAACACGGTGCCGGTCACGCCGAACGCGACCAGTTGCAGGGCGACGATGGCGGGCGTGATCAGCATCGCCGGTCTCCGACGATTTGGCCGTCGTGCAGTTCGATCACGCGGTTGACGGGAATCGCTTCGAACACCAGCGGGTCGTGGCTGCTGATCAATACCGTCCGGCCTTGGGCGGCCAGTTCACCCAGCAGCGCCAGTACTTCTCGCGACAAGGCGCTGTCGAGGTTGGCGGTCGGCTCGTCGGCGATCAGCACCGCCGGATCGTTGATCAGGGCGCGAGCGAGGGCGGTGCGCTGCGCTTCGCCACCGGACAGCCATTCCACTTGGACTGGCGATTTTCCCGCCGAGCCCGAAGCGGTCCAGCCATTCTCGCGCGGCGTCCGACAATTCACGGTAGGGCCGGCCCAGCGGGTAGGCCGGCAGCATCACGTTTTCCAGCACCGTCAAGCCCCGAATCAGGTTGAATTGTTGAAACACGAAGCCGAACGTGTGCCGCCGCACCTCGGTCAAAAACCGTTCCGGCAGGTTGGACAGCAATCGGCCGTCCAGCTTGATGCGTCCGCTGGTCGGTCGCGCCAAACAGCCGACCAGCGTCAGCAGCGTGGTTTTGCCGGAACCGCTGGGGCCTTTGAACACGGTGACGCCGCCGCGCTCCAACGTTAGGCTGACTTCCCGCAGCGCCTGGCATTCGTTAGGCTGGCCCTGGTTGAAGACTTTGGTGACCACCGAGAACTCGATCATCCGCGCATCGCTGCGTCGGGGTCGGCAATCGCCGCCCGCCAGCTCGGAATCAGGGTGGCGATGATGTAGGGCAGCACCGTCACTGCCAGCAACACTAAAATTTGCTGTCCGTCTACCGCAGGCGTTAGCTGAAAATCGGGATACAGTACCGCCCAGCCTTTCAATACCGGCATGAACAGCCGGGCGCCACCGTGAAAGACCTGCCACCAGGCCAGTGTGTAACCGACCAAAAAAGCGGTCAGCGACAGCAAGGCGCCTTCCCACAGCTTCATCCGCAGAATGTCGCCGGTTTCCCAGCCGATGGCCTTGAGGATACCGATTTCGCGCTTTTCCTCGGCACTGAGACCGGCGGCCTTGTCCCAGGCCAGAATCGCGAACGCCAGCAGCAGCGTGCCCAGAACGACGAACAGCATGCCCTCGCGCCAGTTGAATACCGCGTCGTAGGTGCGCAGGATTTCCGAACGCAAGATCGGTCGGCTATCGGGGAACGCCAGCACGATTTTTTCGGCGACGGTCCGCGCTTCCCGGGGATTGTGCACGGTCAGCACGGCGTCGGTATAAACATCCGGCGGGAAGTCGAACAGCGCGCGGAAACTGGCTTCGGACAGCAACAACAGGTCGGCGCTCAGCAATTCCGAGGCGAGTGTCCAGAATTCCGGTTACCTTGAGCGGCAGCGGCTGGCCGTTGGCGGCGCGCAAGCCGAGATAATCGCCGATGCCAATTTGACGCACTCGTGCCAGCGCCGCGCCGACGACGATTTCGCCCTTGGCGAGCGGCCGTTCCGGCGCGACCATCAGCGTGTAATTCGCCTTGACTGCCGGATCGTAGTAATAGCCCCACAACCGGCCTTGCACCGTGCCGACTCCGCGAATCCGGCGCAGCGTTTCGAGCCAGGCTGCCGGTAGCAGGTCGTGCCGGCCCGCGACCAGTCGTTGCACGATCACTTCGGGCGCGTCTTGCAGCAAGATGGCTGCTTCCCGCCGCAAGCCTTGACCGAGCAGCAACGCGGAAGCGAACAGAAACACCAGAAGGGTATAGACCAGCAGCAGGCCGATATTGCGGGTCTTGCGCCGTAGCAGGGCCGCCAGAGTGTAGTCGATCAGATATTTCTGCTGTTCAAGAAAAGCGCGCATTGTGACGTGGAAGATCAGAGACTGGAAAACTAAAGTTTATCGATCCTTTGTCGGAATTAGTCTTAAAATACTAACCATTAGTGGGCCAATTTGTTCATCTGACCATGAAAGCCAAGGTCGATGTCACTCTGGCTAGCACAAAAAATTGTTGAGCAAGAGAATCTGTGACTTCTAAATCGACTCCATCTGGAACCGAGGTGCGACTGGATACTTGGCTCTGGCGGATCGCGGTTTTTTGGACCGTCCTGGTGTTGGTGTTGGTCGCGTGGCGTTACTATAATGATCAAAATTCGGCTTGGTTGCTTGCGAAATACTTAGCTCGAGGAAAGCTACCGTAAGGATATCCTCTACCGTCGCTGGGCCGCCCTGCATGGCGGTGTTTACGTCCCCACGAGCGAACAAACACCCCCCAACCCCTATCTCGATGTTCCCGAACGCGACATTGTCACGCCTTCGGGTAAAGCGCTCACTCTACTCAATCCAGCCTACATGACCCGCCAAGTCCACGAACTTGGAGCGGAAGAAGATGGCATGCGTGGCCATATTACCAGTTTGAATCCCATCCAGCCCGACAACGCGCCGGACGAGTGGGAGCGACGTGCGCTGCGCGCTTTCGAGCAGGGTCAACACGAAGCGGCGTCTCTCGAAACGCTCGATGGGGAACCGTACCTGCGTTTCATGCGTCCGATGATTGTTGAGAAAAAATGCTTGAAATGCCATGCCGCGCAAGGATACCAGGAGGGCGATATCCGTGGCGGTATCAGTGTTGCGGTGCCTTGGCGACCGTATCGCCAGGTGGTGTGGAATCAGACCATTCTGACCTTGGCCGGTTACAGCATAATTTGGGGGTTGGGACTGCTAGGGTTGATCGGGATTCGTGGGCGGCTGAAGGCGGATTTGACCGAGCGCCAGCAAGCGGAAGTGGCGTTACGAGATAGCGAAATTACCTGCCGCAGCATCGTCGAGAATGCTCCCTTAGGATTTCATCTTTACCGGTTGGAGAAAGATGACCGACTGCTATTCACGGGTGCCAATCCAGCGGCGGATGTGATCCTGAAGATCAACCACGCTGATTTAATCGGCCAGTCGATTGAAAACGCTTTCCCATCGCTCGCCCAAACCTCGATTCCCGCAATCTGTCGGCAGTTGGCACGCGAAGGTGGCGTATATCACTGGAATCCGGTGGACTATCAGGATTGGAGAGTCGCCGGTACTTTCGAAGTGGCTGCATTTCAGACCGCATCCGATTGTATTGCCGTGGCTTTCACCGACATTACCGAACGCCAGCGTGGTGAGCAACGATTGCGGCAATCCGAGGAAAAATTCGCCAAGATTTTTCTCACAACTCCGGACGTGGTGGTCATTTCCCGCGAACAGAACGGTCTCCTGTTGGATGTCAATCCCGGTTTTGAAGTCATCACCGGTTATACGCGAATAGAAGCCGTTGGCCGTACCACGCTGGAGTTGGGTCTATGGGCTGATCCTGCCGACCGGGAGCGACTCGTAACCGATTTACGGTTGTACGGCCAAGTGTTGTATCGCGATTGCACTTTCCGCCGCAAAGATGGGGGCTTGCGTGCCGGCTCGCTTTCCGCCCGCCCCGTCATGATTGAGGACGAATCCTGTCTGCTGTTCATCATGCGGGATGTCACTGAACGTCGACAAGCAGAGGCAGCGCTGCGGGAAAGCGAGGAACGGTATCGCTTGCTGTTCGAGCGCGCCAACGACGCGATCTTTGTGATGGAAAAACGGACCGGACGCTATCTAGCCGCCAACCATGCCGCCGAGCGCTTGACCGGCTGCGCTGTGGCGGAGCTGCAAACGCGCTGCATGGCCGATGTGACGTCGGTTGATGCGTCAAAATGGCTGAAGCTGGCTGCGGAAACGGCCGAAGCGTTCCAGTTGGGCGAAGTCGAGTACCGGCAACCAGATGGCACCGTCCGCACGGCGCTGCTTAACGTGATTCCCGTGAGCGAGTCGCTCGTGTTTGGAATCGCGCACGATATTACCGAAATCAAGGCGGCTGAGCAGCGCATCGAGCATTTAGCCTATTACGATGTGCTAACCGACTTGCCCAATCGGGCATTGCTGGCGCAACGGGCGGAGTTGTCGCTGGCCCTGGCAATACGCCACCGTGGGGAGTTGGCGGTTCTATTCCTCGATTTGGATCGCTTCAAGGAAGTCAACGATTCGCTGGGCCACGCGGAAGGCGACGCCCTGCTGAGGCAGGTGGCAGCCCGTCTCAAAGGCCTCCTGCGAGCGGGGGACACGGTGTGTCGGTTGGGAGGGGACGAGTTTGTGCTGTTGTTGCCGGAGGTCGGTCAGGAGGGCGCGCTGCGAGTGGCCGACAGACTGCTGGCCGTCTTCCGCCAGCCGTTCGAAGTCGTCGGTCATCGCTTGAACGTGACCGTCTCCATTGGTATTGCCTTCTATCCGCACGACGGCGCGAGTTTCACCGAGTTGTTGAAGAACGCCGACACCGCTCTGTACCGCGCCAAGCAGGACGGGCGCAATACCCGAGCTTTCTATGATCGGCAAATGAACGCCGCGACCTTCGAGCGACTGGTGTTGGAGGGTGAGTTGCGCCAAGCGATCCTGACCGGCCAGTTGCGCGCCTATTACCAACCCAAGATCCGATTGGTCGATGGCATACTGATCGGCGCCGAGGCGTTGGTGCGCTGGCAGCACCCCGAGCGTGGACTGATTCCACCGGGGCAGTTTATTTCCGTCGCCGAAGCCAGCGATCTGATCGTCGCGCTGGGTGACTGGATGCTGACGGATGTGTGCCGACAGATGGCCGACTGGCGACGGCGGGGTCTGTCGCCGTTGACTGTGGCAGTCAACTTGGCGGCTCGCCATTTCCGGCTGCCGCAACTCGCGGATCGGGTGCGTGGCTTGCTTGAAGCTTACAGTCTCCCACCTCAGACATTGGAACTGGAGATCACCGAATCCATGCTGATCGAGACCGAGGCACAAGCGGCGGAGACGCTGCAAGCGCTGGAACAGTTGGGGGTGGGTTTGGCCATCGACGATTTTGGTACGGGTTATTCCAGCCTGAGTTACCTCAAGCGCCTGCCGCTCACTACCCTAAAGATCGATCAGAGTTTCGTGCGCGATCTGGTGATCGATTCCAACGATCGCACACTGGCCGCGACCATTGTCGCTCTCGGCCATCAAATGGAACTCGTGGTCGTGGCCGAAGGGGTCGAGACGGAAGAACAAAGGCGCATTTTGCTAGAGCAGGGCTGCGATCTGGCTCAAGGTTATTTGTTTGGCCACCCCATGCCGGCCGAGGAGTTCGTCAAGTGTTTGACCGGTGTGTCGAGGGCCGGGTCGAGGCATGAAGCGAGGCAGGGTGGGGGTGTGAGCAGCGAACCAGTAGGAAAATGTTCCAGTGCCACCGGATGATCCTGAAATGGGGCGTACCGATCAGCCTGGCTAGGGTGGCGGGTGTAGCGCGCCTCGGTGAACAGACTAAGATCGCTCAGGCCCAGTTCCCGGACCAACGCTCGACTGGCAGCGTGATCGATCGCGCGAGCGTGCCACGCCGCGTCTGCCAGCGTTAACCCGAACAACAGCAACAGCACCACGAACACGCTCAGGGCAACGTTCGACTTGCGGGGGTTGGCTGGAGGGTAGAGGCGCATGCTCTTTCCCGACAAGAGGGGAGCGGCGAACCCTTAACCCCGATGCAGCAGGTACAGCAACACCAGATTACCCAGCAGCGAAAACAGTGCCACGCCACGCCAAAAGCCAGTCGGGTCACGTTCCAGCAGCGGTCGGTTGCGGCGTTCGGTGAAATCAGGATTGGGATGCGACAGATCGTAGATGAGTTCCGTCTCGACCGTGTAGCGGCGCTTTGGATCGAGGCGTACGGCTTTTTCCAGCGCGCCGTCTACCCAGATCGGCAGGTCCGGCCGCTCGCTGCGGGCGGAAACATAGCGTAGCTGGGCCATCGCTTTCGCGTTGATTTCCCGCCCCAGCCGCTCGCCGTAAGGCAGCTGCCCCGTCAGCAGCTGGTAGGCAATGACGCCGAAGGCGAATAGATCGGCGCTGGTGGTCGCCGGCTCGCCGCGCAAGACTTCCGGGGCCGTATAGTTTTTTGTGCCGAGCAGGTCGGTTTGTTCGACCGGTGAGGCGATTTCGGCAATGCCGGCGATCTTGGTCGAGCCGAAATCAATGATGCGCACGATGCCGTCGTGGTCGATCAGGATATTTTCCGGTTTCAGATCGCGGTGCAGCATATCCAGCCGATGAAAGGCGCGGATGCCACAGGCGATCTGCGCCAGAATCTCGCGCGCCTCGGTCAACGACGGTCGGGGATGATCATTCATCCATTGCCGCAGAGTCGGACCCTCGACATAGTCCAGAATGTGGTAGAGGAAGCGCCGCCGGCGCACCGGCTCGATCACTTTCACGACATGGGGGTCGTTGATGCGCCGTCCCACCCATTCCTCGTGCCGGAAGCGTTCCAGATAACCCGGATCATCCTCGAAGTTGACCGAGGGTGTTTTCAGCGCTACCTGTTTCCCGGAGATCGTGTCGACCGCCAAGTAAAGCTGGCTAGTCGGGCTGGCATGGATCTCCCGCAGGATACGATAACCATCCATGACCATTCCCCGTTCCAGTTCCGGTGGAAATGGCAATTCGGTCAACGCGCGAAACACCGATTCCGCGTCCGGCAATGGCAAGGTATCTACCCGGACGATTTGGCAGGTCAGATTATCCGGGCTGCCGGCAGCGCGGGCGGCAGCGGTCAGGGCACGGCAGGCGGCATCGAGATTGTCGCCGCTCGCGCCGATCAAGCGCTTGATTTCCAATGGCGGCACATATTCGTGGACGCCATCGGTGGTGAACAGAAATAGATCGCCCGTTTCGACCGCCAGACTACGGTAATCGATGTCCAGATGCGGGTCGATGCCCAAGGCTCGATTCAGGTAGACTCGTTCTTTGCTGACCCAACTGTGATGGTCTTGGGTCAAGGGCTCCAGCGTGGTGTCACGTAACCGCCAGATGCGGCTATCGCCGATATGGAAAATGTGCGCGATCGTCGATTTCAGCACCAAGGCACTGAAAGTCGTGACCATGCCCCGTGATGGATCATGCATCGACGCGCCTTGTCCGCACAGCCAGCGGTTGAGGGCGCTCAAGACTCGTTCGGCGGAATGTCGGACGGTCCAGGAGTCTGGAGTGGCGAAGTAATCGTTGAGAAAGTTTTTGACGGCGTACTCGGCGGCGAGCCGAGCCGATTCGCTGGAACTCATCCCATCGGCGATGGCGAATGCCGCGCCTTTTAAGGTCAGCGCTTCGCCTTCCGGGATCAGCGCGCCGTGGAAATCCTCGTTGGCGGGTTTGATACCTCGGTCGGAAAACTGGCCGAGGTGGATGCGCAGAGCGCGGGTCATGGTGAAAGAGGATTGGTTCGCATCATGCTTCAATCATACGCCCTCTCCGCTGGGGAGAGGGCATTTTGAGCGGCGCTTAGGTGACGTCGATCATCTGTACGGTGCCGTCCGGCATGATTTCGGCGATCTGGCCAGCGGGTTCGTCGAGCAGTTGGACGATAACCAGTGCCACAACAGCTGTCACGGCGATGACTAGAAAGAACGTCCCCGGGGTCACAAAGGACAACACGGTCAGGAAGGCCACGCTGCCCACGTTGCCGTAGGCGCCGCTCATGCCTGCGATCTGACCGGTCAGCCGGCGTTTGATCAGCGGTATGATGCCATATACCGCGCCGCAACCCGCCTGCACAAAAAAGGAGCAGAGCACGGTTGCCGTCACCGCTGCCCACAGCGGCCAATTGCCCATGAAACTCATCGCAAAGTAGCCGACGGCGATCCCGAGCATCACCAGGCTCATGGTGAACTTGCGACCGATACGGTCGGAAATCAGGCCACCGGCTGGACGGGCGATCAGGTTCATGATGGCGAAACTAGAGCCCACCAAGCCCGCCTGCACCAAGCTCAGGCCGTACAAGTCTTTGAAATACAGAGGCAACATAGAAACCACTGCGATTTCGGAACCGAACGAGACCGCGTAGGAGAAGGACAGGATCGCCACCTGTTTGAACTTGTAGCGATGAATGTCCGGTACGACGTGGCCAGCAAGGATTTCGCGGTTCACGCTCAGACATTGCCAGATGTTCCATGCCAGCAGGGCGGCCAAGGCGATGTAGATCATCATGGCCGTGTCATCGCTAATCATTTTGAATCCGGCTGGAGAAAGTTTCCAGGTCAGGATCGCCAGCGCCGCCATCATCGGAATCTGCATGAAGATATAGAGGGCGAGATCGCCGCGGCTAGTGACCTCCATGGCGCCGAGTTTTTTCGGTCTGAAGTACGTCGAGCCCTTCGGAGTATTACTGGCCAGCGCGTAGAACACCCCAGAATAGGCCAGCGCGATCACGCCGGTCGTGGCCACCGCCCAGCGCCAAGCATCCGGGCCGCCGAAGGCTAACGCGACCAAGGGTAGGGAAAGCGCCGCCGCCGCTGAACCGAAGTTGCCCCAACCACCGTAGATGCCTTCGGCAAAACCCACTTGCTTGGCCGGGAACCACTCCGAAATCAGGCGAATCCCGATCACGAAACCCGCGCCCACACAGCCAAGCAGCAGCCGGGCCATCGCCAGCATCTCGTAGGTCGTAGCAAGCGCGAAGAAAAAGCAGAGCGCCCCGCACACTGCCAACAGTACGGCGTACATGAGCCGGGGACCGAATTTGTCCACCAGCATTCCGATCAGAATACGCACCGGAATGGTGAGTGCCACGTTCAGGGTCAACAGCGCTTTCACCTGGGCATCGGTGAGATGAAAGGTTTCGCGGATCGAGGCCAACAATGGTGCATGGTTGAACCACACGACAAAGCTGATGAAGAAAGCAATCCAACTGAGGTGCAAGATGCGGATATTGCCGCTGAATGATAAGAGATTGAGTTTTGGGACGCTCACAAGATGACGCTCCAAGATGATTGAAAGGGTGTAGTGTCATCTTTCAAAAACCAGGCCAAATAGATTAAGTCATTATTTTGTTTATTTAACTAATCCAGTGCTCTTACTGATCGCACCATTTTGCACCCATTATTTTGTTGCGATGCGCCATTTTGAACTGGGATTCCACGCATCAAGAACGCTTTTGGTGCAACCCCAAAGTTCGAAATCCGTGAGTTTTTTATCAATGTATAAAAAAATTATAATAAACAATATCTTAATAGAAAATTAAAATTGGAACGGTCATTGCAATCGCCCATTTTTTAAGAAAGCATTTGGTTTTTCGACATTTTTGCAACAGAGCCGAAATCTTAACCTCCCTACTTAACCAACGGGGCACCTCGAAAAACCGGACATGAAGCCGGCAAAATGGGCAAAGCAAGGTGCCTGAGGCGTGAGCCTCACAATATCTTTGGTTTGTGCCCCGGCCCGAAGGGTTCATCCCCGCCCGAAATCACCATCCCGGTCGTACCGGGATCGCACTTGGGCGTTAGAAAGCGACCACACCGTATGCCTTGAGAATGCACAGGCGACGTAGGTTGTAGACCGCTGCCTTCCCCGTGAGTTGGAAGGTCGCTCGATCCAGACCGATACATCGTAGGAGTTTTCCGCCCATCTGCTCCATAGCGGCGAAGACGTGTTCGACCCGCGCCCGAACCCGGGCAATGCGGGTGTTGCGGCGCGCCTGGCAGGCGGACAGCGGTTTGCCTTTCTTTGCCTTGCGCTGGATGTGTACTCGCCAACCCTGGGTCTTGAGGCGCCGCTCACGTTCACCATCAACATAGCCCTTGTCGCCATAAAGATCACGGCGGCCGGTATTCGCGTGATCCAGGACATCTTCCAGGTGCAGGGTGTCGTTCTCCGCAGCGGTGCTGACCTTGACCTGGCGGATCAGCTTGTAGCGTCGGTCGGCGCTGACCGAGACCTTGTAACCGAAGTAGGATTTGCCGTGCTTCTTCGTCCAGGTGGCCTCCATGTCCTTCTGCCGGCGCTGGGCCGGCTTCCAGTCCACCGGCATCGCCGACGCTTTCAGCAATTCCCGTTCTTTTTCCGTGACGTGCTGGCGAGGAACGGGAACCAGACTGGCGTCCACCATCTGCCCACCACGAGCAATATAACCCTGCTGGGCCAGTTGACGATGCACCGCCTCAAACAGCGCGTCTCCCGCCTTCGCCACCGTCAACCGCTCGCGGAAGGTCCAGAATGTGGTGCGATCGGGTATCTGACTACTGTGCCGCAGGCCCAGGAAACGCTGGAAGCTCAGTCGATCCAGCACTTGGTATTCCATCTGTTCGTCACTCAGTCCATATAAATCCTGAAGAACCAGGGCACGTACCATCAACTCGGTGGGAAACGGTGGACGCCCCCCACGTGCCCGTCCGGGTCGTGGCGCTACCCGGTCCATCTCCGCCGCCAGCGCCTTGAAGTCAACCTGCTGCTCCATGACTTGCAGCACATCGCCCAGACGATCCAATTTGGCTTCCCGTTCCTGGGCGGCAAACAGGCTTTCTTTGATCATCGGATATCCGGGCTCTTGGCGGGGATCAACAACCCTATTTTCTCATAACAAGGTTTTTCGAGGTGCCCAACGAGGAAACAACTATGTCTTATCTCGATCCCACTGAATTCGTGACCAAGATGGTCGACCAGGGTGAATCTAAGGTCTACATGTCCACTAAGGACACCCTGATCCGCGCCTTCATGGCGGGCGCCACTCTGGCCCTGGCGGCGGTGTTCGCCATCACCGTGGCCACTAATACCGGCTCGCCCTTGGTGGGGTCCATCCTGTTTCCAGTTGGCTTCATCATGCTTTACTTGATGAAGTTCGACCTATTGACCGGCGTATTTACGCTGGTGCCGCTGGCTCTCATCGACAAGCGCCCTGGCGTAACCGTGGGACAGGTCCTGCGCAACTGGGGGTTGGTCTTCATCGGCAATTTCGCCGGCGCTCTGACGGTCGCCTTCATGATGTCCTTCATCCTGACCTACGGTTACAACACCGATGGCGGCGCGATCGCCGAAAAAGTCTCCAAGATCGGCGAATCCCGCACCCTCGGCTACCAAGCTTATGGACTGGGTGGCTGGATCACCATTTTCATCCGCGGCATGCTATGCAACTGGATGGTCTCCATGGGCGTCGTCGGCGCCATGATCTCGACCTCCGCGAGCGGTAAGATGATGGCGATGTGGATGCCAATCATGCTCTTCTTTTTTATGGCCTTCGAGCACTCCATCGTCAACATGTTCCTGTTCCCCTTCTCCATGATCATGGGCGGCGGCTTCACCTTCATGGAGTACATTATCTGGAACGAGCTGCCCACGGTACTCGGCAACCTGGTCGGCGGCTTCGTCCTGGTCGGTCTGCCGCTCTACTACACCCATGTGCGCACCAGCCCCGAGCGTATCCTCAAGGGCCACAAGGCCCAAAAGCCCGCCGACGAAGCGCGGGGCGACGCGGGCCATACTCTGGCGGCTCGCCTCTGATTCCGCCTACAGTGAGACGGCGCAGCCCCGCAAGGGGCTGCTGTTACACCCATGGCTAGCAAGTTACGAGTGGCTACCGGTCATTATTCCGACAAGGGGCGCAAGCCCATCAATCAGGATTTCTGCGGGATCCTGGTCCCAAAGGAGCCGTTGCTGAGTTCGAAGGGCGTCGCGGTGGCCCTCGCTGACGGCATTAGCAGCAGCGACGTTAGCCACATCGCCAGTGAGACCGCAGTCAAAGGCTTTCTCGAGGATTATTACGCCACCCCCGAATCCTGGTCGGTGAAGACCTCCGTACAGCGCGTACTGTACGCGACCAATTCCTGGCTCTACGCCCAGACCCGCAACGGCCCCAACCGTTACCTGATGGACCGTGGCTATGTCTGCACCTTCAGCGCGATCATCCTCAAGTCCGCTACGGTGCACATCTTTCACGTTGGCGACGCCCGGATCTATTACCTCGCCGGCAATCGTCTCGAGCAACTCACCGAAGATCACCGACTGTGGGAATCGCGCGAGAAAAGCTATCTCAGCCGCGCCATGGGCATGGGCGAGTGGTTGGAGATCGATTATCAGTCCTACCCATTGGAAAGGGGGGATACTTTCGTCCTGATGACGGACGGCGTCTACGAGTTTGCGCCGGAGGTCTTCATTGCCGATGCGATCGCAAGGCACCGAGACGATCTCGATCTGGCGTCGCGCCTGATCGTGGAGGAAGCGCTGGAGAAGGGGAGCACGGACAACCTTTCGATCCAGGTGGTGCGCATCGAAGAGCTGCCCGAGCGCGCTATCGACGAACTCAATCAACAGGCGTCGGCCCTGCCGATGCCGCCGGAACTGCGACCGCACATGCTGTTTGACGGCTACCAGATCCTGCGTGAGCTGCACGGCAGCAGCCGTAGTCACGTCTACCTGGCCCTAGACACCGTCACCGAGCAACGGGTCGCGCTCAAGGTCCCCTCCATAGACCTGCGCGGCAACGCTACCTACTTGGAGCGGTTCCTGATGGAGGAATGGGTTGCCCGGCGCTTGGACAATGCCCACATCCTTAAGGCGTGCGGGCAAACTCGAAAGCGCAGCTACCTTTACACAGTCACCGAGCACATTGAGGGCCGGACACTGACCCAGTGGATGACCGACCACCCGAATCCCGATCTCGAATCGGTGCGCGATGTCATCGAGCAGATTGCCAAGGGTTTGCAAGCACTGCACCGCCAGGAGATGCTGCACCAGGATCTACGTCCGGACAATGTCATGATCGACCGCAACGGCACAGTGAAGCTCATCGACTTCGGTTCCGTGCGGGTGGCTGGAGTTGCCGAACTTGCGCCTACTCTCGAACACTGGGCAATCCTCGGCACCGCGCAGTACACGGCGCCCGAATACTTCCTTGGGGAGGCGGGGAGTAATCGCTCGGATCTGTTCTCGCTCGGCGTCATCGCCTACCAGATGCTGTCCGGGAAAACACCCTACGGCACGCAGGTCGCTAAGGCTACTACTTGCGCCGCGCAGCGTCGGCTGACCTATCGCTCCGCGCTTGATGACAAGCGCACCATCCCCGCCTGGATTGACGGCGCCTTGCGCAAGGCGGTTCATCCCAATCCCGACAAGCGCTACGACGAGCTATCCGAATTCATCTATGACTTGCGCCATCCGAACGAGAGCTTTCTGCGCCAGGGGCGTGCGCCTCTGCTGGAGCGCAATCCGCTACTGTTCTGGAAGGGTGTTTCATTCATTTTGCTTGTCCTCGTTGTCGTCCTGTTGAGCACCCATCCCGCTATTGGTCGCTAGGACCCCATTTCACCCACCATCTGGAGTTAAGCATGAACAAGTTAGAAATGACCGAAACCATCATCGCGGCCAAGGGAAAATCTGGCCTTGGCTGGGAAGAGATCGCCGCACAGGTCGGGTTGGCGCCGGTATTCCTCACCTCCGCTTGCCTGGGCATGAACAGCCTCGTTGCGGAGCACGCGGACAAGCTGTGCCAGATTCTCGGACTCCCCGCCGAGGTCTCGGGTGCTTTGCAAGCCTTCCCGCACAAAAGTTGGGAGAAGAGCGTGCCGACCGACCCAGTGATCTACCGTTTGTACGAGATCATCGGCGTCTATGGCGAGACTATCAAGGAGTTGATCCATGAGAAGTTCGGCGATGGCATCATGAGCGCGATCGATTTCACCATGTACATCGACAAGGAGGAGAATCCCGTCGGAGATCGCGTGAAGATTTCGATGAATGGGAAATTCCTCCCCTACAAGCGCTGGTAGCGCACTGGCGCAGCCTCTCAAGCCTAGGTGTCGGCACGCGGGCTGGGGCAGGTTGCGCAGTTCCGCTTAGGGAGATGCTGATTTATTGACCCATCCTCGTTCCATTAATCTCATTGATTGCACCCATTATTTTATTGCGTCGCACTATCTTAAGCCGGAGCCTAATGCATCAAGAACGCTTTTGGTGCAAATCGACGCTCAAAATCCGTGAGTTTTTCGCTAATACATTAAATGATTATAATAAACAATATATTATGCGAAATTGCAAATCGGCATGGTTATTGCCAGCAACCATTCTTTAAGAAAACTATATTGTTGGCGTCGTTCACCCAAGTTCAGTCTTCATCGATCGACATGATTCTCTAAGCAATTGAGATCCCGAATACTATGAGAGAAAGACTCGTCCTAATAGGCAACGGCATGGCGGGGATGCGCACCCTGGAAGAGCTGCTGGCCATCGCCCCGGATAAATTCGATATCACCGTATTCGGCACCGAGCCGCACGGCAACTACAACCGCATCATGTTGTCCCCCGTGCTGGCCGGCGAGAAAACCATCGACCAGATCATGATCAATGATCTCGGCTGGTACGCCGAGCGCGGTATTACCCTGCATGCCGGCCAAGAGGTGACGCACATCAATCGGGCGCGGCGGCAGGTTTATGCCGCCGACGGTACGATGGCGTCCTACGATCGGCTTTTACTGGCGACCGGCTCCAATCCCTTTATCTTGCCGATTCCGGGCAACGATCTGCCGGGCGTCATCGGGTTTCGCGACATCAAGGACGTGGAAACCATGCTGACGGCGGCGCAAACCGGCAAGCACGCGGTGGTGATCGGCGGTGGCCTGCTCGGGCTGGAAGCGGCCAACGGCCTGATGAAGCAAGGCATGCAAGTGACCGTGGTGCATGTGCTCGACACCCTGATGGAACGCCAGCTCGACCCGGTTGCGGCGGACATGCTGCGCGCGAGTCTGGAGGAACGCGGCCTGCGTTTTCTGATGGGTGCCAATACCGCTGCCGTGCTCGGCGAAGAGCGGGTCCGCGCCGTGCGTTTCAAGGATGGCCTGGAAATCCCGGCCGATTTGGTGGTGATGGCCGTCGGCATCCGGCCGAACATCGAACTGGCCAAGCAAGCGGGTATCTATTGTGAGCGTGGTGTCGTCGTCAACGATACCATGCAGACCTATGATCCGAAGGTGTACGCAGTCGGCGAGTGCGTGCAGCATCGCGGCCAGTGCTACGGTTTGGTCGCGCCACTGTGGGAGCAAGCCAAGGTTTGCGCTAACCATCTGGCGCGCTACGGTATCGGTCGCTATCAAGGATCCGTGACCAGCACCAAGCTGAAAGTGACTGGCATCGATTTGTTCTCCGCTGGCAACTTCAACGGCGGGTCGGGTTGCGAGGAAATCGTGTTGCGCGATCCAGCGCGCGGCGTCTACAAGAAGCTGGTGGTCAAGGAAAACCGGGTGCAGGGCGCAGTGCTGTACGGCGATACCGTCGACGGGACGTGGTACTTCCAGCTGTTGCGTGAAGGCACCGACATCGGCGCCTTCCGCGAAACCGTGCTGTTCGGTCACGCCCACATGGCCGATTCGGGCCGCGATGGTTTCAGCGTGATGGCGATGGCCGACGACGCCGAGATTTGCGGCTGCAACGGCGTGTGCAAGGGCGCGATCATCAAGGCGATTTCCGAGAAAGAAGCTGTTTACCGTGGATGAGGTGCGCGCCCACACCAAGGCGTCGGCGTCCTGCGGTTCCTGCACCGGTTTGGTCGAGCAGATCCTTGCCGCCACCGTCGGCACTATTGGCAAGACCCCGGCCGAAAAACCGATGTGCAAATGCACCGAATATTCCCATGACACCGTGCGTGCCGCGATTCGCGAGCAGCATTTGACCAGTTTACGAGCGGTGTTCGATTTCATGGAATGGAAAACACCGGACGGTTGCCATTCCTGCCGTCCCGCCATCAATTACTACCTGATTTCGACTTGGCCGAGCGAAGCGCAAGACGATCAGCAATCACGGTTCATCAACGAGCGCGTCCACGCCAATATTCAGAAAGACGGTACCTATTCGGTGGTCCCGCGCATGTGGGGCGGCCTGACCAATCCGAAGGAATTGCGTGCCATCGCCGATGTCGCCGACAAATTCCAGATTCCGACGGTGAAAGTGACCGGCGGCCAGCGCATCGACCTGCTCGGCGTCAAGAAGGAAGATTTGCCGAAAGTCTGGGCCGATCTCAACGCTGCCGGCATGGTGTCCGGCCACGCCTACGGCAAGAGCCTGCGTACCGTGAAAACCTGCGTCGGTTCCGATTGGTGCCGTTTCGGCACGCAGGATTCCACCGGCCTCGGCGTCAAGCTGGAAAAGATGACCTGGGGGTCGTGGACGCCGCACAAGTTCAAGATGGCGGTCTCCGGCTGCCCGCGTAACTGCGCCGAGGCCACGATCAAGGATTTCGGCGTGGTCTGCGTCGACTCCGGCTACGAGCTCCACGTCGGCGGCAACGGCGGCATCAAGATTCGTGGTACCGATCTGCTGTGCAAGTGCGCGACGGAGGAAGAAGTCAAAGAGTATTGCGGTGCGTTTATGCAGCTCTACCGCGAGGAAGGACGCTATCTGGAACGCACCGCGCCGTGGATCGAGCGTGTTGGCCTGAGCTATGTGAAAGCACACATCGTCGAAGATCAAGAGAACCGTAAGGCGCTTTACGCCCGTTTCCTTGATTCGCAAAAGTTTGCGCAGGTCGATCCTTGGGCCGAGCGTGCCAGCGGTCAGGTGGACGCGCACGAGTTCGAGCCGTTACGACGGGTCGGTTAATCAGGCTCCCCTTTCCCCAAGGGAGAGGGGTCGGGGGTGAGGGAATCATGTGTGCCCTCTCTCTAACCCTCCCCCTAAGGGAAAGAGAATTTCAGGAAAAATAATCATGTACGACTGGCACGAAATTGGCGCACTCGATGACATTCCCCGCTTGGGTTCGCGGGTCGTGAATACGCCGCACGGCGACGTGGCGATCTTTCGGACCGCCGACGATCAGGTTTTCGCCCTGCGCGATCGCTGTCCGCACAAAGGTGGTCCACTGTCGCAAGGTATTGTTCACGGTCACCGGATCACTTGTCCGCTGCACAATTGGGTGTTGGAATTGGAAAGCGGCCAGGCGGTCGCGCCGGATGTGGGTTGCGCTACCCGCTATCCGACGCGACTGGAAGACGGGCGGCTTTGGCTCGGTTTGAACAACGTGGTCAGCTTGCCGACTACGTCGCAGGAAGCGGCCTGAACGGGAGAATCCGACGATGAGCGGCGCTAGCGAAGCAGTTCGCACCACTTGCCCCTATTGTGGAGTCGGCTGCGGGATCAAAGTCGCGGTCGATCCCGACGGTGGCGTTCGTGTGGCAGGCGACGAGCAACATCCTGCCAATTATGGGCGGCTTTGCTCGAAAGGCGCGGCGCTGGGCGAAACGCTGAGCCTGGATGATCGCCTGCTGTATCCCGAGATCGCCGGGCGGCGCGTGTCGTGGGACGAAGCATTGGACGCAGTCGCCGCCGGTTTTCGCCAAGCACTGGCGGAGCACGGTCCTGATGCCGTCGCTTTTTACGTCTCCGGGCAGTTGTTGACCGAGGATTACTACGTCGCCAACAAGTTGATGAAAGGTTGCCTCGGTGGTGCCAACATCGACACCAACTCGCGGCTGTGCATGTCGTCCTCGGTGGCCGGCCACAAGCGGGCGTTCGGCACGGATACCGTGCCCGGTTGTTACGAGGACCTGGAAGAAGCCGACGTGATTGTGCTGGTCGGCTCCAATCTGGCCTGGTGCCATCCGGTGTTGTATCAGCGCATCCTCGCCGCGCGGGAGCGCCGTGCCGGCAAGCCCAAGCTGGTGGTGATCGACCCGCGCCGCACCACCACCTGCGATGTCGCCGAAACGCATTTGCCGCTCAAACCCGGTTCCGATACGGCGTTGTTCAACGGTTTGCTGGTCCATCTTTATCAGCAAAACCGTTTGGACCCCGAGTTTCTGGAAAATCATGTCGCGGGGTTCTGGTCGGCCTATCAGACAGCAAAGGAAGTCGCGCCCAACGTACCGACCGTCGCCGCTAAGACCGGGTTATCCGAGAGCGCCGTCGCCGAGTTCTATGGGCTGTGGGGCCACACCCGCAAAGTGGTGACGGTTTATTCGCAGGGCGTCAACCAGTCCGCCCACGGTAGTGACAAGGTCAATGCGATCATCAACTGCCATCTGGCGACCGGACGCATCGGCCAGCCGGGCATGGGACCGTTCTCGGTTACCGGCCAGCCGAACGCGATGGGCGGGCGCGAGGTTGGCGGCTTGGCGAACCAACTGGCGGCACACATGGATTTCGCGCCGGAGGATGTCGAGCGGGTGCGGCGGTTTTGGCAAACGCCCACCATCGCCACGCGGCCCGGCTTGAAAGCGGTCGAGCTTTTTCAGGCTATCGCTGACGGCAAGATCAAGGCGTTGTGGATCATGGGCACGAATCCGGTGGTGAGTCTGCCCGACGCCGACGCCGCGCGAGCGGCTTTGCAACGTTGTCCGCTGGTGGTCGTGTCCGATGCCGTGGCCGATACCGACACTGTGCGGTTGGCGCATGTCAAGCTGCCGGCGCTGACTTGGGGCGAGAAGGACGGCACGGTGACCAATTCCGAACGGCGGATTTCTCGTCAGCGAACCTTTCTACCGTCGCCGGGCGAAGCCAAACCAGACTGGTGGGCCGTGACGCAAGTAGCGCGCCGCCTGGGATTCGCCGACCGGTTTCCTTTCGAATCGCCGGCGGCCATTTTTCGCGAACACGCGGCCTTGTCGGGGTTCGAGAACGAAGGTCGCCGCGACTTCGATATTTCGGCGTTCGCCGAGCTGGTCGATGCCGACTATGAGACTTTACAACCCGTGCAATGGCCGTTGTCGCGCGGCGCGACCGTGGGCGCAACCCGTTTGTTCGGCGCGGGTGGTTTCTTCACCGCCAACGGCAAAGCTCGCTGTATCGCGGTCGGCGAACGTGCGCCAGCTTACGCGGTGGACGACAGTTTTCCGTTGATCCTCAACAGCGGTCGGATTCGCGATCAGTGGCATACCATGACTCGCACCGGCAAGACCGCCCGACTGACCGGCCATATCCCCGAGCCTTACGTCGAGATTCATCCGGTGGATGCCTTGAGTTGCGGGGTGAGCGAGAACGTGCTGGCACGCGTGCACAGCCGCTGGGGCGAGATGATCGTCCGGGTCCGCACCAATCCGGAGCAACAACCGGGCAACGTGTTCGTGCCGATGCACTGGGGTTCACCGTTGGCGCCGCGCGGGCGGGTCAACGCGGCAGTCAATCCGGTGGTCGATCCCTTATCCGGCCAGCCGGAATCCAAGCATACCCCAGTGCGGGTGCAAGCATACCGTCCTCGCTGGCACGGGTTTCTGCTGTCTCGCGTGGCCATCACTCCGCCGGCGGTCGAGTATCGCGTCAGCGTGCGCGAGCAGGCGTGTTGGCGCTACGAGCTGGCGGGGGAGGCGGTAGTCGACGACTGGCCGACTTGGGCGCGGAGCATTCTCGGCGACGATTCGGCTTGGGAATGGCTGGAATTCGCCGATGTTGGCACGGGCCGTTATCGGGGCGCGGTGCTGGTCGATGGTCATCTGCAAGCGTGTCTGTTCGTTGCCCCGACGCACGAGTTGCCGTTGCGCAACTGGCTGGCTGGGCTCTTTGCCGCCCAGGAGCTCGGTTCCGCCGAGCGCGCCAGTTTGCTCGCCGGGCGTCCCGGCGGTGGACAGCGCGATTGTGGGCGGATCGTCTGTGCTTGCTTCGGAGTGGGGCTGAACACCTTGACCACCGCCATTCGCGAGCGGGGATTGACGACGCCGGAAGCGATCGGTGCGACGCTGAAGGCCGGAACCAACTGCGGTTCTTGCGTGCCGGAGCTACGACAACTGATCGCGCAAGGCTAAAATCGTCGCTCCCAAATTCTCAATCTTAAGGAGCGAGAGTCGCGATGTCCCGCGTCCAGACTGGCCTTGAAACGCTCATCAACGATTTTCCCCAAAAAATTCGCGGCGCTCGGATCGGGGTGGTCTGCCATCCCGCCAGCGTCGATGCCGAACTGCGCCACGCGCTGGATCTGCTGCAAGCGGCCGGTGCCCGAATCGCTGCCATTTTTGGACCGGAGCACGGCGCCCGGGGCGAGGCGCAGGACATGGAAGATGTCGAGGATGTGCCGCTCGATCCCCGGATCAGGGTGCCGGTGCATAGCCTGTACGGCGCCACCTTCGACAGCTTGACTCCGCGCCGGGAGCAGCTTGAGGGTCTGGATGCACTGGTGATCGACCTGCAAGACGTGGGGGCGCGTTATTACACCTTCGTCTGGACGATGGCGTTGTGCATGGAAGCAGCCGGCAAAGCCGGAGTGCGGGTGCTGGTCTGCGACCGTCCGAATCCCATCGACGGACTGACCACCGAAGGCAATCTGATCAAGGACGGTTTTGAATCCTTCGTCGGCCTGCATCCGTTGCCCAACCGGCACGGACTGACGCCCGGCGAAATCGCCCGCTACGTGCAGATTCAACGAGGTATCCGGTGCGAGCTAGACGTGTTGCCCATGCGTGGTTGGCGGCGCGAGATGGTACTTTGAAGACACCGGTTTGCCTTGGGTCTATCCTTCGCCCAACATGCCGACGGTCGATACCGCGCTGGTCTATCCTGGCATGTGTCTGGTGGAAGCAACCGAACTTTCGGAAGGGCGCGGGACGTGCCGGCCGTTCGAGGTCGCCGGTGCGCCGGGCATCGATCCCGAGGCTCTCGCCGCCGATCTGTCCCGAAAAAATCTGACCGGTTGCCTATTTCGTCCGCTCTACTTCCGGCCCAAGTTTCAAAAACACGCCGGCGGTACGTGCGGGGGCGTGCAAATCCACATCACCGACCGCCGGCTGTTCTATCCCTATGCGGTCGGCATCGCATTCCTGCAAAGCGTCAAGCGCGTCGCTCCGGATACCTTTGCCTGGCGGGCGAAGCCCTACGAGTTCGTGACCGACATTCCCGCCATCGACCTGCTGGCGGGAGATGACAAGCTGCGTCTGGCTCTGGAAGCGGGCGCTGATCTAACCGAGGAGCTGACCAATCAGTGGGCACAAGAGCGGATAGCGTTCGAGGAAACGCGTCGAGAAGCATTGCTCTACGGATCGGTATCCGCCAACTCCGGCTTGGTGTGATAGCCGCGCGGGGTATAGACCCACTGTCCCACTCGCCGGGTTTCGCTGTTGCCGACCATCACCAGCGAGAGCATGTTCAACGGTTCCGGATCCAATTCGCCCAAGGTGGTGACGGTGATCTGCTCGCCTTTGCGAGTGACGTTGAAGGCGACGACGACTGGCGTTTCCGGCTGGCGGTAGTGCAGTAGGATTTGTCGGGCTTCCAGCAGTTGCCAGGAGCGTTTGTTGGACACCGCGTTGTAAAAAGCAATGGCGAAATCGCCCTGACCGGCCAAGTCGATACGCTTGGCGATCAGTTCCCATGGCGTCAGCAGGTCAGAAAGAGAAATGACGCAGAAATCGTGCGCCAGTGGAGCGCCGACCCGAGCCGCCGCCGCTTGCATCGCCGAAATGCCGGGGATGACTTCGATTTCAATGTCGGACCATTCTGGTTTCGGTTTACGCGCCAGTAGTTCAAACACGACCGTCGCCATGCCATAGATGCCGGCGTCGCCGCTAGAAATCAGCGCCGTGGTCCGGCCGCTGGCGGCGAGATCGAGCGCCAGCGTGGCACGGGCTAGCTCTTCGCCCATCGGTGTCTTGTGCCGAGTCTTGCCCTCGGTCAATGCGCCGAGCAGGTTCAGGTACAAGCCGTGGCCGGCGAGATCCGTGCAGGATTCCAGTGCCGTGCGGGCAGCCGGACTAAGATGTTCCAGCCCGCCGGGGCCGGTGCCGATGAGGTAGAGTTGGTTCATGAACACCTTAGGGTGAGAGTGGAAAGATTGTTCCTCGACCAAGCAGGAACGGTGGAGAAAGCGTAGCCGAAGTGAAGCCCGATTGGGGGTCTAAATGCTGCGAGGTTAAGGGTGGATCATGCGCAAGAATTTTGTCGACGTGGCAATCCGGTGAGAAGAACCCCTAAAAATTTATATTGTTTTTTGTCGTTGATCAGATAATCTATATATCCTTTTCAATAAGTTGTATTGAATTAGCAACGCATTATGCGGATTGGCCGCCGGAGTCAGTCCTTGTTGGAGTGATAGCCGGAAGAGGCGAGGATGATGTTGAACGGTAAAAATAGCAAACTCATAGCGGTAGTCACTGGTGCCAATCGCGGATTGGGGCTGGAAATGGTCCGGCAGTTGGCCAAGCGCGATATTCGAGTTATCGTCACCTGTCGCAATGCCAGCCGGGGCGAGGCCGCTTTCGAAAGGCTGTTGGCCGAAGGGTTGGATGTGGTGTTCCACGCGCTGGATGTGATCTCGGAGAGCAGCGTGGCGGAGTTGGGTGCTTTCATCCATAGTCGGTGTGGTCGTGTCGATATCCTGGTCAACAATGCCGGGGTCAATTTGGATAGTCACGGTACCGAGGATGCCGGCAGCGCCAGTGTGTTCAACGCCAGCCTGGAAACCTTGTCGGCGACGCTGAAAACCAACCTATACGGTCCGTTGCTGCTGGCGCAGGAACTGGTACCGTTGATGAAACAGCAGCACTATGGCCGGATCGTGAACGTTTCCAGTGGCATGGGGCAGTTGAGCGAGATGGAAGGCAAATCGCCGGCCTACCGGATTTCCAAGACAGCGTTGAACGCCTTGACTCGCATCCTGGCGGCGGAAACGCGCGGTTTCAATATCCTGGTCAACTCGGTCTGTCCCGGTTGGGTTCGCACCGACATGGGCGGTCCAAACGCCGAACGGACGGTGGAGCAAGGTGTTTCGGGCATCGTCTGGGCGGCCACGTTGCCGGACGATGGGCCAAGTGGCGGCTTTTTCCGCGACGGCCAACCGATTCCCTGGTAAGCGAAGCGGCGGTCAGTTTTTTCTCAGTCCGAGTCGGCTTCCCAAGCTGCCAGCACCGCTTCCAGCTCCGCCAAATTGTCGATTTCTGCGTCCGCTCTAAGGCCGCCAGGCCAGTCGCGACCGTTCCTATTGACCCACACGGTTCGCATCCCCGCGTTCGCTGCGCCTCGTACGTCGTGTTCGGGATCATCGCCGACGTGGACGACTTGTCCGGGCCGCGCGTCCAACCGGCGGCAAGCCAACTCGAACATCAACGGCTCCGGTTTGGCGACGCCCGTTTCGATGGCGTTCAGCGAGAAACTGAACACGTCATCCAAACCGATCAAGCTTACGTCGGCGTTACCGTTGGAAAGCGACGCGAGCGTGTAGCGCTGCGCCAGACGCTCTAGCGTTGGCCGTACTTCCGCGAACAGCTCCACCGCATTGCGAGCGATGTAGAACACCGCAAACGCTGCGTCCACATCGAAATCCAGATAACCGATCCGCGTTGCCGCCAGTTGCAGCGCGTCCTTGCACAGCCGGGTGCGGTCGTGGGCGATCTCCGGTCGGGCGGCGGCGATCTCGCCGCACAGCTCCCGCAACTCCAACGGCGAGTACCGCTGCGGGATGCGCGGGTAGTGTGATCGCAGCCACTCGTGCAAATGTTGCTCGGCACGTTCCACTACCGGCCATACATCCCACAGCGTGTCGTCCAGATCGAAAGTAATGGCCTTGATCATCGGTTAAGCCAGCAGACGAAAACCACGCTCCAAATCGGTTTGGATGTCGGCGATGTCTTCCAAGCCCACCGAAATCCGTACCAAACCCTCACCGATGCCGGCTGCCTCGCGCTCCTGTGGCGTCAAGCGGCCGTGGGTGGTCGTGGCGGGATGGGTGATGGTGCTTTTGGCATCGCCCAGGTTGGCAGTGATCGAGATCAGTCGTGTCGCATCGATCAAGGTCCAGGCGGCTTCCCGGCCGCCGTGGAGATCGAAAGAGACAATACCGCCGAAACCGCTCTGTTGCCGTTTCGCCAGTTCATGCTGCGGATGTGAGGTCAGGCCGGGATAGTAGACGCGTGTGATCGCAGGCTGGGTTTCCAGCCAGCGCGCCAGTTGCAGCGCCGATTCGCTGTGGGCACGCATCCGCAGATCCAAGGTTTCCAGACCCTTGAGAAACACCCAAGCGTTGAACGGACTCAGCGTGGGGCCAGCGGTACGGAGAAAACCGAAGATGTCGGTGCCAACCCGCTGTCGGTCGCCGACCACCGCCCCACCCACGCAACGACCCTGACCGTCCAGATACTTGGTGCCGGAGTGAATCACCAAATCCGCTCCCAGTGTGAACGGCCGTTGCAGGGCAGGGGTACAGAAGCAGTTGTCCACCACCAGGAGACAGTCGTGCGCGTGCGCGAGGTCGGCCAAGGCGCGAATATCGACCAGTTCCATCAGCGGGTTGGAGGGGGTTTCAAGGAAAAACAACCGGGTTTGCGGGCGAATGGCGGCTTCCCAGGCGGCGAGATCGCTCAGCGGCACGTAGGTGGTGGCGACGCCGAACTTGCCCAGATATTGGTTGAGCAACGAGACGGTGGTACCGAACACCGCATTGGCGCAGACGACATGATCGCCGCTTTTCAACAGCGCCATGCAGGTCGCCAGAATCGCCGCCATGCCCGATCCGGTCGCGATGCAGGTCTCGCCACCTTCCAGTGCCGCCAGCCGCTCCTGAAAAACGCGCACCGTCGGATTGGTGAAGCGGGAATAGATATTGCCCGTAGCGGTGCTGAAACGGGTGGCGGCCTCGGCGGCGTTAGCGAACACGAAGCTGGAAGTCAGGAAAATTGGCTCGGCGTGTTCGCCTTCCGAGGTGCGAACTTGGCCGGCGCGCACCGCAAGACTGGCGAAACCGAGTTCGGCATCGTCGATATTCATAGAGGGTATCTCCGCGTTGGGTGAGGGGTCGGGGCGAACCCCGGAAGGGCCGCCAGCACGCGGGCATAAAAAAACCCACTCAATGGGAGTACCCAGGGCAGGTTCGACCCGCTTTAGCAAGATTTGTTAAGCGCCTGCAAGCTGAGAACTCAAATCGGCGCTAGGGGAAGCTTAGAAGCTCAGGACTCTCTTGTCAAAAGATGAGCGTTGCGCTCAGGCATTGTTATGCAAATCGATGATAGCGTTGTCGGCGTTGTCATAGTCGGTCTTGGCAGCGTCGGAACGGTCGCGGGCCAGACACTCCAGGTAGTCTCGGTCGATATCGCCGGTGACGTACTCGCCGGTGAAGCAGGAGGAGTCGAAACGCTGTAGCCGGGGATTGCCACGCCGCACTGCCTCTTCCAGGTCGGGCAAGTCCTGGAAAATCAGATAGTCGGCGCCGATGGCTCGCGCTATTTCTTCCTCGGAACGGCCGTGGGCGATCAGCTCGCGGGCGGCCGGCATGTCGATGCCGTAGACATTGGGATAGCGCACCGGCGGCGCGGCCGAGGCGAAATAGACCCGGCGGGCACCGGCTTCGCGAGCCATCTGGATGATCTGTTCGGAGGTGGTGCCGCGCACGATGGAATCGTCCACCAGCAGCACGTTTTTGCCACGAAATTCCAGGTCAATGGGATTGAGTTTCTGGCGCACCGATTTCTTGCGAATCTTCTGGCCGGGCATGATGAAGGTGCGGGCGATGTAGCGGTTCTTGATGAAGCCTTCCCGGTACTTGATGCCCAGGATCGAGGCCATCTGCAAGGCAGCGGTACGGCTGGTATCGGGAATCGGGATTACTACGTCGATGTCCTGCTCCGGCCAGACCCGCAGAATTTTTTCAGCCAGATGCTCGCCCATGCGCAACCGGGCCTTGTGCACCGAAACCTGGTCGATGATCGAGTCGGGTCGCGCCAGATAGACGAACTCGAAGATGCAGGGCGAGTGATTCGGTTGCTCCGCGCACTGGCGGGCATGCATCCGGCCGTCCAGATCGAACAGCACGGCCTCGCCCGGGGCCACATCGCGAACCCGCCGAAAATCCAGCACGTCTAGGGCCACGCTTTCGGAAGCGACCATATATTCCAAGCCGTCCTCGGTCTCGCGGCGGCCGAACACTAGCGGTCGGATGCCGTTCGGGTCGCGGAAGGCCACCAATCCGAAACCGACGATCAGTACCACAGCAGCGTAGGCGCCGCGTACCCGCCGGTGTACCGCCGCCACGGCGGCGAAAATATCCTCGGCGTCCACCGACAGCTTGCTGCGCTGTTGCAGTTCGTGGGCGAACACGTTGAGCAGGATTTCCGAATCGGAATTGGTGTTGATATGCCGCAGGTCCGAGCGAAACAATTCATCCTTGAGCTGGGGGGCGTTGGTCAGGTTGCCGTTGTGAGCGAGCGTGATGCCAAACGGTGAGTTGACATAAAACGGCTGCGCCTCGGCGGAGTCGGAACTGCCGGCGGTCGGATAGCGGACGTGGCCGATGCCGATGTTGCCGTGCAAGTTGCGCATGTGGCGGGTACGCACGACATCACGCACCAAGCCATTGTCCTTGCGTAGAAACAAGCGGCCATTGTCACAGGTGACGATACCCGCCGCATCCTGACCACGGTGCTGCAACACTGTCAAGCCATCGAACAGACTCTGGTTGATTGGACTACGCCCGGCGATACCGATGATTCCGCACATCTGCCACTACCCTCCACAATGGACGGTTGCCGCCATCGTTGGAAAAGCGCTCAGGAAAAGCGAAAATGCTGGGCCAATTCCGGTGGCATCAAATCTCGCAGCCAGAGCGCGACTGGCTGAAAGTGATCCAATAGTTGTGATTGTTGCCACCAAGGGTCTCGTGGCAGGGGCGTTACTCCAGCCGCCAGAATTAACAAGACGATGACGGCACTGCCGCGTGCCAGGCCAAAGACCATGCCTAGCACCCGGTCAGTGCCGTTGAGCCCCGTGTAGTCGACCAAATGCGAGGCAAGAATGCCGACCAACCCGCCCAGCAGTAGGGTGATAAGAAACAGGCCACTAAAGGCGGCCGCGATCCGCAACGAGGGCACGTCGATATAGGGAACAAGCAGAGCGGCGCCATTTTCCGCGAACAGGAAGGCGATAGCAAAAGCCGCGATCCAGGTGGCTAGCGACACGACCTCGCGTAACAAACCCCGCCAGAGCCCGATCAGCATGGAGAGGGCGATAATGATGATAATAAGATAATCCGCCCAATTCATGTGGTCTCTCGTTTCCACCTCGTAAGGTTCGTGATGATCGGCGTACCCTGGCATTCGCCAAGGCCGATTGATGTTAACAAAATCGTACTTTGGCCGAAACCGTACAGTTTCGTATCGCGCAATCATCTGCGCCAAATCTTGACCTGATACATCGGCCGGCCGTTGACGTCGATTTGCTCGATGGCAGCGCGAATATTTTGACTGCGATAATAGTCCCGCAAGGCATTGGCATTCTCTGGCAGAGCATAGCTGCCCGCCACGGTTCCGCCGCCGGCCGAGGCCGGTTTCGGTTTGGGAGCAGACGCGGGCGATGGCGCCGGACGGGAAGTGGCGGACGCAGCCTCCGACTTAGCAAGCAACTCGATTTTGGGCAAGGCATTGGGCGGCTTAGCTTTGGCGGTCGCGGGTGGGGAAAGTGCGTTACGGGGAGGACTGGCCTTGCTGGCTCCGCGAGCGGAGGCGACCTCAGCTTGCGCCTTACGTCGTGCAGCCTCGGTGCGGGCGGCCTCGGCCTGAGCGGCTTTTTGAGCAGCTTCCGCTTGGGCCGATTTCCGAGCGGCCTCAGCGCGAGCTGCTTCGCGTCGGGCCGCTTGCGCGGCGCGATCCGCCTCGGCCTGCGCGGCTAAGGTCTCCGCCGGAGAGGATTGCGATGGATTACTGGCATTTTGCGCGGCCTCGGCGCGGGCGGCCTCCGCCCTAGCAGCGGCGACGCGCTCGGCTTCGGCCTTGGCCCGGACCCGGGCAGCCTCGGCTTGCGCGGCTTGTCGAGCCGCCTCGGCTTGTGCTTTAGCGGCGGCGACGCGTTCGGCTTCAGCCTTGGCCCGGACCTTGGCGGCGGCTTCCTGAGCAGCCTTGCGCCGTGCCGCTTCCTCCCGTGCAAGTTTATCGGTGGCAGCTTTGGTGGATTCGGTCGATGGTGCTGGAGCAATCCGTGACGGTTGGGGTTGCGGGCTTCGCACGGGTGCTGGAGTGGGTGTAATCGGCCTTGGTGTAGCGGGCGTATTAGCGACCGGTGCAGCGGGTGTAATCGGCCTTGGTGTAGCGGGCGTATTAGCGACCGGTGCAGCGGGTGTAATCGGCTTTGGTGTAGCGGGCGTATTAGCGACCGGCGCAGTGGGTGTATTAGCAATCGGTGGTGGAGGCGGTACGCTGGCGACCGGCGCGGTCGGTGGGCTGGGAATGGGAGCAGCCGGGCTAACCGGGGTTACCTCAACGGTTGTCGGCGCAGCGGTCGGGGCTGTTGGCGCTGGCTCAGCCGGCTCGAGCGACCGGCGGGGGAGTGGATTCCGCGCTCGGTGGTGCCGGTTGAGGTTGAGAGAATGTCAGGGTCGGTACAGGCGACGGCCGGGGTTGCGGCGGTGGCGGGGAGGTGTTCGTTGGGGCGACGGCTGCGGGCTTGTGCGGCTTCTCCAGCATTTCGGGCACGAAGACGACGGCCAGCGCCGCAACCACGGCGACACCGACTAAGCGTTGGGCTAAGCGATTATCCACGGTCATGCCTCCCTATGGATGCGGAGAAGGAAAATTGGAAAGCCACGGTTGCGCGGCCAGCACGGGCGCGACCGTATGAAAGGAACCGAACACGACGATGCGATCATTGGGACGGGCAGCGGCTAGGACGGTGTGACAAGCCTCGCTTAACGCTTCCTGGGCAGTGGCCCGCACGTCCGTGACCCGTAGTACTATCTCGGCGATTTCCGCGCCCGTACGCCCTCGTGGCCCCGTCAGTGTCACCGGATACCAATCGTCTACGGCGTGAGCCATCGCCTGGATCACCCCGCTGGCGTCTTTGTCGGCGAGTAATCCGACGATAGCCAGAGTTCGTCCGGCACAGGGGCGATTTCGTAAATTGTCAGCCAGCACGGCAGCAGCATGGGGATTATGCGCAACGTCGAGAATCCACTCAACCGGTCCATGAAAAGCCTGAAATCGTCCCGACAACCGCACTTGCGATAACCCCGTTCGAACGGCGTCGGCGGGGACGGGTAGTCGGTCGCGCAGGCTGGTCAACGTGGCGAGCACGGCAGCGGCATTGCCAATCTGATGCCGGCCGGCCAGGGCGGGGAACGGCAGTTCGTCGAGCCGTGCGTCGCCTGCCCACCAGCGCCATGTTTCACCGGTGGGCGCGAAATCGTAATCGAAGCCGACCCGCCACAAGTGTGCGCCGAGCTTATGAGCGTGGTCGAGTAATCGAGACGGCGGATCGGGATCGGCGCAGATAGCCGGCCGATTCGAACGGTAGATGCCGGCTTTTTCATAGCCGATGCTGTCGCGATCCGGCCCCAGCCAGTCGATGTGATCGATGCCGACGCTAACCACCAGTGCGGCATCGGCGTCTACGACATTGACCGCGTCCAATCGGCCGCCGAGCCCCACTTCCAACACCGCGACATCGACGGCAGCATCTCGGAAAATTTCCAGCGCCGCCAACGTACCGAACTCGAAATAGGTCAGCGAGCCATCACCGCGCATGGCGTCGATTCGAGAAAACACCCGACAAATCGTTTCATCGTCCGCGTTCGCGCCGGCTACCCGAATCCGCTCGTTGTAACGGAGTAGATGCGGAGAGGTATAGGCACCGACCCGGTAGCCCGCCGCGCGCAAGATGGCCTCCAGCAGCGCGACACAGGAGCCCTTCCCATTCGTACCACCAACCGTTATCACGACGTGCGGTCTTGGTTCTGGTTGTAGCTGGCTCAAGACCGCGCGCACTCGCTCCAGGCCGAGTTCGATAGCGCGGGGATGTTGGGTTTCCTGCCAATTCAGCCAGTCGTCGAGGGTGGTAAATCGCATGTCGGCTCTTCGGGAAACGCTTCGACCGGTGTTGGCCGGGTGGTCGAGGCATCGCGGCCGGTCAACATCGCCAGCAGCGCGGCCAGCCGGTCGCGTAGCTCGCGCCGGTCCACGATCATGTCGATGGCGCCGTGCTCCAGGAGGAATTCGCTGCGCTGAAAGCCTTCCGGTAGCTTTTCCCGTACGGTCTGTTCGATGACCCGGGGTCCGGCAAACCCAATCAGTGCCTTCGGTTCGGCGATATTGATATTGCCCAGCATCGCCAGGCTGGCGGAGACACCGCCGGTGGTGGGGTTGGTCAACACCGAGAGATAGGGAACGCCATGTTCAGCCAGTCGGTTCAAGGTCGCGCTGGTCTTGGCCATTTGCATGAGCGACACCAGCGCTTCCTGCATCCGGGCTCCACCGCTGGCAGCGAAACAGATGAAAGGGATGTGTTCATGCAAGGCGATTTGAGCGCCTCGGACAAAGCGTTCGCCAACCACTGAGCCCATCGAACCGCCCATGAACTCGAACTCGAACGCCGCGGCGACTACCGGCATTCCCTTGAGGCGGCCTCGCATGGTGATTAGGGCATCCTTTTCGTTGCAAACTTTTTGGGCCTGTGTCAACCGGTCTCGGTATTTTTTGCCGTCCTTGAATTTCAGGAAATCGGTCGGTTCAATGTCCTCGCCGATTTCGACGGGGCCGTCCTCGTCGAGAAAGCTCAACAAGCGTTTGCGGGCGCCGAGATACATGTGATGGCCACATTTGGGGCACACTTGGAGATTGCGCTCCAGTTCGGCACCGTACAATACGGCACTGCATTCCTCACACTTGCTCCAGAGACCTTCTGGGATTTGGTGCTTGTTGCGGCCGTCGGTGCGAATCCGCGAGGGAACCAGCTTTTCATACCAGCTCATCATGGCGTCCTGTTTTGAGAAGGCAACCGGTCTCGGAAGATCCGCAAGGGTGGCAAGGTCAGAATGGGAAGATATGGCGTCAATCGGCGATGGCGGCGGGTGCGCAAGCTCGGTCCATCGCCTGACGGATGGCGGCCACCAGCGCGACGACTTCCTGGCGCATCCGCTCGGGTTCGGCGGCTCGTTCGCCCATTTTCGCGACCAGCGCGCTGCCGACTACTACCGCGTCGGCGATTTCGGCGATGGCGGCGGCAGTCGGCGGGTCTTTGATACCGAAACCAACGCCCAGCGGTAGCTCGGTACAGGTGCGAATGGTCGCTAGCTTATCAGCCACTTCGGCGACATCGAGTGCTGCCGAGCCGGTCACGCCTTTCAGCGAGACGTAATAGAGGTAGCCGCGCGCCAGTTGGGCGGCTTGCCGGATACGTTGGGTGGAACTGGTGGGAGCCAGTAAGAAAATCGGGGCGATGCCGGCCGCCTTGAGCAATTCGGCCAACTCGGCCGCTTCCTCTGGCGGCAAATCCACCGTCAGCACTCCGTCTACGCCCGCATCGCGGGCCGCGATGGCGAAGGTTTCGTGACCCATCCGCTCGATGGGGTTGAGATAACCCATCAATACCAGCGGCGTTTCGTTGTCGGCGCGACGGAATTCGCGGACCAGTTCCAGCACGCCGCGCAGCGACATGCCCTGGGCCAAGGCCCGCTCACAGGCTTTCTGGATGATCGGACCGTCGGCCATCGGATCGGAAAACGGCACGCCCAACTCAATAAGGTCGGCGCCGGCCGCAACCAGTGCGTGCAGCATCGGCACGGTGACGTCCGGGTGGGGATCGCCGGCGGTGATATAGGGAATCAGAGCCTTGCGACCGCTGCGGCGCAGGGCTTGGAAACGGCGGTCGATGCGATTCATGCGACAAAACTCTTGGCGGCTAGATGCTGAAGACACCTCTCGCCCTGTGAGCGAGAGGTGAGGGTGGGGATTCACAGTTGGATGCCTTCCAGTGCGGCGACGGTGTAGATGTCCTTGTCGCCGCGTCCCGATAGGTTGACCACGATCCGCTGATCGGGGCGCAGGGTCGGGGCGAGCTGGGTGGCGTAGGCCAGGGCGTGGCTGCTCTCCAGCGCTGGGATGATGCCTTCGATACGGGTCAGGTCGTGGAAACCCCGTAAGGCTTCATCGTCGGTGACAGCGACGTACTGTACCCGACCGATATCTTTGAGCCAAGCGTGTTCCGGTCCAACGCCGGGATAATCGAGACCGGCGGAAACCGAGTGAGTTTCGACGATTTGCCCGTTGCTGTCGTTGAGCAGGTAGGTGCGGTTGCCGTGCAGCACGCCGGGCTGACCGGCGCAGAGCGTGGCGGCGTGGCGGCCGGTTTCGATACCCGCGCCGGCAGCTTCGACGCCGTAGATGGCGACGTTGCTGTCGTTGAGGAATGGATGGAACAAGCCGATAGCGTTGGACCCGCCGCCGACGCATGCGATCAGTGCATCCGGCAGACAACCGTGGTCGGTCAGCATCTGCTCACGCGCTTCGCGGCCGATCACGGCCTGGAATTCGCGCACCATCAGTGGATAAGGATGCGGGCCAGCCACCGTGCCGATCATGTAAAAGGTGTTGTCAATGTTGGTCACCCAGTCGCGCAACGCCTCGTTCAACGCGTCCTTGAGAGTGCGGGAGCCGGAGCTAACAGGCTGGACGGTGGCGCCCAGCAAACGCATTCGGTAGACGTTCAGCGCCTGGCGCTTGATGTCTTCCGTGCCCATGTAGACCACGCATTCCATGCCAAGACGAGCAGCGACGGTGGCGGAGGCCACGCCGTGTTGGCCCGCGCCAGTTTCGGCGATCAACCGGGTTTTGCCCATCCGCGCGGCCAGCAGGGCTTGGCCGACGGTGTTGTTGATCTTGTGGGCGCCGGTGTGGTTGAGGTCCTCGCGCTTGAGATAGATTTGGGCGCCGCCCAGTCGCCGGCTCCAGCGTTCCGCGTGATAGAGCGGGGTGGGGCGGCCGACGTAGCGGGCCAAGTCCGCATCCAGTTCCCCGAGGAATTCGGGGTCGCTGCGATAGGTTCGCCAGGCATCGTTCAACTCGTGCAGGGCTTCCATCAGGGTTTCAGCGACGAACCGGCCACCGTAGCGGCCGAAATGGCCGTCGACGTCGGGGAATTGGCTGTAATCCACCTTATTGCGCAGGACTTTCACAGTCGTACACACCTCGCAGAAATGCATGCATCAGTTCAGCATCCTTGATGCCCTTGGCCGTTTCCACGCCGCTGCTGACGTCCACCGCGTAGGGGCGGACTTGCCGGATAGCAGCAGCGACGTTGCCGGGATGCAGGCCACCGGCCAGGATTAACGGTTTGCGGCGGTTAGCGGGGATCCGGGTCCAGTCGAAACCTTGGCCGGTGCCGCCCATTTTGTTGCCGCCGTGGCTGTCTAGCAAGAGGCCGGCCGCCGTAGCGAAGCGTCGCTCGTAATCCAGCGGATCGGCACCGGCGCCCATCGGCACGGCCTTGAGGTAAGGTAGGCCGAACGCGGCGCAGTAATCGGGAGTCTCATCGCCGTGAAATTGCAGCAAAGATAACGGAACTTCAGATAAGACGGCCTGGACCGCGGCGGGTTCCGCATTCATGAACAGACCGACCACGGCGACAAACGGCGGTAACGCCGCCACGATCCGCCGTGCCGCATCCATGTCCACGTAGCGAGGGCTGGGCCGATGAAAGACCAGTCCAATGGCGTCCACGCCCAGTCTGGCCGCCGTCATACCGTCCTCGGGACGAGTGATGCCGCAAATCTTGACGCGAGCGCGGAAAATCGGAGTCATGGGACAGGTACGAGGGGTGGGAACGGCCAGCGGAGTAAAAAGATTACCAGAAACTCGGCGGGTTTGCAGGAGAGGTATCGCCATGCGGAATCTGGGCGATGGCGCCATCGCGATTACCGTAAACACGCGCTACCGCTAAAGTGGCGTCGGCGTTCTTCTGTTTGGGAATGAGCAGCTCTGCCGGAAAGGGGTGATCGGTCAGGCGCTCGGCGTGTGCCAGTGCGGCAGCTTCAGCCACGCCATGGCAGCCGGTTTCCCGGAACACGATCTCGGATTTTCGGCTGAGCCGGTCGCCGTATTCGCACAATACGCTCGCCGGGTAGAAATGGATGGGCAACTTCAGGGTTTCAGCCAATCGATGCAGTCCAAGCTCGTCTTGTTTGAGTTCGATGCTGGCCAGGGCCCTCAAATCACCACGCTGCAAGCCGTGGCCGGTTAAGGTCTGGTCGAGCAAGGCCAACAGCGATTCCAGCGGGCAGCCACGATTGCAGCCGAAACCAGCGACTAGCATCGGTTGCGTGTAGCGTTGTGCGCCGGTGATCACAGCTTGTGCGCCCAGGAATTCGGCGATTTGCCGCGCCCATTCGTTAGCGCCGCCCTCATGGCCGGATAGAATCGGTACCACGAAGCGGCCGTGCTCGTCCAGCACTACGACTGCCGGGTCGTGATATTTGTCCCGTAACACCGGGGCGAGGGTCCGCACCGCGATACCAACCGCACACAGCAGGATCAGCCGACAGCCACTCTGAAAACGTTCGCGGACCCTGTCCTGAAACGGTTGTGGCCGATATAGATGTTCGGCCCCCGGCAGGAAATCCAGCAAACGTTCAGCTAACACTCGGCCCGGCTCGGTCAGACTGATGATCGCGCAGGCGGGGGATGGCAGGTTCGCAGTGGAAGGCATTTTGTATCAATCCTCAAACACGCGTAGTCGTGGTCTCGTAAAATGTCGCAAGCCGCTTAGGTATCAGGTACTCACCGATAGCACGACTGGGTCATTCAGGCCATCCTGAGACAGGGCATCGTAAAGCGGTTTGATTGAAATCGAAAGCTTGGGGTGTGTTGAGGGGATATACGCGGTGAGGAGGGGGGTGGCTGACTGAGGATTGGACGGAACGATCATGGGTGCCGGTAGCAGGGGTGAGGCAATTTTGACGGGTCAAAGCCGGCATTCCAGGGCGGGCGTTGTTGGAGCGGACACCGAATCACCCACAATTTTCCGATCCGGGTTTGCCGAGAACATCAAACAAGGTTAGATTGGCTCATCTCCGACTGGAAACCGGCCTGGGCAATGTCCAAGATCACCAAAAGCATTTACCGCATTTTGTTCATCAATCAAGGCAAGCTGTACGAAATCTATGCGCGCGGTATTTATCAGGGCGAGCTGTACGGTTTTATCGAGGTTGAGGAACTCCTCTTCGGCGAGCGTTCGAGCGTGCTGGTCAATCCGGCCGAGGAGCGGTTACAAAGCGAGTTCGCCGGGGTGCAACGGACCTTTATTCCGTTGCACTACATCCTGCGGATCGATGAAGTCGAACGTGAAGGCATCAGTAAAATTCGCTCGATGGAGGGGGGCGATAATGTGATGCCATTCCCACAACCGATGATTCCTCCCGGTGGTGGGCGCGGCAAGGATTGACCGTCACTATGTTAGGGCTATCTGAGATAAGAGGGTGACGATGGAATCCGCGGCGTGGTGGGAAATCTTGTTGGGCGGGGTGGTGGCGTTGCTACTGATCCTATGGTTTCGGCCTGGCATCAAGGCAGCCATCGAGCGTAGCCGCACCGCCAAGAAGGATTGGCCAGCAGCGTTGATTCCGCTGGCGCTGGTGGTGCTATTCGTGCTCTTACTGATCCAACTGGTTCGAACTTAAGCGCATGGCGCGAGCGGGGCATTCAACTCGCGCCCTGTCGTTTATGTCTTTTCCTGACTCAATATAGAACCTGTGCCTGAGTAATTTCGTTCTTTCGCAGGGACAGAGTAGCGCTGCCACCGGGTTTGCGGATGGTGATCGTTGCAATATCTTCGGTGACGGCTTCGAGTTTACCCCGGTACTGCGCATTGTTGGCGGTTTTGATTTTGGCCATCTTGCCGACGTGGTTGAGCCAGTTCACCGGTCGGGATCGAGTGAAAGGTTCTTTCGATCACGATGGTCTGCGGTGCGGACGAAGGCTCGGGTTCGGGCTTTTCGGCTTCCAAAGCGATCTCGGGTTGAATGCCCAGCGCTCGGGCGATCTTGGCATTGTCCCAACTTAGGGAGAGATCGGTCACCGGTTTCTCGTTTACCGTCAATGTTAGGCCGGCCAGCTTGATCGCATCCTCGGGCTTGTAGGATTGGAGTTCGGCGGGATTGATAGGAGAAGGCGGCGAGGCCAAAATCGTGAGCTGACTGCCTGTCATCAGATAGTTTCGATACCCTTCGAGCAATCCCTGTCCGAGATAGAGGCCGTTAGCGTGGAGGCGTTCCGCCACTAGGCGGACGTGATCGACGATATAGGCATCGACCGCTTTTCCGGCCTTGGCGGCGCAATAGCTGTTTCGGCGCTGATTGAAGCCGGTATCGCGCATCACCGCCTTCAGATTGGCCAGTTTTGGGGTCAGCGAAGAGGCTAGCTCTATCATCGAAACCGTTGGCCCGGAAGTGGCGAAGCTGATGTCCATGTTGAGCGTCGCCCAGTCCCGAGTGTGGCTGTCGATTTGAAGTTCGATCCGATGATGCGCCGGATTGAGCCGATAGCCCACCGTCATGTCGCTGATGAAACGGGTGTAGCCCATTTCCTGCCATTCGGTGGTACCGAAGGCGGTGATCGGTCCACAACCCAACGCGTTTAGATTGCTGAATGGCAAGGATTGCGAACCGCTGGCGGGATCGGCCCCAAGAATACCGCCATCGACCGCGATCTCGACTTGTTGCACCGATAGCGCCAGCGCTTTAGGCAGCCGATTACTATGCAGCTGCCAGAGAGCATCGAGCAGGGCACCGATATTCGGCGCCTTGAGTTGAATGGAACCGATCGTGACGGAATCGTTCACCGTATTGAAGATCGCTCGAAGCCGGTTGACCCCGATCGAACCGGACGGCGAAATATTGATACCGCCGTAGCTGATGTCGGCGAAAGGTTTTGCCATTAATACGAATTGATCGACTTGCTGTTTGGTGCTGTACCACAGATAGCCCCATGTTCCCCCGGCGATGAAGATCAGAGCGATGAAAAAGGTGACTACGACGATTTTCAGCTTCTGCATGGAACGTTTCCTGGTTGGTTGCGGGACGGTGTCGCTCGTTTCCGAATCGTGTGCTCATCATAATACTCGGCTGCCGGAAACGTTGCTGGAGGGTATCCGACCCATTTGTTAAGCTTGTTGATGTTCAACATGCTTGGTTTTCGGCGAATCGCCGCCGAAATTGAGGCCGCCGTCGATATCAACCGGAGAGTGACCGTCCATGAACTTCACGCAGATCGGCTTGCAGGTCCCAACGGTCCTGCTGCCTCGAACGGGTACGGACCTGACGAAGTGGGCGGTGGTGGCCTGCGATCAATATACTTCTCAGCCGGATTACTGGGCGACGGTGGAAGACCAGGTCGGCCCGTCCCCGTCCACGCTACGATTGATCTTGCCCGAGGTTTATCTGGGTGCCGCCGACGAGGCGCAGCGGATTTCGGCCATTCAAGGAGCCATGCGCCGCTATTTGACCGAAGGCGTGCTGATACCTCAATCACCCGGTTTTGTCCTAGTCGAGCGAGAAACTGCCCGAGGTCGGACGCGGAAGGGCTTGATCGTCGCCCTGGACCTGGAATGCTACGATTTCAAACCCGGCGCTAAAACCCTGATCCGGCCCACCGAAGGCACGATCATGGAGCGATTGCCGCCCCGGGTTCGGGTGCGGGAAAGCGCGCTGCTGGAGCTGCCTCATATCATGGTGTTGATCGATGACCCAGAGCGTTCGGTCATCGAGCCGCTGTTCGCCGAACCGCAGGAGTGCATGTACGATTTTCCGCTGATGCTGAACGGTGGCCGGATTCGTGGCTGGCTGGCCCAGCATCCGTTATTGATTCAGTGGGTGGTAGAGCAATTGACACGCTTGGCCGATCCAGCGGTCTTTGCCACCCGAAACAGTGTCGCTGAAGAGCCGGTGTTGCTCTATGCCGTGGGTGACGGCAACCATTCCTTTGCCACTGCCAAGATCATTTGGGAAAACCTCAAGCGCACCGCGTCCGATCCGGTGGCGATCTTGCGTCATCCGGCGCGTTACGCGCTGGTGGAGCTGGTCAACCTCCACGACAAAGGATTGGAGTTCGAGGCGATCCATCGAGCCGTGTTCGGTGTGAACGCGGAGCATTTGCTGGCGGCGCTGGGGGATTTTCTGGCCGCGCAAGGTTCGGCGTTGACAGTGCTGGAGTCGCCTTCGTGGGATGCGGCACAGCGGACATGGTTGGAAATGCAACGGTCCGACCATCACATGATCACCTTTTTGACCCACGATCGTTGCGGGATACTCGTGGTCGAACGGCCACGCTTGACCTTGCCGGTTGCTACGTTACAGGCCTTTCTTGACGGATATCTTGAGGGTCAATCTGACGCGCGGATCGACTACATCCACGGCGAGGAGGTGCTCCGGCAACTTGGCGAGCAGCCGGGTAATATCGGTTTCTATCTGCCGGCCCTGGCTAAGGGTGATTTTTTTCGGACCGTTGTCCGCGATGGCGCCTTGCCACGCAAAACCTTCTCGATGGGCGAAGCCGATGAAAAACGGTTTTATCTGGAATGCCGACAGATAGTGGCTTGAATCATTTGCGATTCTTGCAATCCGTGGTTTTCCAGGCTCGATAGGGCGCTTCGCATGTCCAAGGTTCCCGACCTCACCCTGGTGCGCAACATCGGCATCGCTGCCCACGTCGATGCCGGTAAAACGACTCTGACCGAGCGGATGCTGTATTACGCCGGTGCTTCGCACAAAATCGGCGAGGTCCACGAGGGGGCGGCCCACATGGACTACATGGTCGAGGAACAGGAGCACGGCATCACGATCACCGCCGCCGTGACCAGGCTGCCTTGGCGCGAGCATGTGATCCAGCTGATCGATACGCCCGGCCATGTCGATTTTACCATCGAAGTCGAGCGCTCGATGCGGGTGTTGGACGGTTGCGTGATCGTGTTGGATGGCGTGCGCGGCGTGGAGCCGCAGACAGAGACGGTCTGGCGGCAACGCACCCGGTTTCGATTGCCGAGTTTATTCTTCGTCAACAAGCTGGATCGGCCCGGCGCCGATTTCGAGCATGCGTTGGTGACCGTGCGTGAGCGGCTCGCTGTCGAACCGGTGGCGGTAACAGTGCCGCTGTCGGACTACGACGGCACGGTCGTTCACCTGATCGACAAAACCCGCTTGCGTTTCGGCGGCGAGCGGGGCGAGCAAGTCGAAATCGTGCCTTGCGATGAGGCGATCTGGGAAGCGGTGCGTCCCTGGCGGGAAAGTTTGTTGCTGGCCGCGGCGGAGATGGACGATGCCTTGGCCGAGCAAGTGCTGACGGAAGAAGAACCCGAACCGGAAGCGGTCTGGACTGCCTTGCGCCAAGCCACGCTGGCCGGTAAAGCCTGCCCTTGTTTTGCCGGTAGCGCTTTGCGTAACCAGGGTGTGCAGCCGTTGTTGGATGGCGCGGTGAAGTTACTGCCATCTCCGAATGAACGGCCACCCAGCTTGGCGCACCGTTCCGACGGTGGCGAGGAATGGGTCGCGATGGAAGCGAGCGGGCCACTGGCGGCGCTGGCGTTCAAGGTGCAGATGTGGGAGGGCCGGCGCCACGTCTTTGCTCGCCTGTATCGGGGAACTTTGCAACCCGGCGACGAGGTGGTGATTCCGGGTCCGAACGGAACCTTGCGGCAGGAGCGAGTGGCACGCTTGTTCGAGGTGGACGCCAACCACAAGACCCGGCTGAACGAGGCCGCCGCCGGCCAGATCGTGCTGCTGGCTGGACTGCGCTGGGCAACCACCGGCGATACACTGTGTGCGCCAACGCATCCACTGTGGCTGGAGCGTATCGAGACCCGCGAACCGGTATTGGGGTTAGCCATCGAACCCCAATCCAGTTCCGATGAGGAAAAGCTGCTGGAGGCGCTGGACAAGCTACAGCAAGAAGATCCGACGTTGCGGGTGGAAGAAGATCGGGAAACCGGCCAGCGGGTGCTGCGCGGAATGGGTGAGTTGCACCTGCAAATTGCAGGCGAGCGGTTGCGGCGGGAATTCAACGTCAATATCCGGGTCGGCAACCCCGATGTGGTACTGCGGGAAACCGTGGCGCAAGCCGCCGAGGCCAGCGGCCTATTCCACCGGCAGATCGAGCAGCCAGACGGTAAGAAGCTGGAGATGAAAGCCGGAGCGCGGGTGGCGGTAGAGCCGTTACCGCGAGGGGCGGGCACGGTGGTGATCGCCGATCCGTCCATTCGACCCGAGGGTTCGATGTTAAATCCGGCGCAACGGGACGCGCTGACGGGTGGCGCGGAAGACGCATTGGCGAGCGGTCCCGCCACCGGTTCGCCCTTGCAGGATTTGGCGGTTCGGGTGCTGGAGATCGAACTGTTCGGCGCGCTGTCCAGCCCGCAGGCGTTACGGGTGGTGGTCGCGGAAATGACCCGCAAGGCGGTCATTCGGGCAGGTGGTTTGGTCCTGCGACCGATCATGACCACCGAGGTGGTGGTGCCGGAAGGGGATGTTGGCACCGTCATGGGCGATTTGCAGGCGCGTCGGGCCGTGATCCGAGATACGTCAACCTTGGGCGAAATGACCATCATCCATTGCGATTGTGCCTTGGATCGGTTGTTGGGGTATATCACCGACCTGCGCGGCATGACACGCGGGCGCGGCCAATTCACCATGAGCTTCGACCGATTTGATGTGGGCTGATCCGCCTTGTGGCAGGCTGCCCGGCGGCCGGTATTTTTGCAAATGAACGGACGTATTGTGTGGGGCCTGATCTCGCTGTGGACGGCGATTGTCGCCGTCTCGCTAGCATGGAGCTGGCACCAGGTCGATATCTCCGTCTTCGAACTCGCCCGCATCGCGGCACGATCCCATTTCGAGAAGGACTTGGTTTATCGCCGCTGGGCCGCCATGTACGGCGGCGTCTATGTGCCGCCAACGGCCAAAACCCCGCCCGATCCACACTTCTCCTATCTCGAGGAGCAGGATGGGGTCACCACCTCGGGCAAGCGCCTTACTCTTGTCAACCCGGATGACATGACCCGCCAAGTGCATGAGTTGGGCGCCGAGCACTCCGGCGTACAGAGCCATATCACCAGCTTAAAGCCCATTCGCCCCGAAAACGCGCCCGACGCTTGGGAGCGGCAGGCCCTGCAAAGTTTTGAGCGGGGCGTCGAAGAAAAGGTCTCGTTGGAGATATTCGGTAGCAGCACTTATTTGCGTTTTATGCGTCCCCTGATCACGGAATCGTCCTGCCTCAAATGTCACGAGGCGCAAGGGTATCGGCGCGGGGACATCCGTGGCGGGATCAGCGTCTCGGTGCCTTTCGCGCCCTTCCTGGAAACCGAGCGCCATCAACATCGCAGCCTGCTGCTCGGCCACGGGGTGATCGGTGTCCTCGGGGTATTTGGCCTGTGGATAGGCGGGCGACGCCTACAGCAGTCCCGAAGCCGGTTGCTGCACTCGCTGCAGGAAGCTGGGCGGTTAGCGACCAGGGATCGGCTGTTGCTTTCCAGTCTCGGCGAAGGCGTCTATGGCACGGACCGAGACGGGGTGTGCATCTTCATCAACCCAGCGGCGCTCGCCCTGCTGGGCTACAGCGAAGAGGAGGTGATAGGCACGAATCAGCACCGGCTGTTCCATGCCCGCCGACCGGACGGCTCGGCCTATCCGAGCGAGGAATGCCCCGTGTTTCGGACCCTGCGGGACGGACAGAGGCGGGAGAGCGAGGACGCCTTCATCAACAAGGATGGCCAATCTTTCCCCGTAAGTCTCCTGGTCACACCGATTATGGAGCAAGGGGTCATCGATGGGGCCATTGTATCTTTCCGTGACATCAGCGAGTACAGACGTGCGGAACAGGCGCTCGCCAAGAGCAGCAAGGAATTGCGTCAAGCCCAGGCCGTGGCCCATGTGGGCAGTTGGCGTCTGGATATCGTCGCGAACGAGCTGAACTGGTCCGAGGAAACCTATCGCATATTCGGCGTTCCTCCCGATACGCCCCTTACGTGGCAGATCTTTGTTGATATTTTGCATCCGGATGACCGTGAATCGGTTTTAGCCGCCTGGCAGGCCGCGCTCCGTGGCGCGCCCTACGACATCGAACACCGGATCGTTGTGGATGGGCAAGCCAAGTGGGTACGGGAGCGGGCGGAAGTCAGGTTTGACGAGCACTGTCATGCAGTCGAAGGCATCGGTACGGTTCAGGACATCACGCAACAGCGGAACACTACGGACCGGTTGCAAACTCTGCTCGATACCGCCAGCGATGGCATTCATATCCTCGATGAAGACGGCAATGTGGTGGAGTTCAGCCAGTCCTTCTCCCGTATGCTGGGATATGCCGCCGAAGAGACCGCCCTGCTGAACGTAACCGACTGGGACGCGATGATTCCGCGTGAAAAACTCGTCGAGAGGCTACGTGAGTTCATCAGGGCACCGGCTACTTTCGAGACCAAACACCGCCGAAAGGACGGTTCGACCTTTGATGCCGAGATCAATGCCAAGGGAATCGAGCTGGGTGGTCGCCTCTATCTGTATGCCTCGTCACGGGATATTTCGGAGCGCAAAAAAATAGAAGCGGATTTGCGCGAGGTCAGAAACCGCCTTTCGGTCGTGGTGAACACCATACCGGATTTGGTCTGGTTCAAGGACACAGAAGGCGTGTATTTGACTTGCAACCGAGAATTCGAATCTTTCTTCGACGCCCGAGAGAACGAAATCGTCGGCAAAACCGACTACGATTTTGTGCCCAAGCCCCTGGCGGATTTCTTCCGGGGAAACGATAAGGCAGCCCTTGAGTCAGGCGAGGTGCACATCAATGAGGAAGAAGTGGTTTATCGGTCGGATGGGCGCCGCGCCTTTCTAGAGACCCGCAAAGTTCCAGTGGCGGATGCCGATGGCAGGATCCTCGGCGTTCTCGGCATCGGGCGAGACATCACCGAGCGCAAGCGAGCGGAACAAAGAGCCATCGAGGCCAACCAACAACTGCGCTCCGCATTAAACCGGTTGGAGTTGGCCACCAAGGTGGCGAACATCGGTATTTGGTATTGGGACCTTTTCGACAACACGCTGACATGGGACGAACGGCTCTATGAAATGTACGCCGTGCCCGACCATATCCGCGCAAGCGGTCTTTCCTATGAGTTCTGGCAATCGCGCTGTCACCCCGATGATCTGCCCCGTGCGGAACGGGAGCTGGCCGCTGCCGTGGCGGGTGATCGAGCTTTCGATAGCGGGTTTCGCGTTCTGCTGCCCGATGGGACCGTGCGGTATATCCAAGCGGCCGCGATCATCGAAAGGGATGAGTCCGGGCGAGCCGTGCGCATGGTGGGAATCAATCGCGACATCACGGAGCCCAAGCAAGCCGAGGAAAGGATCGCCGGCCTAGCCGGCATCGTCGAAAGCTCGAGCGACGCCATCATCAGCGAAGACCTGGACGGCACGATCCTGACCTGGAACCGGGCGGCGGAGTGCCTCTTCGGATACGCATCCAACGAAGCGGTCGGCCGCTCGATTGCCATGCTGATTCCGGAAGAGCGTGGCAGCGAGGAGCAGACCTTGCTGGCGCAGGTCCGCCGTGGCGAGGCGGTACCCCAGTACGAGACCTTGCGCAGGTCACGTGGTGGCAGCGACATCCCCGTTGCAGTGACCCTCTCACCGATTGTCGATGCACAGGATAGGGTCGTCGGCGCCTCGAAGATCGTGCGCGACATGACCGAGCGCAAGCAGGCCGAATCGGCTCTGCGGTCGGCCAAGGAGGCCGCTGACTCTGCCAACCGGGCCAAGAGCGAGTTCATCGCCAACATGAGCCACGAGATCCGCACGCCCATGAACGCGATCATCGGCCTGTCGGGCTTGGGGTTGGGGTTGACCGGGCTCTCCCCCGCCTGCGCGACTATCTGGCCAAGATTCAGTCCTCTTCCAAGGCGCTGCTGTTCATCATCAACGATATCCTGGACTTCTCCAAGATCGAGGCCGGCCGTCTGGAGCTGGATTCCGTGACTTTCAATCTGGAAGAGGTGCTGTACAACGTAGCCGATCTGTTCAGCATCGGGGCCGAGCAGAAGGGCGTGGAGCTGGTGTTCGAGCTGGCGCCAGACGTACCCCAGCACCTGCGGGGCGATCCGCTGCGATTGGGACAGGTGTTGAACAACCTGGTGGGTAACGCGGTGAAATTCACCGAAACCGGCGAGGTCCACGTCAAGGTGAGCCGTCTTGCCTCAGCGAATCGCGGAGGGGAGGAATCTGCGGAGCTGAGCTTTGCTGTACGCGACACCGGTATCGGCATTAGTCCGGCGCAGCAAGAACGCCTGTTCGAGGCTTTCCAGCAGGCCGACGGCTCGGTCACCCGGCGTTTCGGCGGCACCGGCCTGGGCCTGACCATCTCCAAGCATTTGGTGCAACGAATGGGAGGCGAGCTGACTTTGGATAGCGAGCCGGGCCAGGGTAGTTGTTTCAGCTTCGTGTTGGACCTGCCCGTAGCCGGATCGGCCTATGCCAACCGCACCCATGCCGGATTGCACGGCACGCGCGTGCTGGTGGTCGACGACCTGGACACTTCGCGGGAGATGCTCAGGGAAATTCTGCTCTCCTGGCATTTCAAAGTGACGGAAGCGGCCTCTGGACCCGAAGCCCTGGAGCGTCTGATGCAAGCCGGCAAGAGTCCGGATCAGGCGTTCGAGTTGGTTCTGCTGGACTGGAAGATGCCGCAGATGGATGGTGTGACGGTGGCGCGGCGACTGCACGAGCTGGTAGCAACCGGGATATTGCCGAAAGCGCCCGTGGTCATGATGATCACGGCTTATAGCCAGGACCAACTGCTGCGGGAGATCCACGAGCTTTCACTGGCCGCCATCTTGACCAAACCGGTGACACCATCACGCTTGTTCGACGCCATCATGGATGTGCGGGGTGGTACCCGGGGCGAACCAGCGGTGGACACTGAGGTGGGTTTGTACGAGCGCGCCGCGCCGATCCATGGCGCCCATGTGCTGCTGGTGGAGGACAACGACACCAATCAAACCGTGGCGCGCGACCTATTGGAGCGCATGGGGCTAGTGGTCACGGCGGTCTGGAACGGGAAACAGGCCCTGGACTGCCTGGGTGCGGGTGCCTTCGATGCCGTGCTGATGGACTTGCACATGCCGGAGATGGACGGCTTGGAAGCCAGCAGGCGTATCCGAGCCCAGCATGGATTCGATCGCCTCCCCGTCATCGCCATGACCGCAGCGGTTTTTGAAAAGGACCGTGCCGCCTGCGAGGCGGCCGGCATGAACGCCCACGTGGCCAAGCCAATCGATCCGCAGAACCTGCTGGACACATTGCTGCGATGGATCGAGTCGCGCACCAAGGCGGGCCGACCAGCGAGTCCCCGGCCCCCGGCCCCGGCTCCCTCCGTTCCCGACCTCGGGATATCGGGTATCGACAGCCGGCAAGCCTTACAACGTCTGGGCGGAAACCTCAACCTGTTCCATTCCCTGCTGCGGCCGCTGGCCGAGGAACAGGGGGGGGCCGTCGAGGCGGTGCGCGCCGCCCTGGCGGCAGGCCGGCAGGACCAGGCGGCGAGCCGACTGCACACCCTGCGGGGGGTATTGGGGAATATCGGCGCCCAGGAGGCTGCCGACTTCGCTTTGACCCTGGAGGGGGATCTCAAGAGCGGAGCCGATACCGGTATCGCTGGCAAACTCCAGCAGATGGACAGGACGCTACAGGCTCTGTTCGCCGCCGTTGGCAGCTACCTGGCGCGGGTGGACGATACCTCCGCCCGAGATACCGACGGACTACTTTCTAATCTCGACACAGGCGCTGTCTCAGCGCTGTTGCAGGCTTTGAAAGAGCGGGATCTGGCCGCTGTCGAGCAGTTCGATGCCCTGTACCCCACCATTAGAGCGCGGCTCGGGGTGAATCAGGCACAATATTTACGCACCGCCATGGACCGTCTCGAATTTGCTAAAGTGGAAAAGATTCTGGCCGATATAGAAGTGCAATCATGAGACGACAACAGACAACCGCCAGGGAGTCCCGCATCCTGCTGGTGGACGATGATCCAGGCACGATCCGGGTGCTGGCCGAGATCCTCAAGGGGACCGGCAAAGTACATTTCACTACCCGAGGCACCGATGCCCTGTCCTTGGCCCGCTCGGTCGCCCCGGACCTGATCCTGCTGGATTTGGAGATGCCAGACCGGCACGGCTTCGTGGTGTGCGAAGAGATCAAGAGTGATCCGGTACTGTCCGATGTGCCGGTCCTGTTTGTTACGGCTCACACGGACTTTGAGTCGGAGGCCCGTGCCTTGGAGGCAGGCGCCCTCGATTTCATCCATAAACCGCCGCATCCCCAGGTGGTGAAGGCGCGGGTCAGCAACTACTTAGCGCTCAAGCATCAAACCGATTTGTTGCGGACGCTCAGCTTGATCGATGGCCTAACCGGCATCGCCAACCGCAGAGCCTTCGACGAGGCAGTACATAACGAATGGTGGCGTGCCTGCCGGCATGAGTATCCCCTGTCACTGCTGATCTTCGATATCGACTACTTCAAGCACTACAACGATACCTACGGCCACCAGGCAGGCGATGATTGCCTGCGTGCCGTAGCCGGCTGTCTTGCCGCCAAGCCCCGAAGGCCCGGCGACATCGTCGCCCGCTATGGCGGCGAAGAATTCGTGATGCTGTTGCCCGGCTGTCCGCTGGAGCATGCCGTGACGCTGGGTGAGACGGTTCGTGCCGCGATATCGGAGCTGGAGAGCGCTCACGCAAACGCCAACATCGCGGAGCGGGTGACCGTGAGCGTCGGAGTGGCTGCAAGCCAGACCTTGTGCGAACATGCGGAAATCTGTTGGCGCAATCTCGGCCGATATCATGGCAATGTCACCTGTGGCTTGGTGCCTGCGAATCTTATAGGATTGGCCGACAAGGCTCTGTACCAGGCCAAGGAGGGCGGCAGAAACCGAGTCGAGACAATCGATATCGGAACGGGTTCAAGTGTGGCAAGGTGAGCCATCCCGGGTTTGTCGGGGGTTCCGACTCTCGAGAAGATGGAGCTATGAACAAAACGGTGAAATTTTCACCGGAAGTCCGGGAACGGGCGGTGTGGATGGTAATGGAGCCAGTGGGTTATGGACCCCTGGCAGAGGCCCAAATTTCCAAATCCGATCGGATGCACGTTGATCATGTCGGTGCTCGCGGCTATTAGGCAATGGATCGCCTGTATCCAGCAACGTGAAATCGGTGGCCATTGGAAGATCGCCGCCCCGCTGCAAAAGCTGGTCTCGGTTGGCCCAATGCTGGTGGCGCGAGGCCGGCGCTGGCGCCATGATGTCTCTATTGGCGCGGAGATACTGAGTCGAGAAGGTCCGCTGCGCTTGTTACAGCGGATCCGTCATAAGCTGCGCTCCCCTTACCGTTATGCAGTGGCCGGTCCGGTCCGTTATGGCGTTTCCGCGTGTTGGAGACCACTGGCGTTCCCCAAGCACGAATCGCCCCTGGTCTCCATTGTGATCCCGGTCCACAACAAGCATCTTTATACATTTACCTGCCTGCAATCCCTGCATGAAACCGTGGCGTTGGCGTCTTGCGAAATCATCGTTGTCGATGATGGGTCCGACGACGAAACACCGCGCATGTTGGAGGCTATGCAGGGAGTGCGCGTGGTGCGCAACACGGGGGAACGCGGTTTTATTCACGCGTGTAATTTGGGCGCCAGCGTGGCCGGCGGTCGATACTTGGTTTTTCTTAATAACGATACGATCGCCTTGCCGGGATGGCTGGAAGCGTTGCTCGAAGTGTTTAACCGCTACCCCGATGCTGGTTTGGTGGGCGCTTGTCTCCTTTATCCAGACGGGCGATTGCAGGAGGCGGGAGGCATCGTCTGGCGAGACGGTTCAGCCTGGAACTATGGGCGCTTCGATAATCCCGAAAAGCCACAGTACAACTACGTGCGCGAGGTCGATTACTGTTCGGGCGCTTGCATCGGTCTGCCGCGTTTCCTGTTCGAGAAGCTGGGCGGTTTCGATTTGGAGTTTGCGCCTGCTTATTACGAAGACACCGATTTGGCAATGCATGTGCGCCAGGCCGGTTATCGGGTTTTCTACCAGCCGGCGCTGCGGATTGTCCACTTCGAGGGAATCTCCTCGGGCACTGATATTGCCGGCGCCGGTGTCAAGCGCTTTCAACTGGTCAATCGGGCGAAGTTTGCCCAGCGTTGGCGCCCGATGCTGGATGAGCATCGCTCGAATGGCATCGATCCCGATCTCGAAAAGGACCGGGGAGTTGCACGGCGCATTTTAGTAATTGACCAGTATATGCTGGCTCCTGACCGCGATTCAGGTTCGCAACGGATGTTTCGTTGCCTGGAGCTATTGCGATCCTTAAATAACAAAGTCACGTTTGTCGCGGCTAATCTGGAGTATCGCGCTCCGTATGGGCAGGCGTTACAGCAGCATGGCGTGGAGGTGCTCTATAGCCCGTTCATCGAGACGATCGAGCGACATTTGCTGGAGTGCGGTCGTTATTACGATGCGGTGTTGATCAGCCGCGCTGATAATGCGGAGCGGTTCATTCCACTGGTGCGTCGTCATGCATCACAGGCACGGGTCGTTTTTGATACCGTCGATTTGCACTTCTTGCGCGAACAGCGGTTGGCGGCGCTGAAAAATTCCGCAACATTGGCTGCTGCGGCCGCCCGGCGTAAGACGCAGGAACTCGGTTTGATGCGTGCGGCCGATGTCACCTTAGTGGTGAGTGTCGCCGAACGCCAGCTGCTGCAGGCGGAGCTACCCGAGGCGCGGATCGAGGTTGTCTCCAATATCCATGATGTGCGTGAGCGTCGGGTCGGTTTCGCGGATCGAGCGGGCATTATTTTTATTGGCAGCTTCAATCACCCGCCTAATATCGACGCTATGCAATTCTATGCCTGCGACATTTTGCCACGGTTACGCGTCGTGCTGCCTGGCGTGACGACCGCTGTCATCGGCGCGGATCCACCGGCAGTGCTCACCGATCTGTCCGCGACCGATTTGGTTTTTTTAGGCCAGGTTTCCGATCTGGATCGTTGCTTTGATCGTTGTCGGTTATCCGTCGCCCCATTGCGCTATGGCGCGGGCGTCAAGGGTAAAATCAATACCAGCATGGCCTATGGTGTCCCAGTGGTCGCCACCCCGGTCGCGGTCGAGGGCATGAATCTTTGTTCGGGTGCGGACGTACTGGTTGCCGAGAGCGCCGAGGATTTCGCAGCGGCCATCGTTCGTCTCTACAACGATGTCGAGCTGTGGGAAAAACTGTCCCACGGCGGGCAGTTGAATATCGAGCGTTATTTTGCTCCGCAAGTAGTCCAGGCGGCGCTGGTTCGAGCGTTGGGATTAGGGTAGAAACAACCGCGCAGTGGCCGCTGGATTGCCGGCGAAATACAGATGCAGATATGAAGCTGTCAATCGCCCGGCCCGATAGACAGCCTCGCCTGACCTGCCATCGCGCTGGCGGCGACCGTGCGCCAGCGGTTCGAGCGGTGTTTCCAGTCGGGAGTGATGGAAGGTGTGCCCGCGTAACTCGCCTTCCGGCAGCTCCACCGCCTGCATGCCCAAGCCGGCTAGCTTTGATTGCAAGGCTGCGTGACCGGGCAGCAAACCCAGCATCGGCGCACGGTGACCTTCCTTGTCGGCCAGCGACTCGACGGTATAAAGCAATCCACCGCATTCGGCGTACAGCGGTTTGCCGGCTTGGTGATGCCGCCGCAACGACTCGCGCATGGACGCATTGTTCGCCAGCGCGTCGAGATGCAGTTCCGGATAGCCGCCGGGGAGATAAATGCTATCCACCATCGGTAATTCCGTGTCCGCCAAGGGCGAGAAAAACGCCAGTTCCGCGCCCAATGCCCGCAAAGTATCCAAATTCGCTGGATACAAAAAAGCGAATGCCGTGTCGCGGGCGATACCGATCCGTACCCCTTTGAGCAATTGCGCCGGTGGTTCGAGGGTTGTGCCGGGAAAAGAAACCGGGGGCGGCAATTTCGCCAGTTCGGTGCGCGCGACTCGCGCGGCGATACTCTCCAGCCGGGTTTCCAGATCGACAATCTCGGCCGCTTGTACCAATCCTAAATGGCGATCGGGCAGGGCTATTTCGCCATCGCGTGGTAGCCAGCCGAAATAGCGCAAATCCGGTGGCAGGCTTTCGGCGAGTAGATCGGCGTGACCCGGTCCCGCGACTCGGTTGGCCAGCACACCGGCGAACGGCAGGCCAGGGCGATAGTGCGCCAGCCCGTAAGCGACAGCGCCGAAAGTTTGCGCCATGGCGTGCGCGTTGATCAGCGCCAGTACCGGCACGCCGAATAGAGCGGCGAGGTCGGCGCTGGACGGTGTGCCGTCGAACAGGCCCATGACACCTTCGATCAGGATCAAATCGGCTTCCTGGGCGGCTTGATACAGCAACGCCTGACTGTCGCGTTCGCCGACCATCCATAAATCCAGTTGATAGACGGGCTGGCCAGAGGCTCGTTCCAAAATCATCGGATCGAGAAAATCCGGGCCGGTTTTGAACACCCGTACTTTACGGCCCTGATTACGGTGGTAACGGGCAAGGCCGGCAGTGACGGTGGTTTTGCCTTGGCCGGAGGCCGGGGCGCTGAGCAGTAGAGCAGGGCAGGTGGCGGGCATGACGATTTCGGCGGGCGAGAAGGAGACGATAGCCAATTCAAATTGTGTTGATAAGAAAAATCAACTTTTTCTATTAACGAGAATAATTATCATTTTGAGTAACGCAACGGAATTTTCAGGAGTCATCGCCATGATCAAAACCTTCAGCTTTGCCTTAGTGCATATCACTGTCGCTTTCAGCGTCGTATACGCGATGACCGGCAGTATGCTGGCCGGTGGTTTGGTAGTTTTGGTGGAGCCTGCCTGCAACACCGTGGCCTATCACTTCCATGAAAAAGTGTGGGCCTTCATCCGGCAGCGGCAACAGAAGATAGCGAGCCATTCAGTTTTCGCATGAGTTGGCGTAAGTCCAACGGAACGATGTTGGAGGATCAGTCGTTTTCTTCGGCGATCCTCCACACGCGCCACACCGCCCAAGCCATCAGAACCACGGCGCCAAATCGTACCAGCGATGCGAGCGCGATATCCTGATTCAGTAGACCCCACCGGCTCAGGATTTCGGTCCAGTCGTGGAAATCTTCCGGGTTCAGCCCGCCGACCAACGGTAACTGATGGGCGCGAGCGTCGGCCATGTAGCGCGCGATGTTTAGCAGGTTTTCCCCGATCCATACTAGACAAACGTAGAATCCGTATCGCTGTTCCCGGCGATAGCATTCCCAGACGCAGGCAGCGGGAATCAGCAGTTGCATGAGAGTGCCGCCGTACACCATCAAGCGGCTGGAGAATATTCCAAAGATAGGGTGGCCGGCTTCGTGAAATGCCAAGTTGGCGTTATCGAGAATCGGCACCCAGCCCCACGTCACATGACAAAGCAAAAGCAATCCGACGGCGGCAGCGAGCAGGATGGGCGGGAGCTTGTTGGACATGGGCCGGACGATTCCGGTGGCGGAGAGGTTAAAAATCGAGCAGGCCCCATCTTCGTTGGACGGCGAGCCTCTTGTCAAATGGCCCGCCGTCTCCTTACACCGTTAGGTATTGCCTGACCAAGCCATCGTTCAGGTCGGCCATCGCGCCCGTCGCAACTGCCCGTCCCTTGTCCACGATGCAAAACCGCTGCGCGACCCAACGGGCGAACGGCAATTTCTGCTCCACCAGCAGCACCGTCATACCTTGCTCCTGGTTCAAACGCTGAACCGCGGTGCCGATTTCCTGGACGATGGCAGCCTGCGCGCGGACTTGGTCGATCTGCTCCTGATTCAGCCGACGGATAACCCGGCCGATTTCCCGGACCACGTTGGGTTGGATGCCTTCGGTGGGTTCGTCGAGAATCAGCAGGCGTGGTTCCAGCACCAAGGCACGGCCGATGGCCAACTGTTGTTGCTGGCCGCCGGATAGATCGCCGCCCCGCCGTTTGAGCATGGTTTTCAGCACCGGAAATAACTCGAAGATCAATTCCGGTATTTGGCGTGGTCGGCGCGGATTGGCCGCCAGGCCGATTCTCAGGTTTTCCTCGACCGTCAGCAGTGGGAAAATTTGGCGGCCTTGCGGCACGTAGCCGATGCCCAGCGGGGCGCGCCGTTCCGCCGGCAGGCGGTTTAGCTCCGCGTCGGCGAAGGCGATCCGGCCGGAGCGGATCGGCAGCAGTCCCATGATGCATTTCAACAAGGTGGTCTTGCCGACGCCGTTGCGGCCCATCAGGCTGATGACCGCGCCTTCCGGCACTTCCAGCCCGAGATCCCACAGCGTGTGGGATTCGCCGTAATACTGGTTCAGCCCTTCAATGGTAAGCATCGCCGGCTCCCAGATAGACTTCGATGACCGTCGGGTCTTCCTGCAACTCGTCCAGCCGCCCTTCCGCCAGTACCCGCCCTTGGTGTAACACCGTGACCTTGTCGGCGATGGAGCGGACGAACCCCATGTCATGCTCGACCACCACCACCGAATGGTTGCCAGCCAGCGACCGGAGCAGTTCGGCGGTGCGATCCATTTCCGCCGGAGTCATGCCGGCCACCGGTTCATCCACCAGCAACAGACGCGGCTCCTGCATCAGCAACATGCCGATTTCCAGCCATTGCTTTTGGCCGTGCGCCAAAATCCCGGCCAGCCGCCCGCCGTGCTCGGCCAGGCCGATCCGGTCCAGCACGGCGGCGATGCGGTCGCGTTCTTCGCCCGACAGCCGGGTAGTCATTAACCCGCGCATCTGCTTGGCGCCGGACATCGCCAGTTCCAGGTTTTCCAACACGGTCAGCGGTTCGATCACGGTCGGCCGCTGAAACTTGCGGCCGATGCCGATCCGGGCGATGGCCGGTTCGTCCAGCTTGAGCAGGTCGATGGTCTGGCCGAAGAAGACGCGTCCGGTGTCCGGCTTGGTCTTGCCGGTGATGATGTCCATCATCGTGGTCTTGCCGGCGCCGTTGGGGCCGATGATGCAGCGCAGTTCGCCGTCGCCGATGTACAGCGACAGGTTGTCGATGGCCTTGAAGCCGTCGAAGCTAACGCTGACGCCTTCCATGTACAACAGAATGCCGTGGGTCGCATCGACCGGCCCGACCGGTGGGTGCATGCCCGCCGCGTCGAGTTCGGAAATCAATTCGCTCATGTTGCTGTCTCCCGCCGCCGCAACAAACCGATCAAGCCGTAGGGCAGCAGCAGGGTGACCGCTACGAACAGCCCGCCTAAGGCGAACAACCAGACTTCCGGCAGCGCCCCGGTCAACCAGCTCTTGGCGTAATTCACCAGTACCGCACCGACTACCGCGCCGACCAGGGTGCCACGCCCGCCGACCGCCACCCAGATCACCGCTTCGATGGAGTTCAATGGGGCGAATTCGCCGGGGTTAATGATGCCGACTTGCGGCACGTAGAGCGCCCCGGCCAAGCCTGCCAGCATCGCGGAAATGGTGAAGACCAGCGCCTTGACCCGCTCCACCCGATAACCGAGGAAGCGGGCACGATCTTCCGAGTCGCGGATCGCCACCAGCACCCGCCCCAGGCGGGTGGAGACCAACCAGCGGCAAGCGAGATAACCTCCCGCCAGCGCGAGTGCGGACAGCACGAACAACACGATGCGGGTGCCATCGGCATGCAGGGGAAAGCCGAGCACATCCTTGAAGTCGGTCAAGCCGTTGTTGCCGCCAAAGCCCATCTCGTTGCGGAAAAAGGCCAGCATCAGCGCGTAGGTCAGCGCTTGGGTGATGATGGACAGATAGACGCCCGAAACCCGCGAGCGGAAGGCGAACCAACCGAACACGAAGGCCAGCAAGCCGGGCACGACCAGCACCATCAGCGCCGCAAACCAGAACATATCAAAACCGTGCCAGTACCAGGGCAGTTCCTTCCAGTTCAGGAACACCATGAAGTCGGGCAGCACCGGATCGCCGTAGACCCCGCGCGTGCCGATCTGGCGCATCAGATACATGCCGAAGCAGTAGCCGCCAAGCGCGAAAAAGGCCGCATGCCCCAGGCTAAGGATGCCCATGTAGCCCCATACCAAATCCACCGCCACCGCCAGCAGCGCGTAGCAGAGGTACTTGCCGATCAGCGTGACGGTGTAGGCGGTCAAGTGCAGCGGGTTATCGGGCGGTACCAGCAGATTGAGTACCGGCACGCCGACGCCGATGATCACCAGCACGGCGAGCAACACCAGCCCGGCGCGGTCGGAGAGTAGCCAGCGAGGTAATGGCATCGTTTAAACCTCCGCCGCTCGGCCGCGCTGCGGGAACAGGCCGCGCGGTCGTTTCTGAATGAACAGAATCAGGAATATCAGCACCAGGATCTTCGCCAGCACCGCGCCGGACCAGGGTTCCAGCAATTTGTTGGCGACGCCGAGCGACAAACCAGCGACCAGCGTGCCCCAGAGGTTGCCGACCCCGCCGAACACCACCACCATAAACGAATCCACGATGTAGCTTTGGCCCAGGTTGGGACCGACGTTGGTCAATTGCGACAGGGCGACGCCAGCCACGCCGGCGATGCCGCTGCCCAAGCCGAAGGTGAGCGCATCCACCCGCGCCGAACGCACGCCCATCGCTCGCGCCATCGCTCGGTTCTGCGCCACGGCGCGCACTTCCAGCCCCAAGCGAGTGCGTTGCAGCGCCAGCCACAGCACCGTGAACACCGCGATGCAAAAACCGAGAATCACCAGCCGATTCAGCGTCACTTCCAGCGGTCCCAGCAAGATGGTGCCGCTCATCCAGTCCGGGGTGGACACCGAGCGGTTGAGCGGGGAGAAGATCGAACGCACCGCCTGTTGCAGGATCAGGCTCACGCCGAACGTCGCCAGCAGCGTCTCCAGCGGCCGGCCGTAGAGAAAGCGGATGATACCGCGTTCGATGGCGATACCGACCAGGGCGGCGACCAGAAAGGCCAGCGGTACCGCCACCGGCAGCGACCAGTTAACCGGCAGCCACTGCTGCACCAGCCAGGTGGTGTAGGCGCCCAGCATCATCAACTCGCCGTGCGCCATGTTGATGACGCCCATCACGCCGAAGGTGACGGCCAAGCCGATGGCCGCCAGAATCAGCACCGATCCCAGCGACAGGCCGAAGAACAGGGTTTCGGCCCAGCCCAGCATTTGCAGGCGGAATTCGGTGCGGGCCAGGGCGACGCGGGCGGCTTCGCGCAGCGGCGGGGTCGCTGTCTTCGGCGGCCATTCGGGCGAGCGGACCGCGAAGTTCCGGTTGCAATCGACCGCCCAGCGCGGTGGCGGCCTTGGCGCGGACGGCTGCGTCGTCGCTGGCCAAATCGGCCAATGCGAGAGCCATCGTCAATAAATCTTTAATCTCGCTATCGGTTTCGACCGCTAACCGCGTCCGCAGCCGCTCCGCGCCCGCCGGGTCGGGATTACGCAGGAATGCTTCAACCGCCGCCTTGCGTTGCTGGGGATCGGTGCTAGTGAGTCCCAGGCTGGCCAGACGATCCTCGATCAGACTGCGCAGACGATTGTTGGCGGTGATCCGATCCAGATCGCGTTTGTTGACCTGACCGAGTGCTGCACCGCTCACCGCGTCTTCGATAGCGATATCGGCATCGTCACCAAGGCCGATCACCACTCGATCACCTTCTTCCTGATAGTATAAGCGACTGTCGGACAGCGCTTTCAGGATCGTGGCGATTCGGGGATGGTCCAGCACTACCAGCTTTTCGATCAGCTCGGTCTTGCCGTCGAAATCGGCGTCGTGCAATTGCGCTAGAGTGGCACGCACTGAGTCATCGTCGGCCGCGCGGGCAGGTGAAGCGCCGAACAGGGCCAGCAGTGCCAGCGCGAGCGCGAGGAACCCGGCGCGAATTGGCGTGCAGGAGAGCATGGGCGAAGCCTCGGGTAAAGGGCTTGGAAGGATGCCGGTGCACCCTCACCCTCGGCCCCTCTCCCGAGTGGGAGAGGGGGGCTAGAGAAAGATAGGAAGGGGAGGGCGGATTCAGCTTACTTGTAGTTCTGGCCGGAACAGGTCTTGGTGACGGTGTTGTAATTACCGCACTTGATCTTGGGGTCGGCCCAGTCGGCGATGATGTCCTTGCTGCCCGGCAGGAAGTCAGACCAGGCGTCGCCTTCGACCAGACCCTTGGTCTTCCACACCACGTCGAACTGACCGTCGGCCTGGATTTCGCCGATGAACACCGGCTTGGTGATGTGGTGGTTGGGCAACATCTTAGCCATGCCGCCTGTCAGATTGGGTGCTTCGATGCCGACCATGGCGTCGATCACCTTGTCCGGATCGGTGGTCTTGGCCTTTTCCACTGCCTTCACCCACATGTTGAAGCCGATGTAGTGGGCTTCCATCGGGTCGTTGGTGACCCGCTTCGGGTTCTTGATGAAGGTATGCCATTCCTTGATGAAGGCGTCGTTGGCCTTGTTCTTGATGCTCATGAAGTAGTTCCAAGCAGCGAGATGACCGACCAGCGGCTTGGTGTCGATGCCGGAGAGCTCTTCCTCGCCGACCGAGAACGCGACGACCGGAATATCCTTGGCGGAAACGCCTTGGTTGCCCAGTTCCTTGTAAAACGGTACGTTGGCATCGCCGTTGATGGTGGAGACCACGGCGGTCTTCTTGCCGGCGGAACCGAATTTCTTGATGTCGGCGACGATGGACTGCCAGTCGGAGTGACCAAACGGCGTGTAGTTGATCATGATATCCTCGTCCTTGACCCCCTTGGCTTTGAGATAGGCCTCCAGAATCTTGTTCGTGGTGCGGGGATAGACGTAGTCGGTGCCGGCCAGCACCCAGCGCTTCACGCCTAGATCCTTCATCAGATAATCTACCGCCGGAATTGCCTGCTGATTGGGAGCGGCGCCGGTGTAGAACACGTTTTTGGAAGATTCTTCGCCTTCGTATTGCACGGGATAGAACAGGATGCCGTTCAATTCCTCGAACACGGGTAATACCGATTTGCGGGACACCGAGGTCCAGCAGCCGAATACCACCGCGACCTTGTCCTTTTGGAGCAATTCGCGGGCTTTCTCGGCAAACAGCGGCCAGTTGGAAGCAGGATCCACGACGACCGCTTCCAATTTCTTACCGAGCAGGCCGCCTTTCTTGTTCTGCTCGTCGATCAGCATCAACACGGTGTCCTTCAGCGTGGTTTCGCTGATAGCCATGGTGCCGGATAGCGAGTGCAGGACGCCGACCTTGATGGTGTCGGCGGCGTGAGCCAGCGTGGCGCCCAGTGTCAGTGCACCGGTTAGCAGCCAGGGGAAAAATTTCGATATTTTTTTCGTCATGCGTAGCCCTCGTTTCGTGGTTGACGGTCCGCTGAAATGCGAACGGGAAGCGAACTAGATGGCGTTTATCAAGGAATGTGCCAAATGTTTATTATTTTATTTATCAGAATGTTATTCTGATTACTCCCAGTAAAAAGAACCAGTCGCGCTTCATTATGGTGCGATATGGTAATGGGGGTGGTTCGAGATGGAGCGGATTTGAAAATTTGCGCAGAAGTGTGGCACCAAAAAAGTGCGCTTTCGTGCCAACGGGCCAGTTTGCTGAAAAAATTGAGATGCTGCGAGCAGCACACATTTTCTTAGACGAGAGTTCCATCGAAACCGAACACATCTTTCTTTGATCTCGCATGCCCATGCCAAAATTCGTTCCATCAAGCAAATGTCGGCAAGGGTGGTTGGCCTTGCTGGTCCTTATACTGGCCTGCACCGGTTCGGGTCCGGTTCTGGCTCAGGATCCCCTGACCTTGTCCGCCCTGCCCACCGATCCGACCGAGGCTGCCGAGCGGCAGAACGCCACCCAGCAAACCTTAGCCGAACAGCGGCAGACCATCGAGCAACTACGGCAGGAGATCGCCCGACTCAGCGCCGAACAACCCGCCAAGCTGCAGGCGTTGACCGGTGAGACCGCCGGTCCGGCTCTGGTGGAACAAGCCCGGATCGACAGCGACGCCATCCGCCTGAGGCAGGAGGATCTAGGGACCCGCATCGAGGCTGCCAAACGCCGAATCGAGGCTTTGCAACGGACGATTCCCGCTTTGGAAGCGCAGGAACAGCTATTGAAGAATCCCGCCAAGGACGGTCCGGACACTGGCAATCGTGCCGAACAACTCGCACGATTACGCGCGGTGCTGGAGCAGCATCGCACCGATCTCCAACTCGAACGGGAAGTCCTGCAAAATCTGGAAGAATGGTTGACGCTGCTCGACCAGCGGCGAACGCTGGCCGTGCAATGGCGCGCCCGCCTGGAAGACGTCCATCTGCAGCAACAGGCGCAACAGCGGCAGACCGCGCGACAGGATCTTGTCGTCCGCCTGGAGGGCGAACAACAGACGCAGCTTGGCAAGGCCGAGGAACTGCGCGCCCGTTTGCAGCGGCAGGGTGAGAACCTGCCTGCGGCCCGTCGCGCGTTACTGGAGGCCAACATCCAGGCCGCCGAGGAACGCGCCAGGCTGTTGCGCTGGGATATTCGGCTAGCCGCCATTGAGGGCGAACTGGCCAACCAGGAAGGGTTGGCGAATGCCGAAGACACTGATCCGCGTCGCATCCAAGAAGGGTTACACCAACTGGCTGTACTGCGCGGCGAACTGAACGAAACCGCCGATTTGTTGCAGCACCGCCTCGACTCATTGGTCCAGCGGCGATCGCCGTCCGCGGCCGAAGAATCGGGTGGGGCGGCGGGGCAATCGCAGGGCCACGAGGTTTTCGCGGCGTTGGAGCAAGAGCTGCGTCAACGCCAAGAAACATTGCGGGAACAGCGCGACCGGCTGGATCGATCGCGTGAACGCCTGGAAGCCGCCTACCGGCAACGATCTAGCCAAGATCTGCTGGCGCGCGAGGCCTTCGTCCTGTTCGCTTCGGAACTGTGGTCTACCACCGTCGCGGAACTGGGCAACGCTCCGCGAATTTTGGTGCACCAGATTTGGTTGAGCATCGAATCGACGCTCGGCGCGGCGGTGCGGACTAATCCCGAGCAATGGCTGGCACTGGGCGGCTTGATCGGGTTGTTGGCGATATTGGCGGCGCTGGGGCGGCGCTATCTCTCGTATGTTTCAAGACGTCACATGGCCGGGTTGGACGACAGCTTCGCTGGCAAATTTGTCCATACCCTGGTGCGCCTCCTGCGCAAGAATCTGTGGGGCATCGCACTGGCTGGCGCGTTGGCACTGGCGCTGTGGTGGTTGCAGGTGCCTCAGCCGGGGTTGAACATTCTATTGACGCTGATCTTGCTCTGGGTCGGTATCAAAACGCCACTCGATCTGGCTTGGTTATTGCTGGCCGCGCCTCAGGTGCCTATGGCGTACCGTAATCCACGCCTTTACCGCCTGGTGTTCGGGATGGTGCTGGTAGGTGGCGTGCTCGGGGCACTGGTTATTCTGTCTCATCTGAGCGAACTGCCCCGGCCGGCGATCCAAGTTCTGGATCAAGCGTTGATATTTTACTGGTTGGCAATCTGCTATCCCTTGTTGCGGATTCGTCGCCTGCTGCTGGACGCGCTGGCGGAGCGCTACGCAGATCGGTTCTGGCTCGGCGCCATGCGCCTGCTGACGCTGATGTTGACGCTGGTGCTGGTTTTGGCCGCGTTGTTGGGGCTGGCCGGGTATCTTAATCTGGCCTGGTTGCTGGTCCGGCGATTGCTGGCGCTGAGTGGTATCCTGCTGGTCTGGCTGCTACTGCGCGGCTTGATCGACGATGGGATCGTGCTTCTGAAGAACCATGCCATCGCCCGCAGCAGCTACGGGCTACTTTGGACTCAGGAAATCCTGGCACCGCTCAACCGAACTCTGCAGTGGTTACTGTTCCTGGTCGCCATCTTGATCCTGCTCGATATTTACGGCAAACAGGGTTACACGTTTGCTTTCTGGGCGACGATTACCTGGAAGCCAGTTCTGTTCGCGGTGGTATTGGCGCTGTTGTGCTACGAAGGGCTGCTGCTGTTGGGCGGCTATCTGGTCGAGCAGACCCGGAGCACGTTCGGCGGCGCCCTGATCCGTCACCTGCGGCAGCCGCTCGGCCTGCTGGTGCCGGCGGTCGCCGCGCAGTTGTTGCTGCCGAGTTTGGAATTGTCGCCGGTGCCGACCAGCCACTTGCAGCATGCCCTGATTCTGGTCGTGATCGCCGCCATCGGCTGGCTGCTGGTGCGTTTGACCTCGGTGGCCGAAGATGTGATGCACCAGCATTATCTGGTGAGTTTTAAAGATAATTTGGGTGCAAGACGGATCCAGACCCAATTCCAGATGTTGCGACGGATCGTGGTGGCGGCGGTGCAGGTGCTGGCACTGGCGGTGATGATGATGACCTTTCCCCGGATCCGCGAACTGGGTGCTGGCTTGCTGGCTTCGGCCGGCGTAGCCGGCTTGGTGATCGGGGTAGCGGCGCGGCCGTTTCTGGAAAACCTGATCGCCGGGGTGCAGATTGGCCTGACCCAGCCGATTCGCATCGATGACGTGGTGATCGTGGAAGGGGAGTGGGGCCGGATCGCCGAGATCAACGCCACTCACGTCGTGGTGCGGATCTGGGATGAGCGTCGGTTGATCGTGCCGCTCAACTATTTCAACACCAAACCGTTCCAAAATTGGACTTGGGCGAACTCGGAACTGCTGGGCACGGCGTTTTTCTACGTGGACTATACCTTCCCGGTGGAAGTCGGCCGCGAGGAACTCAAGCGCATTCTCGACGATTCCGGTCTATGGGACGGCCGCGCTTGGGGTCTGCAAGTGACCGACACCACGGATCGCACGGTCGAACTGCGCGCCCTGATGAGCGCGCCCGACGCTTCGACCGCCTGGGATCTGCGGTGTCTGGTGCGGGAGCGATTTGTCGCTTTCCTGCAGCAGCACTACTCGCAGTGCCTGCCGCGCACCCGGTTCGTCGGGGCGCGAGCGGAGAAGGCGCACGACCCGCTGGTTGGGTTGCCCCCGCAAGATGTCTCGAAGGACGGCGAAATTCCAGCGGCCCTACCTGATGTCGAGCGGACCTCTTGAGCCAGGATCCTCCATCCGGCCGACACTCGAATTATCGGCTAGGTGGCGTCGATCAAGGGAGTCACATCTGTTCCACTCGATAAGCCCGCAAATGAGTAGGCCCTGAGCCTAGTTTGTCAAAGCACACTCATCCCTGAGCATGAATTGCAACGACGGCGCGAAAACATGGAATTGACCAATCAATTGATTCTGTTAACGGGTGTGTTGTTCTTGCTCAGCGTGCTAGCGAGTACGATTTCGGCGCGGTTTGGCCTACCGCTATTGTTGGTATTCCTCGCATTGGGAATGCTGGCGGGCGAGGATGGGCCGGGCACTATTCAATTCGACGATGCGCAGAGTACGTATGTCATCGGTACCGTGGCACTGGCGGTTATTCTATTCAATGGAGGGCTGTGCACCGACATCGGCAGTTTTCGGGTGGGCCTGTGGCCAGCACTGTGGTTGGCCACGGTCGGCGTCGTAACGACGGCGGCGCTGACCGGTTTGGCTGCTGCCTGGTTTTTGCAACTGCGCTGGTTGGAGGGGATGTTGATCGGGGCTATCGTCGGTTCTACCGATGCCGCGGCAGTATTCGCCATCCTGCATTCGCACGGCTTGCAACTCAAACAGCGGGTGGATGCCACCCTGCAAATTGAATCAGGCGCTAACGACCCGATGGCGATATTTCTGACCGTTGCCCTGGTGGAGTTACTAGCCGCTGGAAACGCCAGCCTAGACTGGACCGTTGCCGGCAAATTCGTTCAGCAGATGGGTGTTGGCGCAGCGATCGGCTTGGGAGGTGGCTGGATGCTGACCTGGCTGATCAACTGGATTTCTCTCACGGCCGGTTTGTACCCGCTGCTGGTTTTTTCCGGTGGTTTGTTGATCTTCGGCGCGACGGCCATCGTGGGCGGCAGCGGCTATCTAGCCGTCTATCTGGCCGGACTCGTGTTGGGCAACCGACCGTTGCGAAACGCCGACGACATCCGCCGTTTCCACGATGGTCTGGCGTGGTTGAGTCAAATTGGTATGTTTTTAATCCTGGGTTTGCTGGTCACCCCTCATCGGCTGCTGCCGTTGGCCGTGCCCAGCCTGTTAATTGCCGGGGTACTGATTTTTGTGGCCCGTCCTGTGGCGGTGGCGCTGTGTCTGTTGCCGTTTCGCTTCGCCTGGCGTGAGCAGCTATTCATCGGTTGGGTGGGTTTGCGTGGCGCGGTACCAATCATTCTAGCGCTATTTCCGTGGCTGGCCGGCTTGGATCATTTCCGCCTGTATTTCGATGTGGCGTTCTTCATCGTGCTGTTATCACTGGTTATTCAAGGGTGGACGGTCGCGCCAGCGGCACGGCTACTGCGGCTGGAGGTGCCGCCGCCGACCAGCGCCATGGTCCAGCGGGTGCGACTGGATTTGCCTGTTGCATCGGACTACGAACTGTTGAGTTATCGAGTGACCGAAAATAGTCCAGCGGCAGGCCGCGTCTTAGCCGATCTACTGTTGCCGGAAACCGTGCGACCGATGGTGGTTGTCCGAGATGGCCAGATTAGCGAATGGGGCGAGTGCGGACCGCTGCGGGCCGGCGATTATCTTTATCTCTTCGCGCGAGCGAACGAGTTATCGTTGCTGGATCCCTTGTTCGCGGCGCAGTTGGTGCCATCGCGCTTGGAAGCAGGGCAATTTTTTGGAGAGTTGGCGCTAAACGCTGATGCCAGCATAGCGGATATCGCATGTTTGTACGGATTGGAACTCGATCCGGCCGATGCTTCCGGTACGCTGGAAGAATACCTGGACCATCGGTTCGACCGTCCGGTAGTGGGCGATCGAGTCAAGCTCGGCACGGTCGAGTTTGTGGTGCGCGAGATGCAGGGCGAACGCATCGCTAAGGTAGGGTTGAAGCTGCATGTCACGGAAAGTCTTTCCAAAAGGAAAAAGTAAACCCTCGCTTCGTCCGTGGCGCCATCTCTCGAACGCGAGATCGTTATCGCAACATTCCCTGCTCGACGATAAATCGAATCACCGGCTCCAATCCCTGCCGGGTCTTGAGGTTGGTGAATACAAACGGCCGTTCCCCACGCATTTTGCGCGCGTCGTGTTCCATGATCTCCAGCGATGCACCGACATGGGGCGCTAAATCGATCTTGTTGATGACCAGCAGGTCAGAGCGGGTGATGCCAGGACCGCCCTTGCGCGGAATTTTGTCGCCAGCGGCGACGTCGATCACGTAGATCGTCAAATCCGACAGTTCCGGGCTGAACGTAGCGCTGAGGTTGTCCCCACCGGATTCCACCAGCACGAGATCGAGATCGGGAAACCGCTCGCACAAGCGGGCGACCGCATCCAGATTGATCGAAGCGTCTTCCCGAATGGCGGTATGCGGGCAGCCACCGGTTTCCACCCCGACGATCCGTTCTGGCTCCAGCGCCTGAGCGCGAGTCAGAAACTGGGCGTCCTCGTAGGTGTAGATGTCGTTGGTAACCACCGCGATTTGGTAACGGTCACGCAGGGTTTTGCACAGAGCCTCGACCAAAGCGGTCTTACCGGAACCAACCGGACCGCCCACGCCGACGCGCAAGGGAGATTTATTCATGGGAATGAGAAGTTAGAGGAGATGGAATTCTGTTTGGCGACCAGTATGCAACCGATGGATCTTGTGGGGCAATGTGCCTAGCTTGCTGTATCGTACTTTCGAGATCATGCTGAAACCTATACGATTCAACGCTTGCGCTCGGATGGCTTGACAAGCGGGGTCGTCGAGGCTGTCTTTTCCAGCATTTCCCTAGCGTGTGCCAGCGTTTTGGAGGTGAGTTCCAGTCCGCCCAGCATGCGTGCGATTTCCGTTACGCGCTGGTCGACATTCAACGGCATGACCTGCGTGTGCGTGGTTTCGCCACCCGTCTGTTTTTCCACCTTGAGTTGCTGGTGAGCCTGCGCCGCGACTTGGGGTAGGTGCGTGACGCAGAGCACTTGCCGGCTGTAGCCCAACGTTCGCAATTGCTGGCCGACCACTTCCGCCACTCCGCCGCCGATGCCGCTGTCCACCTCGTCGAAGATCAGCGTCGGAATGCGGGTGGCATGGGCGGCGATGACCTGGATCGCCAAGCTGATGCGGGACAATTCGCCGCCGGAGGCGATTCTAGCCAGAGGTCGGAGTGGCTGACCAGGGTTGGCGCTGACTTGGAATTCCACGCTTTCCAATCCACTCGGCGCGGGTTTGTCCAGCCGTTCCAGCGCGATGGCGACACGTCCACCCGGCATTCCCAGTGCCGCCAGCGCTTGCGAAATCCGCTCGCCCAATTCCCGTGCTGCCACCGCCCGACGTTCGCTGAGCTGTTCGGCCCGGCCGCGATAGTCCTCCAGCGCGTCTTTTACCGCTTGGTGAAGGGTTTCCAGTCGGGTCTCGCTATGTTCCAGTGCATCCAGCTCGGTTTCGAACCGCGCTCGCAAGGAAGGTAATTCCTCGGCCACCACCCGATGCTTGCGGGCTAGCTGATGCACAGCGGTCAGGCGTTGTTCCACTCGTGCCAGATGCGCAGGATCGAGGTCGAGATCCTGCACGTAGCCGCGCAGTTCGGCCCCGGCTTCCCGGATCTGGATCAGGGCGGCATTGAGCAATTCGCCGACCGGACCGAGATGGGAATCCAGCCGGTTCAGGGTGTCCAGTTCGCGCAGGCTTTGGTTAAGGCGGTCGGCGATGGCGTCCTCGTCGCCTTCGATCAACCATCCCAGCACGCGCTGGCCGGTTTCCAGCAACTGGCTGGCATTCGCTAGCCGACGCTGTTCGGATTCGAGTTCCGCGATTTCGCCCTCGACCAGATTCAGCGCGGCCAGTTCCCGCAGGTGGTAGCGTAAGGTGTCGAGCCGGGCATCGCGTTCGCCAGCGGCTTGCCGCAAATCATGCAGTTCGCGCCGTAACCGGCTCCAGTTTCGATAGCAATTTTCCAATTCGGTGGCGAGGGCTTGGTTGCCGGCATGATCGTCCAGCAGTTGCCGCTGCATCTCGCGTCGCAGTAGGGATTGATGTTCGTGCTGGCCGTGAATGTCCACAAGCAGCTCCCCCAGCTCGCGCAAAGCCTGAGCCGGCTGGGGTACGCCGTTGATATAGTTGCGGGACCGGCCACTGCTTGCCACGACGCGGCGCAAATGGCATTCCTGGCCGTTGTCGAGATCGCGTTCGGCCAGCCAGGCGCGAGCGGCCGGCAGTTGATCAAGCTCGAACACCGCGCTGATGTCGGTCCGTTCCGCGCCTTGGCGGATGGTATCGCTACCGGCCCGGTCGCCTAACAACAAGCCAATGGCGTCGACCAGAATGGACTTGCCCGCACCGGTTTCGCCGGTCACGGCGGTCATCCCTGGCGCCAGCTCCAGTTCCAGCTCCGCGACGATGGCGAAATCGCGGATGCGCAGTTGGGCAAGCATGGTAGTGCTTTCAAGCGAACGGCGAGGCTTGCGGGCTGACGCCCCAGCGGAGCTTGGCCCGCAGCAGCTCGAAATAGTCGTGGTTGATCGGATGAATCAGCCGCACCTTGCGGTTTTTCTTGCGGATGACCAGCCGGTCGCCCGGTTCGATAGCCAAGCTGACCTGGCCGTCACAGGTGATTTGCGTCTGGGTGGTGTTCTCAGTGTTGAGAACGACTTCGATGACGCTATCGGCCTTGACCACGATAGGACGGTGCGTGAGGGTGTGGGGGCAGATCGGCACCAGTACCACCGCCTCCAGTCCCGGATGGATGATGGGTCCGCCGCCCGCCAGCGCATAGGCGGTGGAGCCGGTCGGCGTGGAGATAATCAGGCCATCAGCCCGATAAGCGTTGAGAAAACGGCCATCCAGGAATGTGTCCACCTCGATCATCCGGGCGACTTCGCGCTTGTGGATCACCACGTCGTTGAGCGCGTCGGTTTCGCTGGTGACGCGGTTGTTGTGGATCACCTGGGCGTGCAGCAAAGAGCGACGGGCTTCGCGAAATTGGCCGGTGAGCACTTGATCCAGGCTATGCGGAATTTCGCTGGGCGATACATCGGCCAGAAAGCCCAGCCGACCCAGGTTGACCCCTAAAATCGGTACTTCGTAATCCACCAGCGAACGGGCAGCATTGAGCATGGTGCCATCGCCACCCATGATGATCGCCAGATCACACTGTTCCCCAATGGTGGCGCGACTGGCAACCTCCAAACCGTTTTCCGGGATCAGCCGAGCCGAGCTCTCGTCGAGCAGTACCCGCAAATGAAGTTGGCGCAGGAGGTGAGTGGCAATCTGATTCAACGTTTCCGCGACGTTGGGATCACCGAACTTGCCGATGAGGCCAATAGTGTGAAAAACCGGGGTGGGCATTTTTCCATACTGCGTGGTGGAGATCGGCAACTTATCATTTTCGAGGAAATCGCGCCAAGCATCGAACGATATCAAACTATTGCCTTTTCCCGAAGGTCTAGAAAGCACATGATTATTCTATAATTGACAATGGCGCTAGTTTTGTTGGTCAAGCTATTGATTTTTCTACGTGCTGATTTTAGGGTACCAACGAAACTGGAGTCGTCAGTCGTTAGATCTTGATTATCGAGAAAGCACTAGCACCACTGAGTTAGTAAGCGATTGCCGTTGGGGATTTGCTCGCACGATTGCCGTCGCCTCCTGAGCGCAAACGGTGGGTCGGGCTTCGAGCGAGGCAACCCACCGGCGCAAGTGGACCCACCCGTTCAGCGAGAAAACCATGGCCGTCTTCGCCGCGCAAACCTTCCGCCAAACGATCCTCGTAGTTGATGACACGCCAGAGAATGTAATCATACTGGGCGAGTTGCTCCAGCCCTACTATCGGGTACGGGTTGCAAGCTCCGGCGCGCGCGCTTTGCAGATCGCCGCCTTAGACCCGAAACCGGATCTCATCCTGCTCGATGTGATGATGCCGGAGATGGATGGTTACGCCGTGCTCACTCAGTTGCGAGCCGATCCCGCAACCCGGAACATCCCGGTGATTTTCGTGACCGCGATGGACACCCTAGAGGACGAGCAGCGCGGTTTCGATCTCGGTGCGGTCGACTACATCACCAAGCCGCTACGGCCAGCTATCGTGTTGGCTCGCACGCGCGCCCACCTCGAACTCAAACAGGCGCGCGACTGGCTCAGAGAGCAGAACACTTTTCTGGAAGCTGAAGTGGCACGCCGCCTGAGTGAGAACTTGCTGATTCAAGAAGCCAGCATCCGCGCCTTGGCGCGGCTTGCCGAAACCCGCGATTCCGAGACTGGCAACCATCTGCGCCGTACCCAGGAATACGTGCGGATCCTGGCTAAGCAACTGCAATCGCAGCCCCGCTTCGCCGCACTCTTGAGCGATCACAATATCGAGCTGATAGCGAGGTCGGCGCCGCTCCACGACATCGGTAAGGTGGGCATTCCCGATCATATTCTGCTCAAGCCGGGCAAGCTGACTCCAGAAGAATGGGAGGTCATGAAAACCCACGCGCAACTGGGCAGCGAAGCCATCGGGCAAGCGGAGCGTGACGCTGAGAAGCCCGTGGAGTTTTTTACCTTGGCTAAGGAAATTACCCGCTGGCACCATGAAAAGTGGGACGGTAGCGGTTATCCCGACGGACTCGCTGGCGAGGCGATCCCCGTATCGGCGCGACTGATGGCGTTGGCGGACGTATTCGATGCGCTGATCTGTCGGCGCGTGTACAAGCCACCCATACCGTTCACACAAGCGTGTGACATCATCGTCGCCGAACGCGGCCGCCACTTCGATCCAGAGATCGTGGACGCTTTTCTAGTCATTTTCGCCAAGTTCGAAGCGATTGCGGAGCGGTATGGCGACAGCGACGAATCCTTGATCATCAAGACAGCCAGCACTTAGACACTACCTGCTTCTGATCCTGAATACTACGCGCGATCTTTCGTGAAAACCCAATAATATATCTTTATTTGTGACAAAATATATAGCATCGCACGGCGCTCGCTATGCGTTGATGGGGCTGTTGGTTTGTTTTGGTTGGGAGAAGCGCTTTCATGAAGCCCGGGTACCGCGAGCAGGTCGAACCCGTTAAGACAACCTATGCGGCTACAAAAATTGTTTTACTTTATGCGGTCTTCGCTGCCCTATGGATTCTTCTCTCCGACAAGCTGGTGAGCTTGATTTTCGGCAATTCGGAGAGCGTCGCCGTCGTCGCGACCTTGAAAGGCTGGGCGTTTGTTGCGGTCACCTCGCTGTTGTTATGGGTTCTGATATGGCGGTTGGTAAACCAAAAGCTTGCCCGCGAACCAGAGCCGGGTTTTGGTTCGCTCCCTTCGCCACCGGCCGAAACATCGGCGACTAACGTCGTCACCGGCATTGGCTTTAATGTTCTGTTGACCTGGCCGTTTTTTCTGCTCGCCTTCGTCGTCGTTGCTCTCGTGTTGGGCGGTATCGGCTATACCATCCACCACCACAAGGAAAGAGAGATTGTGCGGCTTCAGGTTATTGCCAGCCTCAAAACCAGCCAGATTTCAGCTTGGCTTTGGGAGCGCCAGGGCGATGCCGAATTCGTTCATGGCAGTCGCTTTTTCGCTGAACTTTACCGGCGATGGCGCGACGAGGGAGACCTATCGAGCCAACGACAATTGGTGGAGCGTCTGCGAGAGTATCAGGGGATTTATCGCTATCAAAACATGCTAGTGCTTGACGAACGGGGCGAGGCCGTGCTGGCGACGGTAGGGGATGCGATTCCCAACCTGATGCCCCCGTTGCGGGTTGCCGCTCGGCGGGCCATCGCCGAAAGGCGGGTCGTGGACACCGGCTTGTATCGCGACGAAAACAATCCGACAACATTATATTTGGATTTTGTTGCGCCGCTACCGACAACGGGAGGTCGGGTGGGGCCTGCCATCGTTCTGCGGGTCGATCCCGAAGTCTCTCTTTATCCACTGCTGCGGTCTTGGCCGATTCCCAGTGCCAGTGCGGAAACTCACCTTTTCCGCCGCGAGGGCGACCGAGTGGTATTTTTGGACAATCTGCACCGTTTTTCGGGCGCAGTCGATCTGTCAAGTTTGCTCGTGACCGCAGAACAATCGTTAGTCGCGCGTGCCCTGCGAGGCACGGTGGAATCGGGTGGCGTCATCGAGGGAGTGGATTATCGAGGGGTATTAGCCGTGGGGGTGATTAACCCGGTTCCAGGCACGGACTGGTTTTTGATCGCTAAATTGGATCAGGATGAATTGTACGGCTCAGCCGAGCAAGATGCCATCTGGATCATTTTGGTGGGGGTGTTGGCGCTATTCGCCGCCGCCGCTTTCACCGTTCTCCTCCAGCAAGGCCGGCAGTTGCGCCTGTCGCTACTTCGGCACCAGCAGGAGGCGGAGCGAACGGCGTCCTTGCAACAGCTTGCCAACGAACGCGGCCGGTTGCGCACCCTGATCCAGACCATCCCTGATCTGGTCTGGCTGAAAGATCCGGACGGTATCTATCTAAGTTGCAACCACGCTTTCGAGCGCTTTTTCGGCGCCAAAGAAACCGAGATCGTCGGCAAAACCGACTACGATTTCGTCTCTGCCAAACTAGCCGACTTCTTTCGCCGGAAGGACCATGAGGCTATCGTTGCCAGAAAACCGAGCGTCAACGAAGAATGGATCACTTTCGCCGACGATGGTCATCGTGTGTTGCTGGAAACTATCAAGACGCCGATATGGGATGTCGATGGCGGGTTGATGGGCGTGCTGGGAATCGGGCGTGACATCACGCTGCGCAAACGAACGGAGGAACAGATCAAACGCTATGTCCAGATCGTGGAAACATCGGGCGATCTGTTGGCTTTCATCGATCAAGACCAGCGCTATCAAGTCGTCAACGTGGCCTATGCCGCTTTGTTCCAAACCTATCCGGAATCCTTGCAGGGGCATCGGGTAGAGGAGATACTCGGTTCAGAGATGTACGCTTGGATCAAACCCAAGCTGGAGCGCGCCTTGGCTGGAGAGGATCAGCGCTTCATCGTCGAGCGGATTTTCCCGGGCGGGCAACTGCACGTTTTGGATGCCGAATATCGACCTTTCTTCGCCGAAGGCGAGGTGGCGGGCATGGTGGTCAGCATGCGCGACATCACTGACCGCAAGCGGATGGAAGAAGCGCTGCGAACCAGCGAAGCGCGCTATCGCAACCTGTTTGATAGCATGACCCAAGGGTTCGCTATCCACGAAATCATCCTTGACGAAAGCGACAAACCCTGCGATTACCGGTTTCTCGACATCAATGCTTCCTTTGAGCGGCTGACTGGCCTAAAACGCGGCGACATTCTCGGCAGGCGAGTGCATGAGGTTATTCCGAACCTCGAACCGTACTGGATCGAGCGCTACGGCAAGGTGGTGTTGACCGGCGAACCCGTGTATTTCGAGAGCTATTCGGGCGATTTGAACCGGTGGTACGAGGTTTACGCCTATCGCTCCGCGCCTCAGCAATTCGCGGCAATTATCATGGACGTGACGGAACATCACCTCGCCCAAGAAAAATTGCACAAGCTATCCTTGGCGGTCGAACAGAGCCCCGAAAGCATCGTCATCACTAACTCCGATGGCTGGATCGAGTACGTCAACACGGCCTTCGTCGCAGTGTCCGGGTATCAACTCGAGGAGGCCCTCGGCCAAAATCCACGCATCCTCGCTTCTGGAAAAACACCCGCCGCAACTTTCACCGGGCTTTGGGATCGGCTTACAAAAGGCGAAGCCTGGCAAGGCGAATTCGTCAACCGGCGCAAGAACGGCGAAGAGTACATCGAGTTCGCGCGCATCGCCCCTATCCGCCAGTCGGACGGTCGAATCACCCACTATTTGGCGATCAAAGCCGACATCACTGAAAAGAAGCGACTGGAACTCGAAGTGGATCGCCACCGCCATCATCTGGAAGAGTTGGTCACCGAGCGTACCGCGCAACTCGCCGAAGCGCGGGAACGGGCCGAAGCTGCCAACCGGGCCAAGAGTGCGTTTCTGGCCAACATGAGCCACGAAATTCGTACGCCGATGAACGCTATCATCGGTTTCACCAGCTGGCTGCAACGGGATATCCACAACTCCATCCATCAGGATAAGCTGGGCAAAGTGATGGCCGCTGCCCACTATCTGATGGCGCTGCTCAACGACGTACTTGACCTGTCCAAAATCGAATCCGGCAAGCTGGTACTGGAGCAGATCGATTTTGATCTGGAGACCGTGATTGATCGCGCATGCGCGCTGGTGGCCGATAAAGCGCGCGCCCAAGGTGTAGATTTGCGAGTTGAGCTCGACCCGAGTTTGGACGGTTGTCGCAGTTTGCACGGTGATCCGACCCGATTAACCCAGCTGTTGCTGAACTATCTCGGCAACGCAGTCAAATTCACCAAACAAGGTTCAGTCACTCTGGGCGGGCAGCTGCTGGAGGACTACGTCGACGAATTATTGCTGCGCTTCGAAGTGCGCGACACCGGTCCTGGTATTGCCCCCGAGGCGATACCTCGGCTGCTCGCCACCTTCGAGCAAGCCGATAATTCCACCACTCGTCGCTTCGGTGGCACCGGCTTGGGGTTGGCTATCGTCCGCCGACTGGCGGAATTGATGAATGGGGAGGTAGGGGTCGAAAGCACCTTGGGTGAGGGCAGTACCTTCTGGTTTACCGCCCGGCTCCGGCGCTCCAGCCTCTCCGCCACGTCAGCCATAAGCGAGCGGGACGCCAAGACTGAATTATTTCGGCGTTATGCTGGTGCCCATTTGCTCTTGGCCGAAGACAACGATCTCAACCGAGAGATAATTCTGACCCTGTTGGAGGGGGCTGGCTTCGTGATAGACACGGCCGAAAACGGCTGTAAAGCGGTTGAGTTGGCGCAGCGGACTGCCTACGATTTGATCCTAATGGATGTGCAAATGCCGGTGATGGATGGTTTGGAAGCGACTCGCGCCATTCGTCAGTTGCCCGGTTACGACTGCGTTCCGATTTTGGCCGTAACTGCTAGCGCCTTCGCCGAAGAGCGTCAGCGCTGTTTATCGGCGGGTATGAGCGACCATGTCATCAAGCCAGTGGATCCCAATACCCTGTTCGCCGCTTTGCTCAAGTGGTTGCCGGAACGGCCCGAGCGGAGCGCGGTCGAGATCAAAGCGCCGCCCTCGGTTAAAACAACAATCGCGACGGCCGCGGATCGAGAGCAAGCGCGTGCCGTGCTGGCTGAGCTGGACGTATTGATGGCCGAGGACGATATCCGGGCCAACGCGGTATTCCGACAATCCGCGCTGCTGCTACGGACCGTCTTGGGCGATGTGGCCAATGAAATCGAGCGGCAGCTTAATGTATTCGAATACGAACAGGCTCTCCGTGCGTTGCGGACGGCCATGGCGAAGTGATGGGGGAAAGAGGCGCGTGACGGTGAATGGGGTAAACCGTTTGTGTGTGTATGATATTGATTTATAATATTTATGGAGTGTTGTTGGCATCGTGCGTGTCATATCTGCTGCAAATAGAATTCATTGGTTGATTGGGGTCTAACTTGCGCGGTATCGGGTGTTAAATTTTTACAAAGTAAGGCAGGTGCATCATGAGTTCTTCAGCCGAGAACGAAACACCGCCATTGGGGCAATACACCCCGAAAGAACCCTCCTCATTGGTTAGTGCCAGCTATCCGAGTGCGTTGATCGAGCAATTGCCAGTTGCCACCACGCCCGACACTGACATCGTTCATCCTTTTCGTCCGCAAACCGGCGAGAAGGGGGAAGAGGGAAGGGAAAAAACCGAACGATTATTTCAGGAATTACTCCAGCGCGTGCTGGAAGCCACTCAGATGGACGTGACCCACTACAAGGAGGGCACGCTCCGCCGCCAGATCGAACGACGAATCACTGCCTTGCGCCTGCCTTCCCTGGAAGATTATCTGGGCTTCGTGCGCGCTAACTCGGACGAAATCAAGCTGCTCCAGCAAAGCTTCATGATCTCGGTGACCGAGTTTTTCCGGGATCCTGCCGTTTTTACGGTCTTGCGGCGAGTCATCGCTGGCCTGATTTCCACTAAACAGCCCGGCGACGCGATCCGAGCGTGGGTGCCGGGCAGTGCCACCGGTGAGGAAGCCTATTCCATCGCCATCATCTTGGCCGACGTGCTGGGAGAACGTCTCGCGCAGTTCGATGTGCGGGTGTTCGCCACCGATCTCGATCCGAACGCCATCCAGACGGCACGATTGGGTGTCTATCCCCGATCCGCCCTAGAAAATTTGGACATCGATCTACGTGAGCGCTACCTCGTGCCACAGGGCCGAGCGCTGCGGGTCGGCCGGACAATCCGGGAGCGGTGCGTATTCGCCAACCACGATTTGGTGCGCCAACCACCTTTCATGGGTATGGATCTCATCAGTTGCCGCAACGTGTTGATCTACTTCCAGCCCAGTTTGCAAGACGAAGTGCTTGTGAAGTTTCATTATGCTCTCAACCGGAACGGCTACCTGTTGCTAGGCCAGTCCGAAACCGCTGGAGCTACCAGCAAGCTGTTCGAGCCGGCGGATGGTCAATACCGGCTCTATCGGCGGTGCAATGTACCCACTCCTCGTCCTCTTCTGATCTCGCAAAGCGCGTTGTCCAACCGACCGCAACAGCCATCACCGTTGCCAGGTTGTGCTGGGCGCACGTTGTCCGCTGAATCGGCCATGCAGGAGCGTCTGCTGCAAGAGTATGCCCCTGCGAGCGTGCTGGTGAATCGCGATTGGTTGCCGCTGCATTTCTTCGGGAAGGTAGAACGCTATTTGAACCTTCCAAAAGGTGCGGCGGATTTTTCCCTGCTCGCTTTATGCCGGCCGGAGCTACATGGCGAGATCAGAACCTTGTTGCATCTCATGAGCCAGGAAGGGAAAACATCAACGGTGGGGCGATCTCAGCCACTCGCACTGGAGGATGGCGCCGTACTGGTGCGGATGGTGGCACGTCGCGTCGATTTGGATCTGGTGGGAAACGATGGTGCCATCCTCATCAGCTTCGAGGAACAACCTGTTTTTCCAGAGACGCTCGCGGCTGACCAGGAGCAGCCGCCTCGGGAAATCGCACCTGACGAAGTCGACGAGCTGCGCTTGGAGCTGGCGGCCACTCGCGAGCACCTCCGAGCGGTGATCGAGGAGACGGAGACTTCCAACGAGGAACTCCAATCCCTCAACGAGGAGTTGCAAGCCTCTTCCGAGGAACTGCAAGCATCCAATGAAGAGCTTCAGTCCACTAACGAAGAGCTCATCACCCTCAACGACGAGCTGGGTTCTAAATCTACGGAGCTTGCCGACACCAACGATACCTTGAGCAACATCTTGGACTCGATCCAGGTCGGGCTGGTGGTGGTGGACGAGCGGGGTAAAGTGCGCTGCTTTAATCCGCTAGCGGTGCGGGTATTCGGTTTAATGCCGGAAGATGTTGGCCAGCGTTTGTGCGGCGTGCCATGCACACTCGATTTGCCCGAGCTGCACGAGCAGATCGCGGGGGTGGTGGGTTCTGGCGTACCGGTAATCCAGCGCGCCAGCCAGGAGAGTCGGCATTACCTGATGCAGATCTCTCCTTATCTCGACCAGTCTGGTCAGCGCACGGGTGCGGTGCTGATCTTTGCCGACGTTTCCGAACTGCGCCGCGCCGAGGTCGAGCGCGAGCAGGCCGAGATCACTTATCGCTCACTGTTCGAGAACATGCTGAACGGCTTGGCCTATTGCCGGATGTTATACGACCACGGACAACCCCAGGATTTCATCTATCTGAGGGTCAACGCGGCTTTCGAAACCTTGACGGGCTTGAAGGATGTCGTCGGCAAAAAGGTCACCGAAGTCATTCCAGGAATTCGCGAATCCGATACCGAACTGTTCGAGATCTACGGTCGAGTGGCTCTGTCCGGGCAACCCGAGCGGTTCGAATTGTATTTGAAGTCCTTGGGGCAATGGTTTTTGGTCTCAGTGTATAGCCCGTGCAAGGAACATTTCGTAGCGGTATTCGACGTGATCACCGAGCGTAAACGAACTGAGGAAGCGTTACGCGAGAGCGAGCGTTGCTATCGAGAATTGGTGCAGAACGCCAATAGCGCCATCATCCGCTGGTTTCACGACGGCACGATCACGTTCTTCAATGAATACGCGCAGACATTCTTCGGCTGGCGTGCTGACGAGGTGATCGGTCAGCATGTTGGCATTCTGGTGCCCGACCGGGAATCCACCGGCGCCGACCTCACGGCGCTCGTCCAGGAAGTGGTAAATCACCCGGATCGCTACCTAAACAACGTCAACGAAAATATCTGTCGCGATGGCCGCCGCGTCTGGATGACCTGGACCAACCGCGCGATCTTCGACGAGTACGGCCAGGTGAGGGAAATTCTCGCCATCGGCAATGACATCACCGAGCGCAAGCGAGCCGAAGAGACGTTCCGGCACCAGGAAATCCTGTTGCGGGAAGCCGGCGAACTGGCCCATATCGGCGCTTGGGAGTTCGACCCGGCCACGCTTCAGGGTAGTTGGACCGAGGAAACCGCCCGCATTCACGAGGTGGACCCGACTGCTCCAACCGGCACCACTCTGGGCCTGAGCTTCTACTCCGGCGAATCCCGCGCCCGCATCGAGGCGGCAGTCAAGGCGGCTATCGAACACGGTGCACCCTACGATCTCGAGCTCGAATTTGTCTCGGCCAAAGGTACGCCCAAATGGGTTCGCACCATTTGTCACCCGGTCCTGGAGAACGGGAAGGTCGTGCGCGTGCGAGGTTCCTTCCAGGACATCACCGGATCCAAGCGAATGGAGCAGAACCTTCGCGCTAGCGAGGAAAAGTTGCGGTTGTTCATCGAACATGCCCCAGCGGCCATCGCCATGTTAGATCGAAACATGTGCTATCTCTTCGCCAGCCGCCGCTGGATAACCGATTATCGGCTCGAGGATCGGGAGATCATCGGCCACAGTCATTACGAGATTTTTCCCGAGATTCCCGAACGCTGGAAAGCGATCCACCACCGTTGCTTGGCGGGCGCGACCGAACGTTGCGAGGAAGACCCGTTCCCGCGACTCGATGGCATCATTGACTGGGTGCGTTGGGAAATTCGGCCTTGGTACGAGAGCGGCGAAACTGTCGGTGGCATCGTGATCATGTCCGAAGATATTACCCAACAGATACAAGCGCGGGATGCGGTGCGCGAGAGCGAACAGAACTATCGCACCTTGGCTGATTCCGGCCGAGCCCTGATCTGGAGGGCGGGGACGGACAAACTTTGCAACTACTTCAACCGAGTCTGGCTGGAGTTTACCGGGCGTAGCCTGGAGCAGGAATCGGGCAATGGTTGGGTCGAGGGGGTTCATCCAGACGACCTAGAACATTGCCTAGCGGCTTATGTCGATTCGTTTGATCGCCATGAACGATTCAGCATCGATTATCGGCTGCGCCGGTATGACGGCGAGTACCGCTGGATTCAAGATGACGGATGCCCTTGTTACGACAGTACCGGGAAGTTCACTGGCTATATCGGTTATTGCCTGGACATCACGGATCGAAAACGGGTAGAGGAAGAAATCCATCGCTTCAACGCCGACTTGGAGCATCGGGTGGCAGAACGCACCACCGAGTTGCAGGATGTCAATCGCGCTCTGGCGGAGCGGGCCGCCGAAATCGCCGATCTCTACAATAACGCGCCCTGCGGTTATCACTCGCTCAATTCCGAGGGTACTTTCGCTGCGATCAACGATACCGAACTTTCGATGCTGGGTTACGCTCGCGAGGAGGTGGTTGGGCGGCTGAATTTCCGGCAATTGATATCGCCCGATCAGATATCCCTTTTCGAGCAGCGATTCCAGGAGTATGCAAAGACCGGTTACATCCATAACCTGGATTACGAGATTACGTGCAAAGACGGTTCCTTGTTGCCGGTGATGATCAATGCGGTGGTGGTGCGCGACGCCGAGGGCAATTTCCTGTACACCCGCGCCACGATGTTCGACAACCGCGAGCTCAAGGAACGCGAGCGGCAAATCGCGGCGCTCAACATGGAACTGGAGCGTCGCGCCGTCGAAGCTGAAGCTGCCAATCGGGCCAAGACCACTTTTTTGGCCAATATGAGCCACGAGATCCGCACCCCGATGAACGCCATCGTGGGGTTGACCTACCTGCTGCGGCGCAGTGTGCGCGACCCTGAGCAGGAGGACCGGCTGGGCAAGATTGCGGCGGCGGCCCACCACCTGTTAGCAATCCTCAACGATATTCTGGATCTGTCCAAAATCGAAGCTGGCAAGCTGACGTTGGAGCAGACTGATTTCAACCTGGACAGCGTGCTAAACCACGTCTGCACCCTGGTGGCCGACAAGGCACAGGCCAAGGAGATCGAGCTGGTGATGGAGATCGACCCCGCGCTCGCCGGCGACTGCATCCTGCGCGGCGATCCGACCCGACTGACCCAGCTGCTGCTCAACTACCTCGGTAATGCCGTTAAGTTCACCGAACACGGTTCGATCACTCTACGCGGGTGGGTGTTGGAGGAGAGCACCGATCAACTGCTGTTGCGCTTCGAGGTGCAGGACACGGGTCTCGGTATCGCGCCAGGCGTTCTCCCCCGGCTGTTCGCCGCCTTCGAGCAGGCCAATGGCTCGACCTCGCGCCGCCACGGCGGTACCGGGCTGGGATTGGCCATTAACCAGCGATTGGCCAGCCTGATGGGTGGCAAAGTCGGCGTCGAGAGCGTGCCTGGCATCGGCAGCACGTTCTGGTGTACCGTCCGGCTGGGCAAGGGTTCCAAAGTTTCGGCGCGACACTTGGATGGCGCGCTGCGCGGGAAGCGGGTATTGCTGGCCGACGATCTGCCCGAAGCCCGACTGGCGTTGAGCGGGATGCTGCGCGCGCTGGGGTTGCAGGTGGAAGCAGTGGGTTCGGGCATGGTGGCCCTGGTCGCCGCCGCCGCCGATGCCCGAGATGAACCCTTCGATTTGGTTATACTGGATTGGCGCATGCCGGAAATGGATGGCCTGGAAACCGCCCGCCGCCTGCGCGCGTTGTCGCTCGACTGGCCGCCGGTCGGTTTGTTGGTCGCCACCTACGACGAACCCAAACTGCAAGATGCCGCTCGCCAAGCCGGATTGCATGCCGTCCTCATCAAACCGATCACGCCCTCGGCCCTGCACGACGCCCTGCTAGACGCCTTGAACACGCCGGTCGAGCCGGTCGAGCCGAGCGAGTTGCCATCGATCTCGATCACCACCGCTCTGGAACGCACCCTGGCTCAGCGCCATCAGGGATCTCGATTGTTGCTGGCCGAAGATAACCTGATCAGCCAGGAAGTGGCGCTTGACCTGTTGCGGGAAACGGGTTTGGTCGTCGAGTTGGCGACGAACGGCCAGGAAGCGGTTGAGTTGGCCGGTCGAACTGATTACGACCTGATTCTGATGGACGTACAGATGCCCAATCTGGACGGCTTGGCCGCTACCCGTGCCATTCGCCGATTAGCTGGCCGCGAGCGAACGCCGATCATCGCCATGACCGCCAACGCCTTCGGCGAGAACCGTATCCAATGCCTGGAAGCGGGCATGGACGACCACATCGGCAAGCCGGTCGATCCTGAAATTTTGTTTGCTACTCTGTTGAAGTGGCTGCCCGAGCGGTCGGACCGGATTCCTCCACCGCCTGGCGACGCACTGCCGTCGTTCGGGTCAACATCGGCCGGCGAGGATTTGGCTTGGCTAGTCGACGTACCGGGCCTCGACTCTCGTACGGGGCTCAAGCTGGCGCATAATCGACCCGATACCTACATTCGGTTATTGCGACAGTTCGTTGTCGGCCATGACAACGACTTGGCCGATCTGCATCGTGGCTTGGCTGTCGCTAACCAAGACCAGATTCGGCGGTTGGCTCACTCTTTGCGAGGCGTTGCCGGCATCCTGGGCGCTACGCGGCTCCAGACCCTTGCGACCGAATTGGAAACCGCCGTCAAAACCGGTCAGTCGATGGCCGAGCTCGAGCGCCTCGGTATGGCAGTCGAGGCCGAGCTCGCGGGTTTGGTCGTCGCACTCCGACACGCGCTGCCGCCGGCCGAGATGAAAACCGCGACAACAGCGGATCAAGAGCAAGCGGACGTTGTGCTGGGCGAACTGGATACCTTGCTGGCCGAAGACAATATCCGGACCAACGCGGTGTTTCAGGAAGCCGCGCCGTTGCTGCGGGCTGTTTTAGGCGATGCAGCGAACGAACTGGAACGGCAAATCGGTCGCTTCGCTTACGAACAGGCTTTGCAGTCGCTGCGAAAAATCATGGCGGAACGACGGAAGTCGCCTGACGATTGAAACCGGATAAACCGGCTCGCCGCTTTGACGATAGTGTCGCAACGCGACTACGGCCAGATAACTTGACACCCTAAAAGGGAATTGTTAGGTTTATTTGGCACTCTAAAGCCGAGAGTGCTAAACGTGGAGAATCCATCGGCATGTATAACAAGGAATCTACCCCCGGAGGAAGCCATCCTGCTCTGAACGAGCGTACCCAGCATTTGTTGAAGGCATTGGTGGAGCGTTACATTCGCGATGGCCAACCGGTGGGATCGCGCACGCTCGCGCGCGATGCCGGCCTGGATCTCAGTCCGGCCACCGTCCGCAATGTGATGGCCGATCTGGAAGAGTTGGGTTACCTGCATTCTCCCCATACTTCGGCCGGTCGCGTCCCGACCGCTCGCGGCTATCGGCTGTTCATCGATGCACTGCTCCATCTTCGTCCGTTGGGAGACCGGGAAATCGAAACGCTTCGCCAACGGATCGATCAGCCGGTCCAAAACGGTGCCGAACTGGCTCGAACGGTCTCCGACCTGCTGTCCGGTTTCACTCGGCTGGCGGGTGTTGTCATGTTGCCGCGCCGCAACGTGGTGACCTTGCGTCATGTAGAGTTTCTTTCTTTGTCCGAGAACCGGGTTCTGGTCGTCCTGGTGTTGAACACTCAGGAGGTACAGAACCGGATCATTCAGACTCGCCGGCCGTACAACGCTATGGAATTGCAACAAGCCGCCTATTATTTGAACGCGCAATTTACCGGCAAAGATATCCATCAGGTACGGGAAGCGTTGCTGCGGGATTTGCGTGAGGCACGCGATAGCCTCGATCGGCTGATGCAGACCGTGGTCGAGATGGCCGAGCAGACCTTTGAAACCGAGCCGGTCGGCGAAGATTATGTGGTGGCCGGTCAGACCCATCTCATGCAGTGTACGGACCTATCCGATCTCGACAAACTGCGCCAGCTGTTCGAAGCCTTCAACCACAAGCGGGATTTGCTGCACCTGTTCGATCAGTGTCTCCACGCCGAGGGTGTCCAGATTTTCATCGGCGAGGAATCCGGCTTCGGAGTATTGGAAGGTTGCAGCGTGGTCACCGCGCCCTACACGGTGGAGGGGCAGGTGCTTGGCGTATTGGGTGTCATCGGTCCGACTCGGATGGCTTACGACCGGGTGATTCCCCTGGTGGACGTGACCGCCCGGTTGCTGGCGGCGGCGCTCAACGAAAAAAGAGACTGATCCTGTCGAGCATCGCGTTGGCGGGCACCCTTGAATTTCCGGGGTCCGCCCCCAATTCTTCGTCATCAGGGGCGGCAGCGGTCGCCCCGATCCATTAGATTTGGTGACGGAGAACAAACGATGCCCCCAACCAGCCCTACTCCGAAATCCGGTGCTTACCCAAAGGTTTCCGGAGCTGATAACCCTGCCGCCGAACTCGCACCCGCGACATTGCCTTCCGCCGAAGAAGAGGTGCAAGCGGAGGCGGAAGTTGTGGTGGATCGCGAGGAATATGAATCGCTGCAACGGGATTTGGACCAAGCGTTAGTCAAGGCCGACGAGCACTGGAAACTGTATCTGGGCGCTCACGCCGAGATGGAGAATCTACGCAAGCGTACCGAGCGCGATGTGCAGAACGCTCACAAATTCGCGCTGGAACGGTTTTTCGGCGAACTACTGCCTGTTCGCGATAGCCTGGAAATGGGGCTGGCAGCGGCCAACGACACGGTCGATATTGCCAAGCTACGGGAAGGCGTCGAACTGACCCTCAAGCAATTGGCGGCAGCGATGGAGAAATTTGGTGTCCGCGAGCTGAATCCAACCGGTGCCAAATTCAATCCAGCTGAACATGAAGCAATGGCCATGGTGCCGGCTCATCAAGCCGAGCCCAATACTGTCGTGCAGGTGATACAAAAAGGATATGTTTTGAACGAGCGATTGATCCGTCCCGCCAAAGTGCTCGTCGCCCAAGCCGCGCCCAAGCCGGCCGGTTGAATTCGACACGATTCCTCCTCCTCTTGCCGCAGGCGAGGGGTTACGGCGAGGAGGCGACAGGTTGGGATGGAGGCTGTTGCATGGGATCGAAATGATTGCACTCCCATCGACGTGACACCATTGAAAATCCGCCCGACCGTCCCCACGTTCAACGGCAGGCAAAGATCAAAAACCGAATTCCCTGAATAGAGAGTGTGGCAATGAGCAAGATTATCGGCATCGACCTGGGTACCACCAATTCCTGTGTGGCGATCATGGAAGGGGGTAAACCCCGGGTAATCGAAAATAGTGAAGGCGACCGGACCACGCCCTCCATCGTCGCTTTCATGGAGGATGGTGAAATCACCGTCGGCCAACCGGCCAAACGGCAAGCGGTCACCAACCCGCACAATACCCTGTTCGCGGTCAAGCGGCTGATTGGCCGGCGTTTCGGCGAACCGGAAGTCCAGAAAGACATCAACCTCGTTCCCTACAAGATCGTCAAGAACGATAACGGCGATGCATGGGTCGAGGCGCGCGGCAAGAAGATGGCTCCGCCGGAAGTATCCGCGCGGGTGTTGATGAAGATGAAAAAGACCGCTGAGGATTATCTTGGCCACCCGATCACCGAGGCGGTGATCACGGTGCCGGCGTACTTCAACGACAGCCAGCGCCAGGCGACCAAGGACGCCGGCCGCATCGCCGGTCTCGAGGTCAAGCGGATCATCAACGAACCGACGGCGGCAGCGCTGGCCTTCGGCATGGACAAGTCCAGTTCCAAGGACCGCAAGATCGCAGTTTACGACCTCGGCGGCGGTACTTTCGACATCTCGATCATTGAGATCGCCGAAGTGGATGGCGAAAAGCAATTCGAGGTGCTCTCGACCAACGGCGATACATTCCTGGGCGGCGAGGATTTTGACAAGCGGATCATCGACCACCTGATCGAGCAGTTCCAGAAGGAGAGCGGTATCAATTTGGCTAACGATCCGCTGGCGCTGCAACGACTCAAGGAAGCCGCCGAAAAGGCCAAGATCGAGCTGTCCTCCAGCCAGCAGAGTGAAATCAACCTACCGTACATCACGGCGGACGCCAGCGGGCCGAAGCACCTGAATTTGAAGCTGACCCGCGCCAAACTGGAATCGCTGGTCGAGGATTTGATCGACAGGACCATCGGCCCGTGCCGCATCGCGCTGAAGGATGCCGGGCTTGGTGTCGGCCAGATCGACGACGTGCTGCTGGTCGGCGGCCAGACCCGGATGCCGAAAGTGCAGGACAAGGTACGCGAGTTCTTCGGCAAGGAACCGCGCAAGGACGTGAACCCTGACGAGGCGGTGGCGGTGGGCGCCGCGATTCAAGGCGGCGTGCTGGGCGGCCAGGTCAAGGACGTGCTGTTGCTGGATGTAACTCCACTGTCGCTGGGCATCGAGACCTTGGGTGGCGTGATGACCAAGCTGATCGAAAAGAACACCACCATCCCGACTAAGGCGACCCAGGTGTTCTCGACCGCCGACGACAACCAGACGGCGGTGACGGTCCACGTTTTGCAGGGTGAGCGCGAGCAGGCGGCCGCCAACAAATCGTTGGGCAAGTTCGACTTGCAGGATATTCCGCCGGCGCCGCGCGGTGTGCCGCAGATCGAGGTGACTTTTGACATCGATGCCAACGGCATCCTGCACGTTTCGGCCAAGGATAAAGCCACCGGCAAGGAAAACCGGATCGTGATCAAAGCATCTTCCGGTCTGTCCGAGGATGAGATCAAGCGGATGATCGGCGATGCCGAAACGCACGCCGAAGAGGACAAGAAGTTCCACGAACTGGTGAACGTCCGTAACCAGGCCGAGAACCTGATCCACGCCACCGAAAAAACCTTGCGCGATCTGGGTGACAAGGTGGAAGGTGGCGAGCGGTCGGCCATCGAAGCGGCGGTTAGCGATCTGCGCACCACGGCCAAGACCGACAACAAGAACGCTATCGAGGCCAAGACCCGGACGCTGGCGGAACTGTCCGGTAAGCTGGCCGAGCGGGTTTACGCCCAAACCGGTGGCGGACCAGAGGGTGGTGCCGGTGGTCCGCATGATCCGAGCGGTGGCGCCCACAAACCAGCCGACGATGGCGTGGTGGACGCCGAGTTTGAGGAAGTGAAGAAGTAAGCGCTTCGGTTGCGTTAAACTGTGAATCCGGGAAAGCGAAGGCGTTCCCGGATTTTTGATTTTAGATCGGTATAACTTGACGGGCGCCTGTAACGTAAGACCATGTCCAAACGCGATTACTACGAAACCCTCAATGTGGCCCGCAATGCCAGCGAGGCCGAAATCAAGCAAGCCTATCGGCGGCTGGCGATGAAGTACCACCCGGATCGCAACCCCGGCGACAAAGTAGCCGAGGAGAGCTTCAAGGAAGCGAAAGAAGCGTACGAGGTGTTGGCCGATTCGCGCAAACGGGTCGCTTACGATCAGTTCGGTCATGCCGGGGTGGACGGTACGGCGGGCGGCGGTGGCTATGGCGGCGCGGCTGATCTGGGTGATATTTTCGGCGGGGTGTTCCGCGATATTTTCGGCGGGATGCGCGGTGGCGGTGGCGGTGGCCAGTATCGGGGCGCTGATCTGCGCTATACCCTGGATTTGGCGCTGGAAGAAGCAGTGTTCGGTAGCACCGCCAAGATTCGCATACCCGCGCTGGTGAGTTGTGCCAGCTGCGCCGGCACCGGTGCCAAGCCAGGCACCAAACCGACCACATGTCCTACCTGTCGCGGTGTTGGCCAAGTACGGATGCAGCAAGGATTTTTTTCGATCCAGCAGACCTGTCCACGTTGTCAGGGGCGGGGTACCATCATTCCCGAGCCTTGCGAGACTTGCCGGGGCAGCGGCCGGGTGGAGGAGCAGAAAACCCTATCGGTCAAAGTGCCGGCCGGCGTTGACAACGGCGACCGCATTCGCTTGGCCGGCGAGGGCGAACAAGGCGAGCAAGGTGGACCACCGGGGGATCTGTACGTACAGATCCGCGTCAAACCGCATCCGATCTTCACCCGTGAGGACAACGATCTGTATTGCGAGGTGCCAATCAGCTTCGCGACGGCCGCGCTGGGTGGCGACCTGGAAGTGCCCACCTTGGATGGTCGGGTGAGCTTGAAGATTCCGGCGGAAACCCAGACGAACAAGGTATTCCGGGTGCGCGGTAAGGGAGTCAAGCCAGTGCGTGGCGGCCCAACCGGCGATTTGTTGTGCCGGGTTAACGTTGAAACGCCGGTCAATCTGACCAAGGAACAGAAGGAGCTGTTGCAGCAATTTGCCGATTCCATGGAAGCCGGCGGTAAACGTCACAACCCGCAAGAGGGGAGCTGGCTGGATGGCGTCAAGAAGTTCTTTGAAGAGATGAAATTCTGAATTTTTCCAACGCATTGCTCCACATGAAATTTTCGGAACGGCCAGTTCTTCAGCGGTAGGGATGAAATCCCAGCTTTGGAAGGAGCCTCTCTTTATGGGGAGGCGGATTGCGAGCGGACTGAAGTCACACTGACCGATTACCGACAAGCGGTTTCCCGTCGGACTCCACAGGGCGGACGTCCTCTCCAGGAGGCGGCGGTGAGTTTGGGTGGACGGCGGGGTAATCCCGCAGCGGGAGGGGTGACAAAATATCCGGTTTCATAGCGCGAAACCGCTAAAAACCTTATTATAATTGGTGAACCTTGATCCGGTGGTTCGCGACTTCACCATAACCCGACCCCAAGTCCAAAAAATTGAAAATAATTAAGGAGTTGGATCTAAATCCCGCATCGCTCGCCGCATGTTCGGCATCCCCGTCTTTCGGACCTCCGGTTTTCGATCCGTACATGGCGACAACCGCCATCGGTACCCCTCCATATGTCATCAGTCCGGATCGCCAGATTCCGAGAATTTGTCCCCCAAGCTTTTATGATGCCGTTGGTTTACTAACGGCGTCCGCATCAGTAAGGAGAGAGCGTTTATGCATGACATCATCAATCAACTAGAACAAAAACGCGTGGCGGCCCGCCTCGGCGGAGGACAGCGCCGCATCGACGCACAGCACAAGCGGGGCAAGCTCAGCGCGCGTGAGCGCATCGAGGTGCTGCTCGATCCAGGTAGTTTCGAAGAGTGGGATATGTTCGTCGAGCACCGCTGTACCGATTTCGGCATGGCCGAGACCTCGACTCCCGGTGACGGTGTGGTGACCGGCTACGGTACCATCAACGGACGGCTAATCTTCATCTTCAGTCAGGACTTCACCGTGTTCGGCGGTTCACTGTCCGAAGCCCATGCTGAAAAGATTTGCAAGATCATGGATCACGCCATCAAAGTCGGCGCGCCGGTCATCGGCTTGAACGATTCTGGCGGTGCTCGCATCCAGGAAGGCGTTGCCTCGCTAGCCGGTTACGCTAACGTGTTCCAGCGCAACGTGATGGCTTCCGGCGTCATCCCACAAATCTCTGTGATTATGGGACCCTGCGCGGGCGGTGCGGTCTATTCGCCCGCCATGACCGATTTCATCTTCATGGTCAAGGACACCTCTTATATGTTCGTAACCGGTCCTGACGTCGTCAAGACCGTGACTCACGAAGAGGTCACCGCTGAAGAACTGGGCGGCGCCATCACCCATTCGACCAAGTCGGGCGTATGCGACCGCGCCTTCGAAAACGACATCGAAGCCCTGTTGTTGCTGCGGCGTTTCATCAATTATCTGCCGCCCAATAATAAGGAGAAACCGCCGTTCCGGCCCACACCCGATCCCGCCGACCGCCAGGACTACTCCCTGGACACGCTGGTTCCCGACAATCCCAATAAGCCCTACGACATGAAGGAGTTGATCCTGAAGGTCGTGGATGACGTGGACTTTTTCGAGATTCAGCCCGAAAACGCCAAGAACATCATCACCGGCTTCGCCCGTATGGACGGTTGGCCGGTCGGTATCGTCGCCAATCAGCCGATGGTATTGGCGGGCTGTTTGGACATCAAGTCCTCGATCAAGGCGGCGCGCTTCGTCCGCTTCTGCGACGCGTTCAATATCCCGATCATCACCTTCGTCGATGTCCCTGGCTTCATGCCCGGCACGTCGCAGGAATACGGCGGCATCATCAAGCATGGCGCCAAGCTGCTCTACGCCTACGCCGAATGTACCGTGCCCAAGGTCACGATCATCACCCGCAAGGCCTACGGCGGCGCTTATGACGTGATGAGCTCCAAGCACCTGCGCGGCGACGTCAACTTCGCCTGGCCGACTGCTGAAATCGCGGTGATGGGCCCCAAGGGCGCGGTGGAAATCATCTTCCGGCAAGACATCGGTGACGCTGCCAAGATCGCCGAACGCACCGAAGAATACCGTAAGAAATTCGCCAACCCGTTCATTGCCGGCCACCGCGGGTTCATTGACGACGTGATCATGCCCCACGGCACCCGCAAGCGCATCTGCCGCTCCTTGGCGATGTTGCGGGACAAGGAACTCGAAAATCCGTGGCGCAAGCACGGCAACATTCCGCTGTAAGGGGTGGGACGCATGTTCAAGAAAATTCTTATTGCCAATCGTGGCGAAATCGCCTGCCGTGTGATCAAGACCGCCCGCAAAATGGGCATCAAGACCGTCGCTGTCTACTCGGAGGCGGATAAGGACGCGCTGCACGTCGAAATGGCTGATGAGGCCGTGTTTATCGGCCCACCGCCCTCCACTCAGAGCTATCTGCTCATCGACCGCATCGTGCAAGCTTGCAAGGACACCGGCGCGGAAGCGGTGCATCCTGGTTATGGTTTCTTGTCCGAACGCCCAGCCTTTTGCGAAGCGCTGGAGAAAGAAGGGATCGTGTTCATCGGCCCGAAGGTGAGAGCCATCGACGCTATGGGCGACAAGATCACCTCCAAGAAACTGGCCAAGGAAGCAGGCGTCAGCACGGTGCCCGGCTACGCTGACATCATCAAAGATTCCGATCAGGCCCTGCAAATCGCCCGGGATATCGGTTATCCGGTCATGCTCAAGGCCAGCGCCGGCGGTGGCGGCAAGGGTATGCGGGTGGCCTGGAACGATGCCGAATGCGTCGATGGTTTTGAGCGTGCCACCAATGAAGCGCGTTCTTCCTTCGGAGATGATCGCGTCTTCATCGAAAAATACATCGTCGAACCGCGCCACATCGAAATACAGGTGCTAGGCGACAGTTACGGTAATATCGTCTATCTGGGCGAACGCGAGTGCTCCCTGCAACGCCGCAATCAGAAGGTGATCGAAGAAGCGCCATCTCCATTCCTAGACGCAGCGACCCGGAAGGCGATGGGCGAACAGGCGGTGATGTTGGCGCAGGCAGTGGATTATCAGTCTGCCGGTACGGTCGAGTTCATCGTCGATGCCAAGCGCAACTTCTATTTCCTGGAGATGAACACCCGCTTGCAGGTGGAGCATCCCGTTACCGAATACATCACCGGACTGGATCTAGTAGAGCAGATGCTCCGGGTCGCCGCGGGCGAGAAGTTGAGCTTCACTCAGGATGACGTCAAGCTCACGGGCTGGGCCATCGAAGCGCGCGTTTATGCCGAGGATCCCTTCCGCAACTTCCTGCCTTCCATTGGCCGGCTGGTCAAGTACCTGCCGCCCAAGGAGAGTGAGGTGGTACGGGTCGATACCGGTGTCTACGAAGGTGGCGAAGTCTCGATGTACTACGACCCGATGATCGCCAAGCTGATCACTTACGGTGCCACCCGCGACCGTGCTATCTCGCACATGCGGGACGCACTTAACGAGTTCTTCATCCGCGGCGTTCAACACAACATTAGCTTCCTGGCGGCGTTGATGGTGCATACTCGCTTCATGACCGGGCGGATCAGCACCAATATGATCGCGGAGGAATACCCGAACGGTTTCCATGCCGCCGACGTGCCGCACGACGATCCGGCTTTGTTGATCTCGGTCGCGGCTTTCATCTTTCGCAGTTACATGGATCGTGCCGCGCAAATCAGCGGCCAGTTGCTGGGACATGAACGCAAGGTCGGCAATCACTGCGTCGTATTGATGGGTGGTCAGCAACATCCTGTACAGATCGATCCCGCCGAAGGTGGTTACGATGCAGTGTACATGGGCGAAACCTATCAGCTACGCAGCGATTGGCAGTTTGGCTACCCGTTGTTTAAGGGCACGTTGAACGGCACTGAGATCTGCATCCAGGTCGAACGTCGTGGCATGATCTACCGGCTGTTCCACTGGGGTTCACAGGCAGACGTGGTGGTCTTGTCGCCGCGAGTGGCTCAGTTCCAGACATTGATGCCCGAGAAAGCGCCGCCGGATCTCTCCAAGTTCCTGCTGTCACCCATGCCGGGGCTACTCACCAAAGTTACGGTGCAGGCGGGACAGGAGGTCAAGGCTGGCGAAGAACTGGCCGTGATCGAGGCGATGAAGATGGAGAACGTGTTACGCGCCGATCATGACTCCAAGATCGCCAAGGTCTTGGCAGCGCAAGGCGACAGCTTAGCCGTGGATCAGGCCATTATCGAGTTCGAGTGATCGCCTGCGGGCCAGCGTAGATCGAGGAGCGGTTCCGACCGCCCTTCGATTCTCACAAGCCGGCTGGGGGCTTCCCAACCGGCTTTTCGTTTGAGGGCGGGTTAGCCCGGACAGTGAACATCTGGCTGGGGAATCCCGTCGAGTGGGTTTACCCCAGCGTGCGCCAGAACCGTTGGGTCCAGGAAGCGCTTTTCAGGAGTTCTGGATTGATGCCGCGCGATAGGAAATGCGAAACATAGCGTTGATCCACTTCCATGATGTGCTTGGTCAGCCAATTCTTGAGAAGCTGCGCCAATTCAAAGCCCAGCGTGGCTTTGCCGTCGTTCAACTTCTCGCGCATGCCTGCCAGTCGTGCGGCGAGTTGATCGTGCTCTTCCTTGTGCCGCTCGTAATCGGGATAGTGCAGGATGCGCATCAGGCTTTCTTCGACAGCGAAATGGACGCGGGTGTACTCATCCAGCCGGTTGATGATGTCCCGGGTCGCTTCCAAGGTGCACCCTTGCTGAATGGCCTCGTGAATTTCATTCAATAAATTCACGAGTATCTTGTGTTGGGAGTCGATTTCCTCGATACCCACGCTCAGTTCGTTGGACCACTCGACAAATTTACTCATGACGCACCCAAACGTAAAACGGCCACCGCCATTGGCGCGGTGGCCGTTATTGGCCGATAAAGCCGAACTAACGCATCGTGACTACTTGATTAGCCGCATTTTGACGTAAGAACCCGGTGCGTCTTCAATAACTGGCAGTTTGCCGGTTCCCGGTATCCGAGCGGGCACTTTTTCACCCGACTGCTTGGCCAGCCATTTGCCCCAATCTGGCCACCACGATCCATCGGTTCGCTTAGCTTCCTTCAGCCACTCGTCCGGATCAGTGGGGTGCTTGGGATTGATCCAATAGAAGTACTTGTTGGCCGACGGTGGGTTCATCGGGCCAGCGATATGGCCAGAACCGGCCAACACGAACTTCACGGGGCCGCTAAACAACAAACTGCCCACGTAATTGGGTTTCCAAGGCGAGATATGATCCTCGATACCCGACAGGAAGTAAGCCGGTACCTTAACTTGTCGCATGTCGAGCGGCGTGCCCAGCATGGAGATGCCACCTGGATCTTTGAGCAGGTTCTTCTGGTAAAAGTTGCGCAGATAGAAACTGTGCATCTTGGCTGGCATCCGGGTAGAGTCCGAATTCCAGTACAGCAAATCGAAGGGGAACGGGTCTTTGCCGAGTAGGTAGTTGTTGATGAAGAACGACCACATCAGATCATTAGCACGCAACATGCTGAAGGTAGTCGCCATCTCGGAACCATCCAAGTAGCCCTTGGTGGCCATCCGTCGCTCCAGCGAGGCGATCTGCTCTTCTTCGACGAAGACGCCCAACTCGCCTGGCTGGGAGAAATCGATCATGGTCGTCAGATAGGTGCCGGCAGTAATGCGCGGCGTTCCTTTAGCGGCCAGATAGGCGTTGGTGATGGCCAGCAGCGTGCCGCCTAAGCAATAGCCCAGTGCGTTGACCTCTGTCTCTCCGGTGGCTTGTTCAATCGCGTCCAACGCCGCCAACGGTCCATCCCGGAGATAGTTTTCGAACTCCCAATCGGCCATCCGTTCGTCAGGGTTGATCCATGACATTATAAAGACGGTGTAGCCCTCGTCTACTAGCCACTTGACCAGCGAGTTCTTGGGTCGCAGGTCCATAATGTAGTACTTGTTGATCCAGGGCGGGAAAATCAGGAATGGCTTCTTGTAAACATCCGGCGTGCTGGGGTCGTATTGAAGCAGCTGGATCGTTCCATTCTGAAAGATGACCTTGCCCGGCGTGATAGCAACATTCTTGCCTAGCTCGAAGGCGTTGAGGTCGGTCATCCTGATGTTCAGCTTGCCTTTGCCGCGCTCGAGATCATCGAGCATGTTCTTCAAGCCGTTGATTAAATTCTGGCCACCAGATTCGATAGTGGCTCGCAGCACTTCGGGGTTGGTCAGCGCGAAGTTGCTCGGTGACATCGCATCGATAAACTGGCCGGTGTAAAACTCGACTTTTTTCTTGGTCTTTTCATCCAATCCTTCGGTGCTGGCAACGAGATTCTGGATCCAGTTGGCCATCATCAAATACGACTGTTTGATATAGGAAAACAGAATGTTATCGTTCCAGTCATCGTGTTTGAAGCGCTTATCGCTCTTGGGTTCGCGTATTACCGCTTCCATCGGCTGACCGGTGAGTATCGCGGGCATGGCTTTCTGCCATAGCTCCAAATAATTTTGCCAGAGAGTTGCCTGGGCTTGAGCCAGCCTGGCGGGATCGGCCAGCATCTTCTGGGTCAGTTCCAAAAAGGACTTGCCCACGCTCATCTGGTCTTGCAAGTCAAACTGACCATCGGTTTTTTGGCGATTCAAAAACTCTTTGACGATGACCTGACTTTTCTCGGCGATGTGCGAAAAAAGCTTCGCCATCTCCGACGGATCAGGCATCTTGAGTTCGGGCAGCTTGAGTTCGTTGCTACTTTTCTCGGCCATGCATCACTCCTCAGCATTTTTATGATGGTTTGCTCGAAGCTTCACATTTTAGCTGTATTCCATTCCTAGGGACAGTGGAAGCTTTCTAGAAAAAAACAGACAGGCCATGCAAACGCATGGCCTGTCTGAGAAACGGACGTGAACAGCTTTTGTCTACTTGGTAGCGACCAAGGATTTCAGCTCTTGCAAGCTCTCGGTGACGCGCTTGTTAATGATGGCAAACGCCTCAGTATTGGACTTGCTGACGATTTCCGCCAGTTCGCGGGCATTGGCTAACGCCTGCTCAAAGGCCTTGCGGGCTATTTCGGCCTGCTTGGTGGTCAGTTCTTGCGGGTTGGTGCTGGCGTTGGCCAGCTGCTGGGCGATGGTGGACACTTCATTGATCGTCTGGCTCAGAATCTCAGCTTGCCGCTGCGCTACCGCCTGCATGCCCTGTACGGCGGCCTGATTGGCAGCGTTGAGCGCTTCGATATTCTTGCGCTGCGCGTCCATCATCATTTGCATGTCGAAGCCGGGAATTTTGACATCGCCCAGCATCTTGGTCATGTCGAACTTGCTGAAATCGAACTTGCTGAAATCGACGTTACCGAAGGGATTGAAAGGATTGGTCGACATTATATGCTCTCCACTATACGGTTGACAGTTCATTGTGCATCGCAACATCTGATGGGCGTATTCTGCGCGCCTCCATTTCTGGAGTCAACAATTATTTTGCAATGCAGCAATTTCTTCGGCGGGATCATTCTTCCCTGCCTAGGCTCTTGGCGGCGATTTCATAGACGTCCGGCGATAATCCCGGAGCTGTCAGGACTCGCTCCAATTGGTTACGCATGCCCTGCTGGCGTGCTGAGTCGAATTTGCGCCAGCGGGTAAACGCGACCATCAGCCGCGCGGCGATCTGCGGATTGAACGCGTTCAGCGTCAAGACCTGATCGGCGAGGAAAGTATAGCCGCTGCCGTCAGCGGTGTGAAAATGTAGGAGGTTCGCCTGACAAAATGCGCCGATCAGTGCCCGGACTTTATTGGGATTGCGGAGATTGAACGCCTCGTGAGCGAGGAGAGATCTGACCACGTCCAAGGTGCCGGGCAAGCTGGATGTGGCTTGCAGGGTCAGCCACTTGTCGACTACCAGCGCTTCTCCCCGCCAACGGTCATAGAAAGCCGTCAACGCCTCGCTCCGTTCCGGACCGGAGGAATTGACTAACGGTGCCAGAGCGCCGAGTTGGTCGGCCATGTTGCTGGCTGAGTAGAATTGATCGAGACACAAGCGTCCGTATCTCGGGGCTGTCCAGTTGCATCAAATAATCCAGACACACGTTCTTAAGCGCTCTCCGGCCAAAAGCGGCAGAGTCAATTCGATAGCCATCTCTATCCTTGTCGCGTAAGGTTTTGTAGGTCGTGAGAAAATGTTTACGCAGCCGCTCGGCTAGCGTATGTCGCACGAAGGTATGCGCGGCGTGGATGCCGTCCACGTCGACCGCTTCCATTTGTTCGGCGAGCCAAACTTGGTTAGGCAGGGTCAGGACCAAGGCCAGCAAGGCGGGATCAGCCTCGGAAATCAGCGCCTGTTCGAACGCAACACTGAAAGACTCCGGCAGCGCCCAATTCTGGTCTTGGCGGCGGTCTTCGATCAGGGCCAGAATCGCACGAGTCGCCAAGGTTTGGGCCGCGTCCCAGCGATTGAAATCGTCGCTGTCATGAGTCAACCGGAAGCGCAAATTGGCGTCGCTCTCAGAGGAGACTAGCTTGACCGGCGCGGAAAATCCGCGCAACAACGATGGCACCGGTCGCGTTGGCACGTCGACGAACTGGATAACGTGCTCCGGCTCGCGCAGTTCCAGCACCCGAGTGGTCGCGCCCGCCTTGCTTTCTCCCTTCAGCCGTAGGGGTAGATCTCGCCCATTGGTGTCCAGCAGACCGAGCGCCAATGGGATGTAAAAGGGTTCCTTATGGGGTTGCCCGGGTGTCGGTGGACAGGATTGCCGCACCGTCAGGGTATAGCAACGCGCGGTCGGGTCGTAGTCATCGCTCACGTACAATTCCGGCGTGCCTGCCTGGTGATACCAGCGCTTGAATTGAGTGAGATCGACGCCGTTGGCATCGGCCATTGCCGCCACGAAATCGTCGCAGGTCACTGCTTGGCCGTCGTGGCGCTGAAAGTAGAGATCCATGCCCTGTCGAAAACCCTCGCGCCCGAGCAACGTTTGGATCATCCGCACCACTTCCGCGCCTTTGTTGTACACGGTAACGGTATAAAAATTACTGATTTCGATGTAGGAATCGGGTCGCACCGGATGCGCCATCGGGCCGGCGTCCTGCGGAAATTGACTGGTCCGTAGAATTCGCACGTCCTCGATACGCTTAACACCACGCGAGCCCAGATCCGAGGAAAATTCCTGGTCGCGGAACACGGTCAGCCCCTCCTTGAGGCTGAGCTGGAACCAATCGCGGCATGTCACCCGGTTTCCGGTCCAGTTGTGGAAATATTCGTGGCCGATCACGCCGAGAATGCCCTGATAGTCGATATCGGTGGCGGTTTCTGGTTTGGCAAGCACATATTTGGTGTTGAAGATATTGAGTCCCTTGTTCTCCATCGCCCCCATGTTGAAATCGCCGACCGCCACGATCTGGTACAGGTCGAGGTCATATTCCAAGCCAAATCGTTCCTCGTCCCAGGCCATGGCCCGCTTGAGTGAATCCATCGCGTGCTCGCATTGGTCGAGATTCCGTGGCTCGACGTAAATGCGCAGATCGACCTGACGCCCGGAACGGGTGATAAACGTATCCTCGACAGCGCTGAGCTGTCCCGCCACCAGCGCGAACAAGTAGCAAGGCTTGGGAAACGGATCGTGCCAGGTGGCCCAGTGGCGACCACCATCCAACTCACCCCTCTCCACACGGTTGCCGTTGGACAGCAGTACCGGATAGCGGACCTGGTCGGCGACTAGGGTAACGGTGAACACGGTCATTACATCGGGCCGGTCGAGAAAATAAGTGATCTTGCGGAAACCCTCCGCTTCGCATTGCGTGCAGAAGTTGCCGTTAGATTGATACAATCCCTCCAGCGAGGCATTGTCCTGGGGGCGAATTCGGGTGACCGCCGCCAGCTCGAAGGATTCGGGCGGGTCAAGCAGGATCAGCCGGCCCTCCTCCGTTCGATAAGCGCCGGCTAACAGGGGTATCCCGTCCAGGGCCAGCGACAACAGTTCGAGCTGCTGGCCGTCCAGCGCCAGCGGTGTGCCGACCGGCGTGGCCTCGGCACGAACGACCCGCATTCTTGAATGGACCAAAGTGTGGTCCTCGCCTAATTCGAAGCGCAGGTCGAGTGTCGAAATATGGTAGGGGGGCGGGGCGTAGTCCTTCAGGTAAGTCGTCTTCGGTGTCTTGTTGGCCATGCGGAAATTCTTCGCTCGGTGGGTTTCGATCATCACAGGCCGGATGGTAGGCGTTAGCCTCCAGCGCCCCAGGCATGATAAAGAATCGTAGCGTTATGCACCGGTATTCGTCAGCGAATTTGGAGGGTGGTTCGCACGATCCCGTCTTTCCCGGATTCTATATTGATGAACAGCGCCAGCCGTCCCCCCATTGAGTGGAAAGTGGGGGTATCAATAGGCAGAACTGCTTAAATTTGCGCGGTCATCAGTCAGGTGAGCGAGATTTTTCACCAAACCCAGAAGAGAGCACACCATGATGTATATCGCTGGAACCATAGCCGACGTGATCGACGACGGCACCACCGCAACCCTGATCCTGGATTCTGGCCACGGTCGGCATCATCTGTGTGCGGATTCGCGCTCGCTCGCCGATGGCTTGGCCGCACTTTTCGGCGACGATTGGATCGGGAAGGCCGTTGCCGTCCAGTGCGAAGGCGCGACACTGACTAGCATCGAGATCCCCGGCGCGCCACCCAATTACGCGATTTAACTTGTTTTTCGTTGGGGTTGTCGGGTAAATCCGTAGGTTTGTTGGTGAACGAGAGGTATTTTCCCCGACGGTAGCATCCGTCAAGTGGTGTAATTTCGAGGGTGAACTCCGATTGAGCTGAGGGTTTTATGCGGCTGGCAGTGTGGTATTCGAACACCAGGATCGGATCGAGCATCTGAAACCGCCATATACCGGACTGGATAGTCCAGGTCGGCAGGATGTGACCGCACTCCATTGTCGATAAAGCCTGTTGAGCCGGCTCAGCGGCAGCGCTCGCGGTCGGCAATCGCGTGAAAGGTCAGCCAGTGAGCGGCATCGGCTGGGTTGTCTTAACCTTTGGTATGATAGCCGCCTATCGCTTGCTGTGCGCTCCCAAAATCCGATGAATATCCCGCAATACAGCTTGGTGCTTTACAAAGGTGGGCCAGCCCGCGTCGTGGCCATCGGCGACAAGCTGGAGATCGAGTTGCAAGATGGGCGCTCGCTGCGAGTTCGCCCGAAGGATGTCACATTGCTGCATCCTGGGCCGCTGGCGGGAGTCCGGGATTTAATAAATCCACCGGCAGGCGAAGTGGAAGCAGCCTGTGAATTACTGGAGGGAGGCCAGACTACCTTACCTGAACTCGCCGAACTGGTATATGGGAGCTACACGCCAGCGACAGCCTGGGCTGCTTGGCGTCTGGTGGACGAAGGTTTGTACTTTCAGGGTACTCCAGATGCAGTCGATGCCCGGTCGCTTGCGGAGGTGACGCGGGAGCGAATCGCCCGAGAGGCCAAGGAAGCGGAACGACAGGCGTGGACCGGATTCCTAAATCGGGCGCGGGCGGGTCAGTGCGCGCCCCAGGATGCGCCGTACCTGCGAGAGATTGAAGAAGTGGCTTGGGGCGAGCGCGATCAGAGCCGAGTGTTACAGGCGCTCGACTGCGACCAGAATCCACAAAATGCCCACGCCTTGCTGTTGCGGTTAGGTTATTGGGACGGGGCGATGAATCCCTATCCGCGCCGAATCGGAGTCGCACTGAAGGCGCCAGCGGTGGAGTTGCCTGGATTGCCGGACGAGGAGCGGCTGGATTTGACAGGATTGCCCGCCTTTGCCATCGATGATGCAGGCAATCTCGATCCTGACGATGCGCTCGGTTTGGACGGTGACCGGCTGTGGGTGCATGTCGCCGATGTTGCCGCAGTGGTCCAGCCGGGTGGCCCCATCGATCTGGAAGCGCGAGCGCGAGGGGCGACATTGTATCTGCCGGAAGCTGTCGTGCCGATGCTCCCGGAAATGGCCGTCAACCGGATGGGCTTGGGTCTGACGGATATTTCGCCCGCGCTGTCCTTCGGCCTGAAGCTGGATCAGGACGGAGTGGTGACCGGGGTGGAAATCGTCCCGAGTTGGGTGCGGGCGCAGCGATTGAGCTATGAGGAAGTGGATCAGCGATTGGACGAGGAGCCGTTTCGCAGCCTTTACGCTCTAGCCGAGCGGCATCAGGCCCGTCGTCGAGCCCATGGAGCGATTTTCATCGATTTGCCGGAAGTGAAACTGCAAGCGACTGAAGGGCAGGTCGATATTAAACCGCTAGCCCGACTGCGTAGCCGGATGCTGGTGACCGAGGCCATGATCATGGCCGGTGAGGCGGCGGCGCGTTTCGCGCGAGAACGGGAGTTGCCGTTTCCGTACACTACACAGGATATGGCAGAAACCTCGGAGCGGGCGCCAGCGGGGCTCGCGGCAATGTACGCTTTGCGTCGCACGTTACGGCCGCGTCAATACAGCAGCCAACCCGGTCCGCACGGTGGTCTGGGTTTGGAGATATACGCTCAGGTGACTAGCCCGCTGCGGCGTTATCTCGACTTGGTCGCCCATCAGCAGTTGCGCGCCTTTTTAAGGGGCGGAGAGGTGTTGGATGCCCAGGCGATCGTCGAGCGAGTCGGTGCAGCGGAGTCGGCGGCAATGGGGATACGACGGGCCGAACGCCTGTCCCGCGAGCACTGGACGTTCGTCTATCTCCAGCAGCATCCTGGTTGGCGAGGCGAGGGGGTATTGGTCGAAAAACGCCTGCCGCGCGGCACCGTGTTGATTCCCGGACTGGCGCTGGAAACACGAGTAAAGGTGACCGAGGATGTAGCGCCGGACAGCGTGTTGCCGCTGCGGCTGACCGGAATCGATTTGCCCGAGCGCGCCGCGTACTTTCGGGTGGAGCGTCGCGGATAAATGCGAATGCCTCAAAGTATAAGAGAGGCCGCGCGCCAGCAGTATTCGGTTATCCTGCTCGAACATCGTATGTACATTAAGGAACGTCGCTCATGAACGCATTACGTGTGGATGCCGGTCGGGGTTGGGGATGGATTGTCGAGGGTTGGCGATTGTTCGTCAAAGCGCCGGGAATCTGGATCGTCATTCTGGTGATCTATATCATCATCAGTATGATCCTATCGTTTATACCCATCGTTGGCGCGTTGGCGAACGCCTTGCTCACCCCGGTGTTGGTCGGTGGAATGCTGTTCGGAGCGGCTGCTTTGGATCGTGGGGAAACTCTAGAAATCGCGCATCTGTTCCGCGGTTTTCAGGATCAGGATCGCATGGGGCCGCTGGTGTTGTTGGGTGCGATCAGCGTGGCGGGTTATGTCTTGATCGCGCTGGTTATCATGGTGTTTCTGGGCGGCGGCGTGATTTTGGGGGCCACGTTGGATAGCACCGGTGTGCTCGTTCCACCCGAAGCCGCGAGCGGTCTTTTTGTGGGCGCTGGCCTCGTGGTTGCGCTGATCGTGCTGGTGATCAGTTTCGCGGTTGCCATGGCGTTGTTTTACGGCGTGCCCCTAGTGATGCTGGGCGGCCAAAATGCCTGGCCGGCCGCGCAAGATAGCGTTGTCGCCTGCTGGATCAATATGCTGCCGTTACTGGTTTTCGGGTTGGTGTATCTGGTGCTAGCGGTCGCGGCGGTGATTCCGCTTGGGCTCGGTTTCTTGGTGCTGGGGCCGGTGACGGTATGCGCGGTCTATGCCAGTTATCGCGAGATATTCGGTGGATCAGCACCAACATTGGTCAAGCTTTCCAAGTAGAACGCCCAATTTTTGGGCTAGCATGCCTCCAATTCGGTCGAAACAGCGATTTTATTGGAGACTGTTCAATTTGGAACGAAAGAGCCCGGTCCGGATTGATCTCGGCAGCGATCCCAATCGATTTTGACCACCGTCGAGCCAGTATGGTGGCTTGGGCAGAGTGAGCCCTGAGGAGAAGGCGAGACGGAGTGCGCGCAGCCTGAATTGTTGCTCAGGCTGCGCGATTTGAGAGGAGAAAGGAAGCTGTTCGGGATGGCATCGCTGTGTATCCTTCAGCGCTCATGCCGTCTATTCCACTCCGGATATCAACGACTTGATCAGCCGAGTCCGTAGCAACCGTGTTGCCTCGAACACTTCCTGCGGAGTTTCCACATAAAGCGGCCCCGTTTCGCGAAAGACGCTGCCTTGATTACCGACCAAACTTACCGCTACCCGTATTTTCTGCACCATTTTAGTTTGTTGGATGTCCCAAACCAGTGCCTTATCGGCCGTAATTGCTAATGACATGATGGCATCACCTTATAATTCGATGTTCAATCCCAGTCCCTGCGCAATGCTTGGACTGTCCCCATGCTTGCACATGAGAAGTGATGCACATATCACGCCAGAAGCTGCCGCACAAAACCCTTCCGCCATCAGTCGATGGCAATGAGGGCACGAGAAGCATGCCCTGGGGTCGTTGGCGGTTTAGCCGAACTTGAATTCCTCGATCAAAAGCTGAAGCTGCAATAGTGCTTGGGTGCTGATGCTCAGCACCCGAAGGCCGGTATCATAAAAGTCCGGATTGATGTCCCGACCGGTCCAGAGACTTTCCGCCTCAAGCTCCAGCCGCTGACGCGGTGTATCTTCCTTGGGAACGTCCACCCATAACCGAAAGGTCTGGTTCAAGGGCAGTGGTTTGTCGCTGACTAACCGCATGCCTTCCTTGTTGATATCCACAATGTGACCGAGCAGCTCGTTGGTATCCTGATCATAGACTCGCAAGTACATAACGAGATACCAGCGTTTGATCCGGCGTTTTTCAGCTCCTGAGGAATCATCGGTAAAGTTCATGGCGACCTCTTGGCAGGTGTGGCTTTTTGGTAAAGTCGCCGGCCGTTAGAACCGGCGGGTACTTGATCGAGACAGAGAGACCGCATTGTCGATCCGGGGCGATGGTCGTGCTCATGGACAGGGGTTTAGGCGGGTACGGCTGGGTTTAAGCTGTAAGTGGCAGTGAAACTGGCTTGATCCAATATGTGCCCGGCGATGGCGGCCAGCACATCAGGTCCAGTGAACTCGCCTTCGACCGGGCAGCGTTCCACGTCTAAGGCGTAAAGCGTGAAAATGTAGTGATGCACGAGCGTATCGTTCCAAGGCGGACAGGGACCGTCATAGCCGAAATAAGACCCGGCCATGGCCGGGTCGCTCGCAAACCATTCACGATAATTGTTAATGCCTTGGCGGGTATCGCGAGGACCGGCGGGCCCTGATTTCCCAGCCGGGGTGATACCGTCAGAAAATTCGCCAGCCTGGATTTGCATCGGCTCTGGCGCGAGATCAACCAGAATCCAATGATAGAAATCGGCGCGGGGCAGATCGGCTGGGACTTGCCGGCCTTCCTGATTGACATCGTCGGCGCGGGTCGGCACGTCACGGTCGTGACAGATCAGCACCAGGGAACGAGTACCCGGCGGTAGGGACTTCCATTCCAACGGCGGGTTGCGGTTGGGACCGAGCGCCACATGTTGGCTAGGATCAACCACTCCGAACGCGTATTCGGCGGGGATCGGCTGATGGTCGCGCAGGGCGGAGCTGGTTAGCTGCATGGGATTCTCCTGACGGTATTTTGACTTGTCGGGGAGTCGGCCGTTGGTCAGGTCGTATGCCTGTCTAGGGGTTGGGTATCCATTCGACGGGATGCGTTGCCAGTTACACGATTTTAGTTAGCCGCAAAATCGTTTCCCGCGAACCTACCGCGCAACCGAGCCGGTTTCCGCTGATCATAATAGCTTATACCTCATATTATGATCGCTCCCGCGACCTTCAAGTGGATTTTCTCCCTTCCAGACGGTGCGACTTATACTCAAAGAAATTTGGAAACAGGCAGTGAGGATTTATGGGTGAAGCAATTTTCAAGGAGATGCCCAAGGCGATTTTGTATTGCCGGTGCAACTGTGTTTTCTCGGTGGAGTGAGATCGTCTTGGCAGCGGTAGCACCGCTGCCAAGATGGGGTGTCAGCGGCAAGCGGCTTTACCGGGTATTGCCACTCTAAAGAAAAAAGGTAGCAGGTTAACTTTCGGGCAGATCAAAGCGATCCACCTGACCTTGAAGCACGGTGGCTTGCATCGCGATAGTCTTGGCAATAGACGAAAATTGCTCGGTTTGCGACACGTTATTTTGGGTGAGAGCGTCCATCTGAATCACTGCTTTGTTCACCTGCTCGATGCCTTGCGCCTGCTCCTGAGCGGCGGCGCTGATCTCGGCGATCAAATCGGCGACTTTTTTCACGCCAGCGACGATTTCTCCTAGCGCCACCCCCGCCTGATGCGCCATCTCCGATCCGGTGCCGACCTTCGTGGTGGCATCCATAATCAATGTCTTGATCTCCTTGGACGCCTCCGCACTCCGTTGGGCCAGTTTGCGCACTTCGCCCGCTACCACGCCAAATCCTCGACCCTGCTCGCCAGCGCGCGCCGCTTCCACGGCGGCATTCAGCGCCAATAGATTGGTTTGAAAGGCGATTTCGTCGATAGTCGTAATGATCGCCGCGATCTGCTTGGAAGCTACCGTAATCGCTTGCATCGAGTCGATTACTTCTTGCACCACCTGGCCACCTCGCTCCGCGCTTGATCGAGCGGCGGTCGCCATCTGGGTCGCCAAGCGCGCATTATCGGCACTCTGCTTTACGGTGCCGGTCATCTCCTCCAGAGAAGCCGCTGTTTCTTCCAGGGAGGCCGCCTGTTGTTGGGTGCCGTTAGCAAGCTGTTCGCTACCGTGCGCCAATTGGTTGGAAGCTTCGGTCGTTTGACGGATACCCTGCTGAATCTGGGACATACTGCTTCCAAAGCACTCCATCATGCGATTGATCGCTTCTCCTACATAACCCAGTTCATCTCGCGCGTTCATTCTCACCCGTGCAGTCAAGTCGCCAGCTGCTGCCCGTTCAGCGCTTGCCATCACATGACCGAGGTCGCGAACCATCGAACGGGCCAGCACAAGGCCAAACAGCCCTCCTATAACCAGCGATGCTCCCAATATAGCCAACGTCCAATAGGTGGTTTGTCTAACTGTCTCCTTCACTTGCACGGCGAATGTCTCGGCGCTTTTGAGGCGCAATTCCGTCAGCTCGTTCAGAATATTCCGCGCCGCTTCAAACTTGGCTTCGCCTTCGCTGAGCGAGATATCGATGGCATCCTTGCGCTCGGTTGGCGAATCCTGCGCCAACAAGGATAGAACCTCCCTGGAAACTTTCTCCCACTCGGCCAAGGCGCGCTCGAATTCGGGCCAGAGCGAACGTTCCTCGGGGCTAGTGGGGACCTCCCGATATTTCTGCCAGCGATTCTCGACCTGTTGCAGGTTCTCCTCGTGAGCCTTGCGCATTTTGGCCCCCTCCTCGGAAGCCTGCCGCACGAATATCAAGCTGCGCTCGGCCACCAGGGCTTGCTGCATGTCGCGATCAGCTTCTGTCAGATAATCGAGAGCCGGCAGATTTTCCTGGCTGGCGACCTGGAACATGGTCCCGGCCCAGCGGAAATTGCTTAAATTCCATACTCCGATGCTCGCTCCCAGCAACACGATCAGCGTGCAGACAGCGATCAATTTGGTTTTGATCCCCCACGCTTTCAAACGCATAGTGTCAGTCCCTCTAACGCAAAACGCCCAACCGCGAGGTTGGGCGAATTAACGAATATCTTCAGCTACTTGGACGACGATCCGGCAAGCTTAGTCAGATTGACGCCAACCACCAGCACCCCGATGGGCTTCCCGTCAGCCAGTACCGGAACTGCCACTTGAACTTGATGCGATTGAGAACTCTCGTCAAATTCAGGTTGGCCCTGCCAGGGCTTGCCGTCAACGAAAGGCACGTCAAATTTGGGTTGTCCTTTGTGGATGTAGGAACTAGTTTTCTCCACGAATGCGACCTTTTCGCCCCGGCTGGCGCTTAGAAACGCTTCGCTGTACAAACCCTGCGATTCATCCAGCTTTTGCTTGAGCAGCTTGGCGGCATCGTTGCTTTGGAATCCCTTGATCAAATCATCGCTGCGACGAACCGTTTTCCATTTGGTATTATCCAAATCGGGGATGGGGCCTTTCTGGTTCTGCGCGGCCACCGCACCGACGATGGCCGGCTCTGCAGCCCAACCCTTCACCGACTTCGATAGCTTGATCAAGCTCCTTCTGTACCGTCGGAGTAATCTCGAAAGCTGCCCACGCTAGCGTCGTCACCAGCATGACGGCCGCGCCTAAAATCACTTTAAACCACCGCATGATTATCCCCTTTATAATTATGATAAATTGTTTTAATTTAGATTCATAAGTTTGATTATGAATCTAATATTGCTATTTTTCATAAAAAAATGAAGAATAACATATGTAAATATTATCAAAAATTATTGTATTTTTGTATTGAAAAAATTCACATGGTACAATTAAGTGATATAATTAAAATTTAATGACTTGTCAACTAGAGGTAAAGTCATTCAGTGGGTGAGGGCCACGGCAAACCCGCCGACTTGGAAGTCCTATTTATCAGGGCTAACGCATGAAATTGCAGGCGACTAGTGAGGGTTTAAGCCGGTCAGGTAAATGTGCCTCTTCTTTACCCCGGTGAAGATGTTCCGCGTTTGATTGGTAAGCTGATTGAGCGGTTTGCCGACTTGGAGGATCCGCGCTGTCCTGGCAAGGGTGAGCACCGGCAGATGGATATTTTGGTGATTGCCACCTGTGCGGTGATCGCCGGTGCCGAGAACTGGAAGGACATTGCCCTGTAGGGTCGCAGCAAGCTCGCGTGACTACGTCAGTTTCTCGCCCTGCTCAATGGTGTTCCGGCCCATGACACCTTCCACCGGGTGTTCATGCTGATTGACCCGGACGTCTTTGAGGTGTGCTTTACCGGCTGGGGTGGGCATCCTGGCCCCGCCCGTTACGCCTGGCGAGTCCGGAGGTCGTGACCATAGATGGCAAGACGTTACGCGGTTCCTTCGACCGGGGCCTGGCGCAGTTGCTGCTGCATCGAGTCAGCGCGTGGGCCAAGTAAGTGTGGCGTGGTACTGGGCCAACGCCACATGGACGATAAGTCCAACGAGATCACGGCCAGAGCTGTTGGACCGTTTGGTGCTGGCAAACACCTTGGTGACGCTGGGTGCCATGGGCTGCCAAAAAGACATCGCATAACGCGTCGTGGATCGCGAAGCCGACGATCTGCTGGTGCTCAGGGCAAATCACGGCAACGCCCACGCGGCTGTGCGACGGCATTTCGAAGCGCACTGCTTCGAGCTAATGACCACCATCAGGCCGGTCTTCGATGCCTTCGATGACCGCCATGGTCTCGGATCCGTCGACAGGTCTTCGCCGATCTTCGGGCGGTCTCCTTGGAAACACTCCAGGATTGGCTGAAACTCAAGATAGTGCTGGCGGTTAAAGCGATTCGCAGCGTCAACGGCAGCGACAAGGTCAGGCCGAAATTCGTGACTTCCTCTCCTTAAAATCAATTTCATGCGTTAGCCCTGGTTCATTTGCCTTTGAACTGAGGTTTGCGCTTTTCCCGGAAAGCATTCAAACCCTCCTGATAGTCGCGACTATCGTACACAACGCGCCGGAGCCCTTGAATTCGTTCGAACAACTCCGGCGTGATCGTCCGTGCGCTGGCGAGCAGCCGCAATTCCTCCTTCATCACGGCAATGCTCAGGGGTGAGTTGACCGTGATCTGAGCGGCGAGACTGTAGACGAAGCTCTCGATTTCCTCAGCGGACTTGATGTAATTGATGACGCCGAGGTTCAAAGCCTGCGATGTGGGAATCGGTTGCGCGGTGAACAGCATTTCCTTGGCCACCGGCAGCGGGATCATATTCATCAGCGTTAGGATGCCGCCCAGGTTATAGGGAACACCGAGTTTTGCCGGGGTGATTGCAAAGGTGGCATCGGGCGTGGCGACCAAAATGTCGCAGGCCATTGCGACCTCGCAGCCACCGCCCCAAACGCCGCCTTCGATCAGGGCGATGATCGGGGCCGGGAATTCCTGGATGGCACGGACCAGGACGCGCAGCGGATCGCTCCAGCCCAACGGATCGCGGCCTCGGTCAGGCAGTTCGCTGACATCGTGGCCGGCAGACCAGACTTTCGCCCCGGCTGGCGCGCGCAAGACAGCGGCGCGGATATTTTTGTCCTGGAAGCTTTTCAGCGCGACTGTGATTTCATCGATCAGCGCCTCGCTGAGCGCGTTGCGCTTTTGGGCGTGATTCATCACGATGGTTCCAATCGCGTCCTTGGTTTCGGTCAATATGAGAGACATGGTTTTTCCTTTGGTTTATTGCAAGCAAGCGTTTTTTGGTATGAATTTAGACCCGGCCGGCGGCCGACGCAGGTCCGATGAAAAAGGCATTCACTTCCAGAAATCCGGTAGGAACAGCAACAGCAGCGGGAACACTTCGAAACGGCCGACCAACATGGACAGCGATAGCAGCCAAGTAGCGGTGTCGTTCAGCGAACTGAAATTGGAAGCGGTCTCGCCCAAGCCGATCCCCATATTGTTCAGGCAGGCCGCGACTGAACCGAATGCCGTCACGAGATCCACGCCGGTTGCTGTCAGAGCCAGCGAGAAGAAGCAGTAGCAGAAGATGTACAGATAGTAAAATCCCCACACCGCCTGCATGACCCGGTCGGGGACAGGGTGATTGCCCAGCTTGACCGCAATCTGGGCGGACGGACGAATCAGCAGCCGGGCCTCGCGCACGCTCTGCTTGTACAGCAGCAAAAAGCGAATCGCCTTGATGCCGCCGCAGGTCGAACCAACGCAGCCGCCGAAAAAACTCCCTAGCAACAATAATAGGGGCACGAAAAGCGGCCAATCTGCCGGATAGCCGGTTGTCAGCCAGCCCGTTGTCCGTGATTACCGAGGCGGCTTGGAAAAAACCGCGATGAAAGGACTCCCACGAAGAAAACTTGCCGCTGAGATAGAGATGGGCGCAAGTTATCGCGATGATTCCCCCAAATACGACCATGCAGAACCGAAACTCGGAGTCTCGGAAAATGACCTTGATGCTGCGGGAGCGCCAAGCCAGAAAAAACAACGCGAAGTTGATCGCTGCCACGATCGAGAAAAATCCGGCGACCAGCTCGATGGTCGCGCTGTTGTAATAGCCGATGCTAGCGTCGTGGGTGGAGAAGCCGCCCAATGCCAAGGTGGCGAAGCTATGGCAGAGCGCGTCGAAGAAGTTCATCCCCGCCCACCAGAACGACAGGGTGCAGACCACGTTGAGGGCAACGTAGATGTACCAGAGATTTTTGGCGGTCTCGGTGATGCGCGGCGTCAGCTTCTCATCCTTCATCGGTCCTGGCGTTTCCGCCTTGTACAGCTGCATGCCGCCGACGCCCAGCATTGGCAGCAGCGCGACCGCGAGCACGATGACGCCCATCCCGCCGAGGAAGTTCAGCTGTGCTCGGTAGTACACGATTGCCTTGGGCATGGCGTCGAGGCCGGACAGCACGCTAGCGCCGGTCGTGGTCAGTCCCGAGACGGTCTCGAATACTGCATCCACCAGCGGCATGTGCGGGTTGTCAGACAGCATGAACGGCAACGCGCCGATCAGCGACAGCAGAAACCAGAATGCCACCACTACCACAAAGCCGTCCCGATTCCGCAGGTCGATCTTGTGCCGGCATACCGGTAGCCAACACAGCAGCCCTAACCCCAACATCGTGCCCATTGCTTCCGCGAACGGCACAATCACGTCGGGACCGTCATACCACCACGCTACCCCCATCGGCGGCAACATTGTGACGCTGAACAGGATTGTCAGCAGCCCGACGATTTGGAGCGCTGTCTTGAGCGGCGACCGCTGGTAGACGACTTGGTGCTTTTTCTGGCTCTGGTAGGTGGTTGGCTGCCGCACCGAGGTTTCGGTAGCAGTAGTCGTACCGTTATTGTGCGGATCGTTGACGAGTGTCTGGCCCGTTTCCCATTGTTCGTCAAAATCGCTTTCTTTCACCTTGCACCTTGACCTTGTCACTTTTGAAAGGCGGAGCCGCTGACCAGATAACGCCTGATCGTCGATCCTTGGGAAGCCACCGGTGGGTGGCTCATCAGGATCGAACTGCTTTTCCTCAAGTGTGGCAGTCGTAAGGTTGGGGGGCAATGCTGCGTACACCTCAATGCTAAAAAATACCAGTGATTAATGAATAGCTGCCCGACGGATCTCGCGATCCATCGGGCAGCTTGAAGGGGAAGGCAAGCGCGTTCTCTATTGAATGCCCAGCAGTGCCAGCATGATCCCGCCCGAAATAGCGGTTCCGAACACACCGGCTAGGTTGGGACCCATAGCGTGGAAAATCAGGTGGTTATGCGGGTTGGCCTGATTGGCCACGATGTGGGAAACGCGGGCGGCGATGGGAACCGACGCGATGCCGGCCGAACCGATCAGCGGATTGATCTTGACCTTCATAAACAGGTTCATGATCTTGGCGGTGATTACACCGGACGCCGTGCCAAACAGAAAGGCAAGCAGCCCGAGCACGACGATCTCGACCGTCTGAAAGGTCAAAAACTTGTCAGCTGCCATGGTGGAGCCGATGGCTACCGTCAGGATGATAATGATGATATTCATCAGTGGGCCACCTGCCGTCTTGGCTAATCGCTCGGTGACACCCACTTCCTTCAGCAGGTTGCCCAGCATCAGCATGGTGATCAGCGGAGCGACCGGTGGAAAGAACAGATTGACGATGACGGCGATTACAGCAGGGAAGGCGATTTTCTCTAACTTGGTTACCTTGCGAATCTGTGCCATTTCAATCTTGCGTTCCGCTTGGGTGGTCAGCAGTTTCATGATCGGCGGTTGGATCATCGGCATGAGCGCCATGTAGGAGTAGGCAGCGACCGAAATAGGACCGAGCAGATGAGGAGCCAGCTTCACGGTGACGAAAATTGCCATAGGACCATCGGCTCCACCGATGATACCAATGGCGCCGGCCTCATTGATGGTGAAGCCAAGCAGTTTGGCGAGGATTAAGGCGACGAAAATCCCTAGATGCGCTCCTGCTCCTAGGATCACCAGCTTGGGATTAGCGATCATGGGACCAAAATCGGTCATCGCGCCTACACCAAGGAAGATCAACGGCGGGATGATGAGCTTGGCCACACCCTCGTAAGCGTAGTGGAACAAACCACCTTCTTTTACCACGTAGAGCAGCGCGGAAACTGGTGGTCCACCAGGTACGTCCGGCGGTCCTGGCACGTTGGCGACGATGCAGGCGAAGCCGATCCCGATAAGCAGCAACGGTTCGTAGTGCTTGGCGATGGCCAGGTAAATCATGGCTCCGCCGATCGCGATCATCACCAGGTTACCCAAAGTGAAGTTCGCTGCCCCGGTCTGTTGCAGCAGAGCATTAAAAAAGAATAAAACTTGGTCGAACAATGTCAACCTCCCCGATTTTAATTATTTGGTTGGTGGTTAGTTGTTGAGAGTGTTGAGGAAAATTAATGACCACCCTCTCGCAGTTTTTTCTCATCGATTTCTCCAAGTTTATTCAAATATGGGAAGAGCGATAAGATAACGCCAATGCCAGTGATCACCACAAAACTAAGAAAGAAATCGATGATACTCAATAAAACTGCGCCTTCAAGAGAGTCAGGAATCATGGTTGATTTGCCCCTATTGAAATGAAAGGAGGTTGTAGGTTTATGGGCACTCATAAAAATCGGTAATTCAGGAATAGAGATCGATTAAACGGCCACGGATTCGTAACGCCAAGTCACGCAATTCGCCCGGTTCGCGGAACGCCGCTAAGGCAGTGTCCGCCTCCTGCCAGTTTTCGTCGTAGACACAGCGCCGTGCAGCCAAGGCGAACCGCTCATAGGCGGTTCCCGCAGCAAGATTCAACAGCTGGTCGATATCGGCCCGTGTTTCTTCCAACGCCGCCTGGTTAGGCGCTGACTCTTCCAAGGCTCTGACACGATAGGCTAATTCTCGGACATCCGCGCGAACGGTTGCGAATAGAGTCAAGGTTTCGATCAGTACTTCCTTAAGCACCGTTTGATCCTGAGCGGTTTCGGTACGGCGAATGAGGTTCTCTATGGACTGGTCTTGTTTAGGAGGTGGCATAGCCGGTTCCTTACGGTGCTTGCAGTGGGCTTATGAAAATTTCCTTCTATCTGAAGCGCTATAAAAAAACAGTAAAAATAGCTAAATGATTCATATAAAAATTTTGAAAAATTAGTAAAGAAGTGAGCGATTCTCTGAAGTTTGTACTGCTGTCTTTTGAGGGAATTACTAGATTTTTATGTAGGACTCTCAACAAATTGTTATCTACAAAGTAATAAATCTCTCATTTTTATATAGTGATTTTTGTATAAGTTATTCTTTTAAAAAAGACTAATTAATTGGCATGACGTATGCGAGCCAATAGGCTGACTAAACAAATCAGGAATCGGTCACGGTTTATGGAAACTGGTGAATATATCCGGGAAAACTCCATATGAGCAGCAATCTCCAACAGACCAAACAAACGACTAGTCTAGCGAGCAAAGTCCAGGCGGCGGCTGGTGTTGAACTGACGCATTGTTATCAATGCGGCAAGTGCGCAGCGGGTTGTCCGGTAGCCGGAGACATGGATATGCCTTCCTGCCAGGTTCTGCGTTTATTGCAGTACGAAACCCCTGAATTTGACCAGCAGGTTCTCCAAAGCGAGAGTATTTGGCTCTGTCTCTCCTGCGATACCTGCCATAGTCGCTGCCCGCAAACCATCAACACGCCCAAGATCATGTATTTCCTGCGTGAGGAAGCCGTGCGCTTGGGGCTGGCTCATCCCAAGAGCAAGGATGCGCAGGCCTTTCACAAGGCGTTTCTAGGGATCGATTGCCCGGCACGGTCGCCTGCACGAAATCGGTATGTTGATGAACTACAAGCTGCGCACCGGCCATCTGCTCCAGGATATGACCTTGGGCTCCAAGCTCTATCAGAAGGGCAAACTGGAGCTGCTACCCCACGGGATCGAAGATAAGGCAGCGGTGAAGAACCTGTTCAAGCGCACCACCGGGGACAAGGAGTAGGTCATGCGTATTGGCTACTATCCGGGTTGTTCCCTGACCAGCTCGGCCCGGGAATACGACGAATCGGTACGGGCGGTCTGCGAGGTGCTCGACCTGACGCTGGTGGAGATTCCCGACTGGAACTGTTGCGGCGCGTCCTCGGCCCATGTGGCGGGCGCGGAACTAGCCTTGGGCCTGCGTGCGCGCAATCTGGCACTGGCGGAAGCCGCCGGCCTAGATGAAATCCTTGCGCCCTGCGCGGCCTGCTTCAACCGACTGGCTACGGCCAGCGTGGAACTGGCTGATGCCCCCGACAAACGCCAGGCGGTATCCGAAGTGATCGGTATGCCGTACAGCGGCAAGGTACGGGTCTTGAACATGCTGGCGGTACTGGATCGGTTTAAAGACCAGATCGCGGCCAAGACCGAGCAATCCTTCCGCCACAAGGTCGCGTGCTATTACGGCTGTCTGCTGGTGCGCCCGGCGAAAGTGGCCCAGTTCGACCGGGTTGAAGATCCACAGACCATGGATCAGGTGATGGCCGCCGCCGGCGCCAAACCCGTCCGCTGGTCCAGCAAGACCGAATGCTGCGGTGCCGGGGTGTCTTCAGTGACCCGTACCGATTTGGTCGCTAACCTCAGCGGCCGCATCGTCGCGGATGCCACCCGGCGCGAGGCCGTCGCCATCGTCACGGCCTGCCCGATGTGCCAATCCAACCTGGATATGCGTCGTCCCGAGATCAACCAGAAGTTGCAGACGGAACACCGCATCCCGGTGTTGTACGTCACGCAGGCCCTGGGCCTGGCCATGGGCATCGACCCACAACGGCTCGGTTTGCAACGGCACATGGTGCCAGTCGAACTGCCGGAACCAGAACCCGAAGTCGTCACGACCGACGACGATGACGACGAGGACTGAGGAGAATCGCCATGTCACGACTGGGAGTCTTTGTTTGCCATTGCGGTGAGAACATCGGCGCGACCGTCGATGTCACCGAGGTGGCGGAGCGTTGCAAGCACATGTCCGGTGTGGCCCACGCCGAGGATTACAAGTATCTGTGCTCCAATCCGGGTCAGAACAAGATCAAGCAGGCCATCCAGGAGCATCAACTGGATGGCGTGGTGGTGGCGGCCTGCTCGCCACGGATGCACGAGCCGACCTTCCGGCGGGCGGTGAGCGACGCTGGCCTGAACGCCTATATGTGCGAAGTGGCCAACCTGCGCGAGCATTGCTCGTGGGTGCACCAAAAGGCCGACAGCACCACCGACAAGGCGGTCGACCTAGTACGCATGCAAGTGGAAAAGGTCAAGCGCAACAAGCCGCTGGACACCATTCAGGTACCAATGACCCGCTCGGCGCTGGTGATCGGCGGCGGCATCGCCGGCATCCAGGCCGCGCTCGACATCGCCGATTCCGGCCACAAGGTCATCCTGGTGGAGCGCTCGCCAGCGCTGGGCGGCCACATGGCCCAGTTGTCGGAAACCTTCCCGACCTTGGACTGCTCGCAGTGCATCCTGACGCCGAGGATGGTGGACGTCTCGCGCCATCCCAACATCACCCTGCTGACCTATTCCGAAGTGGAGCATGTGGACGGCTTCATCGGCAACTTCAAGGTCGCCATCCGCAAGCGCGCCCGCATGATCGACGAGGAGCTGTGCACGGGCTGCGGCGAGTGCTTGCAGAAGTGCCCGACCAAGAACGTCATCGACAGCTTCAACGAAGGGCTGTCCATGCGTCGGGCGATTTACGTGCCCTTCGCCCAGGCGGTGCCCAACATTCCGGTCATCGATACCGAGCATTGCCGGCGCTATCAGAAGAAAAAGTGCGACCGCTGCGCCAAAGCCTGCCCGACCAAGGCGATCAAGTTCGACCAGAAGGACGAGATCATTAATGTCGAAGTCGGCGCGATCGTGGTGGCGACCGGCTACCAAGTGATGGGTACCGACCGCTTCCCCGAATACGGTTACGGCACCTATCCCGATGTGATCACCGGCTTGCAGTTCGAGCGCTACGCCTCCGCCTCCGGCCCCACCCAAGGCGTCATCAAGCGCCCCAGCGATGGCAAAGAACCGGAAACCGTGGTGTTCCTCGCCTGTTCCGGCAGTCGCGACGCCGCCAAGGGCGTCAAGTATTGCAGCAAGATTTGCTGCATGTACACCGCCAAGCACGCGATGCTGCTCAAGCACAAGAACCATAACGCCAAGGCGTATGTGTTCTACATGGACATTCGCGCCGCCGGCAAGAACTACGACGAGTTCGTGCGCCGGGCAATCGAGGAAGACGGCGTCAAGTACATCCGGGGCCGGGTCTCCCGTATCTACGAAGAGGACGGCAAGCTGGTGGTCAAGGGTGCGGATACCCTGCTGGGCGGCAAGCCGGTCGAGATCAAAGCCGATCTGGTGGTGCTGGCCTCGGCGGCCCTACCCAACCACGGGCAGGGCGAGCTGGCCCAGAAACTCCATGTGGGCACCGACCCCTATGGGTTCGTGGCCGAAGCGCATCCCAAGCTGCGGCCGGTGGAAACCACCTCGGCCGGCATCTTTCTGGCCGGCGCTTGCCAGTCACCGCGCGACATTCCGGAAACCGTGGCGCAGGCCAGCGCCGCCGCAGCCAAGGTGACAGCCTTGCTCAGCCGTAGCCACTTGGCCCGTGAGCCGCTGGTGGCTGAAGTCAACCGGCGACCCGCGCCTGAATACAGCACATGCACCGGCTGCCTGTTGTGCGAAACCGCTTGTCCGTATCAGGCCATCGGCCACGAGGACATCAGGGATCGCAACGGCAACGTCCTCAAGACGCTTGCCAAGATCAATCCCGGCCTGTGCCAGGGTTGCGGCACCTGCGTCGCGCTGTGCCGAACCAAGGCCATCGATCTGCACGGTTATTCCAACGAGCAGATCTTCGCCGAAATCATGAGCCTGTAGGAGCCTCCGATGGCTGACGACGTATTCGAACCCAAGATCACCGCGTTCGTGTGCAACTGGTGCACCTATGCGGGCGCCGATCTGACCGGCACCAGTCGCCTCAAATATCAGTCCAACGTGCGCATCATTCGCTTGCCCTGCACCGGCCGGGTGGATTTCATGCTGATTCAGAAAGCGTTCGCGCGCGGCTCGGACGGCGTGATCGTCTCCGGCTGCCATCCGAACGATTGCCACTACACCAGCGGCAACTATCACGCCCGCCGCCGCTGGATGGTGTTCAACGATCTGATGGAATTCATGGGCCTGGACATGCGGCGCATTACCTTTTCTTGGGTATCCGCCGCCGAAGGGGCCAAGTGGGCCACGTTGGTCAATGAAGTGACCGACACCATCCGTCAGTTGGGACCCTGCACCGAATACCAGCGTCTGATCGGCGCCGGTGTCGCCTGAGGAGGAACCACGCCGTGGAAGCCTTACGGAACAAAGCATGCGACTTGCTCGCTCAGGATCAAGTCCAGGTCGTCATCGGTTACGAAGCGGGCACCAGCGGAGCGCGCCGCCCCAGCTTCGCCCGCAGCGAGGCGGATGCCGCCCGCCTGATGTGGGATGCCGACTGCGTCGGTAATCTGGCCGGTTATCTGACCCGTCCGGAAATCAAGAAGATGGGCAAGGTCGCCATCGTCGCCAACGCCGCGACCCTGCGCGCCTTGCTGCAACTGACCGCCGAACACCAGTTGGCGGAAGGCGCGGTGCTGGCCTTGGTGGTGACGGAAGCAGGTGCGGTGCTGGAATTGTCCAACGCCCAAGCCGTGACCGAACAGGTCGCAACCTTGCCCAGCAACCTCAGCCCTGCCGACCGGGAAAAATTGGAGCAGTTGATGGCGCTGTCCCGCGAGGAACGCCGGGCCTTCTGGGAACAGGAGCTGCAACGCTGCATCAAGTGCTACGCCTGCCGCAGCTCCTGCCCGATGTGCTACTGCGGTTCCTGCACCATGGATTGCAACCGGCCGCAGTGGGTGCCGGTCGCCAGTCACGAATTGGGCAACCTGGAATATCACACCGTGCGCGCCATGCACCTGGCCGGACGCTGCGTGCGAATGCGGCGAATGCGGCCGCGCCTGTCCGGTCGGGATCCCGATCCATCTGCTGACCTGCTACGCGGAAGAGAGCGTGCGACGGCAGTTCGGCACAGCCGCCGGCACCAGCGCCACGCTGAATTACGCGCTGGGCAACTTCCGGCCCGACGACCAAGAATCCTTCATCCGCTAGGCAGCCGTCATGACCAGCACATTCAAACTTTCCGCAAGCGCGTTGGAAACCTTGTTCGCGGCCTTGAGCACAGGCGGTTGGCGGATTCTGGGGCCGACTGAAACCGATGGTCGGGTCGAAGTGCGCGAAGTGAAAAACCCTTCCCAAGTCGCCAGTCAGTATCTGCAATCGACCTTGAGCGCCAAGGAGGTCGCCTTCCCCAAGGTCGAGCGGCTGTTGAGCTACAAGATGACGCCCGGCCAGGTGGAGTTGCAGGATCACGATCCCGAGTTGCAGCCCACCGTACTGTTCGGCGCGCGGCCCTGCGAAGCGGCCGGATTCGGCGTACTGGACAAGGTGTTCAACTGGGATTCCCGCGACAAGCTGTTCAGCGCGCGGATGCGGCAGTTGACCGTCATCGGGCTGAGCTGCACCCAAGCCGACGATGCTTGTTTCTGCACTTCGGTCGGCGGCGGGCCTGGTTCCACCAAAGGCAGCGATCTTGTTGCTCACGCCGCTGCCGGCGGGCGGCTATCTGGCGGAAGTGCTCACCGCCAAGGGCGAGGCGCTGCAAGCGCTGGTTCCTGCGGTGTTCGAACCCGCCGAGGGCGTGGACAAGGAAGCGTTGCTGGCCAAGGTGGAACCCGCCTTCGACCGGGCCGATCTGAGCGCCAAGCTGCCGGGGCTGTTCACCAGCGATCTTTGGGCGGAGCAAAGCTTGCGTTGCCTGGGTTGCGGGGCCTGCGCGTTCGTCTGCCCGACCTGCGCTTGTTTCGACATCCAGGAGGAGGCGGACACCAAACAAGGCCAACGCCTGCGCTTGTGGGATTCCTGCGGTCTGCGCCAGTTCACCTTGCACGCCTCGGGGCACAATCCACGCAACGTACAGGCCGAACGCTGGCGGCAGCGCATTTACCACAAGTTCAGCTACTTCCCGCAACGTTTCGGCGAAGCCATGTGCGTCGGCTGTGGCAAGTGCACGCGCGCCTGTCCGGTGGACATGAATCTGAAGGAACATCTCACTCAAGCGTCTGGGGCCTGATCATGGCTGAGAGAAATCCCTATCTGCCGTACCTGATGCGGGTCGCCAAAGTGACCGAAGAAGCGCCCGCCGTCAAAACCTTCCGACTGGAGTTCATGAACCCGGAGGAAGCCGCCAATTTCGAGTTCTTTACCGGCCAGTTCGGCTTGTACAGCGCCTTCGGCGAAGGCGAAAGCACCTTCTGCATCGCCTCCAGCCCGACCCGCAAGGGCTACATCGAATGCACTTTCCGGGCGGTCGGGCGCGTGACCTCGGCGCTGGCGACCAAGGAAGAAGGCGACATCGTCGGCTTCCGTGGCCCTTACGGCAATCTGTTTCCTCTCGACGCCTGGCGTGGCAAGAACCTGCTGTTCATCGCGGGTGGCATCGCCCTGCCGCCCTTGCGCAGCGTCATCTGGAACTGTCTGGATCGGCGTGCCGACTTCGAAAACATCACGGTTCTCTACGGCGCGCGCAGCGTGGCCGATTTGGTCTACAAGCATGAGCTGCAAGAGTGGGAGGGTCGATCCGACATCGACCTGGTCGTGACCGTGGACCCGGGCGGCGAAACCGCCGACTGGACCGGCAAGGTCGGTTTTGTCCCGACGGTGCTGGAACAACTTGCGCCCGCCAGCGCCAATACTGTGGCGATCGTTTGCGGCCCGCCCATCATGATCAAGTTCACTCTGCCGTTGCTGGAGAAGCTGGGCTTCGGCACCGATTCCATCTTCACGACACTCGAAAATCGGATGAAGTGCGGGCACGGCAAATGCGGGCGCTGCAACACCGGCGAAAGCTTCGTCTGCAAGGACGGCCCGGTTTACACCCTCGCGCAACTGCAAAACCTGCCAGCGGAGTATTGAGCCCGCCGCGTCAACTGGGGCAAAAGCGATAGCCGATGCCGGTCTCGGTGAGAAAATACTGAGGCCGGGTCGGGTCGCTTTCCAGCTTTTGGCGCAGATGGCCCATGTAGATGCGCAGATAGTGGCCACGCTCCACATAGGCTGGTCCCCAGACTTCCCGCAGCAATTGGCGGTGCGTCAACACCTTGCCGGGGTTGGCGAGCCAGCGTCGCCAGCAATCGAAACTCGATGGGCGTGACGTGAATCGGCTGACCGTTGCGCGACACCCGCCGTTGCGCCAGATCGATGTTCACCTCGCCAAAACTCAGAACCGTGCCGCCGCCGGGTTCGCGCAGACTGCGCCGGCTGATCGCCCGCACCCGTGCCAGCAGCTCCGCCACGCCAAACGGTTTGACCAGATAGTCGTCGGCACCGGCATCCAGCGCCTCGACCTTGTCGTATTCCTCGACCCGGGCCGACAACACCAGCACCGGCACGCCGCTCCAGGCGCGCAAATCGCGGATGAAATCCATGCCGTCGCCATCCGGCAGGCCAAGGTCGAGAATGATCAGATCGGGTTGGCGGGTACCCGCTTCCGAGCAAACCGCGCCGCAGGGTGTCGGCCTCATGCACCCGACAGCCCTCATCCTCCAGCGCGGTACGCACAAAGCGGCGGATAGTCTGCTCGTCTTCAACGATTAGACACGTTCAGGCGTAACGTTCGGTGGTAGCGATCATGTCGGTTCTAGGATCGGGTTCTTCATCGGTATTGATCGAGGCGGGTGCCTTCGCGGCCACTCGCGTCCCAACTCTTGCTTCCCTGACCCCCAACCCTATCAAATCCCAACAGAGGGGGAGGGAAGCAGCTGCGCGGGGGGGTCAAATTTCGACCAATGTACCCAACTCGACCACCCGATTGGCGGGAATCTGGAAGAAATCGGAGGCGCTTTGGGCGTTGCGCAGCATCCAGATGAAATAAAGCTCGCGCCACAACATCATCGGTGGCGTCATTTTGGGCACTACCACCTCCCGGCTAACGAAAAACGAGGTTTTATCAAGGTCGATTTCCAGACCCTTTTGGCCGCACCCCCCCAACGCTTCGGGAAGGTTTGGCTGCTCCATGAAGCCATAGCGCACGAATACCCGATAGAAAGTATGACCGAGATCGATGACCTCGATCCGATCCGCGTCCGCGACGTAGGGCACTTCGGCAGTTTGGATGGTGACCAGAATATTACGGGCGTGCAGTACCTCGTTGTGTTTGATGTTGTGCAGCAGCCCCGATGGCGCACCTTCGGGCCGGCTGGTCAGATAGACGGCGGTGCTGCTGACGCGCTTCACCGCCGCGTTTTCGATGGAACGAATGAACTGGACGAGGGGCATGGTCAGGTTGCCCATCTCCTGGAACAGCAGTTGTCGGCCCCGCCGCCAAGTGGTCAGCGTGGTGAAGGACGCCACGGCGATGACGACGGGGAACCAGCCGCCTTGCAACAGCTTGATGGCGTTGG
>JBAOHI010000031.1:0-122790 GCA_037045535.1 Candidatus Competibacter sp.
CTTGGGATGCTTTTTCAGCAGTTCGATCAAGGGGTCGGTGAGGACGGGCGCAACGACATCGACCACGAAATTCCCCCCACCCCGCCGGCTCTGCAAGAGACCTCGGGATTTCAGCGTGGTGATCGCTTCCCGCAGCGACGGGCGGGATACGCTCAGCTCCTGAGCCAGCTCCCGCTCTGGAGGTAGTCGTTCGCCCGGCTTGAGGACGCCTTCCAGAATCAACTGTTCGATCTGGCTGACGATGGCATCCGAGACTTTCGGAGGGTTAATCGTTTCGAATTGCATGATCTTGCCCAAACGTTGAACTCGATATCATGGCCATTGTGCCATGCGGCTCTCGTTGTCCTATCCAGCCTTACTCACAAAACCCCACGACCAACGCATCGTTTGCGGTCTCGCTATTAGCTTAGCAAAATTTTGGTCAGACCATATGACCAAATACTTGCAATCCCAAAAATGAGCTGCTATAAATTGGTCAGACCACATGACCAATAATGCCAGCTCGCGGCTGGCCCGGTTGGTAAATAAAACGAGAAGCCACCACAGCGCTGACCCAGACCGGGCGGCGACATGTAGGCGGCACAACCCACCAAAGTCGGAGAAGGTACAACCATGCCCGCCCGTCCCGAGAAGGTGTATTACTTCGGTACCTGCCTGATCGACCTGTGTTATCCCCAAGCCGGCATGGCCGGCATCGAACTGCTTCGCCGCGAAGGCATCCAGGTCGTTTATCCCCAGCAACAATCCTGCTGCGGCCAACCCGCTTACAATTCCGGCTTCCGCGAGGAAGCCCGCAAGGTCGCCCGCCAGCAACTCAAGGCGTTTCCCAAGGATTACCCGATCATCGTTCCGTCCGGCTCCTGCGGCGGAATGCTGAAACATCACTATCCCAAACTGTTCGCCGACACGCCCGAAGCCGCCGAAGCGCAGCGTTTCTCCGACCGCGTTTTCGAACTGACCGAATTCTTGGTCAAGGTGCTCAACATCAAGCTGGACGATCGGGGGCAACCGATCAAAATTACCTGGCATTCCTCCTGTAGCGCGCTGCGCGAGATGCAGGTGATCGCATACGCCAAATCACTGCTTCATCAGTTGAAAAACGTCGAAATGATCGAGCTGCAACGGGAACGCGAATGCTGCGGATTCGGCGGTTCCTTCTCGGTCAAGCAGGCCGATATCTCCTCGGCGATGGTGGCCGACAAGGTCGCGGACATCGAGCAAACCGGCGCTGCCTTGCTTCTTTCCGGCGACTGCGGTTGCCTGATGAACATCGGTGGGGCGCTGAAGCATCGCAACAGCCCGATTCCCGCCAAACACATCGCCGAATTCCTGCTGGAGCGCACCCGATGACCGAGACCGTGGTCGATTTTCCCCAGAATTTCAAAAAGGCCCTGAACGACGGCCAACTGCGCCGCAACCTCCGCGCCGCCATGGACACCTTGGGGCAACGGCGCCGGAATCTGTTTTCCGACCGGGAAGCCTTCGAGCAACTGCGAACGCGCGGCGACGCCATCCGTCAGCGCGCGCTGCGCAAACTGCCGGAGTTGCTGGAGCAACTGGAGCGGAAATGCACCGAAAACGGCATTCAGGTGCATTGGGCCGAGACGCCAGCCGAAGCCAACCAGATTTGTCTGGAGATCATTCAGCGCCACAATGCGACTCGCGTCATCAAGGGCAAATCGATGGTGTCGGAGGAAATGCACCTCAATCGCTTCCTGGACGAACGCGGCATCGAGGCGCTGGAAACCGATCTCGGCGAGTACATCATCCAACTGGATCACGAAACGCCCTCGCACATCATCGTGCCGGCCATCCACAAGAACCGCGATCAGATCGCGCGGCTGTTTCACGACAAGATTCCCAATACGCCGTATACCGAAGTAGTCGAGGAACTCAACGCCATCGCCCGCAAGATCTTGCGCGAAAAGTTTTTCGCGGGTGAAGTCGGGGTCAGCGGGGTCAATTTCGCGGTGGCCGAAACCGGTACGCTGTGTCTGGTGGAAAACGAGGGTAACGGCCGGATGTGCACCACCGCGCCGCCGGTGCATATCGCCGTCATGGGTTTGGAAAAGGTGGTGGAACGGCTCGAAGACGTGCCGCCGCTGTTGCGCTTGCTGACCGGATCGGCCACCGGCCAATTGATCACCACTTACTTCAATATGATCACTTCGCCGCGCAAGCCGGACGAGAAGGACGGCCCCAAGGAAGTCCATCTGGTCCTGCTCGACAACGGGCGTACCGAAATCTGGGCCGATCCCGAACGGCGGCAGACCTTGAAATGCATCCGTTGCGGCACCTGCCTGAATCATTGCCCGGTCTATACCCGCCTCGGCGGTCATGCCTATGGCTACGTCTACCCCGGTCCCATCGGTTCGATTCTGACCCCGCAACTGGAGGGACTGGAAAACGCCGGCGCGATGGCCACCGCCTCCACCTTTTGCGGGGCTTGCGAGGAAGTTTGTCCGGTCAAGATTCCCATCGTCGATATCCTGCGTCGCCTCCGCACCGAGTCCTACAACCAGGCGGATTCGTCGAACGCCGTCAAGGGTCACGGCTATAAAGTCAACGCCATGGAGAATCTGACGTGGAAAGGCTGGGCATTCAGCAACGCAACGCCCTGGGTCAATGCCCTGAACGCCAAGCTGCTGGGCCTGCTGGGTCCGCAACTGTCCAAGCTGCCGGGGCCGGACATCGTGAAAAAATGGACCCAATCCAGGGCCTTGCCTCGAGTTCGCCGCCAAGAGCCTGCATGCGCTCGCCAAGGAAAAGGGGATTGCCGATGAGTGACGCACGCGCCAATATCCTCGCCAGATTGCGGGCGATAACGCCGCAAGAGGTCCCCGCCACGACCGAACCGGTCGCACCGCCCGAAATGGAACTGAGCCGCGCCGACCAGGTGGCGCGGCTCAAGCAACTGCTGGAAGCCATGCACGCCGAGGTGCACATCACCGACAGCGGCAATTGGACCAGCATTCTCAAGGAAGTGTTGCGCAAGCGCTCGGCGAACGGCTTGCTGTACAGCCCAACCACCGCCATCGGGATCACCTTGGAAGAAACCTGGGAAAGCGATTTGCCACCGCTGGTCGGCTATACCGAGGCGGTGGAGCAGTGCAAGGAACGGCTGTTCGCCATCGACGCGGGCATCACCTCGACCAAGGGTGGGCTTGCCGACGTGGGTGCCTTGGTTCTGTGGCCGGACGTGCATGAACCGCGCTTGCTGTCGCTGGCGCCGGCGGTGCATATCGCGGTGTTGGAAGCGACCAAGATTCACGGCTCCCTAGCCGAAGCCATGCGCCGGGAGCATTGGGCCGAGGGAATGCCGACCAATGCCTTGTTGATTTCCGGCCCGTCCAAGACCGCCGATATCGAATTGGTGCTGACCTTCGGCGTTCATGGCCCCAAGGAGTTGATCGTGCTGATTCTGGACGATGAGAGAGGCTAAGACGCACATGCTACCGACAGCCTACGAGCAGCTTCACCGCGACCTGCAACAATTCATCCCGGCGGCACGCCTGATCGGCGATCCGCTGCGCACACTCGCTTACGGCACCGACGCCAGCCTGTACCGCCTGATTCCCAAGCTGGTGGTGCGGGTGGAAAGCGAAGACGAGATGCGCCGCATCCTGGCCTTGGCGCACCGGCACGAAACGCCGGTGACCTTCCGCGCCGCCGGCACCAGCCTGTCCGGTCAGGCCGTCACCGACTCGGTGTTGCTGCAACTGGGCGACGGCTGGCGAAGCTGGCGGATTGGCGAACACGCGACAACGATCAGCTTGCAACCGGGCATCGTCGGCGGCCACGCTAACCGCTATCTGGCGCCCTATCAGCGCAAGATCGGGCCGGACCCCGCGTCGATCAACACCTGCCAGATTGGCGGTATCGCGGCCAACAACGCCAGCGGCATGTGTTGCGGCACCGCCCAGAACAGCTACCAGACGCTGAAAAGCATGCGGGTGATGCTGGCCGATGGCACCGTATTGGACACCGGGGATTCCGCCAGCCGCGAAGCGTTCGAGGGCAGTCACGACGATCTACTCGCCCAACTTGCCGAACTCGGGCGACGCACCCGCGCCGATACGGCACTGGCCGGACGCATCCGCGACAAGTTCAAGATCAAGAACACCTGCGGTTACAGTCTCAACGCCCTGGTGGATTACGAAGACCCCTTCGAAATCCTCCAACATTTGATGATCGGTTCCGAGGGCACGCTGGGCTTCATCGCCGAGATCACCTATCGCACAGTCGAGGAACATACCCATAAAGCCACGGCGCTGATGATTTTCCCCGACATCAAGACCGCTTGCGAAGCGGTGGCGGTGCTGAAAAGCCAGCCGGTGGCGGCGGTGGAATTGATGGACCGCGCCTCGTTGCGTTCGGTCGAACATAAGCCGGGCATGCCGTCCTATTTCAAGGAACTATCGGAAACCGCCGCCGCGCTGTTGGTGGAAACGCGGGCGCTGGACTCGACGACTCTCAATGCACAGGTCGAAACCATCGCCGCCGCGCTCGCCGCCACGCCAACCCTGCTACCGTTCCAATTCACCGACCGACCGGAAGAATTTACGCAACTGTGGGCGATCCGTCAGGGCCTGTTCCCCTCGGTCGGTTCGGCGCGGGCGACCGGCACCACCGTCATCATCGAGGATGTCGCCGTTCCCGTACCTCAACTGGCGGCGATGACCCTGGATTTGCAAGGCCTGTTCGATCAGCATGGCTATACCGGCTCGATCATCTTCGGCCATGCGCTCGAAGGCAACTTGCATTTCGTCATCACTCCCGACTTTGCCAAGCCGGCCGAAACCGAACGCTACAAGAACTTCATGGACGACGTATGCCACATGATCGTGGATCGATACGACGGTTCGCTGAAAGCCGAACACGGCACCGGCCGCAATATCGCCCCGTTCGTCGAGTTGGAATGGGGGCGGCAAGCCCATCGGTTGATGTGGGAAATCAAGACGCTGTTCGATCCGCATCACCTGCTGAATCCCGGCGTCATCCTCAACGACGACCCGGAAGCCCATCTGAAAAACATCAAACCGATGGCCGCCGTCGATCCGTTGGTGGATAAATGCATCGAATGCGGTTTCTGCGAACCGAACTGCCCGTCTCGCGCCCTGACCCTGTCGCCACGCCAGCGCATCGTCGGTTTGCGCGAAATGGCGCGCTTGCAAGCCGCTGGCGAAGAGAGCAACCGGCTGCAAGCCATCACTGAGTCGTATGCTTATCAGGGTTTGGAGACCTGCGCCGCCGATAGCCTGTGCTCGCTGACCTGTCCGGTCGGCATCAACACCGGCACGATGATGTTGAAGAAGCGTAGTCAACAACGCGGTCAAACCGCGCAACGGATCGGCAACTGGGTCGCCAAGCACTTCTCCGGCGTCACCACGGCCACACGTTTCAACCTCGCCGCCGCCAACCTCTCGCACACGGTCTTTGGCTCCACGCTGCAAGGCGGTGTGACCGGGGCCGTGCGTAAACTGTCCGGGAATCGGCTGCCGCTGTGGAACCGCTATATGCCCTCCGCCGGCGCGATGCCCAAACCGGAAACGAACGCCGCGCCCGACCGCCCGCGTGTGGTCTATTTCCCCAGTTGCGCCAGTCGTACCATGGGGCCAGCCAAGGGCGATCCCGAATCGGATGCCTTGCCGGTGAAGACCGCTGCTCTGCTGCGCAAGGCCGGCTTCGAGGTGGTTCTGCCCGAGGACAACGGTTCACTGTGTTGCGGCCAGCCCTTCGAAAGTAAAGGCTTGCCGGAACAGGCCGACGCCAAACGACGGGAAGTCGAGCAAGCCCTGCTCAAGGCCAGTCGCAACGGACAAGACCCGATCGTGTTCGATACCACGCCCTGCGCCTTGCGGGTCAAGAAAAATCAGGCACAAACCCCGCTCAAGCTGTACGACATCACCGAGTTCCTCCACGACGTCGTGCTGGCGCGGTTGACGATCCACAAACGGTCGGAAACGGTCGCCATTCATCCCACTTGCAGCAACATCAACATGGGCTTGCAGGCCAAGCTCAAAGCCATCGCCGAAGCCTGCGTGGAAAAAGTCATCGTCCCCGACCGGATTTCCTGCTGCGGCTGGGCTGGCGATAAAGGTTTTACTCACCCGGAATTGAACGCCAGCGCCTTGCGGGATTTGAAAGCGGCGCTGCCGGAGGACTGCACGTCCGGGTATTCCACCAGCCGCACCTGCGAAATCGGCCTGTCGTTGCACAGTGGACGCTTCTACCGCTCCATCGTCTATCTGGTGGATCGCTGCTCGCAGCCGAATACCGGCTGATTCCCTAGCACTCCCAGGTCGTTCAAGGACACCCACGCGGGTGGATTAGGGGCTTTTTGCGCCCGCAATTCCCCCATCTGGGCTTTTCAGGAAGAAAAAGCACGGGAACCGGCCTGTCATCACTCACGAAAAGCTTGGGCGAAACCGCAACTTGCCCCGGTTCGCCTGCGCTCATGCCCGGCTTCCGCCTGTTGTTCCATGGGCAGCACGCGCATCTCTCCCGGCAGCACACCGAGGTTGGATGCTGTTCATTCATTCCAAACTCTTCACCAAAGGAGTTTTCTATGTCGTTAGGTTTATTGGCGCTTGTCGCCTTTTTACCGATCGCCGTCGCGCTGGTTTTGATGGCGGGAATGCGTTGGCCAGCGACCAGAGCGATGCCTCTGGCTTGGCTAGTGTGCGTCCTCGGCGCAATGTTCGTCTGGAATTTGCCCATCGGCTATATCGCCGCCCTGTCGATTCAGGGCGTCATTACGGCGGTTGGCATTCTGATCATCGTTTTCGGCGCGATCATTATTCTGTACACGCTCAAATATTCGGGTGGCATGGAGACCATCCAGCATGGGATGCAGAATATTTCCGGCGACCGCCGGGTTCAGGCCATCATCATCGGCTACATGTTCGCGGCCTTCATCGAGGGTGCCGCCGGTTTCGGCACGCCCGCCGCCCTGGCCGCGCCGTTACTGCTGAGCCTTGGATTTCCGCCTCTGGCCGCGGCGGTCATCTGCCTGGTGTTCAACTCCTTCCCGGTGACCTTCGGTGCGGTGGGTACACCGATTCTGCTCGGCATGAAGTATCTTCAGCCTCTGGTCAAGACAGCGATTGCCTCGGGTGCGCCTGGTTTGAACTTCGGCTCTGGCGAGGAATTCAACATGCTTCTCGGTCAGTGGGCTTCCGTACTCCACTTTCCGATGATCTTCATCCTGCCGGTGTTCATGCTGGGGTTCATCACCCGCTTTTTTGGCCCGAACCGTTCCTGGGCCGACGGCTTCAAGGCTTGGAAGTTTTGCCTCTTCGCCGCCGTGTCTTTCTCGGTGCCGTATCTATTTTTCGCCTGGTTCGTCGGTCCCGAGTTTCCGTCGCTGATTGGCGGTTTGGTAGGCCTTGGCATCATCGTCGCTGGCGCAAAAAATGGGTTTTGCGTTCCCAAGGAAACTTGGGATTTTGGCCATCATGACCAGTGGGACCCCGACTGGACCGGTGACATCCAGGGTTCCAGCACCAACGAGTTCACCAGCCACATGAGCCAGTTCAAAGCCTGGTTGCCCTACATCCTGATCGGCCTGATTTTGGTACTGACCCGGATTCCCGATCTGGGCCTCAAGGGCTGGCTCGCCGCGCAGAAGATCAGCTTCAGCAATATCCTGGGCTATCAGAGCGTCGGTGGTTCCATCGATTATCTGTATTTGCCCGGCACCATTCCGTTCATGCTGGTGGCGCTCCTGACCATCCTGATCCACGGTATGCGCGGCGAAACCGTCAAGAGAGCCTGGAGCGAATCCATCGTCAAGATGAAGAACCCATCCATCGCCTTGTTCTTTGCCGTGGCGCTGGTGTCGATCTTTCGCGGTTCCGGCATCGCCGACCCACTCTTGAATCCCCACACCTATCCATCCATGCCGCTGGCCATGGCTCAGGCGGTCGCGGGCATCGCGGGCAATGCCTGGCCGATGGTGGCGTCCTACGTAGGCGGTCTGGGGGCGTTCATCACCGGTTCCAACACCGTGTCCGACCTGCTGTTCGCCGAGTTCCAGTGGGGTGTCGCAGCACAGCTTGAGTTGCCGCGTCAGATTATCGTAGCGGCGCAAGCGGCGGGCGGTGCGATGGGTAACATGGTTTGCATCCATAACATCGTAGCAGTGTGCGCGGTGGTCGGTCTCTCGGGCCGGGAAGGGATTATCTTGCGGCGCACCGTGTGGCCGTTCCTGCTGTATGGAATCGTGGTCGGCATCCTGGCTAGCCTGATGTCCTTCGTGTTCTTCCCTCATTTATTCTAGAAGGCGCAAGATGACCAGCCGTCAGGGACGGACGGCTGGTCATCGGAGGTTCGGCTAGGCAGGCCGCTTCTCATACAACACCCACGCACTACGCGGTAAATACCTATCGTTTCGGCAGCGGGAACCCCTGCCGACCGGACCGGCCGATGCGTTTCAAATCGAGACACCGACTATAACAGGCGCACCGCTGGAACCCACGCCGTCAATGCGCTTCGTCCCAATTGGCTCCCACCCCGATATCGACTTCCAGTGGCGTCCGCAATTCCGCCGCAGTGACCATCGCCGCCCGAATCCGCTCCCCGGCTTCCATCACGGCCTCCCCGGCCACCTCGAACACCAGCTCATCATGAACCTGCATCAACATCCGCGCCGGGAAATCGGATTCTTGCAGCCAGCGATCCACCGCCAGCATTGCCCGTTTGATGATGTCGGCAGCGGTACCCTGCATCGGCGCGTTGATGGCGGCACGCTCCGCCGCCTGTCGGAGTTGCGCATTTCGAGCGCGGATGTCAGGCAAATACAGCCGGCGACCGAATACCGTCTCGACATAACCCCGCTCGGCGGCTTGGCGGCGAGTGTCGTCCATGTATGCCTTGACGCCGGGATAGCGGGCAAAATAGCGATCGACATAACCTTTGGCCGCGCCACGCTCGATGCCCAATTGCTGGGCTAGCCCGAACGGCGACATCCCGTAGATCAATCCGAAATTGATGGCCTTGGCGCTACGCCGCTGATCAGGGCTCACCTCGTCCAACGCCACCCCGAACACCTCGGCGGCGGTGGCGCGATGCACGTCGATACCGGCGGCGAAAGCCCGCAGCAACCCCGCGTCGCCGGACAGATGGGCCATGATCCGCAACTCGATTTGCGAATAATCCGCCGCCAACATCACCCAACCCGGCTCCGGCACGAAGGCTTGGCGGATGCGTCGCCCTTCCGGCGTGCGAATCGGGATGTTTTGTAAATTGGGATCGGAGGACGACAGCCGTCCCGTGCTGGCCACCGCCTGATGGTAGGAGGTATGCACCCGCCCCGTGCGTGGGTGGATCTGGGCTGGCAATCGGTCGGTATAGGTCGATTTCAGCTTGCTCAAGGTCCGATATTCGAGAATCACTCTCGGCAATGGATACGTCACCGCCAAATCTTGCAACACGTCTTCGGCGGTGGACGACTGGCCGGTGGCGGTCTTCTTACCCGCCGGCAGTCCCAACCGCTCGAATAGAATCGCCTGCAACTGCTTGGGCGATCCCAGGTTAAACCGTTCGCCAGCCAGTTCGTATGCCTGTTGCTCCAATTCCCAAATCCGTTTCGCTAACTCGCCGCTTTGCTGGCGCAAACTCGCCGCATCCACCCGAACGCCGATCCGCTCCATTCGTGTTAGCACCGGAATCAGCGGGATTTCGAGTTCCTCGTACAAACGCCGCTGAGCCGGTTCCCGCTCCAGTCGCGGCCACAAACAGTGATGCAGGCGCAAGGTGACATCGGCGTCCTCGGCGGCATAGGGTCCGGCCTGTTCTAGCGCCACTTGGTTGAAAGTCAACTGCTTGGCGCCTTTCCCCGCCACATCCTCAAAGCGGATGGTACGCAACCCCAGAAACCGTTCCGCCAACGAATCCATGTCGTGCCGGGCGGTGGAATCCAGCACGTAGGATTCCAGTAGGGTGTCGTGCCGGATACCGCGCAAGGCGATACCGTGATTGGCCAGTACGTGCGAGTCGTACTTGAGATGTTGGCCCAGCTTGGGCCGATTCCCATCTTCCAGCAGTGGGCGCAACTGCTCCAGCGCGCGATCCCGGTTCAATTGATCCGGTGCGCCGGGATAGTCGTGCGCCAAGGGCACGTAAGCGGCCTCGCGGGGCGTCACGGCAAAGGAAACACCGACGATGCGGGCATCCAGATAGTTCAGGCTGGTGGTTTCGGTATCGAAGGCAAACAAATCCGCTGCGCGCAGCCGTTCCAACCAGCCGTCGAACGCGGCCTGATCCAGCACCAGTTCGTAAGAGAGGGGATCGGTAGCGATTTCCACCCAGTCAAGCGACGGTTGGCTCATTGCCGGCGACGGTGTTTGAGCCGGAACTTCTCGATTGTCAGCCGACAACTCCCGCAGCCAGGAACGAAACTCATAGCGTTCGTACAACGCCCGCAGCGCGGCGGTGTCGGACGGTGCTGGTCGCAAATCCTCGAATGCGACCGGAAGGGGCACTTGGCAATCCAAGGTGGCCAACTGTCGAGACAGCGGCAGTTGTTCCAGCCCGGCCCGCAGCTTGTCGCCGATCTTGCCCGAGATGGCGGCGGCGTTCGCCACCAAATTGTCCAGCGAGCCGTATTGACGTAGCCACTTGGCGGCGGTCACTGGCCCAACACCGGGCACGCCGGGAATATTGTCGGACGTGTCACCCACCAAGGCCAGATAATCGACGATCCGGTTCGGCGACACCCCAAATTTTTGTTCCACTCCAGCGATGTCGGTCACCGTGTTTTTCATGGTGTCCAGCATCCGCGTTCGCTCGTCGACCAACTGGGCCAAGTCCTTGTCGCCGCTTACAATCAGCACGGGCAGTCCTCGCGCGGTCGCCTGCCGGGCCAGGGTACCGATCACATCGTCCGCCTCGACCCCGGCCACCTGCAACAACGGCAACCCCATGGCCCGAATGCAGGCGTACAGCGGCTCGATCTGCTGCACCAGTTGCGGGTCCAACGGTGGGCGATGCGCCTTGTAGTCGGAAAACAGCTCGTGGCGGAAAGTCTTGCCAGGCGCGTCGAATATCACCGCCAGATAATCGGGTCGGTAATCGGCCAGCAGCCGGCGCAGCATATTCAGCACCCCGTACAGGGCACCGGTGGGTTCGCCGGCTTTCGTACTCAACGCCGGTAGGGCGTTGAAAGCCCGGTGCAACCAGGAGGAACCATCCACCAGCACGCAAGGCTTGGACCCGCTCATCGACAGCCCTCGCTCACTTCCCAAGTCGATAGCCGCCTTGACGGCGCAAGCGGTCGATAGCCTGTAACTGCGCCGTGGCTTCGGCCAATGTCTTGGCGCACTCCATGTCGCTCAAACATTGCATCAGCGTGCATCGGGCCGATTCACGGGCGCGAATGGCGGCTGCTTCGTCGAGATTGGCGGCGTTCTCGGCAACATCGGCCAGCACGGTCACGACATGCGGTTGCACCTCCAACAGCCCGCTGGAGACATAGAACACCAGCGTCTCCCGCTCCGACAGTCGGACTCGTACCTGACCGGGTTTCAACCGCGTTAGAAACGGACTATGCCCCGGCAGAATACCGACCTCGCCCAACTCCGCCGTCGCCACCACCATCTCGGCCAATCCGGTAAATAACTCCCTCTCCGCGCTGACAATATCCACATGCACCTTGATTGCCATATTGCCCCCATCTCGCCTGGCTCATGCGCTACTTGCCGATCACGGCTGGTTGATCAGGCTGGCCAGACAAGCCGCACCAAACCCGTTGTCGATATTCACCACCCCTACCCCACCCGCACAGGATGTCAGCATCCCCAGCAACGCCGACAGCCCGCCGAAGTGAGCGCCATAACCGACGCTGGTCGGTACCGCGATCACCGGACGCGCCACCAATCCGGCCACCACGCTGGCTAGCGCGCCTTCCATGCCGGCGATGACGATGACCACCCGCGCGCATCGGATCGCGTCCAACCGCGCTACGAGTCGGTGCAGTCCAGCCACGCCCACATCGTTGATGCGCTCGACCCGGTTGCCGAACAGCAAGGCCGTCTCAACCGCTTCCTCCGCCACCGGCAAATCGGAGGTGCCGGCCGTGACGATCGCGATGCTGGTTTCCGTCAGCGGCCGGATGCGGCGCTGAATGACGAGGGTTCGCCCCAGCGAGTTGTAGCGAGCCTCGGGGCACAATTCCATCACCGCCGCCGCCATCTCCGCCGTGGCTCGGGTCGCCAGGACATCGCCTCCTCCCTCCAGCATGGCCGCCACGATGGTTCGAACCTGGGCAACGGTCTTGCCGGCGCAGTAGATCACTTCGGGATGGCCGCATCGCAGTTCCCGATGGCTGTCCAACACCGCCTCACCCAGATCGCGAAATGGCAGTTCCCGCAACTGGCTCACCGCACCCTCGATCGCGAGCTCGCCGGCGCGAACCTGTTCCAGCAGCAACCGCAGCGCAGCCTCGTTCACCGACGCTTATTCCGTCACGGTAACATTGAAGCTGCCCATCCGATAACCTTGCAAATCCAGGGTGATATGGCGGAAACCGCATTCGCGTAACGCCGCCACTACCTGTTCGGCGATCGCCTCATCCAACAAACGAACATGCTCCGCTCGATCGAGTTCGATCCGGGCTAAATCGTCATGGCAACGCACCCGCACTCGGCCAAATCCGAGCGTCAGTAAAGCGCGCTCGGCGGCTCTCTACCCGCCGCAGCAGTTCGGGACGCACGGCCGTATCGTGTGGCAGCCGCGTCAACAGGCAGGCAAAAGCCGGTTTGTTCCAGACCGGCAAATTCAACGCTCGGGCATAGCGACGAATCTCGGCCTTGCCCAGTCCTGCTTCCAGCAAGGGACTCCGAACGCCCAACTCGGCCAAGGCGCGCATCCCGGGCCGATAGTCGTTGAGATCGTCGCGGTTGGTTCCATCGGCTAGCCAAGCACATCCTTCCTCGGCAGCGATGGTTTTCAGCTGGGCAAACAGCTCCCGCTTGCAGCGATAGCAACGGTCGGGTGGATTGTTGACAATCGCCACAGGCATGGGCAATTCCAGCAGCCGGTGACGCACACCGATCAGCGTAGTCAATTCCCTGGCCTCGGCGATTTCCCAAGACGCCATGTAGGGGGTTACCGCTGTTAACGCGACCACCCGCTCGCCCAGTGCCTCGTGGGCCGCCGCCAGCAACAAACCGCTGTCCAGTCCACCGGAACAGGCGACCGCAATCGATCGCGGTTCCCGCAACAACGCCAGCAATCGCTGATAGGCAGGTTCCGCCAGCGTCTCGGAAGGCTCCGGCATCACGATATCGGCTCTGTTGAGACCACCAGCGGCATTTCCCGCGTCGCCAACGCTTCCCGCACGGCTGCGTAAACCGCGTGAATCGGTACGCTCCTCTCCAGCGCCAGCCGCTTGCAATCCTCATATTCCGGTTTGCCGCGAATGGGCCGCCCTTGATAGTGCGCGATCTTGACTCCCACCTGACCGTACCGCGTCGCCACGCGCACGGCTTCCCGGAACAGCGCCATGCGCGACACGGCATAGCGGCGCACGCCCAAGGTAGTGGTCTCGATCAGCAGCAGTTCGGTCAACACCGACACCAGCATCGGCACGCACAACACACTGAGCAGCGTAGCCGGCCGGTTTTTCTTCATCAGAATCGGCGTCAGCCACGCATCGTTCGCTCCGGCCGCGAACAGTCTCTCCAACACATGGTCATAACATTCCGGGTTCATATCGTCGATATTGCATTCGAGCATACACAGCTCGCTCTGTTCGCTCTCCGTGTCCGACAATTCCCCCAGACAGACTCGCAGCACGTTCGGGATGGGACCATCGCGATGACCAATACCGTAGCCGATCCGGCTCACGGTGAGTTTAGGACGCGTGACGAATTCATCGACGAACGTGGCCAGCAACGCCGCGCCGGTCGGCGTGGTGGCCTCGAATGGGACCGCCCCGAGCTTGATCGGTGCACCCTTGAGCAGTTCCAGCGTCGCTGGGGCCGGTACCGGCAACACGCCGTGTTCGCAGTGCGCCACCCCGCCGCCAAGCTCCACCGGTGAGCACAACACTCGATCCACGTTCAGCCGATCCAGCGCGATGGTGCCAGCGACGATATCGACGATCGCGTCGAGCGCCCCTATTTCGTGAAAATGAATTTGATCCGGCGAAGTGTCGTGGATGTGGGCCTCCGCTTCGGCCAACCGGCGAAACACCGCCACGGCTCGCCCTCGCACGCTTTCCTTGAGCGAACTGCCGCCAATGATCGCTTCGATCTGCCGCAGATCGCGATGGGGCGGTTGTTGCGGATCGATCACCACTCGCACCTGGGCACCGCTGATGCCCTTACGGATGGCTCGGCTGGCCTGCACGCCGTAACCTTCCAAACCCAGCCCCGCTAGTTCGACGATGATCTCGTCGTAATCCACTCCCAAATCAAGCAGAGCCGCCAAGTGCATATCGCCGCTGATACCAGCGAAACAGTCATAGTAGAGAACGCTCATAACCGTCGCACGCCCACGCGCAACCGGCCACGATCAAAACGGAAATTCACCTTTTACCTCCCGTTCAAGGGGCTTCGAGACCGGTCGTTCCGCCAATTTCTGAACCGGATGACCGCTCACATAGATCGCCCGGTACGGCCGGGCGGGACAGGCATTCTCACAGGCGCCACAACCGATGCATAAGTGCTCCCGAACTTCGGGAATCGCCAGGCCATCCCGGTATGGGATCATATGCACCGCCTTAGTGGGGCAATACTCGTCGCACGCCCCGCAAGCGGTATGGTCGGTATGTACGATGCAATTGTCGCGGATAAAATGGGCTATGCCCAGTTGAGTGACCTGCTTGGCCGCCAATTCCAGCGGGCGGATCGCCCCGGTCGGACAAACCTGGCCGCAACGGTTGCATTCGTAACTGCAATAGCCGGTGACGTAATCCATATGCGGTTGCAACAATCCGGACAAACCGTATTCCAGCAGGGCTGGCTGCAACACGCCGTAGGGACAAGCGCCGACACAGAGATGGCAGGCAATGCAGAAGTCGTTGAAGTGCGCTAGATCACCCGCGCCGGGCGGCGCCACTGGCCAAGCCTTGCGGTTCACCACTGTAGTCGGCACGCGATTATGGGGTTTGGTTCCAACGCTATCCTGAGGCGCCAGACCTGCCAATCCGATCATGAACAGCGCCGATCCGCGCAGCAGCGTCCGTCGAGCAGGATTCGGCGCGCGATTCTCCGCTTCCCTCGCACCATCCAACTTTTCATCGACCAGAGAGGAAAAGCGGTGCGAAGGACGGGAGTCGTTCAACAACAACGAAACTGGAGGTACGGGATAAAACTTCACCGGTTGGGGAGAGGCATAGCCGATACCGTGCGTATCGCAAACCGTGATGCAATTGAAACAAGCCACGCAACGACTGAAATCCACCTCCTTGGTTTTCAGACGGATACAACCGGCCTTGCAGTGGATCGAACATTGCGCGCACAGGATGCAGGCATCCTTGGGAATCCGGATCTTGAACAGGGCAAAGCGCGACACCAAGCCCAATAACGCGCCGACCGGACAAAGCAAATTGCAGAACAGCCGGCCCTTGGTCGCGCTCAGCCCAATCAATCCGATCAGGAACAGGGCCGGGAACACCAGCGTCGCCGGCGACGGCGCTTTCCATTGCAGCGGAAACGGGCCGTAAATACCCAAACTTTCCAACAATTGCCCCAGTCCGTTGTGAGCGGTAACGTAAAGCGGTCGCAATAGATCGCCGGCGATACGACCAAAGTTGCTGAATGGGTCAAGCAGGCTCAACGCCAGCACGTTGCCACTCAGGAACAAGCCGACAGTCAACGCCAGCAACCCGTAACGGATCGCATCGTGCGATTTCTGGTAGCGAAACTTGACCTTGCGCGGTTTGCGCAGCTTGTCGGCGAGACGGATGATGATATCTTGCAAGGTGCCGAGCGGACAGATCATCGAGCAGTACACTCGGCCGAACAGCAGAGTCAGGACCAGCACCACCAGAAAACCGGTGGCCACCCACGCAAACGTCTGGGTAAATTTCAGCAGCGACGGCACAAACTGCGGATACAGCGCCACGGTAGCGGCCGGCGTTTCCCCGATCTGCTCGAAATCCACGAACAACAGAGTGGTCAGCGCCAAAAACGTCAGCGCCACCACCACCCGGATTTTCTTCAACCACGTTTGTTTCATCGCCATCGACCCAGGTCGCCACGCGGGCCGCCGTTCTTGCTTGAAGCCTGTACGAAAACCTGCATGAAAACCACACCGATTGATCGTGAGACTGGTTTGCCGGCGATAGCGGCTGTTCATCGCCAGTAAACCGGTTCTCACGAACACCTTTATCGGCAAAGTAGTGATCTCCATGCGGCCGCTCAAAAGTGGAATCGCCGAAGCGTGGTCAGCGACGACAGCGCGCCGGCCATCTGAGAAATCAAACGATTGCCCACGTTCTCGGCCGACTCGCATTCGGCATCGTCCGGCTATTGCGGCTCTGGGGGCAACAGCGTTCTGATTCTGGAAGGCGAACAAGGGGAATAGTGCCGAGGCATCATCCCCGTTCGCTCGCCATCATCAAATCTTGTATGCGCTTGCGAATCACGACGCTTGACACTCCCGACAACGGCGCGGCATCGCCTATGCAGGTAGCAAAGGCCGCATGTGGCGTTCGCACTTCATCGTTGAATTGCTCCCGCCGGTTTAAATCGGTCATGCCGGCGGCGTCCATTTCGAATTACCGGACTCACGACGCGTCTATCGGGTATTATCATCCAGCCGTCGGCTCCGCGCACGGGCCCGTTGCCATGATTTGATCGAAATACTGCCTCCCGTCAATTTTCCTGTAATGGTGATGATTCACGACAGCAGGCATATTTTTGAGGAACACAGATGACATGCGTTGACTTTGCATTTGTTTCGGTACGGTGGGTGATACGCCGCCTGCTACTGACCTTGCTTTTCGCCATCGGATCGGGATCGCTTCCGGCCCTTGCGGCGACGGGCCACGTCAGCGAGGCCAATCTCGTTCTGCCCGATCTTGCCGACGCGTCGCTGGTGGCGTTTTTCGGCGGAACATCCGGCTGGACGCTGCTTTTCTACGGACTCCTGGTCTGCCTCGGCGGTCTGATCTTCGGTGGCGTCATCTACCGCCAGATTCTTCGCCTGCCGGCACATCGCTCGATGACGGAAGTCAGCGAACTGATCTACGAGACCTGCAAGACCTACATGATCACTCAGGGTCGGTTCCTGCTGATCCTGGAAGCGTTCACAGCGGTCATCATGATCGGTTACTTCTACTTCGTTCAGCAACTCCCGTTACCCGACGTGGGGTTGATCCTGGCGTTTTCGCTGGTCGGTATCGCGGGCTCCTATCTGGTGGCTTGGTTCGGCATCCGCATCAACACGCTGGCCAACAGCCGCACCGCGTTCGCCTCGCTCGCCGCCAAGCCTTTTCCGGTCTACGCCATCCCGATCAAGGCGGGCATCGCCATCGGGATGTTGCTGATCTCGACCGAACTCTTGATTATGCTCAGCATCATGCTGTTCGTGCCGCCGAGCCTGGCCGGCAAGTGCTTCATCGGTTTCGCCATCGGTGAGTCGTTGGGTGCCGCCGCGCTGCGTATTGCCGGTGGCATCTTCACCAAGATCGCCGATATCGGCTCGGATTTGATGAAGATCGAATTCGGCATCCAGGAAGACGATGCGCGCAATCCCGGCGTCATCGCCGACTGCGCCGGGGACAATGCGGGCGATTCGGTCGGCCCGACAGCGGACGGTTTCGAGACCTACGGCGTCACCGGCGTGGCGCTGATCAGTTTCATCATGCTGGCGGTGCCGGAACCTGCCGTGCAGGTGCAATTACTGGTGTGGATTTTCGTGATGCGGGTCATGATGATCGTCGCCTCGGGCATCTCGTACCTCGGCAACGGCATGCTGGCGGAGCAGCAGTATGGCACGAAGGCGCGCTTCGATTTTGAAGCGCCGCTGACCTCGCTGGTCTGGATCACGTCGGTCGTGTCCTTGATCATCACCTTCATCGTGTCGTATCTGCTGATCGGCGACTTCGCGATCGCCGACAAGACCTACACCAACCTGTGGTGGCAGCTTTCGTTGATCATCACCTTCGGCACGCTGGCGGGCGCCATCATTCCCGAGGTGGTGAAGGTGTTCACCTCGACCAACTCCAAGCATGTGCGCGAAGTGGTGACGGCGTCCAAGGCCGGCGGCGCCAGTCTCAACATCTTGTCCGGGATCATCGCCGGCTATTTCTCCGCGTTCTGGATCGGCGTGATCATCGTTGCGCTGATGGCCGGCGCCTGCATCGTGTCGCAGTTCGAACTGGCCTCGGTGATCAACCCCAATGCCGCCAAGGCCGCAATGATGGCTGCGGTGTTCTCGTTCGGACTGGTCGCCTTTGGCTTTTTGGGGATGGGTCCGGTGACGATCGCCGTCGATAGTTACGGTCCGGTCACCGACAACGCGCAATCGGTGTACGAGTTGTCGACCATCGAACAGATCCCCGGTATCAAGGAAGAGGTGAAGCGGGATTTCGGCTTCGATCTCAACTTCCGTATCGCAAAGTTCCTGCTCGAAGAGAACGACGGGGCCGGCAACACCTTCAAGGCCACCGCCAAGCCGGTACTGATCGGCACCGCCGTGGTCGGCGCCGCCACCATGGTCTTCTCCATCGTCATGTTGCTCACTGCGGGCCTCACGGAGAACCTCGACAAGCTGTCGCTACTGCATCCGCCTTTTCTGCTCGGCCTGGTCGCCGGCGGCGCAACGATTTTCTGGTTCTCCGGCGCCAGCACGCAGGCTGTATCCACGGGTGCCTACCGCGCGGTGGAGTTCATCAGCACGCACATCCGACTGGACGAGGTCGTCAAGGCGTCGCAGAGAGACAGCAAGAAAGTGGTGGAGATTTGCACGATCTACGCGCAGAAGGGCATGTTCAACATCTTCCTGGCCGTGTTCTTCGGCACGCTGGCCTGCGCCTTCATCGAACCGTTCTTCTTCATCGGTTACCTGATCTCGCTGGCCATCATCGGGCTGTATCAGGCGGTGTTCATGGCCAACGCCGGCGGTGCCTGGGACAACGCCAAGAAGATCGTGGAAACCGAAATGCACGCCAAGGGCACCGACCTGCACAATGCCGCTGTGGTCGGCGACACCGTCGGCGACCCCTTCAAGGACACCGCCTCGGTCGCGATGAACCCGATCATCAAGTTCACCACGCTGTTCGGCCTGCTCGCGGTCGAAATGGCGGTGGGCTTGCAGGCGCAGGGCTATCAGGCGGTGGTATTGCTCCTGGCCACCGCGTTCCTTGCGGTCAATCTGGTATTCGTGTTTCGCAGTTTCTACGGCATGCGCATCTTCGCCAAGAACGAAGAGTAACGGTAGTCATTGGACCGCGTCGCGGCTATGATCGGCCAGAGGCAGAGACTCGCGCTCTCCTTCTGGCCACGATAATAAGGGCAGATCCCGAACCAAGTCGACCCATTGAAGAGGGCCTCTCATCATGTCCATACATCTATACTTCTCGTTGATTCCGGAAGCGCTGATCGCCTCGATGCTACCGCCCGAGGAGTTCGGGCAGTACTACGCGACGGGACACAAGTTCAAGTCGAAGGGACAGGCTGTTTTCTTCGAAGTCGATCCGACGTACCGGCACGGATATTTCGACATCGACGGGTGTTACGCGCGCTGTGTGACGAAGGCGAACGGCGCGCCCAAAAACTCCATCTACATCTCGATGTACCGCGTGATGGAGCACCTCACGGTGGGCGCGCTGGGCAAGCTGTACCTGACGACGACGATGGGCGCGACACTGGGTTTAAACCGGGCCGATGCCTTGCCCAAGTTTGAAAAAGAACTTCACATGTACCAAAACCTCGCGCCGATCAATAGTTTGGTGGTCAGCGTGTTCGATCCGGCCGCTTACTATGCCGATGTGGTGACGAATCCCTCCCATTCGTTTCGGTTCCCCGGCACCTGCTTTGTGGAACTTGAACTGGGGATGCTGGCGCGCGATCCGGAGAATGGTCGAGAGGGCGATCTGCCGTATTCGTTCATGCAGCATCTGCGCGAGGCGCTGATGGAACTGGAACCCGTAGCGAAGCAGAACAAGCTAGTGCATCGGGTGCATTCGCTGGAATTCCCGTTTCGGATGGTCAAGAACGGTTTTTTTGCTGGAATCGGTAACGAACTCGTTTACTACCCGATGCTCTCACCTGCGGTTCTCAGGAAGGATCACAGCAACTGGTGGCGTTCGGCTAATCTCTAGCGGGCACCGGCGGCGCTTGGGATAACGCCAAGAAGTCCATCGAACACGGCGACCTGAAGGGCGAGCGCAAAGGCGGCGAAGCGCACGCGGCAGCGGTGATCGGCGATACCGTGGGCGATCCCTTCAAGGACACCAGCGGCCCGGCCATGAACATCCTGATCAAGCTGCTGTCGGTCGTGTCCCTGATCCTGGTACCGTTTATTGCCTGAACTGGGTCTACCTCGTGCCCTTGTCCCCCCTTCTCCCTTTAATAAGGAAAGGGGGTTAACCTCCAAACTCCTTATTTTGCTTACCGACCGAACCAAGCCGGTAGCTCGTCGAGACGGCTGACCACCACATCCGGTTCGACTTCCCAGGGGTCAAACACAGTATCCGGCTGGCGCTTCACCCAGACGGCGCGCAAGCCGACGGCTTTGGCACCAATCACATCCCAGGCATTGCTGGACACCAACCAAGTTTCCGCCGGCGCGCGGCCGGTCCGCCGAGCAAGATACGCATAAACCTCGGGATCGGGCTTGAAGGTGTGCAAGTCGTCCACGCTGACCACGTCTTCTAGATGCGGTAACACCCCGGCATTGGCCAACAATGCGCGAATGCTGGCTTCCACCCCGTTCGAAAATGCCATCAACCGATGGCCCTGAATTTTGAGCGCTGCTAGACTGGCAACGACTTCCGGGAATACCGGCAGGTAAAGATAAGCTTCCAGTAACCGCCCCTGATCGGACTCCGGTAACTCACAGCGTAGCGCCTGCTGGGTGTAGCGTAGCGCCTGTCGAGTACAGATATCGAAATCGACGTACCGTCGCATCAAGCCGCGCCGGAACGAATACTCCAATTGTTTAGTCCGCCACAGGCTGGCGAACTGGACAGCCTGCTCACCGACCAGCGCCTGCAACGGTTCAGCCAGCGCCAGCGGGTCCACTAACGTGCCATAAACATCGAATCCTACAGCGTAAGTTTTCTCTACGGTCGACTCCATATAATCCTCGCTTCAAACCCACCACCTACTCCGCCCGCATGACTGCAATCGCTAGTAACGACCAAGCCGCCAGGAAAGCCGTGCCACCGATGGGGGTAATGGCGCCGAGCCAGCGGATGCCGCTCAGGCTAAGCGCGTACAGGCTACCTGAAAACAATACCAGGCCGGCAGCCATCAACACACCTGCCCAGCGCAAGAGTGCTGTCGCTGGCAAATGCAGCGCCAGCAAGCCAATCGCAATCAGGCCGAGAGCATGATAAACATGATAGTGTACGGCGGTTTCATAAATAGCCATCAAATCGGGGGTCAGCGTCTTTTTCAGAGCGTGAGCGCCAAATGCCCCCATTGCCACCGCCAATAACATCCCAACGCTGCCCAGTGTCAGCCAGAGTTTCGCCATCGGCGACATCAATCTTCTTCCTCCATCAATGACAGGTCAGTCGTGCCATTGCAACCCCAACTCAATGGAACCCCACAATCATGAAATTTTGATGAGGTTCAGACCAGCGTACAGTTGTCTCTTTACCCGTGCTGGGAAAATTGGAGAGAATGCGCTCGTAAGCAGGCACATCGCGTAAATACTCCTGGCCAAGAGTCGTGACAGTAAAAACGATCTTGGCGAACTCCACACCATCGGCCAAAGCCCGCAAAGAGTGAACGCCATCTCCCAAGGCATTCCAGTTATAGGTCAGCCCATAGCCGGTGTCGGCGGTACCACATAACGATGCCGTATCGGGACGCGAAGTTCCGTGAGCCGCTTTCAATCGCTCCCCTCCGTCAATTTCCACCTCAACGGTGGATGCGCTGCATACCCAGCCCCGGATCAGTCCTATCCCGCTTTCGTAAGATCCTTCGCTCGGACTTTCCTGATGCGCCAATACTGCAGTCGCCTCCCCAGCCTCAACGCCATTTTGATTAACGATGCCACTCTCTGTATGTGAGCCAACGATGACGAAATTTTGATGAACTTCAGACCAACCCACGACCGTTTCGCTACCCGATTGAGGAAAATCGGGTAGCGGATATTCACCGCTGATTCCTTGGAGATAGGTTTCTCCCAAGGTGGTCACGTAGAAATTAACGCGACTGAATTCCGTGCCATCGGCTAAAGCCCGCAGGGTGTGAACGCCATCCCCCAAGGCATTCCAGTTGTAGGTCAGCCCATAGCCGGTGTCGGCCGTCCCGCACACCGTTTCCGTATCCGCGCGGCGCGTCCCGTAAGCCGCTTTCAATCGCTCTCCTCCGTCAATTTCCATTTCGACCGTAGAAGCGCCACACACCCATCCTCGAATCAACCCAATTCCGCTCTCGTAGGATCCTTCGCTAGGGCTTTCCTGAGAAGCGAGCAGAGCGCTATCTCCACCCGTATGGGCTTCGTTTGAATAGCTACTTTCAAACGTGTCGTTAATAGTGTAGGCCGTCACTGCAAAATAGTAGGTCTGATTATCATCGAGATCAAAAACCGTATAACGGGTTTGATTGCCTACATCGATAACCGAATTATAAGATCGACTGACAGGTCCATAATGAAGTCGATATCCACCAAGATTGGGCTCCGTATTCGGATCCCAAGCGAGCGTGATTTGCTTAGCGGTAGCGTCGCTTATCCATGGCGATAATATGACGCAAATCAACATCCCAATAATCAGCTGAGCGCTACCCAACAATCGATTGAAATAACATGGTGATCGCATAATCAAAGCGAGCCCCTTCCACTAGCGAATCTATTGACCCCTTTAGTTTCCCAATGTAATGAGTTTGATAAATGAATTTTTATTCAATTGACTTGCTATGGATTCACTTATTTTATGAACACCGCATTCACTATGCCCCGAGCCAAAACAGCCTTAGCCGAACACCAATGAATCACCCAACTCAAATTAGTGCATCTCAGACTAGAATTTGGAGCTGGCGAAGGGAATCGAACCCCCGACCCGCTGATTACAAATCAGCTGCTCTACCGAACTGAGCTACGCCAGCACAACATACCCAGACAGTTTAAAGTATATTTGTAGTTCCTCGCTCGCTCAACTGCTATTCTGATCTGTTGCCTGCTACTCGTAACGCAGTTGCACCGCTTCCGCGCCGGCCAAAGTACGCAATTGCTCGATCAATGCTTCGCTAGGTTTAACCCGCCAGCCTGATCCACATGCCAGCTCGACCCGCGCACCAGCACCGATATAACTCAACCAAACGTCGCAACGACCATCGGCGCGGTGCCCGGCTAGGATGTTTGCCAATTGCTTCGATACACCCGCCTCGCATTGCCGCCTATCAAGCTGCACGATCAATCGGCGAGCGTATTCGGCGCGCGCTCCATCCAGATCCATCACTCGCTCGACGTTCAGGCGTGTGGTCTGGTTGAACTCATCCCAACCCAGGGTACCCTGCGCCAGCAAAATAGCGTCCTCGACGATCAAGGATCGATGTCGCTCGTATACCTCTGGAAAAACGCGGATTTCCAGTCGCCCACTGCCATCATCCAAGGTCACGAAAGCGATCCGCCCACCTCGGTTGGCGTTGCGGGCACGCACGCTCACCACCAACCCGGCGATCAGCACCGCACCGTTGCCCCGGCGCAGAGTGCCATTATCCCCAGCCAGATCGCCCAATCGGGTCGTATGAAGAGAGGCCAATTCCGCCGCTACCCGCCGAATAGGATGACCGGTCAGATAGATACCCAGCGTTTCCTTCTCGCCGCGCAACTGCTCCAGCTCGTCCCACTCCGGTACCGCAACTAGACGCACGGGTCGGGCCGGTGTTTTCTCGGCAGTCGCAAGATCGAACAGATCGTTTTGACCGAGAGCACCGTTGCGGGAATGTTGCTCGGCCAATTGCAGCGCTTCCGGCAATTGCGCTGTGAGAGTTGCCCGGCTGGACTTGAACGGATCAAGTGTCCCGGAGCGAATCAGCGCTTCCAACACTCGGCGGTTGAGCTTGCGTAAATCCACCCGTTGGCACAGGTCGAACAGATCGCGGTACGGTCCGCTCCGTTGCCGCTCCTCCACCAAGCCTTCGATGGCGGCTTCACCGACACCCTTGATTGCGCCCAAGCCATAGCGGATCTCGTCAAGAGCGCTAACCGTGAAGCGGTATTCCGACACATTGATGTCCGGAGGCGCCAGTTTGAGATTCAGGCGGCGGGACTCTTCGATGAATACCACCATCTTGTCGGTCTTGTCCATGTCCGATGACAGTACCGCCGCCATGAACGCCGCCGGATAGTGTGCCTTCAGCCAAGCGGTTTGGTAAGAAACCAAAGCATAAGCGGCGCTGTGACTCTTATTGAAACCGTACCCCGCAAATTTCTCCATCAAATCGAATATGTAGGAAGCCGTTTCCGGTTCGACCTGGCGTTCGATCGAACCCTTGACGAAGGTCTCGCGCTGCTTGGCCATTTCCTCGGGCTTTTTTTTGCCCATCGCGCGGCGCAGCAAATCAGCACCGCCCAGCGTGTAGCCGGCTAACACCTGGGCGATTTGCATCACCTGTTCTTGATAGAGGATGACACCGTAAGTAGGCTTGAGCACGGTGGCAAGGGCCGGGTGAGGATATTCGATGCGGGCGCGGCCATGCTTGCGGTCGATGAAATCGTCCACCATTCCCGATTGCAGCGGTCCCGGTCGAAACAACGCCACCAAAGCCACGATATCCTCGAAACAGTCCGGTTGCAGGCGCCGAATCAGATCCTTCATGCCACTCGATTCCAATTGGAAGACCGCCGTGGTCTGGTGGCTTTTCAGCAGATCGAAGGTTCTCACATCGTTCAGCGGAATCAGGGTGATGTCGAGCGGCGCCTCGCCCGTCGTCGCCCGCTGCTGGTTGATGGTCCGCACCGCCCAATCGATGATGGTCAGCGTCCGCAACCCCAGGAAGTCGAACTTCACCAAGCCGGCGGCTTCCACGTCATCCTTGTCGAACTGGGTGACCAAATTACGATCGCCCTCTTCGCAATAGAGCGGCGAGAAATCGGTCAGGGCAGACGGCGCGATCACCACTCCGCCCGCATGTTTGCCGACATTACGGGCGAGTCCCTCCAGCTTGCGGGCCAATTCGATCAGGGTCCGCACTTCCTCGTCGTGCTCGTACAGGCGGCGCAGTTCCGCTTCCTGCTCAATGGCCTTGTCGAGCGTCATCCCGATCTCGAACGGAATCAACTTGGCAATGCGATCCACGAAACCATAGGGATGGCCCAGCACCCGACCCACGTCGCGCACCACCGCCTTGGCTGCCATGCTACCGTGGGTGGCAATCTGGGAAACCCGGTCGCGGCCGTAACGCTCGGCGACGTATTCGATCACCCGGTCGCGGCCTTCCATGCAGAAATCGATGTCGAAATCCGGCATCGACACCCGTTCGGGATTCAGGAATCGTTCGAACAGCAGATCGTAGGCCAGCGGGTCCAGGTCGGTGATGCCAAGTGCGTAAGCGACTAGCGAACCGGCACCGGAACCCCGTCCAGGCCCGACCGGTACCTCATGTTCGCGCGCCCACCGGATAAAGTCGGCGACGATCAGGAAATAACCGGGGAACCCCATTTGCACGATGACACCGAGTTCCTCCTCCAGCCGCTCGTCGTAGGGTCGGCGGCACTCGGCGAAATCGGGCGCATCGGAATCGAATAGCCGCCGCAAGCGCTGTTCCAGGCCGGCACGGGACTGGAATGCGAAATACGAGTCGGCATCCATTCCTTCCGGCACCGGAAAATCCGGCAAGACATTCTTGCCCAGTTCCAGGCGCAAGTTGCAACGCTGAGCGATTGCAATACTGTTTTCCAGCGCCTCGGGCAGATCGGCGAACAGTTCCGCCATCTCCGCTGGAGCGCGTAAATACTGTTGCTCGCTATGGCGGCGCGGCCGACGTGGATCGCCCAGCGTCGTACCCTCGTGAATGCAGACCCGCGCCTCGTGCGCCTCGAAATCGTCACGTTGGAGAAAGCAGACTTCGTTGGTTGCTACCACCGGCGTCCCGGTCGCCGCCGCCAAGTCTATCGCCGCTTCGAGATAGGCGTCCTCCTGCGGTCGGCCGGTGCGCTCCACTTCGAGGTAAAAACGATCCGGGAACAGCGCCCGCCAGTCGACCAACCAGGCGCGCGGCTTGGTCGAACTGGTCGTTCAGCAAAGCCCGCCCCAACTTCGCCCTCGCGACCGCCGGACAGCGCGATCAAACCATCGGTATTTCCAGCCAGCCAGGCATGATCGATCAGTGGAACGCCCCGCTGTTGACCTTCAAGATAGCTACGGCTCACCAGCCGGGTCAGGTTATGGTAACCGGTCAGGTTCTGACACAGCAGCACCAGCCGCGTGGGTTCCTCGCCGCGCCGTACCCACACTTCCGCGCCGACGATAGGCTTGACTCCCACCCCAAGCGCGGCCTTGTAGAACTTGATGAGGGCAAACAGATTGCCCATATCGGTCACTGCCACGGCCGGCATGCCAGCTTCGGCCACTCGCTTGACTAAGCCCTTGATCCGGATCAGCCCATCGACCAGGGAATATTCGGTGTGCACGCGTAAGTGCACGAACGACACAGGCATAGTCAGGGCTCGATGACAATTTGGCGCACTGCGGCGACCGGGGCGAAGGAGCGGCGGTGTTCTGGACAGGGACCGTAGCGACGCAAGGCATCCAGATGTTCGGCGGTGGGATAACCCTTGTGACGGGCAAAACCGTATTGTGGATAGTGATCATGCAGTTCGCGCAGTTCGGCATCGCGCGCCACCTTGGCCAGGATCGAGGCGGCGCTGATCGCCGGCACGGTCACGTCGCCCTTCACGATAGCCTCGCAAGGATAAGTCCATTTCGGACAACGATTACCGTCCACCAGCACCTTATCGGGGGTGACGCTCAAGGCCGCGACCGCCCGTTGCATGGCCAGTAGCGAGGCTTGCAGGATGTTGAGCCGGTCGATTTCCGCGACCTCGGCGCGACCCAGCGCCCATGCCAGCGCCTTATCACGAATCGCCATCGCCAACCGTTCGCGCTGGGTCGGGTTGAGTTTCTTGGAATCGGCCAAGCCCATGATCGGGTGAGCCAGATCGAGGATGACGGCGGCGGTGACAACGGGGCCGGCCAAGGGACCACGCCCAACCTCGTCAACCCCGGCAATCAGGATAGCGCCGCTCATCCCGTTATCACCTCTCCAACAACTCCGCGATGGCCCCGGCAGCCTGCCGGCTAGCGTCACGACGCAGCACAGTGTGCAGCGCCTCGAACTCCGCCATCAATGCCTGCCGAGCGTTCGAATGATCCAGCCAACGCAACACTGCGGGCCCCAGATTCGTTACTGTCGCCGCTTCCTGAATAAATTCCGGTACGAGCTCGGTCCCCGCTAACAGATTCGGCAAGGCGAAATGGGAAACGGCGACCATGCGCCGGGCGAGCCAAGCCGTCACCAGCGCGACCCGATAGGCGACCACCATCGGTCGCTTAAGCAGCATCGCCTCTAAGGTAGCGGTCCCCGACGCCAGCAGTACCACGTCGGCGGCGGCCATTACCTCGCGCGATCGGCCAAGAACCAGCGTCAGCGGTAAAGCCGGCGCGCGCTCGGCTCGCAATTGCGCCAACACTTCATACAGCCGGGGTGTCGCCGCCGGAATCAAAAATCGCAGATCGGCGCGGCGCGCGTGTAGCCAACCCGCAGTATCCAGAAATAAGGGGCCCAGCCGGCTCACTTCCCCCAGGCGGCTGCCCGGCAGCAACGCGACAAGGGGCGTGTCGATGGGCAACTCCAGTTCCAGCGCCCGCTGAGCCGCGGGAACATCGCCACCTTGCAAGGGAACCAGATCGGCCAACGGGTGACCGACATACCGCACGGGCACGCCGTGCCGCTCGTAAAATGCTGCCTCGAACGGCAACAGCGTCAGCAACAAATCCACGGCTTGGGCAATCTTACGTACCCGCCACCGCCGCCACGCCCAAACCGAGGGGCTGACGTAATGGATGGTGGGGATACCGCGAACGCGCAGCCGGCGTTCCAACCCGAGATTGAAATCCGGCGCATCGATGCCGATAAACACCTGCGGCGGATCGGCCAGCAACTGCTGGTAAAGCCGGCGCCGGATTTCAAGTAGTCTAGGCAGATGGCGCAGCACTTCCACCAACCCCATGACGGCCAACTGCTCCAGCGGCACAAGGGTTTGCAAGCCCTCGGCGACCATGGCGGGACCGCCGATACCCCTAAATCGAGCATGGGGATAACGTGCTTTCAAGGCCGCGATCAAGCTGCCACCCAACAGGTCGCCCGATAGTTCGCCGGCGACGAGGGCGATCTGCATGACGGCAGAAAATCTAGCGAACGATACCGTTGCGAGAAGGCGCTGCTAGAAAATCGGCCAGGATTCCCAAGCGCGGCCACTCTGCCACCATTTCCCGAACCTTCTCCACCGCCTCCTCCAAACGCAGGTTGGCGCGGTAAATCGCCTTGTAAGCGCGGCGGATCGCTTGGATCTCTTCATCGGGAAAATCACGGCGGCGCAAACCCTCGGCGTTGATCCCATACGGTTCAGCGCGATAGCCCGCCACAGTCACGTAGGGCGGCACATCTCGATGCACGCCGCAGGCAAACCCGCAGAAGCTGTGCATGCCCAGGCGAGTGAATTGATAAACCAAGGCGAACCCTCCCAGCACCACATCGTCCTCGACGTGGACATGTCCGGCCAGCGACGCTCCGTTAGCGAAAATCGTCCGGTTACCAACCGCGCAATCGTGCGCGATATGGACGTAAGCCATGATCCAATTGTCGTCGCCCAAGCGGGTGACCCCAGTATCCTGCATCGTACCGCGATTGATGGTGACAAACTCGCGGATGGTGTTACGATCGCCAATCTCAAGCCGAGTCGGCTCGCCGCCGTATTTTTTGTCTTGCGGCATCTCGCCGAGCGAGGCGAACTGAAAGATCCGGTTGTCACGCCCAATCCGTGTCGGCCCCTGGATCACCACATGCGGACCGATCCAGGTTCCCGCCTCAATCTCCACATCGGGGCCGATGATCGAAAACGGCCCCACCGCCACATCTGGCGCCAGTCGGGCAGACGGATCCACCACGGCGTGAGGATCAATCACAGATCGATGTCCCGCTTGGCACACATCAAATCAGCCGATGCCGCCAGCTGACCGTCTATCTTGGCCTCGCAGACAAACTTACCGACCCCACGCTTAATTCGATCCAGGCGAACTTCCAGGATTAACTGGTCGCCCGGCTCGACCGGCCGCTTGAAGCGAGCGTTATCCACCCCCACCAGGTAATACATGGAACGATGGTCGGGTCGCTCGCCCTCGCTTTTGAACGCCAGAACTCCGGTCGCCTGGGCCAGCGCCTCCAAAATCAGCACACCAGGCATGATCGGCCGCTGCGGAAAGTGCCCCAGAAAATAGGGTTCGTTGAAGCTGACATTTTTGAGGCCGGTCAAGGCTCGTCCGGGATCGATCGCTAATACTCGATCGATCAACAGGAACGGATAACGGTGGGGTAAATAATCCAGTATTTCCTTAATTTCCATCGCTTCCAAGGCTTAACCCTCACAAGTGGAGCCGTCTCGGCCGAGTTTTTTTTCCAGTGCCGCCAACCGTCTGAATAGTTCGTCCAGTCGGCGCAGGCGGGCGCTGATCTTATTCCAGAGCCGGTTCGGTTCCACCGCCAATCCCGAGGAGTAAGTGCCGGGTTCGGTAATGGACTTAGTCACCAGCGACATACCGGTCACCTGCACGCGATCTGCGATCTCCAGGTGACCGGCGATGCCCACTCCGCCGCCCAACATGCAATGGCGGCCAATGCGGGCGCTACCCGCGATGCCGACACAGCCCGCGAGCGCGCTATGGGCGCCGATCCGCACGTTGTGGGCGACTTGAATTTGATTGTCCAGCTTGACCCCCTCCTCGATCACAGTATCTTCCAAAGCACCGCGGTCGATGGTGGTATTAGCGCCAATTTCGACATCGTCGCCGATCACCACGCTACCAAGCTGGGGGATCTTGAGCCAGTGTCCGCTGTGATCGAGAGCCAGACCGAAGCCATCGCTACCGATCACCGCCCCCGCATGTACCAGTACCCGACGACCCAGCCGAACCCGGTGATAGAGAGTCACCTGGGCCACCAGCCGGCTCTCGTCACCGATCTCGGCTTGTTCGCCGATCACGCAGTTGGGTCCCACGAAGACCCCGGCCCCCACCACCGCGCCCGCTTCCACCGTGCAATGAGGACCGATCCAGGCATCGGGAGCAACCCGGGCGCTGGGGCTAACCCAGGCGGTGGGATGAACACCCCGCCTGATCTCAGCGACCGGCTCGAACAAGGCCGCCGCACGCGCATAGGCAACCTGGGGATTGTCCGCCACCAGCGCTGGCGCCGGACAATTCACGGCGTCCTCGGTCGAAAGGATGACAGCCGAGGCGCGAGTGACCGCTAAAAACGGGCGATAACGGGAATGAGTGAGAAAGCTGAGCTGTCCTGGTTCGGCCCGATGCAGGGGCGCCACCCCGGTGACGACCGTCGCGGCATCACACCCCTGCAGGCGCATGCTCGAAACGGCAGCGACCTCACCCAGCGTGGTCATAAGTCGACTTATTTAGCCGTCAAGCGCTTGAGCACCTTTTCGGTGACGTCTACCTGCGGGCTGGCGTACAAAGCCGCGCCATCGTTGACGACCAGATCGAAGCCGTCTTCCTTGGCAACGCTATTGATCACTTCCAGCACCTGTTTTTGGAACTTGCCCAGCTCTTCGTTACGGCGGAGATTGAAATCCTCCCGAAATTCGTCGCTGGTCCGTTTCAACTCCCGAGCTTGGTTACGGATATCACCCTCCAAGCCGCGCCGCTGGCTATCGCTCATGACCGCGCCGTCCTTGGACAATTTCTCTTCCTGTTTTCGTAACGACTTCTGGGCCTCGACCAAGGCTTTCTGTCGCGGCGCAAACTCCTTTTCCAACCGCTTGCTGGCAGCTTCGGCCTGGGGCGCGCTTTGCAAGATTTTAGCGATACTGACAAAACCGATTTTGACGTCAGCCGCTTGCGCCACGGAAAACGGCGCTGTCAAAGCAACCGCCATCACCAGTGTATTCACGAGCTTCAATTTCGATACCTCCACAGATGAATAAAATCCAAATCAACTACCTGTCAAAAATCCCGCCCAAATCCAGATCCCACTGGAACAGCTTGACGTTCTCCTCCGCTGGGTAGCAGAGGATTAGCGGGAGAGCACAGAGCCGGAATTCCGACTCTCACCTCTCACCCGCGAGCAGGCGGAGGGAACAAGCATAACCATTAATTAAACGGTATACCGAAAGAAAACTGGAAATTTTCCGCCTCGTCACCCGATTTCTCGTTGAGTGGCACACCAACACTCAACACAAGCGGCCCAAACGGCGATACCCACAACCCCGACACGCCAACTGAATAGCGCAACTCGCCTGCATCGAACTCGTCGATTGTGGGAAAAACATTTCCGATATCGAAGAACGCGGCCAGCCGAACGTTTTCGGCTTTCTCGATGAACGGCACCGGCAGAATCAACTGGGTGTTGGCGACGGTTTTGAACGCACCACCGCTGGGATCATTGTTGCTATAGCGAGGCCCCAAAGTGTTCGCTTTATAAGCTCGGACCGACCGTAATCCCCCTGCGTAAAAGTTTTCGAAAAAGGGTAACCCATCGGTTCCGCCATAGCCCTCCCCATAACCGACCTCACCGCCAACCGACCAAGTCAACCAGCTGCTGAGCGGGAAATACACGATACCCCGATAATCCAGTTTATAAAACTCGGCGGTACTGCCTGGCAGGGCGATTTCCGCCGCGATCTGGCTCAGGCCACCGCTAGTCGGAAAAATAGTCCGGTCACGGGTATCGTGCGCCCAACTGCCGTTCAGCTTGAATTCATCGTAGGAATTGCCGTTCTCACCGAGATAGTCGATGATCTCGGAGGGAGTCTCGGTAGTTGTGTCGATCCAGATATGCTCATAGCCGGGGCTCAACCGCAAGGTATCAAATTCGTTCAAGGGAAAACCGAAATTGACCTGGCCACCAAAGACATTTTGCACATAGTTCGCGGTATTGAGCTCGGAGCTGTCGATATCACGGTAATACAGCCTGAACCCGAGGCTAACGCCATCAAGAGTGTAATAGGGGTTATTGAAGGTGATATTGTAGTTCTGCCCAACGGAACTATTGTTGAAGGCGATGCCAAACTGATTGCCGGTGCCCAGGAAATTGTTCTGGGAAAGACTGACGTTCAGCAGCAAGCCCGATTCCTGGCCATAACCGACACCGAACATCACACTGCCCGATGCTCTTTCGGCGACGGTATAGTTCACATCCACCTGGTCGTTGGTACCGGGCACGGCGGGTGTCTCGACGTTGACGCTTTCCAGATAATCCAACCGTTGCAGGCGGGTTTTGGAGCGCGCAAGATCCTTACTCGAAACCCAACTCCCTTCCATTTGCCGTACCTCACGACGCAACACTTCATCCTGAGTCTTTGTGTTACCCTGGAAATTAATGCGCCGCACGTAAGCCCGCTTCCCAGGATCGACCACGAACGTCAGAGCAACCTTTTTCTTTGCGTCGTCCAGTTGGGGCACGGTGTTGATATTGGCGAACGAATAACCTTCTTCGCCCAGACGCTCGCTCATTTTCTTGGCAATTTCGGTCATTTTGGCGCGGGAAAATGTCTCGCCCGGCTTGATGGTGATCAGATCTCGCAGCTCCTGTTCCGGAACGACGCCATATTGCCCCGTCAACTGCACGTCCTCGATGGTGTAAGGTTCCCCCTCAGTAATGTTGATGGTGATATAGACATCCTTCTTGTCGGGAGTAATGGAAACCTGAGTGGATTCAACGTTGAATTTGAGATAGCCCCGATCCAGATAAAAAGAGCGTAGGCTTTCGAGGTCGGCTGCCAGTTTCTGCTTGGAATACTGATCATCCTTGGTGAAGAACGAGAACCAGCCCGTCGTGGATGATTGCAACTGTTTCAGCAGCTCCTTGCTGGAGAACGCTTTGTTGCCCACGATGTTAATCCGGCTGATGCTGGCAGTCTCTCCTTCCGCGATATCGAGCGTGATCGCGACCCGGTTGCGCTCCAAGGGCTGCACCTCACTCTTGATCCGCACCCCGTACCGGCCGCGACTATAGTACTGTTGCAGCAACTCCTGCTCCATTCTCTCGAGCAAGGAACGATCGAACACGCGGCCCTCCGCCAGTCCGACCCCGGTCAAGGCTTTCTTGAGATCGTCGGTGCTGATGTCCTTGTTGCCGACGATCTTGATCTCGGAGATGGCCGGCCGCTCGACCACGGTCACCACCAGCACATTCCCCTTGCGTTCCAGGTTGACATCGGAAAAGAAGCCGGTTTTGAACAGCGCGCGGATGATTTCCGGATAATCCTTTTCCGAAACGGTGGAACCGACCTGGACCGGCAGGTAGTTAAAAACCGTACCCGCGGAAATCCGTTGCAAACCCTCGACCTGGATGTCCTGAATCACGAAATCGGCGGCTTGCGCCCCGAACACGGCGATCGAAAGGCCAACGGAGAACAGCAAGCAGCGATACCATTTCATGAGCAAGTGGCTACTCCATGGACCGGGACCGGCGATTCCTATCCCAGCAAACGGCTGAAATCATTGAACAGGGCCAAGCCCATCAGCAACAGCAGAACGGCGATACCGACTTGCTGCCCCAGGTTCTGCACCGCTTCTGGCAGCGGGCTCCCCCTGACCCATTCGATTAGGTAATACAACGCGTGGCCGCCGTCCAGCACTGGCACCGGCAATAGGTTCAGCACACCCAAACTGAGGCTGACCAAGGCCAACATCGCCAGAAAGGCCATGATACCGGCATTCGCAGCTTGCCCCGCGAACTGGGCGATGGTCAGCGGCCCGCTGATATTGTCCAGCGAGGCCTTGCCGATCAGCATGCGGCCCAGCATGCGCAGCGTCAGCAACGACATGTCCCAGGTTTTTCCGATCGCAGCGCTGATCGCGTCCAGCGGCCCATACCGTACCACGATCTGGAAGCTTCGGGCGAGGTCTTCGGGCACATCCGCAACAGCACCGATAAAACCGACCCGCTTCCCCTCCTCATTTTCCTTGGCGGCAGGCATGATTTCCAGGACTCGCTCGGTGCCCCCACGCTCGATTCGAATGCTGAAGGGCTGATCCGGATGCAACTCAATGATCGTGCGCCAGTGCTGCCAGTCGGCGACGGGCGCTCCATCGGCTAGTACAATGCGATCGCCGGGCTGCAGGCCGGCCCGCTCCGCCGCGCCGCCCGGAGCAATCTGGCCGATCACCGCCGGCAATACCGGCCGCAGGGGAACCAAGCCCACTCGATCAAAAACCAGCGCGGCGTCAGCTAACTCCGGCGCATTGCGGGCATCCAAGGGGCGAGTCACAATACGGGTTTGATTCACACCGGATAGACCGACATCACATCCTGTCTCGCATTCGGGCAACACTTGAACCTGGATCACCTCCTCGGCCATGGCACGATCCACGAGCGCCAGCATCACCGCGCTCAAGGTTGGCGTCGGTTTGCCGTCGATAGCCACAACCAGATCGCCTTTCTGGAACCCGCCCATCGCTGCCAGCGAACCGGGTTTCGGGTTATCCAGGATCGGTTTGGTGCCGGGAACCCCGACCGAGAACATTAGGACGTAGGCGAGAACGGCAAACAGGAAGTTGCAGAAGGGCCCGGCGAGGACAATCGCGAGGCGTGAGCCCACCGGTTTACGGTTAAAAGCCTGGGGCAACTCCTCGGGCTGTACTTCACCTTCGCGCTCGTCCAACATCTTGACATATCCGCCCAACGGCAGAGCGGCGATCACGTACTCCGTGCCGTCCCGGCCGTACCGTCGCCACAACGGCCGGCCGAAGCCGATGGAAAACCGTAATACTTTGACGCCCAAGCGGCGCGCCACCCAGAAGTGGCCAAATTCGTGGACGGTGATCAACACCCCCAAGGTCACGACAAACGCCAGCAACGAAATCAGTGAATTCGTCATCTCACACCTCCCGCAGCCCGCGTGGCAATCCACTCGCTGGCCACGGATCGCGCCAGGGTGTCGTCCTCAAGAATCGTGGCTAGCGCATCGATCGGATGGCCGGAAACCCGGGTCAGGGCATGTTCAACCGTAGCGGCGATATCGGTAAAGCGAAGTTGTCGTTCGAGAAAAGCTTGCACGGCCACTTCGTTGGCCGCATTCAAAATCGCCGGCGCAGTGCCGCCTTGGAGCAGAGCGGCACGCGCCAAGCGTAAACAAGGGAACCGGTCGAAATCCGGCGTCTGAAACTCCAGCCGCGCCAACTGGGAAAAATCCAGAAACGCCGTCCCGGACGAGATCCGGCGTGGCCAGGCCAACGCGTGGGCGATGGGAATGCGCATGTCGGGATTGCCCATCTGAGCCAACACCGAACCATCATCGTATTCGACCATCGAGTGAATCACACTCTGAGGATGCACCACGACTTCGATCCGCTCGGGCCGAGCATCAAACAACCATCGGGCCTCGATAACCTCCAAGCCTTTGTTCATCATCGTGGCCGAATCAACCGAGATCTTGCGACCCATGCGCCAGTTCGGGTGAGCGCACGCCTGTTCGGGAGTAGCATCCGGCAGTTGATCCAGCGGCGCAAGGCGGAAGGGTCCACCGGAACCGGTCAGCAATATCCGGCGCACGCCGGCTCCATCGAGCCCACGGGTCACGAATCCCGATGGTAGGCACTGAAAGATTGCGTTGTGCTCGCTATCGATCGGCAGCAATTCCGCCCCTCCTTGGCGCACCGCCGCCATGAACAGCGGCCCGGCCATGACCAGCGCTTCCTTGTTAGCCAGCAGAATCCGTTTGCCGGCCTGAGCCGCCGCCAGCGTCGGCAGTAGGCCGGCAGCTCCAACGATAGCCGCCATGACGTGATCGACTTCGGGCAGCGCCGCGACTTGTTCCAAGCCCGCCATGCCGGCCAGAACCTCGACCGACCGACCGTCGATCCGCAGCCGATCCTGCAAGCGTTCGGCAGCTCGGGGATCGGCCATCGCGGCGAACAGGGGCTTGTGAATTAGGCACTGCTGGAATAGGTTCTCGACATCCCGGTTGGCAGTCAACGCCACGACCCGGAACCGGTCGGTATGGTGTCGCAACACGTCGAGGGTACTGACCCCGATTGAGCCGGTCGAACCCAGAATCGCGACACCGACTTGCTCGCTCATCCCCGCATCCCGTACAAACCGAGCAGAAAAACCGGAGCAGCGGCGGTCAGGCTGTCCACTCGATCCAGCACGCCACCATGGCCGGGAAGCAGCGAACCGCTGTCTTTCAACCCGCGCTGCCGCTTCATCATGCTCTCGAACAGATCCCCAACGATGGAAAAGCCCATGGTGATCATGCAGACCACCGCAAACCAAGGCCAATGATCGCCCACACCTAAGACCACCGCACCCGCAAGAGAGAAAGCCAAGGTAGCGACTCCACCCCCTAGCGCTCCCTCCCAGGTTTTACCAGGACTGATGGCGGGCGCCAGCTTGCGTCGCCCCCAGCGGCGTCCAGCGAAATAAGCGCCAATGTCGGCCGCCCAAATCAACAGTAGCAGGAACAATACGTACTTCGCTCCATATTCGCCGCGCAGTGCCACCAGTGCCACCCAGGGCGCCACCAGCACTACTATCCCGGCCATTGCCACCGTCATGGTCCGATCACTGTGGTCCGGGCGACCCGCATACCGCCACATCCAGACCACCGCGTAGCACCAGCATGCAACGACGGCGATCAGCAATCCAGCGACGAACCCACTGCGTCCAGCTAGCGGCCAGAACGCCGCGATCGCAAGCAGCACCGCACCGCCGTACAGCAACCGATCGCGGGTCCCGCCGAGCCCCGCCAACCGCGCCCATTCCCACGCGGCGGGTAGAATCACTGCCAGCAGCGCCAAGCTGAAACCGGCGACCGGCAACTTCAAAACCACCCATACCACCACGATCGCCAGGACAGAAGCGGTCAGGATGCGTTGCTTAAGCATGGCCGCCTTCCACGATCTGTTCGCCGGTCAAACCGAAACGCCGCTGCCGAGCGGCAAACGCCGCGCAAGCCACCGCTAGATCATCGGCGTCGAAATCCGGCCACAACCGGTCAGTGAAATACAGCTCGGTGTACGCTAACTGCCAAAGCAAGAAATTACTGATCCGCTGCTCGCCAGCGGTGCGAATGAACAGATCCGGCTCCGGTAAATCAGCCAGACAAGTAAAGCGATGCAGGATGTCGGGCGAGATCTCTCCCGGTTGCAAGCGACCGGCCGCGACCTCCTCGGCCACGCAGCATGCTGCCCGCGCGATGTCCCACCGCCCGCCGTAGTTGGCGGCAATTACCAGAGTCATGCCGGTATTCTCGGCGGTTCGCCGCTGAGCCTTGGTGATATAGTCCTGCAAGGTCGGCGAGAAGGCACCGGAATCGCCGATAAAGCGCAGTCGAATATTGGCATTGTCCAGACGGCGAATCTCGCCGCGCAGGGTGGTGAGAAACAGACTCATCAACATTTCGACTTCCCGACGCGGCCGACGCCAATTCTCGCTGCTAAAGGCGAACAGAGTCAGCACCTCGATACCCCACTCGCCGCAGGCCTGCACAATCCGGCGCACCGCCTTGGCGCCTTCCCGATGGCCCGCCGTGCGCGGCAGGGATCGTTGCTGCGCCCAGCGGCCGTTGCCGTCCATGACGATGGCCACATGGCGGGGCATGTTGTCGCGCGACGGCAACGAGTCCGTGGCATCAACCGACATCTGGGAACATCCTTATCCGAAACTGTATTGCAACGACGGGCGTCGGTGCAATTCAGATTTCCATCAACTCGGCTTCCTTGGCCGCCAGCACCTTGTCCACGTCCTGGATGTGACGGTCGGTGAATTTTTGGATTTCGTCCTGAGTCTGTCGCTCGGCGTCTTCGGTGATCTTCTTGTCCTTGAGCAAAGCCTTGAGCTGGTTATTAGCATCGCGACGGATGTTGCGGATCGCCACCTTGGCGCCCTCACCCTCATGCCGGACGACCTTGACCAGATCGCGGCGACGTTCTTCGGTCAGCGGTGGCAACGGCACACGGATCGTCGTGCCGGCGGAAGCCGGATTCAGCCCCAAATCGGACTTCAAAATCGCTTTCTCGATCGGTCCGACCATATTTTTTTCCCAGGGCGTCACCAATAGAGTGCGAGCGTCAGCCACACCGACCGAAGCTACTTGGTTGAGGGGCACGTCGGAACCGTAATAACTGACCGTGACGTGATCCAGCAGGCTGGCGTGCGCCCGTCCCGTGCGCAACTTCGTTAACTCTTGCTTGAGGTTATCGACACTTTTCACCATCCGGCCCGTCGCTTCTTTTTTGAGGTCGTCGATCATGGTCGTCATTCCCGTACCACGGAGGTACCCAGATTCCCACCGCACACGATCCGCACCAAGTCGCCGTGGCGGTTAATGTTGAAAACTTTCAACGGTATGTCATGTTCACGGCACATCACGATGGCCGTGGCGTCCATCACCTGGAGCTTGCGCGCCAGCGCCTCGTCGTAGGTGAGCCGCTCGTACCGCGTCGCCGTCGGCTCCTTGAAGGGATCGGCCGAATAGACGCCATCCACTTTGGTCGCCTTCAGCATCACATCGGCCCCGATCTCGATCGCGCGCAGGCTGGCGGCGGAATCAGTGGTGAAAAACGGGTTACCGGTACCGGCGGCGAAAATGACGACCCGGCCTTTTTCCAGATGGCGAATGGCGCGACGGCGGATGTAATCCTCGCAAACCTGATTAACGCGGACCGCCGACATCACTCGAGTGAACACGCCCAACCGCTCCAGGGTGTCCTGCATCGCCAGCGAATTCATCACAGTTGCCAGCATGCCCATATGGTCGGCAGTGACGCGGTCCATACCGGCCTTGGCTAAGCCTTCGCCGCGAAACAGGTTGCCGCCCCCGATCACCATACCCACTTCGACCCCGAGCCGGCGCAACTCCCGCACCTCACCGGCGACGCGAGCCAGCACGCCGGTATCGATGCCATACTCGCCCTCGCCCATCAGGGCCTCACCACTGAGCTTGAGGAGAATCCGCTTGAACACCGGTCTGAAATCCTGCATAAGCATCGGCGCAATCGTAGAGGTCGAAGACGAGTGGGATTGTACTGTATCGCTGGGAAGGACGGCAGGTGCCGGAGTCGGATAGAACGACCCGTGGTTCGTGGCTTAGTTGCCGCGCGCTTGCGCCATCACCTCGGCGGCAAAATTATCGGCTTTCTTCTCGATACCTTCGCCAAGCTCAAAGCGCTCGAAGCGGACAACCCTGGCCTTGCGGGCACCGAGCAACTGTCCAACGGTTTGGTCGGGATCCTTGACGAAGGGTTGGCCCTGCAGAGTCACTGACTCCAGGTACTTGCGCAGCTTGCCTTCTACGATTTTCCCAATGATCTTTTCGACGACATGAGCCGGTTTGCCCTTGGCTTCGTCCTCGGCCTGAGCCGCGTAAATCTCCTTTTCCTTGGCGATCAAATCGGCCGGCACTTGATCCTCGCTGATGCACAGAGGTCGGCTGGCGGCCACATGCATGGCGATATCCTTGGCCAGGTCGGCATCGCCACCCTCTAATTCGACCAACACACCGATACGGGTGCCGTGCAGGTAACAGCCCAACACATTCCCAGCGCTGGCCAGTCGGGCAAAGCGCCGGACGTTGATGTTTTCACCGATCTTGGCGATACACTCGCGCCGGTTCTGCTCGACACTTTGGCCGTTGGCCATGGGCGCCGCCAGCAACGCCTCAAGATCGGCCAGATCGCTGCCGACTACAGTTTCGGCCACCGCATCGACGAACGCCCGGAAATCGTCGTTCTTGGTGACGAAATCGGTTTCACAGTTGATTTCGACCATGGCGGCCGCACCGACCGCCTGCTTGATCGCGATCAAGCCCTCGGCGGCGATGCGACTGGCTTTCTTGTCGGCCTTGGCTTGACCGGCCTTGCGCATCAATTCGACCGCCGCCTCGATATCCCCACCGGTTTCCTGCAGGGCCCTCTTGCACTCCATCATCCCCGAACTGGTGCGTTCGCGCAGTTCCTTGACGAGTGCCGCCGTGATTTCCGCCATGCTTGTGTACCTCTAAACAAAACCGAAACAAAATACCAATCGATAGATGAAATCCGGCTGAATGCCAGATCCTGTCAATTATTAAGGCTCGCCAGTCTGAGCAAGCGAGCCTTTTTGACCGATCCGCGACAGGATTCAGGTGCCGCCTTCGGCGGACAGCGACTCCTCTGGGATTTCGACGAACTCTTCCTCGGCGCCACGACCCGATACCAGCAGAGCGCGGCCTTCCTGCACCGCCTCGGCCGCGCCGCCGACGTACAATTGGATGGCGCGAATGGCGTCGTCGTTGCCTGGGATGACGTAGCTCACACCGTCGGGGGAATTGTTGGTGTCCACCACGCCGAGCACGGGAATCCCCAGTTTGTTCGCTTCCTGCACGGCGATCCGTTCGTGACCGACATCGATCACGAACAACGCATCGGGCAGGCTGGCCATATCCTTGATGCCGCCCAAGCTACGCTCCAGTTTATCCATCTCCCGCCGCAGGCCGATCACTTCCTTCTTGGCCAGCCGGTCAAACGTGCCGTCCTGGGCCATCAGTTCCAGTTCCTTGAGCCGTTTAATCGACTGCCGAACGGTTTTAAAATTGGTCAGCATGCCGCCCAACCAGCGGTGGTTGACGTAGGGCATGCCAGCGCGAATCGCCGCTTCGGCCGTGGCCTCGCGGGCGGAACGCTTGGTTCCCACGAACAGTACCTTGCCGCCCTTGGACGCCATCTTGCCGACATAATTCAGCGCGTCGAGGTACAGTGGCAGGGTTTTTTCCAGGTTGATGATGTGTATTTTGCTGCGCGCCCCGAAGATATACGGGGCCATCTTGGGATTCCAGTAACGAGTCTGGTGGCCGAAATGGACGCCGGCCTCCAGCATCTGGCGCATGGAAATAGTCGCCATTGCCGAGTATTCTCCAATCAGGAATTAGGGTTAAGCCTCCATCCGCCCCAGGCGACGACCCTTCGGGGGCACCCGGTCACCTGTGCCGGCGGATGTGCGAAATTGAAAAACATTTGGGAAAGTTTGCCATTGAGGCGCGCGCTTTATAACATGGATTGTTTGGGAAAACCAATTGAACCGCTGTCTACGGACATTGTCCCACCCTGAGACGTGCCTCCCGAACACTGTTCTCCCATCATCGTTGCCACGCGCTCGGCTTGAAAATCATGTTTCAAAGAACCCATCAGTTGAAGAGCATTACTCGGAAGACCCACGACGAAATCGAAAAAATGCGGGTGGCTGGCCGACTGGCCTCCGAAGTGCTCGACATGATCGGCCCTCATGTGCGCGAAGGCGTTACCACGGAAGAGCTGAATGCGATTTGCCACGATTACATGGTCAACACGCAGGGCGTCATTCCCGCCCCGCTGAACTATCGCGGATTCCCCAAATCGATTTGCACCTCAGTCAACCATGTGGTGTGCCATGGCATACCCGGGCCCAAAAAGCTGAAAAAAGGCGACGTGCTCAACATCGACATCACCGTGATCAAGGACGGCTATCACGGCGACACCAGCCGAATGTTCCAGGTTGGTACGCCACCGATTATCGCGCAACGCGTCAGCCGCATCGCCTATGAATGCCTGTGCATCGGCATCCGCATGGTGCGGCCCGGCATCCGTCTCGGCGATATCGGCCACGCCATTCAGCAACACGCCGAGGCCCAACATTGCTCCGTGGTGCGTGAATACTGCGGTCACGGCATCGGCCGGGAATTTCACGAGGAGCCACAAATCCTCCACTACGGCGATCCTGATACCGGCATTGAGCTCGTGCCCGGTATGACCTTCACCGTCGAACCGATGATCAATGCCGGCAAGCGACACATCAAACTCCTGTCCGACGGTTGGACCGTGGTCACCAAGGATCATTCCATTTCCGCTCAGTGGGAACATACCGTGCTGGTCACCGACACCGGCCACGAGATTTTGACCCTCAGCCCCGGCGCCACGCTCTAACGCCGATTTCGCCTGCCCCGGAGAACCGCATGGCCGCTTCTGAAATCGCGACCCCATCCCCTATTGTTTTTCCGGCAGCCTCGTTGCCTGTCAATTTTCCACGGGACGATGCTCCGCAAAACGGAATCGACGTATTCGACGAGATCGCTTTCGAGCGTGAACTAGCGACGGGGACCAACCCGATCCTCTCATTCCGCACTCTGCTCAAGCAAAGCGATAACCGGCTCAAGGCGCTGTTTCAGGACGGAGTTCCTGCCTATGAGCTGGTCCCAGCCCGCGCCCGGTTGATGGACGAACTGCTCCGGCACGCTTGGCACCGATATTTCAGCGTAGACGCACCCGATCTCGCTCTGGTGGCAGTGGGCGGTTACGGCCGTGGCGAACTGCACCCCGGCTCCGACGTAGACATTATGATCCTGCTGGGCGATGAGGCGCTCGATGCCCGCCGTTCCAGTCTGGAAAGCTTTCTGACCTTCCTGTGGGACATCGGTCTGGAAGTCGGACATAGCGTACGCACGGTTGAGGATTGTGCCCGCGAGGGCGCCGCCGACATTACAGTCGCCACCAGCCTGATGGAAGCCCGCTTGCTGATCGGCCCGTCGGACCTGTTCAAGCGGATGCGGACCATGACCGGCCCCGACCGAATCTGGCCGGACAGCGCGTTTTTCGAAAGCAAACAAAAAGAACGCTGCGCACGCTGCCACAAATACAACGAAACAGCCTTTAACCTGGAGCCGAACATCAAGGACAGCCCCGGCGGCTTGCGCGACTTGCAAATGATCAGTTGGGTCGCCAAGCGGCATTTTGGCACCAGCACCTTGCACGAACTGGTTAGCCACGGCTTTCTGAGCCCGAGCGAATATGATGAGTTGATCGAGTGCCGTGATTTTCTCTGGCAGGTCCGCTTCGCCCTGCATGTTCTGACCGGTCGTCGCGAGGACACCCTGCTGTTCGAGCACCAGCGGCGTATCGCCCAGCAATTCGGCTATCGGGACCAGGATTACAACCTGGGGGTCGAACAGTTCATGCAGCGCTACTACCGGATTGTCAACGCCTTAAGTCGGCTGAACGAAATGCTGCTGCAACTGTTCGGGGAAGCGATTCTGTTGGTCGAGGATTCCGACGAGCCCCAGCCCCTCAACCGCCGCTTCCAGGTTCGCCGAGGCTATCTGGAGGTGGTGCGGCCGAACATTTTTCTGCGCTATCCGTTCGCCCTGCTGGAAATCTTCCTGGTCTTGCAGCAACACCCGGAAATCAAGGGCATCCGCGCCAGTACTATCCGCTTGATCCGCGAGCATCGTCCCCTGATCGACGAAAAATTCCGCAAGGACATGCGGCCGCGCAGCTTGTTCATGGAAATCCTGCGCCAGCCCTACGGCGTCTCTCAGCAACTGCGATTGATGAACGCCTATGGCGTATTGCCCGCTTATCTACCGGAATTTGGCCTCATCAACGGCCGGATGCAGTACGATTTGTTCCACGCTTATACCGTGGACCAGCACATCCTGTTCGTGGTCCGCAACCTGCGTCGCTTTTTCCTACCTCAGTTCGCCCAAGAACTGCCGCGTTGCACAGCCATCATGGATGGGTTACCCAAGCCGGAGCTACTGTATATCGCTGGCCTGTACCACGACATCGCCAAGGGACGCGGCGGCGATCACTCGGTGCTGGGCGCCCAAGATGTCGAACGGTTTTGCCTTCAGCACAGCCTGAGTTCCTTCGATACCCGCCTGGTATCCTGGCTGGTGCGCAACCATCTGACCCTGTCATTGACCGCACAGAAAAAAGACATCCACGATCCCGAGGTGATCCACGATTTTGCCCGGCGCATGGGCGATCAGATGCACCTTGACTATTTGTACCTGCTGACGGTTGCTGATATTCGCGCCACCAACCCCAAGCTGTGGAACACCTGGCGGGCTTCCCTGCTCTGGCAGTTGTACGAGGCGACCCGCCGGGCGCTGCGGCGTGGCTTGGACAACCCGATCGACAAGGACGAGCGCATCCGCGAACTTCAGACACAAGCACGCGAGCGGTTAAAGGTCACCAAAATTGAAGGGGAACGCATTGACCGGGTTTGGGAAAGCTTCGGCGATGACTATTTCTTACGTCACTCCGCCGACGAAATTGCCTGGCACACCCGCGCGATCCTGAAGAAAGGCCATCATCCACGCCCCCTGGTCATGGCCCGCGACGATCCAAGCCGGGGCGGCACCGAGGTTTTCATCTACACCCGCGACCAGGACAATTTATTTGCCCTGATCACCTCGATCCTCGATCAACTGGGATTAACGATCCTGGATGCTCGAATCATCACTGGCCACAACGGCTATACCCTGGACAGCTTCACAGTGCTGGAGGATTCCGGCGCGCTCATTCAAGATCGGACACGAATCAAGCAAATCGTCACCGCGCTCCTGGATTACCTCAACCGACCCGATGCTATTCCGCTGCTACCCAGCCGGCACATCTCGCGCATTCAAAAAGCCTTTCAGATCCCCACCTGGGTTTCGTTCCGCGAGGATATCGCCAATGGCCGCACAGTGGTGGAACTGGTGTCCTGGGACCGGCCCGGCCTATTGTGTCGGGTCGGGCAGGCGTTCATGAAGTGCGGGGTGCAATTGCACAACGCCAAGATCGCCACCATCGGCGCCCGGGCGGAGGACGCGTTCTTCGTGACCGACCGCGAGAACCGGCTCCTGCAAGACCCGCAAAAATACGCCGCCTTGCGGGAAGCCCTGGTTGAACAACTGGATTCAGGAGAGGAATAGCCGAAACCGGCTGCGCGCTGCTCATGGCTCGCCGTCGAGAAACAGTTTGCGGTGGGTACCAATCAACGCGACCAGATAATCCCAGACGACCCGCACCCGCTTCAACCGCAAGCGGTCCGCGTGCGCGGCTAGCCAAAACGTGTGCCGAAACCGAGCCTCGTCGGGCAGTACTTTGACCAGTCGCGAATCGCTGGCGCCGATATAGGACACCAGCACCGCCAGCCCGACGCCTGACAGCACCGCCTCCTTGTGCGCCAGCATGCTCGTGCTGCTAAACCGCAGATTCGGCGTATCACAGAGCTTTTCGAGAAACCGCAACTCTGGAATCAGCAAGTAGTCGTCGATATAGGCGATGAAGGGATATCGAGCCAGGTCGGCCCGCGCGACAATGGGCGCATGCGCGGCCAGATAATCCTTAGCCCCATAGAGAAAGTAGGTGAAATCGGTCCAGCGAGTCACCACGTAGGGACCACGGCGCGGTGGTTCAAGCGTGATGGCCAAATCCGCTTCGCGGCTGGCCAGATTCGCCAAGCGGGGCAGGGCCAGTAACTCCACGGTCAAACGGGGATACTCATCGAGCAGCGGCTTGAGTTTGGAGGTCAGGAAGGACACCGCTAGGCCCTCGGGCGTAGCGAGACGGACTTCTCCATTAATCGATAGATCCTGACCCGATAGCTCTTCCGACACGACCGCGACCGTCGCCTCTACCTGTTCCGCCATGGGTAACAAAGCATGACCGGCTTCGGTCAATACCAAGCCGTCGCGGTGGCGGTCAAACAACCGCGTGCCCATCGTCCGCTCCAGTGCATCAATCCGGCGGGATACCGTGCTGTGCTCGACCTGCAGGCGCCGGGCGGCTGGGCTGAGCCGACCCAGACGCGCCACCGCTAGAAAATAACGCAAATCGTTCCAATCGATTTCCCGTTTCACTCGCCTACCTCCTCTTACATCGCGGCACCGATTCACTATTCTGTGCATTTCAGCACAGAAATTTTATTCTTTTGGCGAATTTTCACATACATCAATCATAACTATAGTGAAGGGGTCGGATTTCGCTGGTCGCTCGTCATTCCCCGATCCTGCCGGAATTTGGAGCTCGACTCAGAAACCGCCGGACTGGAAATCAGAATAACTAGTTGAGATTTCGACATTTTATACAACGATATCCACCAAGAGGGCAATCCAAATGAGTTTCCTGATCGTTCTCGGGGCGCTCGTCCTGTTAATGTACGTCGCCTACAAAGGCCACAGCGTAGTGCTGTTCGCGCCTGTGGCGGCCTTGCTAGCAGTACTGTTGACCGATCCGACCCTAGTCGCGCCGATGTATCTCGGTGTTTTCATGGACAAGATGGTCAATTTCGTCAAGCTGTATTTTCCGGTGTTCATGCTCGGAGCGGTGTTCGGCAAAGTGATCGAGCTGTCCGGTTACTCGAAATCCATCGTTTCGGCGGTGGTGGACGCCATCGGTCACCAGCGGGCGATGCTGTCCATCGTGGTGGTCTGCGCAATCCTGACCTATGGCGGCGTTTCGCTGTTCGTGGTCGTGTTCGCGGTGTATCCGTTCGCGGCGGAGCTGTTCCGGCAGACCCATATCCCGAAGCGGCTGATCCCGGGTACGATCGCGCTGGGCGCATTCACGTTCACCATGGATTCGCTGCCCGGTACCCCGCAGATCCAAAACATCATCCCAACCGCTTTTTTCAAGACCACCACTTGGGCCGCGCCTTGGCTCGGTGTGGTCGGCGCGATCTTCATTTTCACCGTCGGGATGCTTTATCTCGAATCGTGCCGCCGCCGTGCGCACGCTGCTGGTGAGGATTATGGGACCAATCTGATCAACGAGCCGGAACCGTTCACCCATGAGAAGCTACCCAACCCCATCCTCGCTATCACCCCGCTTTTCTTAGTCGGTATCCTCAACTACGTTTTTACCGAACTGGTGCCCACGCTGTACGGCAAATCCTACGAGTTGACCATGACCGGAATCGGCGCGAAGCCAGTACCGTTCGAAATCCCTAAAGTTGCCGCGATCTGGGCAGTTGAAGCGGCGTTACTGAGTGGGATTCTGTTCGTAGTGGTGACCGCTTGGGGACCGATCCAGAAAAAATTTGCCGAAGGTGCTAAATCGGCGGTGGCTGGATCGTTGCTGGCTTCGATGAATACTGCCTCGGAATACGGCTTCGGCGGGGTCATCGCCTCGCTGCCCGGCTTTCTGGTCGTAGCCGATGCGCTACGAGCGATCCCTAATCCACTGGTCAACGAAGCGATCACCGTCACCACCCTGGCCGGCATCACCGGTTCCGCTTCGGGCGGGATGAGCATCGCGCTCGCCACCATGGCTAATCACTTCATCGAGGTTGCCAACACTGCCGGCATTCCGTTGGAAGTACTCCACCGGGTCGCTTCGATGGCAAGCGGCGGCATGGACACATTGCCTCACAATGGCGCTGTCATTACCCTCCTGGCAGTCACCGGTCTCACCCATAAACAATCTTACAAGGACATCTTCGCGGTCACCGTCATCAAGACCAGTGCGGTGTTTGTGGTGATTGCTTTCTACTACTTGACCGGGATTTACTGATCCTGCCTGCCGCGAGGCGCGGTCGCCGCGCCTCGCTCCACCCAAGGAGAGACCGTACATGCTGCACCCCCTGCTCGCTTCACTCCGTATTCCCGAACGCGGTAAAGTCGTCAGCGCTCGCGAGGCGGTGAGCCTGATCCGTACCGGTGACACCATCGCCACCAGCGGCTTCGTTGGCACCGGCTTTGCCGAGGATATCGCCTGCGCGCTGGAAGAACTGTATCTCGCACCCGAGAATGACCCGAACGCACCACTGGACAAACCACGCGACCTCACCTTGGTCTATGCCGCCGGCCAAGGCGACGGCAAACAACGCGGGCTCAATCATCTGGGACACGAGGGCCTGGTCAAGCGAGTTGTCGGTGGCCACTGGGGATTGGTGCCAAAACTGCAAGCGTTGGCGGTAGCGAACAAAATCGAAGCCTACAACCTACCGCAGGGCGTTATCACCCATCTGTACCGCGACATCGCGGCCGGCAAGCCGGGCACGTTGACCCGCGTCGGGCTGGGTACCTTCGTCGATCCCCGCCACGGCGGGGGCAAACTCAACACCATCACCCGCGACGACCTCGTGGAGGTGATGACCATCGGCGGTCACGAATACCTGTTCTACAAGGCGTTTCCGATCCAGGTCGGCATCATCCGCGCTACCACCGCCGACATCGACGGCAACCTGACCATGGAAAAGGAAGCGCTAACGCTGGAATCGCAAGCCATCGCCATGGCGGTGCGCAACTCGGGCGGCATCGTCATCGCCCAGGTGGAACGAGTGGCCGAGCGCGGCATTTTGCGCCCGAAGGACGTGCGAGTACCGGGCATTCTAGTGGACTGTATCGTGATCGCGCCGCCCGAACACCACTGGCAGACCTTCGCCACACCCTACAATCCCGCTTTTTCCGGCGAAATCAAGGTACCACTGGCCTCGATTCCACCGATCCCGATGAGCGAGCGCAAGATCATCGCCCGGCGAGCGGCGATGGAACTGACCGCGAACGCCATCGTGAACCTGGGCATTGGGATGCCGGAAAGCATCGCCAACATCGCCGCCGAGGAAAAAATCATCGACTTACTCACCCTCACCGCTGAGCCGGGCGTAGTCGGTGGCATTCCTGCTGGCGGACTGGATTTCGGTGCATCCACCAACGTGCAGGCGATCATCGATCAGCCTAATCAGTTTGATTTTTACGATGGTGGCGGTCTGGATCTCGCGTTTCTCGGATTAGCCCAAGTGGATCAGCAAGGCAATCTGAATGTTTCAAAGTTCGGGACGCGCATCGCCGGCGCCGGCGGTTTCATCAACATCAGCCAGAATTCCCGCAAGGTGGTTTTCACCGGAACCTTCACCGCCGGCAAGCTGGAAATAGCGGTGGAACAGGGGCAACTGCGGATCGTGCATGAGGGCGAGACGCCGAAGTTCGTCGAGGAAGTCGAGCAGCGTACTTTCAGCGGGGTGGTTGCGAGCCAGCGCAAACAACCGGTGCTATACATCACCGAGCGAGCGGTGTTCCGCTTGACCGCCGACGGACCGGAGCTGACCGAGATTGCACCCGGTGTCGATCTGGAGCGGGACGTACTGGCGCGCATGACGTTTCGACCTCGCATCAGCCCCCAACTCAAGCTGATGGACCAACGCATCTTCAGCGACGGGCCGATCGGCTTGCGCGATCTGCTGTTGCTGCGACCGCTTGACGAGCGGCTCTCCTACGATCCGGCGAAGAACTTATTCTTCCTGAATTTCGAAGGTTTGGCGGTACGCGGCCCGGAAGATATCGAGCGGATTCGGACGGCGGTCGCAGGTAAGCTCGAACCGCTGGGCAAGAAGGTTTTCGCCATCGTCAATTACGACAATTTCTCGATCGTACCGGAATTATTGCAGCTTTATATGGATATGGTCAGCGATGTCGTCCAACGCTATTACATCGGCGTGACTCGCTACACCACTAGCGCGTTCCTGCGCGCACGGCTGGGCGATGCGCTGCGCGAACACGACCTAACCCCCCATCTCTACGAAACCGTTACCGAGGCGACCGCGCAGCTCGATCCAACCAAGGGACACTGATGATTGGTCAGAAACGTGTAGGATCGTTAGCTTTCAAACCCGCCCTGCACTCGATGTTGCAGGGCCGGAAATTGCCTCCGAATCTTTTCCAATCGCTCTCGCTCGAACTCGGCCAGCACTACACCGGCTCCCTGCGGCAGCCGGCGGAGGATCTCGCCCCAGGGATCGATAATTAAACTGTCGCCGTGCGTTTCCCGACCGTTGGCGTGCTGACCACCTTGCGCCGAAGCCACGACATAGCACTGATTTTCAATGGCCCGCGCCCGGAGCAACGTCTCCCAATGCGCCCGGCCGGTGGCGGCGGTAAAAGCCGCCGGCAACACCAAGATCTCCATGCCCCGGTCCACCAGGGCGCGAAACTGCTCTGGAAAACGCAGGTCGTAACACACCGCCAACCCAAGCCGACCCAGTGGTGTGTTCGCGACGACGTAACGATCGCCAGGCTCGATGGTGTCCGATTCGGCGTAGCGCTCCGCGCTGCCGACGACTTGTACATCGAACAAATGGACCTTGTCGTAACGGGCGACTTGCTGGCCCCGGTCGTCGAACAACAAGCAGGCAGCGCGCACCCGCCTTTCATCGCTGGCGGTCCGCAGCGGAATCGTGCCACCGACCAGCCACAGCCGATGCCGGCTGGCCTGCTCGGCGAGAAACGCCTGAATCGGGCCCTCGCCTTCGGTTTCCCGCACCACCACCTTGTCGCCTTCTCCGCGCCCCATCAGGGCAAAATTTTCCGGTAGAACGGCCAATCGCGCCCCCTCGGCGGCGGCTTGGGCCAGTAGCTCAGCGGCGACCGCTAAATTCTCGGCGATGTTAGGGCCGGAAACCATCTGGATAGCAGCTAGGATCGACATATCGTTTACCTCGCTCAGTTGTCGCTCGCGAATCCCTTTGCCCGCGTTGGAGTGGATGAGTCTTGCAAATACTCCATGACCGGATCGTCCCATGAGCCTTTCAGGCTATAACGATAGCGGGTGGCCCGCTCGATATCTTTTTGCAGTAAGCGTTCGGCGACGAACACCGCCGCGCCGACCACCGGCCCTCCGGCAATCGCCCCCGCTACCGGCAACGTCCCGCCAAATTGTGGGATAACCGTGATGGTCTGATCATAATCACGCGTTCGCAACCCGGTCCGGCCCTGGATTTCAATCCGCGCTGCCGGCGCTTCGATCAGCATATTATCGGTATAGGCTTGTCCACGCTTGAAGGTAAAATCGCCCGAAATCCGGTCGAACCCCATCCCTGCCTGGAACAAGTCGCTGAAATCGAAGCTGAGCCGGCGTGTCAGGCTCCGCACGCTCAACATCCCGATCATCCGCCCCAAGCCGGGATTGATATCGCGCAACTGACCAGGACCAACCTGGAACTTCAGGGTGCCATCCAATCGCTCCAAGGCAAAATCGGGCAAGGCCGCGCCCCAGGTGATCGCCAAATCCGCCCGGGTTTCACCCCGCTCCACGCCGCTGTCTGGATAACCAAAGGCGGCTAGCGTTCCCTCTAGGGACTGGCTGTGCAAGGTGGCCGCCAGCCGGGAAACCTGGCCACCGCCAACCCACCGCCATTCGCCGCTGGCATCGATTCGCTGTGGCTTGGAATTCAATTCGATGTCAGTCAGGCGAATGCCATCGGCGATCGGCGTGGCGGTCAAACGCAATTGGCCCAGCGTCGCCTCGTTGATGCGCAAATCGGCCACGGTCAATGCCAGCGGTGGCAATCGGCGCGGGTCCGCGCCGGCGAAAGGCGCGCGCTCGGCCCCATCGACCGGCGGTCCGACATGCAACCGCTGCAGGGCGATGTTCACCGGCCGCTGTGATGTGGGCTGATCCGGCACGGTCACCCGACCGGCAAGCCCCTTACTCTCGCACTCGATTTGCGTTTCACTTTCCTGACGGTTGGCCTTCAATTCGACCCCGGCGAAAGACCGCCCCCCGATCACCAACTCGTCGATTTGGGCTTCGACACTCCGCACGATCCATTCGGGTCCAGTGACTCCTGATTCGGAGTTAGTGGTCGATATCGTACGGCCTTTGGCCGGTACATCGCTTCCATTCCCCACCGTCGGCCAACCGCTTGGACTCCAGCGCGGTAGATTGGCGACCACGACCAGCCCCGGCCCATCCGGCAAATTCGCCGCCCCGGCGTTAACTCGCAGTTCGCCACGCTTGAATCGAGGCTGGCGCAAAAAATCGCTCAGTTCCAACGCTGCCCGCACGGTCGAGCCATATTCCAACGCTATATCCACGCTCGATCCTTCCGGGGTGGGGCGCAAACCGATCTTGAGTGGGCGAGCCTCGCCGGCGGCTTTGCCCAGCGGGGCTGGCAATCGGACCGCCACGCCGCGCAAATCCGAATGGAGATCCAACGTAAAGGGCGGCACGTTCCGTTGCTCGCGAAGATGTGCTGGGGTTGTCAGTACCGCCTCCCAAGTGCTCTTGCCACCGAAATACGGCTCCAGTGCCACTGCCGGCGCTCCCAGCAAGGCTCGTATACCCAAGCGACCTCGCAATCGTGCTTGCAGTTCGCGTCGCCCTGTTCGGCCCGCCAAATTCAGGTCGAGCCGGATCGGCCCGCCACGCAGCAAGGCCTGCACGTTGTTGGCATTCAGATCGGACTCGGTGAACCGCACCTCGCCACGCAAGCGGCCAAGCTCGATATTCCAAGCCGGCAGGCTCACATTATTCCCCAGTAATCCGACCCGGCCCCGCACTTGATTGGGACGGGGGTCCAATGGAATAGTCAGCTCTAGATCAAGCGTGTTGGTGCCTTCGATTTGCAAGTTGGGCAAATCTTCTCCTAATACTTGGCCCGCCGGGCTGTCTTCCAAAGTGCGCCACATACTGGCGCCAGCACCTTTAGCGCGGCCCCTGATCTCGACGACCGCTTTGCTCAAATCGTCGATTCGGGCCGAGAGATCCTCGACATCGCCATCAAGGACCCGTCCTGAGTCGGCTTCCACCTGTAATCCGCGATTGCGGAACACTACGCTGACTCGACCCTGTTCCAGCCGGGGCCAGCCGGGCATGTAATCCACCGCTGCACCCTCCACCCGAAATCGGGTTTCGAACAATCCCTCACCGCGATCAAAAGGAAAGCGGGCGGGTGGCCCTCGAAACACTACATCCCCGGCCGTCACCCGGCCCCCGACCAGTGCCCGATCCAGCCAGGCCACCGCTTTGGGAGGAATCACCGCCACCGGCAAATAGTGTCGGGCTCGTTCGACGCGGACATCCCAGTAATGGCCTTGTATATCCAATAAGGGTTCGCCAACATCGGGCACGGTGACAGTACCCTGGAATCGACCGTTCAGATCCGCATTGGCAAGCGCCAAACCGCTGCTTTCCAGTTGTAGTTCGGCGCCGGCCCGCCGCCACTCGATCGAACCGGTTAACGCGTCGAGCGTGAAGGGGGCGCGCAGTAAACCGCCGGTATCTACCCGGACGCGATGGCCATCCAGTTCGAGCCGACCATGATTGGAATCGAACGCCAAGGTTCCGGCCACATTGTCGAAGCCAGGTAACCCGTGGACAGGCCGGCACGCCACGCTGCGCAACTGTATCGTCGCGGTATAATCGGCGAGGTCAGGCGGCGCCGAAAACGTGATTTCTGGCAGCTCGCCGCGCGGATCCAACGGCACCAACCAGCGTCGCGCCGGCTCGCTCAACCAAGGCGCGGTCCATGCCAACCCCTCCTGGGCTTTTAGCTCGCGTACCTCGCCCCGCCAACCCTCGCTTGTCCGGGTCAGATCGAAGGTGGGTGCCGCAACGGCTTGCTTCTGGCCATCACCCAAGCGGACGCCGCCTTGGAGATGCCAGCCATTTTCCCGCTGCAACCAGTCAAACTGCACCTCGACGGCGGGCGACCGCGACAACCAGGCATTCAGCAGGGCGAAACGCGGCTCCGCGTTCAGCGCAGCTCCCTCCAACCGGAAACGCCCCTTCAAACCGAAAGGCTGCCAGTCTCGCCAATCCCCATTGAGCTCGACAGCCGCTCGACCGGCTCCGAACATCGGGGATAATGGCCAGTCCGCCAAATTCAACTGATCGGCGCGAAATTGAAATGTGCCTTGCCCTGACTTTGGCCCGGTGCTCTGGCCCTGTTGGCGCTCTACCACAAGCTGGAGTCGAGCACCCGAGCCAGCCGGCAATTCGGCAGTAAAATCCAGGCGTTGGCCGTCGTGGATCGTTTGCAACTGCAGGTAAGGATGCAAGAGTTGTACGGAAACTCCGCCCTGCCGTTGTAACGCTAAGCGTTCACCGACCACTTCCAGACGCGGCAAGGCGAACAACCACCGCGCTATTTCCAGCGATCCATGAGCCTGTTGAGCGTTACGGATATCGCCCAACAGGTGCATTGTCCCATCCGCGTCTTGCTCCAGCGTGAGGTTAGCCCCTTCCAATCGGACGCGGCTTAACACCGGCCGGCGGTTTCGCAGCGAACGCCACAGATCTAGGGTGATCGTAGCTTGGGAAAAGCGGGCCACCAGGGCATTGCGCTCGGACTCGTTCAGACGAATATCCCGCAACCGTAGGGCGAGCCGCCAGCCGTCCCGAACCGCTGCCACGTCTTCGATTTGGGTCGATAGGTGTAAATAGTCACTCAATGCTCCCGCTAGCACGTCGCGGTAATCATTGAGGTGCGGCAGCAACCACCACTGAACGAATGCCGCCGACAGTAGAAATGGGAGCAGTAGGGCCAAAGCCAGCCGGCGCAACCCGCGCAGGAACCGGCGCGGCCGGCTTTGGGGATGCCATCTCACATCAAGACCACATCGTACTGTTCCCGGGTATACAGCGATTCCGCCTGAAATTTGATGGGAATGCCGATAAACGCTTCCAGTTGCGCCACGCTGTTGGATTCCTGGTCTAGCATCGCATCCACCACATCCGGTGCCGCCAGAACCACAAACTGGCGAGGCGAATACTGGCGAGACTCGCGCAACAGCTCGCGGAAAATTTCATAGCAGACCGTTTCGGCGGTTTTGATCGAGCCGCGACCATCGCACAGCGAACAGGGCTCACACAAGATCTGCTCGAGGCTTTCGCGGGTACGCTTACGCGTCATTTCCACCAACCCCAGCGGCGAAACCTGCGAGATGTGACTCTTGGCGCGATCTTTCTCCAGATGCTTCTCCAAGGTCTTCAGCACCGCTTGCCGGTGCTCTTCGTTGGCCATGTCGATAAAATCGAGGATGATGATGCCGCCCAAATTACGCAACCGCAGTTGCCGGGCAATAGCTGCCGCTGCTTCGAGATTGGTCTTAAAAATAGTCTCTTCGAGGTTACGATGCCCCACGTAGGCCCCGGTGTTGACATCGACGGTGGCCATCGCTTCGGTCTGATCGACAATGAGGTAGCCGCCGGATTTGAGCGGCACCTTTTTGCCCAGCGCCCGCTGGATTTCCTCCTCGATCCCGTACAGCTCGAAAATTGGTCGCTCGCCGGGATAGTGTTCCAGGCGCGGCACCATCTCCGGCACGAACTTATCAGCGAATTCCAACATGCGTTGACAGGTTTCGCGCGAGTCGATCCGAACCTTCTCCACGCTGTCGCCGACGAAATCTCGCAGTGCCCGCAGCACCAACGGCAAATCCTCGTACAGGGTGACAATGCCACTGGCTTGTGCGATCCGCTCCCGAATGGAATTCCACAAGCGTTGCAAAAATTGCATGTCGGCCCGCAAGGCCCAGGTTTCGGCACCTTCGGCAGCGGTACGAACGATGTAACCACCACCGAATTCAGCGCGAAACGCGTTGACGACTTCCTTCAGCCGCTGCCGTTCACGCTCACCGTCGATCTTCACCGAAACACCGGCTACCTCGGAATCAGCCAGGAATACCAGAAACCGGGACGGCAGGGTAACGTGGGTGGTCAACCGGGCGCCCTTGGTGCCAATGGGATCCTTGATGACTTGGACCACAAGCTCCTGACCCTCGCGCACCAGCTCGGTGATGGCCAACGCCCGCTCGCCATTAGCCAAAAAACCATTTTCAGGCTGGGTTTCGGAGCGAATGTCGGATACATGCAGGAACGCAGCCCGTTCCAGCCCGATATCCACGAACGCCGCTTCCATACCCGGCAACACCCGACAGACTCGGCCCTTGTAAATATTGCCGACCAAGCCGCGCTTGCCGGCCCGCTCGATCAGGATTTCCTGTAGAACACCGTTCTCGACGACGGCGACTCGGGTTTCGCGGGGCGTGACGTTGATGAGAATTTCGTCACCGGTACCCCCTTCAGTGCGTGTGGCCATATGATCGCGAGCCCGGTCAGGCAGTGGAAGCTTGCCAGAGGGGAATGCCAAACTCCTGCAGCAGTTCGGCGGTTTCGAACAGCGGTAATCCCATCACCCCGGAATAGCTACCGCGCAACTCGGCGACGAACGCTGCCGCTCGGCCCTGGATGCCGTAACCGCCTGCTTTGTCCAGTGGCTCGCCGCTGTCCCAATAGGCGGCACATTCAGCCTGCGTCAACTCGCGAAATCGGACCCGGCTCTCTTGTACTCTGACCGCATCGCGCGTCGGGGTCACCAGCGCCACCGAACTGAATACCCGATGCTCGCGCCCAGACAGGCGGGCCAGCATCGCCAATCCTTCGGCGCGATCACCGGGCTTGCCGAGAATCGCACCGTCCACCACTACTGCGGTATCCGCGCCCAACACCGGGCGGAGTCGGCGGCGGCCCAACGCCGACACGCCAGCCCGCGCTTTAGCCAGCGCTAACCGAGCGACATAGCCGGAAGGCGGCTCATCGGACCGGGGGGTTTCGTCCACCACGACCGGCAGCAGGCGGTAGGAGATACCGATCTGGCGCAGCAATTCGCGGCGGCGAGGGGATGCGGAAGCCAGATAAATGCGAGCGGCTGGCATATCAGGCCCGGTGATAAGGATGGTTGCGCAATAGGCTCCAGGCCCGATAAAGCTGTTCGGCAACAACCACTCGGACCAACGGATGCGGCAGAGTCAGCCGTGACAGCGACCACAACCGGTCGGCCTGGGCACGGCAGGCGGAATCGAGACCATCAGGTCCGCCGACCAGCAGGCTCAGATCGCGACCGTCTTGCAGCCAGCCGGTCAACTGCTCGGCCAGTTCCGCCGTGCTCCATTCCTGGCCGCGCTCGTCCAAGCCGATCAGGCGGGAGCCGGCCGGGGTTGCCGCCAGCAGATGCTCGCCTTCGTCGCGGACGATACGCGCCACATCGGTATTGGAGCCTCGCTTGCCAGCAGGAATCTCGATCAGACGCAAGGCACATTCACGCGGTAGTCGTCCGGCGTATTCAGCGTAGCCAAACTTGACCCAGTCCGGCATCCGCGTACCGATGGCAAGGAGATGAATCTTCACCGGACCGCTCCCTTTCAGCCGCCCGCGGTGCGGTTGGCGCCGGCCCGTTCATTCATCGACCATAGTTTTTCCAGATTGTAGAAATCGCGGGTCTGGGGCAGCATGACATGCACGACGATGTCATTGAGATCCACCAGAACCCATTCGGCCTCTCGCTCTCCCTCGACCCCCAGCGGTCGAACGCCGGCCTGGAGAGACTTTTCGATCACTTTATCGGCCAGGGCTTTGACTTGACGAGTCGACGTACCGCTGGCAATCACCATCAGGTCGGTGAAGTTGGCGATTCCGCGCACGTCCAGGATCTGGATGTCTCGCGCTTTCAATTCTTCCAGGGCATCGATCACGATCTTCCGCAAGGTTTCAAGTTGCATGGAGTCCGTCATTCCTTACAGGGCGGCAAATGTCAGCGAAGTGAGCGACCGTAATAGCCCCGGTCGCGGATATGCGCCAGCACCGTTTCTGGCAACAGATAGCGCGGCGACTGGCCGCGTGCGAGGAGGGCACGAATCTGGGTCGCGGAAATATCCAACTGCGTCATCGGCTGGAACAGAATGAGCCCGGCCGATTGCCGATGCAGCGCTCGCGTGTCCGATACCAAGCGCGAAGTGACGAAATCGGTCAATGGCGGTGGCAGCGGTTGTTGTGGGCCGGGCCTTTGCATGACCACGAGGTGGGCCCACTCGGTCAGCTCCGACCAGCGCCGCCAGGTGTGCAAATCCCGGAACGCGTCGGTGCCCACAATCAGGCATAACGGGACAGCGCCGAATTCTCCCCGTAGCGAGGTCAGCGTATCGACCATGTAGGATGGACCGTCCCGCCGCAATTCCCGGTCGTCCGCCACGAAACCCGGCTGTTCGGCAGTAGCTAACCGAACCAGCTCCAACCGCTGCTCGGCGGTGAGCAACGGCGTGGCGCGATGGGCCGGAATTCGACACGGAATAAAACGAACCTCGGCCAGTTCTAGGATTTCGAGCAATTCCAGCGCCGGGCGCAGGTGGCCGAAATGAATGGGATCGAATGTACCGCCCAAAACGCCGATGGGGTGCGGCCCTGGTAACATCAGCCGTGCCCTCCTCCAACCGCACCCGGATCGTCTTCAAGGGGTCACTTCAGCGCCGAACATGACCATCGCCCAGCACCACGAACTTCTGGGTGGTCAAGCCCTCGACGCCGACCGGCCCTCGCGCGTGCAGCTTGTTGGTACTGATCCCGACTTCTGCCCCTAATCCGTACTCGCCCCCGTCGGCAAAGCGAGTCGAGGCGTTCACCATCACCGAGCTGGAATCCACCTCGCGCAGGAAACGCCGCGCCCGACTGTAATCCTCGGTGAGGATGGCATCGGTATGGGCGGAACCGTAAGCTGCAATGTGGTCCATCGCTTCATCCATGTCCTTGACCACTCGAACAGCCAGGATCGGCGCCAAGTATTCGGCATACCAATCGTCCTCGGTGGCGACCTTGACGCCGGCCAGAACATCGCGGGTTCGGGCACAGCCACGCAATTCCACGCCGGCGTCGCGGTACATCTGCCCCAGCGCCGGCAAAATCTGTTCGGCGATGCCCTCGGCCACTAGCAAGGTTTCCATGGTGTTGCAGGTGCCATAACGCTGGGTCTTGGCGTTGTAAGCGACGGCGACCGCCTTGTCGAAATCGGCGCGGTCGTCGATATAGACGTGGCAGACCCCATCCAAGTGCTTAATCACCGGCACCCGCGCTTCGCGGCTGATCCGTTCAATCAGCGCCTTGCCGCCACGCGGCACGATCACGTCCACGTATTCGGCCATGCGGATCAATTCACCAACTGCGGCGCGGTCGGTCGTGTCGATCACCTGCACGGCATCAGCCGGCAGACCGGCGGCGGCCAAACCCTGCTGGATGCAGACCGCGATGGCCCGATTGGAATTCAGGGCCTCGGAACCACCGCGCAGAATCGCAGCGTTGCCAGATTTCAAACACAATGCGGCCGCATCGGCGGTCACATTCGGGCGCGATTCGTAGATGATGCCGACCACGCCCAGCGGCACCCGCATCCGCCCAACCTGGATGCCCGACGGCCGGTATTTAAGATCGGTGATCTCACCGACCGGATCGGTCTGGGCCGCGACTTCACGCAAACCTTGCGCCATGCCCCGGACCCCCTTGGGCGTGAGCTCCAAGCGATCCAGCAGAGCCGCATTCAAACCGGAGGTTCGACCGGCCTCCATATCCAGGCGATTAGCGGCGCACAGGTCATCCTCGGCCGCTTCCAGGGCGTCGGCGATGGCCACCAAAGCGGCGTCTTTGCTCCGCGTCTCCGCACGGCCAACGATACGGGAAGCCGCGCGGGCTCGCTGACCGACATCGGTCATATATCTGCCGATGGCGTTGGAAAGATCCGTGTTCGTATTCATTTCAGATAAGACCGTCTGATGACCGACGCGGCGCGCGTCGGGCTGTAATTTTCAAACCTCGTCGGGCAACAATTCCACACCGGCCAGCCGCAACCCGCTTGCCAGCAGGACATCCCATGGCGAGCTGGTTTCCGCGCCCTTGATGGTTCGATCAGTTCGAGCACAGACGCGCAACAAATGCTGACAATCGGCCGAGGTCAACCGTTGCAGTGCTTGCCGGAGCAATGGCTTGCGCTTTTCCCAAACCTTCTGCTCGGCCAATGCCGCTTCCAGGGATTGTCCTCGACTTCGGGCGAAAGCCAACATCGCCAGCCGGCGGATTTCCTGGTGCAGTGCCCAGTTGATCAACACCGGCTCGACGCTTTCCTCGCGCAATCCGCTCAAAATCCGCGCCACTCGTCCTGGCTGTTCCAGAAGGGCAGCGTCCACAAAATCATAGATGCTGTAGCGGGCGCTGTCGCCTACCGCCGCCAACACGGCTTGCGCAGTCAATTGCCGATCATCGACCAATAGCGCCAACTTTTCGATTTCCTGGGCAGCGGCCAACAGATTACCTTCCACCCGCTCGGCTAACAGCGTCACCGCTTCCGGCAGAGGACTCAGACCGCGTTCCCGCAATCGGCGTTCGATCCAGCCTGGCAATTGCTGCGGCTCCACCGGCATGGCAGCCACCACCACGCCGGCCCCGTCCAACGCTGCGAACCAGCGGCTTTTCTGGGTGTTCCAGTCCAGCTTGCCAGCAGTGATCAACAACACCACATCCTCGGCCGGGTGGGCGACGTAGTCGCAGAGCGCCCGGGCGCCAGCATCGCCCACTTTGACATTGCCCATCCGTAATTCCAGCAATCGCCGCTCGGCGAACAGCGAGGGACTGGCGGCCTGTTGACGCAAGGCGTTCCAGTTAAAACCGGCTTCGACCGTCAGAAATTCCCGTTCGTGACCGCGTTTGCGGGCGGCGGCCCGGATGGCGTCAGCCGCTTCCAACGCCTGCAATGGCTCCTCGCCGAAGATCAGATACAGCGGCCCCCAGGTTTTACCCAGATGCGCAGCGAGCTGATCGGGACGCAATCTCAAGATTTGACGGCCTGCAAGCGGCGCACGATTTGCCAAGCCAAATCATCGGCCATGCTGTCCACCATCGAATCCTGGGCCGATTCGAAACCGAGCACCCGATTTTCATCGAACAGCAGAGCACGGTTGGCACTGACGCCCTCTGGCGAGACCAGCACCTTGCCGTTGGCGAGTTTAACCTCGTAAGTCGCACTATATACTAGAAAATACTCCCGTTTAACGTCGAGCCGATCGGCGGCCATCGTGCGCCGGCCGCTGGCTTCGTTCAGAATGGTGATGATCGCGGTTGCTTGGCTGGGGTCGCGGGTGATCGTCACTCCATTGCTGGCCAACAAGGATTGTAATTTGCGATTCAGCACGCCCGGCGGCACGCCGACAGGCCGCTGGCTGCGCACGTAGGTCACGCGCAGCTCGGGCGGCAATTGCGCCTGGCCACGCAACTGGAAGCCGCAGCCGGCCAGAAGCAGCATGACCAACCCTAATCCGCTTGCAAAGGTCCAGCGCATGGTCGGCGCCTCAACAAACCAAATTGACCAGCTTGCCGGGCACGATCACCACCTTGCGGATCGGTTTACCCTCGACGAAACGCTGGACGTTGGGTTCAGCTTGGGCAAGCTGTTCGATGGCGCCACGCTCGGCGTCCACCGGCACGTCGATCTGCCCGCGCAATTTACCGTTGACCTGTACCACCAGCGTCACCAGCGATCGCACTAACGCGCCCTCGTCGGGCGCTGGCCAAACGGCGTTTAGCACGTCGTCGCCGTAGCCCAGTTCGCGCCACAGGACATGGGTAACGTGCGGCACGATCGGCGACAGCAACCGCAATAGTAGGCTCAAGCCTTCGCGGCGTACGGTATCTGCCGCATCTCGTTCGCCCGCTTCGATCCGCGCCAGCGAATTCAACATCTTCATGCTGCCGGAGACCACGGTATTGAACTGGTGGCGACCGAAATCGAACAACGCTTGCTTTAATGCCTCATGAACCTCACGGCGCACCGCACGCAGCGGTTCGGACAGTGTCACAGCCACTACTTCACCGGCAGCTCGGATGGCGTCCTGATGCTCGGCGGCATACGCCCATAGCCGCCGTAGAAAGCGGTAAGCACCGCCGACACCCGCGTCCGACCACTCCAGTGCCTGTTCGGGCGGCGCAGCGAACATCATGAACAGCCGGGCGGTATCGGCGCCGTACTGCTCGATCAAGGTTTGCGGATCGACGCCATTCTTACGGGACTTGGACATAGTGCCAATGCCGCCGTACTCAACCGGCTGACCGTCCGCGACGGCCGTAACGCTCGCCACTCGCCCCTGCTCATCGCGAACCATTTCCACGTCGGCGGGCGGGTAGTAAGTAATCCCACCTTTCTCACCCTTGCGGAAAAAGATGTGATTCAGCACCATGCCCTGCGTGAGTAAATTGGCGAACGGCTCGGATACCGTGGTCAAGCCCAAATCCCGCATGACCTTGGTCCAAAAACGCGAATAGAGCAGATGCAGGATGGCGTGCTCGATTCCGCCGATATATTGATCGACTGGCATCCAATAGTCGGCCCGTTTGTCCACCATCGCGTTCGCGCCCGGCGTGCCATAACGGAAGAAGTACCAGGACGAATCCACGAAGGTGTCCATGGTGTCGGTTTCGCGCCGCGCCGGCTTACCGCACTGCGGACAGGCACAATTCAGAAATTCGGGATACTTGTTGAGCGGATTGCCGGAACCGTCCGGCACCAGATGCTCGGGCAACACGACCGGCAGCTGATCGTCCGGGACCGGAACGGCACCGCACGCTTCGCAATGGATGATCGGGATCGGCGTACCCCAGTAGCGTTGCCGGGAAATGCCCCAGTCGCGCAACCGCCAGATGACTTTCTTCTCGCCCAGCTCCTTGGCGTTCAGATCGGCGGCGATGGCATCCACCGCCTGCTCGAAATCAAGACCGTCGTATTGGCCGGAGTTGATGCAAACGCCGTAATCGGCGTAGGTGTCCTTCCAGGGCGCGGGAGTTTCATCGCCGGCACTGGTGCGAATCACCGGCTTGATCGGCAAGCCGAATTGATGAGCGAAGGCGAAATCGCGCTCGTCGTGGGCGGGCACGGCCATCACCGCACCCTCGCCGTAGCCCATCAGCACGTAGTTCGCCACCCACAGCGGTAATTGCTCGCCGGTTAGGGGATGCGTAACGGTCAGCCCGGTGGGCATCCCCTTTTTCTCCTGAGTCGCCAGCTCCGCTTCGGTAACGCCGCCCTGGCGGCATTCGTCGATGAAAGCGGCCAGCTGGGGGTTGTCCTTCGCAGCATGTAGCGCCAACGGATGCTCGGCGGCCACGGCGACGTAGGTGGCACCCAACAGGGTGTCGGCGCGGGTGGTGAACACCCAAAGGATGCCGGAATCGCTCTCCGGGAGTTGGTAGGGGAAGCCGATTCGCACGCCGTGGCTTTTGCCGATCCAGTTTTTCTGCATCAGCTTGACCTGTTCCGGCCAGCCGGGCAGTTGGTCGAGTTCGGTCAGCAGCTCCTCGGCGTATTGCGTAATCGCCATGTAATACATGGGAATCTCGCGCTTTTCCACCACCGCGCCGGTCCGCCAGCCACGCCCGTCGATCACCTGTTCGTTGGCGAGCACGGTTTGATCCACCGGATCCCAATTCACCACGCCGGTTTTCAAATAGACGATGCCTTTTTCCAGCATCCGCAAAAACAGCCATTGGTTCCAGCGGTAATACTCGGGCTGACAAGTTGCCAGTTCGCGGTCCCAGTCCAGGGCGAAGCCGAGCGACTGGAGCTGCTTTTTCATGTAGGCGATGTTGTCGTAGGTCCATCGCGCCGGCGCGACACCGCCGGCCATCGCGGCGTTCTCGGCGGGCAGCCCGAAAGCGTCCCAACCCATCGGCTGCAATACGTTCCGGCCCAGCATCCGCTGATAACGCGCGATCACATCACCGATGGTGTAGTTGCGGACATGGCCCATATGCAACCGCCCACTGGGATACGGGAACATGCACAAGCAGTAATATTTCTCGCGGCCGGGCTCCTCGCGCACGGCGAAGACCCGTTGTTCATCCCAATGGTGCTGCGCTTCCGCTTCGATGACTTGCGGGTTGTAAGACTCGGCGATCACGATGGCTTCCCAATTTTAAAACGAAAAAAACTTGGATAATTCAAATGCTTGTGACTATAGCAGCCGCGCGGCAACTGCTTGGGCGAAAGCACGAAAATCCTGAAGGTGACGCACGCAAATCGCATGGACGATAGCCCAATCGATAGCCTGATATTGATGCACCGCCAAGTTACGAAATCCTACGGCCCGTTTCATGCGTTCGGCCAAATCGTGCTCCAAGACCCCCGCCTGGCTCAACAAATCGAAGGTTTGTCCCATGGTTTCCGGCGCCGGCAATTCCGTTTCGGCAATCAGATGTGCGCCGAGATCGACACAGAGTTGCACGGCGCGCGTCAGATTGAGCACGACGATATCCTGAAGGTCCGCGTCGTTTGCTAACGTCTCGATCCCGGCTGGGCATTTCGCCGCCACTCGCGCCACGCAACGTCGCAGCGATTCCAGTTTCTGCTCGATCAGCACCCGATCCATGCCCGCCTCCGCTCCATCAAAATCCGGCGACGATAGGGCAGAAAATCCGCCTGCTCCACCAAATGCCGTGCGATCCATTCGCCGTGTAGTGCGGCGTCGCCCACCAGCCGCCGGCCCTTCAACACTTGTCCCAGCAAGGGTTCGCCAGCCGTCCGCAAATCGACCAAATCCACGGGCCGCCCGGTGGCCGCCGACAGCGCGCCAATCCACTCCGCCTTCAACTCCGCCGACAGCGGCCGATCCGCCAAAATCGCGACATCCACATCGCTGTCCGGTCGGTCCCTGCCTGTCGCCAGTGAGCCAAACAGCATCGCCAGCCGAACGTTCGGGTTGCGTTCCAACACGCTCCGAATACCAGCGATGACGCTATGGATCGAGGCAGTCACGATGTTTCCCTGGCTTCAAAACGAAGTACAGTAAGATAGCATAACTTTAAATCGCGCTGGCGCGCACGCCACCGCACAGGAGGCATTCCATCCGTGAACGACCAACTTTTACAACGTCCTGCCCTCAGCTATCGTGACGCCGGGGTGGACATCGACGCCGGCAACCGGCTGGTGGACCGCATCAAGCCGCATGCCCGGCGCACGCTCCGATCTGGCGTGCTGGGAGGACTGGGTGGTTTCGGTGCCCTGTTCGAACTGCCTCTCGACCGCTATCACCAGCCAGTGCTAGTCTCGGGTACCGATGGCGTCGGTACCAAACTCAAGTTGGCGCTGGAGCTGAACCGGCACGACACCATCGGCATTGATCTGGTGGCGATGTGTGTCAACGACGTGCTGGTGGTCGGTGCCGAACCGTTATTTTTTCTGGACTACTATGCCACCGGCAAACTAAATGTGGACGTGGCGGCGGACGTGATCAAGGGCATCGCCGACGGCTGCGAGCAGGCCGGCGCGGCGCTGGTGGGCGGCGAAACCGCTGAAATGCCGGGGATGTACCAGGCTGGCGATTATGATCTGGCCGGTTTCTGCGTTGGGGTGGTCGAAAAGGAGCGCATCATCGACGCTAGCCGGGTCCAGGTCGGCGATGTGCTGCTCGGATTGGCCTCCTCGGGGCCGCACTCCAACGGTTATTCGCTGATCCGCAAGATTCTGACAGTCAGCGGAGCGAGTCTCGATCAACCTCTGGCCGATTCCACGCTCGGCGAGGCATTGCTGGCACCGACCCGCATCTACGTCAAACCGGTGCTGAAACTGCTAGAGCAGATCGAAGTTCACGCTATCGCCCACATCACCGGCGGCGGCCTGACCGAGAATCTGCCGCGCGTGCTACCCGCTAACACCAAAGCCATCATCGACACCACCCGTTGGCAACGACCCGCTATCTTCCAATGGCTGCAACAACAAGGCGGCGTCGCCGAGACCGAGATGCGGCGCACCTTCAACTGCGGCGTTGGACTCGTGGTCTGCGTCGCGGCGGACGCGGCCGATGCCGCGATGGCATTATTGCAGGATGCGGGCGAAACCATTTGGCAACTCGGTCATATCGCGACCAACGAGGGCGAGCCGATCGTGGAGTTCCTGCCATGAGCGCGGTTCGAAAAATCCGGCTGGTAGTCTTGATCTCCGGGCGGGGCAGCAACCTGCAAGCCATGCTGGATCAAGCCGCAAGCGGCGAGCTGCCGGTGGAAATCGCTGCCGTTATCAGCAATCGGCCGGGCGTGGCCGGTCTGGATCGGGCGCGGCAGGCCGGCGTTTCGGCGCTGGAACTGGATCATAAAAACTTCCCCGACCGACCAGCATTCGAATCCGCCTTGATCGAACGGATCGACCACCAACGGCCGGACTTGGTGATCCTGGCGGGTTTCATGCGGGTGCTGACCGCCGGCTTTACCGAGCATTACCGGGGTCGACTACTCAACATCCACCCTTCGTTGTTGCCCAAATTTCGCGGGTTACACACTCACGAACGGGCGCTCGCCGCCGGTGAAACCGAGCACGGCGCCAGCATTCATTTCGTCACCGCCGAGTTGGATGGCGGTCCGGTCATCGTGCAGGCGCGGGTGCCGATCCTGCCGGATGACGATCCCGATACCCTAGCAGCACGAGTGCTGGAGCAGGAACACCGCTTGTATCCGCAAGCGATCCGCTGGTTTGCGGAAGGGCGGCTTCGGTTGGATGGAGAGCGGGTGTTGTTTGACGGGCAGCCGTTGGACCGACCGCTACGATTGGAAAATTCGTCCGGTTGAGCCCGCGCTTATTATTGCTGGGACCGATCCAGTTTACGGGAACAGCTACGGATCGCGTTCATCTTTACCGATCCGGCTCGGCGTCGGTCCGCTTTGGTGCTTGTACTTGGCGTCCTGCCGCTTGTGGTAGGGCCGGATGGCCGGACCGGTCAAGGTCTCGAAGCTGATCGCACAAATTGCCATGCCAGGGCGAAGGGCCAGCGGCAACTTGCCGCTATTGTAGCATTCCAGCACGATGGCACCGCTCCAGCCCGGATCGATGCGGTGCGCCGTGACGTGGACCATCAAGCCCAGCCGAGCCAGGCTGGAACGGCCGTCCAACCAGCCGACCAAATCGTCCGGCACGGTGATCGTTTCGGCAGTGGCGGCCAACGCCAATTCGCCAGGATGGATGAAAAACGCACCTTCGGCAGCGATCCGGATCTCTTTGCTCATGATCCGGTTGACCGCATGCTCCACTTCCTCGCGCGGACCGCTGAGATCAATGTGGGATGCGGCGTGGTCGTTGAATACCCGGAAACGGCTACCCAAATGCAGATCCACGCTCACCCCATTGATCCGGCTCGATGCTGGAGGGGGGTCAATGCGAATTCTACCGTCATCCAAATAGCGCTCGATATCGCGGTCACACAAGCGCACTGATATTTTCCTCTCGCCAAACATGAAAGCGCGGCCGAAACCGCGCCCTTGTCTCAATAGCGCACCCGGACCTTTCGGCAACTACGATGCTTGACACCATCACGCCAATAAGTATCGCAGACGGTCCGATAGCGGTAACCGGGTCTCTCATAACCATCATGGTAATGATGGGGTCTGTAGGGTCTATGGTCAGGACGACCGTGCTCCGTGGTACACACCTGTTTGTAAACGCCATGCTTGTAAACAGTATGGCAGCGAGTATGCGCTCCCGCTTCCCCGAGCGGCAAAACGGTAACGCCGCCCACCAAAAACGCCAGCAAACCCACTTTAGTCATCGCTTTCATCGCTCATTCTCCTCACGTTATCAAGGTCGTGCAATCATCACGTGAGCACAGGCTAGGACAAAAAACCTTTATGTATTCTGAATGACGATATTCGGGAATTTGTGGCTGTAATTTTTGGCCTGGAGGGACAAGCGAGCCGAAGCGCGGCGGGCGATATCCCGATACAACTCGGCGATCCGGCTGTCGGGTTCCGCGATCACCGTTGGTTGGCCGTTGTCGGTCTCCTCGCGAATGCGAATATCCAACGGTAGCGACCCCAGAAACGGAATCTGGTACTGCGCTGCCATGCGCTGCCCCCCGCCCTCGCCAAAAATGTGCTCTTCGTGGCCGCAGTTCGAGCAGATGTGGACGCTCATGTTTTCGACGATACCGAGTACCGGGACTTCCACTTTCTCGAACATTTTGAATCCCCTGCGCGCATCCAGCAGCGCGATGTCCTGCGGGGTGGTGACGATGATCGCTCCGCTGACCGGGACTTTCTGCGACAGAGTCAATTGAGTATCGCCCGTACCCGGTGGCAAATCGATGATCAGATAATCCAGATCCTGCCAACGGGTATCCCGCAACAACTGCTCCAGCGCCTGGGTCACCATTGGCCCGCGCCAGACCATCGGCGTTTCTTCCTCGATCAGGTAGCCGATCGACATCGACTGAATGCCATGGCTGTTTACCGGATTCAAGGACTTGCCATCTGGAGAGGTCGGTCGGTCGTCGGCCCCCAGCATTCTGGGTTGACTGGGACCGTAGATGTCGGCGTCCAACAACCCGACCCGCGCACCTTCGACACTCAGCGCCAGAGCCAGATTGACCGCTGTGGTGGATTTGCCAACTCCGCCCTTGCCGGACGCCACCGCGATCACGTTCTTGACGCCGGGCAGCGGTTTCAAGCCTTTTTGCACTTCGTGTGAAACGATCTTGCTCTCCACCCGAACCGCGATGTTGCTCACGCCTGGTAATCCCGCCAGACGATCACGGACGGCAGCGATCAGCGTGTCCCGATAACCAATCGCCGGAAATCCCAACTCCACATCAAGCTCGACATGGCCGTTCTCGATTCGTACTTGCCCGAGGCATTTGGCAGCCACCAAATCCTGTTCCAGATACGGGTCTACATAGCTCTTCAAAGCGGTTTCCACATCGGCGCGCGTTACCACAGTCATAAATTTGGCTTCCTCTCAATCAAACATTCGCTTTCGAAATCCAGGCGACGCGGCTGCGCTCGCCGGACCGGGTTTTCAATGGCCAGCACACTGCTCCCGAGCTGCGGCCAGTGTCGTGCTGGTATTCGCCTTCATAGCTGCGATCACGCATTGCCAGTAGGATGGCTGGTAACTGCTCCGCATCTGCTGGCAATCGACCTGGTTCAGCACCGCCGGCGATTCGCCGTGCTGCTGAGCCAGGGACACCGCTTCCTGGCAAAAATTCTGACTCCAGACTTCTTCGGCCAACGCTCCTTGGGCGTGAACAGAACCAGCGGCTGCCAACCCCACGACGACCCCCATCAAACGGAACACTCTTCGGATTTGCATGAAAACCCTCTGCTTCGTCGAGAAACGTGCTGCCTCATCAAAAACAACTGCTGGGCATGCGTCCGCTGTCGATGGATGACAGCCACGCCGGAATGCTGCTAACGTAGCGGCCTTTCCGATCGATCGCAACCGTCCGTGCCATGAACGACACCGCCTCCCCTCGCCGCATCCTCGTCACCAGCGCCTTGCCCTACGCCAACGGCCCGATCCACATCGGTCATCTGGTGGAATACATTCAGACCGACATTTGGGTTCGCTTTCAGAAGTCGCGCGGCCACGAATGCTATTACCTCTGCGCCGACGACGCGCACGGCACTCCGATCATGCTGCGGGCCGAACAGGACGGCATCACGCCGGAACAGCTCATCGAACGGACCTGGCACGAACACCGCGCCGATTTCGCCGACTTCCTGATCGAATTCGACAACTATTATTCGACGCATTCCCCGGAATGCCGCCACTACGCCGAATTGATCTATCGCCGGCTGGACGCAGCCGGCCATATCAGCCGCCGGGTCATCACCCAAGCCTACGATCCGGAAAGACAAATGTTCCTGCCGGATCGCTTTATCAAGGGCGAATGTCCACGCTGCGGTGCCCCCGACCAGTACGGCGATAGTTGCGAAAATTGCGGCGCGACCTACTCGCCCACCGACCTGAAAAATCCCCGCTCGGTGGTCTCCGGCGCGACCCCGATCACCAAGGAATCGCTACATTTCTTTTTCAAACTGGCCGATTTCGAGGCGATGCTGAAGGACTGGATCGTCGGCGGACCGATCCAATCGCAGATGGCCAACAAGCTGAACGAATGGTTCACTGCTGGCCTGCAAGAATGGGACATTTCCCGTGACGCGCCCTACTGGGGCTTCGAGATCCCCGACGCACCTGGCAAATACTTCTACGTCTGGCTGGACGCGCCCATCGGCTACATGGCCAGCTTCCAGAACTTCTGCGATCGCACCGGCCTCTCCTTCGACGATTTCTGGAACCCGGACAGCACGGCCGAGGTGTATCACTTCATCGGTAAGGACATCGCCTATTTCCACATCCTGTTTTGGCCAGCCGAGCTGACCGGCGCCGGCTTCCGCAAGCCGACGGCGGTGAACTGTCACGGCTTCCTGACCGTAGATGGTCAGAAAATGTCGAAATCGCGCGGTACCTTCATCAAGGCCCGCACCTACCTCCAGCATTTGCGGCCGGAATATCTGCGCTACTACTTCGCCACCAAGCTGAACGACGGGATCGACGATCTCGATCTCAATTTCGAGGACTTTCTGCAACGGGTCAACAGCGACCTGGTGGGCAAGCTGGTCAACATCGCCAGTCGCTGCGCGGGCTTCATCACCCGCCGCTTCGGTGGCCGCTTGGCCGACGCACTCGCGGAACCGGCTTTGTATGCCGACTTTGTCGCGGCTGGCGACGCCATCGCCGAGGCTTACGAAGGACGCGCCTTCGGGCGAGCCATGCGGGAGATCATGGTGCTCGCCGACCGCGCTAACCAGTACATCGACGAGAAAAAACCCTGGATGTTGGCGAAGCAGGCCGATGCCGGTGACCAAGTTCAGGCAGTTTGCGGCATGGGTTTGAATCTGTTCCGAGTCCTGATGATCTATTTGAAACCCGTCCTGCCGGGTATTGCCGCCCAAGTCGAGCAATTCCTGCAAATTCCGCCCCTGCGCTGGAGTGATCTACCCAACCCGCTGCTTGGTCACGCTATCGCCGAGTTCAAGCCGCTGATGCAGCGAGTCGAAATGGCGCAAATCGCGGCGATGGTCGAGGATTCCAAGGAAAGCTATCCCGCCACCGATCAGACCGCCACCAAACCAAAAGGACCACTAGCGAACGATCCGATCGGCCCGATCGTCACCATTGAAGACTTCGCCAAGGTGGACTTGCGGGTGGCACGTATCGTCCAAGCCGAAGCCGTGACGGGCGCCGACAAGCTAGTACGGCTGGAACTCGACCTCGGTGGCGAAATCCGACAAGTGTTCGCCGGCATCAAGTCAGCCTATGCGCCCGAGGACTTGCGAGGCCGGTTGACGGTAATGGTCGCCAATCTCGCTCCGCGCAAGATGCGCTTCGGCGTGTCCGAGGGCATGATACTGGCGGCAGGGGGTGGAAGCGGCATTTACCTGCTTGCCCCGGACAGCGGCGCCGAACCGGGAATGCGGATCAAATAAATCGGGTTCACCGAATCCTGCCTAATGCGCGCCTTTGCCCCAAACGACGGTATGAACGGTTTGCAGCAGGATGACGACATCGAAAAACAGGCTATAGTTTTTGATATAGTACAGATCGTATTGCAATTTTTCGCGTGCGTCTTCTTCGGAGGCACCGTAGGGAAAGCAGATTTGCGCCCAGCCGGTAATGCCTGGTTTGACCATGTGCCGCATTGCATAGAACGGGATCTTTTTGGCCAGTTCCGCCACGAACTGCGGGCGCTCTGGACGGGGACCGACGAAGCTCATTTCACCGCGCAGTACATTGTACAACTGCGGTAACTCGTCAATGCGGGTATCGCGGATGATGGCGCCCACCCGAGTGATTCGCGGGTCTCTTTTGCTGGCCCAAATGGCTTTCCCTCCCACTTCGGCATCCACGCGCATGCTACGGAATTTGACGACTTCAAAGGGGTTTCCGTTGAAGCCAACCCGGGTCTGCCAGTACAAAATCGGCCCACGGCAACCGGATTCCAGCCAGATCGCCAAGGTGGCAAACAACATGATGGGCGACGCCAACACGAGCAATGCCGAACTCGTAACAATATCGAACAATCGCTTGACGAGCCAATTGACCATCGCCAACTGAAACCCGTCGGCAAAGATCAGATTGCTCGGCCGCAAAGCATCGAGTTGAATTTTCCCGGATTGCTGCTCGAAGAAGTTCAGGAAATTGCTGACCTTGACTCCTTCGAGCTTGCACTCCAATACCTCATCGATCGGAAATCCTTTACGTCGATCATCCATGGCAACTACGATCTCGTCGATGGATAGTTCGTGCGTCAGATCGCTCAACTTGGTAGTCACCTGAAGCATCCGCTCGGCTGGCACGCCCGGTATTTCGTCTTCGTGGACTTGGATGTAACCTAAAATCGAAAAACCACCGGTTTTATCCTGTTGCAATTCTTCAAGTCGCGCTGCTTGTCGGCCCACCCCCAGTACCAATAACCGTCGTTTAATTTGGGCATGGTCAGAAACTCGGAAAAAAATGAGCCGAAGAATCACTACTCCAACAAAAGCGATCGCAAAGGCTAAACTAAACGCACCACGGGACAAATACAAATCAGGGAATAAATAGTATATAGACATGATTACGAACAGACCAATCATGAAACTGACACTAACCCGCAACATCATGTCGCTTTTGCCGTTCCAAAAATTGCGCTCGAATAACCCCATCGCCACCATGATCACGCACATGACTAGCGTGAATACCAGCGCGCTCGGTGCAATTTCGTCAAATGTCGGTAACGATTCCTTAGCACCCAAAACTACATACAATGCCCGGCCGAAATAGACCGACCAGAATAGATGAAGAGACTCGGCGATCAGCAAGGTTAGCAACGCGCGAGAAACATAGTGCCTGAATAACCGCATCATAAGATTGGAAGCTCGGAAATGATGAAATCGATTGATCCTAACCGTTTCAGAAAATTAGCAAATCGCATACCATAATGGCGCACTAAACAACTTTATACAGCACTGAAACCCGATTAAATTCTACGTCAGATTCGTAGGGAGTTTTTTTAATGCTTGATCTTGCCACCACCCACATCGGCATCGTCGGTCTCGGTTATGTAGGGCTTCCGCTAGCCGTCGAATTCGGCAAGCATTTTCCGACGCTCGGCTTGGATATCAACGAAAAGCGCATTCGGGAACTCTTGAGCGGCACCGATAGCACGCTAGAGGTCACGCCCGAGGAATTGCGGCAAGCCCGGCAATTGCGCTACACCCACCGCGCCGAGGATCTGACAGACTGCAACGCCTATATCGTCACGGTTCCCACACCAGTGGACGATTATAAACGCCCGGACTTCGGGCCGCTAATCGGCGCCAGCACCACTGTCGGCCGTCTGTTGAAAACGGGCGATGTGGTCATCTACGAGTCCACGGTCTATCCCGGCGCCACCGAGGAAGTTTGCGTGCCTATCTTGGAGCGGGAATCCGGGTTGCGGTTCAACCGGGATTTTTTTGCTGGCTACAGCCCAGAGCGCATTAACCCCGGCGACAAGGAACATCGAGTCACCACGATTCGCAAGATCACCGCCGGTTCCACCCCCGAAGTGGCGGAATTCGTGGACAACTTGTATCGGCGCATCATCACCGCTGGCACCCACAAGGCCTCCAGCATCCGCGTTGCGGAAGCCGCTAAGGTGATCGAAAACACCCAGCGCGATGTCAATATCGCGCTGATTAACGAACTGGCGTTGCTGTTCGAACGACTGGGGATCGACACCGAGGAAGTGCTGTTGGCGGCCGGTTCCAAATGGAACTTCCTGCCGTTTCGGCCGGGCCTGGTCGGGGGGCACTGCATCGGGGTAGATCCCTACTACCTGACCCATAAAGCTCAGGAAATCGGTTACCATCCCGAAATGATCCTGGCTGGACGGCGCATCAACGATGGGATGGGCGCCTATGTGGTCCAGCGGGTGGTGAAACTGATGAACCAACGACGGATCGGTGTCATGGATGCCAACGTACTGGTTATGGGCCTGACCTTCAAGGAAAACTGCCCGGACCTGCGCAACACTCGAGTGGTGGACATCGTCAGGGAACTTCGGGACTACAACATCCAGGTCGACGTCTACGATCCCTGGGTCGATGCCAATGAAGCGAGGCACGAATACGGTATCGAGCCAATCCAGGAACCGCTGGCAGGCCATTACGACGCCATCATTCTGGCGGTCGCTCATCATCAATTCCGAGCACTGGGCCCAGAACGCATTCGTCAATTCGGTAAGCCGAATGCGGTTCTCTTCGACGTGAAATACGTCCTGCCAGCCAATGCCGTTGACGGCCGACTGTAATTTATAGGATCGGGAGATAGAGTGAAAATTTTAGTCACGGGCAGCGCGGGTTTCATCGGTTCGACCCTGTCGTTGAGATTGCTGGAACGCGGGGACGAAGTCATCGGCTTCGATAACCTCAACGACTATTACGACGTTAACCTGAAGCGAGCACGGCTGGCCCGTCTACAGTCCCACCCCAGTTTTACCGACGTGCGAGCCAGCCTGGAAGACCGCGCGATCCTGACTGAAACCTTCGCGAAACACCGTCCGCAACGGGTCGTGAACCTGGCCGCGCAAGCCGGAGTTCGCTATTCGATTCAGAATCCCCACGCCTATGTGGATTCCAACCTGGTCGGTTTCGTCAACGTACTCGAAGCCTGCCGCCATCACGAGATCGAGCACTTGGTGTATGCCTCGACCAGTTCGGTGTACGGCGCCAATACCAAGATGCCCTTCTCGGTGCATGACAACGTAGACCATCCGGTCAGCCTGTACGCAGCGACCAAGAAAGCCAACGAACTGATGGCGCACACCTACAGCCACTTGTACGGCCTGCCGACCACGGGTTTGCGCTTCTTCACCGTTTATGGCCCGTGGGGACGGCCGGACATGGCATTGTTTCTGTTCACCCGCAACATTCTGGCCGGCGAACCGATCAATGTGTTCAACTATGGCCATCACCGGCGGGATTTCACCTACATCGACGATATCGTCGAAGGAGTGATTCGGGCAATGGATCGAGTCGCCAAGCCAAACCCCGATTGGTCGAGTGACGCGCCGGATCCTGCCACCAGCCGTGCACCTTACCGGTTGTACAATATCGGTAGCCACCGGCCGATCGAACTGATGCGCTATATCGAAGTGCTAGAAAACTATCTGGGACACAAAGCCATCAAAAACCTGCTGCCCCTACAGGCTGGCGACGTGCCAGATACTTATGCTGACGTTGACGCACTAACGCGCGATGTCGGCTATCGGCCTGCCACCCCCATCGAGGACGGGGTGGCCCGCTTCGTGGACTGGTACCGCGAGTATTATCGGGTATAACGTTCCTCCAGCCGCCGCCAAACGCAGGGCCCGCCGCTGCTCTTGTCCAAAAAGTTCAGATAGTCCGCGTGCGCCGCTGCTTCCTCGGCGTCGGCCTGAATCACCAGTAGCGGGGCGTGTTTTCGGGCCAGCCTTGTTTCCCGTACCTCGTTGTTTCTCAGCAGCTCGGAATTCGTCATTTCCGGCTCGAACATCGAGCTTTGCTGGCGGGTCATCGCTAGATAAACATCCGCCAGGATTTCCGCATCGAGCAGCGCGCCGTGCAGGGTGCGCTGGGAATTGTCAATGTTGTAGCGCTTACAGAGAGCGTCCAAGCTATTGCGTTGGCCGGGATGGCGCTGGCGAGCCAGTCGCAGAGTATCCTCGACCGCGCATAGCTGCTCAAGCACGACTTGACCCCGTCCGCATAACTGCAGTTCGTGGTTGAGAAACCCTAGATCAAACGGGGCGTTGTGGATGATCAGTTCGGCATCCCGAACGAAATCCAGAAACGGGTCAGCGATGTCGGGAAAGCGCGGTTTATCGGCCAGGAAATCGTTAGTGATGCCGTGCACTCGGACCGCACCTTCGTCAATGGCACGGTCGGGTTGCAAATAGGTGTGGAACCGCCGGTCGGTCTGCCGGCGATTCACCAGTTCGATGCAGCCAATTTCGATAATCCGATGTCCCTGGGCAGGATCGAGGCCGGTCGTTTCGGTGTCGAGGACGATTTGACGTTCGGGCATTGCGATAGCTCGCTCAGGTTGCGGTTGACTCGGGCCGACGGATCGCTCGCCGGGCCAGTTGATCGACGCGCTCGTTCTCCGGGTGACCATCGTGGCCGCGCACCCATTCCCATTCGACCTGATGGGCAGTCAAGGCTGCTTCCAGCCGTTGCCAGAGATCCACATTTTTGACGGGCTGGCGGTCGGCAGTTTTCCAGCCGCGCCGTTTCCAGCCGGGTAACCACTCGGTGATGCCCCTCATGACATATTGGCTATCGGTGCAAATCCGCACTCGCGCCGACCGTTTCAGCGCCTCCAAGCCGTTGATGACCGCCAGCAGTTCCATTCGGTTGTTGGTGGTGGCCGGGTCACCGCCAGATAGCTCCCTTTCGTGTCCCCGATAGCGCAGCAGCGCGCCCCAGCCGCCGGGGCCGGGATTACCGGAGCAAGCACCATCGGTGAACAGTAAGACCCAATGATCCGTGTCATTCATGTCAGGTCGCCACCACGTCGCCGTTCATCGCTTCCAGGTTCAATGCGGCAGCCAGCAACGCCTGGGTATAGGGATGTTGGGGGTCGGTGAACACCTGCCGGGCAGGGCCGGCTTCAATCACCCGGCCGCTCTTCATCACCAGCAGATGGTTGGCGAGCGCACGCACGACTCGCAAATCGTGGCTGATGAACACATAGGTCAAGCGGTACCGGCGCTGCAATTCGCGCAACAGATCGACGATTTGCGCCTGCACCGACACATCGAGCGCACTGGTTGGCTCGTCCAAAACTAGTAGGCGCGGTTGTAGAACCAAGGCACGAGCAATGGCGATGCGCTGGCGCTGGCCGCCGGAAAACTCGTGCGGATAACGATCCTGCATGGCGGAGTCCAGACCGACTTCTTCCAGTGCTTGGGCAATACGGGCACGACGGGCGCTGCGATCTTTGGCGAGACCGTGCACCAGCAAACCCTCTTCTACGATCTCCCCCACCGACAGTCGGGGGCTGAGCGAGCCGAATGGATCCTGAAACACGATTTGCATGCCTTTGCGCAGCGGCCGCAGGGCTTTATTCGGTAAGCCGTCAATGTGCTGTCCATCAAACCGGATCGCCCCTTCGCTGGACAACAATCGCAGCATGGCCAGCCCAAGCGTGGTTTTACCGGAACCGCTCTCGCCCACCACGCCGAGCGTTTGGCCTTCCCGCACGCTCGCGCTAACGCCATCCACTGCTCGGACGTGATCCACCACCCGCCCGAACACCCCACGCTTGAGCGGGAACCAGACTTTCAATTCCTCACTGGCCACTATTTCAGGCGCGTCGTCCATCTCGGGTGGCGGCTCGCCTTTCGGTTCGGCGGCCAACAACTGACGGGTATAGGGATGGTGGGGGTCGGTGAAAATTTCGGCGACCGTGCCGGTTTCCACCACTTCACCGGCGCGCATCACGCAGACCCGATCCGCCATCTTGCGGACGATGCCAAGATCGTGGGTGATGAACAGGATCGCCATGCCGAGCTTGGCCTGCAATTCCTTCAGCAGCTTGAGAATCTGGGCCTGGATGGTGACATCGAGCGCGGTGGTCGGCTCATCGGCGATGAGGATGTCGGGCTCGTTGGCGAGCGCCATTGCGATCATCACTCGCTGCCGCTGACCGCCAGACAGCTCGTGCGGCAGGGCGTTCAACCGATGGGCGGCATCGGGCAAGCCGACCAGCTCTAGCAATTCCAGGATTCGCGTCCGCCGCTGTGCTCCGCTCAGACCCTTGTGCAGCGACAGCGTCTCGCCGACCTGCTTCTCGATGGAATGCAGAGGATTGAGCGAGGTCATCGGTTCCTGGAACACCATGGCGATCTGGTTGCCACGCACCTCGCGCAGCCGGTCCGGTGCTGCGCCCAGCAGTTCCTCGCCGCGCAGGCAGATGCTGCCACTGGGATGACGAGCGTGAGGATACGGTAACAGTTGCAGGATCGACAGCGCCGACACCGATTTGCCAGAGCCGCTTTCCCCCACCAACGCCAACGTCTCGCCACGATTAAGGGTGAACGAGACCTCCTTGACTGCTAGTACCGGACCGAAGAACACCGACAGATCGCGAATATCAAGCAGACGAACGGTTGGGTTTGACTCGGATTTCATTATCGATCCTGTAATCGTATTCCCGCCAAGACTCCATTCATCCGGCCTGAATCGGCCGCGACGCTCGTCGATATCGACGATAAGACTTCCAACCGCGCGGCTCGCTCGGCTGCTGGCAATTGCCCAAGCGTCTCCACTGTCCGATAGAACATTGCGAAATCCCGTCCTTCCTGCCCGTACAAAGCCACAAACCCTGGAACCCAGCGATAATAGGTGCTGTTACCCGCCAACTTGGCATTATTGAGATCCTCGGCAACCCAACGGTCGTAACCAGAGTAACCGCCCCAGTCCCGCTTAAGTTCTCGGTATCGGTCGCGCATTTCCGTCAAAATTCGTTGTTTCTCTACCCGTTTTTCGGCATCGTCGCGGGAGGATCCGTACACCGTCGCTAGCCGGTCGCGAGTCGCCCCCACCAGCCGCAGAAACTCGTCGCGCCTGTGACGATCCACTCGATACGCCTCTCGCTCTTCTATTGCATCTGCTCGCTCCAGCCAGCGTTCCGCGCCCAACTGCCCGACGGCCGTCGCGAATGCTTCGTTGAACGCTGTGTCATCGGCGATGTAGAGGCGTTGGTGCGCCAGTTCGTGAAACATCAGTTCCGCCAGCCGCGCCGTGGACCAGTTGATGAACGTGTTCAACAGCGGATCGTCGAACCAGCCCAAGGTCGAATAAGCCGGAATGTCAGCGACGAAAACATCGTCTCCGGCCGCCCGCAGCTGGTCGGCCAATCGCCGCGCGGCCTCGCCATCGAAATAACCCCGATAGCTGAGACAACCCACCGCCAGATAACACCAGCGGCGAGGTTCCAGCGATAACTCCGGTGCGGCAAACACGTTTTTGACCGCGTAAGGCCGCCCGAGGTCGGCGTAATCCTGGTAACTGCCGTTGCCCGGCAGCGCCAGTTCGACACTGGCGAACACGCGCAAAGCCCGCGCGGTTGCCAGCCGCCGCCGCAAAGCCGGGGCAGTCGCTGGATCGGTCAGCACGTCCACCACAGGCCGACGAGCACCCAATAACTCCCACTGTCCCACCACCGCTTGCCGATAATAGTCGAGTTCAGCACAGCCAGACAGCACCAGCCCGAGACTGTTCGCCGTCAAAAATATCCAAAAGAAGCGCCGCATCGTTCGCAAGACCGTCTAAGGTTATCATTCGGTGTGAATCGCCCAGCGAAAAATCCGCCAAACGTTCGATTACTCTTTGCCACCTAACATAACCGATGAACGTAAACACGATGGAAACTTATCTGGTCGGCGGCGCAGTGCGCGATGGATTGCTAGGTTTGCCGGTTAAAGAACGCGACTGGGTGGTGGTTGGGGCAACGCCGGCCGAGTTACTGGCGCGCGGTTTCCATTCGGTTGGCAAGGAATTCCCGGTGTTCCTGCATCCCCAGACCCGCGAGGAATATGCCCTCGCTCGCACCGAACGCAAAACCGCGCCAGGCTATTATGGGTTTAACGTTCACGCCGAGCCTACCGTAACCTTGGAAGACGACCTGCGGCGCCGTGATCTCACCATCAACGCGATGGCCCGTGACGCTGAGGGCCGTTTGATCGATCCCTACCACGGTTGCCGGGATCTCGAAGACCGCTGGCTACGGCACGTCTCGCCTGCCTTCGCCGAGGATCCGGTACGGATCCTGCGGTTAGCTCGATTCAACGCTCGATATGCCGCGCTCGGCTTTCGAGTGGCGCCAGAGACGCTGGAATTGATGCGCGGCATGGTCGCTAGCGGCGAGGTGGATAGCCTGGTACCGGAACGGGTGTGGGCGGAAACCGTACGCGCCTTGGGTGAATCCCAACCGCGGCAATTTATCGAAACACTGCGCGCTTGTGGGGCATTGGCGCGGATTTTCCCAGAGATCGACCGCTTGTTCGGGGTACCACAGCCGGCGGCTCACCATCCCGAGATCGATACCGGAACGCATACCTTGCTGGCGCTGGACCAAGCGGTACGGCTAAACACGGATGTGGTCACCCGCTTCGCGGTCCTCGTTCACGACTTGGGCAAAGGCGAAACTCCGGCCGTGGAATGGCCCCGGCACCTCGGTCACGAACAGCGCGGCGCCGACTTGGTGCGCGTGCTCTGTCAACGATTGCGGGTGCCTAATATGTACCGGGAACTGGGCGTGCTGACTGCCCGCTATCACACTTACTGCCATCGCGCTTTGGAGTTGCGCCCGAAAACGCTACTGAAGACTTTGCAAGGGCTAGACGCATTGCGCAAGCCACAGCGGTTTGAACAATTCCTGCTAGCCTGCGAGGCTGATGCGCGGGGCCGACTGGGCTTGGAAAACCGGGATTATAGGCAAGCGGATTTCATACGCCAGATTTATCGGGCGGCAGCGGACATTCGGGCGCGGCCGTTAGTGGATCAGGGCCTGACCGGGTTGGCGCTAGCGGAGGTGCTACAGCAAGAGAGGTTAGCGGCGATTACCACGGCAAAACAAACTTTCGAGGGCGCGACACGCGCCCTCTCGTAGCGTGGCAATGATCCGGCAATCCGGCATCGATTGTGCGCAGTACGGTTTAAGCGGAATCGTGCATGTGTTCCCGCTCGGGATTCAGCAGCGCGGCAGCAAGTTTATGGACACCTTCTGCTTCGGCGCACTCCGAAATCTCTTCCCACGGTGCACCGCGATCGATAGCGGCAGCAGTTTTGCTATCGTTGGGTAATCGCGTGCGAAAGTTTTGGATAAACGCCTGGGTAGCTACGGTGGGATCGGTAGCAGCTTCGGGATTTTCCCGAAGCGCTTCCTGCTGCGCCTCGAATAAGATCGTCACGATTTCGTGAAGACCTTCCGCCTGTGCAAGGTTGGAAATGTCCGCCAAACTGGCGCCACGATCGATGGCGACAGCGGTTTTGCTGTGGTCGGGTAAATCCTCTCGAAACGACTGGAGGATGTCAGCGATGGTTTTCGTTTCCATGTGAGGTACTCCTCGCCATTGGGGAAAACGACGTGTCAGCTTTTCGTGGCCTCCCAGTTTAGGAAGCTTGGAACGGTAGTAGCTTCAGCGGCACGAACCGGTTTTGGTCGCCGGGCCGCGCACCAGAATCGCTGGAAAACATCAATCCGACGCTCGTTTTGAAAGCATCGAACTTGAGTGGGCACCACGAAAATCACTCTTCACTATGCCTGCCGAAGCACAGCAACGGCCTTCGCGGCATCTTCGGCAGTATCGAGGCCGATATACATGATGAACCGGGCTCCGATCACACCCGTCGAGAAACCTCGCAGGTTGATACTCGCCGCAGCTAGGCGCGATGCCAGTTCAGCGGCAATTCCCAGCCTGTTTTCGCCCTCGACGCACACCGAATACACTCTCCCGGTCGGGTTGAACCCCAAAGTGGCAGCAGCTTCGAGTTCTGCATCGCCCCGGAGCGGGGTGACAAACACCACCGATTTGCCGGGTACTTCAGGGGTCCGCCGAGCGAGGATGAAGTTGAGATCGGCGCCAGCTTCCCGCAGACTGGTCAGAATATTCGCTAAGCCGCCAGGCTTATCGTCAATGCTCGCGGCCCATACTTCGACGCGTTCGACTACCAAATCCATAATCGTTCTCCTCGTCGTATGAATGGTTGCGATTTCCTTGCCTCAACTCTGCGATGCTTTTGAGTTGAAACAAGGGCCTAAAGGCGAGCTACTCGGATGATAGGGCCAGATACCGAAGAGCGCTCGCCAAATTAGACGGATGTGGGACGGGACATACCGCTTGAACCGACCCCCTCCCCCTCGAGGAAAGGAAACAGACAATCGGCTATGGAGAGGGGTGACGCAAGGGATGAACAGTTACCCGTGGAGGAGAATGGTGGCCTTGCTATGCTTCGTGCCTCACGCTGACTTTGAGCCTGGCACGATACTCCAGCACTTGACCATCATCGCTCAGGTTGACATCGAGCCGGCCCACTTCGGCTACCCGAAGATGGCGTATCGATTTTGCGGCTTCCATGATCGCGTTCTTCGCCGCATCTTCCCAACCGTTTGGGCTACTTCCAATGATTTCGATAATCTTGTACGCGCTCATTTGCTCCTCCTTTTTGAATCGACCGACGTGAATGGCGAGCTTTAATGAGGCTAACTGCGTGAGAATCTCGATTCCCACAATGATTATTTAGCTTGCTTATAACCTTAATTCAAGGATGGCATTTTAATTTTTCCGTAAGCGGTACCACATCGGCAGCAAAGACATGTCTTATCGGGGATTATGACCAATCAACGCGAAAGGGCGCGCGATGCGCGCCCTTTGCTAGAAGGCGATCCAGCAATTAAGTATTGATCTTGTGCAAAGCGCGGCCGTGAACGGAGAGTGCCGCCTCGTGCATGGCCTCGTACAGGGTCGGATGACCATGAATGGTCCGGGCCAAATCCTCGCTGCTGGCGTGGAACTCCATCGCCAGCACCGCCTCTTGGACCAGTTCGGAGGCGAAGGGGCCGATGATGTGGCAACCGAGTAGGATATCCGTTTCAGCGTGGGCTAGAATCTTGACCATGCCCGTGGCGGCATCCATCGCCTTGGCGCGACCATTGGCGCTAAATGGGAAGCTACCGACCTTGTAGGGAATACCACCCGCCTTCAATGCCTGTTCGGTCTTGCCGACCCAGGCGATTTCGGGATTGGTGTAGATCACCCACGGAATAGCGTCGTAGTTCAGGTGACCGTGCTGGCCGGCGATGTTCTCGGCCACCATAATGCCTTCCTCGGACCCTTTGTGTGCCAGCATCGGCCCACGCACCACGTCGCCGATAGCGTACACCCCGGGCAAATTAGCCTCGCATTTGTCATCGACGTGGATGTAGCCACGCTCATCGAACAGCAACCCAGCCTCGGGCGCGGCGACGTTGTCGGTGTTGGGCCGGCGACCGACCGAGACCAGTAGTTTCTTGACCGTGATCTGATGCTCGCCGTCCTGATCCTTGAAGGACACCTCGACGCCATCATCGATCTTGCGGGTCGCGGTGACGCGAGTGCCGAGCCGGATATCCAATCCTTGCTTCTTGAATTGCCGCAACGCGTCGCGAGCGATCTGCTGATCCGCCAGCGCCAGAAAATCCTCGACCGCTTCCAGCATGATGACCTTGGCGCCCATTCGATTCCACACACTGCCCAACTCCAGGCCGATCACGCCAGCGCCGATCACGCCGAGCGTCTCGGGTACTTCGCGGAAATTCAGAGCACCCGTCGAATCGACGATCAATCCCTCGGCGTTATCCACCGATGCGGCACCGATGTCGATCGGTTCGGAGCCGGTAGCGATAATCACGTTATCGGCGCTCACCACATCCACCGAGCCGTCACGATGGGTGATTTCCACCTGCCGGTCAGCCAGCAGCTTACCGTGGCCTTGTAACCATTCGACGCCGTTGGCTTTGAACAGCGCGCTAATGCCGTTGGTCAGTTGCAGCACGATATCTTCCTTGCGGGCCATCATCTTGTCGAGGTCCAAGCGAACGCCCTCGACGTGGATGCCGTGCGCGTCCAGTCCTTCCCGCAGGTGGTAATACTGCTCGGAGGATTCGAGCAGGGTCTTGGATGGGATGCAGCCCACGTTCAAGCAAGTGCCGCCCAGGGCAGGATCGCCCTTGAAATTGATCCACTTTTCCACGCAGGCCGTTTCCAGTCCGAGCTGCGCACACCGGATCGCCGCCACGTAGCCGGCGGGACCGCCGCCGATGACGACCACATCATAAGTCTTGGCCATGCTTGCCCCTTGAATCGTCTGTGAGTAAACCGAGGCTTTCCTCGCCCGCGGGCGGGAGACAAATCGCGAGGACGAGGGTCGTCGCCGCAAGGTCAACCCTCTCCCGCCCTAGCCTCTCCTCCGCGCTCGGCGGAGGAGGATTTCCATCATCATGTCGCTGCGACACCCGAACGTCGCAGCACCTGCGCTTAGACTTGCAACACCAGGCGGGCTGGATCCTCGATGCATTCCTTGACGGTGACCAGGAACGTCACCGCCTCGCGGCCATCGATGATCCGATGATCGTAGGAATGCGCCACGTACATCATCGGCCGGATCACCACCTGGCCGTTCTCCGCCACCGGCCGGTCCTTGGTGGCGTGCATCCCGAGAATGCCGCTTTGCGGCGGATTGAGGATGGGCGTGGACATCAGCGAACCGAACACACCGCCATTGGTGATGGTAAAGGTGCCACCGGTCATGTCCTCGACAGTCAGGGTACCTTCTTTGGCCTTCTTACCGAATTCACCGATGGTTTTCTCGATATCGGCCAGACTCATCTGATCAGCATCGCGCAGAATCGGGACCACCAAGCCACGCGGCGAGGATACCGCAATGCCAATATCGTAGTAACCGTGATAGATGATGTCGTTACCGTCGATGGAGCCGTTCACCGCCGGATAACGTTTGAGCGCTTCGATCACTGCTTTGACGAAGAAGCCCATGAAACCCAGTCGCACGCCATACTTTTTCTCGAACTCGTCTTTGTAGCGGTTGCGCAGGTCCATTACCGGCTTCATGTTGATCTCGTTGAACGTGGTCAACATGGCGGTACTGTTCTTGGCCATCAACAGCCGTTCGGCGATGCGGGCGCGCAGCCGGGTCATCGGGACTCGCTGCTCCAAACGGCCAAACGTGTCGGGAGGTAGCGGCGCAGTGGTGGTGGTGGCCATTGAGACCGGCGACGGCGACGAGATTGGAGTCGCGGCCTTGGCGACGACCGGAATGGAGATAGGTTTGGCCTGTTGCCGTCCTTCAAGGAAGGCCAGCACGTCGGCCTTGGTGACCCGACCACTTCGGCCAGACCCCGGAATTTTGGCAACGTCCAGGCCGTGCTCAGCGGCCAACCGGCGTACCGCCGGACTCAAACCTTCCAGATCGACTTCGACTGCTGGGGCCGAGGTCGGAGTTGGTGTCGATGCAGCCGGTGCCGCCGGCGTGGGCGATGCTCCCTCGGTAGCAGCCCCTTCTTCCAAAGTCGCGATCACATCGCCGGTGGCGACGGTTTCACCTTCCTGGCGCAGAATCGAGCCGAGCACGCCATCGGCGGGGGCAGGGATATCCAAAACGACCTTGTCGGTTTCCAAATCCACGAGATTCTCGCCCCGCTTGACCGCCTCCCCCGGTTTCTTCTTCCAGTTGACGAGGGTGCCGTCAGAGACGGATTCGGGCAAGGTGGGGACTTTCACTTCGATGGTCATATTAGTTGTTCTCTCCGGTTCCGGATCGTTGTTCGGTCTGGGTCACGGGGTTATTGGCCCAGGGCCTCGTTGACGAGTTTTTGTTGCTGTTCGACGTGGACGCTGTGGTAGCCCGTGCCCGGCGACGCCGAATGCGGCCGGCCGGCGTAGCGGGTTTTGAGGGGCGACGGCAAATTCCGATCCAGGTGATGAACGCTTTCGAACCAAGCACCTTGATTCATGGGTTCCTCCTGACACCAGACCAGATCGGTGAGGTGAGGATAACGAGCCACCTGGGCGTTATAAAGCTTCTGTGGGAACGGATAGAGCTGCTCGATGCGAACGAGGGCCACATGATCCAGTTTCCGTTCCCGCCGGGCCTCCAGCAAATCGTAGTAGACCTTGCCGCTACAGAACACCAAGCGAGTAATCGCGGCCGGATCATGCGGATCGATCTCCGGAATGATCTCCTGGAAATGACCTTCGGTCAGGTCTTCCAGGCTGTTTACCGCCAGCCGATGGCGCAGCAGGCTCTTGGGGCTCATCACCACCAACGGCTTGCGGAAGCCCCGTTTCATCTGGCGACGCAGCATGTGGAAGCATTGGGCCGGAGTCGAAGGTACCACGACCTGGATGTTCTGTTCGGCGCATAATTGCAGGTAGCGCTCCAGTCGGGCCGAGGAATGCTCGGGACCCTGACCTTCGAAGCCGTGCGGCAACAGCATCACCAATCCACACCGCCGATCCCACTTGGTTTGGCCGGAGGTGATGAATTGGTCGATCACTACTTGCGCGCCGTTGGCGAAATCGCCAAACTGCCCTTCCCAGATGACGAGGCCATCGGGTTCGGCGGTGGCGTAGCCGTACTCGAAACCGAGTACGGCTTCTTCCGACAGGATGGAATCGATGACGATGAAGCTCGGCTGGTTGGGGCGAAGGTGCATCAACGGAACGTAGCTGGTCCCATCCTTCTGGTTATGCAGCACCACATGACGGTGGAAGAAGGTACCGCGCCCGCAATCCTGGCCGGAAATCCGCACCTGATAGCCTTCCTCCAACAGGGCGGCATAGGCCATGTTTTCGGCGAAACCCCAGTCCAGTGGCAGCGCACCCGCCGCCATCTTGCGCCGGTCGTCCATGATTTTGGCGACGCGAGGATGCATCTCGAATCCTTCCGGTATCCGCAACAGGCGCTCGGACAGATCGCGAATGGTCGCCAGCGGGACGGCGGTAGGTGCCGGCGCGTCCCAGTCCTCGTTCAAGTACAGGGTCCAGTCGATGGAGTGCGGTCCCTTGACGTGCGGTAACGTGGGTCGCGACACTTGCCGGCCCTCGTCGAGATCGGCACGGTATTGCACTTGCATGTCCTGGAAGTTCTGATCGGTGATCACACCCTCGGCGATCAGCTTCTCGGCATACAGGGTGGCGGTGGTCTTCCGCGCCCGGATCTTCTTGTACATCATCGGCTGGGTGGCTGCCGGCTCGTCGGCCTCGTTGTGGCCCAGCCGGCGGTAGCAGATCATGTCGATGACCACATCCTTGTTGAAAGTCATCCGGTACTCGATCGCCAGCTGCGTGACGAACAGCACCGCCTCGGGATCGTCGCCGTTGACGTGAAAAATCGGCGCCTGGACCATTTTGGCCACGTCGGTGCAGTACAGCGCCGAACGGGTATCCAGCGGGTTGCTGGTGGTGAAACCGATCTGGTTGTTGATGACGATGTGGATGGTGCCGCCGGTGCGGTAGCCACGCACCTGCGAGAACTGGAAGGTTTCCATGTTCACGCCCTGACCGGCGAAGGCGGCATCACCATGGATCAGCACCGGCATGACCGTATTGAAGGGCGGTGTTTCCGCGCCCGGTTCCCGCCGTCGCTCCATGCGGGCGCGCACCGAACCCTCGACCACCGGATTGACGATTTCCAGGTGCGAGGGGTTGAACGCCAGGGCCAGATGCACCCGCCCCCCTGGCGTTTCCACGTCGGAAGAGAAGCCCATGTGATACTTTACGTCGCCGGCGCTGCCAACCCGACGCTTGCCTTCGAATTCCTGGAACAGTTCGTTGGGCGATTTGCCGATGATGTTGACCAGCACGTTCAGGCGGCCGCGGTGGGCCATGCCGATGACGATTTCTTGTACACCCTGGGCGCCAGCTTTCTGCACCAGTTCATCCATCATCGGGATCAGACTCTCGCCGCCTTCTAGCGAGAAACGTTTCTGGCCGACGTAACGAGTGTGTAGGTAACGCTCCAAACCCTCCGCTGCCACCAGCCAGTGCAGTAGTTCCTTACGCTGCGCCGAGTCTAGTTCCAACCGGGCGCGCTGGCCTTCCAGCCGCTTTTGGATCCAGCGCTTTTCGGCCGTTTCATTGATATGCATGTACTCGGAGCCGATCGTGCCGACATAGACCTCGCGAATTAAGGCCATGATCTCGCGCAAGGTCCACTGCGAGGGCGCCACCAGTGAGCCGGTATTGAACGCAGTGTCCATATCGGCTTCGCTAAGGCCGTGATAGCCCGGATCGAGTTCCGGCACTGGCGGCCGTTCGCGCAGGCGCAACGGATCGAGATCGGCGGCCTTGTGGCCCCGGGTACGATACGCGTTGACGATGCGTAGCACCGACGCCTGCTTTTCCGGCCGCTTCGGGACTGAGAGCCTGGGCACGGCCGGCTTGCGGTTGCGGCGCCAGTCGAGCGAAGGAGTCACGGATCGGGCCATGCGCCACGTCCCGAGCGCCTAGATTTTGGGTCTGCAGGTCGCGGAAATAGTGCCGCCAATTCTCGCTGACCGATTCGGGATCGCTTAGAAAGCTTTCGTACAGGTCTTCTATGAAAGCCGCGTTGCCGCCGAACAGGGGCGAACTTTGGCGAAATTGCTCGATGAGTGTGCTCATTGGCGATTCTCGACTCCCAGTGTTAAAGGGTTCTCGGGAACGTACCGATCGGGAAGGTTCGTTCCAGGATCGTTATAAAGCGCAGTGGCCTGCGTACGGAGCCGTCTCCCGGGACGGGCACGATAGCGGTGCTCCAACCGAGCCAAGGTGGAGGGAGGATGCCCGGTAGTGGCGAAGCGATGGACACTGCGCCGGCCAAATCAATATCGCTTTCTCGGTAGCAGCCACCTGGATATGACCATCTAGCCTGCAAGCCGCTCTCCTCCTCAAAGAGGGCGGATGGCGAATCGCGCCAGAGAGGCATCGTGGCGATACTTGCCCAAGATGGGGGTTCGGTGGTTTAAGGTGGGGTGTTATTATACCCACGGCTTGCGCGCGGATAAACCTGCCATTGCCTGTTTTAATTCACGCCTTGTCCACAAGGACGAAATACTCGGTTTTTGCCAGAATTTTAGGTATGTAGCCCCAGTGGGCGGTGAAAAATCGTTCTATATTTTTGCCATGGGAAAGGGTCTGCTGTACATTACCTTGGCAATGGCATTCTCTACTTCGATGCCAGCGGTGTGGCGGACTGTTTTCCGGTGAGTTCCGCCCATTTGGGTTTGTTCCATTTAGGAGGGAATCGCAATGGCTGCCACCAACCCTCTCGCGCAGGAAATGCCGGCGTCTGCTCAGGCCATCGAAGGCGAACCCTACATGGGCGACGTTCAATTAGCTCACTTCCGCAAGATCCTGCTGGATTGGAAAGAGAGCCTGGTACAAGAGGTAGGCCGTACCGTCAATCACATGCAGGATGAATCGGCCACCTTCCCCGATCCGAATGATCGCGCCACCCAAGAGGAAGAATTCAGCCTAGAGCTGCGCACCCGCGACCGGGAACGCAAGTTGCTCAAAAAAATCAACGAGGCCATGGCCTTGATTGACAGCGGCGACTACGGCTATTGCGAAGCCTGCGGTGTGGAAATCGGGTTGCCGCGAATGTTGGCCCGCCCGACCGCCACCTTGTGCATTGACTGCAAAATGCTGGAAGAAATCCGCGAAAAGCAAGGCAATCACTAGCGGCTAACCTCATCTATCATCGCGCCATCGGATCCTTGATCGCATCGTGATGGCCGAGTTCCTTAGCGACCCCCTGGCCAAATCGCAGGGCGGGGTTTGTGGTCGTTTTGCGCCTTCCCCAACCGGCCCTCTGCATTTCGGATCACTGGTCGCCGCACTGGGCAGCTTCCTGGAGGCACGCCGGCAAGGTGGCAAATGGCGAGTCCGTATCGAAGATGTGGACGTGCCCCGCGCTCGACCGGGTGCGGCCGATGCGATCTTACGGGCACTGGAGCGTTACGAGCTATGCTGGGATGGTCCCGTGCTCTACCAAAGTCGGCGGACGGATGCCTATCGGACGGCACTGGAGTGTTTGCAAGACGCCGGATTCGCCTATCCCTGCACTTGCAGCCGACGGGAGCTCGCCAGTTGCTTACCCGGCAAGGATGGTGGCCCGATCTATCCCGGCCGCTGCCGCAATCGCGTTAGCCATCCCGACCGACCGGCGGCCATTCGCCTGTGCGTCGATGATACACCGCTGACATTTCACGATGCCGTGCAAGGCGAATACCGACAGTGTCTGGCGAGTGAAGTCGGCGATTTCGTGATTCGTCGCGCCGACGGCCTGTTTGCGTACCAGTTGGCCGTCGTGGTAGACGATGCCGCTCAGGGTATCACCCAAGTGGTGCGCGGCGGCGATTTGCTGGACTCAACACCTCGGCAAATCTATCTGCAAAAACTGCTCAATGTCCCCACCCCGCAATACGCCCATCTTCCGGTGGCGATGGACCGATCCGGCCACAAACTCAGTAAGCAGACCAGCGCCACGCCGCTCGATCTCGAAAATCCGGCGCCGGCATTGTGGGCTGCCCTGGATTTCCTGGGGCAATCCCCCCCACCCACTTTGCGACGGGAACCGCCGGCGACGATCCTCGCTTGGGCGCGTGCATGCTGGCGGCTGGCCAGCGTACCGACAGCTCCGTCCCGCTACTGGGAAACCTCACCAACGGCAGCATCAACCCGACCGAATGGATCGAGTCAGCGCACCGAACCATAGACAAGTCCAAGACCTTGGACTAGAAAATAGTGAATCAGAATCGGACGCGGATGCGAACACCATCGCCGCCTCATTCAAATTGATCCCGCACAACACAACCACCACCCTAGGAGAATCACGGTAATGTCCGACGTCAAGGTCTATCCCGTTCCTGCCGAAGTTGCCGCCCATGCTTGGATTAACAACGACCAATACCTCGCGATGTATCAACGCTCGGTCGACGATCCCGAAGGTTTCTGGGCGGAGCAGGCTGATCAGCTCATCACTTGGTTCAAGCGTTGGGACAAGGTCTTGGACTGGGACTTCACCAAGGGCCACATCCGCTGGTTCGATGGTGCCAAGCTCAACGTCAGCTATAACTGCCTGGATCGTCATCTGGAGACCCGAGGCGATCAAGTCGCCATCATCTGGGAAGGCGATAACCCATCCGAAGACAAGAAACTTACCTATCGCGAACTGTACGAAGACGTTTGCAAGTTTTCAAATGCTCTTAAAGACTTGGGCGTGAAGAAGGGCGATCGCGTTTGCATCTACATGCCGATGATCCCTGAAACGGCGGTCGCCATGCTGGCCTGCACCCGCATCGGGGCCGTTCATTCCATCGTATTCGGCGGCTTTTCGCCGGATTCCTTGAAGGATCGCATCGTCGACGCTACCTGCAACGTGGTCATCACCTCCGACGAAGGGATGCGCGGCGGGCGCAAGGTGCCGATGAAGGCCAACGCAGACAAAGCGCTGCAAAGCACGCCCAGCGTGCAGAAGATGGTGGTGGTCAAGCGGACCGGCAGCAACGTCGCCTGGGTCGAAGGTCGCGACGTGTGGTATCACGACATCATGGCTACAGCCAGCGCCGATTGTCCGCCGGAGCACATGGATGCCGAGGATCCGCTGTTCATCCTCTACACCTCCGGTTCCACCGGCAAACCCAAGGGTGTGTTGCACACCACCGGCGGTTATCTACTGCACACGGCAATCACCCACAAGTACATCTTCGACTATCACGATGGCGATATCTATTGGTGCACCGCCGACGTCGGTTGGGTAACCGGCCATTCCTACATCGTCTACGGCCCGTTGGCCAACGGTGCCACGTCCATCATGTTCGAAGGGATCCCAACCTATCCGAACGTCAGCCGGTTTTGGGAAGTGGTGGACAAGCATCAGGTCAACATCTTCTACACCGCCCCGACCGCGATCCGCTCGCTGATGCGCGAGGGCGAAGAGCCGGTCAAACGGACTTCCCGCAAGAGCTTGCGGCTGTTGGGATCGGTCGGCGAGCCGATCAATCCCGAAGCCTGGGAGTGGTACTACCAAAACGTCGGCGAAGGGCGCTGCCCGATCGTCGACACCTGGTGGCAAACCGAGACCGGCGGCATCCTGATCACCCCGCTACCGGGGGCTACCGCCCTGAAGCCCGGTTCTGCTACCCGGCCCTTCTTTGGCGTGTGTCCGGCGCTGGTCGACGCCGAAGGTCAGTTCCTGGAAGGCTCCACCGACGGCAACTTGGTTATCACCCGGCCATGGCCTGGCATCATGCGCACTGTCTATGGCGATCATCAACGCTTCATCGAGACCTATTTCTCGATGTACAAGGGTCTGTACTTCACCGGCGACGGCGCGCGGCGCGACGAGGACGGCTATTACTGGATCACCGGCCGCGTGGACGACGTGATCAATGTCTCCGGCCACCGCATGGGCACCGCCGAGGTCGAATCGGCGCTGGTGCTGCATCCGGCGGTCGCCGAGGCGGCGGTGGTCGGTTACCCGCACGACCTCAAGGGCCAGGGCATTTACGCCTACGTGACCCTGAAGGTCGGCGTCGAACCGACCGAGGAGCTGCGCAAGGAGTTGGTCGCCCACGTCCGCAAGGAAATCGGCCCCATCGCGTCGCCCGACGTGCTGCAATGGGCGCCCGGTCTGCCCAAGACTCGCTCTGGCAAGATCATGCGCCGTATCCTGCGCAAGATCGCCGCCAACGAGGTGGATCAATTGGGTGATACCTCGACGCTGGCCGATCCGAACGTGGTCACTGATCTAGTCGATAACCGCGCGGTCAAGTGACCGGCATTGCGACCCTCACCATAGCCTGATACTGAGCCCGGTCTTTTCCTCGTGAAGGCCGGGTTTTTGTCTTTTTTACAGCATCGAGCTGGAGAAAAATCCGCTCGTACCGGTCTCGTCGATCCACGCCGTCACCAATCGTGCTGGCGTAATGTCGAAATACACGTTCCTGACAGTGACGCCCGGCCAGCCCGGTACGCCAAGTTCAGCCGGTGCCATTTCTTCCAGTTCCGGCGGCGGATCGCTCGCGGCGCGCTGCTTGAAACTCTCGCAGCAGACCTGGAACGGAACGCCCTGCTCCCGCGCTACCAGCGCCAGCGGATAAGTGCCGACTTTATTGACAACCGACCCATCCGCCAGCACGCTATCGGCCCCGACCAGCACCGCATCGGCTCGGGCGACGAATAACCCCATCTGGGCGTCAGTGATGTAAAGGGTCGGCACTCCCCACGCTGCCAACTGTTCCGCCAACCAGCGTCCTTCCGCTAGCGGTCGCGATTCGGTGACGATCATTCGCAAACCTTGATTCCTCAGCAACCGACACACTCCGAGCACGGTCGAGCTGTAGCTGTGGGTCATCACGGTCCGACCGGCGCCGAGCCGGTGGGCGGCATGGGTAGCGCAATCGACGACCGCTTGCCGCGAAGCAGCGATCAGAGTTTCGGCCGCTTCGGCTGCCCGCTCGCGGGTAGCGGCCAGATCCAAATCAGCGTCGATGATGAATGCGTCTTTCCAACGGCGCAGCAAATTCCGAATGGGCGTCATGCTAGGCCGAGTCTCCGCCAGGTTTCTGGACAGCCACAACAGCCGTTCCCGCAGCTCCGCTGGATGTTCGGCAACCTGCTCACGGGCAGCCTGCGCCAGGATCATCAGACAGCGCCGCGCCAACTCGCTCGCGCCGCGAACCCGATCATCGCGCATTTCCGCAATTTCGTGGTTGAATTCCGTGAGGCTCATTGTCCAAAATTCTAAAAACGACGAAGCGATAATTTTAACATCGACTACCCCCACCCCTCATCCCGCTTTCAGGAGGAGACCGACCATGAGCGACGTCGATCCGATCATCGGCAATTGGTATCGCAACGAGGAAACCGGCAACGACTTCGAGGTCGTCGCACTCGACGAGGACGCTCAAACTATCGAAATCCAGTACTTCGATGGCGAGCTGGAGGAACTGGATCTGGATGCCTGGTACGAGCTGCCGCTGGAAGCGATCGAACCCCCCGAGGATTGGTCCGGCCCCTTCGATGAGATGGAAACGGACGATCTCGGCTACGACGAGGAAGAGCTCAGCGACGAGGACGACCTGCTGGCCGACCACGATGAGGATTGAATGTCACCGATGACGCCTGACCGGCAGGCTTTTCGTGGCAACGACCCTAATCGACTTGCTGCCCTGCAAACTCGGTCGCTGGCCCGCTTAGCGTTCCCGCCGCGCTCGGGCGAAGGCTTCTGCTAGGGTGCCCGGACGAACGTCCGGCTGCTTCTGGCTTTCCCGCCGGGCAGGTGGGTTTGGCTGCGGTGCTTTTCGTCCCTGCCCGCTCGTCGGTCGCTGTGTGGAAGCTGCTTGCCGGTTGGAAGTATCGGTTGCGGGCTCGCCCAGCCGTAGAGTCAATGCGATGCGCTGCCGTTTCAGATCCACCTCTAGCACTTTGACCTTCACCACCTGACCGACTTTGACCACCTCGCGAGGATCTTTGACGAAACGGTCCGCCAGCGCCGAAATATGCACCAGCCCATCTTGATGCACGCCGATATCGACAAAAGCGCCGAAGTTGGCGACGTTGGTGACCACGCCCTCCAGCACCATCCCCGGTTGTAAATCCGCCAGTTTCTCCACGCCCTCCTTGAAGGCGGCGGTTTTGAATTCGGGTCGGGGATCGCGACCCGGTTTTTCCAGTTCCGCCAAAATATCCCGTACCGTTGGCAAGCCGAAGCGCTGATCGGTAAAGCCAGCCGGCTCAAGGGTTTTCAGGAACGCTGTATTGCCCAGCACTTCGTGCAGGCCACGACCGCTGGCGGCGAGGATGCGCTCAACTACTGGATAGGCTTCCGGATGGACAGCGGAACGATCCAGCGGGTTGTCACCGTTGGCGATCCGTAGGAAACCAGCCGCCTGCTCGTAAGTTTTTTCGCCCATTCGCGCAACGTTCAATAACTGCTCGCGCCGTCGAAACGGGCCGTTGGCGTCGCGAAATTCGACGATGTTGCGGGCCAGTGTCGCGTTCAGTCCAGCGACTCGCGCCAACAGTGGCGCGGAAGCGGTGTTCGCGTCCACCCCGACCGCGTTCACGCAATCCTCGACCACCGTATCCAGCATCCGCGCTAGCCGGGTTTGGCCAACATCGTGCTGGTATTGGCCAACCCCGATGGCTTTGGGTTCGATCTTGACCAGTTCGGCTAACGGATCCTGCAAGCGGCGCGCAATGGACACCGCGCCGCGCAACGACACGTCGAGTTCAGGAAACTCCCGCGCCGCCAGCTCCGAGGCGGAGTAGACCGAGGCGCCCGCTTCGGACACCACCAGCTTATGCAGACCGAGTTCGGGATGGCGCTTGATGAGCTCAGTGGCCAATCGATCCGTTTCGCGTGACGCGGTGCCATTGCCGATGCTGAGCAACTCTACCCGATGTCGGTGGCATAATTCGGCGAGGATATGCAGGCTCTCATCCCACTGGTTACGCGGGGGATGCGGGTAGACAGTGGCGGTCTCCAACAGTTTGCCCGTGGCATCCACCACCGCAACCTTAACACCGGTGCGCAGGCCGGGGTCAAGTCCCAGTGTAGGCCGAGTGCCGGCAGGTGCGGCCAGCAACAAATCGCGCAGATTACGGGCGAACACTCGGATCGCTTCTTCTTCGGCGGCTTCGCGCAAGCGTTGTTTCAGCTCAGTCTCAAGATGCGGCAGTAATTTGATTTTCCAGGCCCAGCGCACGGTTTCCCGCAGCCACGGATCAGCGGGCCGGCCCGTGTCGCGAATCTGGAAATGAGCGGCAACCAGCCGCTCACCGGGATCGGGATCGGTCGAGGTGGGATCACCGATTTCCAAATTCAGTTGCAGTATGCCTTCGTTACGGCCCCGGAATAGCGCCAGCGCACGGTGGGAGGGAATTTGGCGGATCGCTTCCCGGTAATCGAAATAGTCGCGGAACTTCGCGCCTTCCTCTGCCTTGCCCTCGACTAGTTGCGAATGCAGCACGGCGTTATCCCACAGAGACTCGCGCAACCGTGCCAACAGCTCGGCGGTTTCGGCGAATTCTTCCATCAGGATTTGCCGCGCGCCATCCAAAGCAGCCTTCACATCGGGCACGCCGCGTTCTGCATCGACGAATGTGATGGCGGTTTGTTCGGGCATCTGCTTAGGATCATCCAACAAGCTGTGGGCGAGCGGCGCGAGCCCCGCCTCGCGGGCAATCTGCGCCTTGGTGCGACGCTTGGGCTTGTAAGGCAGATAGAGATCTTCGAGCCGAGTTTTAGTGTCAGCGGCGAGGACGGCGGTTTCCAACTCAGCCGTTAGCTGACCCTGTTCGCGAATGCTGGCGAGAATAACGCCGCGCCGTTCCTCCAATTCCCGCAGGTAGCCCAGCCGCTCTTCCAGCAAACGCAGTTGGGTATCGTCCAGACCGCCGGTAGCTTCCTTGCGATAGCGGGCGATAAACGGCACGGTAGCGCCGCCATCCAATAGAGTGACGGCGGCTTCGATCTGCTGTTCCCGAACGGCGAGTTCGCGAGCGAGGGTCTGCATGATGGGCATAAGCGACGATCTTTCCGAAAATGCGCGCGATCCAAAACCGAAGGGGAAGACCAATCAGGCCCTCCCCTTCACGACAATCCACCGCCAGCGATTTAAAGCAGCGGCTTTTCCGACACGATCAACCCGTCTTCGTCGGCATATAGATAATGCCCTGGAATGAAGTTCACCCCCGCGAAGCGCACCGGGATGTCTCGTTCGCCAACGCCGCGCTTGACGCTTTTCAGGGGATGCACACCCAGTGCCTTGACGCCGACCCCTAGCTCGCCGATGGCCGCTGAATCCCGGATGCAACCGTTCACCACCACTCCGGCCCAGTCGTTCTCCTCGGCCAGTTCGGCGAGTTGATCACCCAGCAACGCGCAGCGCATTGAACCGCCACCATCGACCACCAATACCCGGCCCTTGCCGGCCTCTTCCAAGGCGGTGCGAACCAGGGAGTTGTCCTCGAACACCTTTAGGGTCACGATGGGACCGGAAAACATCACCTCACCGCCGTAATCGCCGAAAACAGGTTCGGCGATTTGCAGGCGGTCGGAAAATTCGTCGCACAGGTCGGTCGTCTTGAATTCCATAGGGTTCTCTCGCGGATAGGGAACAAAATTGAGGCATTTTACCATACTCCGCCAATGCCTTTAGCGGCTGGTGATCTTTAACTCGATGCGGCGGTTGCGGCGGTACGCCTCCGGCGTGTCGGCCGGATCGAGCGGGTGATATTCACCCATGCCGACCGCCGCCAACCGCTGTGGCGGGATGCCTTGCTGGATCAGGTAATTTACCACTTGTTGCGCCCGCGCCGTGGACAGCTCCCAGTTGGACGGAAACCGGCCACTACGGATCGGTGCCCGGTCGGTGTGGCCTTGCACTTCGATGATGACCGGCAAATCCGGCGGCAATCGGGTAGCGAGTTGCTGGTAAACCATGGCAAATTTATCCAGGTCACCGCTTCCCGACTCCGATAGCGTGGCGTCGCCGGAGGCGAACAGCACCTCAGACTGAAACACGAAGCGGTCGCCCACCACCTTGATATCGGGATTGTTGGCGAACACCTCGCGCAAGCGGCCGAAGAAATCGCTGGCGTACTTCTCCAGTTCTTCGACTCGCTCCAGCAGCTTCTTTTTCAAGGCGCTATCCAGCGCCTCGATTCGGCCCTTTTGCTCGACGATGACCGCGTCGCGCTGCGCCAGATCCTGCTGGTGCGCAGCCAGGGCGCGATTGAGTCGCTCCAGTTCCGCCGTCAGCCGCTCGGCGCGGGCGCTGAGCAACGCTGCTTGTTCCTGCGCGCTGGTAGCGGTCTGTAAAGCCTTATCCTTGTCGGCGCCCAGCGCCGCCCGCGCCGCCTGCACCGCTGCCAACTCATCGCGCAATTGCGCCAGCAGCTTGTCCCGTTCGCCGACGGAGGATTCCAATCCTTGGACTCGACCGCGCAACCGCGCCGCTTCTTTCTCGGCGTCGCCGGCCAATCCTTCCAGGTGATCGACGATCCGCTGCAACTGGCCGATGGCGCTGTCCTTGCCCATGATCTCGCGACCGATCAGTACCTCGGTGACTACGAAGACCGTAATCAAAAAGACCAGCACCATCACCAGCCCGCCCAGCGCGTCGGTGAACGCGGGCCAGATGTTGAATTCGCTGATTGAATCACGCCGGCGGGGCATGGTCCGGATCCTGTCGTTCGCCGGTCTGCCGCTCCAACAGCCGAGCGATCGTCCGCAGTTCGTGGCGTAGATCGGCGGTGCGGTCATTCTCAATGTTTTGCAGGGTTGTCCGCAGCGAATCGATCCGTTCGCCCAGACTCGCCACCTGTTCCGCGACCCGGGTGATCCCTTCGCCACGATTGGCCAGATATTCCGTGGTCGCCGCCACCCGCTCCAAGCGGTCGGTGGTGGCTTGCAACAACGCCGCCAGATGCCGGGGCGAAATCGTTTCGGTTTGCGCGGTGACCGTGACCACCGGTTGCCACAGCGGCACTAGATCGCTGACCACCAGCGCCTCCAGTTGGGCGTGATGATCGTTTTGGGCGTGAAACAGTTGTAGCTCCAGAAAACCCAGCGCCAGCGCCCCGAGCAGGCCAAACAGCGAAGCCGAGAACGAAGTTCCCATCCCGCCCAGCGGTGCGGCCAGCCGATCCTTGAAGTTGGCGATCAGAGTCATGGTATCGGTGGCCTTCTCAGTGGACAGGCCACCGATCACGTCGCGCACGCCGGCGATGGTCAGCAACAGACCGTAGAAGGTACCGATCAGGCCGAGCAGCACCAACGCCCCGACCAGATAGCGCACCAGCGCCCGCTGGTCGTCGCCGCGCGTGGCCAGCGAATCCAGCAGGTAGGGCAAGGTCGCGGAAGCATCACCGTGGCCGACAACCCGGTGGACCTTGTGCAGAAAATCGCTCAGTGTCCGCCGCCAGCCGTTACCCAGCAGGGTTTCGTCAGCCTGTCGGAGCGGCAATTCGCGGCGGCGGGCCTTGAGCGCCACGGCCGCCGCCTGCTCGGCACCGCGCACGTCGAACAGGGTGCCCACCAATGCCTTGAGCGTGTAGGTCACCCCGAACAAAAATGCCAAGGCAATCGTACCATTCAAATACGGATTGGTCAGAAATGCGGCGGTCAGCGGTTTCTGGAAAAACGCGCCCAGTGCGGCTAGCGCGGTTAAAAACAGCAAGGATCGGATCAAGTAGCGCGTGGCGCCCGAGTTCGAGCGCCGGTCGGAAATGGTCATGGGCATGGTCTATCCATCGTCTGCCGAATGCGGGGAACGCACTTTAACAGGAATCGGGCCCACAATGGATACGCCAGCCGAATCCGGCGACGGTTGCTAGACCGCAAAACCTTGCGCCCAACTACCCTCAAAGACAATCTGGCTCAATGGCTTGCGTTCGCGAGTCGCCAGTTCCTTATGGCGTAGCGCGTCCGGCAAGCCTTCGGCTGGCGCCGGATGGCCGACCGCGATCATCGCCATGCAAGTGTAATCGGCGGGGATATTGAAGCGAGCCTTGGCCTGGTCGGAATCGAACCCCCCCATCTGATGGGCCACCAGACCCAGTGCGGTGGCTTGCAGGCAAAGATTCTCGCTGGCGGCACCGGTATCGTATTGCGCCCAGCGGTTCGGTTGGTCATTGTGGCCGAAGTTCGGGGCAACTATCGATAGCATCAGCAGGGGAGCGTTCTTCGCCCAGACTTGATTGCCTTCGGCCAGGCACTCGAACGCCTGCTGCCAGCGGGAAACATCGCGGAACCGATCCCAGACCAGATAACGCCAAGGCTGATCGCCGAAGCAAGATGGCGCCCAGCGGGCGGCTTCCAACAGTGCCACAAGCTGCTCGCGGTGGACCGGTTGGTCTGGGTCGATGGCGCGCGGGCTCCAGCGATGGGCGATCAGATCGGCGATGGGGACTTGAGTGATGGCGGACTTTTCGAGCATGTCGGGATTATTTCCAAATTCTTTGGTTGTTCGAGACTCTATCAGAGATCACGCCGGAAGCAAAAAGCGCGAAAATAGGCGCGTATTTTCCTCGGAACTTTTCGATCCACTCGCAATATTTGGGGAACTGTCATGTCTGACCAGCAGGAAATCAATGATTATCTCAACCGCCACGTCCCCCTGTTTCAAGCCATGCAAGCCCGGCTGGAACGCTACAACGATGGTGGCTTGTCGATAAAAGCGCCGCTGGCACCGAATATCAACGACAAGGGCATTGCGTTCGGCGGTTCGCTGGCCGCCATCGCCTCCTTGACCGGCTGGGCGCTGACCCGCATCACTCTGAATGAGCACGGCGAAGCCGCTGAAATCGTGATCACCGACGGCACGTTGAAATTCCTACGGCCGGTGCGCGGCGAAATCGTGACGGAGTGCGCGCGACCGGATGGGGCTACGGTCGAGCGGTTCATCAACAGCTTGCGCCAGCGCGGCAAGGCCCGCTGGAATGTCGAAGTCGTCATTCACGGCGATGGTGAACTGGCGATGATCTTCAACGGGCAGTACGGCGTCTTCAGGGCAGCCGAAAAGACCGGATAAAGCGATTCGCTCGACGCCATGCCAGATAGCGCATTCATTCGAGAGGGCGGGCACTGGCTCCGCTTCGCCGCACCGATTCGGATAGTGGCCGCGATGCGACCGGACGAGGTGGTTCCAGCATTACAGGCGATCGAGGCGGCCGTCAATCGACACCGCTATTTTGCCGTCGGCTTTATCGCTTACGAAGCCGCCGCCGCGTATGGCTTGGCCGTCCATGCCCCGCTGCCGGATCTACCGCTGCTCTGGTTTGGTCTATACGAGAATGCAGCAACCCGCAATAACCGAGCATTCGAGTCCGCCCGCTCGCCATCGCCCGATTCGTACTCGGTCGGTCGCTGGCAACCCGCCGTTGATCAAGCCGACTATGAAATGATCGTCGGTCGCGTCAAGGATTATCTCGCTCGCGGCCACACCTATCAGATCAACTACACTTTTCCGCTGCATGCTGCCTTCGACGGCGAGCCGTTGGCGTTTTTCGCCGATTTGGCGACAGCACAACCGACGGAATACGCCGCTTTCATCGACACCGGCCGGTTTGCCGTCTGCTCGATCTCGCCGGAACTGTTCTTCCGATTGGATGGCGAACAGCTGTCCGCAAAACCGATGAAGGGAACGGCAGCGCGCGGGCGCACTTTGGCGGAGGACGAGGCTCGCATCGCCGAGTTGCGGCGATCGGAGAAGAATCGGGCCGAAAACCTGATGATCGTGGACATGCTACGCAATGACTTGGGCCGGGTAGCCCGCGTGGGCAGCGTGACCGTGCCCCGGCTGTTCGAGGTGGAACGCTATCCGACCCTGCTGCAAATGACCTCCACCGTCGCCGCCCGAACCCGCGCCTCCGTGGCGGAGATTTTGGCGAGCCTGTTCCCTTGCGCGTCGATCACCGGCGCCCCCAAAGTGCGCAGCATGGAAATCATCCGGGAACTGGAGCCGCAACCGCGCGGTGTCTATACCGGCGCCATCGGTTTCATCGGCCCGGAGCGACATGCGCGGTTCAACGTCGCGATTCGCACTGCGTTGATCGACCGCAAACGGCGACAGGTGACGTATGGCGTGGGCGGCGGCTTGGTGTGGGATTCGGACGCGGGTGGCGAATACCAGGAATGCTTGCTCAAAACCCGCGTGCTGACCGAGCGGCGTCCTGCGTTTCAATTACTGGAATCGCTGCTCTGGGAACCCGATAGCGGCTATTTTCTGCTGGCGGCGCATCTGGCGCGGCTGGCGGACACGGCGGTTTATTTCAACGTACCGCTCGACCGGCCCGCCATCGAAGCTCGTTTGACCGAGCAGGCTTCGACCTTGAGCGAGGCCAGCAAAATCCGGCTGCTGGTCGAGATGGATGGCGCGTTTACGGTGGAAGCGACGCCTTTGGCCCAGGCAGCGTTATCGCAACCGGTGCGGGTCGGTTTGGCCAAAATGCCGGTCGATTCAGGCACAATCTGGTTGTACCACAAGACCACCCGCTGCGAACTGTACGACGCCGCTCGCGCCTCGCGGCCGGATTGCAACGAGGTCATTTTGTGGAACGAACGCGGGGAATTGACCGAGGCCAGTACGGCAAACGTGGTGCTGGATGTGGACGGCGAATGGGTCACGCCGCCAGTGACGAGCGGTTTGCTGGCCGGCACGTTTCGGAATTGGCTGCTCGCCACCGGCCAAATCCAAGAGCGTATCCTGACTCCGGTCGATTTACGTACCGCCCGGCGCGTTGCCCTGATCAATTCGGTTCGGAAATGGCGGCAGGCTGTTTTGGTTGCCTGACTTTCATTCCGACTCCAGGCGAAAAGCGCCCGCGACAAGGTAGAGCTCAGCCGCCTGCAGGGGCGTGGCGCCGCAGGCAGCCGTTAGGCCGCAGCTCAATCCGGAATGAGACGCTTGCCATAGCTGACCACCTCGTCCTGCGCAAACCCAATCGACTGGTAGAAGCCGATCGCTGCGGTGTTTGACGTACGGACCTGAAGGTTGATCTTTGGGCAGCCCAAACTCAACAGATGTTTCTCGGCCGCTGCCATGAGCTGCCGACCAAGACCTGCTCTCCGATGGTCTGGATGCACCGCAAGGTAGTTGATCCAACCTCGGTGGCCTTCATATCCGGCCATGACCGAACCGATGATGCGTCCCTCTTGTTCCGCCAGCAGGAAGAGTTCAGGCTGGACCGTCAGTTTGCGAGTGATGTCCTTCGTCGGATCGTTCCATGGACGCGTCAGGTCACATAGCTTCCAGAGGTCTACGACCGCCGACGTATCGGCTTCCGTGAAGGGGCGGATCGTGTGTGACATGCGGTGGTTTGGCAAAGGGCGTCGTAGCTTTGCAGTCTAACGTAAAGCTCAACCGCGCACGGAGGCGTGACGGCAAGAGCGGACGGCGGAAAATGGCCGAAGGCCACTGCCGGAAGCGAGTGGCGGCACGCCGTAGCGCGTCGGCTGCAGCGCCATGCTAGGCCTCACGTCCTGCAATGACTTCAGCTCGCCTCTTGATTGAGGCCACTTCGATTGCCAAGTACCGCTTGGTGACAGAGCCTGCGAGAAGAGCGATCAATGGCGCGAGGATGCCGGAGAAGCGGAACTCCAAGAGGACTTCAGAACGCCTATCCGGCAGTTCCACTACAGTGTGGTTCGCCCAAAGCATCAAGCCGGGACTCGACGCTTGCCACGCGAAGTTCTCGCCCGGATGAAGTTCCGTCACTTCCCACACTGTGGGTCGAAGCTTGGGCTGAATGATCTTGAACTTTGCACCGACGGATAGGACTTGACCTGCAAGCGGTTGCACCTCCAAGACCGTTGGCAACCACTCCGGCCAGACGGTGACATTGGCAAGCGCGTTCCAAACTTCGCTGGCTGTTGCAGTGATATCTTGCTGGGCGCGATAGATGTGCATGTGAGGCCCTAACGCCTAGGTTCAGCCGCGAATTTGACGGCGCGCAGCGGAGGCAAATACGTCGGCTGGAACCTGTTATTAACCATTGGCCACAAGCGGAAACTGCTCTGGCTTCTCTATTGACTCAACCGCCAAGTCAATATCGAGTTGCGGCCAGTAGAGATGTCTTGGATGTGGCCACTGAACATCTTGGATAGCGCCGATGGCGGCTCTACGAAACCATGGGAAATGCTCAAACGACATGAACAGCTCGCGATCTCCCAGCAGCAGCCAAATGCCGTGCTTTGAGATGTGAGTGACTTCAGCTTCCAAAGTATTCGTTCCAAGCGGCGCGGATGCGGTGCTCATGGATTTTCACCAGTTGCTCGACTTGATGAAGCTGCTAGGCAAACAGGCCGAAGTTCTGCGCCAACGCGATGGACGGTTCCAGCCAGTACTTGGCTTCACCATCGGTGTGGGTGAGGACATGCATTCGCAGTTCTTCACGAGAAAAGAAGAACAGGCGGAACGCACCCTCTTTAACGACTGTAGAAGACATGGATACATTCTAAGCCTTTGGCTCATGAAGGGCTAACGTTCGTGTTCAGTGGCGCGCAACGGCTTGACGATGGCTACGCCAGAATGAAATGGAGGCGCAGATGGCGGCAAGCCGTTGCGCGTCCACTGCAACGAGGGGTTAGGCAACAGCTCAGTCAACAATGAAGAGCTTCGCGCCGGATTCGGTTCTGGAACGGTGTGGTTCAGCGTTGTCGGCTACCTGGTAGCTCATGCCTGGTTTGAGTGTGAAGCTCCTGCCGTCTTCGAGTTCCGTGTGCAGCTCGCCCTCGAGGCACAGGAGTATGTGTCCTTTGACGCACCAATGATCGGACAGGTAGCCGGGTGTGTACTCAACCTTTCGCACACGAATGGACCCAAAGTTCTGGGTTTGCCAGTAGGCCATACCCGATTCACCGGCATATTCGGTTCTTGGGATCGCATCCCAATCAGTTGTTCCGAAGGGAATGCTGCTCATGATCATGGTGAAGCTCCGTCGATTTGGTTTTGTGCGGCCGATTCCTGGCAGCAATGGTGGATGGGCGGGATCTGGGTTCTGCTGCCTAACGTTTGAATTCACCGGCCTTGCGCGGCTTTATGCGCAAGGTCCGGTGGAATGGTGGGTTGGGCATCATTGGCGTACTGCATCAATTCAACCGGGGCGCCATTGACTTCGATAAAAGCCACCGTTAATCCTTCACTCGGGCTATTGGGAGCGATTAGAACTTTTTGCCCTTCAATCGCGGCGGCTAGATCATCCACCACAAAGGCGACATGAGGTACTGATCTGACCAACTCTGGGTATGGAGCATCCGGCCAATATCTTTGCCACTGGATTCCAAACGGATTGTTGAGGTGGTCGCTAACCGTCATCTTTAAGTGAGGTAGATCGATTTCACCTTCAAATCGCTCTGTTGTGGGGATGCCAATGTGGTTGTACTTCATCAACGGCCACCTGGTTTCGATAGTGATGCCCAACGGGTCGGAGCTGAGCGGAATCGGTCTAATGCCGGAAAGCGCGTTAGCGCTTGCAGGCGATTAGGCCGATTACCGCTCCAGCGAGTTGATAGGCGGAGCGCGCAGCGCGACGCCTGCAACTCGCGACGAGCGTAGCGGAAGCGGGTTGGCTCAAGCGAAGGGTTAGATGGCGCCCTCAGAGAATATGCCCTTCTTTTCTATGTACCGGACAAGTGCGATCGTGTGACGGAAGATTCGACGATGCGGGATGCTGGAGGGCACCCGTTTACCCACAACTCCCAACTTATTGTAATATAGTGGCATTTTGGCGAGGTCGTGATGAGTTGGGTAGCGCGGGAACTGGGGGTGTGGAGTTGGGAGACGCGCGGCGGACGCGGCGGCTGATCAAGCTGGTGGACGATTTGTCGGCGGCACCGACCGGGAGCATTCCTGTGGCGAGCGGGGGCTGGGCGGAGACCAAGGCGGCTTACCGGTTGTTGGACAACCCGGCGGTGGAGTGGCGCGAAATCCTGGAGGTGCATACCCGGCGCACCGTCGAGCGGCTGCAAGGTCAGCCGGTGGCGTTGTGCGTTCAGGACACCACGGAGTTGGATTTCACCAGCCAGCCGGGGATTGCCGGGTTGGGCCGGCTCAGTTACGAGGCCCAGCACGGGCTGTACGCGCATCCGACCCTGGTGGTCACCCCCGAGGGCTTGGCGCTGGGGGTGATCGACGCCTGGATGTGGGCGCGGGGGCCGAAAGACCAACCCCAAGTGAAGGAAAGCACCCGCTGGGTGGAAGGGTACGAGATTGTTGCGGACCTGGCCGAACGAACCCCGGATACCCGGCTGGTGTACGTGGCGGATCGGGAAGGCGATTTGCGGGCGCTGATGGACGCCGCCGCGCGGCGCGGCACGCCGGCGGACTGGCTGGTGCGGGCCACGCACAACCGCAATACGACGGCCGGCGAAAAGGTGTGGGACCGGCTGGCGCGACGCGACGCGCTGGGCGAGGTCGAATTCGCCCTGCCGGCTGCCCCGGACCGGCCGGCCCGGCTCGTGCGGCAAACCGTCTACCGGGAGTCGGTGACTTTGCCCGCCCGGAAAGGCGCGCCGACCGTGACCGTCACGGCGATTCTGGCCCGCGAGAATCACCCGCCGGCCGGCCAGAAAGGGATCGAATGGCGGTTGTTGACCAACCGAACCGCCGAGACGCTGGAAACGGTCGTGGAACTGGTGGACTGGTATCGTCGGCGTTGGCTGGCGGAAATTTTTTTCCGAATTTGGAAATCGGGCTGCCGGGTGGAAGCCCTCCAGCTCGGCACCTTGGAGCGGCTCGAACGGGCCTTGGTCATTTACCTGATCATCGCCTGGCGCATCCTGCACCTGGTAACCTGGGGCCGGGACTGCCCGAATCTGCCGTGCGACGTGGTGTTCGACCCCGGGGAATGGCAGGCCGCCTGGATCGTCGCCCACCGCGCCAAACCCCCGGCAACGCCGCCACCTTTGGGCCAAATGGTGCGACTGATCGCCGGCTTCGGCGGCTTCCTCGGCCGCAAAAGCGATGCTCATCCCGGACCCAAGGCCATCTGGGAAGGCATGCAGAAGGTTCGGGCATTCGCCATCGGCATCGCCGCCGCCAAAGAAACTTTTATTTCGTCAGGGTGACTTGTGGGCAATCGAGTGGCTGGAGGGATCGATGAATATGTCGAAGTTGCTCGCATAGCGAAGTAGATGCTCCGAATAGAACTTGTTCATCTGCACCAATTCGTCGTGTGCGCCATGAGTGAATATGTGTAGCCCGGTTGCGGTTCTTGCTGCGGCCGCCACCTTCACAAGGTTGTGTCCGAGCTTTACAAGCTTTGGCTTGTATGCGTCGTAGTTCTTGGCGAGAAGCAGGGCTTTAAGGACGACTTCTAGCCCCTGGCAGAGCAAATGCAGAACAACCGACTCGTTGCCCTTGTGTTGATTGACGAGTATTGCGGCGCCGATGAAGGCGCGGCCCTTCTCGTACATCGCGCGAGAGACTACTTGCTTGCCGTGATACGACAACATGCCTTTTCCGACGGAAATGATGTGTGATTGCGCCATCTAACGACTGAGTTCAGGGGCGTAGCGAAGCGGAGTCCCCTGGAACGATTTGTTAGCGCTCATTACCGAGAGCTAGGGACTTCAACTCCAGCGGGACGCTGTTACCAAAGCTCGATGCATACGCATGGCAAACTTCAGTCCACTGCCCGTTGCGATTAAAAGCAAGGACGATAGACTTCAGGCCTTGGTAAGAGATGTTTAATTTTTCGGTAAATTCTTTTTCAAGTTCGTGCCAATTGACTTTCTCGGATTTGTGAAGTTTCGTATCAAACATTTCAAATATATCGTGGGCTAAATCCAAGTCTTGTTCCGACCAGTTAAAATCAACCACCAAGGAGGCGATAGGATTCTCGGTGCGATTCAATGATTCAGCAAGGAGTTTGACATGAAACTCCAACTTCTCAAGTCTGGCAACAATTGCTTCAATATTTTCCATTATGCTTTTCCGTCAAGTTTGAATACTTTTGAGTTGATGTCGGAGAGAGATTCTTGAAGCAGACATTGAATGTGAAATGGATCAATTGCTGGTTGAGTGTTATTGCTCTCGTAGGTTCTCAGGCACCCCTGTGCTTCAATTACCTTTTGCCGGATGGCTGCGTTACTTCCACTCAATACGTGGGAGCTAAGGATTTGGTCAAAATGTGGCCATATCCTATCCAAAGCATCTTTAATTTTGAAACCGCGAGGAATATTAGTTTGGTCGCGCGGAAGTTTCCGTACTTCCTCTTGGCATCGATATAGTGACTCGGTGATGCGCATGAGTAATATCTTCTCTACGTCCACCTTAATTTGGTCAGAATAGTTTTTGGCTTTTCTTGCTTGATCAAGTGTGTATAGGGCACCAGCAATCGTAATGATGGCACTGAAAATTGTGATGATGCTGTCGGTTGTCAAGGTTACTCCTCAAATAAGCGCTAACGTTTGAGGTAACCGCGCCTTGCGCGGCTTTATGCGCAAGGTCCGGTTGACCGAGGGGTTAGCCATCATTGCCAATATCTTGAATCTTCTTGAATACATCATATTGCTCGCCGGCCACCCAGTTTTGTTCTCGAACAATCGTGAGCGCTGCATCAAGGGCAGACAAAGAATTCCTGCCGAAAGTTGGCACGCTCACAGGGATTCCAACAAAGTTGGCGTGCTGCTTAACCAAGGCTTCAAGGCGACCAAAACGATTCTCCGTTCGGCGAACGAATGCAGCTACCTCTAGCAGCTTTGAAACCAGGTGACATTCCAAGAGAATCTGTTTCTTGGCGATGGAGGCGTTCAAACGCTCATTTTCAATCAAAACTTCGAGGAGTTGCTCGTCTGAAAGCACGGATTCCATTGTTGAACGATAGAAATCTGTCACGTTCGTCCAAATTGTGGTGTCTCTAACTGCGTCTTCAAAGTCGATTGGCAGAGTCTTTTCGATGTCCTCTATCTGTAAGCCTGTAGCAACCTCAAGTCTTTGGTATGTGCTCGCGGCAAGCTGAGAACAGAAACTTCTGTTCTTGGTAAGTCTCTGGATCTTGTTCCCGCCAACGTGGATGAGGTAGTTGTACTTCTGAAGAAGAAAATAGTCGCATGCCTTTCCTACAGCAGTTCTAGTTCCCCAGTGATCATTGGCTACGCGATTCGTCAGCTCATTCAATCTGAACACCTGCCAATGTTCGGAATACTCTGACTTGCACAGGAACTCATGTATCCCAATGAAATGCACCCCGTCAGCCGGGGTCGCATGGATTAGGTATGCTGGCGAGGCAACCAAAGCCACATGCGAGGCAGACGATTGCCGACCCTTCCGAAGCAACTTCTGACCGGTAAGATTAGCCTTCGCGCCTGACTTGGCGCGGCTGAGAATTAGGTCGCCTTCCAGTGGCAAAGTGTAGTTCATGATGGCTAACAGTTGATTAGACAGAATGAGCCAATTAAGAAACTAGACAGAATCAATATAATTGTCTACGCTAAATATCCACATAGCATGAATCTCCCAATTCTCTTATCCCAAATCCGATACGCGAAAGCTAGACCATGTCCAGCACCCTGTCAAGTTCTGAAAACGCGGTCCGTCGCTTTTGGGATCGGTATCTGGAATTGCTGTATAAACAAGGGATCAAGCCCCCAGCGGACCGGTGGTATGTGATCCGGGCCGAGGCGTACATCAAAGCCAACCCCGAGCGGCGCCTCGCCGAGCAAACCCTGGATGACGTGCGCCGCTACCTTTCCGATCTTGGCAGAATAGGCAGAATGAACGACTGGCAGTTTCGGCAATCGGTCGATGCTATCCAGAAATTGTTTGAACTGGCAGGCGTGCCGTGGTCGCACGAAGTGGATTGGGACTTCTGGCGGGATTCGGCGCGAGCCCTGCCGGCGACTCATCCCACGATTGCGCGAGCGTCGAGCCAACCGCCAGCATCACCGCCACCCGACGACGGATCGCCAACAAAAGAATCGGTAACCGACGAAAACGCGATGCTCATCGACCGGCTGGTGACGGTCGTCCGACAACGAAACTACTCGATCCGCACCGAGCAAGCATATCGATCCTGGGCAGAGCGATTCCTGGCCTTTATCGGCCACCGGAACCCACGCACGGCGGGAGCGCCCTGACGTGATCTCGTTTCTGGAAACGCTGGCAGTGCGCGGCAACGTCGCGGCCAGCACCCAGAATCAGGCGCTCAATGCCCTGGCGTTTTTTTACGATCAGGCGTTGGAGCAACCACTCGGGGATTTGGGCGCCTTCATCCGCGCCAAACGTCCGCAGCGGCTGCCGGTCGTGTTGACGCGGGGCGAAGTGCTGAAGTTGCTCGACGGCTTGGAAGGAACCTACCGGCTGATGACCTCGCTGCTGTACGGGACCGGAATGCGCTTGATGGAGTGTCTGCGGCTACGGGTCAAGGACGTGGACTTCGCCTATCGCCAAATCGTGGTGCGCGACGGCAAAGGCCAAAAAGACCGGGTAACGCCGCTACCGGAAAAACTGATCGAGCCGCTACAGGCACACCTCGAACGGGCCAAGGCTCTGCACGAAGCCGATCTCCAGCAGGGTAACGGCGAGGTGTTCCTTCCCTTCGCCCTCGCGAAGAAGTACCCCAACGCGGCCCGCGAATGGGGTTGGCAGTACGTCTTCCCCAGCGGGCGGCTGACGGTGGACCCCCGCAGCGGAGCGGTCCGGCGGCATCATCTACACGAGAACGGCTTACAGAAGGCAGTAAAGCGAGCCGCAACGGCCGCCCGGCTCGCCAAGCCGGCCAATTGCCACGCCCTGCGCCACAGCTTCGCCACCCATCTGCTGGAAACCGGCCACGACATCCGCACGGTGCAGGAATTGCTCGGTCACTCGGATGTTTCGACCACCATGATTTACACCCACGTCCTCAACCGGGGCGGTCAAGGCGTGGTCAGCCCGCTGGACAAACTGTAAGCAGGGTATTGGTACCGTGTCGGGGCGAAAAAATTCCCCCGGCCCCCGGCCTCTCTCCCATGAGCCGAGGAGAGCGGCAGAAATGGAAGTATTCGTATAGGTTCCGATTTGGAGCCAGCGCTCATTAGGCAAATCGCGCGAACTCGTGTTACAGTGCTCTGCAAGTTTGTCGCCGCGCGATCCGGCCCGCGCTCCGAGTTTCCCGGTCGATTCCTCCCGGAATCGTCGCAAGTGGGGTCAACTGACCCCGTTTCTCCCGCAAACCCGTCGTGGCCCATCCCCTGCCGGGGATTCCTCGATTTCGACCAATACTCAACGATAGTCTGCCTGGACCGGCTCCGTGCTTGGCGCGAGAGCGGGCGGATTCAGGAACCTCGCATGCCCTTTGCTTCCCTCGGGCTGGCGGATAACTTGGCGCGCGCCGTCGCCGCCCAAGGTTACACCGCGCCCACCCCTATTCAGTCCCAAGCTATTCCGATCATCCTGGCAGGGCGCGATCTGCTCGCCTCCGCCCAGACCGGCACCGGCAAAACCGCCGCTTTCACCTTGCCTCTGTTGCAACGCCTGCAAGCCAGCGCTGCGGATCGCGCCGCGTTACGGATCCGACCTGTCCGCGCCCTGGTATTGACGCCCACCCGCGAACTGGCCGCCCAAGTGGCCGACAGCACCCGCAACTACGGCCGCCACGCCCCGATCCGCAGCACGGTGCTGGTCGGCGGGGTCAGCCTGAAGCCCCAGTGCGACGCCCTGCGACGCGGAGTGGATTTGCTAGTCGCGACGCCCGGTCGGCTGCTGGATCATGTCAGTCAACGAAACGTGGACCTGTCCCGCATCGAAATCCTGGTGTTGGACGAAGCTGATCGGATGCTGGACATGGGCTTCATCCCAGCGATCCGGCGCATCCTGGCCCTGCTGCCCAAGCGGCGGCAAAACTTGCTGTTTTCGGCCACGCTACCCGATCCGATCCGCCAACTCGCCGGCGAATTGCTAAACGATCCAGTCACTATCGACGTGGCACCGCGCAACGCTACCGCCACCCTGGTCCATCAGCAGGTCCATCCGGTGGATCAGGATCGCAAATCCGCGTTGCTGGCGCACCTGCTGCGTACCGGCGATGGCGGCCAAACCCTGGTGTTCACTCGCACCAAGCACGGCGCCGACCGGCTGGCCCGCCACCTCGAACGCGCCGGTCTCCGCACGGCGGCCTTGCACGGCAACAAGAGCCAGGCGGCCCGCACCCGCGCCCTAGAGGACTTCAAGCAGGGACAGGTACGGGTGCTAGTCGCGACCGATATCGCCGCGCGAGGGCTGGATATCGCCCAATTGCCGCTGGTGGTCAATTACGAGCTGCCCCACGTCCCGGAAGACTACGTCCACCGCATCGGTCGGACGGGACGGGCGGGCTGCGATGGCATGGCACTATCGCTGGTTTGCGAAGATGAAGCGCCGCGCCTGCGCACGATCCAGCGTCTGCTGGGCCGTATTTTGCCATCCGAGATCGTAGATGGCTTCGCGCCAACCCGAATGCCTCGTGCCGCTCCTGTCGCGCCATCCAATTCGACCTCTAACCGCCACGGCTCGGAATCCCGACACCGAGCCACGGTCAAAACGAGTCAACCGGCACCCGACCGGTCGACCCGACACTCCCGAACGGCCGCGGCTCCGGCAAGCCATGGTCGGCATCGGTCGCGCGCTTCATACCCCGATAAAACAGGAGAACGCACATCATGAAAACGATTTTCGTCGGCAACCTGCCCCAGGACGCAACGGAACAGGAAATCACCGAGCTATTCTCGGCGCACGGGCGCGTGCGTTCGCTTCGGTTGGCCCGCGACGTGTTCAGCGGCACCTGCCGGGGCTTCGGGTTCGTGGAAATGGAAGGACACGAGGCGCGAGCGGCTATCAGCGCGCTCAATGGCCGGGAACTGCGCGGCCAGCAAATCAAGGTGAACGAGGAGCGGCCCAAGGAACGCGCCGGCGGCCGTCGCCGCTAACCAGGCATCGCTGCCGCTGCGATCGATGTGGGTCCGACCCACATCGGCCTACTCCCACAAATCCGACGAATTCCTACCAGCCTCCAGACCAGTGTCGCGCTAAAATAGCGATCATGCGCGGTTGCCTAACTGGAGGCTTGCCATGCTCACTCTTGATCTGCCCGGCTTTATCACGACCTTCCTCGCCGTCATGGCCGCGCTGTTCGTGTTCGCGGTCGGCGTCGGCGTCCTGCTGATCGCCATCCTCTATCTCATCGACATCACCCAGACCCAGCACGCCATCCGCCGTAATTTTCCTGTGATCGGGCGCCTGCGCTACCGGCTGGAACATCTGGGCGTGTTCTTTCGCCAGTATTTCTCCGCGATGGATCGGGAAGAAATGCCGTTCAACCGGGCCCAGCGCGCCTGGGTTTACCGAGCGGCCAAGAACCTGTCCAACACCCAACCGTTTGGCTCCACCCGCGATTTGCGGCCGCTCGGCACGATCCTGTTCGCCAACGCGACCTTTCCGACGCTCGACACCGAGCCGAGGTCCGCCAAACCGCTAATCGTCGGCCCCGATTGCCCGCAACCCTATTCGGCACCCAGCTTCTTCAACATCTCGGCCATGAGCTACGGCGCCATCTCCAAACCGGCCGTGCGCGCCTTGTCGAACGGTGCCCGACTGGCCGGGTGCTGGATGAACACCGGCGAGGGCGGTTTGTCGCCCTATCACCTGGAAGGCGGCGCCGATCTGATTTTCCAAATCGGTACGGCAAAGTACGGGGTGTGCGACGAACGAGGCGGTCTGGACGAGGCTAAACTACGCGAAGTGGCCGCCCATCCGCAGGTGCGGATGTTCGAGGTCAAGCTCAGTCAAGGGGCGAAACCGGGCAAGGGGGGTATCTTGCCGGCCGCGAAAGTCACGCCGGAAATCGCCGCCATTCGCGGGATTCCGATCGGTCAGGACTCGCGCAGCCCCAACCGCCATCCCGAAATCGCCGACGCGGCGGCGCTGCTGGATTTCGTCGGCCGGGTTCGCACCATCACCGGCAAGCCGACCGGTTTCAAACTGGTGGTCGGCGATCCGCGCTGGTTCGACGAATTGTGCGCCGAAATCGACCGACGAGGTCCGGCCAGCGCCCCCGACTTCATCACGGTAGACAGCGCCGATGGTGGGACCGGTGCGGCACCGATGAGCCTGCTCGATTACGTGGGGCTTGCCGATTCAGGAAAGCCTGCCACGCGTGGTGGACGTGTTAAGCGAACACGGCTTGCGTGGCCGCGTTCGGGTGATCGCCTCCGGCAAGCTGATCACGGCTGGCGAAGTCGCCTGGGCGCTGTGCGTGGGCGCTGATTTCGTCAACTCGGCGCGCGGTTTCCTGTTCGCGCTGGGCTGCATTCAATCCATGCAGTGCGACAAGAACACCTGTCCGGCCGGCGTCACGACCCACAATCCCCGCTTGCAGCGTGGCCTGGATCCAATCGACAAAGCCGAGCGGGTGCGGCATTACGTGGAAAACATGCGCCATGAGGTGGAGATCATCGCCCACTCTTGTGGGGCGGCCGAACCGCGACAACTGCGGCGCGAGCACTGTCGGGTCGTGACCGGTCCCGGCCAATCGATACCGCTGGACGAACTGTATCGCCGGGCACCCGCATCGGTCCGCCCGCTGAATCAGGCCGCTTAACGCAACGTCATGATCCAGAGATCGCCATGCGCTATGCCCAAATCATCGGTACCGGCCACTACGTTCCCGAACGGGTGATGACCAACGCCGACTTCGACCGGCTGCTAGGCGAGCCGGTCGGCGATTGGCTGGAGGAAAACGTCGGCATCCGCGAACGCCATCTCATGGCCGACGATCAGGTTACCTCCGATCTGGCGACAGCGGCAGGGCGTGTCGCCTTGGATCGGGCAGGGCTGCAACCGAGCGATCTCGACCGGATCATCGTTGCCACCGATACGCCAGACTATCTCAGCCCGGCCACGGCGGCCGTGGTGCAAGCCAAGCTGGGTGCCAGCCGGGCGGGCGCATTCGACGTAAACAGCGCCTGCGCAGGCTGGGTGACGGCCCTGGACGTGGCGGCTAAAACCATCGTCACCGAACCCGAGGAACAGTTCATACTCGTGATTGGCGCTTACGGCATGAGCCGCTTTCTGGACTGGACCGATAAGAAAACCGTCACGTTATTCGCCGATGGCGCGGGGGCAGTGGTGGTCGGGGCCGATTCACGACCGGGCTGGCTGGCAACCGTGACGGCCGCCGCCGGCGAATATCACGACGCGTTGGGCATCTACACTGGCGGGACGTATCGTCCGGCCACTGCCGCCAATGTTGCCGCATACGGCCCACCCCGCGTGCAGTTCGTGCGCAAATTTCCGGCTACTTTCAATACCGAGCGATGGCCACTCTTAATCGAGCGCCTGCTCGCCAAAGCCAGTACCGCGACCGGAACCCGGCTACGGCCGGACGATGTGGATCGCTATTACTTCACCCAGGTCAACCTGCATACCATCGAAACCACGATGGCAGCGCTAGGGCAACCGCTCGCCAAAACCCACTGGATCATGGATCGGTGGGGCTATACCGGCTCGGCCTGCATCCCGATGGCACTGGCTGACGCGATCACCCAAGGCAAGGGGCCGGAACCGGGATCGTTGGTGTTGTTCTGCGCCAGCGGTGGCGGCATCACGATGGCGGCATCGCTATGGCGGTGGAAAGTTAAATGACCCAATGACCCGCGGCAAAACCGGGGGCTTATTAGGTGAACCCCTCAAAGGGGTTTGAGAGGTTCAGGGCCGCTCAAAGCGGCATACGCAACCTCAACTGTTCATGGCGCTCCTCTTCGGCTGCCTGGTTCTGAATGGACTCAATGACGGTCGCTTCATCTAATCCCACCGTCGATACAAAGTAGCCTCTCGCCTAAAAATTTAATTATCCATAGGTAAAATAGGAAGGCTATATTCCAGCTCTGTTGAGCATAATCCATAGTAGTTATCCTTGGGGTGATAACAACTGCAAGCAGTGTTCTTGGAAATTAACGCAACAGAGTGGAAATCAGTGGTGAAATTGAGTGGCACAGGTGGGAATGCGTTAACTAACTGGCACTTGCTCTAGGCCCCCATCCTTGGCACCAACCATTGGCATTTACTAAGAACGGAGCATTTGTCTTAGAATCTTTGCGATAAGAGAAGAGAGCGCATGGCCCCCACTCTGCACCAGATTTACCACTATAAAGCTGGCAGACTTGGCAAACTTGGTCGGGTTTTCTTCCCATTTTATTTGCATTATTGGCGTCCTCAAAATAATGAAGCGCTTTAGCTTGCTCATCATCTTCGTCTAAAGCGGGTATTCTCCCAGGAGGTAAGTTTCTTGCTGAGCGACCTGCAGCCTGCACGGTGCCCGGTAGCAGGTAGGCCGCTAAAGATGTTGCAATAAAACTCATGGCGCTGATCTTAATGAATCTCCTGCGACTGCAATCAGCATTGGAATTACTGATTAAATCAGTATGGAAGGAATTATCAGTCATAAATGTCACCCTCTTGTGTTTGCGCGAATCAAAACATTAAGTGGTCGGTCTTAAATTACCCGATACTTTACTCTCAATATTTTCACAGAGTTAGGGTTGAAAAAAACCGGCCAAACTTTCGGCAAGTACTTAATACAGCAATCTTGTGTGGGTCATGGAACTTCCTCTCTCTGGCTGCAAAGAAGTACCACGAAGTACCAAGGCAGTTCAAAACAATGACTCCACAAGTCAGCCAGGAAAACCATATCAGTCATCAAATCATAAAAACCGGGCTGAAAGATATAGAGGTCGGTGGCAAGTTCAAGGCTGGCTGCCAAGACTAATTGACCAGTTCTATATTGATTAATCGTAGATAATTTTTGAGCGACTGCCCATTCATACCCCAAGTACTTCAGAATATCCTTTGGAGAAAATCTATATCTGCTACATGGATTGCGTTCCATTTCATCTAAATTACGAGGTTTGTTAGCTTGACTCCGCTGCGGGGAGCAGTACCACTTCATTATTGCTGTTAATCACAATTTTATAAGATTCAAGCCGAATCACTGATGTCATCTCCGCACCTCTACCAAAACCTAAATTAACCTACCCAGGTTTCTACATGATTTCGGTGGTTGGCCATTTTGTTTCAATTATTTCTAAAAAGACTGGTTCCATCATTGGAATAGACTCGCTCTGACCTATCGAAGCGCAAAGAATCGGTCAAATAGGTGATGGAGTTGTGTGCGGAAATTGCCGGAAACAGCTTGGAATCGGCGCGAGGGCCGAGGCTCGATGGCAGCCGGCTGGGGTCGCTAGCCGACTGTTGGTGATCCAGGCTTAGCCGGCGCTGAGGTATTGAGGAGTTGCTCGACGAGACGAAGGAGTTCGGCGGGGACGAAGGGTTTTTCGAGGAGGGGGCGGCCGGTCTGGGCGAGGAACTCACTGGTGCCCATGCCCAGGGTGTCGCCGCTGATGAAGACCACCCGGTCGAGTAGGTGGGGGTGGGTCTGTTGCAGACGCCGGTATAGGTTCGGTCCGTCCAGGTCGGGCATCTTCAGGTCGCTTAGGATCACGTCGTAGGAGCGCTGGGCTAGCCGCCGGAGTGCTTGGTTGCCGCTGGTGGCCAGGTCGACTCGGTGACCGGCTGCCGTTAGCAGTTCGCTGAGCATTTCGGCGATGTCGCGTTCGTCGTCGACGATGAGGATGGCGCGGGAGGGGGCGTCGGTGGGGATCGGGGCGGGTTGGCCTGCGGGCGCTGGGGCGGTGGGGGCCAGCGGGAGGGTGATGATGAAGTGGGCGCCGCCGGTGGGGGGCGATTCCAGGGCGATCCGGCCGCCGTGGGCGACAATGACGCCGTAGCTGAACGATAGGCCGATCCCGGTGCCGACTCCGACCGGTTTGCTGGTGTAGAACGGTTCGAAAATCCGTGATCGGACTGCTTCCGGTATGCCAGGACCGTTATCGGTGAAGGTGATGTGCGCGGTCCCGGGGGTTCGGGTCCAGCGGGTGGCAATCGCCAGTCGCCGTGGTGGGGCGACTTCCAACAGCGCTTGTTGGGCGTTGGCCATCAGGTTGGTGAACACTTGGGCCAGTTGGTCGGCGTCGGCGGAGAGTTCCGGTAGCTCGGGGTCTAGGTCCAGGGTGAGGGTGATGTCGGCGGTCCGTAGGCCGTAACCCATCAGTTCTACGGCCGCTTCCAACACGCCGTTTAGTGCGACCGGCTTGCGTTCCGGGGGTTGCTGCCGGGCAATCGCTAGAAAGGTTTTGACAATCCGCGCCCCCCGCTCCGCCGCTTGCCGGATCTTGCCAATCTTGTCCCGAACTCCCGCATCCGCGATCTCCCCTTCCAGCATGATCGCTCGCCCCACTACCACCGATAGCGGGTTGTTTAGCTCGTGCGCAACCCCCGCCAGTAAGGATCCCAATGCGTTCAGCTTCTCGCTCTGGTGCAACGCTTCCCGTTGCCGCGCTATCTCCCGCTCGGCCCGCTCGCGCTCTGCCAATTCCCGCTCCAGTTGCCGGTTGAGCAACGCAAGTTTAGCGCTGCGCTCATTGAGCGCACTCTCCCGGGCACCGATTTCACGAGACAGGATATTGAGTGACCGCGCCAACCTGCCGATTTCATCCAGTCTGTGATCATCCAGATGAAGATTGAAATCCCCAGCGGTGATTTGATTAGTCGCCTCCATCAAGCCAGTCAATGGCTTAGCTAAATGCTTCTTGAGTACCCAAAACGAAATCGCGATTTCCAGCAACAGTGCGATAGCGCCTAATAGCAAAATCAGCCGTGCTGTCATGAAGGCTTGTTTCATAATAATCGTTTTTGGAAATACCGTGACGAGATACCAGTCAGGACCTTGCAACCGAGTGGCAGCCAAGTATTCGTCATCTTTATCATTGTTAATAATCGCAGCTGGATCGAGAGAATGCTGTTTTATCAAGCTGAAGATGCGTGACAGGTTAGCGTCACCTGTTTTTTCAATGGGCAAGCTACCGTTTTTAGCCTGAATGGCGTCCATGAAACGCGGATGGACCAACAGGCTACCATCGTCGCGAAACAAGATATTATAGGTACCTTCCAGGTGATTATGGATCGTCCGCTCGATCAGCTTACTCAACAACAGATCATGACCCACCGATATCATGTATCTCCCGGCAAGATTGACCGGTTCTGTAGCCGATACCATCCAATCATTGATAGCGTAATCGAAGTAAAGGTCGGACCAAGTACTGTTCCGTGCAGCACGCTGGCCATCGTCGATGACCAGAACTTTATCCTCTCCCGGTGCATTCAAAGCCAACTTTGCGTTCACTTCCCAGGAAGTGGCATTCAATCCCCAAGGTTTATCTGGCCAAAACAACAGAATCGCGTGCTCGGGAGTGGTGATGTAGAGGTTCGCGAAACGACTTTGCCAAGCAGGACCGTATTGAACGAGCATCTCGTAACCAATGACCAGTCGCCGCCGCAACTCGGTGTCGATGTTCACGTATTTGCCGATCACGCCGGTAATACCATTGTCGGTAAAAAACGATTCTCGGACGCGGGTACTGCCTTCATCGCGCTCAACAAACAATTCATTAAATCGGGTTTCTGGATCAAGATCGCCAAAATGTTGCAAGCGCTTCGCATACTCTTGCGCAAAGGCACGCAGATTGTCCTGGGCTAACACGAAGATATTGCTTTCACGCATCCCTCGTTCTTGAACATATTTCTTGAGTTGTTCCAGCGCCTGGGTTTGCAAGCTTTGCCGAACATGGAAATAGCTGATAATGGTGACAGTCATTACGACAAGGGCAATACGAATCGCCATTTGGAAAAGTGTTTGCCGTGTCAAGGAAACTGGCTGCGTCAGCGAATTCATGGTAACGTCAACCATTGACACAGTGAATCATGCTAGTTAGCGTAGCACTTCCGCTAACAGAGGAACATCGGTAATCCCCAACCGGCTGGCTATTCTCATATTAAAAAGCAGCTGGCCATTTTTATTAGCGGTCATAGGGATCTTGCTAGGTGGAACACCATCAAGAATCTTGAGAGCAGCGTGCGCCGACCAGACACCCATTTCGTTAAAGTCTTTGGCCACGCCAACTAGCGCGAAAGGCATCGACCAGCGATGTTCGGTTCCAATTGGAATTTGAACGTGACTTTCCGAGAAAATTCGAGCTTCTTGATCATTCCAATCAGGAATACCGACGTGGCTGGTCATTAGTACCATATCCACCTCGCTTTGTAACTGTAAATAACCCTGTTTCCATTCAGCAAAGGTCTTTGCCAAATATATTTTGGTAAAATTGATACCAAATCGTTTAATATAATATTCCAAGTTTTTTCTTTCTGACAGAGTGTCTCCAGCGATAAAGCCAATCCTCTCTCCCTTAGCATATTTTTTTAGATGCTTAAGGATTTCCGATACTAGAGCCACTTCGATCATACCAGTAACATTTTTATAGGGAAACCCATACACCGAAGCATCCCAATTCACCCCACAAAACACGAATGGTAGATCAGCATCTTTATAGTACGGCATAATTAAATACTTAGAGGCATTATCATCACTGGCGATCACCACATCAGGCTGAAATTCCTCGATGACAGTTTTAGCTTTGAGTGCAGCAGCCCTGCTGAATTCATCGGATGGATTACGCTTGGTATCCATATAAATCACTTTTAAATTGACTTTAGCTTTCTCTAGAACTACTTGAATTCCATCGGTAATCGGATCGCTACCTTCAAAGCCCACATGATAGGAATTGACATAGAGAACTCTTTTACCCGCATAGTCTTGTGCAGTTGCAATGCTGGCCATGAAGGCTATGAATAAAATCATCCAGATTTTTTTAGTAGACATTGCGGACATGGAAACGGCTCCTTACAAAAGTGTTAACGTAAATTGTAAAGTGTAGCGCAGATCTGATTTCCGCTGTTCCAAAGTTACGGCGTAGTATCGTTGCCGATATGGGCGATATGCTTGGACCGGTGGTGGATAAAGAGCCGATCAAATCAAGCGCGTTCAGCCGTAACGGCGCGGCAGCGCGTCGAACGACGAGACCACAAAATCTCGTCAATCCACAGCCCACTTAGCCGAGAGAATGCAGGCCATACGGCTCCGATTCTCTTGCTTGGGCTGTCACCGATTGGCCATAATTTGGTCAGTGCTATCGCTGCACGAAAACCATGCGACTAGGTCGGTTGTCCTCGACAGTTCCGCTATCCCGCCCGATTTTAAAGTACTATCGATAATTTCCAGCAAGATTATCGATCTCGCTATAGGCTCCAGCTCACGGCGAATAAACGATAGTCACTAACCTCTCCTATTGTGCAACTGGGCCATGGTGAGGCCTGAAGCGCAGTCTTCAATTTTCCATGCCATTTTTATAACCGGCTTTGGCAACGGAATGAAGTATTTTTTCTTCCATGCTTCTTTAAGTGCCTTATTCAAATCAGAGCCGGGAGGTCCCCAAAGTTTCTGAGTTTCACCAGGGTAAAACATATTACCCCACAGGACGCACTTTCTATAATGGCGAGAGCGATACCCTCTCGGAAAAATGATTTGGAAAGGATTATGTTCGGATTCTGCCTTATAAGAATCTGAATTAGCGCGTTGTTGATCGTCAATAAGTTTATACGGTTTCCGTTTCGGAAACTCCATATCATAAAGCACTGCTACTAAAGAGCCATATGGAACCCTGTTGAGCATAATTGGTCCGTATAGCCATAGGTGAAGTTTATTGCTATTTTTAGGGCTCAAGGCATGCACCAGCCCACCCCCAGACAACCCAAGATTATCTGGATCTGACCCATCATCCCAGTGGTCGCCCCAAAACACCTCTTGCTCAGATCGCTTAAAAGTCTTTATTTGATCTGGAGAATTTTTTGGCCCAGTGTAAAAGCCTCCTGACATTGACTCCGGTCCTAGCCCACCCAAATGAACATCGCAAATATTGATCCGTTTACCACTGCGTGTGGTATAGTAGAGACCTATGCGTGTATAGGCATACCATTCATACTTATTATCAAGATTTTTAAACATTGGATTTGTTGACATTATGGTAACCCCAATTGTATTAATCGCGATTTTAATGGCGTTTTTCGCCAACTTTGCGTGATGGAGAAATATTAGGATCGCCAATACAACCAATCCATCCTGTCGCAATATTAAGCCAGCATCCGCTCTGTGGATCAACCAGATAGTTTCCTGAACCAATGTGGGCACCAAGCCGAGACTCTAATGAACTCAACTCCGCTAAACTCAAATTTCGGCCATTGATCTCAACATCTGATGGATAGGTTGCACCGATTACACAAGTGCTCGCTAATAGAAAGCCACCAAAACAGATAGAGCTGATATATTGTGCGGTCATTTTTAAGTTTCTCATTGAAAATTGAACACCTCGAGATCTATATTAATTCAAGCATCACTAGAATTAGATATAATCTCCCACTTAGCTTATACACCTTTAATTTCAGTATGATTTCTCGATCTTGGGATTTTATTTCAATTGTTTCAAGATGACGGATAAATTCGCTGTCGATGATGACTAATGTCACTCACAAAATTACAGCGGTCAAATTCATTGTGAGCAAAACACCGGGCTTTGGGAGCTCGCTAACTCCAATCACCGTTCGTGCAGGGCGATGGTCGCCCATCATCTTGATATAAGCGCGGTTCATTTCATCAAAATCCCGCATATCTTTCAAAAATACGTTGATATGAAGCACATGGTTTAAGTCTGAACCTACAGACTGCAACATCACTTGAAACGATTTTAGAATCTGGACTGCTTGTGAATACGTATCTGAGCCAGCGAGCTGACCGGTAGCAGGATCAACTCCGGCAGTTCCCCCAATGCTCACAAATGGTCCAACCTTAGCAATGTGATGATACGGGCCGATAGGAGTCGGCGTACCGGGTGGGGTCGAGGTCTCAACAATATAAGCCATGTTCCTGTATCTCACTTGGACGAGTGGATTAATTACTTTGCCATCACCTTTAAATTTTTCAACTTAATTCTAGATTCTCAATCCCAGAATTTGCTAATTGTTATCATCATTCAAACTCTTTGCATGAGTCGAGTAGTATACTGCCGACGCTTGATAAACGTGATCACGATCACTGTTAAACAAGCCAACGCATTGCCAAGAAAAATGAAAGACATCACGATATCATGAAGACAAACGATAGCATAAGTAATCGTAGTCAAATGGGATACCATAAATAAAATCCAAGTTGCATAGGAGATACCGGATGCGCCATTGGTATCCCTAGCCGCAGTCAACATTTGTGGCACATATGCCAAGATGCGCACAGAATTCACAAGTGTGAATATCCCAAATATGGCGGAACGAAGCCACTCGTCATTACTAACCCAATCAATCTTAGCCCCCATCCAGATTCCTATCGCAAAAAGCGAGAGAATCAAGGTGCCACCAAACCAACTAATCCCACCATGACGCTCAGATTCTGGGACATATAGATTTTGCTTTAAAGTGATCATATTACATTCTCCACAAATTGTTCCTAGATCAACCAGATTATTAGGCACAGTAACGGTAGAAAGCCGAAACCTTCCTGCGAGTCCTGCTCGACACTCCAGCGAAAGTGGCAACTTAGGTTAGGATTGGGCATATGTATTCTATTTGGCAGCATCTCGACTAACGTTCATAGTTCGTAGAGACAAAGTATGTGTGTTGACCCGTAGGCTTGAATCGATAAGTCAGACCCTCGAAATTATCGATGCAGCCCCATGGACAGCCTCGCATATAAAAGTCGAAGAGATTAACGTGTTGAACCTCGGCTGAAGCAATCACATCACAGTTCACCATCTCAGCCAGTTTAGCGCAGAATATCTTTCCAACCCCACCCGTTAACACGCCTTGCTGAGAAGCTACTTCACAAGCAATAAGCCATATCATGCGGATACCACATCGCTGTAGCCTTGAGAAATTGCCTATGTTTCCAATGTTAATGCTAGGGCTGCCAGCTCCACCGGCTAATAAACCTCCAGGGACACCATGACAGTTGATGATGACGTTATACAGTCTTGAGTCATTGCCGTTAGTGGCACAGAGGACATCATAAGCAGCGAGAATCCAATTTAGGACCGTCTCGGCGCCTGCGCCGCGTTGCATCGTCCACGTATACTGCATCTTGTATCGGTAGCCGGGCACATCATGAGCATGAAGGACCAGGGCCGGCTGTTTTAATTTGAGCATAACGGATTTTCTTTCTAGTCAAATGTACGTTAAATGGCCGATTCACTTTGCTACCGAAACAAATACTTACTAAAAGTTATGGTCG
>JBAOHI010000032.1:0-9383 GCA_037045535.1 Candidatus Competibacter sp.
ATCTTGCCCAGCCCGCCGATCCAATCGTTGCCGGTTCCGAAAGCGAGACTGTAGGCGTAAACGAACCACAGCAGGGATACGAGGCAGGTGATGGCAAAACATTGCATCAGGACGGACAACACGTTCTTGGATCGCACCAGCCCACCGTAAAACAACGATAGGCCCGGTAACGTCATAAACAACACCAACGCCGTGGCAGTCAGTACCCAGGCTGTGTTGCCCTGATTTGGACCAGCAGCCCCCTGCGCCCCGCATATTGCGGGCACCAGCATTCCGACTAAACTCAAGAAAAGACAGTTCGATATCCGTTTATTATTCTGGCTCATGGATCGTTATCTCTAATCGTTCTGCTCGCATCGTTATGATTGACCGGAATCGCCCGCCCCATTCCGGGTCGGAGTCGGGTTGTTCACGGACCAAGCCGGTGCGCACCAGCGAATTTTGCACCGGCTTTAACTGACCAAAAAACAGAATAATAATTGAAAGACCACTTCAGCAAGCATGGATGTGCATTATTTTGGCCCAGGCAAGACGCCTATCGCACAAAATGAGGCATTCCGAGAGAGATGGGAAACGCATTGAAACAGAGCGAACTATCGACCAGCGCCATCTGGCGAACGATACGGAAGGTTCAAGTCAACGCCCACCAAGGTCATTGCTCGATCCAAAAGATAAACACCTACAAATTCGCAGTCATTGTACTATAATTTTTACGTTTGCCGACCGGTCTAGCCCGGTAAAGCCCCAAACTTCGAACAAACCCCTGTGTAAGGTCCGATATCAAATGGCTAGCGCCGAAGTGATTTACCGCTACCGGGAATTCACCCCGCCCTCCGGCGAAACCGATGACGATCTATTGGATTTACCGCTCGATGGCGCACGTCCCGAGGTCCACCTCAAAGCTGCGGTCCTGCGGACCGATGTAGTGCGCGATGGTTTGCTGGCTCTCGGCGACATCCTATCGAGCGATCTGCGCCGCCAAGCCAGCGATCGGGCCGACTATCTGGCCTATCTGCTACGCAAGGGCAAGCGCGCCACCCAAGCGGTTTGGGAAGCGCAAAAAGCCTTTCTCGCCACCAAGTACGGCGAAGCCACTCAGCAGGAAGCCCCACTCGATCCCTTGTTCAGTGTCGATGAGCACGGTGTCGGCATCGAAGTTTTTTCACGTGATGAATCGACTTACGCACGATTGCATCTCAAAGCTGGTAGCGCTTACCAAGCCGAATCCTTCACGGCGGGCACTTCTCATCTCAGCTTCACGCCATCGCTGTTGCAGGCATTAGCCGGCATCCGCGCTCATCGGACCGTCACCTTGCATGGTTACTCATCAACTGCCGGGACCGTCAAAACCGTGCGGGTACCGTACCGCTGGCTGCGCGCCTTCGGACAAGTGCAAGCGGCTTCGACTCTACCCGCCGAACGAGTTCATCTGGCTCCAGTCGATCTTTACAACGTTCTCCTGAGTCTGAGGCTGCGCAAAGCGAAAACGGCACCGCGAGCACTACGCTACGAACTGGTTCCGGGCCAAACACCGCGCTTGGTGCTGGAACCCTGGGAACAGGTGTTAAACGCCAGCGGATCGCCCTATCAAGGCCAAGTGCCGCAGGTAGTACGCACTTGGGGGCGCCAGCGATTGAATCTGCTCGGCCGCTTGCTGCCCTATGCCAAAGCCGTGGATGTCTATCTGCTTGGCGCTGGCTTACCCGCTTTTTACGTGCTGGACATGGAATCCGCCAGCCTGACCTTGGCCTTGAGCGGCTGGACCGACAGCGGCTGGGCCGGCATCGCCACCTTCGATCTGCTCGCGTCCGGCGGTAGCGAAGACGAAGTATTGGCCAAGCGCGTCGTCAAGCAGTTGACCGAACATCCTTTGACTTTGGACGCTCTGAGCGAAACGCTGCGCCAGCCGCGCCAGACCATCAGGCAAGTGCTGTTACAGGAGTTGCTCAAGGGAACTTTGGTTCACGACATCGCCAGCGGTCTGTTCCAGCACCGACCGCTGCTGGCTCAACCGCTGGAATTAGACCGGTTGCGCTACCGTGACGCCCGCGAGGAACAGGCACATCGGCTGTTGGCAACCGAGGATCAGGTCCAACTGACCCGCATTCACGATCTCGGCTTGGACGGCACCGCCATCGACGGCGAGGTACAGGACCGCCAAGCCCATCGCCACTATCAAACGTCGTTCACCCTGGACCGCGAAGGCCGTACCATCAAGGCAAGCTGCACCTGTCACGAATTCCGCCGCGCGGGTCTGAAGCAAGGCCCTTGTCCGCACATGATCGCGCTCCGGCTGCGCTACGCCCGCGAACAGGCCGCGCTGGAGCAAGCGCGGGAAACCGCCGAGGGTCGCCGGCTGATTCGGGCTGAAACCCGTACCCTGACCCGCCGTCAGGGCGAAACCGTGCTGAGCTATCGGATTTCTCTGGACGAGCGCCAAGTGCTGCTGCGCTGGGGCAACGATCCCCAGGCCCTTCGTCAGCAACGGTTACTTTTCAACCGCGCCGAAGAGGCCCGCGATGTCTATTTCGCCCGGCTCGACAGGTTAGCGCAACAGGGGTTTATCGACGCCAGCACAGCGTAACCCGATATAACCGTTTCATAACTAACAACAACCTTTGACAAGGGAGCGAAAAGCCCGTAGCGTAATGATTGCTGGAGCGTGAGGCGTTCCTCCATTAGCCGTTTGGGCGGCGTTGCGCCGTCCGGGAATTCCAACGCCACACACGCCACAAGGTAGGCTGTTCTTGGCCAGCTTCGCCAGTACCCGCCCCTAGTTGTTGGCGGAGCTGGGCCAACCACGCCACCGCGGTTTCCGCCAACAACTAGGGGCGGGTACTGGCGGCTGGCCGGTGAGCCTACCGTGTCCCTTGTGAGAAGTAGCGGTTTGCGCCTCACGCTCCAGCAATCCTTACGCTCGGTCTGGAAAACGGCATGAGCGAGACACCCCCCACCTGGGAAGACATCGCCCAAGTCGGCGATATCGAACGCTGGGTCGTCGCCCGGCTACGACAATTGGGTCTGTTGGACGAAACGACCGATCCCGCCAAGCTGAGCGGCGCCGCCCTCCACCAATACAAAGCGCGACGAGAAGAAGAACGGCGCGTCCGCAAGCAGTTGCGCCAGCAAGCGTGGGCCGCTTTCCGCCAAGCCCATCTGGTCCACCTCGGCGCGGACGTGTTCCATCACGACACGCCAGACCAAGACCGCTACGACACGCCTGATCCCGAAACCCGGCGCGAAACCAATGCCCTACCGGAAATCAAGGACGCCCAAGCCCTCGCCAAGGCGCTCGATTTGTCCGTTCCCCGTTTGCGTTGGCTGGCGTTCCACCGCGAAGTGGATAGCGGCAGCCACTATCAATATTGGACCATCCCCAAACGCGACGGCGGCACCCGCCTGATCAGCGCGCCCAAGCCGACGCTGAAAAAGACTCAACGCTGGATTCTGCGCCAGATCGCCGAACGCCTGCCGGTGCATGGCGCCGCGCACGGCTTCCTACCCGGACGCAGCATCTTCAGCAATGCCGCCGTCCACACCGGCGCACACACCATCGTCAAACTCGACATCCGCCATTTCTATCCCACCGTGACTTGGCGGCGGGTCAAGGGCCTATTCCGCAAGGGCGGCTACGGCGAACAGGTCGCCACCGTGCTGGCCCTGCTCTGTACCGAAGCGCCGCGTGAACTGCTGCCACTCGACGGCCAGCATGTCCATGTCGCCAGCGGGCCGCGCGCCCTGCCGCAAGGTGCGCCGACCAGTCCCGCCCTCAGCAACACCGTTTGCCTGCGACTGGATTGCCGCCTGTCCGGCCTGAGCCAAAAACTGGGATTCCGCTACACCCGTTACGCCGACGATCTGACCTTCTCCTGGCACGAGGCAGAACCACCGCCGCTGGGTCGCTTGTTGCGTTGCGTTCACCTGATTCTCAAAGCAGAGGGCTTCGTCCCGCACCCGGAAAAAACCCGAATTCTGCGCCGAGGCCGCCGGCAAACCGTGACGGGCCTGGTGGTCAACGAAGCGCCATCCGGCAGTCCGGCGCGAGTGCCGCGTGCCCAGGTTCGACGCCTGCGCGCCGCCCTGCACAATCGGTTGCATGGCAAACCCGGCAAGGAAAGTGAAAGTCTTGCGCAACTGCGGGGCTGGGTCGCCTTTCTGCACATGACCGACCCGGAGCGGGCCAAACCGTTTCTGGCGCAACTCAAACAACTGGAGGAGCGTGGCACGGATGAGTGAGTGGCAAGTTTCCCTGATCTTTCAGGACAGCAAATCCAACAAGTTCTGGCGTGCGCGCTGTATCGGCAACAACCTGGAAGTCAATTTCGGCCGGATCGGCAGCCAAGGACAAAGCCAGGCCAAACGCTACGAATCGCCGGAAGATGCGACGCGGGAACTGGAAAAACAAGCGCGGGAAAAATACAAGAAAGGCTACGTGGACGGCGACGGCGGCCCGAGCGAAACGGCTGCGTCATCCGCTGTCACCGAACCGTCGTCCACTGCCCCAGTCCCCTCGCAATGCACGCTGGTTCTGATGTTGGGCGAACGCCGCTTGGAACTGCGCCTGAGCGTGGAAGGCAACGCGCTGCACACTCACGGCGTGGAACATTACCCCGACGCTTCAGCCGCCGAAGCCGCTTTCGCCCAAGTCCGGGCGGCTTTGGAAGCCGAAGGCTACCGGCCTCAATAGGCGATGCTCATGGCCGACGACCGCTCCATCCTGTTCGCTGATCTGGAACACGCCGCCACCCGGCGCGATCCACAATTCGTCCCGTGGGTGCTGGAATTTCTCGCGCAGCCCGATCCGTCCGCCGGCCAGCCGGAAGACCCGCCGGACGACTATCAGGCCCAACCTCTACCGCCCGATGCCTGGTCGCTGGATCGCTTGCGCCAAAGTCTGAACCCGCAAGCCTTGGCCGGCAAAACCGATGATGAACGTCAAGCGGCGCGCACCGGCGCTTGGGCCGCGTTGCTGGCGTCGCCCAACCCCCCGCCCCGCCTGCGACTGGGCCAACTGTTGCTGGATTTGTACGCGGCCGACGACGAACCGGCTCGCGCTTTGTTGTTGGAGTTGATCCTCCAACTGCCGCCGAACGCCATCGGTTGGGGCATCTGGCAAGGCATCAAGGGCATTTACAAACAGGCCGAACAGCGCCATGACCTCGCCATGCTGGGCGTTCTGTGCTATCGCCTGGACGACCAAGCCAAACTGGGCGAAGGAGACATTTCGCGTGGCACCTGGTTGTACATGCGTCGTCGCGCTTGGCGCTATCTGCGGCAACTCGGTCAAGTCCTGCCGGAGTTGTTTCCGGTGTACGCTGGCCAGGTCTTGCGTCACTACCCGCCTCAGTGCAACTTCCGCCACTGCTGGATCGCCAACCAAATCTGGCGGCACAAGGATCTGATCGGTGCCACTGACCAGGGCATCTTGGGGAGCGGCGGCCTACCGGCCAAAGACAAGCTTGACCGCCGTGCCTTCGACGATGCCTGGAAAATCAGTCCCGCGCCGCTGTTGCGGTTGCTGGAGGATGCCCAAAATTCACAAGTCTGCGAATTCGCCTTTCGTGGACTGGAGCAGGACTTCAAGGACACCCTGCGCCACGTCGAACCGGCTTGGCTGGCCCGCCTCGGCGCCAAGCGGCTGGACATCGTGCACGACTTCATCATCAAACTGCTGCGTGACAATCCCGAGTTCCACCAGTCAAAACTGAAGCAACTCGGCTTGCACGACATGGTGTTGGGATTGCTGTACAGCGGCAACAGCCCGGCCCGCCGCTACGCCATCGACTACGCCCGCGCCTACGCCGCCGACCTGCCCGTCGCCGAATTGGTCAAGCTGGTGCGGGAAGGCGCACAGGACGCGCGGACCTTTGCCATTGCCCTGCTCGAACAACGGAAACCGGCCGAACTGGGCTTGCCGACCCTGCTCACGTTATTGACGGTGCCAGCCAGCGCCGCTCTCGCCAAGGCCAAATTGCAGCAAGGTTTCCGGCCCCAGGACATCACCGCCGAACAGTTCGTCGAAGTGGCCCTCGCCCCTTCCGGTTCGCAAAACGCCACTGTCGAACGTCAAATACAACACATCATGGGGCTCATTCAACAAGGCGTTCAAAATGCCGATTTCGAGCACATCCTCAATAATCTTTCCCAACGAGGGGGCGCTTCCGCTCTCGATGCTGTACTCGAATTCTATCGGGACGCCAAGGTTACGGTCCCCGCTGCTTACTACCGTCAGGTATTGGACGATCCACGTTGTACCGCCATTGCCCGCCAGCGAGTGCTTAAAGCACTAGCGGGTTATTCGGGACGCGAGATCGGCTCGGATTGGATGCAGCAAGCCTTATTGAATCCTCATCTGAGCGATGCCGTGGCCGGCTGGTTGCGGCAGGGTAAATTCAAAGGCGAGGATTTGGATGTCGAGTGGCTCAAGGGCCTCGCCATGCGTCCGGCGCTGCGCCCGCTCGCGCTCCAGTTGCTCGGCAATTCGGAACTGGTCGCACCGAGCCGCGTCGGGCTGCCCTGGCTGCTGGCGATGGCGCGGCAGGCCGATTCGACCCTGCACGCTTTCGCCCACCGCTATCTATTGGAATCCTTCCGGCCCGACGACTTCGCCAGCGGCGAGCGCAGCGGAATCGATCACCTGTGGGAACTGGCCTGCGGTCCCACCCAGCCGGAACCGGTGCGCCACTTCGCCGCCGCCTATCTCAAGGCTCATCATCCGAAAATCGGCCCCAGCGATCCCGAAACGCGCGCTTTCAATATCCAACCCGGCTTGACCGCCGCCGATTATCCGTTGAGCCGGTTGCGACCGCTGTTCGCCGATCAACGGCCCGATCTGCGCCGACTGGCGGTCGCCATCGCGCGGGAGGAAATACGCGCCTGGAACGAGCCGGCCCTCCTCTATCGGTTGGCCGACAGCGAACACCGCGAACCGCGAGCCTTTGCCATCGAACAGTTGTTGCACTTGGGCGAAAGCTCGGTGGAACCGGCCTTGCCGATCGAATGGCTGCTACCGGAGCGGGTGTTTCAGTTGGCCGAAAGCCGTCACAAGATCACCCGCGAAACGGCGCTGACCCTGATCCGCCGCCATCAGGAGCAACTTGGCGATCCGGCGCGACTGGCCTGGCTAATGGAAAGCCCGCACCGCGAGGTTGGGCTGTTCACCGTTCGCCTATTGTGGGAACGTCAGCGCCGGAAGTTCGCGCCGACCGCGAAGGCCGCCGAGCCTCAACCCGGCACTCCGGTCGAAGAATTGCGTCGATTTTTGCGCAAGACCTTGTTCGGATTGCCGCCCGGCCGGATGGAACGGCGCGAGCTGGACGCCGAACAGGCCGCGCCCGAACGGCCGTGGCCAGCCAGCGTCGGCAAGCGTCGGCTGATCGAGGCGATCAAGACACTAGCCTTGACCGATGCCGGATTCGCGGAGTTGGTGACGCCGGTACTGGCGGAATTCCGCCACTCCAAGGCCAAGAACGAATGGCAACATTGCGTCGCCGCGCTAGTGCAAATTCGGCGGGTACATCCAGCGATTCGAGTGGATTTTCCAGTGGGACAGGTGAATGCCAGATTGCGCAGTATTTGACTTCTCAAAAGGACAACTCACCTTGCCCTTATGAAAGTTGGCGACATGCTCAAAATGTTGAAAGCCGATGGTTGGTATCTCGTCGCTACCGTGGGAAGTCACCGACAATTCAAACATCCCACCAAGTTAGGGCGTGTTACTGTACCGGGTAAACCGAGCGACGATTTAACTCTGGGGACTCAAAACAGCATCTTGAAACAATCTGGTTTGAAAAAATGATGAGGGCTCTTCCATGCGTTATGCGGTAGTGATTGAAAAAGCGGAACGAAATTATGCGGCTTATGTTCCCGATCTTCCCGGCTGTATAGCGACCGGCCAAACTCTGGAAGAGATAGAAACACAGATTCAAGAAGCCATTCAATTGCATTTACATGGTATGCGAGAGGATGGCTTACCGATTCCAGAACCTTCCAGTCAGGTGGAATATATTGAAGTGGCTGCTTAAGCTTGTTTTGAAGATGCGACCAAATTGCTTTACGAACATTGAGGCAAAGAAATAATTTCTAATCGAAATGAAGATAGTTAACCAATACAACAAATGGATTGAATGGAGCGAAGAAGATCAAATTTACATTGGTATACGCCTAGATTTGATCACTGGAATTCATGGTGGTAGTCCCATTCAACTCTATGGTGAGTTACGTAAAGTTATTGAGGATGTAATTCAACATTTTGTTAAGGAAGACCGAAAATTACCACCACAGATTCGGCCTATGCGGGAAGTCGTGTAACTTTATCTTCAGGCTGATAAATTTCTATTATGAAAAAGTTCGCCCTAATCACTATTATTTTAGCCATTAGTTGGTATTTATATAAGCAACATGGACCAATACAATTATCATTTACTGATCCATCCTATAAGAACTCAACAAAGTGCGTCACAAAGGATGGTCGGATCCTTTACGGTGATTTACCTGAAGGAACAGTCTGTGCACAGAAAATCCCGGTAGAAGGCGCATTGACAGTAATGCCCTCACACAACTCTAACAGGACAACAACTTCAAGTGTTAAAACCTCAAGCTTCAAATGTGATGGCCGAACCTACTGCTCACAGATGACCTCTTGTGAAGAGGCCACTTTCTTTTTACGAAACTGCCCTAATGTAAAGATGGATGGAAACAATGATGGTGTTCCTTGTGAGAAACAATGGTGTAGGTAATAATCTCATATAAGGCTCAGCTTATTTTGCCGTAAAAACACAACCACCGCTAAGTACAGATCGAATTTCAAAGGAACCGTTCACCGTGGCTAAACAATACGCGCCCCATATTGAACGCCTATTGACCGTCGCCGCCAGCGGCAAGCTGTTGGCCGTCGGCGGTCGCCGCGATGCGGTGGGTATCACCGACTCCAGCGTTCACCTGCTGCAATTGCCCAAGCTGAACGCCCGCTTCAGCGCCCCGCTGGACGCCGCCGCATCCGCGCTGGCCTTTTGCAGCGATGATCTATTGCTGGCTGGAACCGTTAAAGGCGATCTAGTCATTTGGCGCGCGAGCGGCGAAGGCAAAACTCCGGATTGGCAGCAGGCTGCTCACACCGGCGCGGTGCGGGCGCTGGTTGCGTCCGACTCGCAAGTCTTGAGTGTCGGTGACGACGGCGTACTGGCACTGCACGCCATCGAAATGGACGGCGACCGGCCCCGTTTGCACGAGCAGGCCAAACGCCGCTTGAGCGAACAACAGCTACGCGCCGTTGCGCTGGATGCGGCGAGTGGCAGCGTCGCCGCCGCTGGCGCGGATAACACCATTTACGTCCTGCCACTGGCCCAACTGAGCGACGCCGAACCCCGTGTCATGCCCTGCGG
>JBAOHI010000033.1:0-28257 GCA_037045535.1 Candidatus Competibacter sp.
AATGAGCTTCCCTCTGTTTTTCGTCTTCCAAAGGGCGGGTTTCATGCTACCAGTTTTTCCTAAGTCTGCTGGCTGGTCCAATGTTCCAGGAATTGAACGGGCGAGCGGTAGCCGAGGGTCGAATGCAGCCGTTTCCGGTTGTAGAACACCTCGATGTACTCGAAGCTCGCGGCCTTCATGTCGGCATGGCTGGCGTAGGGAACGCCATGCACCCGCTCGTTCTTGAAGCTGTTGAACCAGCTCTCGGTCGGAGCGTTGTCCCAGCAGTTGCCCTTCCGGCTCATCGAGCACGTCATGCCGTATTCCCGGAGCTTGTCTTGGAAGGCGTGGCTCGCGTACTGGCTGCCCCGGTCGGAGTGGTGCAGCAAGCCTGGCGTCGGCCACTTCCTGAACCAGGCCATGGTCAGCGCATCGGTGGCGATATCGGCCATCATGCGCGGTTTCAGGGACCAGCCGACGATTTCCCGGTTGAACAAATCCATGACGATGGCAAGATACAGCCAGCCTTCGTCTGTCCACAGGTACGTGATGTCCGACGTCCACACCTGGTTTGGCGCCGTCGGCATGAAGTTCCGGTCCAGCCGGTTCTCCGCCACCGGCAAGCCGTGCTTCGAGTCCGTCGTCACCTTGTAGCGCCGCTTATGGCGAGCCCGAATGCCGTATTTGCGCATCAGGCGCTCCACCCGCCCCTTGCTGGCCGGAAAGCCACGTGCTCGCAGTTCCCGCACCATGCGCGGGCTGCCGTAGGCGCCTTTGAGTTCGGCATGGATGGCCCGGATCAGCGCCACCATCTGGCGGTCCGTCAGCCGCTGGCGGTCCGGTATACCGCCGCGCTTCCAGGCCCGGTAGCCGCTGATGCTGACCTCCAGGGCGGCGCACAGGTCCGCCAAGGGGAACTCTTGCCGATGCGCATCGATCCAGGCGTACCTCATAGCGCATCCTTCGCGAAGTACGCCGCCGCTTTTTTTATGATTTCCAGTTCCCGCTTGAGCCGCAGGTTCTCAGCCCGTAGCCGGGACAATTCCATCTCCTCCGGCGTCACCGCCTTGCCGCCGGCCCCCGCCAGCTTGCCTGCCGCTGCGACCTTGACCCAGTTGCGCAGGGTCTGCTCGACCAGCCCCAATTCCCGCGCTACCCCGGCCAAGGACTGCCCATCCTTCACCCGCTTGACCGCCTGTTCCTTGAATTCCAGCGTATATGCCTGCTTCGGTATCTTCATTATTTCTGCCTTCCAAAGTAACGTCATCTTACGTCACCCTTGGAAGACCAAATTCCGGGGGAACCTCAAGAACAAAAATGGATTGATCCAAGTCGCCATGACGGGACGGGCACAAGTTTTTCAGACCGCGCAACCGCGCAACTAGAATTAGAAAAAGCAAAACGGGATCAAGATGTTGAAGATGTTGAAATCGTCGAAACGGTTGTTGACGATGACTAACCACCCAAACAGGGGCCGCCGGATTACTCCGGCGGCTAACCCTTCGCCGGATACGATCAGGGCCGCGCGTGAGGCTGCGGGCCTGACGCAAACGCAAGCCGGGGCGGTGGTGTACTCGTCAATGCGGGCGTGGCAACAGTGGGAAAGCGGGGAAAGGCGCTTGCATCCCGCAATCTGGGAATTGTTCCGCCTCAAGGCCAAACCAAAGCCGAAAAAAGCCTAACCTCGCCGCGTGCCCCCTTCGCATCGCTGAGCATTGCGCGGCTTGCCGCGCCTCGCACGAAAAAATTGCGCGGCGGCGTGAGCCGCGCACCTTGTTAGCTTGCAAGGGGGGTTAGGGGGGATTAGCAAATAATCCCCCCTTCCTGCCCTGTCCTCAAGTCGCCCTCTGGCAAGGTGGGGGCTGGGTTGTTCACCTGCTCGCTTCGCGCTCTGGCCGTGGCGTTGGATGTGTCAAGTTCAGGAAAAAAGCAATTCATAGGTATTTATTGTGTTTATCTATAAGATTTTTCAGATATATCATTTTTTCATCGGTAATATTCAACTCCGCCTTTTTTTTAGCGATTTTCGCCCTCGACCTCGCTATTCCCGAATCAAGATATTGCGGGTTGTTCCGTTCTGTCATTGCAAGCAAACTTTCCTCTAAGGCCAGAAATTTTTGCATGTCCTTCTCTTCTGGTGTGAGCGGTTCCGGTGGCGGAAGGCTGGGCAGCTTGCCGAAATAAACGTTCTTAATTCTGGGTTCGGGCGGCGAAAACTCTTTCATGGTGTGCGACCTCTGCCGCTTCCCGCTCAAGACGGGGCGCGGGCGGTAGGGAAAAGAGGGCCGGGGCTTGGCCTTTGGGCCTTTAGCTGGTCGTTCCAATCTTTGCCGATTTTGGGCAAGGGGCGGTGAAATTCCAAGCCGGGACCGGGGGGCGCTAGGCTCTGGATCGTCGCCGCGAATTTGTGCCCTGCCTCGTCGTTGTCGGTCGCTAGGATGACCACGGCGGGCCGGGGCATCTTCTCCAAGGCGGCGGCAATCAAAGCGGGTTGCCGGGGGTTTAGCTCGCCGCCTATCGAAAAATACCGGGCCTTGTCGTCGGAGTGCAAGGCGGCGTAGCTCAAGGCGTCAACCGCGCTTTCCGCAATGACGAGGGCGGTATCCGTGGGCTTGGTGCGGCTGAACCATAGCCCTTTTTCGCCGCCCTTGGAAAAGCCCGTAAAGCCGTGGTTTTTGACTTCCCAGCCGCAAACCCCGTCTCGGTCGCGGTGCGGAAAGCAAGCGTTGCGGTGCTCGTCTTGCAGGATCGCCCCAGCAAAGCGGGGAGCCGCTTGTAGGTCGGCGGGGATGCCTCGCGCCACAAGGGCGGAATGCTTGGCGGTGGCCGTCAATTTCGCATACTCGCGTATGACGGCGGCGCGGTCGCGGGTGATAGGGTCCAGTCTGTGCGCGTAGTGGATCGGCTGGACGGGCGGGGGACTGCCCGACCATTGCCGCAAGACTTGGCGGGCGGTGCCAAGGCTGCACCCGTCGCGGTGCTTCACAAAATCAAGAATGGTGCCGTGGTCGGTGTCGTCTCGTACCGAGAAATAGACCCAATGCGGGCCTTGCCTTGCGATGATGATCTTATCGCCGTTGGCGTGGCGCATGACGGCGCTGTTGCGGCTGCTTTCGCGGTGGTCGAGCTGGTAGCCCTGTCCTGCCGCGTACTGGCTCAAATTCAAGTCGGTTTTGAACCGCTCAAGCTCGGCGTCCATGCCTTGCCTACCCTTTCTTTTCCCTACCGCCCCGCTTTTTCCATTTTCGACGCTAAGGCCGATTTTTTGGCTGTGGAGCGGTTTTAATCCTGTGAGGTAGGCATGTAGCCCCCTACCCTTAAAAATCGCTCCTAGCCTTGCCGGGGCCTTCCTGCTGCTTCCTGTTCTTGGTTGCTGACCGTTGACCTACCGTCACCCTGCTAAACCGTCTTTTGTTTTTTGGGTTTTGGTCTGCCCTGTCGCTTCGCTTCTGCCGCCCTTGACCTATCAATTCCCGCGTTGCGCTCTTTGACAGACACAAGGCGCGTTAGCGCCCGTCTGCGGGCCTTGGGTTATCCACAGGCGCGGGCCGATTAAAAGAAGATTATATATAGATTAGAAAAAGATTAGGCAAAAATGTATAACGAACTAAGTTATTGATTTTAAAATAAAAAATCAATGTTTTTTTTACCATCGCATCGCTCTAATGACGTGCCCGCATCGCTCTAATGACGTGCCCGCATCGCTCTAATGACGTGCCCGCATCGCTCTAATGACGTACCTTGGGAAACTGGATAATCTCGGCCTTGGGTCGCGCTGCCAGTGCGCGGGCCTTCGCCTCGTCCCGTTCGCGGACATACTCAAAGATTGCATCAAAAATTTTCTCAAGCTCGGCACCTACCGCGCTTTGGCCTTCTGTTGGTTCCGGTGTAAGCGCCGCTGCGCTGGTTGGTTTGCTCGTTTTGCGCGTTCGTTTTGCGCTCATGGTTTCCTGTTCCTCGGCTTCGGTAACGCTAGCCTTCGGCGCTGGCTGGCTGTAAGCGCCGCGCCTCGGTCAACGTGTACAAGGTCGTTTTCGTCAATCCGCCATGCCGCTATATGGCCTTCGGCCTTCAACGTCTCAAGCGCGGCTTTGAGTGTTGCGCGAAAGTGATACAACTCCTTTGCTTGGCTTCCGCACCGTTCGCGCAAGGTCTCAACCTTGATCGGAAACGGTACGGCATTGCGGGCGATTTCCAGTTGCAACCAGCGGGCAAGGTCTTTGCCCTTCAACCGCTTCCGCTGTTCCCAATCTATGAGCGTGTAGCCGCTCGCGCCATAAAGAGACAATAGGTTTTCGTTTAGTCTGTAAATCCAATGCCCGCTAATCTCGTTCTTGATGGCATCGTGTATCAAGCTGCCGATGTAGGTATAGCGGTCTGCTTTGATCTTCACCCCCGCATTTTTTAGGCGCTCTATTTCCGCGTCTAGCTGCTGGTGTGCCGTTCCTCCGGTTTTTCGGCCTAACGCTTTCAACAGGCTATGCGCTGATACGGTGACATAAGCGCCTAGCGGTTCGACGCTGGCAAGGTAGACCAGTTGCATAAAAACGTCGTGGTCGTCTTGGTTCAAGAGTTCGCCAGTAAAAAACATCTGGGTTTCGCCCCTAGCCGCTACGGGCATGTCTTTAACTAGCTTGCGGTCTTTGCCTTGGATGGCGGCAAAAAGGGCGCTGCTGGCTATTTCGTTCACAACGGCGCGGGCTGTCGCTGGGATGATGGGGAAACCAATTATTTTATCCCTTTTTTCGGCGCTCGGCGTTTCAGCGCTGGGGCTGGGCTTACGGGCCTTGGCGGTATGCGTGGGCGCTGGTTCGCTGCTCGCCTCGCGCTTCGGCGCTGCCTTCCGTATGCCGTCAATCCTTGCGGCCATCATTTCGCTAAAGCTGCGGCGGGCTTGCTGTTCCTCCGCTTCCTGCTCTGCGTGCTTCTGCTCGTCATGGCGGCGTATCGCTGCCGCCCGCTGCCTTACTTCCTCATCAAGCGCCTGTCTGCGGGCCAGTACATCCGGCGCAAGAGGCGGCAAACCTAGCCCTGCCCTGCTGGCGTTATAGGCGTCTATTGCCTCTTGGCGCTCGCGGGCGCGGCGCTCGTCATCGGCAAGGGCGGCGGGCGAGGGTTCGGGGTTTGCGGCGGGCTGGGGCATGGGCGGGCGCTCCGGTTCATGGTTCAGGCAATTTGTTTTTTTCCGTAGTGCTTGAACAACAGGTTTAACGCTTCAATGGTTAAATCCTGTTGTGGTCGGCCAAGCTCGGCGGCCATGATCTTCAATTGCTTCCTTGCGGCTGGATTGACGGCAAACGGCAATAAAACGCTTTCGCTGCGCTTGCGGCGCGGCGCGGGTTTCGTCTCTGCCGCTGGTGGGGGCGGCGCTAAAGTTTCGGCAAGCTGTGCGCCTAACTGGTTCAATGACATTTTTTTCATGCGGTTATTGCCTTCTGCAAGTCATGGTAGAGGGTTTTGATGTCGGCAACGGCGTTGCCGTCCGGTTCGTACTCAAAAACGGTACTGCCTTCGGCGCTGTGGCAAAAGGCGGCGTAGAGGTGAACGATGTTAGGCAATACGGGGATGTTGTTGGCTTCCAAAAGGCCGCGTGCGCGGTCTACCGTGGTAAAGCCGTGTGGGGTGTGGTTGAACAGGACGGCAAACGGGGTGCCGCTGTCGCGGGTAATCACGATGCTTTGCGCCGCGCTTGCCAAGTCGTAGTAAACCGGGCGGGCGGGGATGATGACAAAATCGGCCAGCTTCGCCACGGTCGCGGCGATGTTTTCGCCTTCGCCGGGGGTATCGATGATGACAAGCTCGGCGTGGCGCTGCTCGGCGGCGGCAAGCGTGGCGCGTAGCTGGCTAATGTCGGTTTGTACGATGTCAAGCGGTTCTTCGCCATTGGCGGCGCGGGTCTTATTCCAGCTTGCGGCGCTGCCTTGCGGGTCGATGTCGATGACCACGGCGCGGCGGCGGGCCTTCTGGGCGCAATAGGCAAGATGGATAGCTAGGGTTGTCTTCCCCACTCCGCCCTTTTGGCAAACAAGTCCTATCGTTTTCATGGTGCGTCCTATGTTGCTTCCTTAATAAGTTGCTATGTATCTAACATGCTAACTTATTAGCATAATGGGCCTTTTTTCGATCCTCGTCAACTAGATAGTGTAGTCATGAGATAGGAAATATGAGAGGCTGATGTGATCGAAAGGGGGATCACATGAGCAAAGAGAGAGGATTAGCGCACAGACGGCACGATATATCTGACCGGGTGTGGGGTTTAATAGAGCCGCATTTACCCGGTCGGAGGGGTCGGTGGGGAGGGATTGCCGAGGATAATCGGCGCTTTATCAACGCTGTTTTCTGGATTTTACGGACGGGAGCGCCGTGGCGCGACTTGCCGCCGGATCTGGGCGGATGGGGAAACACGCACCGTCGGTTTATTCGGTGGCGGGACGCGGGCGTGTGGGAAAGGCTCTTGGAAGCGTTGATTGATGACCCCGATATGGAGTGGTTGATGATCGACGCGACCCATATCAAGGTGCATCCGCACGCTGCGGGGGCGGTTGGCGGCAACGAGGACATGGCGCGTACAAAAGGGGGCTCAACACCAAGGTACATGTGGCCGTGGATGCGACTGGTCTGCCACTCCGAGTGTCTGTTACAACAGGTACCCGTGCGGATTGCGCAGAGGCTTTGCCGCTGATCGAGGGATTGCAGGCCGATGCGCTGATGGCGGATAAGGCCTATGATACCAACGAAATTCTTGCTCACGCCGCCGCGCACCGCATGGTCCCCGTCATCCCGCCCAAGAAAAACCGCAAAGACCAACGCGATTACGATACCTATCTATATCGCCTTCGCCATCTGGTTGAAAACGCCATCCTGCGCCTCAAAGGCTGGCGCGGTGTTGCCACACGCTACGCCAAACGTACCTCTTCCTTCCTCGCCATTGTCCAAATCCGCTGCGCTTTCCTTTGGCTCTCTATCTCGTGACTACACTATTTAGGATTTACCCGAAAGATGTACTCCCGAGTTTCCTTATCGCGATAAACCTCGTCGATCAAGCTACCAGCGTAGCCATACCGGCTTTGCTCGATCTCAACGCTGGTAGCTTTGAGGCGCATCAGCCGAATATGTAACACCTCACGGTTTCCACCCGTATCCGCTTTCCCTATTGCTTTGAGAAGTTGGTAGGCCGTCACCCGGTACTCGTTGCCAAGCCCCTGAAGCCGTGCGAGGTGCAGGATCGTTTCCCAAACGTCCAAATCACCCTGGTCGAGCCGCTGGCCGGTGTAGAAAATCTCGATGCCTTCTAGCGCCGCGATCCGCTCACGCTCCATGTAGCGCCTGGAGCCTCGCCGGATCGCACCGAACAGGGCGGATCGCAACATCCCGTTCGGAACCGCTCGCACCGCATCCGGCCAGATTGGCAACACCACTACCTTGGCCGGTGGTGGCTGCGAGGGAAGAGCCTCCGGGGAAAGCGGTAACGACTCTTGCGCGGCTTGCTCTCGCCGTCGCCGGGATCGCTCGATGGCGCGGGCCTCAATGGCTTTCATTTTGGCTAACAGGGGATCGGTTCCGGCGCTGGCGCTGTTTGCCTCGGCCTGGGCTGCGGGTTTGGTCGGTTTGGCGTTCATTGCGCGATCTCCTAAAGCCGGGTTCTCGGCAGCGGGGGCGGCAGGGGTTTCTTCAGCGGCTCTTCGTGGGCCTTGACCAGCTCCCGCAACTGCTGGTCCAGCGCGACCAGCAGCGATTGGCCGAGCGCGGTGAAGGCATGGCCGAAACCGGCGTTCATTTGGTCCAGAGAGCGGCGAAGCTCGACTTGGTTTTTTCGCATGTCCAACAGCGCGGCTTGAACGATGGATTCCGATTGCTGGAGCTTCGCGATTTCATTTCGCAAATGGATTCCGTCTTGTTTGAGGTCGTCGATGCGTTGCTGGAGGGCGGCCATTTGCTTTTCGAGCTTGCCGGTCGGGGTTTCCGCCTGTCGCTCGCCGTCGATCCGATTCCGGGCCGCTTGCCGCAGCCAGTCGGGCGCGCTTTGCCCCGATTTCTGGATGGCGTTGACCACTTCGGCGTTCACGCGGACCGTCAGCTTTTCCACCAAATCCGAGCGCTTCGTCTTCATGATAACTAATTGATAATATTCAATAAAAAATCGTGTATGACAATGTGTGACATTTGGCGTCATTTGATGTCAATATTTTATATTGTTTTTCATCGGGTTGCAGCCGTTTGGTCATTTTTTGACCGCATCGCAAGATGCAAGGGGTGTGCAGCTTCCCCCTGCCTTCCGCCTGTGGATAACTCCGCCGGTTCGGGATATCCGAAGACGTTTCCGCGCCGTTCCAGCCGCCCGAACTTCCCGATTGGCGGCCCTGACCTCTCGCCCGATTCGCCACGGCGCGCGGCCCTTCTATGCCTCTCCATCGAGAGGATATAGCCGCCTTCGGTGCCCAGTCCGTTTCGGTGATCCTCCATCAACACGACTATCGAACTATTCAAATCGGTTGTTCTGGTTGCCGATGAAGCATGTCGCGCGGTTGTCCGGTCGGGATCACGCGAGGGTCGGGTCGGCGTCGGACCTCGATCACGAACCGGCCAGACGGGTGCCATCGTGATGGATGGGGGTTGTCGGCTGTTGGGCAAGGTTCCGTAACACCGCGAACAGCGTCCTGTCATGGCGTATGCATCCATGCTGCAAGTTTGTTCAAACACTCGTCAAACTGCGCTGCAATGTAACATGCAATATTGTTGCAATGATATTGCAACACAATCTGTAATGTCGTGTACAACTATCTTACAATGATGCCGCAATGTTATGTGCAATTGCTTTGCAACGCCTGGCGCAAAGGTCCAAGTCGGGAGCGATAACGAAATGTCCGAGATCAAACCAGATGAAGTACAGAGACTTGCCAAATGTTTGGCGGAGATGCCGGATGCGGAATCCCCACTCACCAAACGCAAAACGGTGGCCTTGCTCGCCAGTGCGATCCAGCAGGCGCGCGACAAGGGCTACACCTTGAAACACATCGCGCGACAGCTCCAAAACAACGGCTTCGACATCGGCTACACCGCCCTGCGCAACGAATTATCCCGCCAGAAAAAAGCGCGGTCGGGACCCCGAAAACCGCGTGCGACGGCGAAGGAAGACCCGCGAACCCGCGTTGTCACGCCGTTGTCTGGCGCCACGCCACGCGATGTCGCGCCCGCGAAGGCGTCCCCGCGTGCGGCGGATGGTGCCGCGCTGCCGGTTGCGTTCCCGCCGGGTGCGGCCCGCGTCTCCACCGGCGACGGGCATTTCATTCCCGCTCCGGATTCGGAGGTGTTGTAGTGTGGCTTCGTTGCGGGGATTGCCGCCTCCCTTCATCGGTCGGGTTGCTGGCGGATTGATTGGATATTCACTCGATTTTTGATCGGAAGGGCGTGATGAATTTTGAGTGGGATGCAAGGAAGGCACGCCTGAATCAAAGAAAACATGGCGTTTTCTTTCAGGAAGCCGCCGAGGTTTTCGGCGATGATTATTCTTCCTGCGTCCGCGATCCAGACCATTCCCAAGAGGAAGACCGTTATCTGTTGTTTGGTGTCTCTGCAAAAGGCCATTTTCTCGTGGTGTCGTACACCGAACGAGCGGACACCATTCGAATCATTTCCGCGCGGCCCATGACCCGCCAGGAGCGTCGAGCTTATGAGCAATGAAGACACGTTGAGACCGGAATATCCAGCGGACCTCATTCAATCGGGACAACGAGGGAAGTATGCCGAACGCTATCGTGCGGGAACCAATATCGTGTTGATAGCACCGGATTTACATCAGTTGTTTCCAGACTCGGAAGCGGTCAACCGCGCACTTCGCCAGTACGCCGAAGAACATCATTTGGCATCGACTTAAAAAATCGTACCCACTTCCATAAAGAACGCCTAATCCACGATTCACGATTTCGCCGGGAATCGTGAATTTCTACCTCGGAAGGGGTGGCGGAAGGTGGTCGGCGCGAACTCTTCGCGGTGAGTTTGGTCTGTTTATAGTATACCAAACCGCTTTGGTTTTGTATGATGGGTCATGCCGACCGTCCACCGCTTCGCCGCCTATCGCGTGGTGATCTATCCGAACGATCATCAGCCGGCGCACGTTCACGTCATCGGCGGCGACGGCGAAGCCGTTTTCAACCTGAACTGTCCGGCCGGTCCGCCGACCTTGCGCGAATCGGTCGGTTTCAAGCCGGGCGAACTGGCGAAGATCAAAGCCGAGCTGACCGAGCATGTCGCCGCCCTGTGCGCGGCCTGGAGCCGAATCCATGGATACTCTTGAACTCGAACCGGGCGAATACGAGGCCGCCGTCGAGCGGGCGCGGGTCCGCGCGGACACCGAGCCGCGCGCGCTTGCCGCGCGGTACGATAAGCGGTTGCGAATGGTGATGGTCGCGCTGCACACCGGCTTGACCGTCGCTTTCAAGCCGGGTGACGTTCAGGGCTTGGAGGCCGCCACCGTCGCCGATCTCTCGGCCATCGAGATTTCGCCGTCGGGCTTCGGCCTGCATTTCCCGGCCGTCGATGCGGATGTCTGGTTGCCGGGCTTGTTGGCGGGTCACTTCGGGTCAAAAAACTGGATGGCGGCGCGGATGGGCAAGGCGGGCGGCAAGGTCCGCAGTCCGGCCAAAACCGCCGCGTGCCGGGCGAACGGCGCCAAGGGCGGCCGACCGCGCAAGCGCGCGGCCTGATGCCGCTCCCGCCATCCGCTCGGGGCTTCTACGATTTCGCGTCGAATCATAAATTTTTATTGGTTTAGCCCATGCTCGAATGGACGGATTGTATCCGCTTGCCGGGCATGATATAAATTTTATGGGAGTATCTCCATTAGGGGCTCCTTTAGTGGCCTGTCTGAGCATCTCGGCTGGCTTCCCCGACCTACTCAAATAGAGAGGCGGGGGCCTACACCCCATATCCGAGGCTGCTTATGACCACTAAAAACTTTCGCTTTAAATCCCACGCCTTTCAAAGCCAATCCGGTCGGTGCTATTACTGCGATCTGCCAATGTGGCTAGACCATCCTGAGCATTTCGCCCTTCGATTTGGCATCACAGTGCCGCAATCCAAGCAATTCCAGTGTACGGCCGAACATTTGATTGCCCGCCAAGATGGGGGTCCTACATCACAGAGCAATATCGTTGCTGCTTGCCTTTTCTGCAACCAGAAAAGGCACCAGCGCAAGATCGCGCTCAACCCTTTAAAGCATAAAGAGCTGGTAAAGAAACGCCTCTCTGTTCAAAGGTGGCATCCATTTTTGTCAGCTAAGCTAAGCGGTGAAGGTAGGAAACAAGAGAGAGAATGACGCAAGAGAAATAAGCAGGCGCTGGTGTTAATTCGACTGTACTGGCACCACAACGGCCACGTCGGCAGACCACGGCAAGGTCATCCAAGCCAGTAGGCACTGGTATGGGTCCAAACCAGAATAACAGCGGTCAAGGCCAGGATCGCCAGCAATAGCCACAGGCGATGATAGCGGTGTGGCGGTAGTTCCGGCTGCGGCGGCGGTGGTAGGAGTTTCTGTTCCAGATCGCGCCTAGCCACCTGCTCGGCTTCCAGCAGTGCCAACAGGCGCGCCTTTTCCTGCTGGGCCTGCTGCTCCCGCTCGTAGGCTTGTCGCAGTTGTTCTTGCGCTTGCCGCACCTGATCCCGCAAGGTTTCCAACAATGCCGCACCTGCGGCGCCGCCTGGGGCATCCCGCGACATTGCCGCGCTCTGCCCCTGTGGCAGTTCCTGCGGCATTTCGCGCAACGGTCCGAAAATACGGATCAATTCGGCGAGGTCAATGCCGCGCTCGCCTGCGGCGTTTGCCGTGGCGGATAGTCGCCCGCTTTTGATAGCGCGCTGCAAGGTGCGGCGGTCGATGCCTGCGGCATGTGCGGCGGCGCTGATTGTGAAGATGGTCATGACCCAAGCATAGCCAGCCAGTTGCAAATTTCAGCCTCTTTCTGTGGCTGTTGGGCTTAGGGTGGTCAATCGTGATTACAGGTTGGGAGTTGTCTTACACAACTCCAGACCGCGTTCGGCGCGGGGCTTCTTGGCGGTGGTGGGATAACCGCCCAGACGCCGAAACGGATCGGCCGGATAGTTCGGAGCGATCTGTCTAATTCGCGTTTGAACGAAAACCCTGTAGGGCGGGTTAGCGAAGCGCAACCCACCCTACACTGTTGATTCTGGGGTTTCCAGCCAGACACCAATTCACTCTGGGGTGCCAAAAATCAAGATTTTTGACACAGCTTCCCGCCCCCTGACCAATCAATGGCTTGGCGGTGCCAAAAACCAGTGGCAAAATAGGGCTGTGAAAAAGCTGTCGCCGCTCCTTATCATTTTGTCCAATGTTAGGGTCTCGTGAGGGGCTGGAAGGCCGCGTCGCACTTGGGGTCGGCTGTTCAACAGCAGACAAAAAAAGACAGAAGGTCCAGCGGGCGGGCCGGCGCCGATCCCCCGCGAAAGCGGCCCGCCGCCCCGTGTTATATATGCAAAATCATGATAAAAATGATAAAATCTAAGGTACTTTCCAAGGGAAAGAACGGACGCCCTTTTAGATCGCTCTCCAAGCGATCTCCCGGGGGTTAAGCGTCAAACCTTTACCAACCAAATGGTAACTTACTTTTACGTGGTTACGTCCGTGGGAGGCCCGGTCTTTTGATCGGGCCTTTTGTTTTTAAGTAGAAATTTTTATTTATCAGGTATTTATATTCAGTATTTTCAAATAGTTAACATCGTAAAAACCGACTGAACTTTCGATCAGGCACCTAACAATGAACTTAGAAGAATATATAGCCAAAATTATCAAAGAAGAATCAGACAAGCTAATTCTTCGTTATCATGCATACCACAATGTTTTGCATTTAGAGCATTTAAGAAATGAAAAGAGAATAGTAAGCGCACCTCCAAAAAAAGTAATGAAGCCTGACTATTGGGTGCAAGACAAGAAGTTCAATCCATTCTATGTAAAGAAAAGGTCAAAAAGCATAGCCCGCTCAATTGCCAAAAAGATATCAGAGCAAACTTACAAACCGCACTCGCCTTATATTAAGGAAATACCAAAAGCATCTGGAGGTATTAGGAAGGTTGCCATTTATCAAATACCTGACGCGGCAATCTCAAGGATTTATTATGATCGCTTGCTGGCCAAGAACAAACACAGATTTAGTTCTTTCTCATATGCCTATAGAAATGATAGGAATGTTCATTTCGCAATCCAAGATATATCGCTCGATATATCCCGTGATGCAAGGTCATTTATTGCTGAGTTTGATTTCTCTGATTTTTTTGGCTCGATATCGCATGAGTACCTTCGAGCACAATTCGATAGCAACGGATTTTTTATAAGCAATGAGGAAAGATATGTAATTAATTCGTTTCTTGAAGATAGGGAGGTTGGAATTCCCCAAGGAACATCAATTTCCCTGTTTCTCGCAAATCTAGTTTGTTGGCAACTAGACTTACGAATAGAACGAACTGGGTTAAAGTTCGCTCGATATGCAGATGACACGGTTTTATGGAGTCCTGATTATCAGAAAATTTGCGATGCTTTCACAATAATAAATGAATTTTCCTCCTCTGCCGGAATCCAAATAAATGCTAAAAAATCGGACGGAATTAGCCTGTTAACCAAGGAGGGTTTTCCAACAGAACTAAAAAGCACAAAGACCAATATTGAATTTTTGGGATACTCAATATCCGTTGATTCGGTATCAATAAAAGAGGCATCTGTAAGAAAAATAAAAAAGCAGATTTCATATTTGCTTTATCGAAATTTAATCCAGCCATTAAAAGGCAGCAAGCTCAAAGGCCTGATTATTCCGTCAGGCGGTAAAGATCCTGCGCTGCTGACGGCACTAATGCAAATCAGGCGCTACATGTATGGTGGGCTAACTGATCAACAACTACGGAATTATTTAAGTGGCCGTACAAAAAGAATTTATTTCAAAGGGATAATGAGTTTCTATCCTTTGGTCAACGATGAAGGACAGCTCCGCTCTCTTGATGGGTGGATTGTATCTGTTATATACCGCTCTCTGCGGTTACGAGTCAAACTTCTAAAGAAGTGGGGTTATGACAGAAGCACTGTTTTTCCTTTCAATGTACGATGCTTTGAAATTCCAGTAGCGTTTAAGGCAAACAAAGTGCATGGCAAACCTTTGCTGGAAGTCCCAAGTTTTATGCTAATTCAAAGAACTATAAAGAAGGGGTTGAAGAATCGAGGCATAGAAAACGTCATGAACCCAGAGTCAATTGACTATGACTACTAAATAAAAACATAACAATCACATTTACTCGGACAGCAAAAAACGTTGCTCGTTACTCCCTATCATTTTTGCTGCCGGTAATGTGGGGCTTTATCCTTGAGAGATCAGTTTAGATTCGCGCTAAGATTCTCCTGGTAACCACTTGTTTCTTGCCATTCCTCCCACGAAATTCAAGATTGGCGCCCGAATTGTGAAATCTTGAATCTCGTCGATAGCAACCGCGCGAAAGGGGGCCGTTTCACGCGGTCATATTGGACAAAACGGCACGGTCTGTCTCATGATGAATTCTGTTTTCGCGTCAACTCGGTAACGGTCTAGGCTGACGCTTGGCGGGCTTGTGCCGTCTGAACAGGCGGGAAAGTCGGCGCGTGAGGCTTCGGGCCGCTTCCTTAAAAGCGGTGAGGGCCTGTGGGCGTGGGCCTTGGTCGTGGGTAGGGCGTGGCGCGTGGCCGCTGCGCTCGCCTCTTACCGTTCCCGCTCCTTCTCCTTCTCCCGTTCGCGTTGCTGAATTTCCCAGTTCTGGCACATCTTCATCAAATATTCGTCGCCGCCTTCGCGGATGCGCTCAAGCTGGGATTTCGGCAAGTTCCGCAAGTCGGCGGCGTCGATGTCGTCGCCGCGCTTGAGGCTCTGATTGATGTTGGTCAGGGCGCGTTCCGCCTCGCGGATTTGGTCGGGCGTGGGGCTGCGCTCGCGGCGGTGGATCGGTGGCGCGGGGCTGCCGCCGTCGAACAAGCTGGCGATACCTTCGGCGAACGCTTCAACGGGGCGGGCGATGCCGTCAAGGATTGAGCCTACCCCGTTGCTCAATCCGCCTATGGCTCCGGTCGCCTTGTCGATTACGTTGATCGATCTCTGGGCTTCCCTTCCCGCCTCGCCTATCGCTTCCCTTCCTTTCCCTACCGCCTCCATGGCTTTATCAAGTCCGCTTTCCTTGCGCTCTTTCGGCTCCGCCGGAACATTCATTTTTTCGGCAAGTTCCGCCTCTTTCGCCTCGGTGGGTATGAGGTTTTCTTGTCGCTGGGTGGTCTTGGCGGCTGACTGGCTAAACGCTTTCTCGGTGTTCGTGCGCTGGGCGGCTTTTAGGGCTTCATCGCGCTCCGGCGCGTGGATGCCCATTTTTTCACGGGCTTCCGCTTGCCGGATTTCAACGGTCGCTTGCCCGCGCTCGTGGGCCTTGTCCTGCCGCTTGGCGCGGGCCTCGTCGCGGTCTTGGTTGCTCCATTCGTTTTCAACGATGGTCTTGTGGAGCTTCTCCTTGCGCTGCTCGGCTCGGTGTTCGTCGATCTTGTGGCCGATGAATTGCTTAACTCGCGCGGCGGTTCTGCCGAAAAACCCGATGTTGTTTTCTTTTAGATGCTTTTCAAGGCGGAATTGATCGGAGTAATGTTTAGACGATGCCGCGCCGTCGATCTCTTGCTTGGCTTTTTCCTCGAACTCTCGCGCTTGTTTTTCTCGCTGCTCTTTCCGCTCGGCTTGCTGTTTTTCAAGCTCGGCCTTTTGCTGTTCCTGCTTCGCCAATAGCTCGGCGCGTTGTTTTTCTTGCCCTAATAATACCGCTTCTTTCTTGCCCTGCTCGGTATTGGGCAAGTTTTCCCGCTTGATTTCGGCAAGGTATTTTTCCATGTCCTCGCGGGTTTTTCCCGTGGTGCGGGCCGTGAGGCGGTGGATACCGCCAAATGGGTTCATGATGACCAGTTCGCCCACGTTGTAGCGCGGCGCGTGGTGGCCTAATTCTTCGGCAAACGCGGCGGCGCGTTCAAAGGCGGCGGCTTCCTGCTCGTTGACTTGCGACAACACAAGGCAACGCTCTTTCAGGGCGGGCGCGAGTTCGTCCGATTTCGATAGCTGAACCGCTAGGCGTATATTCGCCGCTGTCTCGCTAAGCTCGGCGTTTTTCGCGTTGTCCTGTTTCGCTTCGCGCTCTTTTTTCTGGTCTTCCTGGGCTTTCTGAATGGCGGCTTGCGCGATTCTTTCTTCCCACTGTTCCCGCTCGGCTTGGGCCGCTTCGTATTCCCGTTGGGCTTCTTCCCGTGCTTGGTTACGGGCTTCAATGTCGCGGTTGGTGTTGCCGCGTTCGCTTTCCTCGCCTTCCCGTTCTAGCTGGGTTGCATACGGGCCTAAATGCTCGGTCGCTTCGCGGTCAATGCCTTGGTCTTTGAGGCTGCGGCGGTCAATGCGGGCCTCAATGCCGTATCGCTCTAGATGGCGGTTGGCGATGTGTTCCCATTTTTCGCGGATCGCCTCAAGCTCGGCTTTCCGGTTGGGACTTTTTAGCTTCCGTTCTTTTTTGTCGGCGGCGAAGCCGTCCGCTTCTAGCCTTCGATCCGTTACCAGAATATGGGCGTGATAGTTGCGCTCGTCGCCTTCGCGGTCGGGGGCATGGATGGCAACGTCTGCCGCATAGCCCTTGCGGGTGAAGCTCTCCCTGACAAAATCCTGTACCAGAAAGCGCCGTTGTTCGTTCGTAAGTTCGTGGGGTAAGGCCAGCTCGTATTCCCGCGCTAGGGTCGCGTCCTTGCGCTTTTCCGCTTGGTCGGCCTTGTTCCAGAGCTGCGCCCGGTCGTGCGCCCATTCTGGCGCATTGGCGGCGGTGTAGATGCCCGAAAAGATCAAGCCTTGCGCTCGGCTGTAATCCTTAACCTCGCCCGTCCGTTCTTCGGCCAATTCTTCGCGGGCGTTGTAGGCCGCTTTCGCGACCACGCTTTGCCCGGCCTTCCGGCTGACCACCTTGGCTGCAAGATGAAATATCGCCATGCCCTTAGCCCTTCCTTTCCCTACCGCCCTTGCCTTTCCAGCCGTTAGCGCTGCCGGATGGCGGCGCGGGCGGCTGGGGGTTTGGTGCAAGCGCCCTCTAGGCGCTTGCTTCGTCTGCCGGATGGCAGACCGCGCTTAACTTGCTGAAGCAAGTTCTAAGTGCGCCCTTCGGGAACTTCACCTTGAACTAGCATCGGTATCCATGGCCTAGTGCCGCCCCGTCTTGAGCGTGGTACAACAGCTTATTATAGCCACAAAATGTCCAAAATTGTATTCATTGCCAAACATCAATATTTTGGCGAAAATCAAGATTAACGCCACGGGAAGGGTAAAACATGCGCAAAACAGATACCGAACGGCTGGAAGACCTCAAAAAGCGGGAAGCGGAACTAAAAGCCAAAATTGCCACGATTAAGGCTCGCAAGGCTACAGAAGCTAGAAAAGAGGATAACCGCCTGAAGGTGCTGGTCGGGGCGGCACTGCTAGCGGATGCGGAAATTAACGATGAAACGAGGTTATTCCTGCGCTCGGTGCTGCCGCGTGCTGTGACTACGCCACGTGATAGGGAATTTTTGCAGGCCAAGGGCTGGCTGTTGGGGGAACCTCCGGCAAAAGACAAAAAACCGTAGGGGCGGCGCGGCGCGGGTGGCCGCGATTTGGGCGGTAGGGAAAAGAAGGGAACAAGCCCGCATTAAGGGCGTTTTTTCGGCTTTGATTGGGTGGGGGCCGGACTGCCTACAGGCAGATTTTTAAGGCTCAATATCAGGGGCCAAGTTCTTTAGAGGTGTGCCGTTATGAATGCGGTTGTTTTAAGTTGGAAAGAGCAAAAGCAAAAGCTTTCTGAAAATAGTTTCGTTTTCTATCGAGAAGATTTTTACGAACACCTATTAAATCTTGTCGATTTTAAGGAAGCTTTTATTACGTTAGGCTTGTTTGCGCTGGCTTTATATTTGATTCCGCTAGTAGCGCCAGAATACAGCCTGTCTCTTGCTACTTGCCTTTATATTCTAATTCTCCTTATTTTTGCGCAAGCGGCGGGGCTATTTTTATTTTATGCTGCCGACCTCTTACTTCTCGGGGCCTTCGCCATTTTCTTGATTGCTTTATTGCCGTTTGAGGCACGGTTTTTTTATGAACTATTCACCGTACCGCAACCCAATCTAGTCTCTTATTTTTTAAGAGCTTGCTGTTCTATTTTTGTATTGCTTTTTGCCATTATCGGAATCACGCTTTTGTACCTTTTTACGGCTGGCGTTGGAGCCGTCATTCGTACTCTCAAGAGAGACAGAGACCGTCAAGCGCATTTGCTATTTTTGTTAAGCATGGCGGCGCTAGGCAGTGCTTTGTGGCTGCAAAGCGGCGGGAATTGGCAAAGCATGGCGGCGCTAAACGTGCCGATCTCAATTCCGGGATTTTTCACGATCCCCAATACTGAAATCCTTAATTTTCCGTTTGCTCTTTTAGGCTTGATTGATAATCCGGTTGGGTCTGCGGTTTCCGCTGGGGCGCATTCTTCACTGAATCAAGCCCTTCTCTTGCTTGCTGTCTCGCTGGGTTTTTTCTTCTTGGCGTCGAATGTCTTGAGTTATTCACCAGAGGTTCCCCAACCTGTTTTTGTTTGGCTTGCGCTCGCATTGTGTGCGGCGGCGGTTTGTGTTGATATAAGTTTTCATTGGTATGGGGCGTCACTTTGGCCGCCTTACGTGATTTTGTTTAACCGCGCGTTTGCGATTCTCGCGGGAGGTGTTTATCTGTTTTGGCGCAGTAAGGGAAAGAAAGGGTCTCCCGTTCCGGGCGCAAGTGGGGAATTTCAGCTTGCGTTTGAGATGGCGGATCAATCAGCGCGGCGCATTGCCCTTTGGTTGCTCGGCTTTGTGGTAGTGGCAACCCAATCGAGTATCGTTCTTAAGGGTGAGCTTCCAGAGTGGTCTATCACGGTTGGGGTTGTGATTTTTACCCTGTTCCCGTTCCGCTATATGACGAATTTTAAGCGCGAATTTGACGAGGCGCGGGGCCGTTATGATGAATTGCGGGATTTGTCTGAAAATTCCTATTCACCGCCTTCGACCGTTGCAACGGATGAGCAGGTTAGGGATGCTCTGAACGGTGGGCGCCAGATTGGTGGGGATGATTGGGAAGATGACGGAGAATGAGCCATGAAACCCGCCTATAACGGGCTTTATCTTGGCTTCGATCTGCAAAAAAATATCTTGTCCTATAAGGGGGACAGGCACGTTGTCATTGTGGGCGCGAACGGAACGGGAAAAAGCAACCGCCTTGGCGTGCCGAATTTGCTACGCAGTCGGGGCCGTTCGTGGGTGGTGGTGGATGTGAAGCCGGAATTGGGGCCGCTGACCGCTGCCGCTCGGCGGCGCTTTGGCGATGTCGTCTTTCTCGATCCGTTCGGCGCTTCGGGCTTCGAGTCGGCGGGCTTTAATCCGCTCGCTTTGCTTGATCCCGCCTTGCCTTCATTCAATGCGGATGCGGGCTTGATTGCGGATGCGGGCTTGATTGCGGAGGCGTTGATTTCCGTGGAGGGTGACCGCGATCCGCATTGGTCGGAGAGTGCGCGGGCCTTGCTGGCGTGGCTCATCATGCACGAGGTGGAGACGACGCGGCGGGCGGGGGCTATGCCTTGGCTGGGCAATGTGCGGGCGGTGTTGGGCGAGAAGGCGGCGGGGGTGACGGAGGCGACACCGGAGGGCTGCGGGATTGTCAGGGATGCGGTGGCGGCGTGTCGGTCGAAAATTGAGGCGATCCGCAATAAGGCGGGGCAGTTTACCGAGTGGAACAAGGAAATTTCCAGCATCCTATCCACGGCTCGGCGGCAAACCGAGTTTTTGGATGATGTGGAGATAGCCCGCGATGTGGGCGGGTCGTTCGATTTTTCGACCATCAAGCACCAGCCGCAAACCGTTTACCTGACGTTGCCCGCTGATAAATTGGGCCGTCATCGTAGTTGGCTGCGACTAGCTTTGACGGCGGCGCTTCGGGCGTGCTTGAACGATCCACGCAATCAGGGTGTGCCTGTGGTGTTTTTCCTCGATGAGTTTGCGGCGCTGGGGCATTTGTCCATTATCGAGAGGGGAAGACACGAAACGGAATTTAACGCACCCTAAGCCGCCATGGCGAAGTCCGTGGCCCGCAAAGGTCTGAACTGGTCCGGCCCCATTGATGGCTCGACTTCCCAGTGGTAATCGCCGGTTAGGTTGATGTGCGCCCAGCCCAGCGGCGACAGGTGCGCGAGATCGGTCGGTCCGGGTTCGATCCCTTGCTTTCGCAGGTGGTCCAGGGCGCGCTGCAGGTAGACGGTGTTCCACAGGATGATGGCGGCGACCAGCAGATTGAGGCCGCTCGCCCGATAGCGCTGGTTTTCGTAGGAACGGTCCCGGATTTCCCCGAGTCGGTTGAAGAACACGGCCCGTCGCAGCGCGTTTTGCTGCTCGCCCTTGTTGAGCCCGACATGGCTGCGACGGCGCAGTTCGGGGTCATGCAGCCAGTCGAGCGTGAAGAGCGTGCGCTCGAGTTTCCCGAGTTCACGTAGCGCATGGGCCAGACCGTTCTGGCGGGGATAGGCGGCGAGCTTGCGCAGGATCACAGAGGCCGTCACCGTGCCGGTTTTGATCGACATCACCAGGCGCAGAATGTCCTGCCAGTGATCATGGATCGCCCTCATATTAATCGGGCCGGCCACCCATGGCGCAAGTTCCGGCGGCACGATCACGCCGGGTATCGTGTAGAGGCGTTTCTCCTTGAGATCGCGGATACGCGGCGCGTAGCGAAAGCCAAGCGGGCGACACACGGCGAAAAGATGATCCGAGAATCCGCCGGTGTCGGTGTAGTGCTCGTCAATGACGAGACTGCTTTCGTGGTAGAGCAGCCCGTCCAAGACGTGCGGCGCTTCATGGGCGGTCGCCGCGATGACGTTCGTGTGATACGGCCCGAACCGATCCGAAAGGTGGGTGTAGAACTTCACGCCGGGATCTTGACCGTAGTGCGGATTGGCGTGACTGTGGACCTCACCGCGCCCGCTGGCGCGGAAGAACTGCGCATCCGATGACGACGTGGTGCCGGCTCCCCAATGAGCGGACAGTGGCTGACGGTGCTGCGCATCGATTAATCCGGCGAGCGCCCGGGCGTAGCATTCATCTCGAATATGCCAGTCTGCCGTCCAAGTGAGCTGCCGCCAGCTCATCGCACGACAGGCCTCGGACATGCGCGCGAGTCCCAGATTAATGCCGTCGGCGAGCACCGCCGCCAACAACGCGTGCCGATGCTTCGGGGGTGCCAACGTGCGCAAGTGTACAAAGTGATCGGCAAGATGGGTCCAGCCGTCCACTTCCGAGAGCAGCTCCGTGATCTTGACGTGGGGCATCAGCGTGTACGCCTGTGCGGAGAACTCGACCGCAGACGCCGGCGTGTTCTTCTTCAGAGGTGAAATGCGCAGCTGGCCATTCGCGAGCGAGACATCCGGTAAGGAATGATTTCGCGCCTTGGCCGCCACGTCATCCATCTTGGTTTGCAGGCAGTGCCGACGCTCGGCCATGTAGGAGGACAAATCGGTGTCGATGTCGAGTGGCAGCGGCTCCTGCTGCATCTGCACGAATACATCGTTCGGGATCAGAAAGCTCTCGAAGTCCCGGTACTGTCGGCTTCCCTGTACCCACACGTCGCCGGCGCGCAGCCGATCGCGCAGTTCCGAGAGGGTGCATAGCTCATAGAAATGTCGATCGATCAAGCCTCCCGGTCGAAACACATGCGGACGCCAGCGGGGTTTTACGAAGCTCGTGGGTGCAACCTCGGGCATCGTGCGTTTGCCACTGGCATTGAGTTCGCGCAGCAGATCAAGGCCCCGCAGGAGATCCGTAGCCACCGGCGCGGCATGAAACTCAAATTCTGCCAGTAGCAGGGGTGCGAACTTGCGCACGCTCGCGTACCGGTCATCCAAGAGTGCCAGGTCATCAAACGCCTCTGGCTGCGCGAGCCGATGGGCTTCCGCCACCGTCGATTCGAATCGGTTCCACGGCAGGACGCCCTCAATCGCGGCAAAGGCATCGCCGCCTGCAGCCCTGGCCGCGATCAGCGCCTCGCCGACCTGCGCATAGAGCCGCAGTTTCTCGTTGATGGCCTTGCCGCTGCGGTGAAATTCATCGGCGTGCGCGCGTTCTGTCTTCTTGAACAGACTTCCGAGCAGATGCTCGAACATATTGATCGCTTCATCCGTTAGTGTCGCCGTCAATTCCAGTACCAGGGCGGTCAGGGTGGCGTAACGGTGGAGCGGTTCGAGTTCGGCCAGGTGCTGCACGGTGCTCCGACCGCCCTCACGCGCGAGTTTGAGCCAGTGATTTTGATGGATGCGGGTGGCGCGCTCCGGTTCGATGCCCAGCGTGCGCACTTGGCGTAGCCGCTCGATCAGTTTGGGGAAATTGCCGACCGTGGCGGCATAGGCCGTTTGTCGTAACCATGCCAGCGTGCTTTGGCCACCGCCGGCACGGACGGTGAGCAGTCGATCGAGCGCGGTGAGCTGCGCGTCCGTCAATCCGGCGGTGAGCGTGCGCCACAACTGGCGGTGCGCCCGGGCCCGGACCTCTCCACAGAGGCGTTCGAGGGTCGGCAGCGGTGGAACCATGATGCGTTGCGTCCGCAGCGCATCCAGCGCCATCGCCACGAGCGTGGCGCCCGTCTCGGTGGCCAGCGCCGTTGGCAAGAGCGAAGCCGCCAGTTCACGATACCGTCCGCGCGTGAACGGCCGGTAACCGAACGTGGTCTGGATTTCCGCAAGATGCGCCCGCCGCGTCTGGTCGCGTTCGGCATAATCGGCGAAACGCGCCGGATCGAGCGCCAGTTGTTCGGCCACGAAAGCCAGCATCGCGACCGGTGGCGCTTCGCCTTGCCGCAGGGTCCGCCCTGGAAATCGCAGGTAACAGAGCAGGACGGCGAACCCGAGTCGATTGGCATCGCCACGCCGCCGATCGATCAGCGCCAAATCCTCGGCATCCAGGGTGTAATGACGGACGATCCCGCGCTCGTCAGTGACCGGTTCCATGAAGGCGAGCCGCTGCGGCTCGGTCAAGAGTTCTCGACGCGGCATGGGTGTCCCTTTTGAAGTACTCTATAAATGGGTCGCCATTCTGCCACGGCCGGATGCGGGTTTTCGGGACGCTGATTCAAGAGGGTTCAATTGGGACAGAGAGCGGCGTTGTATTGCCGAGTATCGACGAAGGACCAAACCTGTGCGCGGCAGGAAGCCGACCTGCTCGCCTTTGCCGACAAAGCCGGCTACAGCGTTATCGGCGTGTGGAAGGAAACCGCTTCCGGAGCAAAGAGCGACCGGGTGGCGCGCAAGGAAGTCCTCGCGCGCGCTCAAGCACGCGACATCGACGCGGTTCTCGTCACCGAACTGACCCGCTGGGGCCGCTCTACGCTGGATCTCTTTCACACATTGAACGATTTGCAGTCGTGGGGCGTCTCGGTGATCGCCCAGACTGGACTGCAGTTCGACCTCAGCACGCCCCAAGGCAAACTGATCGCCTCGCTGATGGCCGCCTTGGCCGAGTTCGAGCGTGATCTGCTGCGCGAACGCGTGCGCTCCGGCATCGCCGCCGCCAAGGCGCGGGGTGTCGTCTTCGGGCGTCGGCCTGGCCAGCGCATCAAGGCGGATCAGTATGCGTCGCGCGTTCTGAAACTGGTCGGTGACGGACAGTCTTACCGGGAAATCAGCCACCGGCTCGGCATCAGCAAGAACACCGTGCTCGATATCGTGAAGCGCCATCGCACGGCGAGCGCCACTGCCTCGTAACGATGCAATGATGGGCGATTTCGACGTCGCACTAATGGCTGAAATGGCTCATCTTGTCCTCCAGCCTCGACGATCCGAGCAACCTTCTGGCCCCAGACGCGGTGGCTGACGCTTTAGAGTGCGTAAATTTCCGTTTCGTGTCTTTCCGTCAGGTGGGGGGTGGGCTGTCCGCCTGCTCGCCTCGCGCTCTGGCTTCGGCTTGGGCTATGTCCCGTTGTCTTTGCTGCCTTAATGCTGCAATCTTAGCCTTGACTTCAGGCACATATTTGGGGTTGTTTCGCGCTGTGGATTCCAGCCAATCTTGCCAGCCTGCTTCTATCGCTTGTTCGTATCTTTCGGCTTTCGTGAGGGGTCTTGTGGGTTCCTGCATCTCAGGGGATCCATCATCTTTCATGGCGCGTGACCTCTGCCGCTTCCCGTTCAAGACAGGGCGCGGGCGGTAGGGAAAGAAGGCGATGCGCGGGCCGCTGACCTGCGGGCCTTCAATTCGTCGTTCCAGTCCTTACCGATTTTAGGCAATGGCCGTTTGAACTCCAAGCCGGGGCCGGGGGGCGCTAGGCTCTGGATCGTCGCCGCGAATTTGTGCCCTGCCTCGTCGTTGTCGGTCGCTAGGATGACCACGGCGGGCCGGGGCATCTTCTCCAAGGCGGCGGCAATCAAAGCGGGTTGCCGGGGGTTTAGCTCGCCGCCTATCGAAAAATACCGGGCCTTGTCGTCGGAGTGCAAGGCGGCGTAGCTCAAGGCGTCAACCGCGCTTTCCGCAATGACGAGGGCGGTATCCGTGGGCTTGGTGCGGCTGAACCATAGCCCTTTTTCGCCGCCCTTGGAAAAGCCCGTAAAGCCGTGGTTTTTGACTTCCCAGCCGCAAACCCCGTCTCGGTCGCGGTGCGGAAAGCAAGCGTTGCGGTGCTCGTCTTGCAGGATCGCCCCAGCAAAGCGGGGAGCCGCTTGTAGGTCGGCGGGGATGCCTCGCGCCACAAGGGCGGAATGCTTGGCGGTGGCCGTCAATTTCGCATACTCGCGTATGACGGCGGCGCGGTCGCGGGTGATAGGGTCCAGTCTGTGCGCGTAGTGGATCGGCTGGACGGGCGGGGGACTGCCCGACCATTGCCGCAAGACTTGGCGGGCGGTGCCAAGGCTGCACCCGTCGCGGTGCTTCACAAAATCAAGAATGGTGCCGTGGTCGGTGTCGTCTCGTACCGAGAAATAGACCCAATGCGGGCCTTGCCTTGCGATGATGATCTTATCGCCGTTGGCGTGGCGCATGACGGCGCTGTTGCGGCTGCTTTCGCGGTGGTCGAGCTGGTAGCCCTGTCCTGCCGCGTACTGGCTCAAATTCAAGTCGGTTTTGAACCGCTCAAGCTCGGCGTCCATGCCTTGCCTACCCTTTCTTTTCCCTACCGCCCTACTTTTTTCCGTTTTCGACGCTAAGGCCGATTTTTTGGCCGTGGAGCGGTTTTTGTCCTGATAGGCGGGGGGTGATACCACCTAAGCCTTGAAAACCGCCCCTTGCCCTTCCTGTAAGCGCCTAGGGGCGTTCTGTTCTGGGTTGCTGGTCGAAGCCTTCCGCCCTTCTGCTAAACCGTCTTTTTGTTTTTGGGTTCGGTGTTGCTTCGTCCTTCCAGTGGGCTTCCTTCATGCCCTTAACCCTTCCTTTCCCTACCGCCCTAATAAAAAAACTTGTTCGCGCCTTGTGCGCGAACTCCTTAGCCCTAGACCTATCAACTCCCGCTTCGCGCTCTTTGACAGACACAAGGCGCTTGCGCCTGTCTGCGGGCCTGCGAGTTATCCACAGGCACGGGCCGATTAAAAGAAGATTATAAATAGATTAGAAAAAGATTAGGCAAAAATGGTGAACGCACTAAGTTATTGATTTTCATACAATAAATCAATGTTTTTTTTACAGTCGCCTACCTCTAATGCCGTGCCTCCCTACCTCTAATGCCGTGCCTCCCTACCTCTAATGCCGTGCCTCCCTACCTCTAATGCCGTGCCTCCCTACCTCTAATGCCGTGCCTTGGGGAACGGGATAATCTCGGCCTTGGGCCGTGCCGCAAGTGCGCGGGCCTTTGCCTCGTCCCGTTCGCGGACATACTCAAAGATTGCATCAAAAATTTTCTCAAGCTCGGCACCTACCGCGCTTTGGCCTTCTGTTGGCTCCGGTGCAAGCGCCGCTGCGCTTGTTGGTTTGCTCGTCTTGCGCGTTCGTTTTGCGCTCATGGTTTCCTGTTCCTCGGCTTCGGTAACGCTAGCCTTCGGCGCTGGCTGGCTGTAAGCGCCGCGCCTCGGTCAACGTGTACAAGGTCGTTTTCGTCAATCCGCCATGCCGCTATATGGCCCTCGGCCTTCAACGTCTCAAGCGCCGTTTTGAGCGTTTGCCGAAACTTCCATAACTCCTTTGTCTGGCTTCCGCATTTTTCCCGCAAGGTTTCAACCTTGATCGGGAATGGCACGGCATGGCGGGCGATTTCCAGTTGTAACCAGCGGGCAAGGTCTTTGCCCTTCAATCGCTTCCGCTGTTCCCAATCTATCAGCGTGTAGCAACTCGCCCCATACATGGATACCAGCTTTTCATTCAGCGCATAAACCCATTGTTCGCTTGCCTCGTGCTTCAAGGCATCGTGTATCAAATGACCGATGTATGTATAGCGTTTGTGTCTGATTTCAACGGTTGCTTCTGTCAGCCGCTTGATTTCCTCATCAAGCTGCTTGTGCTGCGTTCCTCCGGTTTTTCGGCCTAGCTCCTTCAACAAGCTATGTGCCGATACGGTGATATATTCGCCTAGCGGCTTCGTGCTGGCGATAGATATAAGCAGCATAAAGACATCGTGATCGTCTTGGTTTAGCTGCTCACCAGAAAACAGCATCTTGGTTTCACCCGTAGCCGCTACGGGCAAAGCCTTTACAAGCCTCCGGTCTTTGCCTTGGATGGCGGCGAAAAGGGCGCTGCTGGCTATCTCGTTCACTACGGCGCGGGCTGTCGCTGGGATGACGGGGAAGCTAGTTATTTTATCCCTCTTTTCGACGCTCGGCGGTCTCGGCGCTGCGGGTTGTTGGGGTTCTGGTGCTGGCTCGCCGCTCGCCTCGCGCTTCGGCGCTGCCTTCCGTATGCCGTCAATCCTTGCGGCCATTATTTCGTTAAAGCTGCGGCGGGCCTGCTGTTCCTCAGCTTCCCGCCCTGCCTGCTTCTGCTCGTCATGGCGGCGCATCGCTGCCGCTCGCTGACTTACTTCCTCGTCAACCGCCAGCCAGCGGGCGACTTTATCAGGCTCAAGCGGCGGCTTGCCTAGCGCCGCCCTGCTGGCGTTGTAGGCGTCTATTGCGTCTTGGAGTTCGCGGGCGCGGCGCTCGTCGTCGGCAAGGGGGGCGGGCGAGGGTTCGGGGTTCGCGGCAGGCTGGGGCATGGTCGGACGCTCCGGTTCATGGTTCAGGCTATGGGCTGTTTTCCGTGTTTTTTGAAAAGTAGGTTAATAGCATCCGCTACAAGGTCTTGTTGCTTAACGTCAAGCTCCGCCGCAAGGATGCGTAGCTGCTTGCGGGCTTCGGGGTTGATAACCACCATTAACCCCGGTAGCCGCGCCTTGGGCGGGTGTTTGGGTTCCTCTGGCGCTGGTTTTTCGCCCTGCAATTTCTCCACGCTAAAAGGGCGTTTCTTGGTGGTGGTGCTGCTCATAAGCTCATTACCTTTTTGAGAGTGTGGAAAAGCGTTTTAATTTCCTCGGCGGCGTTGCCGTCGGGGTCGTGTTCGATGACGCTGCTACCTTCGGCGGAATGCCAAAAAGCGGCGTATTGGTGGATCACATGGGGCAATACGGGAAAGCTCAAGCCTTCCAAGATTTCCCGCGCTTCGCTGCTGACTATGTGGCCGTGGGGCGCGAAATTTAAGACCGTGGCAAAGGGCTTGCCGCTGTCGCGGGCAATATCGAGCGTTGGCAAGGTCGCCTTGAGGTCGTCAAACGCGGGCCGCGTGGGTATCAAGAGGTAATCCGCCAAGTCCGCCGCGTGCGCTTGGGTGCTTTCCATGCGTGGCGGCGTGTCAATGATGACAAGCTCGGCGTTCCGGCGCTGGGCCGAAGCAAGCGCGGCGCGTAGCTGGCTAATGTCGGCTTTCACCACATCAAGCCGTTGCCCTTCCTCGCGGGCTTCGTTCCAGTTCGCGGCGCTGGCTTGCGGGTCTATGTCGATCAACACCACGCGCCGACGCGACAAATGCGCGTAAACCGCCAAATTCCGCGCTAGGGTTGTCTTCCCCACGCCTCCTTTCTGACAGATAACCGCTAGGGTCTTCATGCCGCCCCCTTCCTTGTTAAACTTAAAAACTTAAAAACAAATAAACTAAAAAAAAAATCAACAAACACAATAATAAACTAAAAAGAGGTTGGGCTTTTTTTCGATTCTCGTCAACTAGGTAATGGTCTAGGTAGGCGCGGGCGCTTCCTGTGGCGTCTGAACAAGCGG
>JBAOHI010000034.1:0-10176 GCA_037045535.1 Candidatus Competibacter sp.
TGATCGGCCGGGTAGTTATTTGATAGCGGATGACAGCGTGCAAGATAAACGTCATTCGCGAGTGATGGAGCGGGTGAAGCGCCAGTATAGTGGAAATGCGCATGGTCTTGTGAAAGGAATTGGAATTGTCAATCTTGTCCACAGCGATGGAACGGACCACGATCTGATCGATTTTCGCGTCTACGCGCCCGAAATGGATGGGCTCACGAAAAACGAACATTTTCGGGATATGCTGCGGGAAGCCTATCGGAAGAAAGGGATTCAAGCGCAGACCATTTTATTTGACACAGGGTATGCCGCATCGGACAATCTCAAGTTCATTCATAGGCTTGGAAAGACATTAAAGAAAACCGGCGGATCAGTCTCAGCCCCAGGGACGGCTACCTTCGCCTCGACCAAATCGAGTGGACGCCGGAACGGCTCCAACATGGAGTGGAAGTCAAGTTGAAGGAAGTTCCTTTTAAAGTACAGCTTTTCAAGGGGGTCGCCACAAATGGCGACATTGATTGGGTGATCACGAATCGTGCGCCCAGGTTTATCGATACGTGGGTTGTTCGAGACGAGAATAAGGTGCGTTGGGCGATAGAGAAACGGCATCGGGAACTGAAACAGCTGACGGGGATCGAGAAATGCCAATGCCGCAAGCAGCGGGCGCAACGGAATCATTTCGCGTGCTGTTATCAGGCGTGGCTTTCATTGAAAGCGATGGCTAAAAAGATGAAGAAGACCTTTTACAAAGTAAAAAACAACCTCTAGATCGACTACTTGCGCGATGAGCTACGTAATCCGCGCATTCCAATATATCAGCCAGCTTGACCGACAAGATTAAGCGAAAGTCCTGAGATTAATAGCCAGAACTCACGTTATCTAACTCTCTTTGTCCAGCCCGGAAATCAAACCTCGGCGCGTCGCTTCAATCACTGCCTGGGTGCGGTTACAGGCGCCCAGCGCCCGCATAACGGCGGCGACGTGCAGCTTCACCGTACCTTCCGCCACATCCAGACGCTTACAGATCGCCTTGTTGGACAAACCCTGCGCCATCAAGCGCAACACTTCTATCTGCCGGGGCGTCAGTCCGCTGACACCCGCTTCATCCGCCACTACAGCCGCCTGCACCGGCGCCGTCTGCAGACCTTCCAGAGCCGCTAACAGGTTAGGCGGAACATACACCTCACCCGCCAGCACCAGGCGCAAGGCCGTGATCATTTGGCGGCTACTAGACGATTTAGGAATATAGCCCATCGCCCCTGCCGCCAGGGCCCGCCGGACATCCGGGACTTCCTCCGAAGCAGACAGAATGACCAGAGGTACTGTCGGGCTGGTCTCGTGCAGTTCGGGCATGGCGCACAGGCCGTCCAAACCGGGCAAGCCCAAATCCAGAAGGATTAGATCCAAATCGTGATAGTGAGCGGCTAAACGGATGGCTTCCTTGGCAGTCGCCGCTTCGATCACCACAGCCGCATCGTCGAACTGCCGGAGCACATGCAGTAGCGCTTCGCGGAACAAGGTGTGATCGTCAACGAGCAGGATGCGCATCGCTCTTCTTGGCCTTCACGTCGGCAGTAACTCATGATGTTGGACAAGTATAAGGCGCTTTATACTGTCCAGAGTTTATGTCGTTTCCCTAAGCACAAGATAAAAGCATTAACTTACTGATTATCATATATTATAAACGAGGTCATCGCAGAATCTTCCCAAAACCCTACGCTAAGCGGTATCAAGGAATGGTACCTGCTCGGCCGTCGACACCCGGCAGTAGGCGAAAACGCGCGACATACCCGGTCCTTTCGTTCGAAAAGGGAGTACAGAAGTGTAGTGCGTCCGCAACGCGTTAAAGCCTATTTTCGGACACTGGATTCCAGCCTGTCTGAAACCGGTCGATTTTGGTCGGTCAGGCGGTGATCGGTAGGCGCTTTTCCATATCCAGCTCGATGCGGCCATAAGGATTCCCATGGTGGTAAATCAACGGCGTGAGGCCACGCCAGTCGTCCACCGTCATGCGATCATGCCACGCCGGCTCGCGCAGTACTTCTTGGATCAACAGGGTGTTGACGTAGACGAGGCATGCCTGCAAGAAAGGCAGACACAGAACGGCCAGTTCATGGTCTTCGACCGAATTGGTCGCGAACTCGCTACCCTTGCCGTAAAAGATAAAGTTGTTGGTGCTATTCCAGTTCTCCACGACATTCAAGCCCTCGTGAATCTCGCGTCGCAGCGACTCATCGTGGAGGTGGTGGCACAAAAAAATCGTCTTGGTGGCTTTACCCAGTTCCGCAAGTGCCCAATAGGTCGGATGCATGACGTTGGTCCGGCGCTGGTGCCGCTACCCTTGACGTCCATTCAACTCATAGGAACAGCGCATCCGCCGTGGTGCCGGGTTGCGCGGCCAGCCCTTAGGCAACCGATGGGTCGATCCCGTCGTGGCGTTCCGGAAACCGACCATGCACTTGCATGAACTTAAGCTGGATGGCGAGACCGAGCCGATCTTGTCGGTCATGCCGGGTAATAAAGCGATCTCGCTGGCAATGAGCGTCCACAAATCCTGGGTTTCTGGGTCCTTCCACGAAGGGATCACGGCACGTCCTATCACGCGTTGAGTCGTAGGAAATTAGGTGCCCGTTGCCGGAGATATTTGACAAGAGCGTCCGCTACGCTCCAGGCAAATTAGCAGTTACTTATATGTCGTCAAATAGTAGCTTCGCTTCCGCTGGGCCTACATCGTTTGACCGGTCGAAAAGCTACTGAATATCCGGCTTCCAAGTCTCAAAATTCAAGATTACGCTTATAATCTTGAATTTTTTGCGTGCGAACCCATGGCGTTCAGCCGCGCGCAATGGCCCTGCGGCGCCAGGTCAGGACCTCCTGGTAATAGCTGCAACCTTCGCAAGGCGCCCGGCCTGCGGGTCGTAGACGTACTGCGTAATAGACCCGTCCTTGATGCGTTCGACGACTTCATCCACGACAAACAAGGGAACAAGAAACTACTCGCGCGGAATGACAGGGTTGCCGAAGCGGTCGTCGATGGTGATGTTCAGCCGTGCCGACGCAAACAGCTTGTGAAATAGGTTCTCCATTCGAGTGCGGTTGATACCGGCCAGCTTATAGGTGGCTACCACATTGATCTTCGACAAAAGGTACGTAGCGTCGTGTTCGGCATTGGCGATGCGGGCCTCTACTTTTCCGCCGGTCACACCAATCTTGTAGATCAGGTCGCGGTGTTGCGCGATATAGGGATGGTCCGACAGGGAGCGCAGGACGTAGATTGTGCCGCTCTCAACATCGTCCGCTTCCAATTCGCCGCTGAAGGACAACTGCCCGCCCCGCACGTCGCGTGGTGGAATTATCGTAAAAAAGCGCGTTGCAGCGACCGCAGCAATAGATTGCTCTCGGTGCCGTTGGCGAAGATCAGCCGCAGACGGCGATCCACTTCTCCCGCTGTCGTCTTCAACGGTTCGCCCACCTCGGCGACGTAGAGGGTAATGCCGTCGAGTATGAAGAAATTGGCGGTGAGAGGGAACGCTCTGTGGAGGGCAAATCGATTTGGCGGACTATGACCCGACTGTTGGGTCTACCCCCATTTACATGGATAGCCTCGTTTCTCTACCTTGGCACATCGATGCCGTTTCAAGAAGGGGGCGACCATTCCATTGAAATGGATAGGTGGTGAGATATCAGGGTTCGGATCGGCAATCGCACGATGCAAATGGCTCCGACAAAATTGTGCCGAATCATTCGGAAGTTCGCGAAGGGTACACAAACCACAACCACGCGAATACTTGAAAATACATTAACCGCTGAATGAGTCCTTGGAATTCCGGCATCACAAACATCGCCATAGGTAGCGTCAGGCAAATACCCGCCATGTAGAAACCGCATATTCGTATTTTCGTGGTGTTTGCCCTGATGCCCTGCCACAAGAAACCTAACGTCACCGCAATTCCGCTCGCGGTCGCCATGACCGAGTGAAGTCGATGAATCAGCTCGTTATAGGGCAGCGCCGGATCGATGGGTCTATGCGGCAACAAACCTGCCGCCGCCACGAAAACCCCGAACAGCAGGAAGGGCACCGTGGCCCATGATCGATGCCGCAACCACTCGATGACGATACCCAGGCCAAATGCCACGAAGCCGATGATCGCCACAACGTTGTTGGGCGTCCTCTGCGCTCCGAGCTGGCTGACCGTGTTGGCGACGACGCTGTAGCCGTCCACGGTGTAGAAGGGTCCCAGGAGAGGGGAAGACACGAAACGGAATTTAACGCACCCTAAGCCGCCATGGCGAAGTCCGTGGCCCGCAAAGGTCTGAACTGGTCCGGCCCCATTGATGGCTCGACTTCCCAGTGGTAATCGCCGGTTAGGTTGATGTGCGCCCAGCCCAGCGGCGACAGGTGCGCGAGATCGGTCGGTCCGGGTTCGATCCCTTGCTTTCGCAGGTGGTCCAGGGCGCGCTGCAGGTAGACGGTGTTCCACAGGATGATGGCGGCGACCAGCAGATTGAGGCCGCTCGCCCGATAGCGCTGGTTTTCGTAGGAACGGTCCCGGATTTCCCCGAGTCGGTTGAAGAACACGGCCCGTCGCAGCGCGTTTTGCTGCTCGCCCTTGTTGAGCCCGACATGGCTGCGACGGCGCAGTTCGGGGTCATGCAGCCAGTCGAGCGTGAAGAGCGTGCGCTCGAGTTTCCCGAGTTCACGTAGCGCATGGGCCAGACCGTTCTGGCGGGGATAGGCGGCGAGCTTGCGCAGGATCACAGAGGCCGTCACCGTGCCGGTTTTGATCGACATCACCAGGCGCAGAATGTCCTGCCAGTGATCATGGATCGCCCTCATATTAATCGGGCCGGCCACCCATGGCGCAAGTTCCGGCGGCACGATCACGCCGGGTATCGTGTAGAGGCGTTTCTCCTTGAGATCGCGGATACGCGGCGCGTAGCGAAAGCCAAGCGGGCGACACACGGCGAAAAGATGATCCGAGAATCCGCCGGTGTCGGTGTAGTGCTCGTCAATGACGAGACTGCTTTCGTGGTAGAGCAGCCCGTCCAAGACGTGCGGCGCTTCATGGGCGGTCGCCGCGATGACGTTCGTGTGATACGGCCCGAACCGATCCGAAAGGTGGGTGTAGAACTTCACGCCGGGATCTTGACCGTAGTGCGGATTGGCGTGACTGTGGACCTCACCGCGCCCGCTGGCGCGGAAGAACTGCGCATCCGATGACGACGTGGTGCCGGCTCCCCAATGAGCGGACAGTGGCTGACGGTGCTGCGCATCGATTAATCCGGCGAGCGCCCGGGCGTAGCATTCATCTCGAATATGCCAGTCTGCCGTCCAAGTGAGCTGCCGCCAGCTCATCGCACGACAGGCCTCGGACATGCGCGCGAGTCCCAGATTAATGCCGTCGGCGAGCACCGCCGCCAACAACGCGTGCCGATGCTTCGGGGGTGCCAACGTGCGCAAGTGTACAAAGTGATCGGCAAGATGGGTCCAGCCGTCCACTTCCGAGAGCAGCTCCGTGATCTTGACGTGGGGCATCAGCGTGTACGCCTGTGCGGAGAACTCGACCGCAGACGCCGGCGTGTTCTTCTTCAGAGGTGAAATGCGCAGCTGGCCATTCGCGAGCGAGACATCCGGTAAGGAATGATTTCGCGCCTTGGCCGCCACGTCATCCATCTTGGTTTGCAGGCAGTGCCGACGCTCGGCCATGTAGGAGGACAAATCGGTGTCGATGTCGAGTGGCAGCGGCTCCTGCTGCATCTGCACGAATACATCGTTCGGGATCAGAAAGCTCTCGAAGTCCCGGTACTGTCGGCTTCCCTGTACCCACACGTCGCCGGCGCGCAGCCGATCGCGCAGTTCCGAGAGGGTGCATAGCTCATAGAAATGTCGATCGATCAAGCCTCCCGGTCGAAACACATGCGGACGCCAGCGGGGTTTTACGAAGCTCGTGGGTGCAACCTCGGGCATCGTGCGTTTGCCACTGGCATTGAGTTCGCGCAGCAGATCAAGGCCCCGCAGGAGATCCGTAGCCACCGGCGCGGCATGAAACTCAAATTCTGCCAGTAGCAGGGGTGCGAACTTGCGCACGCTCGCGTACCGGTCATCCAAGAGTGCCAGGTCATCAAACGCCTCTGGCTGCGCGAGCCGATGGGCTTCCGCCACCGTCGATTCGAATCGGTTCCACGGCAGGACGCCCTCAATCGCGGCAAAGGCATCGCCGCCTGCAGCCCTGGCCGCGATCAGCGCCTCGCCGACCTGCGCATAGAGCCGCAGTTTCTCGTTGATGGCCTTGCCGCTGCGGTGAAATTCATCGGCGTGCGCGCGTTCTGTCTTCTTGAACAGACTTCCGAGCAGATGCTCGAACATATTGATCGCTTCATCCGTTAGTGTCGCCGTCAATTCCAGTACCAGGGCGGTCAGGGTGGCGTAACGGTGGAGCGGTTCGAGTTCGGCCAGGTGCTGCACGGTGCTCCGACCGCCCTCACGCGCGAGTTTGAGCCAGTGATTTTGATGGATGCGGGTGGCGCGCTCCGGTTCGATGCCCAGCGTGCGCACTTGGCGTAGCCGCTCGATCAGTTTGGGGAAATTGCCGACCGTGGCGGCATAGGCCGTTTGTCGTAACCATGCCAGCGTGCTTTGGCCACCGCCGGCACGGACGGTGAGCAGTCGATCGAGCGCGGTGAGCTGCGCGTCCGTCAATCCGGCGGTGAGCGTGCGCCACAACTGGCGGTGCGCCCGGGCCCGGACCTCTCCACAGAGGCGTTCGAGGGTCGGCAGCGGTGGAACCATGATGCGTTGCGTCCGCAGCGCATCCAGCGCCATCGCCACGAGCGTGGCGCCCGTCTCGGTGGCCAGCGCCGTTGGCAAGAGCGAAGCCGCCAGTTCACGATACCGTCCGCGCGTGAACGGCCGGTAACCGAACGTGGTCTGGATTTCCGCAAGATGCGCCCGCCGCGTCTGGTCGCGTTCGGCATAATCGGCGAAACGCGCCGGATCGAGCGCCAGTTGTTCGGCCACGAAAGCCAGCATCGCGACCGGTGGCGCTTCGCCTTGCCGCAGGGTCCGCCCTGGAAATCGCAGGTAACAGAGCAGGACGGCGAACCCGAGTCGATTGGCATCGCCACGCCGCCGATCGATCAGCGCCAAATCCTCGGCATCCAGGGTGTAATGACGGACGATCCCGCGCTCGTCAGTGACCGGTTCCATGAAGGCGAGCCGCTGCGGCTCGGTCAAGAGTTCTCGACGCGGCATGGGTGTCCCTTTTGAAGTACTCTATAAATGGGTCGCCATTCTGCCACGGCCGGATGCGGGTTTTCGGGACGCTGATTCAAGAGGGTTCAATTGGGACAGAGAGCGGCGTTGTATTGCCGAGTATCGACGAAGGACCAAACCTGTGCGCGGCAGGAAGCCGACCTGCTCGCCTTTGCCGACAAAGCCGGCTACAGCGTTATCGGCGTGTGGAAGGAAACCGCTTCCGGAGCAAAGAGCGACCGGGTGGCGCGCAAGGAAGTCCTCGCGCGCGCTCAAGCACGCGACATCGACGCGGTTCTCGTCACCGAACTGACCCGCTGGGGCCGCTCTACGCTGGATCTCTTTCACACATTGAACGATTTGCAGTCGTGGGGCGTCTCGGTGATCGCCCAGACTGGACTGCAGTTCGACCTCAGCACGCCCCAAGGCAAACTGATCGCCTCGCTGATGGCCGCCTTGGCCGAGTTCGAGCGTGATCTGCTGCGCGAACGCGTGCGCTCCGGCATCGCCGCCGCCAAGGCGCGGGGTGTCGTCTTCGGGCGTCGGCCTGGCCAGCGCATCAAGGCGGATCAGTATGCGTCGCGCGTTCTGAAACTGGTCGGTGACGGACAGTCTTACCGGGAAATCAGCCACCGGCTCGGCATCAGCAAGAACACCGTGCTCGATATCGTGAAGCGCCATCGCACGGCGAGCGCCACTGCCTCGTAACGATGCAATGATGGGCGATTTCGACGTCGCACTAATGGCTGAAATGGCTCATCTTGTCCTCCAGCCTCGACGATCCGAGCAACCTTCTGGCCCCAGACGCGGTGGCTGACGCTTTAGAGTGCGTAAATTTCCGTTTCGTGTCTTTCCGTCAACATGCAGACTTGTCCAGGGAGGATCACCGGCACCGAGAACACCACGTCGGGTTCGGCGATCAAGGCCACCGAAAAAGCGCCTTCGCCGAGCGAGGACTCCTCGAACTCGCCGCGAAAGGCGTGGTAGCGATACTCGTCCAGCGTTTCGGACACTTGTTCCAGGGTCAGTTGGTCGACATCCCGCACCACGGGCACGAACAAACCGCGACCTTGATCCAGGGTGACGCCGATGTGGGCGGTCTTCGCTGGCAGAAAGCTCTCGTCGTCGATGACTTGACCAAAAAAATGCGGGTAGCTGTTTCGCAGCCTGCCGGTCAGCCACACCAGCGCTTCCAGCAACCCGATTTGCATTCCGGCCGTCGCGCTCGTCGCCACCAGAGAATCCAAGGCGCGGTCGCAATCGATCTTGATCAGCAGAAAGGCGTCCGGTATCTCCCGCCGCGAGGCGGTCACCGTCCGCGCGACCGCCCGTTGATGGCGGGTGAGTTCAATCGCTTCAACCGGCCGGCCGGTTCGCGCCGGCATCGGCGGCGGCCCTCGATCCGGTTCGCCCGCTCGCGCTGCCAACAGGGCGCGCACGTCGGATTCCCGGATCACGGATTTACCCAGCGCCGCCAGATCGCTCTCGATGAGCCGATGCCGGTCCATCAGGTCGCGGGCCTTGCGGGTGATATGCAGGTTCGGGGTTTCGGTCGCCGCGCGAGCGCGGCTGTCGAGAAACGCGGCGCGCGTCACCTCGTCCGGGAACAGATAACCGATGGTTTGGCCGACCCGGACCTCGTCGCCTGCCTCGAAGCCGCGCAGCAGCAAGCCGTCCGCTTCGGCCACCAATTCCAGGGTCGTCTTGGAGGTTTCCACCACGGCCAACGGTGCGCCCGCGCTCACCCGCTCGCCGTTGGCAGCGGACCACGCGGTCAGAATGCAGACATCATCATTGGCGTTGAGCTTGGGAATGACGATGCTATGCACGGATGCTCTCTCCGATCAGGGCCTCGAAAACGTGGCCGCTCTGCAAGAGAACCCGCTCTTCGAGATGCCTGGCGCAGGGAATGATCGAGCTCTTGGAATGGAGGCAAATCACCGGGTTTTCGAGCCGGCCCCACAGGCGCGAGTAAATGGCGGTCGCCACCGACTCGGCCCAGGACCCTCCGGCGATGCCTTCCTCGATCACCAGGATGCGCTTGGCCCGCGCCAGATCGTCCAAAATGGGAGCCAGGGGAAATGGATGGAGTTGAGCGGGCGTCAGGATGACGGTTTCCAACTCGTGGTCGAGGAAAGCGCGCCGAGCCGCCTCCAGCGCCGAAAAGACCACCGAACCGGAAGCGACGATGACCGCGTCGGGCGATTCCGATTCCTCGATGCAAATCTTGGCGAATTCTCGGCGCGGCCCGATGAAGCGCCACGAGAACAGGTCGTCCAGAGCGCCTTCCCGAACGCAGTGGCGCGAGTAAAGGGTCTTGTTCTCGAATAGGAGGACCGGGTTTCCACGCTCGATCAGCTCGGCCAACAGCTCGACGTTGTCGTGAAAGGGATTGACCTCGAACAGATCCAGGTCGGGAATGCCGAGAAAGTGCTTCTGGGGACTTTGGCTGTGGGTCGCGCCGAAACCCCGGTTTCCGCCCACGGTGCAACGTACCAGCAGGTGGATGGGCACGCGCCGGCCATACATGCTCACGGATTTGGCGGCCAGGTTCCACAGAGGATCGAAGGCGTACCCGATGAAATCGCCGAACATGATCTCGACGATGGGTTTCTCGCCAGCTAGCGCCATGCCGCACGCCATGCCGGTGAAGGCGCATTCGCTGATGGGCGCGGAGAGTACCCGTTCAGGGAACCGGGTCGAGAGGTTGCGCGAGACCTTGAACGCACCGCCGTAGGGGTCCAGGAGATCCTCGCCGATCAAGCACACCGCCGGATCGCGGCCAAACAGCTCGTGGTGGGCGCGATTGAGGTTTTCGACGATGCGTTCAGCTTGCATCGGTCCATTCCGAAAGCGGTTGTTGCAGGGCGGTCGCGCGCAACGCTTCCAGCCTCTCGCTTACGCGCGCCGTCACTCGCTCGCAGAGCGCGGGGTGA
>JBAOHI010000035.1:0-56192 GCA_037045535.1 Candidatus Competibacter sp.
TCTACGTGGCGCTCTTGGAGGGAAATCGGGCGCGGGTGTCGGGAGCGCCGAGCTTGACCCGAGAGCCCGCTCCTTCCCCGACGAAGGAAGAGGATGGGGCGGGCCGGCCCGTTGCTCCGGCGCCGACCGAAGAACCGAGAAAACCCGACCGCGAGACGCCGAAAAAGCCGGGGCGTGCGCCGAAGGATGATTTAGGGTTTTATATTGATTGAACCGCCGTTCGAGACGAGAGGCGGACCAAACGGAAGGTGTATACTGTACGAACCGCGCCACTTCCGCCAAAAGCGACACACCCACGCACGTGCGCGAAGATCGGGACGAGAACGTTCGAGCGTTCGCGGGCAAAACTGGAGCCCTCCCGCCCTCCGACGTGTTCTCACCGAGGCATGACGACCAACGAAAGCGGCTTGTCCAGAAACCGCCGTCCTCCTGTTTGGCGCGACGAGAAAAACCGCCGAAAATCCCACGCGGTTTTTTCGTAAAAAAACGGTTCATGGAAGCCATGAACCGAAAAATATTCCGCACCTCTAAAAAACCGTTTTCGTATCCGTACTCGTTCTTCAAAACAACAACAGACCCCGTACTCGTATTTGTTCCCGTTTCTCCTCATTCCTTTTTCGCTTTCTTCCATTCAATTCCCGCTGCATCCATATTCACGACGAGCAAATGCGCCGGATTGATCGCATTGGCGATGATGAGTCGAGACGCGAGGGAGAACGACATCACGGGGGGAATCTCTTCGCCCGCATCGTTACGCCCGTCAGCAACGCTTGAAGCGTAGCTTCTGCGGGCTGGCGAAGCGTTGCGGGCAGGCTCGCCTATTTCCGCTCCATTCTCCCGCACGCCACTGTCCGTCTGGCTTTTTCCATAGGGACGACCCTCCTTTGGCTTCTCGCGCGGTTCGTCGCCATTGGTGAGGGAAAGCACCCATTGCGCCGATTCCCGCAGGTTGGCATTTCTGAACTTCGCCACGAAATCGAGCACGCTGCCCCGCGCTTTGCAGGCGAAGCATTGAAAGGTCTTTTTCTCCACGTTGATCGAGAAACTGTCTTTTTTGCCGTGCTCGTCGCCAAAAGGACACCATCCGATAAATTCCGCGCCCCGTTCTTCCAAATGTTCCAATAGCCCGAAGTGGGAAAGAACTAACCGAACATCCGTTTTTTCCTTTATCGCCTTAAAATCCAACCAGCCTTCGTCGCCTTCTTTCATGGTTTCAGCTCCCGAATGAGTATCAGCCCCAATGCGGATACTCAGGGCGAGAGCCAAAGCTTTACTCATGAAAAAAGCCACCTAAACAGTGGCTTTCCTCTTGATAAGTAAAAGGGTATATCCGTTTCCACGTTTCGTCAAATAATTATCGTGCTTGACTAAATCTTGCTATTTCAGAAGCCTGATGCCCACTTTTGCATCGAAAGGCTCGTGGTATTAATGGCACTCCAACATCTAGCAGCCCATTCAATGTGATATATGGAAACAGGCCACTAGGCTACACTGAGACAGCAGGAAAGTTGATCGCGCCTCGCGAGAATTGTATTTGGCTAGAATCTGGCGGGATGGATTTCCGACCGGTGGTGATCTCTAAAGTTAAAAGACCACTACCCGCCACCCAACCCAAAAAATCTGGCAGACCAAATTCATCCGCAAGTTCCTTCACTCCATAAGCAATAGCGCCTCCTATAAGCTTCCTGAAACCATTCGGTGTTCCTTCAGGCAAACATCTTGCAAGATATTGGTCAAGTGAGATATTTTTCCCTAATACCATTGCCACCTCTCTACAGACATGCGCACAGTATTTGCTCAATTCCTCCAACAGGCGGACTTTCGCGTTTTCATCATGGGCATGATCGAATGCCAATATTGCACTGAAGTAATCTTTACCCTTTAACCGAATTTTCCTAATAGCTTCAGGAGATAGTTTTGCCAAATCACTTAGCCGAGGATGCTGTATCATTTCACAGACATCAGAAGAGGCTGCTGTGGCGCTAACAAGACTTTCACGTTCAACTCTGCACAGCAATTCAACGATCAATGGATCGAGCTTAGGAAACGAACTGTTTGTCTGCCAGTATGATGCTTGTGAATAGTGATAGCAGGCAGTCAATGCTTTAAAAAAAGTTTCAACCTCAATGTACCGAGGGTCACCCTGAAGGCTGTCTAGAATGACACCACAATGCGGCACTTCCTTAACTCCGATGTAATATTCTGCAATTCTATTAGTTATGACGCTACGCTGAACCCCTTTGTGTCCCCTATCATGAGTCTGTTGAACTCCCTGTATGAGCATGAAGTCGATCCAACGTGCAATCTCGCCCTCTTTCCACAATTTGTTAAATTTTATTTGCTCCTCTTCAATTGGAAAAATCTCGGGTGCTTGTCCTGAAAAAGAGGCTTTAACCACCTCCAAAAACTGCTCTCCACTACTACCAGTTCCTTGCGAAGACCAAACCCTAAAACTTGGCTTCATTGATCGAGCGGCCATATAAGCATCGAGTCTGTTCGCTATTTGTTCCGCGTGCTCGCTCAGATTCGCAGCGGTTCTCTTTTGGATCACTCTGAGGGTATCCACGAAGCTTGTCACTTCGTCGCTGACGTAGAGTACAATCAGTCCATTCTCCAAACCTACTTCAAGTGGTGACCCATTAGGATATCGGTCGAGGTGTTTCCACATGCGGTCATAGAACAAGTATACGTCAACGCGATGTTCGACTTTTCCGATGATCGAGGATGGGATGGCGGCGCGGCATGGCGGTGTGAGATACGCTGAGAGGAGCCAACCATCGCAACGCTCCGGGAACGCCGTCATGCCGCTCGAAGACTTTATCATCACCGTATTTTGCTGGATAGAAGAACACTGGAGTCCGGTGATGGGGGGTCAGCGTCTGCGCCAGCGAGGGTTTGCCCCGAAGTTGACGGATAGTGAAGTCATCACGATGGAAGTGGTCGGCGAGTTTTTGGGTTTGGAAACCGATGTGGGTCTCTGGACCTACTTTCACCACCATTGGCGGTCGTGGTTTCCCGCCCTCGGCTCGCGCACAGCCTTTGCTCAACAGGCCGCCAATCTCTGGGCGATCAAACAAGGAGAGTGTTCACTAAAGATAGGTCATTGCTATACTGTATTCCAACGACATGACACGATGGGGAGGGGGCTATGACGTGCAAGGTATGCGGTTCGACGCATTCCATCAAGAATGGATGGGTACGCGGAGTTCAGCGATACCGGTGCAGACGCTGCGGCTTGAACTACGTGCTGGGCGACCGGCGCACGGCCCCGAACCGAACGGCCCAACGGGCGCTCGCCGTGATCTTGTACGCGCTGGGCAAAGCATCGTTCGGCTTTTTGGGCAAACTGTTTGGGGTGTCCCGCACGACGGCCTATCACTGGATCCGGGCCGAAGCCGAGCGGCTGGGCGAACCGGAAGTGCCCGGCGGCATCTGCGAGATGGAGTTCGACGAGATGTGGCATTTTGTCGGATCAAAAAAAACAAGCGATGGATCATCAAGGCGTTGGATCGTGGCTCACGGCGAAGTGTCGCCTGGGTTGTGGGCGGTCGTGATGCTGGCACCTTCCGCCGGCTTTACGCCAAAGTCCGACACCTGACCGTGCATGCCGCTTGCTTTACCGATCGACTGGGATGCCTATCGCCAAGGTGTTGCACCGCTCGAACGGCACCGGATCGGTAAAATCGCACACCGATCACTATCGAACAGGACGAACTCGCAATACCCGCCACGGCACGCTGGGCCGATTCACGCGCCAGGACCAACCGGTCGTGAGCAAGCAGGACGAGATGATCAAGACCTCTACAACCTGCGCCATCTGGTCGAGAATGCTTTCCTTGCGCTCAAACAATCCCGAAACCTTGCGACCCAATACGCCAGAAAACTCCGCATCCATCCTCGTCGCTATCCATATGTGATGTCACGTCCTCCAACTCAAGATTGCGTCACTACGGTGCTCTAGTCATTGACCTGGGCGCGGCGACGGATCCGATTCGGATGGTGGACGGCTGTCCCCTCCCGCTGTGTGTCCTCACCCGCGCCCCACGCTGCCGGTTGTTTGCCGGGGAGGCTGATTACGGCTACGGCGCGGCCAAAAAACAGCCTTATTATGGATTTCATGGACACCTGATGATCACGGTTGAGGGCGTCATCACGGGCTGGACGGTGACCGCCGCCTCTGGCGATGAACGCGAGGCGCTGTGGGATCTGACGGATGGGGTTCAGGGTTTGGTCATGGGCGATAAAGGCTATATCAGTGCCTCCCTGAAGGCCGAACTCGCCCTCACCGGGGTTGACCTGCAAACCCCGCTGCGGGCGAACATGACCGATACCCGGAACCCATGCGTCGTCCGGCAATTGACTACGACCCGCCGCCTCGTGGAAACCGTCATTGGCCAATGAGCAGAGCGGTTTCATTTGGAAAAAATCCGAGCGCGGGATCGTTGGCACTTGACGAGCCGGATGGCACGAAAGGTTTTGGCGCATACCTTGTGCATTTTCGTGAACCGGTTGCTCGGTCGGTCAGACCTCCAGTTTGAGGGACTGATCGCCTGAAAAGTCGAACATCGCGTATACGTCAGTAATTGCCAACTGGCTTGGCTGAAAAAGCATATTGAGAATCAGGTTTCTGTCGAACTCAACATCTGACAGTTGAAGATTCTCGTCACCGGCAGAGAAATATGTGTTGCTTAGACCACTCATTGATTCGTCTCCTCTCAAGCGCGCTGTTGTGCCGCTCGTTCTGCGTTTTCGCTGATGATCGGTGTTCGAAAATCGCGTATGGACTTCGATAATTATATGGTTTTTGTCCATCAATTTTACAGATTTATAGAAAATAACATAAGTTTACATTTTTAGTAAGTATCCCCCGGCAGAGCCGGGGGCTTTAGTTTGTGAGCCGCTCAAAGCGGCTAACCAGGGTCGCTAACGCGGCCCTGACGTTCTTGGGCCACCTAAAGGTGGCGCCTCAGCGCCAGAGGTCTAGATTATCCAGCCGCTGATCCTCTTGCTCTTGGTACTGAATATACTCGCGGATCACGGTCTCATCCCGACCGACGGTCGAGACAAAATACCCCCGCGCCCAAAAATGCTGCCCAACAAAATTCTGCTTGCGCTCCCCGTACACCCGCGCTAAGTGAATTGCGCTCTTGCCCTTGATGAACCCGATCACTTGAGACACCGCGTATTTGGGGGGAATCGCAATCAGCATATGCACATGGTCGAGCAGCAGATGCCCCTCCTCAATTCGGCTTTCCTTCTGCGCGGCCAGCTTTCGAAACACTTCCCCCAGGTGCTTCCTCAACTGGACATAAAGCGTCTTGCGACGACACTTCGGGATAAAGACCACATGGTATTTACACTCCCACTTGCTGTGGCTTAGGCTGTCATACTCGTCCATCGGGATTCTCTCAGTCGTGGTGCTTGGCGGCTCACGACACAGAGTTTCCCTGATGGACTCCCGTAAATGTCAAACTGCTACCGTCTCCCCGGCAGAGCCGGGGGTTTTCTCAGGATAATAATGACTATTGACAGACATTTGGTTTCACTTATAATCAAAAGTTATTTAAAAATCGAGGCTTTTATCCTACAATTGCAGTTTTCTCCGTGAAAGATGCGTCGGAACATTCCGTTCGGGTGCATATACGCGGAGAAACGAAAATGGTTACGTTTAAAGAACGTATAGATCAGATTGATCGAGCTACCAAGGACTATAGGGCAAGCTCACAAGATAGGGCAGCGTTTGAAAAACTCGATATACTCGGTCTGGAGGCAGTGGAAGCCGCTTCCTCTTTTGAGGAGCTATTGGAAGCGTGTGAGCATATTCACACCCCACGAGCGCAAAGCGTTGCCTATGAATGCTTGTTGATTCTTTCTTCCAGTATCAGTAAGGCTGTTAGAGCATACCTTGCCGCCCGTACTGACGAAGATTTCGAAAAGGGATTAAAAAAGTTGGTAAGCTTCTACCCAGTTTTCATTCAAAAGCTTTTTTGGAAAATAAGGATGGGGCAGAAAAACTGATTTGTATCTTCGTGTCTTATTGTTTTGTTTTTTTCAAAAAAAGCCATTATGTGATGGCTTTTTTCTTTTCCTCAATTTTCTCCTGTTCCACAAACGACCGTCTTTGAAACCCTTTCCTTCATCCGCTCTTTTCACAACTTTGACGGTTTTAAAATCCAGTTCCATAATGGCTTTGTATGATAATCCGATTTAATTATAATTGCGGGTGCAAGTCAGCTACTAATTGGTGTGTTAACCAAGGATTTTCACGTTTAGCTAACTATGACGTATGCAACAACGCCGAGCAAATGGAAAACGATTTACGAAAACGAGGGCGTCAACTGGAGCGCGGTTGGATCGCATTGTTAGCGATACCAAGTGGTGTTGTTATCCCACCGGATGACTTTGCCGCTATCTGTGACAACCCCTTTTAACTTCCAGTCAGTGGCATATATCTCCCACGCCTGACCATTGCTACCTTTCTTGTCTCCCGATGCCGATTCCTTGTTTTCATTGACGAAAGTTAGACTTTCCTCTCTATCTGTAATCGAACCAGTTCCTGGACCGGCAGAACTTGTGACCCGCCACGTACCACTGAGGTTTGGCATTGTGGTTACTCTCGTACTCTGAAAAAGGTCTTGTATAAATGTTAATTTACTAGCTGTAATTCCTGCTGTGAATGAGCCAACTAAGAGAGCTATAGCGGTTGCCCAAAGCCCGACAGGTACATGTCGTAGCAACCAAGGAATGGTCACGATACTGGGCGGTGGCAGTGAGTCTTGTCGGGGAGCTTCCCGCCGCTGTGCTTCACCTGAATCTGTTGTTTCTGCCATTTGATATACCCCTACGCGATTTATTCAATGAAACCCAATGGGTCTGCGGATAACCGACGAGCCCGTCTAAAACTGCATTCTGCACGGGTGAAGTTCGGTTGATCCCTGTACTTGCAGCGGTCGGCTGCAACTGATTGTTTGGTCAGAGTTCTCTTCGACGAGCCGTCCTCTAGCGGTCAGCAGATCGCAACCGGCTTTGTGAATATTATGAAGCCCCTTAGCAAGGTCGACTAGCGAAAGACGGTGGTTGGCGATTTTGAGGTGTTCTCCGTCATGCTCAATTGCGAGTAAGTGGGCGACTCCAGGTGAAAGATTCACGTTGTCGATAATGTCTTTGTCAATGTGTTCAATGGCGTTGCGAATCGGTGTGAAGTGCTTGGACCACGACCGCAGCCAGTGACGAATTATCCGATCTACCGCCGGTCCTTCAGGGTGAGCAGCGATGCGATCAAAGAATCGGTAGGCGCGAGCGACACTATTGATACAGTTTTCAAACCTTCCCATAGCTTCTACCATCAATCGGGTTTCGTTGGTTGAGGCTGCATAAGCGATAAGCAAGTCTCGTCCCGCCGTGCACCCACGAACCGCCCTGTCTGCCACAATAATGTAGAGCCAGTGAAGAGGCGCGTCACGGCATCACCGGTACCGGGCTGACTGCCTTCGAGAAGACCGTCTATGGTACGGGCAAGTAGAGATGTCCCGAAGTTGGAGATATCTGGGGCTTTACAGATGGTGGTATACGGCATGGCTGCGTTGACTACCTAATAACTCTATCTATTTAAAGTGTGGAGTATACAGCAGCGCACTCGCTGGAAAACGAAAAGAGTCATCTCAGAAGAGGCTACCCAGCCTGATGAGTGGTGTTCTGTCCATTCAACTCAACAGGTTGCAAGCTTGTCAAAGATGCCTCTGGAGGAATGTTTTATGCCGAGCGGATAGAATTGAAAAGGGTCTCGATAGCGATCAACCGTCGTCTCTAATCCCCCCAAAACCCCTTAAACCGCTCGCTCGATAATTCCGTATACCGCACCGTGTGCTGAATGTTCTTGTGCCCCAAGTAATGCTGGATCGCTCTCGTATCGTGGCCGTCGTTCGCCAGCTTGTAGCCGCAGCCGTGCCGGAGCATGTGGGGATGGACCGGAAAGCCCACGGCGGACTCCTCCCCCGCTCGCGCCAACAGCTTGCGAAACCCGGCCGCCGTCATCGGTCCGCCGCGCTCGCTCGCGAAGACATACGCCCCGCCGGTCGGCCCCTCCCGTTCCAGCTTCCGCAGCGCCCGCAGTTCCGGACCGCGCAAGGGATGGACGCTCGCCGTCCCCCGCTTGATCCGGTTGACGTGCAGCGTTCCCTCTTTCAAGTCCACCTGATCCCAGCGGAGCGCCACCAACTCCGACACCCGCAGACCGTGCCGGTACGCCAAGAGGATCATGGCCGCATCCCGATGGCCGTAGCGTCCTCGCGCCTTGGCCGCGCGCATGAGTTCCTCCACCTCGCCCTCGGTGAGGTGCTCCCGACTCCGGCGGTCGCGATTCGGCACCCGCTTGGGAGGACCGGCGGGTCGAACTGTCCCATTTACGGGTTTTGGTTCGTCTTTGGTGGGTGTCGGGTTCATGCGGGTTTCGAAAGGGTTCGCGGGGGTCCACTGTCCCGAGAATGTGCATTATTGGGACAGTTCGGTTCGGCAGAATCCCGCCGGGGCGAGATCAATAAACTTACTATAACGCGATGTTCGACTTTTCAGGCGATCAGTCCCTCAAACTGGAGGTCTGACCGACCGAGCAACCGGTTCACGAAAATGCACAAGGTATGCGCCAAAACCTTTCGTGCCATCCGGCTCGTCAAGTGCCAACGATCCCGCGCTCGGATTTTTTCCAAATGAAACCGCTCTGCTAATTGGCCAATGACGGTTTCCACGAGGCGGCGGGTCGTAGTCAATTGCCGGACGACGCATGGGTTCCGGGTATCGGTCATGTTCGCCCGCAGCGGGGTTTGCAGGTCAACCCCGGTGAGGGCGAGTTCGGCCTTCAGGGAGGCACTGATATAGCCTTTATCGCCAATGACCAAACCCTGAACCCCATCCGTCAGATCCCACAGCGCCTCGCGTTCATCGCCAGAGGCGGCGGTCACCGTCCAGCCCGTGATGACGCCCTCAACCGTGATCATCAGGTGTCCATGAAATCCATAATAAGGCTGTTTTTTGGCCGCGCAGTAGCCGTAATCAGCCTCCCCGGCAAACAACCGGCAGCGTGGGGCGCGGGTGAGGACACACAGCGGTAGGGGACAGCCGTCCACGATCCGAATCGGATCCGTCGCCGCGCCCAGGTCAATGACTAAGCACCGATGAAGAACTTGTTTGATCGCCCAGAGATTGGCGGCCTGTTGAGCAAAGGCCGTGCGCGAGCCGAGGGCGGGAAACCACGACCGCCAATGGTGGTGAAAGTAGGTCCAGAGACCCACATCGGTTTCCAAACCCAAAAACTCGCCGACCACTTCCATCGTGATGACTTCACTATCCGTCAACTTCGGGGCAAACCCTCGCTGGCGCAGACGCTGACCCCCCATCACCGGACTCCAGTGTTCTTCTATCCAGCAAAATACGGTGATGATAAAGTCTTCGAGCGGCATGACGGCGTTCCCGGAGCGTTGCGATGGTTGGCTCCTCTCAGCGTATCTCACACCGCCATGCCGCGCCGCCATCCCATCCTCGATCATCGGAAAAGTCGAACATCGCGTTACTATAACATCTAAGTACAAGGACAAGAAATCCAAGCTATTGATGGTAGTGCTCAAGAATTTCTTAGCGACTACGCTGGCTCTGGCTGCGGCGGACCTACGTGTTATCGAACCGTCGCGAAACGTCAAAAATATGGCTATAGTCCTACACGAAACCTGATCGCCAAATTGCCCCACGTTTCCGATCAAGAACCCGCTAAGCACGCCACCGTACTGGAACTTTGTTAAGTAAATTCAAATAATTAGATATTTTGTCGCTGGGTGGTCTTTTTTCGAAAAAGCTGCTGGTACGCATTGTGAGTTATCAACACCGCAAGCCATGCTACAGCTCCGTATGTTGCACTTTTGTTGCAAGAGCAACGAAAATACCAATTTATGCTTAATAAATTGGCATATTCGTCGTTTGTACCAATATCGTGTGATTGTACGGCGCATGAATGAGAGGAAAGCACATGTTAGCCAACGCAAAAATCGGCACGAAAATCATCGGGGGCTTTTTGACGATTGTATGTATTTTTTCAGTTGCAAATGGCTATTTCTTTTGGCAGATAACCAAGCTTCACAGTCTGGAAGATATCTTGGTAAAGGTATCGGGCGAGGCACTGGAAATCGGGAATATCGCCCAGAGGGTGGAAGGCATTTATGCGGTGGTTGCCGATGCCCAGATCAACCGTGACTTGGTTTCCACCCGAAGTAAGTTTACGGAGATCGAAACTAACGCGGATCGCGATATCAAAACCATCGACGACATTTCCGACACCGATCAAGAAAAGGTGCTCGCTAAAGCGTTTGCAGCCCAGTACCGCCAGTATTTGGATTTATTCGAAAAACAGATGCTTCCAATTTTAGAGGGCCTGGAAACCGCTGGTAAGGCCAATTCCTCGACGGTCGCCAACGATCACATCGCGCAGGAAGCACAAAAGCTTCGCGAGCTAGACGGGATGATCGACGGGATACGCGATGCGACGTTGACGCCATTGCATGACATTGAAAAACTGGTGGATGCTGAAAGGCAGCGTGCGGATCAAATCTACGAATCGACTCAACAGCGCGTCGCAATGGAGATGATCGCTGTCACGCTATCGGCTTTGGGTATCGCCGGCCTCATTGCCTTCTTTTTGATCCGGGGCATCACTCGTCCTCTCCGCGCGGCAGTGGTGGCATCCAACCAAATTGCCCGAGGAGACTTGGAGGTCAACATCGTCACCACCTCGCAAGACGAAACCGGCCAGTTGTTGCAGGCAATGAGATCGATGAGCGAAGAATTGAACCGCATCGTCGCTGCGGTTCATGGTACAACCGTTACGGTCAATGCCGCAGCAGCCGAGATTGCCCAAGGCAGTGGCGACTTGGCACAGCGGACGGAAGAGCAAGCCAGTGCCTTGGAAGAGACGGCCTCCTCGATGGAAGAACTGACCGGCACGGTCAAGCAAAGCGCCGAGAACGCCAACCAAGCCAACCAATTGGCCATTGCCGCCCGATCGCAAGCCGAACAAGGCGGGCAAGTGGTCGAGCAAGCGGTCACGGCGATGAACGCCATCCACCACAGCAGCCGCCAGATTGCCGACATCATTGGGGTAATCGACGAGATCGCGTTTCAAACCAACCTGCTGGCCCTCAATGCCGCCGTGGAAGCGGCCCGAGCCGGGGAACAAGGCCGAGGGTTTGCGGTGGTTGCCGGCGAAGTGCGCAAGCTCGCCCAACGCAGCGCCGATGCCGCCAAAGAGATCAAGAGCCTGATCACCGACAGTGTCGCCAAGGTTGAAGACGGCGGCCAGTTAGTCGAACGCTCCGGTCAAACCCTCAAAGACATCGTCATCGCGATCAAGAAAGTCAGCGACATCGTCGCCGAGATGGCCGCTGCGGCCCGTGAGCAAGCCAGTGGTATCGAGCAGGTCAACCAGGCCGTGCTGCAAATGGACCAGATGACCCAGCAGAATGCCGCCTTGGTCGAACAGACCGCCGCCGCCAGCCATTCAATGGGCGATCAGGCCCAGGAACTGCGGCGGCTCATGGGCTTCTTCAAAATGGGCGGACAGAGCGAATCCGCCGGGTCGGTGATGGCTCCGGAAATCCTGCCCGACAGGCACTATGGCCACCACCACCGCGCACGCCAGAGACCCATCGCGTCACAACTCGCATCTGCCGTCACAGCAAGCAACTACCCCAAATCGGGGTTTTAATCTTCGGTCGAGACCTGCGCATGACCGATTTTCATGGGCTTGTTTTATCCCTGATTGATGGCACAAGTAAGTCGTTGATTGAGCAGGGCCGCGAAGTTGTGTCAAAAATCTTAACTGATGACTAATGGTGTCGGCCATCACCGTGTTGGAACTGGAGTAGGGAGTATTGCGGATCGAGCGGCGCGATCCGACGCAGGGGGCACTCTTGCTGGAGGAGCAGGTGTTGCCGGCGTTCTCGGTGCGGATTCTGCCGGTCGATTTCGAAGTTTCGCCAGCGTGAATCGGACAGGCTCTTTATCGTTTTGTTTCGTCAGGACGGTTTGAAATCACTCTGAACGCTACTAAAGCCGAAGGGTAGTGCGGGAAACACGGGACGGAACTGCTCTACAACCCTCAAAACAAATTTGAAGGCGTGGTCATCATGGCTAGTCCTTTTACCCCGCGCGAGCCAATAGAACAGACATTGGTTGACAATGAAGCCTATTTGCGACGCATTCTGGATGATAGTCCGATTCCCCTCTTCGTGATCGACCCGGAACATCGACTCATCTATTGGAATCACGCCTGTGAGGCAATGACCAAAATATCCGCTGAGCGGATAATCGGTACTCGCGATTACTGGCAAGCGTTTTTCGAGACGCCACAACCCGTGCTGGCCGATTTGGTGCTGGATGGCGTTGAGCCGAGAGAACTAGATGAATATTACCCGACCGGTATCCGCAAGCGGGAATTCACCGATCACGTTCTGGAAGGAGAGGCCTACTATCCGAAACTGGGCAAATGGTTGTATTTCACGGCGATGCCGATCCGCGATAGCCAGGGCCGTATCATCGCAGCCATGGAAAGCGTCCAGGACATGACCGAGCGCCGAGAGGCGGAGCAAGCGTTGGCGGAAAACGAGACCCGCTTGCGACACATAATGGATGGCAGTCCAGTTCCATTATTCGTCATCGATCGAGCACATCGGATCACCCATTGGAATCACGCTTGCGTCGCGCTGACCGGGGTCGTCGCTGAGCAGATGGTCGGCACTCGCCATCAATGGCAAGCCTTTTATGAGTCGCCGCGACCCGTGCTGGCCGATTTGGTGCTGGAGGGTGCTGAGCAAGGGGAATTGGACCAGTATTACCCCATGGGTATCCACGAGCGAGATTTAGCCGGGCGGCGAGTTCTGGAAGGGGAAACGTACCTGCCGAAACGGGGTAAGTGGCTGTATTTCACAGCCGCTCCGATCTACGACCGTCGGGGTTGCGTCGTCGCCGCCATGGAAAGTATCCAGGACATCACCGAACGCAAGCAGAACGAGGCCACGTTGCGACTGGCCGCCAGCGTCTTCGAGCATGCCCACGAAGGCATTCTCGTCACGGACGGAGCTGGAGTCATTATCGAAGTCAATAAGACCTTCGAGAAAGTGACCGGCTACGCTCGCGAGGAAGTCATCGGTCAGAGTCCGAGATTGCTGAAATCCGGCCGTCACGAGGTTTCTTTCTATACCGAAATGTGGCAGATCATCACCGAACGCGGCTATTGGCATGGAGAAATCTGGAATCGACGTAAAAGCGGCGAAATTTATCCACAAAGCGCCTCCATCTCATCCGTGCGTAACGCAAAGGGTGAGGTGACTTACTATGTGGGTCTGTTTGCCGATATTTCGGCCCTGAAGGAGAGTCAGCAACGGTTGGAATACCTGGCTTATTACGATCCGTTGACCGGACTGCCCAATCGAGCGCTGTTGGCTGACCGGCTGCGGCTGGCGCTGGCCAAGGCCCAACGGGACAATCGGGTATTAGCGATTTGTTACGTGGATTTGGACGAGTTCAAACCGATTAACGACCGTTGGGGTCACGCGATTGGGGACGAGTTGTTGATTCAAGTGGCGCAGCGCTTCAAGCGGACTATACGCGGTGATGACACGGTAGCGCGCCTGGGGGGGGACGAATTTGTCATACTGCTCGGTAACTTGGAGAGCGTCATGGAAGGCGAACAGGTGCTGGAACGCCTCTTAAAAATGCTGGCGATCCCGTTTGTATTCAGTACCATGAAAGTAACGGTTTCAGCCAGCATCGGAGCTACTTTCTTTCCCAATGACGGTTCCGATCCGGATACCCTGGTTCGCCACGCGGATCACGCGATGTATCGGGCCAAGCAGAGCGGACGCCATCGCTATCGCTTGTTTGATTCAGAGCAAGACCGGCAGGCGCAGATTCATCTAGAATTGCTGGAACGCATTCGCCAGGGCTGGATGTACGGGGAGTTCTGTCTTTACTACCAACCCAAGGTCGATATGCGCCGGGGGCGGGTAATCGGCGTTGAAGCGCTGGCGCGCTGGCATCATTCAGAGCAGGGTATCCTGTCACCCGCTGCTTTCATCAGGGTTGTGGAAAATTCCGACTTCGCCCCGGTCTTCAGCGACTGGGTGCTCAAAACAGCGATTCACCAGATGGCCGTCTGGCAGGAGGCGGGCCAGGTTTTGCCAATCAGCGTCAATCTATGCGCCCGTCACCTACAACAGCTAAATTTTGTCGTGCGACTGCAATCCCTGTTGGCTGATTATCCTGACGTTCGACCAGACTGGCTCGAAATCGAGGTGCTAGAAACCACGGCACTGGAGCAAACCCAGCAGGTGTTCCAAATTATCTCGGAATGTCGGCAATTAGGCGTTCGGTTTGCCATCGACGACTTTGGTACCGGTTATTCCTCACTGACCTATTTGAAGCAGCTGCCGGCCCAGATCCTGAAGATTGATCAGAGTTTCGTTCGCGACATGCTGTGCGACCCGGGCGATTTGGCGATCGTGCGTGGCATCATCAGTCTAACCACCGTTTTCAAACTGGACGTGATCGCTGAAGGAGTAGAAAGCGTGGAGCACGGAACGTTATTATTACAACTTGGTTGCGATCACGCACAAGGTTATGCCATTGCTCGACCAATGCCCGCCGAAGAGATACCGAATTGGGTACAGGACTGGCGTCAACCTGAAGCATGGAACATTTCAATGTCTGATGCTTAATAGGTGGGTTCATCCCAACAAAGGAACGTGAAGCCCCATAGGATTTCTGTGATGTTATTGAGATAAATAGAAAAATCGGTGATCTTCTACTCCTGAAAAGCTCCATTCAGTTGGATCGGAGTTTCGGGAGTAAAATCCGCTGAATATCTCCATAAGCTCAAGACTCCCTGATGAGCGTTCGAAACCGACCCTTTTCGAACAGGCGCAAAAACTATGTCCAAAATATATGATTTTCATTTTTCGGACAGGATGATGTTTATGAACACCCCTTTCTTTACAATGGGATCGCAGAGTTAGCGCGATGCAGTAGAGGATGAGGGCGTCGTTTTCTGTGGGACTTCACGTTCCTTTGTTGGGATGAACCCAATATTGGGGTTGCACTTCAGACAGGAGACCACCGGCCTAATACATAGGACAAAATGTCTTTTTCTGTCCAGTGTCTGAAATTACTGCGGCGTCAGCACGTCGGGTTAAGCGGCTTGTTCGGCGTCACTTCAGGGGCCTCCCACGGTACCGGAAGCGCTGCTCCATCGGCGGTCTTTACTCGGACGGGTGCCATGCCCAGGGCTGCGACTAACCGCATCTCTTCGTTGGAGGTGTTCACGATCTGATGCACAACGTCCGGCTCTAGAATCAGGGTTGAGTTAGGACCGAAGGTGAAGGCTTCATCGCCTACTGTGCAGATCCCGGAGCCGGAAAGAATCAGGATGACCTCTTCACAGGCGTGGCAATGCACGGGGGTCGCCGCTCCTGGAGCCATGGTTTGCAACCAGACTTCCATGGTATTGATACCCTGTTTTCGGCCTCCAATGGTCTGATGTCTCAGACCCGGTAGTTCCAGCGTTTCCAGTTCATTATTGTTAACTATTGGCATATGGCCTCCTTTGACGCCACTCGATTGCCCACAAGTCACCCTGACGAAATAAAAGTTTCTTTGGCGGCGGCGATGCCGATGGCGAATGCCCGAACCTTCTGCATGCCTTCCCAGATGGCCTTGGGTCCGGGATGAGCATCGCTTTTGCGGCCGAGGAAGCCGCCGAAGCCGGCGATCAGTCGCACCATTTGGCCCAAAGGTGGCGGCGTTGCCGGGGGTTTGGCGCGGTGGGCGACGATCCAGGCGGCCTGCCATTCCCCGGGGTCGAACACCACGTCGCACGGCAGATTCGGGCAGTCCCGGCCCCAGGTTACCAGGTGCAGGATGCGCCAGGCGATGATCAGGTAAATGACCAAGGCCCGTTCGAGCCGCTCCAAGGTGCCGAGCTGGAGGGCTTCCACCCGGCAGCCCGATTTCCAAATTCGGAAAAAAATTTCCGCCAGCCAACGCCGACGATACCAGTCCACCAGTTCCACGACCGTTTCCAGCGTCTCGGCGGTTCGGTTGGTCAACAACCGCCATTCGATCCCTTTCTGGCCGGCCGGCGGGTGATTCTCGCGGGCCAGAATCGCCGTGACGGTCACGGTCGGCGCGCCTTTCCGGGCGGGCAAAGTCACCGACTCCCGGTAGACGGTTTGCCGCACGAGCCGGGCCGGCCGGTCCGGGGCAGCCGGCAGGGCGAATTCGACCTCGCCCAGCGCGTCGCGTCGCGCCAGCCGGTCCCACACCTTTTCGCCGGCCGTCGTATTGCGGTTGTGCGTGGCCCGCACCAGCCAGTCCGCCGGCGTGCCGCGCCGCGCGGCGGCGTCCATCAGCGCCCGCAAATCGCCTTCCCGATCCGCCACGTACACCAGCCGGGTATCCGGGGTTCGTTCGGCCAGGTCCGCAACAATCTCGTACCCTTCCACCCAGCGGGTGCTTTCCTTCACTTGGGGTTGGTCTTTCGGCCCCCGCGCCCACATCCAGGCGTCGATCACCCCCAGCGCCAAGCCCTCGGGGGTGACCACCAGGGTCGGATGCGCGTACAGCCCGTGCTGGGCCTCGTAACTGAGCCGGCCCAACCCGGCAATCCCCGGCTGGCTGGTGAAATCCAACTCCGTGGTGTCCTGAACGCACAACGCCACCGGCTGACCTTGCAGCCGCTCGACGGTGCGCCGGGTATGCACCTCCAGGATTTCGCGCCACTCCACCGCCGGGTTGTCCAACAACCGGTAAGCCGCCTTGGTCTCCGCCCAGCCCCCGCTCGCCACAGGAATGCTCCCGGTCGGTGCCGCCGACAAATCGTCCACCAGCTTGATCAGCCGCCGCGTCCGCCGCGCGTCTCCCAACTCCACACCCCCAGTTCCCGCGCTACCCAACTCATCACGACCTCGCCAAAATGCCACTATATTACAATAAGTTGGGAGTTGTGGGTAAACGGGTGCCTTTGACGCCGAACAAGCCGCTTAACCCGACTTGTTCGGAAGTTGGTGCCTAATCCGGGAATGGGGCCGTGTCGGCCTGCGCCGCCGCCTACGGGAAATCCCATTGAGCCTCACCCTCTTAACTATGCCCATCCCCTTAGTTATTTCCCTTGATCATGGGGTACGGTAACGGTCGTGCTCAACGGAGCAATATTCCCCGACGTATCTGTGCACTCACCGGTTAAGGTGTACACACGCCCGATGCCATTACCAGCACGGGTAGCGCGGAGGTTCACCGTCAAGGATGGGGGATTGGTAATTTGCCAATCACCCGCGCTGAGTGGCTCGTTGCCCGTCACAGATTGGATGGCGCAGGCCAGTGTAGTATCGCAACTACTTGACGCGGAAACAGTTACTGTCACCGACACCATTTTATTATTCGGCGGCCACAACACATTCGGATTTGCTTTTGCGTTTGCAATGTTTATCTGGCAATTCCCCATGACCCTGATCGAATAATGGCGATTCGAGGACAGAGTAAAGGCGATCGGGTAGGGGGGGTCGGGGGAGGGAGTGGTAGTGGTGCCGATGAGGAGAAGAAGCGTCGTGCCCGTCAGGTCGCCCGCGCTAAAGGTGGAAGGAGGAGGGTACGGTGGGTCATCATTAAAGACGATCGAGCCCGTGTCCGGAAAGTAGGCTCCCACAAAATCTCCTGCCTTCACTTTCAGCTTCGGATTCAACTCGAACAGGTTGTATCCCGTGGTTGTGGGTTCTACCACACTGCTCTTGCCAACCACGAAGAACTGGCCACCCCGCTGCCGGAAGATGACGAGTTGCACCGGCGTCTGCGCCCCGGCGAAGATCTCCCATTGGTCCACACTACCGTCCGCATTCAGGGGATGATTGGTATCCACCATATAAAAATTACTCGTCGAGGAATCCACCACCGGTCGGTCTACGATGACGTTTCCGCCGACGACTGACGAATCACCCCACGCAACGCCCGAGCCCATCATGGTGAGGGTGAGGGTTATTCCAGCGAAAAACCGATTCATCGCTTTCATGTTTCCACTCCTCTTGCCTCTCGATCTTGGGTTTCGGGTCCTAGTCCTTACGAGAAGATTCTAGCAGGGGAATGCCGGACAGTAACGTACCCAGGAGACTGGAAGGAAAAAACTGATTTTGCCCCCTTTATCGAATAAACGACCCCGCAGCTTGCTGCGGGGTATGTATCCTGAAGGGAACCAGGAATATATATTCCTAATAATACGAAACAGTACCCCTCCAAAAACCCATTCCAGCGCGAATGTCTCGAAACGCTGATACCGCGTTTCGACACCCCTGCCATACCCCGCTTTTTTGCCTGTCGAGCGGGATTTTGCCGGAACGGGTTTCGCTTCCTTGCCGGGATTCCCGATGACCGGTTTTACCACTGGTCATTCCATCTGTCGGGATAGCGGTAATAACAGCGGTGGTAGTAGCAGTAGGGACGAGGGTAATAACGAGGGTAATAATAGGGACGGTAGTAATGGTGACGGTGATAGTAATGCCGGCGGTGATAGCAGTGGCGATAGCCGTGGGACCAAGAGCAGTGACGGACATAGCGGACGGCGGCCGACGCAGGCTCGCTCGCGAAGAACGAAGCGAAAGCGGCGACAAACGAAAACAGGATTGCACCCAAAATGGCGCGGGACCGGCGTGTGGCGATCATCCTCATGCACCTCGCGGATTCGGAAAGAGGAGAATCGGGCGCTTTCTTTGCCCCCGAGTCGCCATTTCCGAACCGCTGCCCCTGAATCGCTCCTGAACTCCGAAACGGTCCCTCTCGGCCGTTTTCTTTTTTCAGAAGACCTTCAGCGCTTGCCGGAGAAAATCCCATTGGCGGGGGCGTTTTGCTGACCCGTTATCGAGCCTGTGTCGCCGCAATCGATGGCCTTCACCGATCAAACTGGGAGCTGTGCCTGAAAGGCAAAAGGGACGGCGGGGCTCGCTCTGACGACGAACCGAGCGGTTCAGCGCGCCTTCCCCGCCTCGGTGGCTTCGAGAATTTCCACCAGCCGTCCGGTGGCGACCTCGTAAAGATACCCGTAGATGGGGATGTCGCCGGGAACCAGCGGATGGTTGCGGATACGGCGGACATCGGCAAGCACGCTGGCGGCCTGTTCTCGGATCGTGAGCCAATCGATAAATTGGCCCTCGGTCGAGCCGGGGCCCGGCCCGGTGTCCCGCCAGACCGTCCCGTCGAGAGTGGCGGTCTGCAAGCTGCGGGCGAGCAGGTCGCGCATGATCTCGTCGGTGAACAACTCCATGCCGCAGTCGGTGTGATGGACGACGAACCACTCGCGCGTGCCCAGCAGCTTGTAGGAGATCACCAGCGAGCGGATGGCGTCGTCGCTGGCCCGCCCGCCGGCGTTGCGGATCACGTGGGCGTCCCCTTCCGCGAGGTCGGCGAACTTGGCGGGGTCCAGCCGCGCGTCCATGCAGGTGAGAATGGTGAATCGACGGGCGGGCGGCAAGGGTAACGCCCCCTTGTCGCCAAAGCTTTCGACGTAGCGGGCATTGGCCGCCAGGACTTCTTCGACGATTGGACTCATGGCGAGCGCCTCCTCTAGTCAACGCCATTCAGCCGACAGGGAACGGAACGCCCTTTCAGCGGGAACGACACTCTCTGAGACCACGGAACGCGGCAACCGATCACGAAAAAAGCCGGCGTTGCGCTGAACGCCGGCGATTTATCAAGAACCCGTCACTCCTCTGTTTCATCTTCAACCGGCGTGGACAGTCCGCCTTGTTCTTCGAGATACCGCGCCGCCGCCGTCGCTTTGGACGCCGCCGTAAAGATCGCCCGCGCATCGTGCTGGAGGAGCGTCAGCCACGAGCCGATATATTCAGCGTGCCGGAGCCGGCCGGGAATCGAGAGCGCTGCACAAAGAAATGCCGCTCCGAGTTCCGCCACGAGTTCCTCAGCCGCGTAGGCCGCTTCTCCGAATCGGCCCGTGAGGTTGCGGTTGAGTCGGCTCGCATGTCCGGTCCAGTGGGTATGCTCGTGGAGGCTGGTGCTGTAATAGTGGGCCGCACTCTCGAAGGCTTCGGGAGGCGGGAGCCGGATACCATCGAGGGCTGGCACGTAACAGGCCCGGTCGCCGCCGTGCCTTACATCAGCCCCAATCGTTTGCAAAAATGCTTCGACCTGTTCGAGAGCATCCGGGAGCGATACCGGTAGTGGCAATGGAGCGACCGACTCCGGCAAGCCGGCCACCTGTTCGACATTGAAGACCCCCCACCGCTTGAGGAATGGCACGCGGTGTTGCTCCTCTTCGGGTTTCTCTCGCTCGTCCTTCGGCACGAAGGTGGAACCGTAGACGATCAGAGTGGCTTTCTCGCCTTTCTTCACATGACCGCCGAACCCCGAAGCCTGCTGGAAGCCCAGCCAAGCGGGACTCCGGTAGCCCTTCTCCCGCGCCGCTTGCCACAGGAGGAGCACGTTCACCCCTTGGTAGCGGCGTTTGCTCGCGGCGTTGTACGGGAGGAGTGGCGCTTCCCCGCCCTCGGTGGTCCAGGGCTTCACCCAGGGCGCAACGCCCTGTTCCAGTTCGGCGATGATGTCGTTCGTGATGGTGTGGTACAGCGAATCGGGCGCGGTCATGGCGCACCTCCACAAGAGCATGAGGCATAAAAAAGCCCCCGATCCGCGCTAAAACCGGCGGAGCGGGGGCGTTGAGAAAGCGGTGAATGAAAGGAAGGCGGAAAAAAGCCCGGCGAACAGCGCCGAAACCAGCGGAATCCAAAAAAATGCGTTGTTAAGTGACTGGATTCACCTTAAAAGAACGGCAGGAATTGTCAAATGATGGCGTGGGATTCAGAGCATGAAGGGGCGCTCGATCCTGCTTTGGCTTTCATCCCCGCCGGCCCTACCGCACCGCAACACCAACCGGCGGGGATGAACCCGGCCCGGAAGGGAGAGCACCTTACGACCTTTCGGGCCGGACCGTGTTTTTTCAGCTAGACTTTTCATGGGCCGATCCCATCCGGGTTCGGCTCGGTGTCCGTGATTGAAATGACTACACTCGTTCGTCCTGTCCCCCATTCTTGCTCCCCATTCATCGGGGGGCAGGATGGACGTTACGATACCGGCGTCTTGCCGCCCACCATGAAAAAAGCCGGCACTGCACACCGGCGGTCAAGGTAGGACGCACCCCAAAGTACGGAGCCCGTCCCCCGGGCATTGCATCAGGGGGCTACGTTCGTGGAGGAATCGCCATGGCCGATCCAGCCCCATTGGCTCACACCTTCGAGCGGTATTTCCCCGCCGTTGTCGAGCGGGTACGAACCGACGGCATTGCCCGCGTCGTCCAATACTTCGGCGTCCGCTACGAAATCGTCTCCGACCCCTCGTCGGAACTCGGCTTTCGCGCGATATCGCAGGACACCCTTCTGATGCCAACTCCGAGGTACACGCTCAGACTCCCTATTTGAAAAGAGGGCTTTCTACTCAAGAACGACGCGAAGCGTTCCGGTTTTTCTGTCGTTCTTCATAGACGAGTGTGTTTATCTCTTCTTCCGATGAAATCCCGACGGATTGCGCTTGTTCGGCACCGTAGCGCGTGGCGCGCTCGATTCCCGCCCGAAACGCCTCATTCGTAAGTGGAGACCGCTTTTCTTCGGCTTGTGCTTCCGCAAGAAGCCGCTCCACCCACAAAGCGGAATCCAATCCACGCCGGTCGACCGGCGTTCTAGAGATCAGGACAAAGGTTGTTTACGATATCTTAGTCTTGCCCAACTCGGCTTCTACCTCTTCCACGGTGGGGAGACTCTTCTTGAGTTCTTCAGGCAGGGATGTCGATAGCACATAGCGCGCAATCCCTATCGGTTTTCCCACGTCCCGGAGTGCGTACTCCGCCACGACGGTATTGCGATCTTTGCACAGAATCAACCCGATGGACGGCTGGTCTTCCGCCATCTTCACCTGCTCATCGAGCGCGGTGAGGTAGAAATTAAGCTTGCCGGTGTATTCGGGTTTGAAGGGACCGGTCTTGAGTTCCAAGGCGACATAGCAGTGCAAGCGAAGATGGTAGAACAGGAGGTCGATATAGAAATCCTCGCCGCCCACCTCCAGGTGATACTGCCGGCCGACAAAGGCGAATCCCTTGCCAAGTTCCAGCATGAAGCGGGTGATCCGTTCCACCAGGGCGGTTTCCAGTTCCCGTTCGTGCGCCTCTTCCCCCACGTCGAGAAAGTCGAAGAGGTAGGGGTCCTTGAGGGTTTCGCGGGCCAAGTCCGACTGCAAAGCCGGCAGACGTTCGGTGAAGTTGTCGAGAATGGGTTTGGCGGCTTGGCGTTCATAGAGCCCGCTTTCGATCTGGTGGTTCAAGACGTTCCGGGACCAGCCGTTTTCGAGGGTTTTCCGAACGTACCAGAGGGCTTTCTCCGTATCCTTTATACTCTCCAAAATCAGGATGTTATGCCCCCACGGAATTTGTGCAACAGCTTGTTGCACAAACTTGTCCCGGTCGGCATAGAAGCCATAAAGCCGCTTCATATAGTAGAGATTCCGTCGCGAAAACCCCTTCATGCTCTTGAATTCGCGAGTCAAGTCCTGAGCGAGGGCCTCGATCACCGCATCGCCCCACCCGCTTGTCCGTTGCTTCTCGACAATTAGCTTGCCGATGTCCCAGTACAAGGCGATCAGTTGGGTGTTGACAGTGACGGCCGCCTTGATTTGCGCCGACTGGATGCGGGCTTTCAAGTCGGTTATCAGGGCACGGTAGTCGTCCGTGGTGATGATGGCGTCGCTCATAGAGTGGTTTTAGCTGCTTATCCTGTCACCTTATAGTTATACTCTACCTTCCCTTTCCCAAAAAGAAAAATACCCGTGTCGCGTTGAACACCGGCAGTGAACCGCTCCTATCCATGCTTTAATTTATACTATACTTTTATATATACTATATATAATTCTATTGATATAGAAAAAACTATCCCATAGTTTGTACGAGTGCTCCCTCTTTTCCTTCTATCTTCTTTGTGGCGCTGTATCATATAGTTTATTATATAAAAACATATCCTATAGCCTATCCTTATCTTTTTTGTATCTCTCCATTGCTCTATGGTATGCTATTAATAGAAAATAAACGATATTAATCAATTATATATTGTAATAATTCTGCCGGAGAGGCGACGACAAAAGCAGTCAAAGAACAGACACTCTTCCAGAAAACCGCCAAAACGTTTATATATATGATTATATATAATATAAGTTAAGTTATGGTATAGATAAACATATGCCATACATTATTGGCTTTGTCTCCCAAAAAGGCGGCGTCGGGAAATCCACTCTGGCGCGCGCTTCTGCCGTGTCTCTTGCCGGGGAAGGGTACCGGGTCCGGCTCTGCGACCTCGACATTCAACAGGGCACTGTACTCGAATGGTATCGACGGCGACTCCAGGGCGGCGCACAGCCCTTGGCATCAGTTGAGTACTACCAGACCGTTGCTCACGTCCTGAAAAGCGGCCTCGATGTGAATCCATCTTTCGATATCATCATCATTGACGCACCTGGACGTTCCAGTGAAGCCACGTTATCGCTTGCTCAGGCCGCACACCTCGTGATCCAGCCCACCTCTGGAACCCTTGACGACCTTAACCCCGGCATCCGCCTCTTTCACGAACTGCGGAGCAAACAGGTTTCCACACAAAAGACTGTATTCGCGCTCACCCGAACGACGAGCGACCGCGAGGAAGAGATGGCGAGGGAATACATCGGACAGGCCGGCTATACCGTGTTCGCAAGCACGCTACCGGATCGGGCTGGGTACAAGACGGCGCAGAACAGTGGCTTGACGGTGCTTGAAACCCCCTATCCGTCGCTCAATCAGCGCGCCGAGAGCCTCATCAAGGAGATGACAGACTATATAAACCTACTGTATACTGAAAAATAGGGTATAGTTTTATATAAAGTCTATGGCAAAAAAATCCTTGGGGACACCCCCACCAGTGTTCGATACGAATCACAACCTCATCCATCCAGAGGCGGCTCCCATCACGGATAAACGAACACTTCGGCGGACTGGGAGAGATGCTCAGCTCAACATCCCGGTGTCGGAGGCGTTTCGGGACGAATTCCGTGCGATAGCCATCAAGTATCGGCTAACGGCGTGGCAACTCCTTGCGGCTTCATTGCGGGCATACCAGGGCTTACCAGAGGAAGCAAAGGCTTCGATTATCAACGAAGTGGTGACCACCGATCCCGCCGCCCGGTACAAGACGCGATAAAGTGAAATGAGCCTCCTATAATCGTACTCTTCACGGTATATCCCTCTCAAAAATTTCCCGCTTCTCACGGGAAAACATGATCCCTTCCACTCCACAGCGAGAAACTTGTCAAAACTTGGAAGCGCCCGCGAGGAGAGGGGAAAAATGCAGTGGTCGGCTATTTTGACCCGTCCGTTTCACGCCAATTTCGGGAAATAGTCCTCTCGGAAGAGAAGACTTTGCAGGGTATTTTGCTGGATACCCTCAATGATTTTTTTGCAAAAAAAGAGGGAAGTCAACGATTGCTTGAAACATCTTCCGTATTACCCATTTCCTATCAAAACCGCCTTGAATTGACAGAAAAGGATTTCTTGCTATTCTGAAGTTATTAACTATTAATAACTCATTATGGAAACACGCATGAAAATTATTAGCGTCTCACTCCCAGGAGGAATGATTCAGTACGTGAAGGAACAAGCGAGTGACCGGGGTAATTTGAGCGACTACATCCGAACACTCATCCAAGATGACCAGAAACGAAAGGATGAGGAACGACTTGAGAAGCTTCTTCTTGATGGTTTAGCTTCCGGTTTTGTTCGGATTGAAGACTGGAAACGCTTCAATGAGGATATGCTCAAGCGATTAAAGCAATAGCCGAGGATAAATCTAAAAAGCTATGGATAGCGCCTTTCATATATCACGGAAAGCCGAAGAGGATATTCTTGGTTGTATGCGGTATCTCTTGAATAAGAACCCCTCTCTGCCGGCTCGATTTTTAGCGTCATTTGAAGAAACCTGCAAAAGCCTTCTCGATATGCCCAATATGGGAAAAGTTAGGACTTTTGAATACACTGCGCTTCTTAACATTCGAGAAGTTCCTATGCGCGAATTTAAGAAGTACCTCATTTTTTACCGCGAGAATCACGGAGATATTGAGGTTGTGCGAGTGATTCATGGGGCACGAGACTTGCCAGCGATTTTTGCTGAAAACCCTATCTCATAACCTCCCTTTCTAAAATCTCCCGTTCCTCACCCGAGAGCGTTATCCCTTCCGCCACAAGAAAGTTCTCAAAACTCGGCAGTTCCAGCGTATTCAGGAAGAAACTTTGGAACATTCCGTCTTCATATCCGAAGTTTTCTTTTTTACGGTACACATTCCGAAAAATATCTTTCAATCCGGCTAAAAATTCATCTTTCAGCTTTTGAATTTCCTCGCTTGCCATTTTTTCATATTTTTTTAGCCCTAGGGCGTACCTTTGCACTCTGTACCTATCCCATATACCCTTAACCTGTTTTCGTGTCTCCTCGCGCCGTTTTTCAGCGTTTGCGGCGATATTCTTTTGTTGATTCCGAACAATATCGGCATCCACCCAATTTTCTTTGATTGCCTGTATCAGAAATCCCGCTTTGTTCTTGATATAGTCTGGGTGTAAATTCGCCAGAGCTATTTTCTCCCGTAAATAGGGGATTCCGTACTTTTCCCCAAGGGAAACCGCCACGCTTTCAGAAATCCCATTTTCAATGAGCAATTGCGCCCCTTCGCTCAATGTTTGTTTAAAGGATTCTGGCTCAACTGTCGGCACTGATACGAGTTCATTTGTTTCTTCCATCTTTTGATTTTCGGTTTTTGGCGTGCTTTCCGATACTGCCACGACCTCATTTTCTGTTTCCCCATCAAACACAAATCGTATCCCGACCACTTTCCCGCCCCGTCCTTGCCGTATTGCTTCCCATACAAATGATTGACCTGTTTTTTCCAACAACTCAATACGCGCTGGCTCTATCACCCTTCTCCGAAAGTTATCAAACTCCTGATACTCATTCTTTCCTAAACCAAAAGCTTCTCGAAGTTTATTAAGCGGAAACTCAACGACCTTTTTATTTTTCCCGAGAAAAGATTTTCTAAACTCAAAAAATCGAATGGTATACTGTCCCTTGAACTGTAAAACCTGCCCTAATTCGTACTTTGTAAAATATGATTGCAATTGTAATAAAAGTGGTTTTAAATTCGGATCGAAGCGCAATATAACCGTTCCCTCCCCCTTTTTATAAATAGTTGATGATAACCATGACACTTGAAGAAGTGTATTTGTTTCAGAACTAGAAAACTTTAAAACCCGAGACATAAGCCTTTCCGTAATTTTCTCTAACACTCTATATGGGTCTTTATGTTCCATCCCGAGCATTTTTGCCAATTCTCGAATATGAAACTCATACGCTTTGAAATCCTCATCCTCTCGTTGTATTTGTGAAATAAGAATTTTGATTATTTTCTGTTCCTCAACCGAAAGCCGATATTTCGCCTCAACGAGAGTATTGCTCTGAACCACTAATGATTTTTTATTCACCTCTATCACCATAAATCCATTTTTTTATTCCCAGTCTAGTACCCCTTAACATCTTTGTCCAACACGATAATTTTTTGTACGGAACTTACCCATCCCAAGTACGGGATAAACCCATCCCAAGTACGGAACTTACCCATCCCAAGTACGGGATAAACCCATCCCAAGTACGGAACTTACCCATCCCAAGTACGGAACTTCCATGAAACATTTTGATTTTAAAGCAAAAAATCCCGCCTAAACATAAACAAATACAAACATAAAAAACAACAACAAAGGGGCTTCGCCCCCAACCCCTGTTGTTGTCCTTCAAAACCGCAAACCCCCTGGGGGGAGTACCCCCCCACCCACCCCCCTTGACAGCTTCCTCCCATCCGCTAGGCTAGAATCAGATTAGAAGTAAAGTTCTTTTCCGCCCCGAACCCCACTAACCTGTCAACCCCAACGGCTGGGCTTGTCTTCGGCTTTCGGCTCACCGCCTCCAGCCGAGACCGATTGCCTTTCTACCTCCAACGGCTAAGGCAATCGGTCTCGGCTCCGCCTTCGACAAGCCCCGACAAACTTGAACAGGAATACTCAAACAGAGTCGCTCAACCACGACCAACGGGGCACCCGAACACCCAAACAGCACTTCAAACACCACAACTCAAGCACCCGAACACAGGCACTCCAACCGCACCAAACGGGGCCACAGAAAAACCACCCGGAACCGACTACCCCCCAAGAACCGGCCACCCGAACGACAGCAAACCCAACAGAGCGACCCCCCACCCCTCTCACCCGCACACCTCCCACGAAAAAGACCAAGACGGCTCAGCAGGGCAAGGCAACACGCCCCCCGCCGCGACCAAGAACCCCCGCAAGCGGCACTGCCACCAGCACGACCCCAACCCCTTACCGAGAAACCCAAACGCTACCCACAAAAAAACCGCCCGCAGGCGGCACCCGCACATCCCTCCAGAAGCGCTCAGGATTCGCGGAGAGCCACGAAACCCCCGCAAGGGGTATCCAACTACCCCAACCTCCTCAAACCCCCCTCAAATCGCAAATTTTCACCTCCATGAAACTCATCCTCACCCCGCTCAATCTCCTCATCCTCGAAACCGTCGCGCACTATCGGCTGATGACCACCGAGCAGGTCCACCGCGCCCTGTCCGGGAAGCGCGACAAGCTGGCGAGCGTCGAAAACTTCTCGAACATCTTGCGCCGCTTGCACTCGCTGGGCTTCCTCGGGCGCGATTGGGTGGCCGTCCGACCGGCCGAGCGCACCGCCTTCGCCAAACCGTCCGCCGTCTGGCACCTCAAACCCGAGCATCTCCGGGCGATTCTCGCCGAGCTGGAACGGACCGAACGCGCCGATCTCTACGAACCCTTGCGCGATGAGGAGGCGAACGTGAAAGATGGCGCCCCGCTCGCGGAAAACACCCTTCGCCACGAACTGGCCATCACCGATTTCTATGCCGCCCTGGACACCGATCCCGCCCGCGTCGCTCTGTGGCTGCGCACCAGCCCCCGCCACCCCGCTATCTCCCGCACCGTGGTTTTCACCCAGACCGACAAAAAGACGGGGAAGAAAACCGAGCGGCGCTTGCCCTTGAACCCGGACGGTTTCCACATCACGCACACGGAGGGCAAAGGCTATGCCTGTTTCTTCCTCGAAATGGATATGAGCACCGAGGCCCCCGAGAAGCTCACCAACAAATTCATCGCCTATGTGGCCTACCACCAACACAACCGCTTCGGCGAGGAGATCGCGGCACCGCTGGCGCGCCGCTTCCGGCTCCCCATCGAGCACCCCGAAACAGCACCGTTCCGGGTGCTGTTCGTCACCCCGAACGCCCGCCGCCGCAACGACCTCCTCCTCAAATCCCGCGTGTTTCCCATGTCCAACCTGTTTCAGTTCGCCACCCTGGACGAGGTGAAACGCGACCCTTACGGCATGATTTGGGCGTCGAAAGCAACGTTCGCGCCCCATCTGGACGAATACGACGAAAGAACCCACACTGAAAAAGCGTCCATTCTGCGGGCTTGGGCGCACGCCACTCTTGACGCACGGCCCAAGCACGCGCTGTAACCCGCAACCCCACCCTCAGGGAGAGACCCCATGAAACTCCTGCTGCGCCGCGACCAAAAAACCGGACTCATGGGCAAATCGAAATACACGCTGTACGTTCGCGCCCAACTGACCGACGCCGAAGCGACCCTCGTGCGGAAGAACCGCCTCGAAAACGAACTGTTGCTGTTCTTCGACAAAGACGCCCACTCTTCCGGCTATTTCCGCCAAAAGAAGGACGAAGGCGGTTTCATGGGCATGGCGGTTTCGCTCATGCGCGACGTATCGCTGACCGTCGCCAAACTCATCGAAGGCACGTCCTTTACCTGCGATAACGTGGGGCAACTCTTGAGTGTCGAAAACGAGGCCGTCCGAAGCGCGATGCAACTCAAACGCTATATCCTCGCGGCGGCGACCTTTGGCGGAGAAGACGCGATCGATATTGACGAGGCGGTCCGCAAGGAAGACGCCGAGTAGCCCCCCAAGGAGCGCGCTATGGGATGGTGGCATGCCCTGTTCGGCGCGCATCCGCCCGCCGATCCGCCGGAGAACCGCGAGACGCTCCGGCTCTTGGCGGAAGCGCGGCGCCTGTCCCACCAGGCGAGGGGCACGCTTCCTGATCGCGATGATCTCCGCTATGAGGCGAAAGACGCGGCGCTCCGACACGGCTACGGTGAGGATTCGCCGCTGGTCGAACTTCTGACCGACCTGGCGCTCGCGCTCGCGGAGGCCGCGACCGTCGCCGCGCTCCCGAACGAGCTCACGATTCAAACCGCTCTCAGAGACGTTCTAGCGGGCGCTGAGCTGCGCGAGCGGCTTCGGGATACTCTGGAGTACCTCCAGCATGCCGAACGCCACCATGGCCTCGTTTTGGACGTTCTCCGCGATGTTCTGTACGAGGCCGCCGCCACCCTTGCCGCGCCGGCCGGCCGCGAGACCGGCCGCGCGCCGTTTCGCGTGCCGCTCCTCACCTATTTGGAAGACCCGGCCGATGCGGTGAGCGGCACTATCGGGCGGCTCTACTGGGACGACGTGCGGGCGACCCCGCTGTTTCGGAAGCTGCGCGACCAACTCACCGAGAACCTCGAAGCCGCGAGCGAGCGATACCGCACGAAGACCGTCGCGGAGCTTTTCAAAAAGTATCCCGACCCGCCGGCGTTCATCGCGGATATCGCCCACGATACCCCGTTTCTCGATTTCTATGCCGCGACCCTGCCCTTCGCCATTCCGCGCGCGTCCCGCTTCGAGCACCTGCACCTGGTCGGAGGCAGCGGACACGGGAAAACCCAGTGCCTGCAACTCTTCATCTTGGAAGACCTCGCCCGAGCGGCCGAGGAACCGTTCGGTTTGGCCCTGATCGACAGCCAAGGCGACTTTATCCAAAAGCTCACTCGCTTGAACGTCTTCAATCCCGACGGCGGGACACTGGCCGACCGGCTGGTTTTGATCGACCCGAACGATTTGTCTCATCCCGTCGCGTTGAACCTGTTCGACTCCGACCTGGAGCGCTTCAAGGATTTTGACGCCGCCGAACGGGAGAAGATTTTTCACGGCGTCCTGGAACTGTACCGTTACATTTTCTCGTCGTTGTTGGGCGCGGAACTCACCCAAAAGCAGGGGGTGGTGTTTACCAATCTGGCCCGTGCGATGCTGGCGATTCCGAAGCCGAACATTTTTACGTTTTACGATTTCGTCGAAGACGGGCGACAGTTCAAAGAACACATCGAACGGCTGGACACTATTCCGCGCCGCTTTTTCGAAACCCAGTTTTTCACCCCCACCTACAGCGAAACGCGCAAGCAGATCATCACGCGGCTGTTGGGCATCCTGTCCAATCCGGTGTTCGAGAAGATGTTCGGGAGCGAGCAGAACAAGATCGACCTGTTCGGGGCGATGCAGGACGGCAAGATCATCGTCATCAATACGGCCAAAGACCTCTTGAAATCGGAAGGCTCCACGATGTTCGGGCGGTTTTTCATCGCGCTGATCGCCCAAGCGACCCAAGCCCGCGCCGCCCTTCCCGAAAAAGACCGCACGCCGTTTCACCTCTACCTCGACGAGGCGCAGGAATACGTCGATTACAAAACCGCCGAGCTGTTCAACCAAGGGAGAAAGTATCGCGTCGGCGTTTCCATCGCCCACCAAAACCTGGACCAACTGACGACCGAAATCCGCTCCACGCTGCACGCGAGCACCGCGACCAAAATCGTGGGTGGGGTGAACTACAAAGACGCGGCGAGCTTTGCGCGGGAGATGAACACCAGCCCCGAATTTATCCAAAGCCGGCGGAAACGCGCTCACTCAACCGAATTTGCGTGCTTTGTCCGGCACCACACGCCCCACGCCGTGTCGATCACGGTGCCGTTTGGGGCGATGGAACGCGTTGCTGCCATGCCCGCGCCAGCGTACCTGAAGCTCTTGGAGGGGAATCGGGCGCGGGTGTCGGGAGCGCCGAGCTTGACCCGAGAGCCCATTCCTTCTCCGACGAAGGATGGGGCGGGCCGGCCCGTTGCTCCAGCGCCGACCGAAGAACCGAGAAAACCCGACCGCGAGACACCGAAAAAGCCGAAGCGGGCCCCGAAGGATGATCTTGATTTTTATATCGATTGACCCGCCGTTCGAGACGAGAGGCGGACCAAATGGAAGGTGTATACTGTACGAACCGCGCCACTTCCGCCAAGCGACACACCCACGCCGTGCGCGAAGATCGGGACGAGAGCGTTCGAGCGTTCGCGGGCAAAACTGGACCCTCCCGCCCTCCGACGCGTTCTCTCCGAGGCATGACGACCAACGAAAGCGGCTTGTCCAGAAACCGCCGTCCTCCTGTTTGGCGCGACGAGAAAAACCGCCGAAAAAACACACGCGGTTTTTTCGTAAAAAAACGGCTCATGGAAGCCATGAACCGAAAAATATTCCGCACTTCTAAAAAACGTTCTCGTATCCGTACTCGTTCTTCAAAACAACAACAACAGACCCCGTATTCGTTTTCCCTATTCCTTTCTCGCCTTTTTCCACTCGATTCCGGCCGCATCCATATTCACCACCAGCAAATGCGCTGGATTGATGGCGTTGGCGATGATGAGCCGAGACGCGAGGGAGAACGACATCACAGTTGGAATCTCTTCGCCTACATCGCTACGCGAAGCGATGCGGGCAGGCTCGCCCGTTTCCATTCCAATCTCACGCGTTCCACTTTCCGTCTTGCTTTTTCCATAGGGACGACCCTCCTTTGGCTTCTCGCGCGGTTCGTCGCCGCTGGTGAGGGAAAGCACCCAGTGGGCCGCTTCGCGCAGATTGGCATTTTTGAACTTCGCCACGAAATCGAGCACACTGCCCCGCGCTTTGCAGGCGAAGCATTGAAAGGTCTTTTTCTCCACGTTGATCGAGAAACTGTCCTTCTTGCCGTGCTCGTCGCCAAAAGGACACCACCCAACCCATTCCGCGCCCCGTTCCTCCAAATGTTCTAACAGTCCAAAGTGGGAAAGAACTAAGCGAACATCCGTGTTTTCCTTGATCGCCTTAAAATCCAACCAGTCATCGCCGTTTTTCGTTTGACGCCCTGTAGTTTCGCTCATAGTTTCACCCTCTCGCTTGGCACGAGTGCTTGACCGCTTCAAGCACCCAAGGAGAAGGTGAACAAAAAATTCTTCCCTATTTTTCACGGCTTACGATTATGGAGGCTGTGCATCCGACGCGATCTCTAAAGACACCTGATTACCCATAAATTCACCCCGCTCGACCGTTCGCGTGGTATGGACCTCCGGAATTCCCCGCTAATCCACCTCTGGGTTGTCCAGCAAATGGTAGGCAACCTTGGTCTTCGACACGCCACTCAGGCGGTACGCTTCCGGTCGGCGACGCCGACCGGTCCTCCATCATTTTGATCAGCTGCCGCGTCCGCCGCGCGTCCCCCAACTCCATCCCCAGTTCCCGGGCTACCCAACTCGTCGCGACCTTGTCAAAATTCAACTATATACAATAAGTTTAGGATTATAGGTAAACGAGCTCCCTTCAGCCATCGCGCTAACCATATGCTCTATGTGGAACCTATGGCGTCTGGTCCGTAAAACCCTTTCCTTTTGCAAGTACCCTAACATGCACGAATTCGTTATTCGGCTATTCCAAAAATAAGCCTCTACCAAACTTACTATATTTATCATAATATTATCTGGTTTTCTTAATATTCAAAAAGAAGGTTTGTTTGCCAACTATTTCAGGCAACTGATTAAGTTGATTGGCGCTAATAACAGGATAGTAAAAATATTAGGACTACCGGACAAAACCCGAGCGGAGGAAGATGAGGCAAGCGGCCAATTGAATCCAGCCGAGGAACCGCTTGGCGGAGCGATCCAGCCGGCGACCGATACGGCCGAACTGGGCGAAGAAATTGTGGCAGCGTTCCACCGCTTGGCGGATTTTACCGACGCCCGGTCGGCGCTGACCCCGCGAGGGGGCCTGCAAGCGGAAGCCGGCGGCTTTGGCACGCTCGCGCGAGGGGCGATTGCCGTAGGCGCCGTCGGCCTGGGCCGTGGGCAAGCTGCGGATATCGAGTTCCACCCGGGACCGGGTCGGGGTCGGCGGCGGCACGACCAACGCGGCGAGCAGCGCCCGGGTATGGCAACCGTCGTTGGCATTGGCGGGGGTCACGACCACCCCCAGCGGCATCGCCCGACCGTCGCACGCGAGCTGCAAGGCCGTCCCGCATTTAGCGCGATCCACCGGGGAAGGCCCGGTTTGTTCGCCCCTTTTTTGGCCGGCTTTTTGGAGCCGTCGAGGAGAACCTGATCCCAGTTGATCCCGTGCAGCATCTGGTACCGTTCGGCCAGCTGTTGCCAAGATCGATGAAACACATCGAGCGCCAACCAGACGGTCAACCGCCGCTGGACCGTTTTGTGGGACGGAAACCCCGCCGGGAGTAGTTCCCAGGAAATCCCCGCGACCAACACGTACAACAGAGCGTGGAAACAGTCGCGATTGCTCTTGGGCGGACGGCCATTCCCGCACCAGAGCCGGGGCGGTAAAATCGGCTCGAACAGCGCCCAGATCTCCTCGGGCAAGCGGCGCGCGATGTCTTTCATCTGCATTGGAACTCACCAAGTGGCCGGACTACTTCGGCCTGTAGACCGCTCATATGAGGTTTTGTCCGGTAGTCCTTAGTGTACGTAAGAAGCTACAATGAAAAGTTTAAGGCTTAGATATCAGTGGAGTCGATCCGATGATTGAAAACCGTCAATGAGCTGAGGATCGAATGCTACGCCCACGCGAACCAGATCAAAGCATGGAAGAAGTAGACTTTGACAGTGATTTCAGAAGCATTTTTCCGGCGAGATAAGGCCACGCCTACTTGAACTACATTGTAACGGCCCATGTGTACTGATCCTGCCCCCCTTACGTGGACACCTCACTTATGATGGAAGCCAACGAGGTGTTCAATGAGCACGAGCGAAAAAAAGAAAACGAGGCGGAAGTTCACGCCAGAATTCAAGTTGCAGGCCGTGAAGCGTGTATTGGCGGGCCATCCTGTGGCGGCGGTGGCACGGGAATTGGGGATCGGGGAGAGCCTGCTGCATAGCTGGGTGACGCGGCACCGCCTGACAGAAGGCGGCGGGGCGTTGCAAGTCGAGCAGGCGGCGGAGATCGCACGGCTGAAGCGGGCACTGGCCCACAAGGAGGAGGAAGCCGCGATCTTAAAAAAGCGATGGCGTACTTTGTGCGGGAATCCCGGTAAGGTACGCCTTCCTGCAAACCCATGAGGATCGGTTTTCGGTGTTGGCGATGTGTCGGGTGTTGGACGTGACGCGGAGCGGCTACTACGCCTGGAAGCGTCGTGGGGAAAGTCCCCGCGACGAGGAAAACCGTCGGCTGGACGCCGACCTCCAAAGGCTTTACCACTTTCACAAAGGTCGCTACGTGGCGCCGCGCCTGACCCTGGATCTGTGGGCCGAAGGCTGGCGGGCGAGTCGCCGACGGGTGGCGAAGCGGCTGCGGATGTTGGGTCTTCGGGCCAAGGCGGCGCGGAAGTTCAAGGCCACCACCCAGTCGAAGCATGGCTTGCCCACGGCCCCGAACCGGCTGGAACAGGACTTCACCGCCGCCGCGCCAAACCGGGTGTGGCTGGCGGATATTACCTACGTCGGAACCGACGAGGGCTGGCTCTACCTCGCGGTGGTACTGGAGGTCTATTCCCGCGCGGTGATGGGCTGGGCCATGGCGGAGCGGATAACCCGCGATCTGGTCATCGCGGCCCTCACCATGGCGGTCTGGCGGCGCCGTCCCGCGCCGGGGTTGATCGCCCATTCCGACCGGGGCAGCCAGTACGCCTCCGGGGATTACCAGGCCGCCTTGGAACTCCATGGCTTCCTGTGCAGCATGAGTCGAAAAGGCAATTGTTACGACAACGCCGCCATGGAAAGCTTCTTCCATTCCCTGAAGGTCGAGCAGGTCCACGACCGCCGCTATCGCACCAGGGAAGAGGCCAGGGCCGACATCTTCGAGTATATCGAGACCTACTACAACCCGATCCGGCGGCACTCGACCTTGGATTACCTGTCACCCAGGGATTTCGAGAATCGGAAGGCCGCTTAATGAACCGGGTGTCCACAAGAAGATGGCAAGATCATACCTCTCAAATCAGTCGGCTTGAATTGCGAAAGCCATTAGTTATCAAACAACAACTATCTTAATATTTTGAGATTTTGATATTATAGCTTGCTTTAAGGCATATACTTGTTCAACATCAACACGAATGATTTCAGAGTTACAGAATCACGATATTCATAAGGATGTAGCCGACTTCATCTCAAGGAGAGACGATATCGTTAAAATGACTGAAATGCACGGAGGGAGCGTTCATTTTCTATTTCCTGATGTGTTTAGGGAGAATATACGTGCATTCCGGCAAGTACTGAAAGAACCTGCTGGTTTGGATCACGACATTTCTTTTGCAGTCAAAGCGAACAAGGGTATGAGCTTTCTTGAAGTGGCTAGCAAAGAAGGTATTGGTTGCGATGTTTCAAGCATATATGAGTATCGTGCTGCACTAGGGCATGGAATACCAGGAGAGAGAATTACGCTGTCAGGACCATCAAAAAATCTTGACTTCTTGCTTTTAGCATTCTTACTTGGGTCAAGAATTTCAGTTGATTCTTGGGGTGAGTTGGATGATATCCACTCTATGACGAAAAAAGCGGATTTCAAGAAAGTACGCATCCTTTTTCGTATTGGTGATCTTACCAACAGAGCGAGCAGATTTGGATTCTCGCAGAAAGAACTCCCTGAACTTATCAATTTCGTCAGAAGAAATAAGAAAGCGTTTATCTGTGAGGGTTTTGCATTCCATTTGGATGGATATTCGATAGAGGAAAGAGCTGTCGCGATACAGGATATATTCAAATACATAGAGTCAGCACGGGCAGCAGGTATTCAGTGCTCAGTGATCAATATAGGAGGAGGATATGCCGTAAATTATGTTACTGAAGAACAAGGAATAATTTTTGACGCATTGTCTGATACTGATTTCTTTGCCGGAAACAAACCAAAAGGTTTTTATCCTTATCGTTCACATATAAATGGCCCAGATTTTCTTAAGGTGCTCCTGAATACTATTATTTTGTACAATCATGAGTCTATACGAGATAGAATGATAACTAATAAATATCAGCTTATTATTGAACCTGGGCGCGCGCTTTTACATCAAGCTGGAATAACATGCTTCTCAGTTAAAGAGTCTCGTACTACATCTTCTGGTGATAACATTGTTAACGTGGATGCGAATATTAACATGCTTTCTGAGCAGTGGTTTAATACAGATTTCTTACCAGGTCCTGCTGTAGTGTCTGCTCAGAAGCGGAAGCTATCCTCCTATAGGGCTTCAGTAGGCGGTAACACTTGTCTGGAAATGGACCTTCTCACGAAAAGAAAAGTGGATTTCCCTTATCCTCCTGTGCGTGGAGATGTGTTGGTATACCTCAACACCGCTGGGTATCAAATGGACTCTAACGAAAGTATGTTTCACCAAATCCCTTTGCCTCAAAAGGTAGCGGTTTTCCGCGATGGAACAGGAAAATGGCTATACAGGCAAGATACCTATTTTTCACGGCTTGATATATGATCATCCCAATATGTCTTCACACATAACAGAACTTGTCGGGAATACACCACTTCTTGACCTACCTGTGACATCAAAAAATCGCTGGCGGCTTAAATTAAAGATGGAAAAATTTAACCCCGGCGGTAGCATGAAGGACAGAATGGCAAGAAATATGATCTTGCAGGCAGAAAAAGACGGAAAATTGGTAGCTGGAGGGACTATTATTGAGTCTTCGTCAGGTAATACAGCCATTGGCCTTGCTATGACTGCGGCTGAACGTGGTTACCGCTTTATTGCTGTAGTAGACCACCATGCATCGAAAGGAAAAATAGCGCTTATACAAGCATATGGTGCGGAAGTCCGTTTCATCGACAGCTCAAGGTATGCTGAAGATGAGGTAGCAGTAAGGGAAAGGGAGATACTCGCGGAGAAATTGAGTCGTGATATACCTAATGCCGTCTTTATGCAACAAGCTGATAATTCAGCAAATGCAGAGGCTTACTACCAGACGCTGGGTAATGAATTAATAGAACAAACACGAGGAGACATCACAGCTCTTATTGGTTCTGTTGGTACTGGTGGATCTCTCTGTGGTACGGCGCGCAGGTTAAAGGAGTATAATCATCGCATAGAAGTAATAGGTGTAGAGCCTAAAGGCTCCGTGATTTTTGGTCCGCCTGCGCATGCGTATTATCAGTCTGGTACCGGCAGTCCAGGAAATGTTTCAATAGGAAAGAATGTGCGTTATGACCTCATAGATAAAGGGGAAAAGGTGGGAGATGCCGAAGCATTTTTGATGGCAAGAGCATTAGCAAGAAAAAGAGGTATTCTTATCGGTGGTGCTGCTGGTGGAGTGTTATATATAGCATTGAAGCATCTGGCACAAAAAACAGGAGAAGGCGTTATGGTTGCCATAATGGCTGAGGGTGGAGAACAGTGTCTTGCTACAGTACATGATGATACTTGGATGCAAGAAAAAGGATTTTTGAATCAAGACACCCAAGAGGAAATTGATATTCTACTCACTAAACCAGAATCCGTATGAGAGAAAATTTAGGTGCGTTATCAGATTGTTCTCAACATGCTAAAGAATGTGGCTATCGCTGCTGCGACCAAGATGTATTAATTTCTTTCGAAACGTGTAGAGAAAATATGATATTGCTGTATCCGGGAGAGTTGGAGACGACGAGGTTGCCAAAAGCGCATTTGATAACGACGGATGTACAAACTGGTGGGGGCAGATTCGCTGCCTGCGATAGAGTGAATTTTGACCAGTCGTCCTGCAATAGCGTGTGTAACTTTAAACCGCTCGATTGCCAATCGTACCCGTTTTCCCCGATATTAGTTAATGGACAGTTGCGACTCATGCTTGATGCAGGGCGCTGCCCGTTGAGTCGCGAAATTATCTCTTTAAAAGCCCACTATAATAAAATATATACGCACTGGGAGCAGCTTATTGCAAACGATTTTCGAATATATTGCTGGGTTGCTGGCATGTCTTGTTTGCCGGGTTATTACATTATTGAGTCAATATAAACATGATTGATTCACTTACCAGTCCTGACGAACAACGTACGCTTGATACGCAGTATGTCGCATTAAGTGTACAGAAAAGATTATTACCGGTAAAAATAACTAGTTTCTACAGACGAAAAGTCACTGAGGAGATATCAATTCTTAGACATACGGATGGTCCCCTCCATCGCGCTGTATTCCCTAGCCGCGAACGACTAATGCTTAGAGCGCCCGGAGAAGTTCCTGATTTTGTCCACGATAGGGATAATATGGAAGCGTTGGTAGGTGGTACAATCATACGAAAATATCATAATCGCATACTATTCCTACCGACATCCGAATGCATATCAAATTGTCAATATTGTTTCCGGCAAGATATGCTTTCCGAAAAAAAGCAGGAAGAATCTCTACTACAAGAGCGACTGCGTGGGTTACTGGAGTATCTTTCTGACCGGCCAGAAATATATGAAGTAATTCTTTCGGGAGGAGATCCAATGATGCTTTCTTTTGGAAAGCTGAAAGAAGTGCTGGAAGGTATTGCCAGTGTGGGAACCATACAGGCCGTACGCATGCATACGCGAGGAATGATTTTTAATCCTCGCGTTTTTACGGAAGACAAAATGAGTCTTTTAGGTGAGCACCGTGTGCGAGTTGTACACCACAGTATCCATCCGTATGAAATATGCGATGAAGTACAACGATGTATTGATCGGCTGCATACTTATAACGTACGCCTTTACAATCAGTTTCCCATTCTTAGGAAGATTAACGATCATATAGAAGTACTCACTCGCCATCTTCATATACTTGATAGCCATGGCATACGTAACCTTTCAATTTTTATACCGGATGCGATCCATTATTCAGCAGCGTTTCGGATGAGCATCGACAGGCTTTTTCATATTATGGACGATTTTAATAAACAAACCCCAGCATGGATAAATTCCACCCGCTTTGTACTTGATACTCCATATGGCAAGGTGAGACGCGAAGATATGGTGAGCTACAATGATGAAACCGGCGAAGCGGTATTTGAACGTAGCGGACATCTTATTTCCTATCTCGGATTGCCAAAGCACATGGATGAACCGGGTAATCTTGCGACTCTACTCTGGAGAGATAGTTCATTAAACCATGCTTGAATCCATTCTGACCGAGAATGATTGTGCTTCTTGCAAAAGATGTTGCCGGTTTGAAGCCGATGAATTGATTGACGCTCCGCTTTTTACAGAGCAGTCTAGTCTGGAGATAGTTATAAAAACTCGGGGAGGCGTTACTTTTACTCAAGTACAAGGGCTTTGGCGTATCAATCTCATTCCAGATGCAACAACAAGTAAGTATCGCTGTCCCATGCTGGACGACATGCATGGCTGTATTTTAAAAGAAAAAAGGCCACTTGATTGTCAGTCGTGGCCTTTTTATCTTACTCAGAACGATGCTGGATATATGGTGGCGATATCCCCTTACTGTCCTATTACCAATAGACTTCAAAAGAAATTGCTTGCGGATGTTGCAAGACGAGAGGTGATGCAACCTCTTTTAAATATGATAAGGCATCATCCAGAATCTATTACCTTCTACAGAGACGAATTTTTTCCGCTATTTTACGTTAATCTCCCCAAGAAATGAAAGATCTGCCCCACGAAGGACACATGAAATGTGGCATACAAACTTTTATGAAGTCTCCTTATGTTGGACTTGATGAGGCATATTCCTACGATGTTGCTTTTCTAGGCATCCCTGTTGAATATGGAATGTCATATAGAAAAGGGGCGGCGCTTGGTCCCAAGGCTGTACGTGAGTACTCCTACTGGGATGCTGTCAGCAACACTGAATACTGGGATATAGATACTGACACACAAGTATACGCACATACTCTGAGAATTTGCGATTTGGGCGATATACACATCACTCCGACAAATCCCGAGGTGTCCGGCGCAAGAATCGCATCGACAGTACAAGAAGTCAGAAAAGCGTGTTTTCCTTTGATTATAGGAGGAGATCATAGTATTGCTTACTGGACGCTCAAAGGCATACTTCAGCCACTCGCTGATGAGCAAAGGCTACGCATCGGTTTACTTCATTTCGATGCTCATCTTGACATGGAAAGACCTTATATCGATTTGCCTGCCGTTTTTCATGGAAATCCTTTTAGAAAGCTTATCGAAGAAGGCATAATTTCAGGTCATCAGCATTATGCGATTGGCCAAAGAGGTATTGTACCGAAATATTTGAGGGATTTTGTTCATGATACAGGAGTGCAGATGTACCCAATGAAATGTTTGAGAGAGCATGGATTTGAGCATTCTATCAGTAGAATTATTGAAGAAATGCGAGAGCGTTTCAACGCGGTGTACGTTACTTGCGACGTAGATGTTATTGACGGCGGCATAATGTGTGGAACCGGAACTCCTGTGAGTAATGGGCTACTCCCACATGAAATGGAGTACGCAGTACGGAAATTACAAAAAATATTGACTATAGGGTTTGAATTGGTAGAGCTTGCCCCTAAATTGGACGTTTCTGGCTTCAGTACTATGATTGCTTGCAATATTCTATGGCAGTTCCTCTCTTTCGGATTTAGTCAGAAAAACCACTCTGTCATGCAAACCCTATGACCAAAGTAGCACTAGTATACAATCTGAATTATCATCGCAGCGAACGTGAAATAGATTTCGATTCACCAATAACTATTAAAGCACTAGTCGTGGCAATACAGCGTGCATTTCAATGCGTCCCCATTGAGTCGACAGAGGACATATACATTTTAATGCGTGACCTTCAAACCGTACAGCCGGATATCATCTTTAACGTCGCGGAGGGGTTTCATGGTGCTGCTCGTGAGGCATTTTATCCAGCATTATTCGAGCAGATGGATATACCATATACTGGTCCCGGTCCTACGGAACTGCTCATAACACACAATAAGGCTCTTACTAAAAGATTATTGCAGGGCTCTAATATTCCGATGGCTGAGAGTCGACTTATAACAAAACCGGAAGATGTAGGTAGTTCTGCTGTACAGATATTCACAAAATGGCCGGTTATTATTAAGCTGAATACGGAAGGCAGTAGTTTAGGTATGGACGAACATTGCATAACAGCTAATTGGCAAGCGTTCGCTGAGCAGACGCACCGCGTACTGAAAAAATATGCAAGTCCTATACTAGCGGAGAGCTATATTCCGGGCCGTGATATAAGTACTACTTTTATTGAGGGTATGGGCGTATTCGGACCAGTAGAATATACATATCCAAATAGTACTATTTACGACAGTCGTCTAAAAGGTCCCGATAATGACCAAGTGAAAGTGAGTACGCCAAAAGATATATCGGAGGAAATAAAAAATCGCTTACACCTGATGACCAAGCGCATTGTTGATATACTGGATATCAATGGGTATTGTCGTGTCGACTATAGGCTTTCGAAGGACGGTATACCGTATTTTCTTGAGGTTAATGGGCAAGTGTCGTTTCACCCGGATGGAGCTTTCGTGCTAGCCGTGCAATCGAACGAGAGCATTTCGTTTGACGAAGTCGTTTTACACATTTTGACTAATGCATTAAAGCATAAGCGAAGAATCAGCAGAGCTGGCATCACCGATGTCTGCATCATGTAATCCCAATCGTTATGTCTAGAAAGGGCCCGAATAATCTTTACAACAGGCATCAAAATAAGCGTGCTCTTGCTAAGAAAGAGCGAGCCAAAGCAAAATCACGCTGTGAAACTTTTGAAAATACCGATGTAAACCCAATAAGTTGGAAATCTTTTGATATACCGCCGGAAGAACTATTAGGAGAATCAGAGAGAATAGGTATCGTTGCTGAAGTACGAAGTGGAACATTTTCTTGTCTTACAGGAAAAGAGCTTGTTATATGCAAACTCGGCAAAAAAATTCCATTTGAACTTGGTAAATCTCTGGTAATTGGTGACGAAGTTATCTACGAGATGGTAGGCGAAATAGGTTTCATTAGAGGACGTATGGCTCGCCGAAGCTATCTTGCACGCATACGTGGAGATAGCACTCGTTTTTCGGCAGCAAGTAATGAGGAGCATGTTATTGCTGCCAATGTTGATATTGGCGTCATTGTGGCAACAGCGGCATACCCTAATTTTCATGCGGGCTTGGTTGATCGCTACCTTATTCTTTGCCAAAATGGGAGGGTAAAACCGCTTATATGTCTCAATAAAGTTGACCTCACTGATGTACGTGATCCGATACTTTCATATTATGCGACAGAACTTGGGATAAATGTTATAGAAGCATCGACAGTAACGGAACAGGGTATAACCCAACTGAAGGAGTGTTTGAGCGGTACCGTTTCTGTGCTTGTTGGAAACAGCGGTGTTGGAAAATCATCTTTGATTAACGTGCTGCTCGGCGATACTATGATACGGGTCAGAGAAGTAAGCAAAAAACATAAGGAAGGCCGGCACACCACAACAACATCCCAATTGTACGAATGGAATCCAGGTTCGTATTTGATAGATACACCTGGTGTACGTTCACTAGGTATTGAAAGTGTAGAAAAAACAGCTCTGCGCTATTTTTTTCCTGAATTTCAAGAACCATCAAAAAACTGTAAATTTGGTGATTGCTTACATGATAACGAACCTGAAGCCACATGTGGCGTAAAACAAGCGGTAAAAGTTGGTATCATCAATGATCAACGATACACTAGTTATATCCGCATGCTGAGCGAGCTTGTATAATTATAACAACATTCATCCACCTCCAGACGGAGCGAGTATGTGGTCAGTTCACGAAAAGGAATTGAAACCCCTGTTTAGCTGAGTCTTCAGGCGAACCCCAACTGGACGTCCGCTATAGACAGAAAACATGTCAAGTTAGAATCGATTTCAGATTTTTCTGACACTTCTGGCGTAGCTTCTCAGGCTTCAACCTGACACTTTGGTGCTTAACGTACAGTTTTTTCCTTTACGGGTTGGATGTAATCCTCACACTTTTTAAGAAGCTAATCCCCCCAAAACCCCTTAAACCGCTCAGCCGATAATTCAGTATAGCGGACCGTATGCTGAATATTCTTGTGCCCCAGGTAGTGTTGGATGGCGCGAGTATCGTGGCCGTCGTTCGCGAGCTTGTACCCACACCCGTGCCGGAGCATATGGGGATGGACCGGAAAACCCACGGTGGATTCCTCCCCCGTCCGCGCCAACAGCTTCCGAAACCCCGCCGCCGTGATCGGTCCCCCGCGCTCGCTCGCAAACACGTACGCCCCGCCGGTCGGCCCTTCCCGCTCCAGCTTCCGCAAGGCCCGCAACTCCGGCCCACGCAAAGGATGAACGCTCGCCGTCCCCCGCTTGATCCGGTTGACGTGCAGCGTTCCCTCCTTTAGGTCCACCTGATCCCAGCGGAGCGCCACCAGCTCAGACACCCGGAGTCCGTGCCGGTACGCGAGAAGAATGAGGGTCGCGTCCCGGTGGCCGTACCGCCCTCGTGCCTTGGCCGAGCGCATCAACTCGTCCACCTCGCTCTCGGTGAGGTGCTCGCGGCTGCGGCGGTCCCGGTTCGGGACCCGTCGCGGTGGGCCGGCGGGTCGGACTGTCCCATTTACAGGTATTGGTTCATTTTTGATGGGTGTTGGATTCATGCGGGTTGCGTGAAGGTTCGCGGGGGTCCACTGTCCCTTTAATAGGCATTATTGGGACAGTTTGGTTCGGCAGAATCCCGCCGGGGCGGGAGGGATTGATGTGGTCATTAGGGTAATGTAGAGAGACGAAGAAATGATACAGGAGTGACACCATTTTAGTTGAAATTGGTCTTCCTCAGCAGACGAATAAGACTATCGGAAAAAAATTTTAATAATAACAGGCAGAACAGTAAAGCTAATTGGTAATGACCATAATGTATATTTGAAGGCAGACAGTAATACTGTATACCACTTATCGGTCACACTATTTTCTTTCCATAAGAAAATTATCCCATTAACAAGTTTTATTCCAAATTGACCCGCTCCAATATTTTTAATAGTTGGATATGTAATACCAATAATTTCCTGAATAGAGGCCAAATAGGCAATGGTAATAAATATTCCAGCAAGCCCAATCATTACAATAAGCGATAACATTTTTAGAGAACTAAACGCCAATATCGCGTAAACTGTTGTATAAAACCCAAACACAACTACTAAAAGAGAAAGAAAAGTTAAAATAAATAATGAAATAAGCTCAACTATCACAAAGGATTTCCTTTTATCAAGTCGCCAGTTCGGTATATAGAGTGACACAATATATTGATGCCATTCGAGTCTCTTAACAATGAGAATTTTAAAATATATGATTAAATCAAAGATTAAAATTAATGAAAGTATATACAAAAGAGCTTCAACGTGGATTGTAAATATCTGTAATGATAATGACATAACTACGATATTTTTTAATGCCTAGTACTAAACTCAATTGAAGTAAAAATACCATATTAAAGAATGAAGCGCCATGTTTATACTTGTCTTTCTCAAATACAAACAGCCCAAACGTGATTAGTGTTTGGGCTGTTGTGTGGATTCTCCTAAGTTTACGCTCAGGGATTTTTAATCATGTTAAACTTGAACCGTACCATAAAAATCAGCCTTACATTACACCTCATTCATCTATATGCGAGAAGGGTGGTGTAACAGCTTGTTCCATTACATGCACTGCTGCTGGGGTCGCGTTAACGACCCGACCAAGCACATAATTAAACAAGCGTGGATAGATCACTCCCATAGAATTTGTGTTATACACTACGTTATACTCCAGCGGCTGTCCAGTGAGCATCATCCAGCCACTGCCGTATTTGTACTCTGCAAGTGTTGGATAATTGGCCGTGTCCTTCATATAAACAATTGATCCAACTGGCACATTCAAAAAATGCTCATGACTTGCATATGTGCCGCTTAACGTGCTTGGTAAACCCGTCATAAGGGTAGTCGTGAGATTAACATTATAGTTAATCTGGTCATAAAGAGCCATATACTGCACGCCACCAGGTAAAGCATTTATGCCAGCAGCAGCCATGGAACCATAATGCCATCCCTCATCGCACGCTCCCCATATTACAATACCACCATTTTGAATGAACCTATCAAGTCTTGATAGGTTGTTTGCAAGATTATTATAGAAGGTTTGGTCTTGGTCATTTGTAATGACAACAAGATCAGTTCCTGGAGTCAGGATGCCAGTTGCGAATGCGCTTGATGGCAGTATCTCATACTGCTTCTCCCCAGAACCTGCTGTATAGCCATTAGCGGCCATTGTTATCTCAAACGAAGTTGTATCCCACGGCAAAACATCTCGGAATGCCTTGATATGCGTAGCCGTTCCACCTGCATTGGAAGCACGGACAACCACTGTGAATACGGTTTGTCCGATCAGGTTATCCTTATCTATTACTTGGAGCCTGACATCATAGGCACCCACATTCTTGTATGAATACTTACCAGTTTTTTCCGTTGACCAATCAGTGTCATATACGCCATCACCATTAAAGTCCCACCTGACCATGAGCGAACCAACACCGTCAATGTCATCGAATGATCGAGAGGCATCAAATACAACAGTGTCGCCGACGTACACTTCATTAGGGGATATTTTCGTAATGATTGCCGTTGGTGGTATAAACTGGCAAGTGGCTGTTAAAATACCGTTATTCTGATTAATACAGAATTCGGTTGGCTGCATGAAAAGCCAATCCCAAACGAATGGTATCGTTACGTTTACTGCATCATAGGCTTTCAAAAATTTTATCACTGTGCTTGCGGCTTCTAAAACTTTCTTACTGGCTTTAAGAAATGTAACCGCAGCTTCCTTGTCAGCCGCATTCGCATACAACATTTGAGTTATATCACGCCACAATTCTTTATCGTTAGCGAGTTTCTCAAGAGTTTCCTTAATCGCCTTTTCTACCGTATCTTGACTAAGAATATCATTGGCTGCCAAAAGTAATCTATCCGCAAGAGGAGCCTTCTCCACAATTGCTTCAAGCGTTTCGTTTTTCAAAGGGCACCAGAATAAAGTGTCAAGCATAATACATGCCAATCGAAGAAGATTAGCATTATCTGCCATATTACGAGCAGGGTCACTCAAATCAATATTAAGGTTACCAAAACTGGACTTAGAAAAAGTAATATTAAAATTCCCGTCACCAAGGTCTATTATTTTGGTTACTGGATCAATGAATTGCGCCGGGGGCCAACCCATCCTTAATTCCCAAACTGATTCTTTGCCCGCGATAACCTGTGGTGGCTTACCGCTAACGGTAAGGCCATAGAATGCCATGGTCGGATTGACTGCCATAATGGTTCTGCCACTAACATCGCTAAGATACGGAGTATCCTCTTTTCCAACGGTAACGGATGGAGCCATAAGAGGTAATGCCTTAGCCGTCATAGCGGTAGTAATTACACCGTGATTTTTTATTGCCTCTATAATAAGAATCGCTGCGTATTCATAAATTTTTGGAAATATAGCTTCCTGTAGAAGGTTGTAAGGTTCGATTTGAAGAGCATTATTAATCCCACCTTTTAAGTCTTCATATAAAGAATTGGTCTGAGCATATGAAAGGATTGCAAGGCGATCAGACTGTTTGTACCCCATCATAATTGGGTTCGCCATAATGAGGCCGTTCGCTATAGAGTTCAAGGTGATATTGGCATTTCCACTTTGAATATCGGTAGCACTTATGTACGCAACAATAAAAGGGGTCCCAGTTGTATCAGTTATAAAAAGAATTTGTCCCTTATCCGCGTCTGCAAATAATACCTCCGCAGTTGTTTCTCCCGCAGCTAGAGTATGCTCTGAAAGAAGTGTGCTTATGATAAGTCCATCTAATTGGATATTATAATTCTGGAGTACAGTAAGTTGTACAGGTACTTCTTTAGTAACCAGCGGCGGAGCGATTAGTTCAACAGCGACCTGAACAGAAATACTCCCACCAGGATTGCTATTAAGCTTCACATTCAGTGTATTGTCACCTTTTAAGAGCTGGACAGGCACCTCAATCGTAGCGACGTTTTGATTGAATTTATCCGGTCCGACAATTTCTTGACCGTTGAGACTGATATTAGCGCTGCTGATTTGTTTTCCGCCATTTGGTCCATTGATGATTTTCAGTGTTCCTTCATCCGCAACCGAAACGGAGAAGCTGACCGTTTCAGTAGTTGGTTTTCCAGTATTTCGAACAAAAGTTTTCTCCAATACCGTTTTCGTTGCCGTAAAAGCAGGATTTATGAACAAAAAACAGGTGAGTATAGTGATGATAATTGTGAGAATTCGATTAAAAGGTTTTATGGGTAGTAATGGATTATTATATGACTTTTTCTTGGTGTTCATTGATGCTTCTCCTTAGTAATTTTTACATTTAATGTTCTAAACAAAAAAAGTAACTACCCTCCGGCAGAGGCGAGGATTTTCCCAATGTAATTAATACTCTGGATAAATAGCCGTACCAGCAGGGCTGATTGACATACCTACAGCACGGACACTATTTTCAGAACCATTAACAATCCACTGACAGTAGCCGTCTTGTGTGGCGCTAGCAAGCTGTGTCGCTAAAAGAAACCCACATGCGGTGATCGAAATTCGAGATTTGGTAACCATTGGTGCTAGTTTTATTCACAGATTGAATTCGGCGATGGACAACGGTATGAAGCCATGTTTATCGGGCTTGAGGCCATTCCATTGGATGAGCAAGTTGAAGGCGGCGACGGTGAACGCCAGCCGCGCCAAGACGTAATCGACCACCCGATGCATGATCTTTTTGAAATGGCTGATCAGGGTCAGCATCGAGAACACGGTTTCGATCAGCATGCGGTCGTTCCAGGTGCCGCGCCGGCAGAGCTTGAGATTGAGCGGATCGCCGGCGCGGGCGTGGAAGCCGGTATCGGCCAAGATGACCATACGCTCTTGGAAGTGCTGAATCAGGGGATGAAACCAGGTGTCGTGGGCGTTGGCCGGCAGGCCCATCCAACCGACGACTTCACCCCGGTGGTTGGCCAGCAGGCACAATTTAACCCCCACGATCCAGCGGTGGTTAGAGAGTCCTTTACGACCGATCTGGGCCGGGCGGCGCCCCTGTCGAATCGGATGGATCAATTCGATGCCGTAACTATCGACAACACCCAACAGCGTTGGCGGCGCCAGGAACAACAACGTCCACTGTTGATGGGTCTTGAACTGACGAAACAACCGGGTCCGCTCGGGCAAGTGAGGAAACAGCGGGTGGTAATCCCGCGTCAGCCAGCGATAGAACGCGCGGTTGCCGACCCCCTTCAAGGCGTGCAGCACCCCCAAAGTCACGATTTCACTGGGCCACAGCACCGCTTGGGCGTGTTTGGGCAAGGCGCGCATCCGGTCGTCGATCCGGCAGAACAAATCCGTGATGAAGTCGATGGTGGTCATGGCCGCTCTCCTCTCGCTGTCAACCGCTCAACTTGACAAAATCGACATAAGGGCGATCGTGGCCGCTTCAACCTAAAAAACTAGCACCAATGGTTGGTATTCATTGTCATTCATTCCCTCTTCATTTAGTTGTATGCGACAACTTTCATATATCAATCCGTTAGGAAATTTTGACCGAGAATTGTCGCTCTTCTGCAATTACATTTAGCAATCCGGCTTTCCTGAGTCCTAGGACCCGCGACTTTCTGCCCCGCCTCACGGCAGGTTTAGTTTTCGTGTTGGGATGAAGGCACTACAACCAGTACAGCACGAACGGAAAGGTTATCAACCCAGAAAAATACTCGGTAAATCAAAAATATATCTTCACATAATACGAAACAGTACCCTTCCCGAAACCCATTCCAGCGCAAGTGTCTCGAAACGCTGATACCGCGTTTCGAGATCCCTGTCCCGTCCGGATTTTTTGCCCGTTGAGCGGGACACAGATCCTCCCGGTCGTTTTCTTTTTCAACAAGACCTTCAACCGCTTGCCGGAGAAAATCCCATTGGCGGGGGCGTTTTGCTGACCCGTTATCGAGCCCGTTCTCCCCGTCTGGTTTGCCTGCTATCGGGAAACAAAAAAAGCCGGTATTCCGTTGAACACCGGCGATTTATCAAGAACCCGTTACCCCTCGTTTTCGTCCGTTTCGGTCGAGACTCCCCTCCCGCCCTTTTCTTCGAGATACCGCGCCGCCGCCGTCGCTTTGGACGCCGCCGTAAAGATCGCCCGCGCATCGTGCTGGAGGAGCTTGAGCCACGAACCGATATATTCAGCGTGCCGGAGCTGGCCGGGAATCGAGAGCGCCGCACAGAGAAACGCCGCTCCGAGTTCCGCCACGAGCTCCTCGGCCGCGTAGGCCGCTTCTCCGAATCGGCCCGTGAGGTTGCGGTTGAGTCGGCTTTCATGTCCGGTCCAGTGGGTATGCTCGTGGAGGCTGGTGCTGTAATAGTGGACCGCACTCTCGAAGGCTTCGGGAGGCGGGAGGCGGATACCATCGAGAGAAGGCACGTAACAGGCCCGGTCGCCGCCGTGCCTTACATCAGCCCCAATCGTTTGCAAAAACGCTTCGACCTGTTCGAGAGCATCCGGGAGCGATACCGGTAGTGGCAATGGAGCGACCGACTCCGGCAAACCGGCCACCTGTTCGACATTGAAGACCCCCCACCGCTTGAGGAACGGCACGCGGTGTTGCTCCTCTTCGGGTTTCTCCCGCTCGTCCTTCGGCACAAAGGTGGAGCCGTAGACGATCAGGGTGGACTTCTCGCCCTTCTTGACGTGGCCACCGAACCCCGAAGCCTGCTGGAAGCCCAGCCAAGCGGGACTCCGATAGCCTTTCTCCCGCGCCGCTTGCCACAGAAGGAGCACGTTCACCCCTTGGTAACGGCGTTTGCTCGCGGCGTTGTACGGGAGGAGCGGCGCTCCCCCGCCCTCGGTGGTCCAGGGCTTCACCCAGGGCGCAACGCCCTGTTCCAGTTCGGCGATGATGTCGTTCGTGATGGTGTGGTACAGCGAATCGGGCGCGGTCATGGCGCACCTCCACAAGAGCATGAGGCATAAAAAAGCCCCCGATCCGCGCTAAAACCGGCGGAGCGGGGGCGTTGAGAAAGCGGTGAATGAAAGGAAGGCGGAAAAAAGCCCGGCGAACAGCGCCGAAACCAGCGGAATCCAAAAAAATGCGTTGTTAAGTGACTGGATTTACCATAAAAGAACGGCGGGAATTGTCAAATGATGGCGTGGGATTCAGAGCATGAAAGGGCGCTCGATCCTGCTTTGGCTTTCATCCCCGCCGGCCCTACCGCACCGCAACACCAACCGGCGGGGATGAACCCGGCCCGGAAGGGAGAGCACCTTACGACCTTTCGGGCCGGACCGTGTTTTTTCAGCTAGACTTTTCATGGGCCGATCCCATCCGGGTTCGGCTCGGTGTCCGTGATTGAAATGACTACACTCGTTCGTCCTGTCCCCCATTCTTGCTCCCCATTCATCGGGGGGCAGGATGGACGTTACGATACCGGCGTCTTGCCGCCCACCATGAAAAAAGCCGGCACTGCACACCGGCGGTCAAGGTAGGACGCACCCCAAAGTACGGAGCCCGTCCCCCGGGCATTGCATCAGGGGGCTACGTTCGTGGAGGAATCGCCATGGCCGATCCAGCCCCATTGGCTCACACCTTCGAGCGGTATTTCCCCGCCGTTGTCGAGCGGGTACGAACCGACGGCATTGCCCGCGTCGTCCAATACTTCGGCGTCCGCTACGAAATCGTCTCCGACCCCTCGTCGGAACTCGGCTTTCGCGCGATATCGCAGGACACCCTTCTGATGCCAACTCCGAGGTACACGCTCAGACTCCCTATTTGAAAAGAGGGCTTTCTACTCAAGAACGACGCGAAGCGTTCCGGTTTTTCTGTCGTTCTTCATAGACGAGTGTGTTTGCTTCTTCTCCCGATGAAATCCCGACGGACTCTGCCCGTTCGGCACCGTACTGTGTCGCCCGCCCTATTCCCGCTCGAAACTCCTCAACACGAAGCGGCACCCTTTCCTCCTCGGCTTGTGCTTCCGCAAGGAGCCGTTCCACCCATGAACCCGTATCAAAGCCCCGCCGCTCCAGGGGGGTTCGATAGCTTTTATACAGCCGAAACATGCGGCGGAACAGTTCGCTTTTCGTGCTCCCCTCTTCGCTTGCCAGCCGTTCGAACTCTTCCGCCATGACTGGCGGAACCGTGAAGCCGAGATTTTTACTCACTCGCGCCATATAAAAGTGTGTCAATCATTGTTCATTGCCACGCGTTAACTTGATAACATGTAAGAAATCGTAGCGTTGTTTACACTTCTTTATGCCTAGAATGGATCAAAGAATATCGGGCGACATTTTTTGCCTTATTTAGGAGGCAAAATGTCGCCGAGAATATCGTGAACCCTTCCTACGAATAAAAAGTGTAAACAACGCTGTTAGATCTTACAGATAACATGTTAACAACATATAACTTGTTATCAAGTTAACTTTTACTCTCCCATGCCGTAATTGTATAAAATATTTGACAATGTATATTAAATGCGAGATACTGTACTGTATCTAATACAGTACAGTATGCAGGAAATTCAATGGAATGAAGAGAAAAACGCTTGGTTAAAAGAAGAACGCGGCATAGGATTTGAAGATATTATCATTGCCATCAATGAAAAAAGGATACTCGCTTCTTTACGTCATCCCAATACAGAAAAGTACCCCAATCAAAGAGTGCTCGTTATTGCCATAGAAAACTACGCTTATGCTGTCCCGTATGTAAAATCAAAAACAGGTATTTTTCTAAAAACTATCATTCCGAGTCGGAAATACACTAAAATTTACTTTCACTGATAACCTTTCTCCTATGAAATATTTTGAACTCGAACCTTGGGAAAAAGAAATCTTAAATGATATTGAGAATGGTGAGTTTATTGATTCCCCTGACGCCGAACAAGAAAAAGAGCAAGTTTATGCTCTTGCTTCATCCATGCTTAAAAAGCAAAAAAACATCAATATTCGTATTTCAGAGCACGACCTTCTCAAAATAAAATCGAAAGCCCTTGAAGAGGGGCTTCCCTACCAGACCTATCTTTCTTCCCTCATTCACAAGCATATTCGGGCGTAGCTTCTTTCCAAGCGTCGCGCCTCTTAGAAGTACTCAAAGCCGCACGAGAGCACGGCGCAGAGCTTGCCATTATCGATCAGTAACCAACGAACAAGAACGCAATTTTTTTATATACTGCACTGTGTACTCATTAATTAATCACTTCAGAGGTTATCCATGTCAAAGAAGCGCGCCGAACCTATGACAAAGAATGTATCAGTCTTGCTTGCCCGAACCCAATTCGGACAAATATTTGAACGAGTTTCTCGCAACGATGCGCGTTTCTTAGTAACGAAGAACGGGCAAACAAAAGCGATTGTTTTAGGGATTGAGGACTTTATAAAATCCTTTGTAAAAACTCCCCAATCACTCGCGACCCTTCAAGAGCAATCCCAAAAATTGGGAACGGATCAACTCTCTATCGAGGATATAGAGCGGGAAATTCAGGAGGTACGAAAAACTAAAACACTCTAGGGATATGACAAAGGTTGTTTACGATATCTTAGTCTTGCCCAACTCGGCTTCTACCTCTTCCACGGTGGGGAGACTCTTCTTGAGTTCTTCAGGCAGGGATGTCGATAGCACATAGCGCGCAATCCCTATCGGTTTTCCCACGTCCCGGAGTGCGTACTCCGCCACGACGGTATTGCGATCTTTGCACAGAATCAACCCGATGGACGGCTGGTCTTCCGCCATCTTCACCTGCTCATCGAGCGCGGTGAGGTAGAAATTAAGCTTGCCGGTGTATTCGGGTTTGAAGGGACCGGTCTTGAGTTCCAAGGCGACATAGCAGTGCAAGCGAAGATGGTAGAACAGGAGGTCGATATAGAAATCCTCGCCGCCCACCTCCAGGTGATACTGCCGGCCGACAAAGGCGAATCCCTTGCCAAGTTCCAGCATGAAGCGGGTGATCCGTTCCACCAGGGCGGTTTCCAGTTCCCGTTCGTGCGCCTCTTCCCCCACGTCGAGAAAGTCGAAGAGGTAAGGGTCCTTGAGGGTTTCGCGGGCCAAGTCGGACTGCAAAGCCGGCAGACGTTCGGTGAAGTTGTCGAGAATGGGTTTGGCGGCTTGGCGTTCATAGAGCCCGCTTTCGATCTGGTGGTTCAAGACGTTCCGGGACCAGCCGTTTTCGAGGGTTTTCCGAACGTACCAGAGGGCTTTCTCCGTATCCTTTATACTCTCCAAAATCAGGATGTTATGCCCCCACGGAATTTGTGCAACAGCTTGTTGCACAAACTTGTCCCGGTCGGCATAGAAGCCATAAAGCCGCTTCATATAGTAGAGATTCCGTCGCGAAAACCCCTTCATGCTCTTGAATTCGCGAGTCAAGTCCTGAGCGAGGGCCTCGATCACCGCATCGCCCCACCCGCTTGTCCGTTGCTTCTCGACAATTAGCTTGCCGATGTCCCAGTACAAGGCGATCAGTTGGGTGTTGACAGTGACGGCCGCCTTGATTTGCGCCGACTGGATGCGGGCTTTCAAGTCGGTTATCAGGGCACGGTAGTCGTCCGTGGTGATGATGGCGTCGCTCATAGAGTGGTTTTAGCTGCTTATCCTGTCACCTTATAGTTATACTCTACCTTCCCTTTCCCAAAAAGAAAAATACCCGTGTCGCGTTGAACACCGGCAGTGAACCGCTCCTATCCATGCTTTAATTTATACTATACTTTTATATATACTATATATAATTCTATTGATATAGAAAAAACTATCCCATAGTTTGTACGAGTGCTCCCTCTTTTCCTTCTATCTTCTTTGTGGCGCTGTATCATATAGTTTATTATATAAAAACATATCCTATAGCCTATCCTTATCTTTTTTGTATCTCTCCATTGCTCTATGGTATGCTATTAATAGAAAATAAACGATATTAATCAATTATATATTGTAATAATTCTGCCGGAGAGGCGACGACAAAAGCAGTCAAAGAACAGACACTCTTCCAGAAAACCGCCAAAATGTTTACATATATGATTATATATAATATAAGTTAAGTTATGGTATAGATAAACATATGCCATACATTATTGGCTTTGTCTCCCAAAAAGGCGGCGTCGGGAAATCCACTCTGGCGCGCGCTTCTGCCGTGTCTCTTGCCGGGGAAGGGTACCGGGTCCGGCTCTGCGACCTCGACATTCAACAGGGCACTGTACTCGAATGGTATCGACGGCGACTCCAGGGCGGCGCACAGCCCTTGGCATCAGTTGAGTACTACCAGACCGTTGCTCACGTCCTGAAAAGCGGCCTCGATGTGAATCCATCTTTCGATATCATCATCATTGACGCACCTGGACGTTCCAGTGAAGCCACGTTATCGCTTGCTCAGGCCGCACACCTCGTGATCCAGCCCACCTCTGGAACCCTTGACGACCTTAACCCCGGCATCCGCCTCTTTCACGAACTGCGGAGCAAACAGGTTTCCACACAAAAGACTGTATTCGCGCTCACCCGAACGACGAGCGACCGCGAGGAAGAGATGGCGAGGGAATACATCGGACAGGCCGGCTATACCGTGTTCGCAAGCACGCTACCGGATCGGGCTGGGTACAAGACGGCGCAGAACAGTGGCTTGACGGTGCTTGAAACCCCCTATCCGTCGCTCAATCAGCGCGCCGAGAGCCTCATCAAGGAGATGACAGACTATATAAACCTACTGTATACTGAAAAATAGGGTATAGTTTTATATAAAGTCTATGGCAAAAAAATCCTTGGGGACACCCCCACCAGTGTTCGATACGAATCACAACCTCATCCATCCAGAGGCGGCTCCCATCACGGATAAACGAACACTTCGGCGGACTGGGAGAGATGCTCAGCTCAACATCCCGGTGTCGGAGGCGTTTCGGGACGAATTCCGTGCGATAGCCATCAAGTATCGGCTAACGGCGTGGCAACTCCTTGCGGCTTCATTGCGGGCATACCAGGGCTTACCAGAGGAAGCAAAGGCTTCGATTATCAACGAAGTGGTGACCACCGATCCCGCCGCCCGGTACAAGACGCGATAAAGTGAAATGAGCCTCCTATAATCGTACTCTTCACGGTATATCCCTCTCAAAAATTTCCCGCTTCTCACGGGAAAACATGATCCCTTCCACTCCACAGCGAGAAACTTGTCAAAACTTGGAAGCGCCCGCGAGGAGAGGGGAAAAATGCAGTGGTCGGCTATTTTGACCCGTCCGTTTCACGCCAATTTCGGGAAATAGTCCTCTCGGAAGAGAAGACTTTGCAGGGTATTTTGCTGGATACCCTCAATGATTTTTTTGCAAAAAAAGAGGGAAGTCAACGATTGCTTGAAACATCTTCCGTATTACCCATTTCCTATCAAAACCGCCTTGAATTGACAGAAAAGGATTTCTTGCTATTCTGAAGTTATTAACTATTAATAACTCATTATGGAAACACGCATGAAAATTATTAGCGTCTCACTCCCAGGAGGAATGATTCAGTACGTGAAGGAACAAGCGAGTGACCGGGGTAATTTGAGCGACTACATCCGAACACTCATCCAAGATGACCAGAAACGAAAGGATGAGGAACGACTTGAGAAGCTTCTTCTTGATGGTTTAGCTTCCGGTTTTGTTCGGATTGAAGACTGGAAACGCTTCAATGAGGATATGCTCAAGCGATTAAAGCAATAGCCGAGGATAAATCTAAAAAGCTATGGATAGCGCCTTTCATATATCACGGAAAGCCGAAGAGGATATTCTTGGTTGTATGCGGTATCTCTTGAATAAGAACCCCTCTCTGCCGGCTCGATTTTTAGCGTCATTTGAAGAAACCTGCAAAAGCCTTCTCGATATGCCCAATATGGGAAAAGTTAGGACTTTTGAATACACTGCGCTTCTTAACATTCGAGAAGTT
>JBAOHI010000036.1:0-22518 GCA_037045535.1 Candidatus Competibacter sp.
GGAATCGGCTCGCCTGGAATTGCTGGAAAAAACCGGAAAATCGTTTACCTGGGAGCCGGTACGAGAGGGACGAGGCGGAAAAGTGACCGATATTCGCTTTGTTTTTGATGAAGACAATGAAGATCAAGACCCGGAGATACTAGAAGATGAGATACCGACATCTATCGCAACCCCCGCGTTGATGCTACAAAAAGGCGATAAAACCAGCGCCATGTTGGTAGGTTTCGGCATGTCGCCAGCGGTTGCGGAAGAACTAGTCGTCAAGTACGAAGAGCCCTATATCCTGGAAAAAATTGCACTTATGAACGCTCATGTGGGACCAATGAAGAGCAAGGCGGGGTTTGTCATCAAAGCGCTTCAGGAGGATTGGAAAGACTCCGAACAGGAGGAGCGGCGGCGCCACGAGGAGCGGCGGCAAGCAGTGCAAGTCGAGCAGGATCGAAAAGCGCGCCTCCGCGCGATCAGAGAGAATTTTAATCTGCACGCGAAAAACCACGGTCTCCGGCAGTATGAACAGCTTCCGGAGGAAACCAAACGGCGCTTCAAGGAAGAGTTCCTGGGGACGCTCTCCGGCATTCTCGCCAACCGCTTCGCCCACAAACCGGAATTTGGCTTCGAGGACCCCTACTATCGCGCCTTCGTGATGCAGCACAAGCTCCCGCCCCTCACGTTGGAGGCGTATCTCAACCAGGCGGGTCTCGCCTTGAGCCCGGAAGACACGCGAGACCTTCAGGCACTCTAACCGCAAAGACAACGAGGGTGTTTCCCTCCCCTCCTGCGACAACCCGCGAACGGAATCTTTCTCCCCGCGCGTTTCCTGGAGGCGTCTAACGCGCGAAAACGGCCGTTCTAGGCCGTTTTCATTTGCGGGAGCGGGGAATTATGAGACGTCTCATACGGCTCCGTGCGCCTGGGTATTGTGGAATATGAGACGTCTCATATTTCACCCTGGGAAGGAGACTCGGGGTTTTCCGGGGCAAGCGTGTCCAGCATAACCGTGATCTTGTCCTTGAGCGCTTCCAACGCGCGGTATTCCTCATCGCTCAACGCAATGCGATGGGGAGTCCTCAGGTCGTCCAGCGCCTTCAGAAACCGTTGGCCGGTTTTCATCGCCAGAATGACCGGCGGCTTCGGTAGGGTGGGTTTGTGGGCAAAGCGAGCGGCTTTCACGGTCTTGACCGTCGCCAAGCGGCCTTCCTTTACGGCGTTCCAGGTGGCCACCTGTTCCGCTTCGCTCTTCATGTGGGCGATTTCAATGAGCATCCATTTCCCTATGCTGGGCTGGATGCGGTACTCCGCCTTGATCGTCTCCGGCAGCGTGAGAATGCCCAGCGCCTTGCTGATATTGGTTTGCGATTTTCCGACGATTTGTCCCAACTGTTCCTGGGTATACCGATGGCGCTCCATCATCCGTTCCAGCGCCTCGGCCTCTTCCAAGGCGTTCAGGTCTTCGCGCTGGATGTTTTCGATCAGGGCGATTTCTTCGGCATTGCCGGTGGTGATGATCGCGGGAATGGTGTCGCGCCCTAACCGCTCGAAGGCGCGGAACCGCCGCTCGCCAGCGACCAAGAGGTAGGTGTCGTCATCCTCGTCGTGGTGCTTTACCGTGATCGGTTGGATGAGCCCGTGTTGCTGGATCGAGGCGGCCAGTTCCGCCAAGCTCTCCTCCTGGAAGGTTTTGCGCGGCTGGTCGGGGTTGGGAACGATCTGGTTGAGTTTCAGTTCGATGATTTGGGGAAAATCCGCCGACGTGCCGAAAAACATATCCTTCTTGATTCGGTCGCCAAGGGCGGTGGTGAATTTGGTATTACTCATAGAGTGGTGAGTTGATCCGCTATCGAGTTATACACTTGGACGCCGGGGTTGTCCGGCAAGAGTTCCAGGGTGGATTTCCCTTCGACGGGAGATTTATCGAATACCGTGCTTCGGTTTACCGGTTCGAATACGGGTATTCTCGGTTCTAGGGTTTGGTGCAGTTCCGCCAGACATTCGTTGTCGTGCGTGTTCCGAACATTGAACATCGTTGGAATCACCCCGAACACGCGCAGGCGGGGGTTAATATGCCGGCGCAATTTGTCCACGGTTTCCAACAGAAGCGGAATGCCCATGATGGAAAGGTAATCGGTTTTCACCGGCACGATCACCAGGTGCGCGCACGCCAGGGCGTTCACGGTGAGGAGGGTCAGGGAGGGTGGGCAGTCCAATAGGATGTAGTCGAACGTGTCCGTCGCCAAACTCTTCAGTTTCGTTCGCAACACGCTCGCGCTGTCCCAGAGCGCCACCAGTTCCGGTTCGGCGCTCGCCAAGTGGATGCTCGCCGGAATGAGTGACAACCCCTCTTCCAAGGGAATCACGATGTCCGCAAGCGGCACCTCTTTCATGAGGGCGAAATACAGGGTTTTCTGCTGCCCTTCCAGCGTCTTCGGGTCCTGCCGGTAGCAAATCGTCAAGCTCGCCTGCGGGTCGGCGTCGATCACCAGTACCCGTTTCCCGCGCTGGGTGAGGGCGTAGGCGAGATTGAAGGTGGAGGTGGTTTTCCCCACCCCGCCTTTCTGGTTGGCAATCGCGATGACGGTACTCATAACTGTGGTTGCGGTGGGTTAAGGCTGATCGGAGAACGGGCTCCCCAGTGTGCGGAGAAAGTCCATGGGACGAACGATGGGGATACCCTCGTATTCCTTGAGTCGGAGCAGGTGCTTATTCCCCGACACGATGATAGCCGCTTCACCCGCCACGGCGCACGCGAGAATGTGGTCGTCGTCGGGGTCGTCGGCGATCACCGTCGGAACGGTTTTCGGTTGCACGATATCGGCTTTTCGAAGCACCCTCCTCTTGATGAGTTCTCTCGCTTCCGTCGGAACCCCGAATTTCTCTCGCAGTTTTTCCATGAATTCGCGGACAATGAAGGGTGAAATCACCACCGTATAGCGACCTTCTCGCGCCAGCCGCCACAGGTCGAATATCCTCGACTCGGGAAACACGAATATCGATAGATACACGTTGGTATCGAGCACCGCCCGAAGTCCCGTTGTGGCCCTCATACCCGTGCGGTTTCAATGATTTCGCCGTCTTCCGTCACCGTTAACCCCCGTTCCCTCGCCCGTTGATGCAAGTCTTCCCGCAACGCCGTGAAGAATCGCATATCGTCCTCTACGGAGGTTGGGTTCAGTCGCTCCTTTTCCTTCTCTTCCGCCGCCAACTTCAAAATCGCCTCGTCCGAATCGGGGTCAAGACGCGCCTGCCGGTCCAGTTTTTCCCATGCCCGAAACATTTCGCGAAACAACTCACTGCGCGTGAGCTGTCGCTCCCGCACCACTTCCTCAATGCGGGTGGCGATCATCGGCGGTACCGAAAATCCCAGTGTTTTGTATCGTCGAGCCACGTCCATACCCCTATAACTAATTGTTTAGTAATGTATTATACAGTATATAACAGTAGCGTGCTTTGTCAAATGGCGGGACGGGTTCACGTCGGGAAAGCGAAAGCCGTTCGATGGGTGTGATCGCACAGGCTTCGCCTGACACCAAACTCAAGCCCCGCTCATTCATCGACGGATTGTTCGCGATGGGGAGCATCCGAACACGTTCGGTTTTTAGGATATCTCTCTGCCTGGTGGAGATCACCGATCTACCATCGGGCCGGAACCCTCCAGGATCGCGAGGATCGCGAAATAAGCGCATCTGCAACCATCGAACGAAGAAGAGGAGCGCGGATATGAACCTGTTGGTCGAACGTGTCGAGGTGTGGGCTGCCAGTATCGAAGATAAACCGGGGAGTTTGGCGAATATCCTGTCCGTTTTGCGAGAGGCGGGCGCCGATCTCAACTTCATCCTTGCCCGCCGGACACTGGAAGCGCCTGGCCGGTCGGAGGTATTTGTCACCCACTTGCGCGGCGATGCGGAGCTCGAAGCTGCTGCGACCTTGGGTTTCAACTTGACCGGAAGTGTGCGCTGGATTCGCGTCGAAGGCGAGAATCGGCTGGGGGTGGCAGTTGGCTTGCCGGAACCGCACCGCGACGGAGGGATGGCCGGTGGAATCGGTCCGTTCATTCCATATCGATGAAAATTTGCTCTGCGGACAGCGGACCCGCGCCTATTCCAGTCGATTTCAAACCGATCCAGCTCGTAACCCACCGCCACTTTTGCCTGCCAACTGGGGTTGAGTCGGGGCGGGCCGATCAGGGTAATACCATGGTCATGACCGCTTCCGCTACCCGGCTTCCACCGCTAACTCGGGACGGGGAAGTCCCTTCCATTCGTTGATTTAACCTATCGATCTTGCCGAGCAAGGTAAACCGCGCTTGCTCGGCTCGCAGTTCGGATCACAGGAAAATTTACGGGAGGATTTTATTTCATGTATCGAGAACGCCGTATTCCCGAGTTATTTACTTGGTTGCAATCGACAGTTCTCCTGATAAACCTACTTTTATACGTATTGAACAAATCCAAACGAAGTTCCACGGGCGTCGAATCATTGCGCTCGATAGATAACAGGACCGGTGCGGGGTTTCGCTCATATTGATTTCCAAGCACCATAGGAGGATTTATCGTGGATCAACATCTCGGTCGAGCGATAAATGCGCAATTGAGTTTTACAAAAGAATCAGGTCTTTTCTTTAATTTTACCACCACCTGGCGGGATTATCCTTCTCCAGTAGTGGGAAGTTTTTTGTTCGTGGGTTTATGGGTGTGTTTTGCGGGTGGAATCGAAAACGCCCGTGCCGCCGCCGATCTGGCGGGCACCGCGATCTTCGCTTTCACCGGCAGTCTGGTCAGCTATCGTCAGTTCAAGCCGGTCCATCCCACAATTGCCTTGATGATCGGCGTGGTGGGGGGGTTCCTGACGGCGGTAGGTGGTGGAACCGTTCGTACGTTCCTGTTGGGGGTGGAACCGGATCGGCTGTTTTGGATCGACAACGGTCTTTATGGGATGGCCATCGGCCTGGGAGTGCTGCTGGTTTTGCTGTGGGAACCGAAGGTCTGCGTGCGCTGCGAAGCGTGCTGGGATGTCGCGGATCGGATCGCGCTGGCGGTATTCGTGCCGCTCGGGGCGGAACAGGCGCTGCGGTGGGGTGCGAACTCCGCCCTCACCCTGTTGGCGATCGCCACTTTCTTTGGGTTTCTAACCGGCGCCGGCGGCGGGATGCTCCGCGATCTCTTGCGGATGCGGTTACCCATCGCCTGTCTGACTCCCTACGGCTGGATCGCGGGGCTGGGCGCCGCGTTTCACTTCGCTCTATTCCAAACCGGGGTGCCGTCGGCGTGGGTCGTATCGGGGGCGGTCATTTATCTGCTCGCCGAGTTCATGCACCGGTGGGATGGGCGGGTAGGCGGTCTCGGCGATCGAGAAAAACCGCCGTATGGTTTGATACCCCTCAATTGATGCGGTCGCGTAACTTCTTTTCGCTGGAAGATAGCTGATGAGGTATGGAAGATGAACCAGGTACGTTGTCTGATACCTACAGGCGGTGGTTTTCCCTCCCCATTAGAGGCAATCTAATGACTTATTCGAATGTAAAAATAATGAAGCCAACGATTCGACGCCTTCTCGACGCACTCCTGATATCCCTAATTATGGGAATCTCACTTCCTTCACACCCGCAAGAACAACTTGAAACCATTGGTACAGACCCTTTAAAGGGTTGGCAACAACTCGTCTTGCGTAATTATGCTGCCGCTACCTGGCAGACATTTGTAAAACTTACCTCACAAAACCAAAATGGGATTCCCGCCGATAATTATAGTGTCAACGAGGGTTATGCCCGATACACCTCACCTACCAACATCGGTGTTTACATCTGGAGCGTTTTAGCGGTCCGTGATTTATACTTGATCACGTCGAATGAAGCGCGTAAGCGTTTAGCTACGACTCTGGAATCGCTTGCTACCATGGACCGTTATAGAGGACAGTTCTATAACTGGTACGATCCAGTGACGCTCGAACCAACGGAAACCTGTCCGTTTCTATCGACTGTTGATAATGGCTGGCTCGCTGCGGCACTGATTATGGTAATAAACGGTGCTCCCGAACTCCGCGAAGAAGCTTATGCCATTCTAAAGGATATGGACTTCGGGCTGTATTACGATCAGAAGGTCGGTTTACTCTATGGTGGCTATTCACCCAAGCCCACATCCAAAGACTGTGACAAGAAAGGTCCCACCGACTGGCATTATGATATCCTGAATACCGAGCCACGTATTGCCAGTTACATTGGCATTGCGATGGGCAGCATCCCGGCGACGCACTATTTTAAACCATGGCGTACGTTCCCGAATACCTGCGATTGGAGTTGGCAGGAAATGAAGCCGGAAGGTGAGGAACAGACTTATCTAGGCGTAAGTGTGTTCGAGGGTACTTATCGTTATATGGGAATGAAACTGGTGCCGAGCTGGGGAGGCAGTATGTTCGAGGCGCTCATGGTGCCGTTGTTGGTGCCAGAAGAAACGTGGGGGCCTCAGAGTTGGGGTGTCAACCATCCCTTGTATGTGCAAGCCCAAATACTGCATGGATTAACGGAAGCGCAATATGGTTTCTGGGGATTCTCGCCGACCACGAATCCTTCCAGCACCACGGGTGACTATGGGATATACGGTGTCGATGCCATTGGGATGTGGGATGTCGGTTACGCTTCGAATAACGATAATACCTTGGTGGATTATGGTTTTGGTAGTTGTCCAAACCGGAACCCTCAACCCATTCCACAGCCTCCCTATACCAACGGAATCGTCGCGCCCCACGCGGCTTTCCTGGCGCTCCGTTTCGCTCCACAGGCGACTTTTAAAAATCTGAACCATCTGCGTCTCGCCTTCCCAAAAATCTTCGACGAGCAATGGGGGTTTTGGAGTTCGGTGAACGTGCAAACCGGTGAGGTATCAGGCACGGTTCTGGCGCTTGATCAAGGTATGGTCATGGCCGCTCTTGGCAATGCCCTGACTCAGGACAACTTGCGACGCTATTTTACCCAAGGTGCCATTGAAACAGTCATTCGGCCGTTGTTGGCGATAGAAACCTTCACGGCTGGTGAGTAAAACCAGCTATCATCACCGTAGTCTCTTTGAGAGTGTTCACTAAAGATAGGTCATTGCTATACTGTTTCCAACGACATGACACGATGGGGAGGGGGCTATGACGTGCAAGGTATGCGGTTCGACGCATTCCATCAAGAATGGATGGGTACGCGGAGTTCAGCGATACCGGTGCAGACGCTGCGGCTTGAACTACGTGCTGGGCGACCGGCGCACGGCCCCGAACCGAACGGCCCAACGGGCGCTCGCCGTGATCTTGTACGCGCTGGGCAAAGCATCGTTCGGCTTTTTGGGCAAACTGTTTGGGGTGTCCCGCACGACGGCCTATCACTGGATCCGGGCCGAAGCCGAGCGGCTGGGCGAACCGGAAGTGCCCGGCGGCATCTGCGAGATGGAGTTCGACGAGATGTGGCATTTTGTCGGATCAAAAAAAACAAGCGATGGATCATCAAGGCGTTGGATCGTGGCTCACGGCGAAGTGTCGCCTGGGTTGTGGGCGGTCGTGATGCTGGCACCTTCCGCCGGCTTTACGCCAAAGTCCGGCACCTGACCGGCTGCCGCTTCTTTACCGACGACTGGGATGCCTTCGCCAAGGTGTTGCCCGCCGAACGGCACCGGATCGGTAAAACGCACACCGTCACTATCGAACAGGACAACTCGAATACCCGCCACCACCTGGGCCGATTCACGCGCCGGACCAAGGTCGTGAGCAAGCAGGATGAGATGATCAACCTCTCCCTGCGCCTCTGGCATGCCCTCGCCCATCCCGAAACCTTCGCCCAATACCAGAAAACCGCAATGTCTATCTATATGTGAACACTCTCGTCTCTTTAAATGATGGAGGCGCATCTACGAGTAGCAACCATGAGTGCCATGATCTACCTCTGGTAGTTTGTTTATTGAAGAGAAAAGAAGGAGTGAAATTATGAAGAGAATGTTTTTAATCAGTTTAATTGGTACCCTGCTGGGCTTTTTGAATTTAGCATTGGCGCAGGCTGGAGATACCTTGGCAATCGACTCTGATGCTAGTCTAACAGACAGAGTCGCTTTAACTATTAAGGGTACATTCTCTTGTCCACCTGATTCATTTACTACTCTAAATATTACTGTTAGACAACTTAGCGGGGGGAGAATCGCGATAGGAAGCTACTACAATGATAGCCAAATTTCTCTCATATGCGACGGTACGGAGCAACAATTGTTGCTTGATATTTATCCTGATCCAAATTTCCAAGTGTGGCACAACGGAAAAGCTTACATCAGCGCAGATTTAGGTGTTTGGACTTGCGATGGAAATGGATGCACTCCTTCTGACACAGCGGTAACAAAGGAAATCCGTGTTCGTCCCGCGAATGCTGGCAAATAGCAAACCCGAATCAGCAGTTCGGCCTAACACCTATGAGGTCAGTTAAAGAGAATGTAATCGTACGATTCATTTAAAACCGTTTAGTCTTTCCAAAACCCCTTGAACCGCTCTGCCGATAATTCCGTATACCGCACGGTATGCTGAATATTCTTGTGCCCCAGGTAATGCTGGATCGCCCGCGTATCGTGGCCGTCGTTCGCCAGCTTGTAGCCACAGCCATGCCGGAGCATGTGCGGATGCACCGGAAAACCCACCGTCGATTCCTCCCCCGCCCGCGCCAGGAGCTTGCGAAACCCCGCCGCCGTGATCGGTCCGCCGCGCTCGCTCGCAAAGACATACGCCCCGCCGGTCGGCCCTTCCCGCTCCAATTTCCGCAAGGCCCGCAGTTCCGGTCCGCGCAACGGATGGACGCTCGCCGTTCCCCGCTTGATCCGGTTGACGTGCAGCGTTCCCTCCTTCAGGTCCACCTGATCCCAGCGGAGCGCGACCAGTTCCGACACCCGCAGGCCGTGCCGATACGCCAACAGGATCAGGGTGGCGTCGCGGTGACCATAGCGTCCCCGCGCCTTGGCCGCCCGCATCAACTCGTCCACTTCCCCCTCGGTCAAATGCTCCCGGCTCCGGCGGTCGCGGTTCGGCACCCGCTTCGGAGGTCCGGCGGGTCGGACTGTCCCATTTACAGTAGTTGACGCGTCTTTGATAGGTGTCGGTTTCATGCGGGTTTCTCGGGGGGCGAAGGAGGTCTACTGTCCCTTTAATGGGCATTATTGGGACAGTTTTTCGGAAGAAAGAACCGGGGGTGCCGGTTGGGTTGAGAGGAATACACTGGGAAGAACTATAACCATCTCAAGAATAGCATGAGTGGGAATATCGAGCGAATCGGAATTCATCGCACAGCTTGTGCGATGAATTCGTCTCAGATGCCTCCTGCTTCACTCCATTGCCTCAACCAGCGGCAGGGCGCTTGACCAGGTTGTGCCCGTTTCTTAGCGTCCCGCTCTCACAGGGATGTCAAACTCTGTTACAGCGAAGTTCTTAACGGTTACGAGACCGCAAACCTTATCCGCCGGATCGTCTCCTGGACCCGTAGCGGCTCCCCAATAGTTATTGGGAGCGAGGACCGGATTCGTAGCATCATCATTTTTGATGCCGCAGTACACATCATTACCGTAGATATTATTTTTAGTAATAACAAGGGTTGCATTATCCGCATCAGGGACATTAATGCCAACTTCTTTATTACCTACGATAATATCACTTCTAATCACATGGCCACTGCCACGAACTTCAAATCCGGTGCTGTTACCGACCACAGCATTGTTAATGAACTCATGATTCGTGCCATGAATATCGAAACCGTACAAATTATCGCTCGCTAAATTAGCTCTAAAGCTATTTTGATTACCCGCAACTCCAAAACCAATTCCATAGCCGGTGTTGTCATAGTTACGAGTGGCAAAATTGGTGATATATTGGTTTCCACTGGACTCTTCGCCACACCAGAAACCGTTATTGTTTCCATGAGCGACGTTCTTCAAAAACGTAACACTGCCGCTGCTGCTTGAGTGAAAACCGATTCCATTACCGGTCGCAACATTATCTTGAACGGTTATTCCAGTCCAAGCTCCTTGATAGATAAACAGTCCATATCCCCCGCGCTCGGTGTTACTGTTGGTGAGTGTAAAACCTTGGTTTGGGCCACCAAACGTCACATCATTAGACTCAATCCACACGACACGCTCATCGGACCTTTCACCCCTCAATATCGTCGCTCCAGCGCCATCGCGGGAAATCACCGTCAGCGGTTTTTGGATTACTATCATTCGATAGTCAGATTTTCCTGCAAGTTCCAACGTTTCCGTGTAAAGACCTGGACCTACAATGACCGTATCGTTGTCACTCGCATTATTAATCGCTCGATTGATGGTTCGACAGGGGTCTATTGAAGACCCGCACGCCGAACTGTCCACTCCGTTATTTGCCACAATCAACTCGGCGGCCCATGTTGGCATTACCATAATGCTCGGTAAGAATATCGCAACGATTTTAATATTCATAGATATACACTTCCCCGCTGTTTATGGCATAGGTAATTTGATTGGATGATCTAAAACAAAAAGCCGCACCCCCTCCTGCAACCTCATAACGACAGTCGCCCTCGGCAGTCCGGCCTTTCTTAAAAGTCCGCAACATTACCCTTCCCGCCTCACAGCGGGCTTGATTTTAGTAATGCCGCGAACGTATTACAGCATAAATATAAAGGGTATCAACCCAGAAAAACACTCGGAAAATCAAAAATATATCTTCACATAATACGAAACAGTACCCTTCCCGAAACCCATTCCAGCGCGAGTGTCTCGAAATGCTGATACCGCGTTTCGACATCCCTGCCATGCCACGCTTTTTTTTGCCTGTCGAGCGGGACACAGACCCTTCCGGTCGTTTTCTTTTTTCAGAAGACCTTCAATCGCTTGCCGGAGAAAATCCCATTGGCGGGGGCGTTTTGCTGACCCATTATCGAGCCCGTTCTCCCCGTCTGGTTTGCCTGCTATCGGGAAACAAAAAAAGCCGGTATTCCGTTGAACACCGGCGATTCATCAAGAACCCGTTACCACTCGTTTTAGGCAAGTCCCAGCGTCCGGAGAAAATCCATCGGGCGGACGATCGGGATGCCCGCATATTCCTTGAGTTGCAGGAGGTGGCGGTCGCCGGACACGATGAGGTCGGCCTGTCCCGCCACGGCACAGGCGAGAATGGAGTCGTCGTCGGGATCATCGGATATTACCGCCGGCACCGTTTGTGGATGGACCAGCTCCGCCGCGTGGACGATCTGCTTGATTGCCGAGAGCGCCTGGGATTCTTCCCACAAGAATTTTTCCATGAGTTTCTCGTGCAGCTCATGGAGGATAAAGGGTGAAGCGAGGAGGCGGTATCGCCGTTCCCTCACCCCCGCCGCAAGCAGTACCTCAAGAGGACCCGCCGGGCTATGGAGCGCCGAGTAGTACACGTTGGTGTCGAGAACCACCAGAAACAGCTTATTGAATTCGGTCCGCGCTTCTCCCCGCATAGGACATGGTCTCTAGCTCCGTGTCGGTCATTCCCAAGGCTTGCGCGCGTTTCGACCCGTACTGCGCCAGCGCTTTCCACTCGGCCATCCACTGTTCACCGTCAAAACGTTCGAGCGCTTTCTCCCGCAGCGCTTCTTGTATCGCGGTATCCATGTTTCGGAGCAGTCGCTCTCGTTTCTGGAGCGTCTCTTCGTACAAATCGACCATGGCCTCAAACACCGCTCGCTTGGTGCGGCGCTCACGCCGGGTGATGGCATCGACCCGCTCCGCATAGGCGGTCGGGACCGAGAAGCCGATCACTTTCAGGTTGTTGGTTCCGGGAGTCATAATGCATAAGAAAACTTAAGCTCAGTATAGAAGAACACTGGTTTTTGTCAATATATTCAGTATTATAGGTGATTTGTCGCACCGCTTGTGCGACGTTTTCGCCTTTGATATTTGTGCCACAACCTGTGGCATGAAATTGTGCAACAACTTGTTGCACAATGTTGTCTAGCCGCTGGTTGGGTTTTTCGGCGAGTCTTCGGTGTCTACGCCATAACCCTTTTTTCAACTAAACTTCTCGTTGGCCGATCCCACCCGGGTTCGGCTCGGTGTCCGTGATGAAATGACTACACTCGTTCGTCTTGCTCCCCTTCATCGGGGAGCAAGATGGACGTTACGATACCGGCGTCTTGCCGCCCGCCCCGAAAGAGGGATTGCACACCGGCGGTAACGTAGGGCGCACCCCACCGTACGGAGCCCGTCCCCCGGGCATTGCATCAGGGGGCTACGTTCGTGGAGGAATCGCCATGGCCGATCCAGCCCAATTGGCTGACACCTTCGAGCGGTATTTCCCCACCGTTGTCGAACGGGTACGAACCGACGGCATCGACCGCGTCGTCAAGTACTTCGGCGTCCGCTATGAAATCGTCTCCGACCCCTCGTCGGAACTCGGCTTTCGCGCGATATCGCAGGACACCCTTCTGATGCCAACTTCGAAGCACACGCTCAGACTCCCTATTTGAAAAGAGGGCTCTCTCTACGAGAGCAATCTATTTCCCCAACGCCCGCAAAAAATCCATCGGACGGACTATCGGAATACCCTCGTACTCCTTGAGTCGGAGCAAGTCTTTGTCCCCCGAAACAATCAGGCTTGCCTTTCCCGCAAGCGCACAAGCGACAATATGATTATCGTCTGGATCATTGGGAACGGCGTCGGGAACACTGGTCGGCTGAACCACCGTTGCGGTTCTGGCGATCCTCTTTACGAAATCCGTTGCCTCTTGGTCGCTCACCTGGAACCGCACTCGGAGTTTCTCGGCGAATTCCCTCAGGATGGTGGGTGAGGTAATGAGAATGTAGTGACCGTGAATGGCACTTTCCCACAAATAAAATAAGGAGGATTTCGGGAAACGCAACGCTGAGATATAGACATTGGTATCGAGAACAACCCGAAACCGCCTGTCGGAAGGTGCTTTTTCCGCCGACGTCATACGGGTTTTTGAAGGATGTCTCCCGCTTCGGTAATCTCTAGTCCGAGAGTTTTTGCTCGCGCCGACAAGGTTTCTGCCATGTCTTGCACGTCGGCGAGTATTTCCTTCGGTGTCTTCGGGTTCGTTTGTTTCTCCTTTTTGACTTCGGCAATGGCTTTCATCACCAGGGCTTCAAAGGCTTGGTCACGTTCCTTTTTTTCTTGCCACGCGCGGAACATATCTCGAAAAAACTCGCTCTTGGTCAGTTGAAGTTTTTTTGCCTGATCGTCGATTTGGGCGGCAATTCCGGGCGGAACCGAAAACCCGATGGTTTTGTAGGTGCGGGTAATAGGCATACCAATACATTAAAAACGGATTAAAACTGTTTCTAGCATAGAGTCTCTTTGTTTTTTTGTCAACCAAATCAGTGTGTTATCTCATAGAATGGGCACAAGCGACTCAATCGATATAAAAATCAAGGTCGTCTTTCGGCGCCCGCTACGAAATCGTCTCCGACCCCTCGTCGGAACTCGGCTTGCTGGTGATCCGGCTGGACACCCTTCTGATGCCGACTCCGAAGCACACGCTCAGACTCCCTATTTGAAAAGAGGGCTTTCTACTATGAGAGTGCTCTATTTCCCCAACGCCCGCAGAAAATCCATCGGACGGACTATCGGAATACCTTCGTACTCCTTGAGCCGGAGCAAGTCTTTGTCCCCCGAAACAATCAGGCTTGCCTTTCCCGCAAGCGCACAAGCGACAATATGATTATCGTCCTCGTCATCAGGAACGGCTTGAGGCACAAAATCGGGCTTTACCAACCGCGCCCCGTGAATAATAATCTTTTTATCACGCTCAATTTTCTCATCCGCTGTTTTAAATTTTTCGCGGCTTATCCGCGCGTACTCCTCAATAATCGCCGGAGAAATAATCCGCTCGTAGAGATGAAAAATCCCCGCTTCAAAAATCTGCGCCGGTATACCATTCGGGTAGCGGAAAGCAGAGAGGTATACATTGGTATCAAGAACGACTCTTAACCCCGTTTTCACGCTTCCGTGCCTGCCGTGCCTCATAGACGATGCTGTTAATTTCTTCTTCATTTTCGGCGTTTATTCCCAGCAATTTCGCCTCTTGGTACCCTTCCCGAGAAAGCTGGCGAAAACGGTTTACCTGTTCTTCACGGGAAGACTGCTCTTGTTGTTCCCACATCCGAAACATCTCTCGAAAAAACTCGCTTTTCGTCAGCAGTTTTTCCCGAGCGGTTTTTTCCATTTTTTCCGCCATCTCCGGTGGAATGGAAAAAGCGACTGTTTTGTACGTTCGTGCCATGCTCATAGCCCTCTGTAGAAAAAGTTTATTCTAATAACTACTTATATTTATTTATAACAAGAAGTTTGTAATGTGTCAAATTATCAAGACTTTACCGGATTTTAGCGCTTCCCACTCGGACATTCACTGCCCGCCGTCGAGAAAAGAAAAAAGCCGGCGTTGCATTGAACACCGGCTGTGAGCCTGTCCCCCGATCTTTTGGGGGAAACAGCGCTCGGGAACCCGTTACGGGTTTTCCAAGAGATTTCGGATTTCCGCCACCGTGAGCGTTTCCGGCCGGCGGGGAATGAGCCGCACCGCGAAGTCTCGCGCCAGACACAGCAGGATATCCGAGAGCCCCGCCCCCTCTTCCAAGAAGAGCGTGAGCCCGGATTTTCGCCCCGCCGCGCCCAAGAGCAGTTCGTGCTGGCGAGATGAAACGCGCCGCCCCATGAACGCCACGGCGTTTTCGTAGCCCGCCTCGTACAAACGGAACACGTCCAGAAAATCTTCCGTCACCAGAACCCCCCAGCCATTGGTTTTCCGCGCCCGAAAGGCTCGGTGGACATTGTAGAGTTCCCACTCCCGGCGGAAACCGTCCGGATAGCGGTACCGCTCGGCGCTCGCCCCCCCTCTCCGGGGACACTCGTCGAGAGCCCGGCCGGCATACGCCACCAATTCCCCTCGGGCGTTGTGGATCGGGATGGCGATCCGCTCCTTCATGAGCCCCTTCCGGCAGTAGCCGACGCCTAATTCTTCCATCGCCTCGCGGGAAAACCCGTGGGTGGCGAGAAAGGGGTGGCCGGCGTCCAAATCCTTGAGCCCCGCGAACCGGAGCGGTGGGTTGTCTCCCGTCTCCCCCTCCCCGGACGGCATGGCCGGTTCGGCGATGCCGGTTGGCGGCGTAGCGGCGGTCACCTCCCTTTCCGGTGGTGTTTTCCGCTGCTTTACCACGCCGGGGCGCGACGGTTTCTCCGCCTGACTTTCCACCCCGAACCACTCAGCCACCAGGAGCGCCGCTTTCCGGAGGTCCGCTGCCTCCATCGCCGCCACGAAATCGAGCACATTGCCGCCTCCGCAGCCGCCGAAACAGTTCCAGCAGTTTTTCGCGAGGCTCACTCGGAACTGGGTCGGGTTCGTTCCCTGATGAATCGGACACGGACCGGTTAAACCGTCCGCCCCGCGCCGCTTCAGGGAATCCAAAAGCCCATAGCGCTCCAGGAGTTGGCGCATGGTCACCGCGTCCTTCACCGCCCGGAACGACACGAAGGGGGCGCTCATGGCCTCTCCTCCCCGTCCTCCTCCGCCCCCGCCGAAACGCTCGCTCCGCCCCGCCCGCTCAAATACCCCGCCGCATCCGTCGCCCGCGAAGCGGCGGCGAAGATCGCCCGCTGGTTGTCGTGAAGCAGCTTGATCCACGAACCGAGGTACTCGGCGTGCCGGAGGCGGCCCGGAATCGCCAGCTGGGCGCACAGGTACGCCGCCGCAAGTTCCGCCACCAGCTCTTCGGCCGCATACGACGCATCGCCGAACCGCCCCGAGAAATCCCGGTTCAGGCGGTGCGAAGCGCCCGTCCAATGGGCGTGCTCGTGGAGGCTCGTCGCGTAATAGACGGAAAGACACGAAACGGAAATTTACGCACTCTAAAGCGTCAGCCACCGCGTCTGGGGCCAGAAGGTTGCTCGGATCGTCGAGGCTGGAGGACAAGATGAGCCATTTCAGCCATTAGTGCGACGTCGAAATCGCCCATCATTGCATCGTTACGAGGCAGTGGCGCTCGCCGTGCGATGGCGCTTCACGATATCGAGCACGGTGTTCTTGCTGATGCCGAGCCGGTGGCTGATTTCCCGGTAAGACTGTCCGTCACCGACCAGTTTCAGAACGCGCGACGCATACTGATCCGCCTTGATGCGCTGGCCAGGCCGACGCCCGAAGACGACACCCCGCGCCTTGGCGGCGGCGATGCCGGAGCGCACGCGTTCGCGCAGCAGATCACGCTCGAACTCGGCCAAGGCGGCCATCAGCGAGGCGATCAGTTTGCCTTGGGGCGTGCTGAGGTCGAACTGCAGTCCAGTCTGGGCGATCACCGAGACGCCCCACGACTGCAAATCGTTCAATGTGTGAAAGAGATCCAGCGTAGAGCGGCCCCAGCGGGTCAGTTCGGTGACGAGAACCGCGTCGATGTCGCGTGCTTGAGCGCGCGCGAGGACTTCCTTGCGCGCCACCCGGTCGCTCTTTGCTCCGGAAGCGGTTTCCTTCCACACGCCGATAACGCTGTAGCCGGCTTTGTCGGCAAAGGCGAGCAGGTCGGCTTCCTGCCGCGCACAGGTTTGGTCCTTCGTCGATACTCGGCAATACAACGCCGCTCTCTGTCCCAATTGAACCCTCTTGAATCAGCGTCCCGAAAACCCGCATCCGGCCGTGGCAGAATGGCGACCCATTTATAGAGTACTTCAAAAGGGACACCCATGCCGCGTCGAGAACTCTTGACCGAGCCGCAGCGGCTCGCCTTCATGGAACCGGTCACTGACGAGCGCGGGATCGTCCGTCATTACACCCTGGATGCCGAGGATTTGGCGCTGATCGATCGGCGGCGTGGCGATGCCAATCGACTCGGGTTCGCCGTCCTGCTCTGTTACCTGCGATTTCCAGGGCGGACCCTGCGGCAAGGCGAAGCGCCACCGGTCGCGATGCTGGCTTTCGTGGCCGAACAACTGGCGCTCGATCCGGCGCGTTTCGCCGATTATGCCGAACGCGACCAGACGCGGCGGGCGCATCTTGCGGAAATCCAGACCACGTTCGGTTACCGGCCGTTCACGCGCGGACGGTATCGTGAACTGGCGGCTTCGCTCTTGCCAACGGCGCTGGCCACCGAGACGGGCGCCACGCTCGTGGCGATGGCGCTGGATGCGCTGCGGACGCAACGCATCATGGTTCCACCGCTGCCGACCCTCGAACGCCTCTGTGGAGAGGTCCGGGCCCGGGCGCACCGCCAGTTGTGGCGCACGCTCACCGCCGGATTGACGGACGCGCAGCTCACCGCGCTCGATCGACTGCTCACCGTCCGTGCCGGCGGTGGCCAAAGCACGCTGGCATGGTTACGACAAACGGCCTATGCCGCCACGGTCGGCAATTTCCCCAAACTGATCGAGCGGCTACGCCAAGTGCGCACGCTGGGCATCGAACCGGAGCGCGCCACCCGCATCCATCAAAATCACTGGCTCAAACTCGCGCGTGAGGGCGGTCGGAGCACCGTGCAGCACCTGGCCGAACTCGAACCGCTCCACCGTTACGCCACCCTGACCGCCCTGGTACTGGAATTGACGGCGACACTAACGGATGAAGCGATCAATATGTTCGAGCATCTGCTCGGAAGTCTGTTCAAGAAGACAGAACGCGCGCACGCCGATGAATTTCACCGCAGCGGCAAGGCCATCAACGAGAAACTGCGGCTCTATGCGCAGGTCGGCGAGGCGCTGATCGCGGCCAGGGCTGCAGGCGGCGATGCCTTTGCCGCGATTGAGGGCGTCCTGCCGTGGAACCGATTCGAATCGACGGTGGCGGAAGCCCATCGGCTCGCGCAGCCAGAGGCGTTTGATGACCTGGCACTCTTGGATGACCGGTACGCGAGCGTGCGCAAGTTCGCACCCCTGCTACTGGCAGAATTTGAGTTTCATGCCGCGCCGGTGGCTACGGATCTCCTGCGGGGCCTTGATCTGCTGCGCGAACTCAATGCCAGTGGCAAACGCACGATGCCCGAGGTTGCACCCACGAGCTTCGTAAAACCCCGCTGGCGTCCGCATGTGTTTCGACCGGGAGGCTTGATCGATCGACATTTCTATGAGCTATGCACCCTCTCGGAACTGCGCGATCGGCTGCGCGCCGGCGACGTGTGGGTACAGGGAAGCCGACAGTACCGGGACTTCGAGAGCTTTCTGATCCCGAACGATGTATTCGTGCAGATGCAGCAGGAGCCGCTGCCACTCGACATCGACACCGATTTGTCCTCCTACATGGCCGAGCGTCGGCACTGCCTGCAAACCAAGATGGATGACGTGGCGGCCAAGGCGCGAAATCATTCCTTACCGGATGTCTCGCTCGCGAATGGCCAGCTGCGCATTTCACCTCTGAAGAAGAACACGCCGGCGTCTGCGGTCGAGTTCTCCGCACAGGCGTACACGCTGATGCCCCACGTCAAGATCACGGAGCTGCTCTCGGAAGTGGACGGCTGGACCCATCTTGCCGATCACTTTGTACACTTGCGCACGTTGGCACCCCCGAAGCATCGGCACGCGTTGTTGGCGGCGGTGCTCGCCGACGGCATTAATCTGGGACTCGCGCGCATGTCCGAGGCCTGTCGTGCGATGAGCTGGCGGCAGCTCACTTGGACGGCAGACTGGCATATTCGAGATGAATGCTACGCCCGGGCGCTCGCCGGATTAATCGATGCGCAGCACCGTCAGCCACTGTCCGCTCATTGGGGAGCCGGCACCACGTCGTCATCGGATGCGCAGTTCTTCCGCGCCAGCGGGCGCGGTGAGGTCCACAGTCACGCCAATCCGCACTACGGTCAAGATCCCGGCGTGAAGTTCTACACCCACCTTTCGGATCGGTTCGGGCCGTATCACACGAACGTCATCGCGGCGACCGCCCATGAAGCGCCGCACGTCTTGGACGGGCTGCTCTACCACGAAAGCAGTCTCGTCATTGACGAGCACTACACCGACACCGGCGGATTCTCGGATCATCTTTTCGCCGTGTGTCGCCCGCTTGGCTTTCGCTACGCGCCGCGTATCCGCGATCTCAAGGAGAAACGCCTCTACACGATACCCGGCGTGATCGTGCCGCCGGAACTTGCGCCATGGGTGGCCGGCCCGATTAATATGAGGGCGATCCATGATCACTGGCAGGACATTCTGCGCCTGGTGATGTCGATCAAAACCGGCACGGTGACGGCCTCTGTGATCCTGCGCAAGCTCGCCGCCTATCCCCGCCAGAACGGTCTGGCCCATGCGCTACGTGAACTCGGGAAACTCGAGCGCACGCTCTTCACGCTCGACTGGCTGCATGACCCCGAACTGCGCCGTCGCAGCCATGTCGGGCTCAACAAGGGCGAGCAGCAAAACGCGCTGCGACGGGCCGTGTTCTTCAACCGACTCGGGGAAATCCGGGACCGTTCCTACGAAAACCAGCGCTATCGGGCGAGCGGCCTCAATCTGCTGGTCGCCGCCATCATCCTGTGGAACACCGTCTACCTGCAGCGCGCCCTGGACCACCTGCGAAAGCAAGGGATCGAACCCGGACCGACCGATCTCGCGCACCTGTCGCCGCTGGGCTGGGCGCACATCAACCTAACCGGCGATTACCACTGGGAAGTCGAGCCATCAATGGGGCCGGACCAGTTCAGACCTTTGCGGGCCACGGACTTCGCCATGGCGGCTTAGGGTGCGTTAAATTCCGTTTCGTGTCTTCCCCTCCAGTGGAACCGTTCGAGCGCCACTTGTTTCGCTCGCTCCTGTGCCTCGCGCTCCCGGCGGATTTCTTCCTCTCGCCGTCGCGCCGCCGCCTCGCGTTCCGCCGCTTCCTGCCGGACCGCTGCCTCGCGCGCCGCCTGAAATGCCGCCCGGTCCCGTTCCGCCTGCTGTCGCTCGCGTTCGCGCTGGGCCGCTTCCTGTTGCGCCCGTTCCGCTGCCTCGCGCGCCGCTCGCTCTCGTTCCTCACGCTCCCGGCGGGCCGCTTCTTCTTTCTGGCGCTTCGCTTCCCGGCGTTCTTCCTGAACCGCGCGCTCCTGCTCCGCTCGCGCCAAAGCGTCCATCTCGGATCGCCGTCCTCGGACCGTGAAATGGCGCCCCTCCGCCCAGCCGATCAAGGTTTCGCCGCGATCGTGCCACCGCACCCGGTACCAGCGCCGGTCCGATGTGCCGGCCACGATCTCGACCCGCTGTCCCTTCTGAACGGGCGGCGCGTCGTACCCGGCAAAATGCTCGCCGGGACCGTCGAAGAGAAAAAACGAGGGAGCGGATTGGTCGAACTCGCCGACGAAAGGATCGCCGGAAAAAATGAGAAGTTGTTGGCTCTCGACCGGAGCCGCGAATAAAAGACCAAGCGCGAGCGCGAAAAGCCGCTCGAAAACGCCGTTCATGATTCCTCCGGAGATCATGCCCGAATCGGTATGCCGCGTGCTGAGCCCGTCTTGAGAACGCGCCCCTGTTCCACGCGAGCCGGCGGAACAAGGGAAATCACCTGCGCTCGCGAAGGGAGTCCCGTTCTTTGCCCTTGTTGTTCGGAGACTGCCCCTGTACCGCCATTCGTGTGGGGTGACGAAGCGGCACGGAACAGGAGCTGGTACTCAAGACCGATGATCGGGAGAAGGTCGCCCCTCTCGTCATGTCAGTGGTTCGAGTATAGATCCCCCGGCGGATTTCGGGAAATCACGAATGAAAAAAATCCCTCTATTCCCCAATTCTCCCGCAGAAGAAGAAGGGTGACGGGGTATGAGTGGGGATAGGGAAAATGCCGTGAAAACCGGTCCTCTACGGAACGGCGCAAAAAGGGGTCTGTGAGACGTTCTCCCTCTTGGAGTGGAAAAGGATACCAGTGAGCGGGAAAAACGCGTTCTGGGCACGTTTCGCGCGTCCTGGGCGCATCCTGGTGCGAGGGTTTGGAGGTTGCTTGGACGCGATGGGGATGAAAGGAGTTCGGTGAATTGGTTGGCGTGAGCTGAAGGCGACTGTCAGATGCTTAGTCGCCTCTTTCTGTGCAGAGGTGGGAGCGGCCCGCTGGGAGTGGGCAGCGGTCGAGCGCCCCCTCGTTGCCGAGGGGTGGGAGGGCGCTCGTTCCCCTCCCGTGAGGGAGGGGTGGCGTTGGAACCCGTTCCCCCCCGTTGTCGGCGCCGATGGTGCCCAAGGCTCGTTCCCGCCGGGAGCGGGATGAGGCTTGGCTTGCACCATCGAGCGCCCGACCCCGCTGGTTTTTGGTGAGCAGTGGCGAACCCGACAGCCTCGAAGAGGAAAAACCAGCGGGGTCGGGCGCAAGCCCGACAACGGGGGGGAACCCGTTTGCAAGCCCTGTGAAGGGCTTAGCCCGTTGACAGCTCGACATATCATTGACTGGTACAGTCAATGTATCCCCACGCTCTCCAGCGTGCCCCTGTGGAGTGATGCTGTGGGGAGGGTTGGCATCGGGTTTGGGTCTTTGGGTTTTTAAAAAACAACAACAGATTTTGGGGGGCGAAGCGCAGCGAGCCCTTGTTGTTGTTTTTGTTTTGTTTTGTGTTTTGTTTTAGGCGGGCGCAAGTGCTTGATTTAAAAGAAAAAATCGGCCTAACCCCTGACACAGGATGGGTAAGTTCCGGACACAGGATGGGTTAACCCCTGACACAGGATGGGTAAGTTCCGGACACAGGATGGGTTAACCCCTGACACAGGATGGGTTAACCCCTGACACAGGATGGGTTGGTTGGGGCGTGAGCAGGAGAGTTTCCCAATAGAGGGTGCGTTACCCCTGACACAGGATGGGTTGAGCCCCTGCCCCATAGGGCAGATCGGGCAGATAGTCGGACAAAAATATTTGTTGTCTGTACAAAAATTAAACAGTTTACTAGACTGGTAAAAAACTTCAGGGTCGGCTGTTGCGCGTCGCTGTCGTCAGGGATTGAGCTTTTTTAAAAGCGGGACCGCGCGATCCGAGCATAATCAGTTACAAAAGAATGTGGTTATAGAAGTGAATAAAAAGTCGTTGGTGGTTCAGCACAACAAATTGGTGGAAGCGAAATACCGACTCTCGGTGGAAGAGCAAAAAATCATTAAAATCCTGATTTCGCAGATACAGAGAGAGGATGAAGATTTTAAGGATTATGAGTTCCACGTAAAAGAATTGGCCGAACTCATGGGAATGCAACATAAAGACCCCTATGGAGTCTTACAGAGCATCACCAAAAAACTGACCACAAAGGGATTGGAGTTTCACGATCCGGCGTCCAATACCCTCATCCAAACCGCATGGTTGTCGGGCGCGAAGTATAAGATTGGCGAGGGAACGGTCATCTTGCATTTTGATCCGTTGTTAAAACCGCTCCTCCTGCAATTGCAATCGTATTTCACCAAATATGAACTTCGTCACATTTTACGTTTCAAGGGTCAATATACCATCCGGTTTTTTGAATTTCGGCGGTCATTTTTAGGAAAAAACAGAAAAGAGATCACGTTTAGCATGAAAGAATTGAGGGGAATTTTTGGATTGAACCGAGATGAATACAAGGAGTTTTCTGATTTTAAGCGGAGAGTATTGGAATCGGC
>JBAOHI010000037.1:0-43007 GCA_037045535.1 Candidatus Competibacter sp.
ATAGACCTCTTTCGAAACCTTATTTTGGCAGGTCTTTGTTATAGAGAGCGGCGATGAGGGAGAATCGGAGGCCGAAGCGTTTTCTTCGGTTCCGGTATTTGTCTGCAAGGATGTGGAAGCGTTTGAGGGCGGCGTTGACGTTTTCGATGCGGACGCGCCGTTTTGATTGTGCGCGATTTTGCTTTCTGTTGGCACGGGTCAGGGGGACTTTCCTGCTACGTTTCTTGGGTAAGGAGGTGTTTTTGTGCGTCTTGTGCAGCCCAAGATAGCCGCTATCGGCAAGGATTTCCGTCTCTGGATGAACACGGACCTTCGAGGTTTTGAACAGCCGGAAGTCGTGGCGGCGACCGTTTCCATGCGCCAGACAGATGATGCGCCCGCTTGACTGCTCAACAAAGACCTGCGTCTTCAGCGTGTGTCGTCTTTTCTTGCCCGAATAACAGCGGCGTTGCTTTTTTTGGGACGTTCCACAGGGGTCTCTGTCGCATCAACCAGCACAACTTCATAATTTCTACCGCTCTCACGCAGGCTCTTCTTGCCCGGAAGCGTAAACTGGCCGCTCTTGATCAGCGTATCCTCGCACCAGCGAATGCTTTGCCAAGCGGAACTCTCGCTCACGCCGCGTCCTTGGGCAATGTGAAGATATGTGCGATATTCTCGCCAGTATTCCAGTGTCATAAGAAGCCGCTCACGCACCGGAAGCGTAGGCGGACGCCCCCCGCTGGGTTTTACCCACAAGTTTATGCTCGCTGGCTGACAGTAGTCGTAATCTCTAAAACCCGCATGGACTGCCGCAACACGTTGAAACCCCGCCACAAGGTTTCCGGTCCGGGTTCACCGTCGCCTTTGCGCGCCAAAAAGCCACCCAACTGGGCCAACATCCGCACGATTTCTCGCAGGGACGGCGATTCCTTCGGAGGCGGTTGTTGCTTCTGCAACACATAGATCGTCTGCCACTCGGCCGGACTGAATACCTGGGAACACGGCGCGGTCGCTCGCGACCGTGCAATCTGCGTCAAATAGTGCAGCCGCCAGGCGACGATCAAGTACACCGCGATGCACCGCTCCAATCGCTGGGCGGTTTCCAGTCGGAGGTCTTCGATCCGGCACCCTTGCTTGAGGATGCGAAAATACAATTCGATTTCCCAGCGGGCTTGATACCAGCCGATTAACCGTTGGGCGGCGGCAAAATGATCCACCGGCAGGTTCGTCAACAACATCCACTCCAGCGCCGTTTCTCCGGCGGGCGGTCGCGCTTCCCGGGCATAAACCGCCGTGACGGTCACCGGGGCTGGATTTCTACCCCGGCGATGTGCCCGATGGAATGTCACCGTCCGCGCGCGGACGTGCAAGGTCGCGACCCGTGCCCGACGGCCGGGACGCTTCGTGATCGAGACGGTCGTTTGACCGAGCACCGGCGCCTGCGCCAACCGTTCCCACAAGGAACCGTTCTCACCGGGGGCCACCCGACGGTTGCACTTGGCCCGGATCAGATAACCGGCCCGATCCGGAACCTCCTCATCGAATTCACCGGCTAGAAACCACTCATAAATATCGCCTTCCCGGTCCGCTACATTCACCACCAACGTGTCCGGATTCAGCACCTGCAGCGCACAGGCCATGTCATAGCCCAGCAACCACCGATAGCTTTCCTTTTCCTCCAGCAAACAACGCTCGCGCCGCCGACCGGTCCGTTCTTGCGGACGTTGCCAGAAGTGATGACCCAGCACCCCTAAATTCACTCGGCTTTCGCTGAACGCGACGCTCGGATGCAACAGGTACTCCGCCCGTTTCGTCAAGCGCAGCGTGCCCACCCCTCGTCCCTGTAAATCGCGGATATCACTCAGGAACGTCGTGTCTTGGACCAACAGTACCACCGACTCTGCGGCGATACGCTGCAAGGTCGCGCGACTATGTCCATCCAGAATATCCACCGCGTCCACCCGGTCATTGTCAAACAACCGATAGGCCGCTTTCGTGTCCGCCCACGTCCCGCTCGCCGCCGGAATACTCGCCGTCGGCTGCGCGCTCAACTGTTCCAGCACCCGGGTCAGCCGACGCTTTAGCCGCGCGTCCGGTAAACTCGCCCTATCCGTCTCCGCTTCAGCCCAACCCATCGATAGCCCTCGTCTCTTAATGAGACTCCAAGCTATCACACTCCCGCTAGACTTATGGGTAAAACCCAGCGCCCCCCGTGGGCCTTCTTCCGCTCCTCCGCAGCCTCCAAAACGGATTGCATCTCCAGAAATGTGGCTTTCTTGACCCCAGTCAAACGACGGAACACCGCATCCCGCATCCTATGAAATGTTTCCTCATCCAACACGGACGCCCCCCTGAAAAATCAGAGAGAATCACACTTCATCATGCTTGGGAACCCTCAATTAATCAGGTTTCGAAAGAGGTCTAATGATCGGCCGGGTAGTTATTTGATAGCGGATGACAGCGTGCAAGATAAACGTCATTCGCGAGTGATGGAGCGGGTGAAACGCCAGTATAGTGGAAATGTGCATGGTCTGGTGAAAGGAATTGGAATTGTCAATCTTGTCCACAGCGATGGAACGGACCACGATCCGATCGATTTTCGCGTCTACGCGCCCGAAGTGGATGGGCTCACGAAAAACGAACATTTTCGGGATATGCTGCGGGAAGCCTATCGGAAGAAAGGGATTCAAGCGCAGACCATTTTATTTGACACAGGGTATGCCGCATCGGACAATCCAAAGTTTATTCATAGGCTTGGAAAGACATTAGGGCACCTCGAAAAACCGGACATGAAGCCGGCAAAATGGGCAAAGCAAGGTGCCTGAGGCGTGAGCCTCACAATATCTTTGGTTTGTGCCCCGGCCCGAAGGGTTCATCCCCGCCCGAGATCACCATCCCGGTCGTACCGGGATCGCACTTGGGCGTTAGAAAGCGACCACACCGTATGCCTTGAGAATGCACAGGCGACGTAGGTTGTAGACCGCTGCCTTCCCCGTGAGTTGGAAGGTCGCTCGATCCAGACCGATACATCGTAGGAGTTTTCCGCCCATCTGCTCCATAGCGGCGAAGACGTGTTCGACCCGCGCCCGAACCCGGGCAATGCGGGTGTTGCGGCGCGCCTGGCAGGCGGACAGCGGTTTGCCTTTCTTTGCCTTGCGCTGGATGTGTACTCGCCAACCCTGGGTCTTGAGGCGCCGCTCACGTTCACCATCAACATAGCCCTTGTCGCCATAAAGATCACGGCGGCCGGTATTCGCGTGATCCAGGACATCTTCCAGGTGCAGGGTGTCGTTCTCCGCAGCGGTGCTGACCTTGACCTGGCGGATCAGCTTGTAGCGTCGGTCGGCGCTGACCGAGACCTTGTAACCGAAGTAGGATTTGCCGTGCTTCTTCGTCCAGGTGGCCTCCATGTCCTTCTGCCGGCGCTGGGCCGGCTTCCAGTCCACCGGCATCGCCGACGCTTTCAGCAATTCCCGTTCTTTTTCCGTGACGTGCTGGCGAGGAACGGGAACCAGACTGGCGTCCACCATCTGCCCACCACGAGCAATATAACCCTGCTGGGCCAGTTGACGATGCACCGCCTCAAACAGCGCGTCTCCCGCCTTCGCCACCGTCAACCGCTCGCGGAAGGTCCAGAATGTGGTGCGATCGGGTATCTGACTACTGTGCCGCAGGCCCAGGAAACGCTGGAAGCTCAGTCGATCCAGCACTTGGTATTCCATCTGTTCGTCACTCAGTCCATATAAATCCTGAAGAACCAGGGCACGTACCATCAACTCGGTGGGAAACGGTGGACGCCCCCCACGTGCCCGTCCGGGTCGTGGCGCTACCCGGTCCATCTCCGCCGCCAGCGCCTTGAAGTCAACCTGCTGCTCCATGACTTGCAGCACATCGCCCAGACGATCCAATTTGGCTTCCCGTTCCTGGGCGGCAAACAGGCTTTCTTTGATCATCGGATATCCGGGCTCTTGGCGGGGATCAACAACCCTATTTTCTCATAACAAGGTTTTTCGAGGTGCCCATTAAAGAAAACCGGCGGATCAGTCTCAGCCCCAGGGACGGCTACCTTCGCCTCGACCAAATCGAGTGGGCGCCGGAACGGCTCCAACATGGAGTGGAAGTCAAGTTGAAGGAAGTTCCTTTTAAAGTACAGCTTTTCAAGGCACCCGATTACCCACAAATCCCAACTCATTGTTAAGATGTAATTTATCATCGAGCGATAGGCGTGTGGTATGAATTGGGCACAGGCAGAGTTTCACGATCTGGAGTTAGGGGATGCGCGGCGGACCCACCGGTTGATCAAGTTGGTGGACGATTTGTCGGCCCAGCCGACCGGGAGCATCCCGCGGGCCTGTGGGGGTTGGCCAGAGGCCAAGGCGGCCTACCGGTTGCTGGACAACCCGGCGGTCGAGTGGCGAGAAATCTTGGACGTTCATACCCAGCGGACCGTCGAGCGGATGATCGGCCGGCCGGTGGTGTTGTGCATTCAAGATACGACCGAGTTGGATTTCACCACCCAACCGGGGATTGCCGGGCTGGGTCGGTTGAGCTACGAGGCCCAGCATGGGATGTACGTCCATCCGACCTTGGCGGCGACACCGGCGGGGGTGGCGTTGGGGGTGCTGGACGCCTGGATGTGGGCCCGGAAGCCGAAAGACCAGCCCAACGTCAAGGAAAGCACCCGCTGGACCGAAGGCTACGAGATTGTCGCCGATCTGGCGGAGAGGGTCCCTCATACGCGATTGGTCTACGTGGCGGATCGGGAAGGTGACCTGCGGGCACTGATCGATGCGGCGGCCCGGCGCGGCACGCCGGCGGACTGGCTGATCCGGTCGAAGCACGACCGCAAGACCACCACGGGCGAGAAGCTGTGGGAGCGGCTGGCCCAAAGCGAACCGTTGGGGGAGGTGGAATTCACCCTGCCGGCGGCGCCGGATCGTCCCGCCCGGCTGGTGCGGCAAACGTTGTATCGGCAGGTGGTCACGCTGCCGGCCCATCACGGCCAACCGGCGGTGGCCGTGACCGCGAGCCTGGCCCGGGAGGAACAGCCCCATAAGCGCTAAGATAAAATTGCCCCGCTGCGCTATACTTCTGGCCTGTTGACAACAACAGAAGACTGGGCAGTGACATGAACGAATTCGCCGACGATGTTGATTGGGAAGAGATGTTCGCCGGATTGGGCGAAGACTGGGAAGTCATTGAGCGGGTGTTGCCCGATGGGTGGCAGGAGGCGGCGCGGCGTACTGGCGCGCTGCGGCGCACTCGCGGATTCAAGGATGCCGCCACGCTGCTGCGTGTACTGCTGATCCACCTGGTTGACGGCTGCTCGCTACGCGAGACCGCCGTTCGCGCCGATGCGGGCGGCTTGATCAAGGTGTCCGATGTGGCGTTGCTGGGTCGGCTGCGCGGCAGCGGCGAGTGGTTCCGGTGGATGGTCGAGCAGATGAGTCTGCGCCTGTCGGCCACGGCCGAGTATGTGCTGCCGGGCAAGCGAATGCGCCTGGTCGACGCCAGCGTGGTGTGTGAACCCGGTGCCACAGGGTCGACGTGGCGACTGCACTACATGATCGACCTGAGCACTTTGGCTTGTGAGCAGGTGCTCGTCACGCTGCCTGAAGAGGGCGAGACGCTGACTCGCTTTGCCGTCAAAGCCAACGATGTCGTGATGGCCGATCGCGGACTGGCGCATCGGCGCGGCATTCGCCACGTCGTCAATCATCAGGGCGATGTCATCGTGCGCATGAACATGGTCAGTGTGCCGTTGGAAGACGACAAAGCGCGAGCGCTGGCATTGCTGCCCAAATTGCGCAAGCTCAAGGTCGGCCAAGCGTGGGATTGGCCGGCATGGATACGCGATGACGAAGGCCCCCTCGCTGTTCGTGTCTGCGCGATCAAGAAGAGCGCCGAACAGACCCGCAAGACGCAGGCCAAGCTGCGCGAGGTGGCATCCAAGAAGGGCCGCGATCTCCAACCCGACACGCTGGAGGCGGCGGGATACATCGTCGTGCTGACGACCCTGCCGAACGTGCCGGCGCACCCGATCCTTGAGATGTACCGCCACCGATGGCAAATCGAAATCGACCAGCCATACAACCTCCATAAGAGCCATTTATTAGCGAGGAATGGGATGGCGCTCGGCCCGAACGGCGGCGCGCCACGCCTGGAGCTGTGCCAGATCCTGGGCGTCGGCGTGGATCAACCAGAGCGAACGGGCCGCATGGGGGGCCTGGCGACCCCGCAGCCGCCCCCGCCGCAGCCAGGCAAACAAGGTCGGCTGCGGCATGTCCAGATGGTAGGCCAACTCGGCGAGGGTCCACTCGTCGGGGCCACGCTGGAGAACCGTCGTCGCCGGGGGTGGGGTGCGCAGCCCCAGGCGAACCTGGAGGTCGCCAACCATGGCGGCGTTGAAGGTCTCGCAGCGTTTGGCCGGATGCCAGCCCTTGGCGTTCAGTTGCCGCGCGATCGCCGCCGGGCCGCAGCCGTCGGCGTGCAGCGCCATCACCCGGGCCGTGAGTTGCGGGTAGTAACTCAACTGGTCCAGCCGGGCGACCGGTCGGCTCAGGGTCGCCTGGGTGCCGTGGCCGCCGAACCAATGCATCTGAACGTCGACTCGCTCGCTCTCACCCTGCACCGTGACCACCACCCGCTCGACCAGTTGTCGGACGATCGCCTGACGATCCACCGCCGTGGTGGTCGGTGCCTGCCAGAGGGCCGGGATTTCGGTGGCGAGCCGCCGGATCGCGGCCCGCTCCTCGGCGGTCAGGACGGGTGGTTGCTCGGCTTGGAAACGGGCGTAGTCAGCCTGCAGGGCCGCTTCGGTGGCCAGCGCTTCCTCCCACTGGCGTTCCAGAGTCCGGGCCACCAGTCGATGCTCGGGTTCGACCGCCTGGTATTGGCGGGCGGCCCGTTCGACCTGGTAGCGGGCGCGCTCCAGCCGCTGCCGCCAATGCTGGTGCAGGTGCTGCCGTTCCCCCTCCAGATCGGCGGCGACCTGCAGGCTGATCTCCAGGGCGGCCGGTTCCAGCGCCCGCAGCACCTGGGCGCTCGCCCAATCATCCAACACCCGGCCGACCAGCGACTGGCAGCGCGGCTCGCCATAGTCCACCGCCATCCGGCTACAGTCATACCGCAGCCGGCCGCCGCTGTTGTTATAGACCGCTGCCATGCGCAACCCGCACCGGCCACAGATCACCAAGCCCGACAGCAACGACGGCCCCGCGCGGACCGGGCCGAGGTGAGCGGTTTGGTTGGCCGCCAGTTGTGCCTGATTGCGTTCGAATTGCGCCCAAGTGATATAGGCCGGCAACCGGTCCTGGAGCAACACCGCGCACTCCTCGGGCGTCGCCACCCGGCGCCCGGTCGCCGGGCGCCCCGGTTGCTGGCGGCGCGGGTCCATCGGGCGACGGCCATAGGCATACGCGCCGGCATAAATCGGGTGATGCAACAGATTGCTCAGCGTGGCTCGATTGGGCCGGTGCCACTCCAGGTCGCCCTGACGCAGGCCCAGCCGTATCCGGTGGGGGAGTTGAATTTGATGGCGGACCAGGTATTGCAATACCCCATTGAGGGTCCCGCACCGCTCGAACCGATCAAAAATCAACGCGATGGTCGCCCGCGCCTGCTCGTCCGGATCCAGGATCACTTCCCCCGACGGCCGCCGCGCGTAACCCATCGGCACGGCCATCCCCAGCTCGCCGCGTTCGGCCTTGATTCGCTTGCCGGCCAGCATGCGTTGCTTGAGCATGTGCAGTTCCGCCTCCGACAAGGTGCCTTTCAACCCTAGCAACAGCCGATCGTTGTAGTCGGTCGGATCGTAGATCCCGTCCAGATCGCCGATCAAGGTTCCGAACAACCCGCAAATCTCCAGCAACTGATGCCAGTCGCGACAGGAGCGGGCCAACCGCGACATCTCCACCCCCAGCACCAGCCCCACATGGTTGAGGCCCACTTCCGCCACCAGGCGTTGGAACCCGGGCCGGCCCACGGCCGTCGTGCCCGATTTGCCCAGATCGTCATCGATCACCAAGACCTGGGACCGGGGCCAACCCAGCCCCAGTGCCCGGTCCACCAGCCCGTATTGCAACCGCGTCGATTCCTGGTGTCGAACCAACTGTTGCAACGTCGATTGCCGCACGTACACCACCGCCAGCCGATCGCGATGCTGCCCCTGAACCTTCTCGCTGGGCATCGGCCAAGCCCGCATCGTCTCGCTCATCCGTCTCTCCCTCCGGCCGCCGGGTCCACTCCCAATATCGGGAGGCCAGTTGGCCCATCTGGGCGATCAGGCGGCGTTGACGGTCGCGAGACAGACTCGCCCACACCCCCGATTCGGTTTGTGTCGTCATGGATCGTTCGCCTCGCTAGCCAGTTTGCCAGCCCCAGCAGGGCGGCGCCATCCACGGTCGGCGCAATCGCTGAATCGGTCAATCGTATAGCGGCATTCTCAATGGTATATCGAGTTGGCATTTAAGCGCTTGAAGTCACTGCTGCATCTGGGCCACCTGAAGAAGACTGACCTCGTGGGCGCCAAGGCTTGGCTACAAGGAAAACTGTTCGTAGCCACCCTGATCGAAACACTCATCGCGGTTGGCGAGCGTTTTTCCCCTTGGGGCTACTTCCAGCTTCAAGAGCAAAGGCCGACACAGTCGGTGGCGTGAGGTGGCGATGATGCGCTTCCTCATCGCTCGCGCTGTCAACCCGCAACTGACTCTGCTCGACGGTCTGCGCGACTGGAACAATATTGCCGCCGCACTACGCGAGCCACCCCGCAAACGGCGGCGGTATCAGGGCGACAACTTGGAGGAATTTTTATCTTAGCGCTTATGAGGAACAGCCCCCGGCCGGGCAACCGGCGCTGGTCTGGCAGTTGCTGACCAACCGGTCGGCGGCAACCCTGGAGGATGTTGTTCAACTCATTGATTGGTATAGAAAACGCTGGCTGATCGAAGTTTTTTTCCGAATCTGGAAAACGGGCTGCCGGGTCGAGGCGTTGCAACTGGGGACTCTTGAGCGCTTGGAACGGGCGCTGGTGGTTTATCTGATCATCGCCTGGCGTATCTTGCACTTGGTCACCTGGGGCCGCGACTGCCCGCAGCTGCCCTGCGACGTGGTGTTCGATCCCGAGGAATGGCAGGCCGCCTGGATCGTCGCGTACCGCGCCAAACCACCGGTAACCCCACCCCCACTGGGGCAGATGGTGCGGCTGATCGCCGGCTTTGGAGGCTTTCTTGGCCGTAACCATGACGGTCATCCCGGTCCCAAAGCCCTCTGGGAAGGCCTGCAAAAAGTCAGAGCCTTTGCCATTGCCTTTGAAGCCACCCGTGCCGTGTATGCTGGAGATGGATGAATTGTGGGTAATCGGATGCTTTTCAAGGGGGTCGCTACAAATGGTGACATTGATTGGGTGATCACGAATCGTGCGCCCAGGTTTATCGATACGCGGGTTGTTCGAGACGAGAACAAGGTGCGTTGGGCGATAGAGCGACGGCATCGGGAACTGAAACAGCTGACGGGGATCGAGAAATGCCAATGCCGCAAGCAGCGGGCGCAACGGAATCATTTCGCGTGCTGTTATCAGGCGTGGCTTTCATTGAAGGTGATGGCTAAAAAGATGAAGAAGACCCTTTACAAAGTAAAAAACAACCTCTGGATCGACTACTTGCGCGATGAGCTACGTAATCCGCGCATTCCAATATATCAGCCAGCTTGACCGACAAGATTAAGCGAAAGTCCTGAGATTAATAGCCAGAACTCACGTTATCTAACTCTCTTTGTCCAGCCCGGAAATCAAACCTCGGCGCGTCGCTTCAATCACTGCCTGGGTGCGGTTACAGGCGCCCAGCGCCCGCATAACGGCGGCGACGTGCAGCTTCACCGTACCTTCCGCCACATCCAGACGCTTACAGATCGCCTTGTTGGACAAACCCTGCGCCATCAAGCGCAACACTTCTATCTGCCGAGGCGTCAGTCCGCTGACACCTGCTTCATCCGCCACCACAGCCGCCTGTACCGGCGCCGTCTGCAGACCTTCCAGAGCCGCTAGCAGGTTAGGCGGAACATACACCTCACCTGCCAGCACCAGGCGCAAGGCCGTGATCATTTGGCGGCTACTGGACGATTTAGGAATATAGCCCATCGCCCCTCCCGCCAGAGCCCGCCGGACATCCGGGACTTCCTCCGAAGCAGACAGAATGACCAGAGGTACTGTCGGGCTGGTCTCGTGCAGTTCGGGCATGGCGCACAGGCCGTCCAAACCGGGCAAGCCCAAATCCAGAAGGATTAGATCCAAATCGTGATAGTGAGCGGCTAAACGGATGGCTTCCTTGGCAGTCGCCGCTTCGATCACCACAGCCGCATCGTCGAACTGCCGGAGCACATGCAGTAGCGCTTCGCGGAACAAGGTGTGATCGTCAACGAGCAGGATGCGCATCGCTCTTCTTGGCCTTCACGTCGGCAGTAACTCATGATGTTGGACAAGTATAAGGCGCTTTATACTGTCCAGAGTTTATGTCGTTTCCCTAAGCACAAGATAAAAGCCTCAACTTACTGATTATCATATATAATAAACTGGGTCATCGCAGAATCTTCCCAAAACCCTACGCTAAGCGGTATCAAGGAATGGTACCTGCTTGGACGTCGACACCCGGCAGTAGGCGAAAACGCGCAACATATACGGTCCTTTCGTTCGAAAAGGGAGTACGAAAGTGTAGCGCGTCCGCGATGCGTTATAGTAGAACCACTTAATTTCCATAATTTCTGATGATAGTTTCAAGAGAGGTATTGGGCGGGGCGAACTGGCGGAGTTTTTTGAGGTTGGCGAAATCGTGCTCGATGGGATTGAGATCAGGGCTGTAGGGCGGGAGGAAGAGCACATGGTGACCCTGCTCAGCGGCGATAGCAGCCAGGTCGCTTTTTTTGTGGAAGGCGGCATTGTCCCAAATGATCGTTGATCCTGGCCGTAGTTCTTTGCACAGCATCTGGCGAGTCCAGGCGTTGACCAGTTCGGCCTGGGCGGCCCCTTGAAAGAGCAGTGTTGCGAAAAACGCCGGGCCGCGCCGGGCGGCAATCAGGTTCGTTCGGGGGCGACGGCGACCGGCGTGTTCCCCATGCACCTTCTGCCCGCGTTCGCTCCAGCCGTGACCGCGACAGGACTCGGGGGCAAAACCGGTTTCATCCACATACACGATATTAGCCGAACCGCGTTCCTGGGCACCTCGAAAAACCGGACATGAAGCCGGCAAAATGGGCAAAGCAAGGTGCCTGAGGCGTGAGCCTCACAATATCTTTGGTTTGTGCCCCGGCCCGAAGGGTTCATCCCCGCCCGAAATCACCATCCCGGTCGTACCGGGATCGCACTTGGGCGTTAGAAAGCGACCACACCGTATGCCTTGAGAATGCACAGGCGACGTAGGTTGTAGACCGCTGCCTTCCCCGTGAGTTGGAAGGTCGCTCGATCCAGACCGATACATCGTAGGAGTTTTCCGCCCATCTGCTCCATAGCGGCGAAGACGTGTTCGACCCGCGCCCGAACCCGGGCAATGCGGGTGTTGCGGCGCGCCTGGCAGGCGGACAGCGGTTTGCCTTTCTTTGCCTTGCGCTGGATGTGTACTCGCCAACCCTGGGTCTTGAGGCGCCGCTCACGTTCACCATCAACATAGCCCTTGTCGCCATAAAGATCACGGCCGGTATTCGCGTGATCCAGGACATCTTCCAGGTGCAGGGTGTCGTTCTCCGCAGCGGTGCTGACCTTGACCTGGCGGATCAGCTTGTAGCGTCGGTCGGCGCTGACCGAGACCTTGTAACCGAAGTAGGATTTGCCGTGCTTCTTCGTCCAGGTGGCCTCCATGTCCTTCTGCCGGCGCTGGGCCGGCTTCCAGTCCACCGGCATCGCCGACGCTTTCAGCAATTCCCGTTCTTTTTCCGTGACGTGCTGGCGAGGAACGGGAACCAGACTGGCGTCCACCATCTGCCCACCACGAGCAATATAACCCTGCTGGGCCAGTTGACGATGCACCGCCTCAAACAGCGCGTCTCCCGCCTTCGCCACCGTCAACCGCTCGCGGAAGGTCCAGAATGTGGTGCGATCGGGTATCTGACTACTGTGCCGCAGGCCCAGGAAACGCTGGAAGCTCAGTCGATCCAGCACTTGGTATTCCATCTGTTCGTCACTCAGTCCATATAAATCCTGAAGAACCAGGGCACGTACCATCAACTCGGTGGGAAACGGTGGACGCCCCCCACGTGCCCGTCCGGGTCGTGGCGCTACCCGGTCCATCTCCGCCGCCAGCGCCTTGAAGTCAACCTGCTGCTCCATGACTTGCAGCACATCGCCCAGACGATCCAATTTGGCTTCCCGTTCCTGGGCGGCAAACAGGCTTTCTTTGATCATCGGATATCCGGGCTCTTGGCGGGGATCAACAACCCTATTTTCTCATAACAAGGTTTTTCGAGGTGCCCTCCTGGATGATGTGACGCAACGCCTGCAAGTAGGCCATGCGTTGACGAGGATCGCGCTCTTTGTACTTCAACGTCTTTTTTTAGGCGTGATCTTCAGGGTCTTTAAAGCCCTCCACACAGCGTTGTAGCACACGCCAAAATGCGCGGCGCGCTCGCGCAACAGCGCCTCCGGATAGGCTCGCACATGCGCCCGTAATGCCGCCTTGTCTAGCTTGCGTCGTCGTGGCACCCCGCGCTGACGCGGTTGCAAGTCTTCACGCGCCAGCCAGTTACGAACGCACCAGAGACTCACCTCAAAGCGCCGCCCCGCTTCCGCCTGGCTGCCCCCGTTACGCACATGCGCCACCACTTTCTTTCGCAAATCGATACTGTAGGTCATGCCTCAATAGACTATGCCATTCCTCTATAGCACTACGGAAATTAAGTGGTTTGACTATAAAGCCTATTTTCGGACACTGGATTCCAGCCTGTCTGAAACCGGTCGATTTTGGTCGGTCAGGCGGTGATCGGTAGGCGCTTTTCCATGTCCAGCTTGATGCGGCCATAAGGATTCACATGGTGGTAAATCAGCGGCGTGAGGCCACGCCAGTCGTCCACCGTCATGCGATCATGCCACGCCGGCTCCTTCAGCACTTCTTGGATCAACAGGGTGTTGACGTAGACGAGGCACGCCTGCAAGAAAGGCAGACACAGTACAGCCAGTTCCTGGTCTTCGACCGAGTTGGTCGCGAACTCGCTACCCTTGCTGTAAAAGATAAAGTCGTTGGTGCTATTCCAGTTTTCCACCACATTCAAACCCTCGTCAATCTCGCGTCGCAGCGACTTATCGTAGAGTTAGCGGCACAAAAAATCGTCTTGATGGCTTTACCCAGTTCCGCGAGTGCCCGATAGGTCGGATGCATGACGTTGGTCCGGCGCTGGTGCCGCTACCCTTGACGTCCATTCAACTCATAGGAACAGCGCATCCGCCGTGGTGCCGAGTTACGCGGTCAGCCCTTAGGCAACCGATGGGTCGATCCCGTCGTGGCGTTCCGGAAACCGACCATGCACTTGCATGAACTTAAGCTGGATGGCGAGACCGAGCCGATCTTGTCGGTCATGCCGGGTAATAAAGCGATCTCGCTGGCAATGAGCGTCCACAAATCCTGGGTTTCTGGGTCCTTCCACGAAGGGATCACGGCACGTCCTATCACCCGTTGAGTCGTAGGAAATTAGGTGCCCGTTGCCGGAGATATTTGACAAGAGCGTCCGCTACGCTCCAGGCAAATTAGCAGTTACTTATATGTCGTCAAATAGTAGCTTCGCTTCCGTTGAGCCTACATCGCTTGACCGGTCGAAAAGCTACTGAATATCCGGCTTCCAAGTCTCAAAATTCAAGATTACGCTTATAATCTTGAATTTTTTGCGTGCGAACCCATGGCGTTCAGCCGCGCGCAATGGCCCTGCGGCGCTAGGTCAGGATCTCCTGATAATAGCTGCAACCTTCGCAAGGCACCCGGCCTGCGGGTCGTAGGCGTACTGCGTAATAGCCCCGTCCTTGATGCGTTCGACGACTTCATCCACGACAAACGAGGGAACAAGAAACCACTCGCGCGGAATGACAGGGTTGCCGAAGCGGTCGTCGATGGTGATGTTCAGCCGTGCCGACGCAAACAGCTTGTGAAATAGGTTCTCCATTCGAGTGCGGTTGATACCGGTCAGCTTATAGGTGGCTACCACATCGACCTTCGACAAAAGGTACGTAGCGTCGTGTTCGGCATTGGCGATGCGGGACTCTACTTTTCCGCCGGTCACACCAATCTTGTAGATCAGGTCGCGGTGTTGCGCGATATAGGGATGGTCCGACAGGGAGCGATTGTGCCGCTCTCAACATCGTCCGCTTCCAATTCGCCGCTGAAGGACAACTACCCGCTCTGCGGTGAGACCAGCCGTCGCGCGGTGGAATCATCGTAAAAAAGCGCGTTGCAGCGACCGCAGCAATAGATTGCTTTCGGTGCCGTTGGCGAAGATCAGCCGCAGACGGCGATCCACTTCTCCCGCTGTCGTCTTCAACGGTTCGCCCACCTCGGCAACGTAGAGGGTAATGCCGTCGAGTATGAAGAAATTGGCGGTGAGAGGGAGCGCTCTGTGGAGGCAAATCGATTTGGCGGACTATGACCCGACTGTTGGGTCTACCCCTATTACGTGGATAGCTTCGTTTCTCCACCTTGGCACATCGATGCCGTTTCAAGAAAGGGGCGACCATTCCATTAAATGGATAGGTGGTGAGATATCAGGGTTCGGATCGGCAATCGCACGATGCAAATGGCTCCGATAAAATTGTGCCGAATCATTCGGAAGTTCGCGAAGGGTACACAAACCACAACCATGCGAATACTTGAAAATACATTAACCGCTGAATGAGTCCTTGGAACTCCGGCATCACAAACATCGTCATGGGTAGCACCAGGCAAATCAAGGCCATATAAAAATCGCATACCCGCATTTTCGTGATGCCTTCCCTGATGCCTTGCCATAGAAATCCCACCGTCACCGCAATTCCGCTCGCAGTCGCCATGACCGAGTGAAGCCGATGAACCAGCTCGTTATAGGGCATCGCCGGATCGATGGGTCTATGCGGCAACAAACCTGCCGCCGCCACGAAAATCCCGAACAGCAGGAAGGGCACCGTGGCCCATGATCGATGCCGCAACCACTCGATGACGATACCCAGGCCAAATGCCACGAAGCCGATGATCGCCACGACGTTGTTGGGCGTCCTCTGCGCTCCGAGCTGGCTGACTGTGTTGGCGACGACGCTGTAGCCGTCCACGGTGTAGAAGGGTCCCAGGAGAATGGCTGCGGCGAAGATCAGGATGCCGAATTTAATGTGCATGTACCGGATCTTGGCGGGCGGCACTCTGGGTGCTCAAGCCACCGATGGCTCCCGCCCTGATCAGCAGCAGGCCGAGCCAAAAATGAAAAACTGGCCCGCAAATCGAGCCACCGATAGCCGCCGGAATCTGCATCGCTGCGATCTGACCTTTGCCGATGGGAATCACGGTATCCGTTATTCCGAACACCATAGCCAAATTGAGTAAAACGCCGGTCACCACCCCCCAAACGGCTAAGCCTTGCGGCAAGGAGCGATTGCGCCAAGCTAGTAGACTGATCAACAAATAGAAAAACCCCAATAGCCCAAATTTCCACACAAAGTTGGGATCGAAACTTAAGTACGAGTCCATCTTCAGCGCTGTGATGGCCACGAGATCGCCCACAACGTGTGCCTTGGCCAACAGCGAGATTCCGATGATCTCCCGCATCCAGTCCAAGGCGCTCACAATCGTTCCGGCCAGGGCGGTGATGGTGCAGAATTGCACGATCCCTTCCCAATCCTCGTCTCCGGGGCGGCGGACGTAATGGCTCAGCGCATTGATCACGGCCACGCTCAGGATACCGATGGCGACGAAAATATAGCGCCAGGCCAGCGGAATAGTCGGTTGTTCCGCGAACACCTTAAAGATGGCGTCTCCCCGCAGGCGTTCCGCCGGATCAATGGCGACCAGGACGCCAACGAGGAAAAATCCCACTGCAATTGCCAGCGAGATCCAGCCACCGAACCGGTAAATGCTTTTCAACTGGGTTTCGTTCATCAACCTATTGCCTCGTGTGGTTAGCCAGCGGTGGTCATCGTTGCTTTCCGCCGTCGAAAACGCGCTTGCAGCCGTTCCTTGCCTTCCGCTCGTTTTTCCCGGACTTCTTCCGTATCCATGACGGCTTGTTCGGAACCGGAATCCAGGAATCCGGCCAAATCCGCGATAGTGGTGTAGCGAAACAATTCGATAACGGGAAAGGTGCGTTGCAGGGTCTCTTGCAACCGCGCATGCATCTCCACCACCAGCAGGGAATGTCCGCCCAGATCGAAAAAGTTGTCGTGGATACCGATGGTGTTGATGCTCAGCAATTCCTGCCAGAGCGCGACCAGGAATTTTTGGGTATCGGTTGCCGCAGCCGCGAACTCGATTTGCAGATCCGGCCGCTCGTCGGTGCGGGCCGGCAGCCGCTTGCGATCCACCTTGCCATTCGGCGTCAGCGGCAAATGATCCAGATAGACGAACGCCGATGGCACCATGTAGCTGGGCAGGCGCGTCTTCAGCCGATCCTTGATTTCGTTGACCGAGAGTCGCTTTTCTTCCCGCGCCACCAGATAAGCGACGAGCCGCTGGTCCTCGCCCGATCCTTCCTGGATCACCGCGACATCGGCGATTTCCGGCGATTCGGCAATGACGGTTTCGATTTCCGGCAGCTCGATGCGGAATCCCCGGACCTTGACCTGGAAGTCGTTGCGCCCGAGGTATTCGATGCGTCCGTCGGCCCGGAAGCGCGCCAAGTCGCCGGTGTCGTACAGGATCGCGCTCGGTTCCGACGAGAACGGATCCGCGATGAAGCGCTCCCGAGTGAGATCGGGCCGATTGAGGTACCCGCGAGAAACGCCCGGCCCGCCGATGTACAGCACCCCGGTAACGCCGATGGGAACTGGCTGCAAACGGGCATCCAAAATGTAGGCTTTCTCGTTGGCGATGGGCCTGCCGATAGTGATGCGGTCGATACCCGGTTCGACGCATTCGTAGGTGGACCATACCGTCGTTTCGGTGGGACCGTAGCAGTTCCATAACTGGCCACCACCCGCCGTCAGTTGGTTAGCCAGCGCCACGGGCATCGCTTCGCCGCCGCACAGCATGGTGAGCCCCGGATGACTGTGCCAACCGCTCTTCAACAGAATCTTCCATGTGCTGGGCGTGGCTTGCAGGTAGGTGATGGGCTCGTCTTGCAAGATTCTCCGCAACTGCGCGCCATCGCTGATAGCGTCGCGCGAAACCAGGCGAATGCGACCCCCGCCCAGCAAGGGAAGAAAAATCTCCAGCACGGAAATGTCGAACGATAGGGTTGTCACCGCCAGCAGGGTATCGCCCTGACGAATGGGAAAATACCGATGGGAGGCGAGCAGGAAGCTGACCGCGTTGCGGTGGCTGATTTGCACGCCCTTGGGTCGCCCGGAAGATCCGGAGGTGTGAATCACGTAAGCAAGCTGCTCTTGCGCCGTCGCCACCGCTGGCCGGTGAGCCGGATAGCCCGACAGCGCTTGGTCGTCATCGACGAGCACCACCCGCGCCGAAGCGCTCGGCACATCATCGCGCAGCGACCGCGTCGAAACGATGATCGGCGCGGCGGTATCCTCGACGATGTATTGCAAGCGGCTGACGGGATAGCTGGGATCGAGCGGCACGTACGCTCCACCGGCTTTCAAAATTCCCAGCAGGGCGACGACCATACGCTCGTCGCGATCGAGCAAAACGCCGACGAAGGTTTCCGGACCGACGCCCAGCGCGATCAGATGGTGCGCCAATTGGTTCGATCGCTGCTCCAGCTCCGCATAAGTCAAAGTTTGGTCGTCGAACTGTACGGCGATTTCGGTGGGATGCCGGTCCGCGCTCGCCTCGAACAGTTGGTGGACGAGCCGTCCCTCCGGCAGTTCGAAGCACTCCTGGTTGAAGGTTTCGAGGATTAGGCTGCGCTCCGCTCGCGGCAGAAAATCCACGGCGGCCAATTCCCGAGAGCTGTCTTGCAGTACGCGCCGGGACAGGTTTTCGTAGTGCGCGATGAGGCGCACGATGGTCGCTCGCTCGAACAGATCGGTGTTGTACTCAATCCAGCCTTTGATCTGCCCGTCGATCTGACCCAAGGTCACGGAGAGATCGAACTTGGCGGTCAAGGTGTCGATCTCGGTGATATCCAGCTCCACGCCGGGGATGCCGAAATCTTGTCGAGGCGCGTTCTGGTAGGAAAACAGCACTTGAAACAGGGCCGAATGAGCGAGGTCGCGACCGGTTTGGAGGTGCTCGATCAGGCTCTCGAACGGGATGTCCTGATAGGTGAAGGAATCCCGAACGGTGGCATGGATTTGTGCGAGCAAGGCGTCGAAACTCATCGTGGCCGACGGTCGAGCGCGCAAGACGACGGTGTTGACGAAGAAGCCGATCAACGGTTCCAGTTGTCGGCGGGCACGATTGGCGGCAGGCGTCCCGATCAGAATATCATCCGCGCCGGTATGGCGGTACAGCAGCAGGCCGAACACCGCCAACAACAAGGAGAACATCGTGGTTTGCCGGGCACGACAAAATCCATCCAGGGCGGCGGAAAGCTCGCGATCCAATGCGAACGGCTCTCTCGCGCCCCGGAACGTCTGCACGCCTGGACGGGGATGATCCACCGGCAACTGAAGAGGCGGCGGTGGATCCTTCAGTTGCAATTTCCAGTAGGCCAGTTGTTCGGCGAGGTAATCGCCCTGCAATTGGTTGTGCTGCCACCGGGCGAAATCGCTGTATCGGATGGAGAGGGCCGGCAGCGAGGACCGTTCTTGGCGTTGGAACGCCACGTACAGACGGGCCATCTCGCCGACCAGAAGCCCCATCGACCAGGCGTCGCAGGCGATGTGATGAATCACCAGAACGAGGGTGGCCGCCCGTTCGCCGGTCCGCAACACGGTGATCCGGATCGGTAGATCCTGCTTCAGCCGAAACGGGTAGCGCCCGGCTTCGAGCACTTTTTCTCCGACTCGCAGAGCTTGGTCTTGCTCGTTCGGGCCGGCAAGATCGACGACCTCGAACGGCAGGGTAAAATCTTCGGCGACGCGCAAGTAGGGTCGGCCCTTACGATCCGGATATGCGGTGCGCAACACCGCGTGTCGGCGCACGATCTCGATGAGGCTCTCCCTGAGGTTATCGAGGTGGATCGGGCCACGCCATTCGATGCGGATACCGACGTTGTAGGCCGGCTCCCCAGTGCCGAATTGCTCTAGCAACCATAGCCGCTGCTGCGCGAACGAGAGCGCCGGATCGGTTTCGCCCTCCACCCGAGGAATCGCGTCGGCGGCCGCCGGTTCCGAGCGCAGTTTGCCGAGGAACGCCAGGAGTTCCGCCTTCCTGTCCGTCAATTGCTGCTTCAGTTCGGCGGTCATCGCCCCCTTGGGCGCGGAGAACCGCAGCGCGCCGGCGTCAGCCCATACTTCGATGCCCCGTTCCTTGAGGAGCGAGAGCAATTCCAGAGTCGTCATCATATCTCTCCCGCCTCTCGGCTCTCGTCACTCGAATCGATGCCGCGTTCGACCCCGCGTTGCATCGAAGCCCAGCGCAACACCTCGATGCTCTCCGCCAATTGAGCGATGGTCGGCTTCAGGAAAAAATCCCTCAGCAACAGCTCCACCAAGTAGGTTTCCCGCACCAGGGCGATGAGCCGCACCACCATGATGGAGTTGCCGCCCATTTCGAAGAAATTATCGAGGCGCCCGACGCGCTCGACTTCCAGAACACCGGCGAACAACGTCGCCAGTTCCTGCTCCAGTTCGGTCTCTGGCACGGAAAAAGCCTGGTCTTTCTGTCCCTGCTCCGGATCGGGCAGCGCCTTGCGATCCACCTTGCCGTTGGCGGACAGCGGAATGCCCGCGAGCCAGACCCAGGATTCCGGAATCATGTATTCGGGAATCTTCGCGGCCAGAAACGCTTTCAGGTCTTCCGGCTTGGGTCGGTCGTCGGCATCCACCGCCACCACGTAGGCGATCAGTCGCTTGGCTTCCCGGTTCTTGCCGTGAGCCGTCGCCGCCGCCGCCCGGATTTGCGGATGCCGGCAAAGGGCGGTTTCGATCTCGCCCAATTCGATGCGGTAGCCGTTGATCTTGACCTGAAAATCCTCGCGTCCGAGGAACTCGATCATGCCGTCGGGAAAATAGCGGCCGATGTCCCCCGTCTTGTAGAGCCGCTCGCCCGTGCCGGGATGCACGACGAATTTTTCGGCCGTCTTTTGCGCATCGCCCCAATATTCCTTGGCCAAGCCGATGCCGCCGATATACAGATCGCCAGGCACCCAGACGGGCGCGGGGTGGAGGTGCTCGTTCAAGACGTGCATGGTCTGGTTGCGCAGTGGACGACCGTACGGCACGCTCGCCCAAGCGGGATCGATCTGGTGGATGGGATAGTAGATCGACCAGATGGAGGCTTCGGTGGCGCCGCCGAGACTGTACAGTTCGACGTGCGGATTTTGCGCCCTGATCTTGCCGGGCAGATCGAGAGGGATCCAATCTCCGCTGAGCATGACCAGCCGCAAGCGATTCAGTGTCGAACCGGGTCGGGATGCGGTGTGTTCCACCAGCATGGCCATCAGGGCGGGCACCGAGTTCCAGAGTGTAACCTCGTGACGTTGGATCAATTCCTCCCAATGGGCCGGATCTTTCTCAGCGTCGGCATCGGGAATGACCAGCGCGCCACCCACCGCCAGCAGCCCGAAGATGTCGTAAACCGACAGGTCGAAATTCAGCGCCGACAGCGCCAGCACCCGATCCTCCTGGCCGACGCCGAACCGTTCGTTGATGTCGAGAATGGTGTTGACCGCGCCCCGGTGATCGATGACAACTCCCTTGGGAAATCCGGTGGAGCCGGAGGTATAAATCAGATAAGCGATGTCTTCGGGACGCTGCGGCGGACTCGTAACGAACTCGGGACCGGTCGGAACCTCATCGTCCGCCACGACGATCCGGGGCGGGGCGTTGTGCCATGCCAGCCCTGCCGCTGCGTCTTCGGTCGTCACGACAGCCATCGCTTGACTTTGCGCCAGCAACCCATCGCGTCGCTCATCGGGAAGCCCCGCCGCGATCGGCACGTAGGCGGCCCCGGACAACACGATGCCCACGGCCGCGACGATCTGCTGCCAACCCTTGTCCATGACGATGGCAACCAGTTTGTTGGGCCCAGCGCCTCGCTCGCGCAAAAGATGGGCAAGCCGGCTGGCGCTAGCGAACAACTCCGCGTAGGTCAGCGTCTTGCCGGGAGCAATGACGGCGAGACGGTCCTCGTGCGCTTTCAATCCGGCCAGGAAAAGTTCCGGCAGGGTCACGGTGGAGACCGGCATTGCAGTGGCATTCATCTCGGTGCGCTGGCGGACCTGCCATTCCGGGATTTGCGGGGGTATCGGGCGGTTCCAGCGGCTCGGGTCTTCGGCCAAGAACCGCAGCAGGGCGCAATAGGCGGCGAACATGTCGTCCAACAGTCCGGGCGGAAACAGCCCTTCCACCGCGTCCCAGTTGAAGGTCAAGGCTCTGTCTTCCTCGAAAACCTGGTGATCCAACCAAACCTGTGGTGTCTGGCCGATGCTGTAGACCTGTTCGCCCAACCAGGACATGGGGATTTGCTCCGCCATCCCCGCATCCAAGGTCAAGGTACTGGTGAACACCACCGGCATCCTGGCCCCGCCGATCCCGCGTTGCTGCATCAAATCGCGCTGGACCTTGATGCCCCCCACCAGCCGGTGATCGAGATCGTCCCAAAGCTGGCGCTGCAAGACCCTGACCTGATCCTCGAAGGTGCGCTCGCGGGTGAAATCCGCCTCCAACAGCGTGATCGAGGTGAAATCGCCGAAGATGTCGTTGACTTCCGGGTGAATCGGCAGGCGGTTAAACAAGGTCAGGTTGATGGTGAAACGCGATTCCTTGACCCAGTTGTTCAGAATCGTCGCGAACACGCCCAAGGTCATGGCCGAGGGCGTGGTCCCTGCCTGACGCGCTCGCGCCTTCAAGCTTTCCCAATGGGGCCGTTCCAAACGGCCGCTGCGACGGGCGAACACCGGTTTGACGATGGATTTCGGTGAGACCGCCAAAGGCAATTCTGGCGCCGGAGGCAGGGTTTCCAGGCGCTGCCTCCAATAGCCTTCGGCTTCCCGATACGGACGGGTGTGCTTGAGCGCCGCTTCGGCGAGAACGTAGTCGCGGAAACCGAGGGTCAAGGGCGGCAGGGTCAGATCGGGGTCCCGATAGAGATCGAACAGTTCGATCAGCAGGATCTGAAAGCTGCGTGCATCGGCAATCAAGAGATCGATGCTGACGTGCAAGCGGACTCGGCGGTCGTCGATGCGCGACACGCAAATCTCGAACAGAGGCCAATGCTCCACGTCGTGCACTTGATGCGACATCCGTTCCCGCGTCATCGCGAGAGCATTCTCTCGGTCCCGATCCGGCAGGACGGACAGGTCAGCGACGGCGAACTCGTAAGCGGGGACTTCTTTTAAAACCCGCTGCATCCCGTCGGGATCGATAACCGCGCGCAGCATGTCGTGGCGTTCCACCAGCCGAAGCCATGCCCGATTTAGCCGGGGCACGTCGAGAGTCGCGCTATCGAATTCCACGAAGCCGTGACACGAAACATTGCCCATTTCCAAGCTGTCACCGCGGCCGATCCAATAAGCCTGCTGGACATCGTTCAAGGGAAAGGGCTGATAACGGCCTTCTGGATCGGGGGTAATCTGCGGTAGCGCATCTGCGTCCGCAGGGACGGAACCGCCCAGCTCGCCTCGAGCAATCCAGGACGCGAGCGCTTCCACGGTGGGATGTTCGAACAAAGCGCGCATGGGAATATCGCTGCCGAAACGCTCCCGCACGCGAGCGATGACCCGTGCCCCCAGCAGGGAATGGCCGCCCAAGTCGAAAAAATTATCCCGGATTCCGACTCGCTCGCATTTGAGGGATTCGGCCCAGATCGCGGCGATGACTTCTTCTTCTCGGGTGCGCGGCGCGACGTAACCTTCGACGTCGCGGCGCTTGTCGCCGGGGGCCGGCAGCGCCTGGCGATCCAGCTTGCCGGTGGCGGTGAACGGAAACCGATCCAGCCATTGCAAACTGGCGGGGATCATGTAGTCGGGAAGGCTCTTTTTCAGTCGAGCGACCAGTTCCGCGTCTGAAGCCGGCTGGCCGTTCCGGGCGATCAGGTAAGCGGCGAGCCGCTTGAGACCGTCGGAGCCTTCGTGGGCGACGACCACAACATCCTGCACGTTGGAATGTCCGCGCAACGCCTGTTCGATCTCGCCCAGTTCAATGCGGAAGCCGCGCAGCTTGATCTGGTGGTCGCGCCGCCCCAGGAATCGCAAGCTGCCGTCTGGGCGATAGCTGGCCAAATCGCCAGTTCGGTACATCCGCTCCTCAGGGTCGGCGGAAAAAGGGTTCGGTACGAAGACCTGATCGGTCAAATCCGGGCGGTTCAGATAACCGCTCGCCAGCCCGACACCCGCGACGCAAATCTCGCCCGGCACGCCCAAGGGTACCGGTTGCAAATGATCGTCCAGCAGGTAAATCTGTTTGTTGGGGAGGGGATAGCCCAGAGTGATTTCCCGGACCGGCTCTACCGTCTTGTCGCAACGGGTCTTGAACAGCGTGGTCGTGATCGCCGCTTCGGTAGGTCCGTAGGCGTTCAAGAAAGTCGTAGGCTCAGCCGTCAACTGGCACCAGGTCTCGAACCGGTGTACGTCCGGGACATCGCCGCCGACCAGCATGACTCTGATGGGAGCCTTGACCACTAGGGCGCGCTCGCGCAGGAAATCGACCCATTCGTGCCACAGCGACACCGGCAGGTGAATTACCGAGATGCGTCGCTCTTCGCAAAACCGCAGCAGCTTCTCTCCTGCCAGATCGGCGCGCTCGCCGTCGGGAAGGACCAGAGCGGCGCCGACCAGTAGCGGAGGAAAAAGGGTAGCGGCGGCGGCATCGAAACTCGGCGACGCGAATTGCAGGACGCGATCATTCTCGTCGAGATCGTGGTTCTCGATGAAAGCGCAGGTATGGTTGACGAGCCCTTGGTGATCCACGCACGCGCCTTTCGGCGCACCGGTAGAACCCGAGGTGAAAACGGCATAAGCGCGGCTCGTCGACGCGTCGTGAACAACGTCGCGGCGAGTGGCGGGATATGCTTCGGCTTCCGCTTCCAGGTCCAACGCATCGACGCCGAGCGCGGCAACGCGCTGCTTGACATCGGGGTCCACCAGCATCGCCGAAATCTTGGCATCGCCGAGAATGAATTTGACGCGCTCGTCGGGCAGGTTTTTTTCGAGATAGACGTAGCCGGCTCCGGCCTTCAATATCCCCAAAATGCCGACGATCATCGAGAACGACGGCTCCACCATGATCCCGACCAGCCTGTTGTCGGTCGCCGTCCGATCTTGCAACAGCGCCGCGACCCGATTAGCCCGCTCGTCCAGTTGTGCGTAGGCTAGGGTCTCGCCTCGATGGATCAAGGCGATGCGTTCGGGCGAGCGGTCGACCTGTTGCTCGAACAGCCGATGAATGGCTCGATCGAGGGGATAGTCGCGCCATTCGCCCCGACCTTGCGCGATCAGGGCTTCGCGCTCGCCGGCGGCTAGCAGATTCAAGGCCCAGATGGGCGCCTCGGGGGTTTCGGCGATGCTCGCCAGCAGCGTCAGAAAATGCTCTTTCAGGCGCTCGATCCGCCACGGCGCGAACAGGTCGGCACGATACTCGAACCAGCCGCTCAACCCTTCCCCCGCCACGGTCAATTCCAGCGCTAGGTCTACCTTCGCGGTCTGGGTTTGAACCTCTTCGAAGGTCAGTTCCAGATCGCGCATTCGTACCTGGGCCAGTGGGTTTTCCTCGAAGCTGAAAGCGGTTTGATAGAGGGGGCTGTAGGCCAGGTTCCGCTCGATATCGAGATCTTCGAGCAACTTCTCGAACGGCACGTCCTGATTGGCAAAGCTGGCCAGGGCGGAGGTTTTGACCGCTTGCAGAAACGTCGGGAAATTCTGCGCCTCATCGATCCGAGTTCGAATCGCCAGCATGTTCAGAAAGCATCCGATCAAGGGTTCCAGTTCCGGACGATTGCGGCCTGCGACCGGAGTGCCCACCACCACATCGTCTTGTCCGCTGTAGCGATACAGCAGAATCTTGAAAGCGGCCATCAGCGCCATGAACAGGGTTGCGCCTTCTCGCTTCGCCAGTTCCCGAACCCGCGCGGTCAGCGCCGGGGAAATCGCGATCCCGATCCGTCCACCTCGAAAATCCTGTCGCGACGGGCGCGGATAATCCGCCGGCAAATCCAGCAGCGCCGGCGCGCCGCGCAACCGTTCCCGCCAGAAAGCGCGCTGCCCGTTCATCGCTTCCCGATCGAATTGCTCGCGCTGCCAGGCGGCATAGTCCGAATATTGGATTGACAGCGGCGGCAACCGTGGCTCACTCCGGCTGGCATATGCCTCGTACAGCGTTACGAACTCCCGAAACAGCACTTTGGTGGACCAGCCGTCGGAGATGGCGTGATGCATCATCAGCAACCCGATCGACTCGCCCTCTTGCAGCCGAATCATCAGGAAGCGTAGCAACGGTCCCCGCGTCAAGTCGTAGGGTTCGCGACACTTCTCGGCCATCAACGCCTGCACCCGCTCTTCCAGGGTCTCGCCGGGTAGAGCCGTCAGGTCGATCTCTTGTAACGACAAAGCAAAGTGTGGGGCGATTTCTGGCACGACGACGCCATCTATCTCGGGAAAACGCATCCGCAACACCTCGTGGCGCGCGATGATGGTGTTCAGGCTCCGCACCACCAGCATCGGCTCCAGGCGTCCGCGAAAGCGCGCCGCGCCGCCCATGTTGTAAATTGCGGCGCCCGGATGAAGCGCGTCGAAGAACGCCAGACGCTGCTGGACGAAGGAGATCGCGAGCGGCTCGCACGTTCGATCTTGCGGACGAATCTTGCCGTCCAGTCGTTGTTCGCTTCTCTGCTTCAGCAACCGACCCAACAAGGCCTTCCTGGCTGGAGACAATCCTGCTATTTGACTGGACATATCGTTCATGCCGAATCCTTCTGATACGGATGATGGGGAATGATGAAGATGATCGGTTTTATGCGCTCACATCCACTCCACGATGGGAACGAGGTTTTCCGGCGAGGCGTTGGCGAGCCGATGCCGAATCCGGCTCTCCCGGTCGATGACGACGGCGACGACACCGCTGTCCAGTTGCGTCGGTGCGATTTCGAAGGCGGCGGTCGCGCGATTGCCCCAATCGGGCAAGACCACCAGGTAGTCGCCCGCATCGAGGACCGGAGGAATGCTGGCGGCCGATGCCCGAATCATCTTGGCCAACAGGTTCTTGACGAAGCCCCGCAGCAATCCCGGAACGTTCCCCATGGCAACGCAGTTGGCGATCCCGACCTGCGCCGCCATCGGAAAGCGCTCGCGGAGCTTTTTGTTGAGCGCACCCGCATCGGGCGCGGTTTTTCGGGTGTGGAACAAGAGGATTTGAATCCGGCCGAGAATCGATTCCTGGGTCAGCCGTCGCCCGAAGTGGACCGAGGTCAGATCGAAAGGCGGCACGGGTTGGTCCAACGACCGCTCGATGGGCGCCAGCGGAGCGATCGCGCAGCTCTCGCCCAACAGATTCTCGACGACGCGGGTGCCGACATGAATACCGGAAATCATGGCGGCGGTCTGGCCACCGCCGGGCGTGGTCCAAGCCCCCGCCAGGATCAGATTTGGAATCCAAGTTTTGGGGGCCAAACGGCCGAGATACATGTTGTCGGTGGTCTGGACGGTGCCAAAAATCGCGCCCTGATGGTTGAGGGTCCAGTGGTGGTTGGTCAACGGCGTGGAAACCACCCGCTCGCGAATAGCTGCCCGAAGGCCGGGGATATGCTGTTCGGCGCGGTCGATCAAGCGATCGGCCACTTGGTCGGCGAGCTGCTTGTACGCCGGATTGGCGCCATAGCTTTCCAACTGTCCCCCGGTTTCCCAGACATTGCGGTGATGCCAGGGGGCGAGGGCCATCAACGTGATCACGGCCTGCCCCGGCGGTGCGCACGACGGATCCACCAGGCCATAATTGACCGCGAGGAAAGGAACCTTGTCCCAATCGCCGGCTTGGATGGCGGCGTACTGGGCGTTGCTGTCCGGTTCGTCGCAGATGATGAGTTCGTGGCTGGCGGTGAAGGCTTCGGGCGGGGCATCCAACCCGAGGTAGACGTTGAAGGTGGACAGAGAAGATTCGGCGGATCGAATCCGTTTGCGATAGCCGCTCGGTAGATCACCCTCATCCAACAATTCAAGAAGGGTTTGCGGCGCCGAAGCATTGGAAATCACCACCCGTGACGACAATTCTTCGCCATCGCTCAGACGAACGCCCTCGGCGATGCCGTCCTGAATCCGGATCTTGGCCACGCGCGCTTGGCAGCGCAATTCGCCGCCCAGTTCGTTCAAGCGCTCGACGAGCGCGGCGACTACAGCTCCAACGCCGCCGCGCGGATACCAAGCGCCATAGAAGTGGTAGCTGGCCCAGGTGGCGGCCATGGTCGCGGCGCTGAGCTTCCCCCCGGCAGCCCGTAGTAAGTCCATTCCGCCGAGAACAGGGCACGCAACTCGGGATCGGCGACGTAATCGCTCATGAACTCGTCCCAGGAGCAGTTCATGGAACGCACGAGAAGCGGAAACAGCGCGGCGATATTCCCTTCCGGCGGACCATGACGGGTGTCCTCGCGAATGCGTCGCATGTCGTGAAAGACTTGGAGCATAGCGTCGATTAGCCGGCGGATTCCCGCTTTTTCGCGCGGATACTTGGCGACCAGTTCCCGTTCCAAAAGAAGCGTGTCGGCATGGGCGGCCAAGGTCGCGCCGCCCAGATTGGCTCGATAAAAAGGATCGAGACGCTCGAAATGCAGACGGTCGGCGATCCCGAGAGCCTTGATCGCGACATCCCCCCATCCTCCCGGCGCGAGGCCGTCCATGGCGTGAAGGCTGACATCGAAGCGGAAGCCGTTGACCCAAAAATCCTGCGCGTAGCCACCCGGCTTGATGGATTGTTCGAGAACGAGCACCTTCTTGCCGGCTTGGGCGAGGGTGACGGCGGCGCCCAAGCCACCCAAGCCGGCGCCGATGACGATCGCATCCCATTGAGCGTTCATGATTCCTCCCATCTTGATCGGGGGTTGTAACGAAGGGGTAATCAAGCCGTGCCGAAGGCTTCCTCGCCCGGTCGGGCCACATCCGGGTAATCGGATTCCAAGCTGCGAACACCGGGAAACAGGTAGCCCAGGATGCTGGTCAGCAGAATCACGCCACCCGAGAGGATCAACATCAGGGCGATACCGCGACCGGGTCCGACGCCGATCCAGATCCCGACGCTATCGACCAGCTTCCCACCGGGCATGAGCAGGGGTTCGAAGACCTGGTCGGCCAGCGGGCCAGCGATGATGAAGGCCAGCGTGCTGGCGCTTGCCACGATCATGCGAGTCAACGCGAACACACGGCCTTGCATGTCGAATTCGATCTTGCGCCGCCAGATGGTCTCCTGGCAGGCGTTGACGAAGGGCATGGCAAAGAAGAACAGGAAACACGCTACGGTGATCGGCAGCGGATGTGTCCAGAACCCCATCGCGGCCAGTCCGAGCCCTCCGATCATCATGAAGAGAAACAGCGAGGGGATCAGCGACTTCGGCAAGCCTTTCACGCTCACCAGAACGCTGCCCACCATCATTCCCAGCGCAGACAGGGAATTCATGATCCCCAGCACCTTTTCGGTGGTAAAGGCCAGGATCATGGGGGCTACCAGGACAACGAGGAATCCAATCATGAGGTTGCCCACGGCGATGACGCCGATCAGCACCACCATGCCGGGTCGACCGGCCAGATATCGCACGCCATCCCAAATTTGCGTGCCCCAACCGGACGATCCGCTTGCGCTTTGCGCTCGATCGAGCGATGGAATGTGAATGCCGAGCAACAAACTGATGCCGAACAGGAAAGTGGCAAGATCGACCATCAGGATACCGGGAAGGCCAATGATCCCCATCAACGAACCGGCTAATACCGGCGAAACGATGAATTGCATGCCTCGGCTCATCTGGATCATGCCGCTGGCTCGACCATAAAATGCCTTGGGAACCAGTTGCGTGATGGCAGCCTGCGCGGCGGGGAGTTGGAATCCGCCGCAAAAGGAATTGATCCCGACCAGTAAATAAATGTGCCAGAGCGCTAGATGGTCGGACCAGAACAGTAAAGCCAACGCCAGAGTGGCCAAGGCAGAGCCCGTATCGCTGAGGATCATGATCGTTCGCCGATTAAAGCGATCGACGACCACACCAGCCAAAGGCGAGATCAGGATGCCCGGCAGGGTTGCGAACAACGTGATCAGCGCGAAAAACGTCGCCGACCCCGTTTGCTGATAGGTATGCACGCCCAGCGCGAAGCTGGTCATACCCGAACCGGAGACGGAGACAGCCTGTCCGAGCCAAAGTCGCAAGAAAGCCTTGGGAGGTCTGGCGGGCGGGTTGTTCATGGGTTGGTGTTTCCTTGGTCGATGCTATGGAACGGGTCGGTCGGCATAACGGTCGCTCAACGTCGCGAGCTGGTTGGCGAAAAATTCCAGACCAGATAAAGCGTCAATACGTGATCGGACTGAAGAAAGTCGGTTTCTCCCGGAAAGCGGTCGGAGTCCCGGAAGCTGTCGAAATGCGCGTATTGAAAAAAGATCTGGCCGTTGTTGTTGTCGAAGCTGTAGGCCAGGTCAGCGGAGAAAACGGTGGCTCCGCTGTCCAGCGCAGTGGCCAATTTGCTGCCGAATTTCAGGTGATCGGCAAGCTTGATATTGCTCAGATCAAAGGCCGCGTAGTGGCGGGAATACCAACCGAATTCGCCGAAACGAGGGTAGAGGTAGAACGGCTTGTATTGCTGATAGGCTGAGCGAAATGCCCTTGATTCATCGCTGTCGAAACCACCCGAGTTGTAGAAATATTCGCCCCGAATCTTGAAGGTGGGTGCTTGGAATCGTTCGTGTTGCAAGGCGATGGTTCCACGAAATACGGGCGTATTCGAGAAATTGGGATCGGACAGAACAGTCGCGTTGCCGGCTTCATCGGTAAAGGCAAATGCCATGTTTCGGCTGCTGGATAGTTGGGCCTCACCGAAAATCCCCAATTCGTCGACGAAGCCGGCTGTTTCGAAGAACAGGGCATATTCCCTTTCGCGGTCGGCGACCAATCCCGACGTATCCTCGCGAGCTTCCGTTTCTTGTTGGTAATAGGTGATCAAGCCAGCGCTCACGTCGAAATCGTCCACAAGGCCATCCAGGCGCAAAGCAAACCGGGTGGCGTCCGCATCGTGATCCCGAATTGCGAGAAAGGCACCAGACAAAGACGGAGAAGAGATATACGCGACCTTGGCGGCGTCTAGCCCTTCGATAACCTGTCGTGCCCGAAATGGATCCGGCTGCTTTTCCAGGGTATCGATGGGATGGAAAAACTCCATTACCCCCCATTTCAAGCGCTGGCGACCGATGCGCAACGACAGGTTTGGAGAGTCGAACAGAGGAGGATCGACGTATAGTTCAGTGGCCGCGGACCGGAAATCGTCGCGGACTCCGGTTTCGACATTTCCCACGACCTGGGACAAATCGAAAGCGAACTTTCCCAGCGCGCCGTAGCGGATGTCACCGGTCAGGAAGATTTCCTGAGTGGTGCTCCAGGTCGAGCGATCTTCCGCTTCGCGCACGCTATCCTTGAGGTGTCCGGCATTGCCAAGATAGCCAGTGGAACCCCAGACCTGCCAGTCGCTCGACTCGCCGTCGGCAGCCTTGGCGATGGGCGCCGCGCCGGTTGCCAGTCCGATCAGTGCGGCTGCGAATGCCAAATAGCGCAGGGCGGAAGCGCGGCGGTGAACGACCGCCATCAGGCACTGAGGAATTCTGGGATCGATCTTCGTGATTGGATAGCGAACGTTGGCCATCGCTCAATTCTGCGTTTCCCGAAGCGCGGCCACTGGCGAGACCTTGAGCGCGCTGCCCAGGCTGAACAAGGCGGTCGTGGCCGTCACCAGCAACAACGCACCCGTTAGCCAGACGATGGACGACACGCTGGTCGCCAAACGCAGGCGATCGCCGCCGAACACCATTTGCAAACCCACGTCGTGGGTCTCGAATCCCACACCGTTCAGAATCGATGCCGCGAGCAGGCCGATCACGATTCCCGTGCAGGACGCGAACAGATTGACCAGCAGGATTTCGGTGGCATACATGCGCTTGAGGAAACCGCGCGAAGCGCCCAGGCAATAATAGGTACCGATCTCCCGGCCGCGATCCACCAAGTTGGTGGACACCACGTTCATGACGCCGAACATCACCACAAAGACGATGAGCAGGGTAATGGAGATGATGATTTGCCGGATCGCTCCGTATACCGCGATGGACTGCTGATGGATATCGCCGAACCGGTGAATCGCTACCTCCGGATCGATTGTCTTCAATAGCGTTTGCAATTTGGCTAAAACCGACTCGCTTGAGGCGGATTTGACCAAATCAACGTGCAGGAATGGCACTTCGTTTTCGTAATAGCCGGAGATCAGGTCGTAACCAGCCAGCGACGTATAGACAGCTTTGAAGACGGTGGGTAGATCGATCTTGGAGCGATAGAAGCCCTCGACTCGGAAATTTTCCGCTAGCGCCTGACCGAACAGCGTCGATCCGGTGACGATGACCGCATCGCCTACTGAGACGCCTAGATCATCTTTCATACTGGCATGCAGCAGCAGACCATCGGGTTGGCCTGAGAGATAGTGCCCTTCGGTGATCAGGATGCGATCCCGTACATGCCGGTCGTTCCCCAGATCAACGCCAAGGTACTGAATGTCTTTATATTTCTTGCCATGAACATAAAGGCCCGCATTGACCGGAATCGTCACCGGATAAACGGCCTCGACCTCTTTCACGTCAGCGATCTTTTCGCTGAGCACGCGAAAGCGAGTCACCGTCATTTTGTTGAGCGATTCGGCTTTCTCGCCCGCCTCGCGGGCACGCAAATAATCCCAATGGCTGACTACGAGATCGGCGGGCGGATTTCGCAGTCCCTCGATTCCGTTGGTAAAGTTTTCAATCTCGCCATCCGAGAAGGAAAGAAACAGGAATAGCACCGTGGAGATCAGGGTGATCGCGATGTAAATCACCAAACTGCGCTGGCGATTGGCGAAGATATTGCGAAAGGCGAGTTTCAGGGAAAGCATCATTGAGTCTCCCTAAGCACTTCCACCGGTTTGAGCTTCAATACCCGGGATACCGGAATCAACGCCGCCGCCAACGCGCCGGGTAATACGAAGAGATAAGCGAGCAAGACGTGTCGCGCGCTCCAGTCGAAATAGAGCAAGCGGTCGTGAAAGAACACCATGCCCGGCATGCCAAATTTTGCAAACACCGCGACGACGATGGAGCCTAGCAGGGCGCCGCCGATCCAGGCGATGGTCACGATCGCGAAGATTTCTCCCAGGAACAGCAGGGCGTATTCCCGAGGGCTCATACCTAGCGCCACGACAGTACCGATTTCGCGCCGGCGTTTGATGACGGCCAACAGAATCATGTTGGTCACGAAGATCACCACGGCAACGATGAAGAGTCCCACCAACACCATCAAACCGATCCGGATGCCGAGGGCGGTGGGTAAGTAACCGGCACCCATTTCCCGGTAATCCAGTACCTGATCATTCAGCCCGCGACCGTTGAGATACTCTTGAATGCGGGCCTTGATGCTATCGACCTGACCGATGTCGGCCAGCCGAATAGCGACCTCGGTGAATTCATGTTCTCCGAGCTTCAGGTAATTTTTTAACGGTTGAATAGCCATGAAGCTCTCGAAGCCATAGAGCGGCATGGATTCGGCGAATCCCGCGAACTCGATCGGAATGACTACAGGCATGGATAGAGCCTTGACTTCTCGTGGCGAGCTGGTCTGGAACGTCATCGGTGTGCCGAGCTGGATGGATTCGCTAACCGGACTGATCGCATCCGGAAACAGCGCCGAGAGTAGCTGTTTGTTGACGTAACGAATCCGGGAAATCTCCGTCTTTTTCCCGTCTCCCAACGCTTGCGCAGCAGCGATGGCTTCCTCTAAACGCCAGTCATATTTCTGGCGATAGCGGTCTGGAACGCCCTGATAGAGCAACGGATCGGCGAGCGCGGCGTCGAGCGACCGCAGGAATGCCGATCGATCTCCGCCAGCGTCATGGGAGAAATAACGCGGAAACGCATCCCTTGCCTGTTCCTCGAAACGTACAAGCTCTTGACCCCGGACCCGAAGATCGCCCTCAGCGATCGAATCGGTGGCAACCTTGATCGCTTCCCAGAACTGCACGCCGCGACGCAGCACGGGTACGTCCCGCTCGTCGGGGTCGCGACGCTCCGAGACGTGCGAGATGCGCAATCCCGGAAACACTCGCTGTCTGTCATCGGGATCGATCCCCACCATGGTGGTGCTTCCCTGCTGGTCTCCGTTCAGCACCAGAAATTCACCCGATGTCCTGACAATGGGTGCGGCGGCCACGACGCCCTCGATCCCGCGGAGGAAACTCAGTAAATCCTCATCTGCCTCGATCAGCAGCAAGCCCTCCGCGCCTCGCTTCCAGGGCTTTCGCTTCAACTCGGCCGCGTCCGGATGGACGATAGCCAAATGCGCTGTGGTGGTATCGATAAACAGTCTGACGTAGCGGTCGAAAAAGCTGTCCATCATCGCTAGCAGGAATACGATGGCGGCGATGCACAAGGCGATGAGGATGGATAGCCGTCGACCGCGCTCCCGATGTCGCCGCAGACTGCGGAGCACAAGCTTATGCAGGTACATGGACGCTCCGATCCGCCGGCCGGATGACGCCGTCGACGACCCGGATAACGCGATCGGCCTCGCGCATGACGGCTTCGTCGTGGGAGGCAACCACGAAGGTGGTCCGTTGGTCGCGATTCATCTCGCGCATCAGTTCGAGGATCTTTCGCCCCGTCACCGAATCGAGATTCGCGGTCGGTTCGTCGCCGAGCACCAGCTCCGGGTGCGTGACCAGCGCGCGCGCGATCGCCACCCGCTGGCGCTGTCCCCCGGAAAGCTCGTCGGGTTTGTGCCGGAGATAAGATTCGACGCCAACGGCGGCGGCGAGTCGCTCGATGCGCTGGTGCCGTTCCTGCTTGCCGACATGCTGGATCAGCAACGGAAATTCGATGTTCTCGTAGGCGTCGAGAACCGGAATCAGGTTGAACGACTGAAAGATGAAAGCGACTCGGGACTTGCGGAAGTCATGCACTTCTCGGTCGCTTTTGCCCGTGATCCGATGACCGTCGAAATACAAATCGCCCGAGGTCGGAAAATCGAGCATTCCGATGAGATTGAGCAAGGTTGATTTTCCGGCTCCCGACGGGCCGACAACGCACACATACTCGCCTTTCTCAATGGCGAAATCCACGCCACGCAGCGCCTCGACCGGTGTCTTGCCCAAGTAGTAGGTTTTGCGCAATTGGTGACCTCGTATAAAAGCCACGGCGCTTGACCGGGACGTGCCCTCGGCGGGACTCTCTTCGCCGATAGAGAAATTTTGCTGACACACATGCATCGCGACGCTCTCCGCTGTCCGTGGATCGGTTACTGGTGTTCTTCCAGACGCAGGGCTAGGTTTTGCCGATTGAAAAACTGTTCCGCCAACACCATCGGAGTCTCCGCCTCATAAGTCATGGTGGATTCCTCATCGGGGGACAGGGGAGAAGTCACGAACAGTTCGGTGGGTTTGTCGCGGCCGTTGACATTCTTGATCGCCTTGTATTCGATGGTTTTGATGATCTGTCCCGCTCCGCTCAACGCTACGGCCTTGACGGGAACGAAACTACCCTTGGCGACGGTGAACTGGATACGGTGATAAGGCGATTGCCGATCCTTTGCCGTCAGATCCAAGACCCATTCCTTGTCCGTTTCGCTGGCGAGAGTGGCGTTGTAGTTATCCTTCAAATTCAGGCGCACGATATCGCCGTAGGAAAAACCGGTATCGCCGAAAGCCAAGTTGGCCGGGACTCGCAAGGTGCGACCGGCGTTTTGCTGGTACATCCAGACGTTGCGGTCCAACATGATCAAATCGTTGCCGATGGAAGAGGCGGGCGCGGTGAAACGCACGATTACTTTTTGGTTGTTGTCGCGGGCGTAAGTCTTCATCTCGTACGACTCATCCACCCGGCCGTTTTTCTTGAAGGTCAGCCGCAGCATTACCCTGGCCTCCGGATTCATTAGCGCATCGACTTTTTCGATAATTTCGGAGGGCGCCAGGGTCCACGCTGGCGACATAGCCCAGAACAACAGCAGTGCAAAACCATATTTCGCGGCCTTAACCATTTCGGTTCTCAAGCAGGTTGGAAGGATCGAAAGAGCGGTGGTAGCGTTGCGAACCACCGAACGGAAAAACGTGCAGCCCGGCGCTTATCCCCCGATCGGTGCCAACTCCGCGCGCACATGTTTTAGCTCCTGCGCCAGAGTCCACAGCACCAGCGACTCGGCTTCCTCGGAAAACAGGTAAAAATGGCCGCCCGGAAACATCTTCATGCGAAACGCGTTCTCGGTCTGGTCTTGCCAACTTGCGATATCCCGTTGGTTGACCAATGGATCGCGATAACCGCCCATGGCGGTCAATGGGCAATTCAACGGTGCGGCAGGGCGGTAGATATAGCGATCGCAAGCGTTGAAATCGGCGCGGATGGTGGGCAACAACAATTCCCGTAGCTCCTCGTTTCGCAGAACTTCTGCGGGGGTTCCTCCTAACGCCTCAAGTCGCCGCAAGATTTCGTCGTCGTCTTGTCCGTATTCGTCGCGTTCGCGAACAAGAGACTGCGGCGCGAAAAAGGCTGAGACGATCACGCTGGCGGGGGCGTGAACGGTGTCGCGCAGTCGCCGCGCCAATTCGAAAGCGACCAGAGCGCCCATGCTATGCCCCAGAAAAATCGTCGGGACGGTGGATTCATGCCCGAAAGCGTCGGCGAGCTCGCTGACCAAATCGGATACCGCTTCCGGGTGCGGATCGTTCATGCGCTCGGCCCGGCCCGGATAGCGGGCTACCCACAACGCGGTTTCATGCCGAAGATGGCGCTGCCAGCGGCGGAACGCGCTAACTGGCAGCGCATCGCCGGCGAACGGGAAACAGACGAGCCGGGTCGTGAACTCGCTGCCTTCCGCGATCTTCTGGAAGCACCGGGAGGGTTTGGATGCTGTTGGAATCATTGCCGCCGTCTCATCCTAGGAGATGCGAACCGGAAAAAAACCCGTTTCGGTAAAGTATCTTAGATAGCGATGGAAGACCGCCTCATCGATCCGGGGGATCGAGAGGGGCGAGTCCGCCAATCCGGCCAAAGCGTTGGTTTGATCGAAGACCAGATCGTCCCATTGCGCGATGGTTTGCGGCAGGAAGGCGATCAGTCCCGCCGACGCGGACTGAGGGTCCGTGCGCGCTTGCTCCATGATGGCCTTACGCCAGTCGGCGTAAGACATCTCCGTCAGCGGCAGACCGAAGGCGCGGATCCAATTTCCCACGGTTCGCAAATCGGGCGCCTGGGCGTTGTAGAGGTGATGGGTCTTGCCCTGGGCTCGCGGATTGAAGATCAGATGGAGCAGACACTTGGCGACGTGATCGACTGGCGCCATGTCCATGGCGATGCGGTTGTCCATGACGCATCCGGCCTCGACCCCGGCGCGAATCATTCGCCACAGAAAGTCGTGGGTATGGCAAGCCCCGGTCGCGCTGCAACCGGACAGGCGCCCTAGGCGATAGACGGTTACGGGCAAACCCCGGCTCTGACCCATTTTGACGAGGCGCTCCGCCACCCATTTGGATTGCCGGTATCCGACGTGCAATTCCTCGGGATGATCGGGATCGCTATCCTCCAGCAACGCGCGACCGCCCGTTCCGTCGCTCGGTGCAAAGACGTAAAGCGTAGAAACGTGGTGCAGCGGCTTGGTTTTGGCTTCGCAACAAAACCGCAGAATCTCGCGCGTGCCGAGAACGTTGGCGGCTTTGAGTTTCGCGTAGGGGTCGATGAAGTTGGTCACCGCGCCGTTGTGAACCACCAGGTCGATCTCGGCGCACAAACGCTGCCACAGCGCCGGTTCCATGCCCAGTCCCGGTTTGCCCAAATCCCCCACCACGGGAACGATTCGCGCCGCTTGGCTCTCCGGCCAGGGATAATAGGTCGCGACGTTGCCACGGAGCCGCTCCAGGGCGCCAGCGGAGTCGGTGGCGCGGCAATGGCAGTAGATCGTGGCTTCGGTGCGTTCCAGCAACTCGCGCAGCAGGAAGGCGCCGAGAAAACCGGTGGCGCCGGTCAACAGAATCGCGGCAGGACGCAGCGCGTTCCCGGCCGGCAGAGAGGTGTTCACGGCGATGGTGGGATCGAGATCGACCTCCTTGCGCAACTGGGTGCCCGCTACCCACAGGGCGGCCGAGACGGCGTCCGCGTTGAATTCGGCCGCATCGCGCGCGCCTTGAATGGCCTCGATGGTGTGTGCCATGAGCGCCACGGTGGGATTCTCGAAGAAGACCCGGACCGGCAACTCGATCCCGAAGGTTTTTTCGAGTTCGAAAATCAGTTGAGTGGCGAGGATGGACTGGCCGCCGATGTGGAAGAAATTATCGAAAGCCCCAACCTGTTCGATTCCCAGCATGCGGCTCCAGATATGGGCCAACTGGCGTTCGAGCAGCGTTCGCGGCTCCACGTAAACGGTTTCCAGAACCGGCCTGGCGGCTTGCTTTTCCTGTTGCACGGCCCACAACGCCTGGGCCGGCGTCCGCAGATCCTGCGTCAGTTCGATGCCAACGCGAAAGGCGTGCGCCGCCGGCAACTTACGCCGCCGCGCGCGAAGCAACTCCAACCCCGGCGTTCGCACCGGTTCGGCATTCGGGATCGACCGCGCGATTTGGGGATCGCGGCCCCGGGCGCTGGCGCGGGCCGCGAAGGCTTCCACATCCAGTTCGACATCGAACGCTTCGGTATCCTTGGAGCACGCATCCGGTGCAAAACGATCCAAAAATTCCCGGGCGACATGGTTGCGGGGCGTCGTGCGGTAGCGCAGCCGGACGCGCTTCAGGCGACGCTCCCGGGCGATGCCGCACAGCCGGTCCAGCACGATCCATTCTACGTCGCGACCGAGGACACGGCAGTTGAGCAGGAACGCATCGACGCTCAGGGCGTCGTCCGCTGTAGTCAGGGCCACCGCTCCCGCAACGCCGTAATCGCCGAAGCGATCGCTGACCCGAATGCCCAGAAACTCGCGCGCGCCGGAAGCAATCTCCTGTTCGAGACGCGCGACAGCGAAAGACTCGCCGGTGAAATTGAATTCGGTCACCGTCTCGCCGAGATGGGCCAGCCGATTCGAATCGGCGGCGCCGACGGGCTCGATATCCACCTGTAGATTCAGTTTCTTGCGAAAGCCTTCCAGCGTTACGGGCGCGGTTTCGCCACGTTGGATCGTTTCCGGTTCCTCGCCCTCGGCCGGCGCGGGAATCGCGTCGACCCATCCCTGCCGCTCCAGGACCAGGGGCCATTTCGCCGGCTCTTCTTGGAGACCGAGCACTCGCGCTTGCGGGAAGGCTTCGGCCAGCGTGCGGAGCTCGCCAACGGTTTCGCCCGCCAGAAAAACCAATTCGGCTTCCGTCGCGCCCGTCGTTTGCAGCAGCGCGCGTAGTCCGGCCACGAGGTCGGATTGATCGGCGAGGAGTGCATCGAAATCGCCCCGCGAAAGGCGCATCTCGCGGCGCGCGAACGCTGCTTCGAGAGATGCGGCGCGGCGGCGGGAACACACCGCGAGGCGATGGCCGGCCCGGCGAACGTCGGCGAGAAAGTCCTGAAAAGCAAGATGGGGTTCACCCGCCTCGCCTTGAGCGAGATTGATGCCATCGGGTCCCGCTTCTTCCAGCCAGCCGTCCCACAGCACGGCATCCGGCTCTAACGCGATCAAGCGCGGCGCGACCGTACTGCCGACCAGCGGAATCAGGCGGGCGAGACGCGTGCCGACCTCATCGAAAACCGTTTCGGTATACGGGATACGAGCCAGGGAAACCAGGCGCCAGTCGTAGACCTGTTCCTCGCCCAAGGCGCGAATGACTTCCTCGAAATCCAGCAGGGCGACGTGGGGTAGTCCGGCCAGCCGCGCACGCGCCGCTTCGCGGACGCGAACCGCCGTGGCATAGACGCCCCGACAACTGCAACTATCGCCAAGACCCAGAGGGCGCGCGGGTGGAATCGCCGGCAACACGAAAATGAAACGGCGGTCGCCGGCGGCGTGCGCGATCACCAAATCCGCCAATTCCAGCAACGCCGAATCGTAATCCCCGCCATTAACGCCGGGTAGCGGCCTGCCTCGCCACAAATCTTCCAGGCGCGGCCAGATCAAACAGATATCGGGGGCAAAGCGCCGGGTCTGGCTGTCTTCGTCCAAAACTTCCTGGACAATCTGATCGAAAGGGCTGGTAAACAGCGCGGTGGAACGCCCCGCCGCTTCGAGGGCATATCCGAGATAAGGCTCCAAGGGATGGACCGAAAAGGTGGCCATCAGCGCGATGCGCGTACCCGAACGGTCGCCGCGTGCCGCCGCCTTCCATCGGGCGCGCTTTTCGTGCAGCGCTGCCTTCCGCTCGCCAGCGAACGCTTGGAACGGCAATTCAACGACCGACATGATCTTCTCCCCAGCTTTCGATGGCGTTTTTCAAATCGCGACAAAAAGCGCCGGCTTCCCGGCCGTTGATGAAGCGGTGGTCATAGGCCAACCCCAGATGGATCACGCGCCGCGCACGCACTTCCCCGTCATCGAAGACGAGTTCCTCCATGACCGCGCACAGCGACAACATGCAGACTTGTCCAGGGAGGATCACCGGCACCGAGAACACCACGTCGGGTTCGGCGATCAAGGCCACCGAAAAAACGCCTTCGCCGAGCGAGAACTCCTCGAACTCGCCGCGAAAGGCGTGGTAGCGATACTCGTCCAGCGTTTCGGCCACTTGTTCCAGGGTCAGTTGGTCGACATCCCGCACCACGGGCACGAACAAACCGCGACCTTGATCCAGGGTGACGCCGATGTGGGCGGTCTTCGCTGGCAGAAAGCTCTCGTCGTCGATGACTTGACCAAAAAAATGCGGGTAGCTGTTTCGCAGCCTGCCGGTCAGCCACACCAGCGCTTCCAGCAACCCGATTTGCATTCCGGCCGTCGCGCTCGTCGCCACCAGAGAATCCAAGGCGCGGTCGCAATCGATCTTGATCAGCAGAAAGGCGTCCGGTATCTCCCGCCGCGAGGCGGTCACCGTCCGCGCGACCGCCCGTTGATGGCGGGTGAGTTCGATCGCTTCAACCGGCCGGCCGGTTCGCGCCGGCATCGGCGGCGGCCCTCGATCCGGTTCGCCCGCTCGCGCTTCCAACAGGGCGCGCACGTCGGATTCCCGGATCACGGATTTACCCAGCGCCGCCAGATCGCTCTCGATGAGCCGATGCCGATCCATCAGGTCGCGGGCCTTGCGGGTGATATGCAGGTTCGGGGTTTCGGTCGCCGCGCGAGCGCGGCTGTCGAGAAACGCGGCGCGCGCCACCTCGTCCGGGAACAGATAACCGATGGTTTGGCCGACCCGGGCCTCGTCGCCTGCCTCGAAGTCGCGCAGCAGCAAGCCGTCCGCTTCGGCCACCAATTCCAGGGTCGTCTTGGAGGTTTCCACCACGGCCAACGGTGCGCCCGCGCTCACCCGCTCGCCGTTGGCGGCGGACCACGCGGTCAGGATGCAGACATCGTCATTGGCGTTGAGCTTGGGAATGACGATGCTATGCACGGACGCTCTCTCCGATCAGGGCCTCGAAAACGTGGTCGCTCTGCAAGAGAACCCGCTCTTCGAGGTGCCTGGCGCAGGGAATGATCGAGCTCTTGGAATGGAGGCAAATCACCGGGTTTTCGAGCCGGCCCCACAGGCGCGAGTAAATGGCGGTCGCCACCGACTCGGCCCAGGACCCTCCGGCGATGCCTTCCTCGATCACCAGGATGCGCTTGGCCCGCGCCAGATCGTCCAAAATGGGAGCCAGGGGAAATGGATGGAGTTGAGCGGGCGTCAGAATGACGGTTTCCAACTCGTGGTCGAGGAAAGCGCGCCGAGCCGCTTCCAGCGCCGAAAAGACCACCGAACCGGAAGCGACGATGACCGCGTCGGGCGATTCCGGTTCCTCGATGCAAATCTTGGCGAATTCTCGGCGCGGCCCGATGAAGCGCCACGAGAACAGATCGTCCAGAGCGCCTTCCCGAACGCAGTGGCGCGAGTAAAGGGTCTTGTTCTCGAACAGGAGGACCGGGTTTCCGCGTTCGATCAGCTCGGCCAACAGCTCGACGTTGTCGTGAAAGGGATTGACCTCGAACAGATCCAGGTCGGGAATGCCGAGAAAGTGCTTCTGGGGACTTTGGCTGTGGGTCGCACCGAAACCCCGGTTTCCGCCCACGGTGCAACGTACCAGCAGGTGGATGGGCACGCGCCGGCCATACATGCTCACGGACTTGGCGGCCAGGTTCCACAGAGGATCGAAGGCGTACCCGATGAAATCGCCGAACATGATCTCGACGATGGGTTTCTCGCCAGCCAGCGCCATGCCGCACGCCATGCCGGTGAAGGCGCATTCGCTGATGGGCACCTCGAAAAACCGGACATGAAGCCGGCAAAATGGGCAAAGCAAGGTGCCTGAGGCGTGAGCCTCACAATATCTTTGGTTTGTGCCCCGGCCCGAAGGGTTCATCCCCGCCCGAAATCACCATCCCGGTCGTACCGGGATCGCACTTGGGCGTTAGAAAGCGACCACACCGTATGCCTTGAGAATGCACAGGCGACGTAGGTTGTAGACCGCTGCCTTCCCCGTGAGTTGGAAGGTCGCTCGATCCAGACCGATACATCGTAGGAGTTTTCCGCCCATCTGCTCCATAGCGGCGAAGACGTGTTCGACCCGCGCCCGAACCCGGGCAATGCGGGTGTTGCGGCGCGCCTGGCAGGCGGACAGCGGTTTGCCTTTCTTTGCCTTGCGCTGGATGTGTACTCGCCAACCCTGGGTCTTGAGGCGCCGCTCACGTTCACCATCAACATAGCCCTTGTCGCCATAAAGATCACGGCCGGTATTCGCGTGATCCAGGACATCTTCCAGGTGCAGGGTGTCGTTCTCCGCAGCGGTGCTGACCTTGACCTGGCGGATCAGCTTGTAGCGTCGGTCGGCGCTGACCGAGACCTTGTAACCGAAGTAGGATTTGCCGTGCTTCTTCGTCCAGGTGGCCTCCATGTCCTTCTGCCGGCGCTGGGCCGGCTTCCAGTCCACCGGCATCGCCGACGCTTTCAGCAATTCCCGTTCTTTTTCCGTGACGTGCTGGCGAGGAACGGGAACCAGACTGGCGTCCACCATCTGCCCACCACGAGCAATATAACCCTGCTGGGCCAGTTGACGATGCACCGCCTCAAACAGCGCGTCTCCCGCCTTCGCCACCGTCAACCGCTCGCGGAAGGTCCAGAATGTGGTGCGATCGGGTATCTGACTACTGTGCCGCAGGCCCAGGAAACGCTGGAAGCTCAGTCGATCCAGCACTTGGTATTCCATCTGTTCGTCACTCAGTCCATATAAATCCTGAAGAACCAGGGCACGTACCATCAACTCGGTGGGAAACGGTGGACGCCCCCCACGTGCCCGTCCGGGTCGCGGCGCTACCCGGTCCATCTCCGCCGCCAGCGCCTTGAAGTCAACCTGCTGCTCCATGACTTGCAGCACATCGCCCAGACGATCCAATTTGGCTTCCCGTTCCTGGGCGGCAAACAGGCTTTCTTTGATCATCGGATATCCGGGCTCTTGGCGGGGATCAACAACCCTATTTTCTCATAACAAGGTTTTTCGAGGTGCCCTGATGGGCGCGGAGAGCACCCGTTCGGGGAACCGGATCGAGAGGTCG
>JBAOHI010000038.1:0-15142 GCA_037045535.1 Candidatus Competibacter sp.
CTTTGAGTGGGTTGGGCCTAACGATCAAGCTCAGCCGCCGGCGTCAGGAGCGCCTTGTTAGGCGGTTTGAAGCTTCGGCTATCTCTAAGCAGATAACGGAGGGCTTTGTTGACAGCTTCGTCGTTTTGGAAAGCTTGCGCAATATCTGGTTCAAGGAGGACAACATTACCTTCTTCTTTAATGCGATTCGCGTATTTGCCACGCACAATTTCCCCAAAGTCCGACCTTTTATATTCAGGGCGAAGCTCGTCCGCCATTTCTGACTTAACCTTCTTCATAAATTTGCCTCTCAGCATTTGTTGCTAATCGTGCAGATATGATTGGAATCGAATTTCCGCGCTCTGTGTGAGATACCGTAAGCAAACGGCCCTGCGCGGAAACGCCAAATGTCACAAAATGGTCTTCATCTTCAGAATGATTGGCTGGTGTATTTTCTGTAAATGGTGTTTGTGTTTTTTGAGCGCCAATTTCCTTAAAATGCACAAATCACTAAAATGCACAAATCACTGTGTAAAGTGAACGTATTATTTGAGGGTGCTGATATGGACTTTCAGGTGGAAAAACTTCACCCGTTATGGGATCAATCCCATCAGCTAAAGATTAAACGATATTTAATGCTTCGATGATATTCATAGTACTTGAAGGTCGCTATAAATTAGGCATTTCCAATATCCAAAGCTGCTCGAAGAGCTTGGTTAAGTTCGGCAAGTTTTGCGGGTGACAATGAACCCACATAATCCGTTAGGACAGATTTAGACAGACTCACTAAATCATCGCAATGGATACTGCTATCATGTTTCAAGCCTTGTTCGATTCCGATAAGAACCTGGGTGGAAAGACCGTGATAGGCGCTGTAAACCGGCGCACAAATCACCGTAGAAAACTTTGAGTCAATCAGCACTTGGCGACTCACCACAACGAAAACTCTGGATCGCCTTGGGTCACGGGCCGATGGATGCGGAACCCGGTATAAATCGCCGCGTTTCAAGGAATCACCTGATAATCAAGCACATCTTCCGCTTCTTGGTTTAGCTCGTCCGCGTAGCGGTTTAAGATTTCAAGGTCGCTATTTTCGGCATCATGCGTGGCGAAAAAGCAACGGAGAGCTTCTGCTATAAGAGCAGTACGCGCATCTGGCTGGGGTGCTCGCCGATACAACTCGGCGGCGAGATCATCTGGAATATTGATAGATGTTTGAGTGGTCATGGAATTCTACCAAGGAAATTAAATAGTTGGAGATGGACAATCGTAATCCGCTCCAATGCAATGCCGAATTAGGCGGGTTGCGCTTTTCTCTACCTGTTCCCTTTAGATCGGCAAATTATCGTAGGGCGGATTAGGGCGGCAGCCCGTAGGAGACCTACCGGAATCGGCGGGTTACGCTTCGCTAACCAGCCCTACCGCGCTAACGAGGCGCATCACCGGCATTAGAAAGTGGCACGACGAAGGAGTACCGCTTTCTATTGTCCGCGTGCATGCGATTATTGGGCAGTATATGCCCTAAGTACAAATATGCCATAAATACAATCTGTTAATTGCCTTCGCGCCTAGTTGTCGCACGCTGCTCTTCCAGGTATATATCCCATTGGAGTCGCGCAACCACATGGGCCACCTTCTCGAAACCTGCTACCGTCACTCACAACTATTACGCATGGCCCATATTGTGTATTACAGATAGGACGCTCACAGAGACCACAACGTTCCTTGATGTCATATTCATCTTTGTCGGCTTGCGCGAACTGAATTACTTCCCTTAGAGAGCATCGGGGCGCATCATCTACTCTACGGTCACAGCCTCTCCTTATCGCATCGTAACCACTTCCATCTGAAACCATATCGACTACCTCCTCAATAGTACAAGCTACACCTATAAGAGGATTGGCAAGAACGATGGATGTGAAAATGAATAGAAACAATTTCCGTCTGTTTTTCATTAGAGCCCCCGATATTCTCTAGTGAACTGCGCATTTGATCGTGTATTCAATTTGAAAAATATAGGCACCCCCGCTTCTTGTCTCCAAACACGGCGATTCTGCCTCTATAACTCTACTACCATTACAAATGGCAAGTCTGTCATTAAGCGCGTTTTCTCTAGCTTCTGAGCATCCTGTCCGCTCCATTTCAGCGCTACTTATAAATTTACTCCGCACGAGAGAACTACTCACCCCAGTGATGGTCGACCTGGTTACTTTTTTTTTGAAAACTTATTTACAAACAGTGGCGTAAGATTTTGCACGCACTGCGCGTAGCTTTTAGCGTCATCCCGCATCGCTCGAACTCCATCCCATTCTGATTTAGAGAATGACGCGGTTCCGCTCAGTTTACCATTTACAATTAACGAAACAGCCTTAGATGCCTCCACAGAGCCAGATCCGATAACTGAAATATCTACCCCTTCGCCAGAGCCTCCACAGAGTTTTTGCACGCCGTTAATGATGTCGTTCATTGATGCCTCGCCGGTCGTATCGTCCGAAAACACCTGATGAGATATCGCCAAATAAACAAGCGCAAAAACACCTGATAATAACCATTGGTGCTAGTTTTTTAGGTTGAAGCGGCCACGATCGCCCTTATGTCGATTTTGTCAAGTTGAGCGGTTGACAGCGAGAGGAGAGCGGCCATGACCACCATCGACTTCATCACGGATTTGTTCTGCCGGATCGACGACCGGATGCGCGCCTTGCCCAAACACGCCCAAGCGGTGCTGTGGCCCAGTGAAATCGTGACTTTGGGGGTGCTGCACGCCTTGAAGGGGGTCGGCAACCGCGCGTTCTATCGCTGGCTGACGCGGGATTACCACCCGCTGTTTCCTCACTTGCCCGAGCGGACCCGGTTGTTTCGTCAGTTCAAGACCCATCAACAGTGGACGTTGTTGTTCCTGGCGCCGCCAACGCTGTTGGGTGTTGTCGATAGTTACGGCATCGAATTGATCCATCCGATTCGACAGGGGCGCCGCCCGGCCCAGATCGGTCGTAAAGGACTCTCTAACCACCGCTGGATCGTGGGGGTTAAATTGTGCCTGCTGGCCAACCACCGGGGTGAAGTCGTCGGTTGGATGGGCCTGCCGGCCAACGCCCACGACACCTGGTTTCATCCCCTGATTCAGCACTTCCAAGAGCGTATGGTCATCTTGGCCGATACCGGCTTCCACGCCCGCGCCGGCGATCCGCTCAATCTCAAGCTCTGCCGGCGCGGCACCTGGAACGACCGCATGCTGATCGAAACCGTGTTCTCGATGCTGACCCTGATCAGCCATTTCAAAAAGATCATGCATCGGGTGGTCGATTACGTCTTGGCGCGGCTGGCGTTCACCGTCGCCGCCTTCAACTTGCTCATCCAATGGAATGGCCTCAAGCCCGATAAACATGGCTTCATACCGTTGTCCATCGCCGAATTCAATCTGTGAATAAAACTAGCACCAATGGTTAATATACTTCTAATATTTAATTTCGACATACAACTCCTCCTGTAATCGAATTAGCCAGGTACGTTAGTTTTGAGTACTGTACGCGTACTCATAAGTCTTTAGCATAGCCGCCCTGTTGTCGCGGGCGCGAAGCGCTGGTCATTACCCATAAGTTATAAAAATTTTGCAAAATCAAACGCTTGGAATTTTTATTATGTAGTTGATTTTCCTTGATTTACTTGACTTATGGGTAAAACCCAGCGCGAAGCGCTGGGTTTTACCCATAAGTTTATGCTCGCTGGCTGACAGTAGTCGTAATCTCTAAAACCCGCATGGACTGCCGCAACACGTTGAAACCCCGCCACAAGGTTTCCGGTCCGGGTTCACCGTCGCCTTTGCGCGCCAAAAAGCCACCCAACTGGGCCAACATCCGCACGATTTCTCGCAGGGACGGCGATTCCTTCGGAGGCGGTTGTTGCTTCTGCAACACATAGATCGTCTGCCACTCGGCCGGACTGAATACCTGGGAACACGGCGCGGTCGCTCGCGACCGTGCAATCTGCGTCAAATAGTGCAGCCGCCAGGCGACGATCAAGTACACCGCGATGCACCGCTCCAATCGCTGGGCGGTTTCCAGTCGGAGGTCTTCGATCCGGCACCCTTGCTTGAGGATGCGAAAATACAATTCGATTTCCCAGCGGGCTTGATACCAGCCGATTAACCGTTGGGCGGCGGCAAAATGATCCACCGGCAGGTTCGTCAACAACATCCACTCCAGCGCCGTTTCTCCGGCGGGCGGTCGCGCTTCCCGGGCATAAACCGCCGTGACGGTCACCGGGGCTGGATTTCTACCCCGGCGATGTGCCCGATGGAATGTCACCGTCCGCGCGCGGACGTGCAAGGTCGCGACCCGTGCCCGACGGCCGGGACGCTTCGTGATCGAGACGGTCGTTTGACCGAGCACCGGCGCCTGCGCCAACCGTTCCCACAAGGAACCGTTCTCACCGGGGGCCACCCGACGGTTGCACTTGGCCCGGATCAGATAACCGGCCCGATCCGGAACCTCCTCATCGAATTCACCGGCTAGAAACCACTCATAAATATCGCCTTCCCGGTCCGCTACATTCACCACCAACGTGTCCGGATTCAGCACCTGCAGCGCACAGGCCATGTCATAGCCCAGCAACCACCGATAGCTTTCCTTTTCCTCCAGCAAACAACGCTCGCGCCGCCGACCGGTCCGTTCTTGCGGACGTTGCCAGAAGTGATGACCCAGCACCCCTAAATTCACTCGGCTTTCGCTGAACGCGACGCTCGGATGCAACAGGTACTCCGCCCGTTTCGTCAAGCGCAGCGTGCCCACCCCTCGTCCCTGTAAATCGCGGATATCACTCAGGAACGTCGTGTCTTGGACCAACAGTACCACCGACTCTGCGGCGATACGCTGCAAGGTCGCGCGACTATGTCCATCCAGAATATCCACCGCGTCCACCCGGTCATTGTCAAACAACCGATAGGCCGCTTTCGTGTCCGCCCACGTCCCGCTCGCCGCCGGAATACTCGCCGTCGGCTGCGCGCTCAACTGTTCCAGCACCCGGGTCAGCCGACGCTTTAGCCGCGCGTCCGGTAAACTCGCCCTATCCGTCTCCGCTTCAGCCCAACCCATCGATAGCCCTCGTCTCTTAATGAGACTCCAAGCTATCACACTCCCGCTAGACTTATGGGTAAAACCCAGCGCTACGCGCCCGCGACAACAAGTAATTATACAGTTTCTGTATATCTACCCGAATTCACGACGGTAGATAAAATTTATTTGATCTCATTAGTCTTTATTGGCTGTATAACATTCATCGTCAGCCATCCGGTCCCGGAAACCCCGCTCCGCTTGCTGTTCTCAGAAACTTGCCCGTCGCCACGATGGCGCAGTTGGCGCAGCAAAACATTCTACCGGGTAACACCTGTATTCTCACCAGTGGCCGTGCCTTTACTTGAGCATCTGTCACAAGTATAGCCTTTCGCCAGCGGATGGGTGGAATTTGGCCGCTTTTTGAGAATAGCAGCCAAAGCCACTGCATTTAGCGGCTCTACGATATTTCGCAGTCCCTATCTTCGATCAAAGCTCAACAGCTAAGATAAATATTGTTAATTATCAAATAGTTTTATTGAAATCTTTCCAGTGGCATAGGTGTTGCTGATTCGGGTGGCGAACACTTGATCGATGAGGCTGTTTCATTCCCTGGAAAGGTATTTTCTCCAGAAATGGCGTCATGGCTCATCGGTCACGAACGACCTCCCAGCACCCGCAACCCCTATTCTGGAGAAACCCCCATGAAGGCCACGATTCCCATCGACAACCCCGAACGATTGCGCCTGGAACGACAGTACGAAGGTAAAGAAGACTGGCGGCTATGGGGGCCGTATCTATCGGAACGGGCCTGGGGCACGGTGCGCGAGGATTACAGCGCCCACGGCGAAGCCTGGGAACATCTCGACCACGATCAATCCCGCTCCCGCGTCTATCGCTGGAACGAGGACGGCTTGGGCGGCATCTGCGACGAGCAACAGCGATTGTGCTTTGCCCTCGCCCTGTGGAATGGCCACGATCCGATTTTGAAAGAGCGGGCGTTCGGTCTCACCGGCAACCAGGGCAACCACGGCGAGGACGTGAAAGAGTATTACTTCTATCTCGACGCCACGCCCAGCCATAGCTATCTGCGCTATTTGTACAAATATCCCCAAGCTGAATATCCCTACAGCGGGCTGGTGGAAGAAAACCGCCGCCGGGGCCGGTTAGACCCGCCGTTCAACCTGCTGGATACCGGCGTTTTTCAGGACAATCGTTACTGGGATGTAGATGTGTCCTATGCCAAGGCCAGCCCGGACGAGATTCATATCCGCGTCACCGCCGCCAACCGGGGAGCCGAAGAAGCGACCCTGCACCTGTTGCCGCAACTGTGGTTCCGCAACACTTGGGCTTGGGGTGACGAGGAGAAGGAGCGGACCCTAGCGGAACTGCGGGGCGATCCAGTTTCACCAGATCAGAAAGCGATCAAACCGGCTTTGCGCGCGATTCCAACGCCGACCGGCGCAACCTGGGCCGTGCGCGCCGAACATCCGACCTTGGGCGCGTATCACCTGTATGGCCGGCAATTCGCCGAACCGTTGTACGCTGAAAACGAACACAATGTTCAGCGACTGTGGGGATTGACCAACGCCACACCCTACGTCAAGGACAGTTTCCATCGCCGGGTGGTGAACGGCGAGCAGGACGCGGTCAATCCCGCGCGGGAAGGTACTAAGTTCGCCGCCTGGCATGTGCTGACCGTGGCCGGTGGCCAACAGGCCGAGATTGAGTTGGTATTGAGCGCCGCGCCGCTCGCTCAACCCTTCGCCGCCACCGCAACGGTGTTCGCCAGCCGTCAATCCGAAGCGGATGCGTTCTATCGCGATTTGCTGCCCGAAGCGTCCGACGAAGACCGGCGCATCCTGCGCCAAGCCTCGGCGGGCATGATCTGGAGCAAGCAATTCTTCCATTACGACGTGGCCCGCTGGCTGGACGGCGACCAGTTCCCGCCGCCCGACGACCGCAAAGGGGGCCGCAATCGCACTTGGCGGCACCTCAAGGCATCCGACATCATCTCCATGCCCGACAAATGGGAATATCCCTGGTTCGCCGCTTGGGATCTGGCCTACCACTGCGCCGCGCTGTCGCTGGTGGATGTCGATTTCGCCAAGGACCAGATCGAGCTGGTGCTGCGGGAAAATTATCTCCACCCCAACGGCCAGATTCCCGCCTATGAATGGGCGTTCGGCGATGTCAATCCGCCGGTGCATGCGATGGGCGCTCTCAAAGTGTTCCGGGCGGAACGGGTGCAGCGCGGCCAAGGTGATCTGCATTTCCTAGAGCGGGTGTTTCACAAGCTGTTGCTGAACTACGCCTGGTGGATCAACCGCAAGGACAGCGACGGCAACAACGTGTTCGAAGGCGGCTTTCTGGGGCTGGATAACATCTCAGTGTTCGACCGCTCCCATCCGCTGCCGGCCGGCTTTACTCTCAAGCAGGCCGATGCCACCGGCTGGATGGCGATGTTTGCCCTGAACATGACGGTCATCGCGCTGGAACTGGCGGCCGAGGATCGGGAATACGAAGACATCGCGATCCAGATTTATCAACAGTTTCTCGCCATCGCCAACGCCATCGCCGGCCACGCCGGCAACGAAGTGCCGCTGTGGGACCCGGAAGCGGGTTTCTTCAAAGATTTAATGATTTGCCCGGACGGGCAGACGCAGCGGATCGACGTGTATTCCTGGGTCGGGTTGATTCCGTTGTTCGCCTGCGAGGTGGTGGATCGACGCATTCTGGCCAAAGTCCCGCGCTTCCGCGAACTGCTGCGCCAGCACCGTCACGGCGTGTTCGACGGCAGCATCATCTGCCAATGCCCGGACTGGGAAAACGAGCGGGGCGAGCATCTGCTGTCGCTGGTCACCAACCGGATGCTGCCGCGCATCCTCAAGCGGCTGCTGCGCGAAGACGAATTCCTGTCGCCGCACGGCATCCGCAGCGTCAGCCGCATTCACGCCACGCATAAGCACTTGGGCACGCTGCCCGGCGTCGGCGAAGCCATCATCGAGTACGTGCCCGGCGAATCCAATTCCGGCCTGTTCGGCGGTAATTCCAATTGGCGCGGTCCGATCTGGTTGCCGACCAATTACACCCTGGTTCAAGCGTTGGAGAAATTCCACCGCTTCCTGGGCGACAATTTCACCATCGCCGTACCCAGCTTGGGTAATCGTGAGCTGAATTTGAAGGAAATCGGCACGCTGATCGCCGAGCGGCTGGTGGACATCTATCGCCGCGACGCGAACGGACGGACGCCCGCATTCCCCGCCGATAGCCCGTTCCAACACGATCCACACTGGCGGGACTTGCTGCAATTCTACGAATATTTCCACGGCGACACCGGCCAAGGGCTGGGCGCCGCTCACCAGACCGGCTGGACCGGCCTGTTGGCGAATCTGGTGATGCGCCGCTATCGACGGGACATCCCGGCCTATTGGAGCCAGCAGATGGCGACTCACCACTCCCCTCTCCCACGGGGAGAGGGGTCGGGGGTGAGGGCGTCTGACACCCCTCTCCTCATGGAAGAAGGGTTGGGGGCGAAGGCGACTCCGGCCACGAGCGCGGTGGAGGGCTGAGCCATGCTGACTACAACCGTCGCCGCTGTCCGGCATCGCCGGGCCAATGTCATCGCAGCCTTTCTCAAGCGTGTGGACGAAGCGCTGCGCGTCGCCGAAGTCACGCTCTATCCCTTTCTGGACCTCGTGATCCGGCTGTGGTTGGCGCAGGCGTTCTGGGTGTCCGGCGTGCTCAAGCTGGCCAACTGGGACACCGCGCTGACGCTCGCCACTTACGAATATCCAGTGCCTTGGCTGGACCCGTTCACGGCCGCCGTGCTGGGCGTCGCCGTCGAGGTGCTCGGCTCGATGTTGCTGGCGTTCGGGCTCGCCACCCGGCTGGCCGCGATTCCGCTGTTGATCCTGACGCTGGTGATCCAATTCGAATACCGCGCCTTGGATCAGCATCTCTACTGGGCCGCGTTGTTCGGTTGGTACATCGTCATGGGTGCGGGGCCGATTTCCCTGGATCGGTTGTTGACTTCCGGTTTGGCATCTTCAGCATTGCCGCTGGTCAAGCCGCTCGGTCGGTTATACGCTGCATGCACCCGCTATTTCGGTCCGCTCTATCAACTCGGGCTGCGGCTCTGGCTGGCGAGCTTGTGGTTTACGCCGATTCTGGTCGGGCGTTCGCTGCTGGAGGCCGTGTTGGGATTCGTCAGCCCACTGCTGGCGCTGGGATTGGCGACCCGCTTGGCTGCGATCGGCGCGATGCTGGCGCTGCTCGGCTCCGGCGTCATGGGCACGGACGAAATCCAGACCATCAACCGGCTCTATCAACTTTTCCTGCTTGGCCTGATCGCGCTGCGCGGACCGGGACCGATTGCCGCCGACACCGTTCTGCAACGGCAACTGGCCCGCTGGTTCCCGCCGCTGGAAAGCTGGTCCGACGAGGCGCTGACGGACGTGCCCCATGTGGTGGTGGTCGGCGCTGGTTTCGGTGGAATCAAGGTAGCGCACGGCCTGCGGCTGGCCGCCTGCCGGGTCACGGTCATCGACAAGCGCAACTACCACCTATTCCAACCGCTGCTGTATCAAGTGGCAACCGCCAGCCTGTCGCCGGCCGATGTCGCCACCCCGATCCGAGCGTTGTTCCGCGACCAGCACAATGTGCGGGTGTTGCTGGGTGAGGTGGCGGACGTGGATACCGCCGCGCGCCAAGTGGTCCTGAGCGATGGCAGCCATATCGGCTACGACTATCTGGTGTTGGCCACCGGCGCGCGTCACAGTTACTTCGGACGCGACGACTGGGAGCCCTACGCGCCGGGCCTGAAGCGCATCGACGACGCCACCGCCATTCGCCGCCGCTTGCTGCTGGCCTTCGAACAGGCGGAGAACTGCACCGATCCCGAAGAGCGGCAGCGGTTGCTGACCTTCATCATCGTCGGCGGCGGTCCCACCGGCGTGGAACTGGCCGGCGCCATCGCCGAACTGGCCCAGCACGGGTTGACCGGAGAATTCCGCAATATCGACCCGGCCCAAGCGCGGGTATTGCTGGTGCAATCGGCACCGCGCCTGCTGCCGAGTTTTCCCGAATCGCTTTCGGACGTGTCGGCGCAATCGCTGCGGGCGCTGGGCGTGGAAGTGCTGACCAAGAGCCGGGTGGAGAAGGTGGACGCTGAAGGGGCGCTGGTGTCCGGCCAGCGGGTCGGTTCCCGCACCGTGTTCTGGGCGGCGGGGGTGATGGCCTCGCCCGCCGCGCAATGGCTCAAGACCGAAGCCGATGCGGCCGGTCGCCTCAAGGTGGGACCGGAACTGAGCGTGCCCGGTCTACCCAACGTCTTCGCCGTCGGCGATACCGCCCTGAGCGAAGCCTGGGACGGCAAGCCGGTGCCGGGACTGGCGCCCGCGGCCAAGCAGCAGGGTGTTTACGTCGCTGGGGCGATCAAGGCTCGCCTGGAAGGACGTACTGGTCTGCCGCCGTTCCGCTACCGCCATCTCGGCAATCTCGCCACCATCGGCCGGCAAGCGGCGGTCGTCGATTTCGGCTGGTTCAAATTGAGCGGGGCGCTGGCGTGGTGGTTGTGGGGCGTCGCGCACATGTTTTTCCTGGTGGACCCTCGCAAGCGTCTGTCGGTCGCCATCGAGTGGTTCTGGGCCTATCTCACCTACAAGCGCGGCACCCGGCTCATTACCGGCGGCAAAGAGTAAGGAGCATCGACATGATCAAGCAAACATCGCCGAACGTGCCGGCAGTACTCGCGGTGTACCTCATCGCTTTCCTGCAAGGTCTGACGCTGGTCAGCTTTCCGGCCAGCAGTGCCGTGCTGAGGCAAATGCACGGTTTTACCGACGCCCAGTACGGCGCGATCTTTCTACCGCAAGTCGCGCTGGCGGTGCTGGGCGCGGTGGCTGGCGGGACGCTGGCGCGCCGGCTGGGTCTGCAACCGTTATTGTGGCTGGCAGCGGCGGGTAACGGCTTGTCGCAACTGGCGTTGGCGGCGAGCCTTTGGGTCATGCCGGCGCTGGCGTTTCCGGTCATTTTGGCGGGAACGGCGCTGCTGGGATGGAGTTTCGGCTTGGGTGGCGCGCCACTGAACAGCTATCCGCCCCGCTTCTTCCCCCGGCGCGCACCGGCCGCCGTGGTCGCCTTGCATACCTTGTTGGGACTCGGCCTGATGGTGGGACCGCTGTTGGCCGATGGTTTCGGTCGAGCCGGCTGGTGGATCGGGTTTCCGCTGTCGCTGTTGGGGTTAAGCGCTTTGCTGGCGTTGGCCGCCGCGACCGTTCGCTTACCCTCGGAGGCCAGCAGCGAGACGGTGCGCCGCGTCGGTGCGAATCCACCGTTGACTTCCGGCACGTTCTGGACGTTCGCCGCCATCGCGGTGCTCTACGCTTTCGCCGAGGGGACCTTCAGCAATTGGGCGGTGATTTATCTGCGCGAGGCCAAGGCGTTGCCGACGGGCGTGGCGGCGCTGGCCCTGTCGGTATTCTGGGGCGCGATGGTGGCCGGTCGCCTGCTGGTTTCGGTGCTGGTGGTCCGCATCGCGCCACTGACGATCTGGCTAGCGTTGCCGGTGCTGATGATTGCGGCGTTTCTGCTGTTGCCGGGCGCGTCCACGCCAGCGCTGGGTCTGGGGTTGTTCGCGTTGGCGGGATTGGCCTGTTCGGCTTTCTTTCCCCTGACCATCACGCTGGCTTCGGAGCGGTTTCCCGAGCATGTAGCTTGGGTGTCGTCCATGCTCATCGCCGCGCTGATGGTGGGGGTGGGGCTGGGTTCGTTCGTGATCGGCCCGCTGAGGGACTGGTTGGCTTTCGAGCAACTCTACCGACTCTCGGCTTTCTACCCCGTTACGGTTATCGGGCTCGCTCTGTGGTTGGTTGATGGGCAGCGGCGGATGGCGATGAAACTCAGCGCCTTTTAAAGCCTATCCGAATCCATACTCTCGTTGAACCTTGGTTGCATTTGCGGGAATAAACGGATTGAGGGTTGCACGACCGGAGACGGAGATTGGGTCCCGTTGCGTCAATTCCTGGTGAGTAGGGTCATGCAAAAAATGGTAGCGCAAAGCGACTTTTCGACGAGAGCCATCGGAAAGCGGCGAACCGGGGTCGATGCCAACTCCAACGGCGACAGAATGAGGATCGCGACAAATGAGTACGTATGTTCTGTTTTTCAGCGGTTACCGAGCCACGATAACCGATATGAAGGTATGGCAGGGTAGCGCGAAAGCGCAGAAGTCGGACGTCGAATTTGACGCTATCCCTTGGCCATCCGGTGCGAGTTACACCGCAACCAGCGCCGTCGGCGTCTTTACCAAGACCGGCGGGTACAAAGCGGCTATCGCTGCCATTCAATCGTCCAAGGCGGACCAAATTTACATCGTCGGCCATTCAAGCGGCTGCGCGATTGCCAACGCCGTCGATGCGGGTCTTAAGGATCCTAGCAATGTCGTGCTGGTCGCCCTCGACGGTTTTGTCCCCGACCGGAAACAACTCGCACGACAGAGCACGCAAGTCTGGGCGGCCAAATCCGGCACGGCGAAATCGAAAAACTACAAAGATCTCAAAGATGCGGTCGGGAGCCGGCTTCAGGTTTACCCTGCCGCAGCCGACTGCACGACCCCGTGGGCACTGCATTTCTCTTTGGGGCACCTCGAAAAACCGGACATGAAGCCGGCAAAATGGGCAAAGCAAGGTGCCTGAGGCGTGAGCCTCACAATATCTTTGGTTTGTGCCCCGGCCCGAAGGGTTCATCCCCGCCCGAAATCACCATCCCGGTCGTACCGGGATCGCACTTGGGCGTTAGAAAGCGACCACACCGTATGCCTTGAGAATGCACAGGCGACGTAGGTTGTAGACCGCTGCCTTCCCCGTGAGTTGGAAGGTCGCTCGATCCAGACCGATACATCGTAGGAGTTTTCCGCCCATCTGCTCCATAGCGGCGAAGACGTGTTCGACCCGCGCCCGAACCCGGGCAATGCGGGTGTTGCGGCGCGCCTGGCAGGCGGACAGCGGTTTGCCTTTCTTTGCCTTGCGCTGGATGTGTACTCGCCAACCCTGGGTCTTGAGGCGCCGCTCACGTTCACCATCAACATAGCCCTTGTCGCCATAAAGATCACGGCCGGTATTCGCGTGATCCAGGACATCTTCCAGGTGCAGGGTGTCGTTCTCCGCAGCGGTGCTGACCTTGACCTGGCGGATCAGCTTGTAGCGTCGGTCGGCGCTGACCGAGACCTTGTAACCGAAGTAGGATTTGCCGTGCTTCTTCGTCCAGGTGGCCTCCATGTCCTTCTGCCGGCGCTGGGCCGGCTTCCAGTCCACCGGCATCGCCGACGCTTTCAGCAATTCCCGTTCTTTTTCCGTGACGTGCTGGCGAGGAACGGGAACCAGACTGGCGTCCACCATCTGCCCACCACGAGCAATATAACCCTGCTGGGCCAGTTGACGATGCACCGCCTCAAACAGCGCGTCTCCCGCCTTCGCCACCGTCAACCGCTCGCGGAAGGTCCAGAATGTGGTGCGATCGGGTATCTGACTACTGTGCCGCAGGCCCAGGAAACGCTGGAAGCTCAGTCGATCCAGCACTTGGTATTCCATCTGTTCGTCACTCATACCAATTCTCTTTCAAAGAATAATTAAAAAGCTTAGACTTTTCCCCAGGAAGGGAGGAAGGCATGACGGTTTATCGCAAATCATTTCCGGAAGGGACAGTATTGCTGGTCCATCGGCTTATTGAAGAGAGCAAAGATCCGAATGTGTTGAAACGCGCGCAGGCGATTTACTGTCGTGCGGCTTTTGATCTGCCTGTGGAACAGATCGCGGGTGTAACGGGTCTTGCGGTTTCGACGATCCGGAGGCTCCATAGCGAGTTTTTACGTTTTGGGATGGAGATTTTCGATCTGTCCGGCCGTGGCGGTCGGCGCAGACAGATCATGACACCCGAAGAAGAGGTGGCCTTTTTGCAACCCTTTATCGAAGTTGGAGATGCGGGAGGCCTGCTGGAAGTCGGGAAGGTCCACGACGCCCTGTGCGAGCGTACCGGTCGGCGCATTCACCGTTCGGTGACCTATAAACTCCTTCACCGCCATGGCTGGCGGAAAATCGTTCCCCGCCCCTGCCATCCCAGGGCCGACCCGGAGGCCCAGTCCTCATTCAAAAAAACTGGCCGGACATCGTAGAACAGGCCCATGAAAAGTCCTGTGTGGCGGGTCGGCCTTTACGGATTTTCTTTCAGGATGAAGCCCGGTTCGGGCGGATCAACCATCCCCGCAGATGCTGGGCCAGAGCGGGTATCCGACCGGTCGTTGGTCAACAGATGGTCCGCGAATACACCTACGCGTATGGGGCATTCTGTCCGCAGGACGGCGCCTCTACACACTTCATTCTGCCCGCTATGGATGGAGCATGCATGACCTTCTTTCTGCGCCATGTCCGCGAATCATTCCCTGACGATTTCATCCTCATGGTCTACGACGGCGCGCCCGGCCACAGCCCCGGCGTGCTCCATGTCCCCGATCACATGATGCTGGTGACCCTACCGCCTTATTCGCCGGAATTAAACCCCTCCGAACACATCTGGGACGATATGCGGGAAAAATTCTTCGGCAATACCGTCTTCAACTCCATGAACGCCGTCAGAGACCAACTCTGCATCGCCATGAACCACTACGCCGGTCATCCCGAAACCGTCCGTTCCATCACGGCCTTCCCTTGGATATGGTTACCCTTTGAAAGAGAATTGGTATCAGTCCATATAAATCCTGAAGAACCAGGGCACGTACCATCAACTCGGTGGGAAACGGTGGACGCCCCCCACGTGCCCGTCCGGGTCGTGGCGCTACCCGGTCCATCTCCGCCGCCAGCGCCTTGAAGTCAACCTGCTGCTCCATGACTTGCAGCACATCGCCCAGACGATCCAATTTGGCTTCCCGTTCCTGGGCGGCAAACAGGCTTTCTTTGATCATCGGATATCCGGGCTCTTGGCGGGGATCAACAACCCTATTTTCTCATAACAAGGTTTTTCGAGGTGCCCCTTTGGTGAACTCCGCAGCCAACGACAAGGTGGTTACGGGAAAGGATCTCATTGCCAAAGGTTATTCCCAGTGTAAAGCGAATTTG
>JBAOHI010000039.1:0-71934 GCA_037045535.1 Candidatus Competibacter sp.
CGTTGCCGGGCCTATCGTTGTTTTACGGTGGGCTGGTGCGATCCAAGAACGTGTTGTCCGTCCTGATGCAATGTTTTGCCATCACCTGCCTCGTATCCCTGCTGTGGTTCGTTTACGCCTACAGTCTCGCTTTCGGGACCGGCAACGATTGGATCGGCGGGCTGGGCAAGATGTTTCATGGTCGGCGTGGAAGAACAGTCCTTGATCAGCGACATTCCGGAAACCGTGTTTTCCATGTTCCAGCTCACTTTCGCCATCATTACCCCGGCGCTGGTGGTCGGCGCCTTCGCCGAGCGGATGAAATTCTCTGCCATGCTGCTGTTTAGCGCCCTGTGGCTGACGCTGGTGTACGTGCCGGTGGCACATTGGGTGTGGGGTGGGGGCTGGTTGGGTCAAATGGGGCGTGCTCGACTTCGCGGGCGGGATCGTGGTGCACATCACCGCCGGCGTGGCCGCGCTGGTTTGCGCGCTGGTCCTGGGACCGCGCCACGGCTTTCCGACCACCGCCATGCTGCCCCACAATATGACCATCGTGGTGACCGGGGCTGGCATGTTGTGGGTGGGCTGGTTCGGTTTCAACGCCGGCAGCGCGCTGGCGGCCGACGGCAACGCCGGCATGGCGATGATGGCGACGCATCTGTCCGCTGCCGCCGGGTCGCTGGCGTGGATGGTCGCGGAATGGCTGAAATTTGGTAAGCCGAGCGTGCTGGGCATCGTGACCGGGATGGTCGCCGGTCTCGGGACCATCACCCCGGCCTCGGGTTACGTCGGGACCGGCTGGCGCCGTGGTCATCGGCACGATCGCCGGTTTCACCTGTTTCACCGCCACCCAGTACCTCAAGCGGGTATTGAAGGTAGATGATTCACTGGACGTGTTTCCGGTGCATGGCGTGGGTGGCATGCTGGGAACGCTGGCCGCCGGCGTATTCGCTTCTCCCGCGCTCGGCCTGTTCAAAGGCCAGGGTTTTGGGACCGGTATCAGTAGCATGGGACAGCAGTTGGGCGTGCAGTTCGTAGCGGTGATCGTGACGGTGGTTTACACGGCGGTTTTAACTTTTGTCACGCTCAAACTGGTGGAAAAACTGGTCGGTCTGCGGGTGGGCCGCGAAGACGAGATCGGCGGCTTGGACATCGCCCTGCACGACGAGCGAGGGTACGATCTATAGAAGGGATTCACCTCTCGCCCGCTTGTGGCGCGGCGAGAGATCCTGTTGCTTACGCTCGTGTCAGTGCCACTCGCATCCGCTCTAATCCTTCCGCGAGCGTGGTGCGCGAACAGCCGAAATTCAGCCGTACGAAACCCTCTCCACCTGGCCCAAAAGCCGCGCCATCGTTCAGCGCCACGTTGGCGTTTTTGAGGAAAAACTCGTGCGGGTTGCCAAAGATGCCCGCTTCCCGGCAATCGAGCCAGGTCAGATAAGTCGCCTCCGGAGTGGTGGCGCGAACGCCCGACAAATGATGGGCGATGTAGTCCGCTGCAAAATCGCGATTGGCGGCCAGATAGACCAGCAGTTCTCGCAGCCAGTCGCCGCCGTGTCGATATGCGGCCAGCGCAGCGGTCAAGCTAAGAATATTGGCATCCGGTACGATGCCGCGCATGGCATGCTTGAATTGCCGCCGCAGTTCGGGATTCTGGATGATGGCAAAGCTGGCGCCTAGTCCAGCGATATTGAAAGTCTTGCTCGGTGCCATCAGTGTGATGCAACGCCGAGCGATTTCCGGTGACAGGGTCGCGAATGGAACGTGCTGCCGACCGTCGAGCAGCAAATCGCAGTGAATTTCGTCCGAGCAGATCGCAAGATCGTGGCGTTCGCAGATTGCCGCCAGCCGGGTCAGTTCCGTCGTATCGAACGCCCGACCGACCGGGTTGTGCGGATGGCAGAGGATGAACAGCTGGGTACGCGGGCCGATGGCCGCCGCGAACGCATCGTCGTCGATGGTGTAGTAAAGCCGCCCGTCGCGAATTTCGGCGGTCAATTCGGCGGCGAGTAGGCGCCGGTCCTGATTCGTCGGCGCCGACAGGAAGGGTGGATACACTGGTGTCTGCACCAGCACCTCGTCGCCTGGTTCGCCGATTGCTCGGCACACCACGTTCAAACCAGAAACTAATCCTGGCAGATAAACAATCTGTTCCGGCGTGACCGTCCAGCGATAATGCTCGGCCATCCGCGCGCAAATCGTTTCGGTCAGTGCATCCGGCGGCGCGCCGTAGCCGAACACGCCATGGGCGACTCGTTCTTGCAGGGCTGCTAGCACCGGTTCCGGCGAGAGGAAATCCATATCGGCCACCCACAGCGGCAGAGCGTCGCCATAGCGTTGCCATTTCAGGCTGTCGGTGTCTCGCCGGACGGGAGGAATGTCAAAATTATGGCGCATGGCAGCGGTTCAAACTTGAATCATCGAGGCATCAGTCTCGCTTAAGAAGTCGGCGGATCACACCAGATCGTACATTTCGCGCAGGTGGTTATACGTGAGGTTCGAAACCTCGCGGATGACATCGCCGCGTATGTTTTTCCAAAGCGCGTAATTTCTGGTCGGTCGAGCTTTTTCGATGATGCCGATGAAGGTGTACGGATAGCGTCGGCCATCACGGCCCCGTGCCACGAGAATGCCCATGTCGCCGCACAGCCGGGCCGTGGTACCGGTTTTATCGAATACCCACGTTCCCCGTGGAATCTCTCTCGCCCCCGTGTAAACCCGATCGCGGTTGGGCAGGTGCAGCAGGCGTTTGAGTTCCTCGGAATAGGGGAGCTGGTCGTACCAAAGCGCTTGCAGAAACCGATGGTAATCGAGGGCAGATGCCCTATTGCGGTAGGTACGCCCCCCTCTAGGGATATATTCGACAATTCGCGTGTGGCGAAAAACGCCGGGATTGCCGCGCTTAAGCGTGTGCTCAACCTCGGCTGGTCCAGATCGGCGACTCGTCCGATTCAACAACTCGATGAAGTAGTTGGTTGCTCGATTGTCGCTGTATTGGATCATTGCCTCCATTCTCTCGCGGTGAAAGGGCGTGTATTGGAACACGCCATCTTGTACCTTGTAGAAAAATGCTAAGGCGATGAACGGCTTGATCATACTGGCGCTTTGATAGGGGATACCGGCATTGATTGTCGCCAGAAATCGTCTGCTCGTGAAGTCGTAGACCAGCCAGGCAGTGCGTTCGTTGCTGGCCACTCGGCTGGCTTGGCGCTCGGCGGTCAGGTAGCGTTGGATGGTGACATTGAGATCGCCAGAGACCGCGTTCCGTGGCTGGGCAGCGTCGTAAGACGGCTCTTCACGCCACACTCGGTGATTTCGCCGGTCAGGCGGAGGGGGGTACCGGTACGGACGATCGTACCGGTATGGGCGGTCATACCGGCGCGGGCTGTATTCAGGGGAGCGTTCGAGAGGGGGCGGTTCGTCCCAAGCCGCCGCATCCCGCGCGGTAAAACCGAAGCTGGCGGTCGCGAATAGAGTGCCGAGTCTGGCCAGGAACATGCGCCTGGATGGATCGAGAGCTGAATTGGTCTCATCCTGAATGCCGGGGTTGGCAGGTGGGGTAAACAGCATAGCGAAACCTCGGATGGAGGGTGAGGGTAGTGGAGTGTCGGGCAGAGATTAGGACCCGACGACCTGGAAATCAACAATGACCGGATAGTGATCGGAGCCGATATCGGAGCCGATTTCCAGTTGACGGATGTGGATTCCAGCCGAGAAGAGGGCATGGTCGATGGGAATCCACAACGGAGGCCATCCGGCTGGCCAAGATGGCAAAATGCCACGCCCGTGGCCGCCATCATGCAATCCTGAACTCGTCAGCAACTGATCGAAATATGGCGACCAGGGCGAAAGGTTCAAATCGCCCAGCAGTAACAACGGCTGTTGGCTGTGTCGAGCAAACTCAGCTAATCGTGCGAGCTGGTCGTTGCGACCGTGAGCCAATTCCTCGCCGATGGGGGGCAAAGGGTGCGTGCCGAGCACGTTGAACCGATGTTGGCCGACTGCGAATTCAGCGACGATCGAGGGTAGCCCCGCCGCGCCAATCGGGACGATATCGGCATGTAGAAATGGCCGGCGGCTGAGTAAAGCGATGCCGAAATTATCTTCGCGAGGGGCGGCGATGCGCTGCGGATAGCGGTCCGCGAGATCGGTCAAGCGGTCGAGCAGCCAAGGCGTGGCCTCTAGCAACAGTACGAAGTCGGGATCGAGGTGAAGGATGGTGTCGCGAATGCGTTGATCATCGCGGTTGGTGGAATTAACGTTCGCCAACAATGCTCGAAATACCGGACCCGTGCCCTGCGCTTCAGCCTCAACTGGGGTAAGCGGGAGACGCGATGCCACGAGCATCGCGTTGAGCCCCGCAAAGGCGATAAAAACCGTCGCCCAACGCAAACGCTGCCAGACCAGCAGTGTCAAACTAATGCCGCCGAGGGTGATCGCATATTGAACTCGAAAGTGGGTGGCCAGCTCGAATCCCCACCAGAATCGGCCGAGACAGCCAAAGAGGCTAAACGCGCAAATCAAGACACCAGTTGCTATTAATAAACCGGTTAAAGTGATCCTAAAAATTGACAATATTCCTAAATCTCTCTAAATTAATCCCGTAGTTAAACAATGGCATGAGCGGATCGTCCGGCTACCGATCAAGGTTTTTTTACGGGCAGTCCAGTTAGGGAAAACCCCTATGTTATTCGCGAAATCCCTTATTTACACTAAGGAGCTAAACTTTATCATAAGCTACCTGGGAATGCGTACTAAAGCTGTAACAGCATGGAAAAAATCAAGAAATTCCCGGCTGGCTTATGAGGGAGGGAATGCGGTTAGCCGCTGCCTACCAAAGCGAGGATTATAAGAATGAAGAGTGAAATCACCCAGCCAGTGAAGGCTAGGCGTTTTGGCAGCGAAGGATTGGTGCCTGTTGACAAGTACCACTGTCCGTATCGTGGTACAAAAGCGTGCGTGAGTGCGAGTGGCGGCAGTTACTGTGGCGGTTACGGTGGTGATGCGCCGATCAGGGGCACTCAGCTTCACGCTGTCCGGTGTCTGGAAGAACGCAACGCGGATTTTATTCCATACGACTGGGTGAAGCTGTCGCGCCGTTTGGCGTATTCCCCACACCCTCGTTAAAGAATCACAATCCCCAGATGCCAGTTCCAGGGAGGGAACCGAAGAAGCGATATCGGCGGGATTGGATAGGCGCGGGGTCAACTGCTCGGAATCAAGGCGGAAGGTACTGGTCGCACCAGGGTTCTCCGCCTTTCGCCGCTCCAGCGAGCGTTCACTGTTCCACCATGATCCGAGCTTTCCGGTCGTTCTCCCACTCTCCGACAATTTTCTTGCCGTTTTCGTACATGGCGCCCTGACCGTGTTTGCGACCGTTGCGCCATTCGCCTTCGTAACGGTCGCCGTTTAGGTAGTAACGGACGCCTTGGCCATTGGGTTGGTCGTTTTCGAACTCTCCTACGTATTTTTCCCCGTTTGCGTAGAAGTAAGTTCCTTGGCCGCTCTTACGACCGTTGTGCCATTCACCTTGATAGCGGTTACCGGTACGGTAGTAGTAAGTGCCTTGACCGTCGATGACGCCATTGCGCCATTCTCCGACATATTTCTCGCCGCGCCCCGCATAGAGGTAGGTGCCTTGACCGTGCATTTTGGCATTGCGGAATCCACCGGTGTATTCGCTGCCGTCGGGGTAACGATAGGTGCCTTGGCCATTGCGGCAGTCGCCGCGTAGGCAGTCCGAACCTTTATTGACTTTCGCCGTCTGGGTTTCCGGTGCGGGTTCCGGGGGTGGAGGAGGAGAACGGACGGGTTCCCGAGTAACGGTTTTTTCGACTTCGCCGTCGGGCGGTTCGGGTGGTTCGGACGGTCGGATCGTTTCCGGGGCTTGACGGGAGGCGGGAGCGATCGCCACCACCTGTTTTTTCGGTAGGACGGCGGTCAGAGTAGTGTCGGCGCCAGGCGCCAAATCGACCTGCTTGTTCCAGTCTTGATGGCCTTCACGGCTGACCCGCACCTTATAAGTGCCGGGTTTGAGTTCGACCTCCAGCGGCACTGTGCCGATGTTACGGCCGTTGATCGTGACCGAGGCATCGTCCGCGTCGGCGTCAACGGCCAGCCGGGCCGGTGTCCCCAGTTGTGGCTGCATTTGTTTGAGCTTGGCACGAGCGGCGGCGGCTTGGCGACTCTTGGGGTATGTCGACAGGAATCGCTCGATTTCGGCGCGGTCTCCACTATCCTTGATTGCGGCCCACGCTTGCTCGGCCGGAGCGAGCTTCTCGCTGGGTGGGCTTTGCGGGGGCGTCGTTTCCAACGTGCTGATCTCTTCATCAGTGGTCGTCTTGGAAGGACGGGTATGACGATCTGGAGTGGTAGGTTGCCTTTCGGATTCGGTGGCTGGGGCTTGTTCCGCGACAGGTGGTTTGGAAGCGGTTCCAGGGGATTGTGTCACTGGCTGGGGTAGTGAGATCAAATCGATAGGCGGTATCTCCGATTTGGTCGGACGTTCCACTGGGGTGGGTGGTGATTCCGCTGTGGCGACGGGGGTTGAGTCGGTCGATTTTTCCGGTGGGCGCGGTGCGACGGGTTTAGCGGCGGCTTCCGCTGCGGCCAGACGTTCACGCAGATCGGCCAGGCGAGCATGGGAAGGGTTGAGCCGTGCCAGCCCGTCGAGGGCGTTCCGGGTGGCCTTGAAGTCCCCTTTTCGCAGAGCGGCCGCTGCCTGATCGGCTTGGCGGTCGGCAATGTTGTCGAGTCCGGCCAAGGCTTCACTGTTGCCGCCATCCAGCTTGAGTACCTGGCGATAGCAGTCGGTAGCGTTGCCGCCCTTGCCCGAAGTCAATCGATTGGCTCTCAGGTGAGCATCGCATCGCTTGAGCAGAGCCGTGAGCCGGCTGGTGTCCTCCGATGGCGGTTTAGCCGCGGCCGCCTTAGCCTCTCGCAGTTGCCTGCGGACTTCCTCGCGTAGCGAGGTTAGCCGGGGATGATCGGGAACCTGCTGCAAGCCTTGCTCGATTTGTAACAGGCTGACTTCATAGGCGCGATCCCGTTGGTAGTCGAGTGCTCGTCTTAGGAACTCTTCAGCGTTTCGTTGACGCTGCCCGGCCTCGGCTTTCTGCCGTTCAGCTTCGATTTTCCGCTGCTCCGCCGCCTCGGCTTGGCGACGGGTGGCCTCCTGTTGGGTTAAAATATCCCGTTTTAAGGCCAACAGGGCGGGGTGATCGGGCATGGCTTGCAAGCCCTGTTCGATATAGACCAGGCCAACATCCAGCGAGCCTTCCTGCTTGGCGCGCTGCGCTTGCTCCAAAAATTGCTCGGCTTGCAGTTTGGCCTGCCGCTGCTGCTCGCTGGCTTGCCGAGCGTTATTCTCGTCGGCGATTTGGCGGTTGACCTGCTCACGCAATGCCAACAGGAGGGGATGGTCGGAGACGAGCCGCAAGCCTTGCTCAATCCGGGCCAAGCTGCCGGATAAATTCCCGCTTTGCTGGAGTTCGGTGGCTTGCGCGAGCAGTTGATCGGCTTCGGCTCGCCGTTGGGTGACCAGATCGACAGTCGGTGGTTGCGGCGGCTGGGCCGGCGGTGAAACGGTGAGCGGCGGAGTAGGGGATGACGGCTGGTTGAGGAATAGATAGCCGCCTGCGACCACCGCGCCGGTCAAGGCCGCTGCCAGGGGTATTCCGACTTTCCAGCCACGCCGACGCGTGGGAACCTCGGCGTGGCCGATGACCGGTTCCAGGATCTTCCGGGGGGCGGTCGAGCCGGTCGAAGTTTCGACCGCATCCAGCGCAGCGACGACCTCCTGACCGTCTTGAAACCGTTGGGTAGGGTCTTTTTCCAGTAGTTTGCTCAGTAACGGCTGAAAGTGGGCCAGTTTGGCGGGAAGCTCGGGGATTGGCGCCGTCACATGCATCATCGCCAGCGCGAAACTGTCTTCGGCGGTGTAGGGCACGTTGCCGGTCAGCATCTCATGGAGCAACACGCCGAGGCTGTACAGATCAGCGCGACCGTCCACCGCTTGTCCGCGAATTTGCTCCGGGCTCATGTAACGAGGTGTGCCAATCGACAAGCCGGTACGGGTCATGATCGTGCTGCCGCCGATCGTTTTGGCGATGCCGAAATCGGTCAGCACGGGGTTACCGTTTTCACGGAACAGGATGTTCTGGGGCTTGATATCGCGATGGATGATTTTTCGGCGATGGGCGTAGTGCAGAGCGCTGGCGATGGCACGAGTGACCGACAGGGCTTCCTTCAGTGACAAACCCTCGCGGATGCGCTGTTGCAGGGTGCCACCCGACAGATATTCCATCGACAGGTAATAAGTGCTGTCGTGGGTGCCGATGTCGTAAACGGTGACGATATGGGGGTCGTTGAGCTGAGCGATGATCCGACCTTCCCGCAGGAACCGTTGAGCGAATTCATCGTCGGTCGTGAGGATGGGCTTGATGATCTTTAACGCGACGTGACGGTGCAGGGATTCTTGCATGGCGAGATAAACGATCGCCATGCCGCCCTGGCCGAGTTCGCGTTCGATCTGGTAGCCTGGAATGTGCATACTCAAAATCCTTTCACAACTGAAGCCGCTTTCCGGCGGTCGATGAGGTTCCGCGTTTTTTCTGTCGCGCTAATGTCTTGCTGGGTCACCAACGGCCGCCGAAAACGTGCCAGTGTGTTAGGTCGACACGCTATGATAGGCCGAAATAATAGGGAGTCTCCCAATTTCCGGCAAAAAAGATGCTTGGCAATGCTTGGTCGAGTTTTAAGCAAATATTGTGCCGATAATTCGCGCAGCGAACTGTTCAATGGTTTGAGGAACGTGTTCTCATGTCCGGTAATACGGTTGGAAAATTGTTTACGGTGACCACTTTTGGGGAAAGCCACGGCCCGGCGCTCGGCGCGATCGTGGATGGCTGCCCGCCCGGTCTGGAATTGTCCGAGGAGGATTTGCAGAAAGACTTGGACCGCCGCCGGCCGGGTCAGAGTCGGCATACCACCCAGCGCCGTGAACCGGACACGGTGCGTATCCTATCCGGCGTGTTCAAGGGCAAGACCACTGGGACTCCGATTGGTCTCTTAATCGAGAACGTGGATCAGCGCTCCAAGGATTATGGCGAGATCCTAGACCGGTTCCGGCCCGGCCACGCCGACTATACCTATCATCAAAAATACGGGTGGCGGGATTATCGGGGCGGCGGCCGATCCTCAGCTCGGGAGACCGCGATGCGAGTGGCGGCCGGCGCGATCGCTAGAAAGTACCTGAAAGAGCGCTATGGAGTTGCAATTCGGGGCTATCTGGCTCAGCTTGGTCCGATTCGACCGACCAAATTGGTCTGGGAGGAGACGGAGAACAATCCGTTTTTTTGCCCGGACCCGGACAAGGTGGCGGCGCTGGAACAGTTTATGGATGTACTCCGCAAAGCGGGCGATTCCATTGGCGCGCGGGTGACGGTCGTGGCCAGCGGGGTGCCGGTGGGCTGGGGCGAGCCAGTGTTCGACCGGCTGGACGCCGACATCGCGCATGCGCTAATGAGTATCAACGCAGTCAAGGGCGTGGAGATAGGTGCGGGTTTCGCCTGCGTGGAGCAGCGCGGTACCGAGCACCGCGACGAATTGACGCCAGCGGGCTTTTTGAGCAACAACGCCGGGGGCGTGCTGGGCGGGATCTCAACCGGCCAGGACATTGTGGCCAGCATCGCCTTGAAGCCAACTTCCAGTATCCGGTTGCCAAGCCGAACCATCGATCTTCAGGGTGAGCCGGTGGAGATTGTGACCAAGGGTCGTCACGATCCCTGCGTCGGCCTCCGCGCCACGCCTATCGCCGAGGCGATGCTGGCGTTGGTGCTGATGGATCATGCCTTACGCCACCGCGCCCAGAATTCTGACGTGCGTACCGAAACACCGATGATTCCCGGCGCCGTCCCGCGTGATTCGGCGGACTAGAACGCTCCTACCCTGCAAACCTGCTCCCGGCGAGAGAGGGAATATCTTGGCGTCAATTTTGAACCGTGCTTTCGCGTAGCCTGTACCTGTGCCTATCCAGTTTTTATCTGGTCTACTTCGCCAGTTTGGGTGTGTTGTTGCCATATTGGGGGCCGTATCTGCGCGCCCTGGGATTCGATCCCGCGCGAATCGGCGAATTGATGGCGATTCCACAGGCGACCAAGTTGGTGGCGCCGACACTTTGGGGCTGGTTGGCCGACCGTACCGGGCGGCGAGTGCGGGTGATCCGCTGGGCATGCTTTATAGCGACGCTGACCTTTGCCGGTGTTTATGCGGCGGGCAATTCTTATTTCGGGCTAGCGCTGGTGACGCTGCTGTTCAGCTTCTTCTGGAACGCAGCCCTGCCGCAGTTTGAAGCGGTGACTCTCAATCATCTGGGTGAGCACGTTCATCGTTACAGCCGAGTTCGGCTGTGGGGGTCGGTGGGTTTCATCGGCGCGGCGGTGGGTTTGGGCTTCGCAACTCGGGATTGGGGGGTGGGCATCGTTCCGGCGGTGTTGCTGGGCTTGTTCGCCACGCTGTGGCTGAACAGCCTGCTAGTCCCGGAACGGTCCACGCCGCCGATTGCCCATCCGGCGCCGCCGCTCGGTCAGGTTTTGCGGCAACCAGTAGTGATCGCGTTTTTCGTCGCCTGTTTTCTCAATCAAGCCGCTCACGGACCCTATTACGGTTTCTTTTCCCTGTACTTGGAAACGCTGGGCTACTCTCCCGAGTTTATCGGTTTGATGTGGGGCTTAGGCGTGACGGTGGAAGTTGGCATGTTCGTGCTCATGCCGCGATTGCTCTTGTTGTTCGGACCGCGCCGGCTGATGTTGGCAGCGCTAGCGTTGGCGGCGTTGCGTTGGCTGCTGATCGGTCATTTTGCCGGTGATCTGCCGATATTATTGCTCGCCCAGAGCTTGCACGCTTTCAGTTTCGGAGTTTTTCATGCCGTATCTATCCATCTGATCCATCAATTTTTTCCGGGATCCCTGCAGGGACGTGGTCAGGCGTTGTACAGCAGTTTGAGTTTCGGCGCGGGTAACGCAGTGGGCAGTCTCGCCGCTGGCTATCTGTGGGTGGGACTGGGGCCAGCGACAATGTTCGATCTAGCTGCGGTGCTAGGAACGTTAGGTTGGTTAGTAGCGTGGCGAGGGTTGAGGACATAACCCACGTTTGAGTTTCGAACTGATGATCAAATGGGGCGCGGGCGGCGCCGCGTAAAACAGAAGTTGTCCGCTGATCAGGAGGCTGAACGAGCAGAGCGGAAAATGCCAGATAAGAGACTGGGAGCTGACGATAGTCGGAAGGCTGGTGACTGACTTCTTGGAGTGGAAGAGCCCGAAAAATCAGGCTATTGGCTGGAAAATTTGGTGGAGCGGAAGGGGATCGAACCCTCGACCTTCGCATTGCGAACGCGACGCTCTCCCAGCTGAGCTACCGCCCCATAAAAATCTAGAATGGGAATTATACAATCTTCGTATCCCACAGGATAGATCCCACGCCCAAAAAATCAGGACAAGTGAACTATCGGAGCTAGTGGCAATCCGATGGGAGAGAATGGACACCCGATACCTTGAGGGATGCGCTGGGGTCGATCGGGTCGGCAGCGTCCGGTGACGGCGATTTGTCAGGATGAATAACTTTTTCGCTTGCTTTTCCGACGCGGATTGAAGCCTCCAACCGCATCCCGCTCAGAGTTTCTCTCTGTCATAATAGCCCATCATTCATCAATATTGTGTCGAAACATGGAGCATTTTGTTCAGTGGTTCCGGCTTGCCAGTCCGTACATCAACGCCCATCGTGGCAAAACTTTCGTGGTGCTATTTGGCGGTGAAGCGATTAAAGCTGACCACTTTTCCGGCCTGATTCACGATTTTGCCCTGTTGCATAGCCTCGGCATTCGCTTGGTACTGGTGCATGGTGCCCGCCCTCAAGTCGAGGGACGCCTACGCGAAGTGGGTCGCGAAATGCGCTATGTCAACGGCTTGCGACTGACCGATGGCGACGATCTCCCCTACGTCAAGCAGGCGATCGGCCGAGTGCGCATTTGCGTTGAGGCTCAACTATCGATGGGTTTGGCCAACTCGCCGATGCACGGCGCGCGCTTGCGAGTCGTGTCGGGTAATTTGATCACTGCCCGGCCACTGGGCGTGCGCGAGGGTGTCGATTATGGTTTTACGGGCGAAGTCCGCCGGATCGACGACCGGGCCATCCGTTTGTGGTTGGACCAGGATGCCATCGTGTTGCTATCGCCGTTGGGCTATTCACCGACGGGAGAAATCTTCAACCTGCGTGCCGAGGAGGTCGCGACCGCTAGCGCCGCTGCCTTGCGCGCTGATAAGCTGCTGGTACTCAGCGAAAGTTCCGTACCGCACGATCGCGATGGCCGATCGATCCGCGAACTCAGTCCCAGCGATGCCGAACGCTTGCTGGCCGAGCGTGACGACCTGAGCGAGGAAACGGTCCGTTACCTGCAACAGGCGTTGCGTGCTTGCCGGGCTGGCGTGCGCCGCACTCACCTGATCGAACGGCGGGTGGACGGTGCGCTACTGTTAGAACTGTTCACTCGCGACGGCATCGGTACGTTGGTGACCGCCGATATCTACGAAGGGTCGCGACCCGCTACCATCGATGACGTCGGTGGTCTCTTGGAGCTGATCCGACCGCTGGAGGACGATGGCACCCTGGTACGGCGTTCGCGGGAGCGGTTGGAAATGGAAATCGAGCGATTTGTTCTGCTGGAACGCGATGGCACCAGTATCGGCTGTATGGCGCTTTATCCATTTCCCGAGGAGCGGCTGGGCGAACTGGCCTGCGTTGCCATGCACCCGAATTACCGCAACAGCGGCCGCGCCGAAACGCTGCTGCGTTATATTGAGCGGCAAGCTCGCGAACAAGGGTTGAATCGGTTGTTTGTCCTGACGACTCGCGCCGCGCATTGGTTCCAGGAACGCGGTTTCGAACCGGCCGAAGTCGCCGACCTGCCGATACGAAAACAAGCGCTCTACAACTGGCAGCGCCGTTCGAAAGTATTCATAAAAACCCTGTAAGCTGTCTGCACCGCGATTTGTCGAGGACTCAAAGCCATGCCGACTGCCACTGTGCCGTTGCGGATCATCCAGATCACCGATCTCCATCTCAAAACCAAGCCCAGCCAGCTCTGGGGTGTCGATGTGGATGCCAGCTTGAATGCGGTGCTGGCGCATATCCAGGGCAGGAATCCCGCGCCCGATTTCATCATCGCCACCGGCGATTTGGTCGGTGATGAGCCGGAGGCCTATGGCCGTTTGCGCGAGCTCTTGGAACCGTTAGGGGTGCCAGTCTATTGTCTGCCAGGCAATCACGATTTTCCCGCTGTCATGGGGCAAGTTTTACGTAGCGGGTCGATGCGGTGGGAACGTCATCTCGTCTTCGATAATTGGCAACTCGTGCTGTTGGATTCCAGCTTCCCCGGTACGCCAGTCGGCCATCTGGCCCGTCGTGAGCTGGCGCTGCTGGATACCGCGCTGGCCGTTCATCCTGACTTACACACCTTAGTGTGCCTGCATCATAGCCCGTTGCCGGTCGGCACCACTTGGCTGGACACCATGACGGTGGTCAACGGTGAGGCCCTGTTCGCGATACTGGAACGCTATCCTCGGGTTCAAGCGGTGGTGTGGGGCCACATTCACGCGGAATTTACCGGCCGACGAGGCAACATCCAGCTGTTCGCCACTCCCGCCACCAGCGTGCAGTTCAATCCCGATGCACCGGAACCAAAAGTGGATGAGTTGCCGCCCGGTTATCGCTGGTTCGAGCTTTATCCCGATGGAACGCTGAAAACCGGTGTGGAGCGGCCCGAACCGGCAATTCGACCCATCGCGGCCTGAGCCAAGCGCATTATTCTTGTCTGATTTCGACGCTATAATTTGCCGCATGAACATCAAAGACAATCTCGTTCGACACTATCTCTGGTTGCGCCAATACGGTCTTAACGATTCTCACAGCGGCAACGCCTCGGTGCGTGATGGCGATTCGTTTTGGATCACTCCCACCGGCTGTTGCGCCGATCTCGTCAGCAGTGGCGATCTGATCGAGTGCCAGATCGATGGCGTCATCGGCAAAGGCGCCTCGATGGATGCTCCCCTGCATCTGGCCGTCTATCAAGCCAACCCGAAAACCCAAGCTGTGCTGCACAGCCATGGCCCTTATTCCGTGGCGATGACCATGGACAATGAAGAGTTTCTCCCGGCCGACTTTGAGGGCCAGTTATATTTCAACCGGGTGCCGGTCCTGACCATCCCTTACGATCAATACGAAGCACACTCGCCGCGCATGGTGGCCGAAGTGCTGGTGGATTACCCCATCGCCGTAGTGCGCGGCCACGGCGTCTATGCCTGTGCCGCTACGCTCAACCTGGCCTACAAATGGACCTGTTCGCTGGAATTGTCGGCTAAAACTGCTTTTATTGCCCAGCAGGCAGGGAAGATATGAAGCATTTGCCGACTTGTTTTGAACGCCATGATCTAACCAGGGAGATGATCGGAGCGTTCGGACAGGTGCCGGCTAAGAGTTAAGAGTTAAATGTCCTCCAGTTAAGACGGGCACATGAGCACCGACCCTTCCGCTGTTCCCCGCCATGATCGAGCCGGTGCGGATCGTTCTACCGCTGCCGATCATCGGTTTGCTATTGCGGGCTGCGGTGGGCTGGGTTTGTAGAAGTAGCAGGGCGAGCCTGCTATTGATTGAGTTTATGAAACCTTTGACCGATTAGCGCGCGCCGATGTCGTTCGAGCCGACCCGATTGCTCGGTGCCGTTCTGCTGGCGCTGCTGGCGATGTCCTCGCTGTTGGTCGGAGTGATCATTGGCCTGTACGGCAGGCCGTCACGGCGCACCAACGCCATCGTCATGGCGTTCGGCACCGGCGCGTTGATTCAGGCGCTCTCCCTTGAATTGGCGTTTCAAGGGGCGCAACGATTGCAGCTCGAAAGCCATTTGAGTGGTATCGCCAGTTGGTTTTGGGTAGCGGTGGGGTTTGCACTGGGCGGGGTGCTGTACTATCTGGGGGATTGCCGCTTGGAGCGATACGGTGCCGCGCTCCGGCATCCGGCCCTCGCCAAGCTCTTTCTGTTGCGTAAGAAACGAGAACAGTCGGCAAGCCTGCTGTCTCGATTGGCGCGGGTCGATTTGTTGCGATCGTTGCCGCCCGAGGAGATGGAAGATGTCCTGCCCTGCGTTCGGTCGGTACGGATCGCGGCCGGCGAGACGATTTTTCGGCGCGGCGAAACCGCCGACGCGCTGTATCTGATCGACGAAGGCACGGTGATGGTGCTCGATAGCTCCGAGATGCTGGCCGGTGGCGGGCGGACGGCCGCGCTGGCTTATCTGACAGCGGGACAATCTTTTGGCGAAATCGCACTGCTGAACGAGGGGCCGCGCACCGCTACCGTGGTCGCGATCACCGATGCCGTGTTATTAAAAATCGGCAAAATCGAGTTCGACGAACTGCTGGATCGTTTCCCCGATCTGCGCCAAGCGGTCGAAACCTTGAACGCCCAGCGGATTTTGCAAAATGTTGCCACTCCGCATACCCCGCCCGAAGCGGCGGCATGGCAACAGATCGCGCTGGCAAACATCCAGCGCTTGAGCCGCACCGAAGAAGCCGCGCTGATGGCCAAACACGCGGCGACCGGCAGCGCCCCGCTGGCGATTTTCCTCGGCGCGTTGCTGGACGGGATTCCGGAATCGGTGGTCATCGGTTCCAGTTTCGTTTCGCTGGACTCGTTCCGGTTCACGTTCCTGGCGGCGGTGTTTCTCTCGAACTTGCCGGAAGCGGTCGGCAGCGTGGTGGGGATGAGACAAGCCGGTTACGATACCCGACGCATTTTCATGATCTGGAGCTGGCTAGTATTGGCCGGAGCGGTGGCAGCCGCGTTCGGCAACGTGTTTCTCGCCACCGCTCCGCCGACGCTGATCGCCTTGATCGGATCCATCGCGGGCGGTGGTATTCTGGCCATGGTGTCCTCGGTCATGATGCCCGAAGCCTACGAGGATGGTGGTCCGGCGGTCGGTTTGGCCACCATCGCCGGCTTTCTCATTGCTTTCCTGTTTGGTTTTTTATGAAGCGTTGCGCTGATGAACGACAGTGGTTGGGTTTGCTGCGCTCGGTGCTGATTTATCATGGTATCCCGTTCCGCCGTCGGCGCTTGACGCGGTTTTACGCCCGCTTCATCCGGCCGGGCGATCTATGTTTTGACATCGGTGCCCACGTTGGCAGTCGGTTGCGGGCTTGGCTGCCGCTGGATGCCCGGATCGTGGCCGTGGAACCGCAGCCGAGTTGCATGGCCCTGCTACGCCGCTGGTTCTCGCGGGATGGCCGCGTTACGTTGATCGAACAGGCGGTCGGCGCCTGTTCGGGCACGGCGGAGTTACTGATCAGCCCGCGCACGCCGACCGTCACCACTCTTTCGCGCGACTGGATCGCGGCGGTCGGTCGGGATCACGCCTTTGCGGGCGTGCGCTGGGAAAGCTGCCAGCCGGTGACGATGACTACCCTCGACGAATTGATCGCCCGCCATGGTATGCCGGCGTTCTGCAAGATCGATGTCGAAGGCTACGAGCTGGAAGTATTGCAGGGGTTGTCGCAACCGATTCCGGCGCTGTCTTTCGAATACATCTCGATCTGCCTGGATAGGGCGCGGGCCTGCGTGGCACGTCTTGCGGTACTTGGGTATGACCAGTTCAACTGGTCGGTCGGCGAATCGCACCGCTTGCGGTCAGCCGACTGGCTCGGCGCCGAGCAGATGCTGGCCCGGATCGAAACGCTCGGCGCGACCGGTCGTTCCGGCGACATATACGCGCGACTGCAAGCGGGAGTGTCCGGCGTGGTGGGCGGGAACGGTCGATGAGTGGCGCGAATCATCCAAGCCCACCGGACCGGACGGCTATCGATCCGGAGCTGGCGTGGTCGCTGCTGCTGGAAGTGCGCCGCTACGCGCGGCGGTCGGAACCGTTGCCCGATCACTTCGGGGTGGGTCTCAATGCGCGAAGCCAGCCGAGCATCGTACCGATGGACGAGCCATCCGCCTTGCTCGAAGTCGCGGCGACCGGTTCCTGGGTCGCCAGAATTCCAGTTGCCGAAGTGGCCGTTGAGTTGCTGGATTTGTACCTGCCACTGGCGTTGGCCCACCGTGACCGGCCACTGACAGTGGCGCATTTGGGCCAAAGTCTTGACGGGTATATTGCGACCCAGGAAGGCATGTCTCGTTACATCAACGGTCCCGAAAACCTAACGCATCTGCACCGGATGCGCGCGTTATGCGACGCTATCGTGGTCGGGGCCGGTACCGTGGAATGCGACGATCCGCGACTGACGACCCGGCGAGTCCCCGGCCCGAATCCGGTGCGAGTGGTTCTTGACTCGCGTCGTCGCCTTGCCACCGGTTGCAACGTGTTTCAGGATCAAGCAGCGCCGACTGTGCTGATCTGCGACGAGATAGTGGCCAATCGAGCCGGGCCGGGCGACGTTAGGGTTATCGGTGTGCCCCGTCGCGGTCATCGCCTGGATTTGTGCGTCGTTCTGGAACGACTGCACACGCACGGATTATTCGGGATCTTCGTCGAAGGCGGCGGATTGACCGTATCGGCTTTTCTGGAGCAGGGATTGCTGGATCGGTTGCAAATCGCGGTTGCGCCGCTGATCATCGGTTCGGGTCGGCCGGGTGTGACCTTGCCGCCGATTCGGGATTTAGCCCAGGGATTGCGTCCCGGCCATCGCCGCTACGTGATGGGCGAGGACGTGTTGTTCGATTGCCGGTTGCGGGATGAAGCCATGAAGTGGATGCAATCGGTCAATGCACAACCGACGCGGAGAGAACCAATGGGTGACTTGGAAAACGAAATGCCCGCCAAGAGTCGAATCAACCAATTCGATTTCATCGAGTTCCCAGTGCGAGATCTCGATCAACTCAGAAAAACCCAGCGCTTTTTTACCAGTGTATTCGGTTGGTCTTACCAGGAGTGGGGCGACGATTATTCTGACACTAAAGGGGGCGGTTTAAGCAGTGGCCTCAATGCCGACCCTGAACATCGGCCAAGGCATCCGCTTGCCGTCATCTACACGGCGGATCTGGAATCCATGCGGGAAAAGGTGGTTGCCGCCGGGGGCGTGATCACTAAGGATATCTTCTCTTTTCCGGGCGGGCGGCGCTTTCACTTTCAAGATCCCGCTGGCAACGAACTTGCCATCTGGTCGGATCGGGAAGATTGAGCGGTGAAGGATTAGGGAGCATGTCCGGAAAGCTCGCGGGCTAATTGCGCCATATAGCGCAATCCTTGAATGGCTCTGCTGCCGTACCACGAGGTCATTTCCCCATCGATCAGCCGCAGCTTTTCCGGCGGACAATCGTAATCGCGGGCGAAGGTTTCCAAATCCTGAGGCAAGAAGCGGTACGGTTCGCTGCTGAACAAGATCAGATCGGCGGCGTCCAAGAGTGCTGGGTCCAGCTCCAAGGTCGGGTAACGCGCTGCCGATTCCTCCGGCAAGGTTTCCCAACCGACCAGGGCCAACATGCGGGCGATGTAGGTGTCTCGGTTGATGCCCATCCATGGCTTGCGCCAGATCAAATACAGCACTGACCGCCGGGGCCAAGCGACGTGCCGCACACTCGCCAAGGCCCGCTCGAACCGTGCCACCAGCGCTTCCGCCTCGGCCACACGATTGAAAATCCCGCCGATCAGTCGATACAGCGGTATGTTGTCTTCGGGAGTCAAGGGATGCGTGACGATCACTTGCAGACCGTCCGCCATCAACTGCTCTGCCAGTTCGCGTGGGTTTTCGTCGATGTTGACGATGACGTGAGTAGGCCGTAATGCTTGCAGTCGCGAGTAGCGAATTTTTTTAGTGCCGCCGACACTGGGCAAGGGCGCGACCCGCGGCGCGGGGTGGATGCAGTAATGGGTGCGGCCCACCAGTTGATCGCCCAGCTGCAACGCAAACAGCAGTTCGGTAATGCTGGGTACCAGGGAGACGATACGGGCGGTGGCGGCAGCCGGCACATGCCGTACGCCGAGGGCATCGGTTAGCGTCTCCGGGGCAATCTTCACGCCTTGCTTTATCATCTGGTGATCCAAAGGCGTACTCAGCAAGAAATCTGATGGATCCGTTGAGTATCCAACCAAGCGGCAAACTCGTCCAGAGTTTGGCAGTCGAGTGAGGTCCGTATCGGACGAGGTTTGAGTATTTTGGGATTGCCTCCCCGCTAGTGTCCCGCACTACCGAGCGCTAGATCGCGAAGGCCCTGTGCAAATGGCAGCGTCGCCTCGAACCGCAGCATGTCGCGCAGCGATGTCGGATCGCCCAACGAATGGCGAATGTCGCCGATCCGGGCCTCGGCATGAGTAGCCGGGGGTGCGTCTGGAAACAACTCTCTATAGATCATTAATACCTGGTTCAGGGAAACCGCATGGCCGGTACAGACGTTGTAACGCCCAGCGATAACGTTCGTACTGAGTAAGGCATCGCCGTTGGCTCGTGCCACGTCTCGCACCGAGATGAAATCCCGCGTTTGCTCGCCATCGCCGTAAACGGTCACCGGCAAACTTTGCCGGAATCGATCGGTAAAGATCGACAGCACGCCCGAATACGGTGAACGGGGATCCTGGCGCGGTCCGTACACATTAAAGTAACGCAAGCAAACCGTTTCCAGCCCATAGCTGGCCGCGTAACCCAGTAACATGACCTCGGCCGCCAATTTAGCGGCGGCATACGGTGACTGCGGTTGCGGTGGCGCCGATTCTCGATTGGGTAGCGCGGCGGTGGTGCCATATACAGCGGCCGACGATGCGAATACCAAGCGCTTGCAATCGAATTCAAGGCACAGTCGGGCAATGCTGTCGGCAGTGGCCAGGTTGAGGCGATAGTTGAGCGTGGGATCGGAGAAGCTTTCCGGCACGCTTACCAAAGCCGCTAAATGCAGAACACCGGCAAAACGATGACGCTCGAACAGCGTGCGCATCGCCGCTTCGTCGCCCGCGTCGGCCAGCACCCACTCGAAATTCGGCGACGAGCGTGCGACAGCAAGATTTTCCAGATGCCCGGTTCGCAGATTGTCGACTCCCACCACGCGCTGCCCTTGGTTGAGCAACCGCTCGGTCGAATGACTGCCGATGAAGCCGGCCGCGCCGGTGACTAAATAGGTTGGCGTCATGGTCACGCTCCAAATCTGTGATGGATGGATGGGTGCTTTATCGAGCCAGAGCCGCTTACAATAACGACTCTATGGATGCTCGTACAACCGCAACCGCGCGCCCCCAGTGGTTTGCCTGGCATTTTCTGGGGCTGCGCTATTGGCCGGTCTGGCTTGGCCTGGGCCTGATGAAGATGATGGCTGCGTTGCCCTTTCGCTGGCAGCTCGCCATCGGCGGACGAGTGGGGCGCTGGTTGGGCAAAATCGCTCGCCGGCGGCGGCGCATCGCCGAGATCAATTTATCGCTGTGCTTTCCAGACCTGTCGTCATCCCAGCGGACCGCTTTGCTAGAGGCGCATTTCGCCGCATTGGGTATCGGCTTGTTCGAAACGGCCATGGCATGGTGGGCGCCCGACGCGAAGCTGCGGGGGCTGGCTCGGGTCGAGGGCGCGGAGCATCTCGAACAAGCGTTGGCGCGCGGCAAGGGTGTGATTTTGCTGACCGGGCATTTCACTACGCTGGAGCTGGGCGCTCGCTTCATCACCTGGCACCAGCCCTTCCACGCCATGTATCGATCCCATAAGAACCGATTGTACGAAACCGTGATGCGTCGCGAGCGCGAGCGGCGATCCCGCCTGCCGCCACTGCCCCATGAGGACATTCGGGGTTTGCTGCGCGCTTTCAAGAAAGGGCGAGCAGTCTGGTATGCCCCTGACCAGAATCACGGTATCCGCAACAGTGTCTTTGTCCCTTTTTTCGGGATTCCGACCTGTACCGTTACCGCAACGGCGCGCTTGGCCACGATGAGCGGGGCGGCGGTGGTGCCTTATTTTCCCAAACGGTTGCCCGGAACGGCCGGTTACGAGATTGTCGTGCTGCCAGCGTTGGATCGTTTTCCGAGTGGCGATATCGAAGCCGACACCCGGCGCATCAACGAATTGCTGGAACAGCATATCTGCCAAGTGCCCGAGCAATACCTCTGGGTCCATCGTCGTTTCAAGACCCAACCGCCGGGCAGACCCAGTCCCTATAACCGCTAATCTGGATCGCGTCATGCCCTATTGCGTCGATTTGCCCGCCGATCCGGCTATTCGCCGCATTTTGGTGATGAAATGGAGCGCCATGGGCGATGTCATTATCGCCACCGCGCTGTTCGAGGACATCGCCCGAGCCTTTCCCGGCCGGGAAATCCATCTGAACACGCTCCCCCCCTGGAAGCATCTTTTCCAGGATGACCCGCGTTTTCAGCAGGTTTTCAGCTTCGACCTGCGCGGTCGGGAGCATTCCTATCGAGAGATGTGGCGCTGGCTACGGCATGTGCGCCGCATGCAATACGATTTAGTCATCGACTTACAGACCACCGACCGTTCCAGGTTATTGCTTGGTTTGTTAGGGTTAAGCGGTCAGCGTATTCCTTACCGTCTGGGCAATCATCCAATACTTCCCTACAACATTGCCCCCCCTCGCCTGAAACAGTCCACGCATGCCATCGACCGGATGCGCGCTGCCCTGCGGGCTGGTGGAATCGTTGCTCGAACCCCGCGCCCCGTGTTGCATATCCCCGATCGCAATCGAGAACGTGCCCACAAGTTGCAGCAGACTCACGATCTGAGAACCGGCGATTACGCGGTGTTTTTCCCAGGTTGCCAGGCGGCGGGTCACCTCAAGCGTTGGGGGGCGAGCCGTTATGCGGCTTTAGCGCAACGGTTGCGCGATACTGAAGGTCTGTCCAAGGTCGTATTGATCGGGGCCAAGGACGAGATGAAAGAGTGTCAGCAAATCGAGCGGGACTGTGGTCCCGGGTTGGTTAACCTGTGCGGCCAAACCGAGATCCTCGACATCGTCCCCCTATGTGAGTCTGCCCGCCTGCTGGTCGCCAACGACACCGGGACCGCGCATGTGGCCGCTGCCACCGACCGTCCCATGGTAGTCATTTGCGGTCCCACCGATCCCCACCGGGTCAAGCCCCTGGGCGACAATGTGGTGGCCCTGCAAGCGGACCTGCCCTGCATCAACTGTTATCAAAAAGACTGCGCTCATCACTCTTGCATGCCAGCCATCACACCGGATCGCGTGATAGCGACGCTACGGGCGCTGCAAACATTCGAACAGGATCGACCAGGAGATTCTGCATCAATCGTGGTCGCCGGAAGTGGCAGTGTTCCGGGGTAGCGGTGGCGCTCCCTCCGGCAATAGACGATCGCCATATTTTTCGAACTGATGGTGTTCGTACAGCTTGGCGTACTTGAGGAAAACGTAAAAAGCGATCACCACCGAGTTGATGAGGCCAGCCCAACCGTTCAGAAAATTTCGCTTGAAAATGTAGCTGCGCACGAAGGCAAACGGCGGGTAAACCAACATGATCAGAGGATTGCCGCGCCGACCGCGGGCAAGTTTGTCAGCTACCAGCCCCGTGGAATAGGCGTTGATCTTGTCCACCTTGATGTGGATGCTCGTCTCGCCGTAGTGATAGAACGGCGCACCAAGACGCGCGACTCGCCCCTGAGTCTCCGGAGCGGCATGCACGGGTATCGCGTTCATCCGACCTTTCCGTCTGTCGAACAGACGCAAATAATAATTGCCGCGCACGCGTGGGTCGCACATTTTCCAAAACGACTGTTCTTGGCGTAAAAGCTTGTAGCCGTCGGCATCCGGAGCAGGGCGTGCCAGAAGCTGGCGGATTTCCTCCTGCAAGGCCGGTGACAAGGCTTCGTCGGCATCCAGCAGCAGCACCCAGTCGTGGCTTGCCATATCCAGCGCCATCTGTTTCTGGCGGCTGTAGCCAAGAAATTCGTGCTGGTGGATCCGAGCGCCGTACCGCTCAGCGATGGACAGCGTTTCATCGTGGCTGAATGAGTCAAGTACCACGATTTCCGAGGCCCAGCGCAGGCTTTCCAGGCACGCAGCCAGGGTGTGGCCGTTGTTGAAGGTCGTCACAACTGCTGATAGCTTTGTCATCTCCCTGCCTCCTCTCCGTTTAAAACCTTGTGATTTTCAATCATGCTTACCTCCATTGCACCGTCCGAAAAGATCCCCGTTCGCCGGATGCTGTGGTGGGGGCGTTTCGATCCCGACTATTCCCGTAACCGGATCCTTCGCCAAATTTTGCCTGGTCTTGGCTGGGAAATCGTCGATTTTCAACCCGGCTTCAGTCGGATCGGTGATTTCGAAGCCACGCTGCGACGTCCGCTGATTCCGGATCTGGTCTGGGTGCCTTGCTTCCGCCAGCGCGATATCGGCGCGGCGCGGCGCTGGAGTGACCGCCACGGCGTGCCTCTTTTGATCGATCCGCTGATCAGCGCCTACGACAAGCAGATTTTCGAGCGTCAAAAATCGGCAGTCGATGGGCGCTTTGCCCGCCGACTGTTGGCTTGGGAGCGTAAATTGCTTCGGTCAGCCGATATCGTGCTGGCGGATACCCGCGCGCATGCCGAGTTCTTCACGAATGTGCTGGGCGCCAAACGTGCCAAGGTGGTTTATGTAGGTGCCGAGGAGCGCTTGTTCGCTCCGCATCCGCCTCCCCTCAAACCACCGGGATGGCCGTGCGAGGTGTTATTTTACGGTAGCTTCATTCCACTCCATGGGGCGGAAACCATCGTTGAGGCCGCTCGCCATTACATCGGACCACCGACGATCTGGCGGTTGATCGGCAACGGTCCGCTGCTCGCGGGTTGCCGCCATCGGGCTGAGGGGCTATCCCACGTCGTCTTCGAGGATTGGCTGCCTTACCGGCAGCTTCCCGAGCGCATCGCTACCGCTGATATCCTACTCGGAGTGTTCGGCGCTACACCGAAAGCGGGTCGGGTGATTCCGAACAAGGTTTTCCAGTCCCTTGCTTGCGCTCGCCCGGTCATCACGCGCCTCGCATCGGCCTATCCAGAAGCGGTCATCAACCAGCAGGATGGTGGTATCACTTGGGTGGAGGCAGACGATGCCCCGGCCCTGGCTGCCAAAGTGGCAGAGTTGGCATGGCAGTCGGATCGGCTGCCTCAGCTCGGCGCGCTGGCACGTAAAACCTACGAACGGTACTTCTCTCAAACCCATATCGCCCGGCAACTTCAGGAAGCGTTATCCGAGGACGTGGTGGCGTCCGTCAAGGTGGCGTAGACGCAATGCACGATTTTCTGATCAAGTCCAGTGTCAAGGCTATAGAATAACAAAATAGATTTGATTATTATTTTAATGGATGGCCTACTCACTGGATTTTCGTCGTAAGGTGCTGGAGGTTTGGGACCGGGACCGGTTATCGATTGCCCAGGTGGCGGAACGTTTTGCGGTGGGGAAAGCGAGCGTGATGCGCTGGCTGAAGCGGATCGAGCGCAAGCCGTCGGGGTTTCGGCGGCGGAAGCTGGAGGTGGAGGCATTGGCGGCGGACCTGCGGGACTATCCGGATGCCTACCAATACGAACGGGCGGCGCGGTTGGGGGTCACGCAAAATGCGATTTGTTACGCGCTAAAGAACAAGCTGTGGGTTTCCTATAAAAAAGACGCTGGCGCATCCGCGCGCGGACGCCGCCGTGCGGTGTGCCTTTCAAGCCCGTCGCGCGGCGTATGAGGCGGCTGGGCGAACGCTGGTTTGGATCGACGAGAGCGGGTTTGCCCACGACAGACCCCACCGATACGGCTATGCCCCCGTCGGGCAACGCTGTTATGGACGTTGGGACTGGCACGCCAAGGAGCGCACTAATGTGATCGGTGCGCTTTTGGATTTCCAGCTCATCGCCGTTGGCCTTTTTGAATCCAGCGTCAACGCCGAGGTCTTCCTCGCTTGGACCCACCGCGTGCTCCTTCCTCAACTGCCGCCCGCCACCATGATCGTCCTCGATAACGCCGCCTTCCACAAACGGCAAGACATCCAAAACACACTCCGTCAAGCCGGCCACACCCGGGGATACCTGCCGCCTTATTCGCCCGATCTCAATCCCATCGAGCACCAATGGGCGCAGGCCAAAGCCCTTTGCAAACAATCCCATTGCTCCGTCGACGAACTCTTTCGCTCCAATCAAATATGATCACTTTTATTTGATTCTGCTATATCAGGCGCGATTAGGCGGTGAGAGACATAGAATGGTTTGGCATCGGACAACCTCGGTGGGTTGGCCAGCAGGCTTGTTTTGAGTACATGCACGAGTTCGATGCTTCGAAGGGCGATCCCGGCAGAGGTCGACGGTTTGAAAGCCAAATATCGGTCGAACGACCCTTTTGATCGCCCAATGCCCCTGCTTGATCATGTTATTTCACGCTTGGGGTGAATCCGCTGGATAATGGTTGAGAGGAAGGCGAGGCTCGCAAGTAGCAGTTCTGTCTCGACAAACGGGGAGCTTCGGCATGGTCGACCCCGGCCCCTTCCTCACGATTCTATATGTCATCGTGGATGACTTTGACAAGCAGTGCCTTTGTTTTGACGCCGGGACGGGCTTGTGCGATCCGGAAGGTACGGCACCTCACCGCCTCCGCCATCTAGCTGAGTTGACGACATGCTCTAAAAATTTCTGGGCTCTTATGCGGTTGCCTTGGTCATTCCATCGCTCGCTTTGTTGAAATCGGCGGTTAGGTAAATCAATGCTCCGAAGCAGATGAATAGACAGGCGAAGTATCGCGACGTGTAGGAGAAACTCAGCAGGGCAGCGGCGACGATCGCCAAGGCAGCAGCCAGCAATACGCCCGCCTTCTGACGGTCTGGTAACGATAGCTGATTCCACTTGCGGGCCACCCGCCAGAACACAGCGCCGATAAATGTCACCAGCGTTCCGACACCCAAAAGACCGGTTTCATACCAAGCATCCAACAAAAAATTATGCAAATGTTGGACTTGGATGTGTACGCCATTCAGCTCAAAACCGAGGATGTTCGTGGCGTAACGGCCATTACCTAACCCGACGCCGACCCAGGGTCGTTCTGGAGGATGGGCCAATGCCTGTTGCCATAAGGCTGTGCGTCCGGACGTAAAGCCGTTCAAGGGATGCTCGGGATCAAGGGTGCTCCTGCGAAAGGGTCCGGTATTCGCGATGATCGCGATCGACAGCGCCGCCGCCGCCAGTGTGATGGTCCAACGCAATCGCCAACCCAGCACGAGCCTGCTAAATACGATAAGAGCGATGATCGCCCCCAATAAAGCGGCCCGCCCTTCCGACAGCACCACGTAGGCGAGCACGGCGATAACGACGTTGGCCATGCTCCAGTAACGCCGGACGCCGTTGCCGTGCTGCCAGATCCATCCCAGAAAAAACGGTAGCAAGAACGGCAACAAATCTTCCCGAAGCTGGATTTTGGGATCGAACGGTTGGCCGGATAATTCGAACACGTAGTACGGTAGCTGTAGATACAACCCGACCAGCGTGATACCCCCAAACAGCGCGATAGCACTCAGCAGGCGATCCAGAGCGTTCGGGGATTTCCACAGGGCAGCTTGTACCAGCAGCACCGCCAGACTCGGCGCCAGAAACCCCGCCCAAATTCTCAATCCCCCCGCAGGGTCGAGCGCGCCAGGGATCCCCAGCAAAAACACGCCCAGCACCGCTAAATACAACAGCGTTGTAGCACGGTCTAAGCTCCTGTGGTGCCCCCAGAGGCTTAACAGCCCCCAAACGGCGAAAATACCAGCGGTTATATTAAACAAAGCGCGCCCGCCAAGTTGGGTCAGGGGTAGAACCGCGACCAACAACCAGCCCGATTTGAAAAACGATACCGCCAGCGCGGAGCGCGCGTGTCCTATATAATTTTTCCTTGTCATCGCCCACCCTCCGCACTTGAAACCATGAGCCTGAATACCCCCGTTGCCCCCGGTGAATTTCTCGACAAATTAACCATTCTCGAAATCAAAGCTGAGCGGATGCAATCTGCCGCCAAACTGCTTAACGTCCAGTACGAACTTGAATTATTACGAGCGATCTGGTCTGGTTCGCCCTATGGAACCGCCGATCTCGGCAATCTAGTCCGAGAATTGAAAATGATCAACGAAACGCTATGGGAGATTGAGGACAAGATTCGCCTCAAGGAGGCGGCCCATGCCTTTGATGCCGAATTTATCGAGCTGGCTCGCTCGGTCTATCTGATCAATGATCGACGAGCGGCCGTAAAACGCCACATCAACGTTCTGCTCGATTCTAAATTGGTCGAGGAAAAATCCTATGCGGATTACGGTATGTCCGCGCCGTAACCCGAGACCGATGTCCATCAAGCCAAAGTGCTCAATCAGCCAGCAGGATAGCGGCGCGCCTCAGTACGGCATCGACCGAGATGCCTGCCATGTTCCGGGAGCTGTAATCGCAGCTCTGTTCGCCATCTGGCAGAAGCACATGGATAAACGGTGAATGAGAGAGTGGCGGTGAACTGCCGAACAGCCCGAGGGCATCGATACCCAAGGCTGCCGCTACATTCAGGAACCCCGTATCGTTGCCGATGTAAAACCGGGAACAGCTGATCAATGCCGCAGTTTCGGCGACGGTCAAATTTACACCGTTTAAGAGATTCGCTCCGGCTGCTTGGACCTGGTTGGCGATCGAGTTGGCGAGCGCAGCCTCGCGCGGACCGCCGCCGATCAGAACCGGCAAGCCCCATCCGCGCTGGACGATCTCGATGGCGAGCTCCGCAAAATTACGTTCACCCCACTGCTTCCAAGATTCACTGCTACCGATACCGAGTGTAATCCAAGGCTGTGGCAGGTGCGCAAAACGATGCTGAACCCGCTCACGGTGGTGCGGATCGAGATGGAGATGCCCATCATCGTCAGTTCGGGCAACGTCATAAAGTTCCAGCAACGCATCGGCCTTCGCGATGGGATGTGCGCGGCGGTGCTGTTCGGCCTTCGCGATGGGATGTGCGCGGCGGTGCTGTCGCGGCAAGCGGGTGGGCTCCTTGAGCCAAAGTCCCTGCGCACCGAAACCGTAGCCGATCCGTTCCGGAATACCTGCTAGCCGAGCGACAAGAGCGTAGCGAGCACTGTCGTGCAGAATCCAGACTCGCTGATAACGGGCCTGGCGCAACAGAGTGACCAACCGGATCGTTCCGGTCAGGCCGGAGTGCCTGCTGGAATCACGTTCCAGCCACAGGATCCGCCGCACGGTCGGGTCGGTTCCCAGCAATTGATCCGCGCGTGAGCGTGGTTTGGCGAGCAAATCGATCAAGCCTTCTGAAGTGGTTCGAGCGATGGCATGGATATGCGGCAAATGCCAGATCATGTCGCCGATACCGGGTAAGGGTTGTACGATCAGCGTTCGTTCGGAAGGAGCAAGTTTCATGTCCTTACCGGATCCCGGCAATATGCTTCTCGCCCGTTCGATCCAAGGCTACATGACAACCGACTTGGATTTTCCATGTGTCGTTCGGATGTTTGTATGCCGCGATTTTAATCGCGAATCCGTATGGCGGTCCTAGATGACCCAAGTTGCCATCTGGCCGATTCAAAAGGCGAAATTGCAGTCACGAGGGGATGAGAGGGTCGCCTGCGATTCGAAGCTGGCGGTGGTGGCGTGGATGCGTTTGGACGGCGAGCGTTCTGGAAATAGCTGTAAAGGTGTCAGGCTATCAGCAAGGCCGTGGTTAGAAGAGCTGGATTGCCGACTTAGCATGGTGGATTTTTCCAGTGCCGCAGTGCTTTCCACAAGATCATCCCAAGGCAATAAGCTGATGCAATTCAGGCAGCTAATGACGTTCCGCGCAGGTCATCGTAAGTAGGGGGGTGCTTACAATACCACTAAACTCCGATGGGCTCCCTCCATAATCAAGGAGCGACTCGGGTTTTCATAAATGCCTTGCTTGGACAGACCTAGAAGATTATGGCCAATACCTGGCACTTGAACGAGTTAGGAACATCTCCACGCTTTCCGGCGGGTTATGGTTTCCGTCATGAGCAGCCATGGAAGGCAATTTGGCGGAGAGAGAGGGATTCGAACCCTCGTTAGAGTTACCCCTAAACAGCATTTCCAGTGCTGCGCCTTCGACCGCTCGGCCACCTCTCCGTACTGTCAGAATCTTTCTACGATAACATATCAATGGAGTCGAAATAAATATGCGTTACACACAGACGTGCAACGGTGACTCGATACCGACATCATCCGTGGGCGGCTGACCATCCAGAAGGCAGTGGAGAAGGACTGTGGCCGGATCGAGGGCCGCCGCTACAGTCTTGGTCACTGGATCACGTGGTTGGATCAAGCTAGTATGCGATTAGAAACAATGAAACCGACAGAGAGGGAACAACATGAACATCCTGGGCATCGACGTCGGCGGGACGGGGATCAAGGGCGCGGTGATCGACACCGCAACCGGCGAACTGATCGGTGAGCGCCTCCGTCTCGAATCGCCCCGTCCGGCGACGCCCGAGTCGGTCGGCGTCGCGATTCGATCGTTGGTCGAACAACACCACTGGTCCGACCCCATCGGCATCGGGTTTCCCGCCGCTATTCAGCACGGTGTCGCCCGCACGGCGGCCAACATTGATTCCTCTTTTATCGGCCTCCCGGTAGCCGACTATTTTTCGCGGCAAATCGGTTGCCCAGCCTATGTCGCTAATGACGCCGACGTCGCCGGGCTGGCTGAAATCCGGTTTGGCGCCGGCCGGGGTGTCGCCGGTGTAGTACTCGTCGTCACCATCGGGACCGGTCTCGGTACAGCTTTATTTAGCGACGGCCACCTGCTGCCGAATACTGAACTGGGCCATATCCGGCTTGATGACGGCCTAGAGGCTGAACGTTACGCTTCGGAAGCCGTGCGCGACGCCCAACAGCTTAAATGGAAAGACTGGGGCGACCGATTTGACCGCTACCTCGTTGCCATGGAAAAGCTGTTCTGGCCCGATTTGATCGTGCTTGGTGGCGGTGCCAGCAAGAAGCTGCACAAGTTCGCGTCGCAAATCACCGTGCAGGCTCCTGTCATGCCAGCCCGGTTTCTCAACCGGGCTGGCATGATCGGCGCGGCGCTGTTCGCTGAAGAGAAACTGAGGGCTGCTGACTGAAATCTCCCGAGGGGCTCCGCACTCGATTTTCCCCATTAGTTCGATGGGATTGAGGTAGGGCGATCGCCCTGCGTATCTACAAGTCATGCTCTTGTTTCGATAAAGCTTGATCGGCTATCCTAGCCTCACCGCATATCAATAAACCCGATCACGGGTTAGCCGGTTTTCCTCCTGGACACCCCCCTCGTTTAGCCCCGATAGCTCAGTTGGATAGAGCGCACCCCTCCTAAGGGTGAGGTCACAGGTTCAATTCCTGTTCGGGGCGCCATGTTTTTTCAGATAGTTAGTTGTTACCTCGGTTGGCGGTTATTCCTTCGTAATGAAAGGCAAGCGCAAGATGCGCTCCCGGCTCATAAGTAGTGTTGTACATCGCGTGACGTTCTTTGAATAAACAGAACTCATGTTAACTTCCTGATTTTCTCGTATCTGATGTCTCGTGGTCGCAGTGTCTAAGCGGAGCGGTAGCGCCCCGCAGCGAGTGTTCAGAACTGCTCGGCCGACAGCGTCAGGATGCTTGAGCCACCGCTACGCACTATCTTGAGCAAAGCGTCCGCCTGAGGCAGGATCTGCTCGGCGTAGAAGCGCGCGGTAGCTAGTTTGGTGCCGTAGAATCCGGGATCTTCGCCAGCGTCGAGTTTCGCTTTAGCCACCAGCGCTGCCCGCGCCATCTGCCAGCCACCGCAGACATAGCCGGTCAACATCAGATAATTCTTCGAAGCGGCAATGGCGGCATTAGGGTTCTGGCCGAAGGTCTGCAATACCCATTGAGTCGCTTGCTCCAATGCCTGAATACCCGCCGCTAGGGATTCACCGATCACCATCAGTTCGGGGTTATCGGTTTGGGCGAGTGCGGCTTCGACACCGCGTATCTCCTGAATCAACTCCGCCATCGCCGCACCCTGGTCCATGGCGAGTTTCCGACCGACCAGATCGGCGGCCTGGATGCCGGTGGTACCTTCGTAGATGGGGGTAACGCGCGCGTCACGGAAGTGTTGGCAGGCACCGGTCTCCTCAACGTACCCCATGCCGCCGTGGACTTGAATCCCGGTTGAGGCAATCTCCACGCTGAGTTCGGTACACCAGCCCTTCATCACCGGGGTTAACAAATCCACCCGTGCCTGGTGGCGCTGGCGCCCGGCGGCATCCGGGTGTTTGTGGGCAAGATCCATATCGACAGCCATTACATAGGCGAAAGCGCGCATGGCTTCGACCTGGGATTTCATGGTCATCAGCATGCGCCGCACGTCCGGGTGCTGAATGATAGCGACGCGATCACCGGATTTCTGGTCCAAAGCACGGCCCTGAACCCGCTCCTTGGCGTAGCCGCGCGCCTGCTGATAGGCGCGATCGGCGATCCCTAGCCCTTCGAGGCCGACCTTTTGACGAACCTCGTTCATCATAGTGAACATATGGGCGAGCCCCTTGTTTTCCTGACCGATCAGGTAACCGATGGCACCGTTCCGATCGCCAAAGCTCATGACGCAGGTGGGGCTGGCATGGATGCCCATCTTATGTTCGGTGGATACGCAATGAACATCGTTTCGTTGGCCGAGCGAACCGTCGGCATTGACCAGAAACTTGGGGACCAGGAACAACGAGATACCTTTGACTCCATCGGGTGCATCCGGGGTGCGCGCCAGCACCAGATGCACCACGTTATCGGTCAGGTCGTGGTCGCCCCAGGAAATAAATATTTTCTGGCCATACAGCCGGTAGTGATCGGCATCGGGTACCGCCTTGGTACGTATCGCCGAGAGATCGGAACCGGCCTGCGGCTCGGTCAGATTCATGGTACCGGTCCATGTGCCGCTGACCATGTTCGGCAGATACAGTGACTTCAGCGCACCCGAACCGTGCTGTTTGAGGGCTTCGGTCGCGCCGATGGTCAGCAAGGCGCACATGGCAAAAGACATATTTGCCGCATTCCACATCTCCATCGTTGCCGTCAGCACCAACTCCGGCAGCCCTTGGCCACCGTACTCAGGGGAGCTGCTGATGCCGCTCCAGCCGCCTTCCACAAATTGCTGATAGGCCGCTTTGAAACCGTCGGCGGTACGCACACTACCAGCCTCCAGGCGCACGCCTTGCGCATCGCCGGTTTTATTGAGCGGAGCCAGTACCTCACCGGCCAGCTTGGCCGCTTCGCCCAGAACCGCCTCGACCAGATCCGGCGTCGCGTCCTCGTAGCCCGACAAGCGGGTCAGCTGGTCCAAACCGGCCAATTCCTCGATCACAAACCGCATGTCGCGGGTCGGTGCAAAATAAGTGGTCATGAGTTGCTTCCTCAGGCGGATGGGAGCTTGTCCAGTTCGGTGGACAGCTCGGGGAGTACCTTGAATAAATCGCCGACGATGCCGTAATCGGCGATCTGAAAAATCGGTGCTTCTTCGTCCTTGTTAATGGCGACGATGGTTTTGCTATCCTTCATCCCGGCCAAGTGCTGGATGGCGCCGGAGATACCCACCGCGATATAGAGTTCGGGCGCGATGATCTTGCCGGTCTGGCCGATTTGGTAATCGTTGGGCACAAAGCCGGCATCCACTGCCGCGCGCGAGGCGCCCACCGCCGCGCCAAGCTGGTCGGCGATCTCTTCCAGCAGCTTGAAATTCTCGCCCGAACCCATGCCGCGGCCACCGGAGACGACGATCCGGGCAGCGGTCAACTCGGGGCGCTCGGATTTGGTCAGCTCCTGGCTGATAAAGCGGGCGACGCCTAAAGGCGCTGCCGCCGGCACCGTTTCGATCGGTGCGGTGCCACCCTCCCTGGCAGCCGCTGCGAAAGCGGTACTGCGCACCGTCATCACTTTGACTGGGGCGCTGCACTGTACCGTGGCCAACAGGCTGCCGGCGTAGATCGGACGGACGAAGGTGTCGGCGTTTTCCACACCGACGATGTCGGACAGTTGAGTGACGCCGAGCAGCGCCGCTACCCGCGGCATCAGGTTCTTGCCGAAGGTGGTGGCTGGCGCCAACATATGGCTGTAATCCTTGGCGAGTCCGGCGATCAGCATCGCGAGATCTTCGGCGAGGTGATGAGCGTAATGGTCGGCGTCCACCCGCAGTACTTTAGCCACCCCAGGGATCTTGGCGCTGGCTGTGGCTGCGTCAGCGCAATTGCTTCCCGCCACCAGCATGTGGATTTCGCCGCCGATGTCCAGCGCGGCGGTAATCGTATTCAAGGTGGCCGCTTTCAGCGTGGCATGGTCGTGTTCCGCAACGACGAGTATGTTGGTCATGTTAGATCACCTTGGCGTCATTTCGGAGTTTAGCGACGAGTTCCGCCGCATCGGCCACCTTGATGCCGGCTTCACGCTTGGGTGGCTCGGTCACCTTAAGCGTGGTCAGTTGTGTCACCGGCACGACACCCAGATCATCAGGGCTGAGCGTCTCCAACGGCTTTTTCTTGGCTTTCATGATGTTGGGCAGCTTGACGTAGCGGGGCTCGTTGAGCCGCAAGTCGGCGGTCACCACCGTCGGTAGCTTGATCGCCACGGTTTCCAGCCCGCCGTCGATTTCGCGGGTGACCTCGATTTCCTGTTCGCCCAGTGTGAGTTTGGAGGCGAAAGTGCCTTGTCCCCAGCCGAGCAGCGCCGCCAGCATCTGCCCGGTCTGATTGCAGTCGTCGTCGATGGCCTGTTTGCCGAGGATCACCAGGTCCGGCTGCTCACGCTCGACCAAGACTTCCAGCAACTTGGCGACCGTCAGCGGTTCGAGCATGGCGTCGGTCTCGACCAGGACGGCCCGGTCGGCGCCCATGGCGAGTGCCGTGCGCAGCACCTCCTGACACTGGCTGACACCGATGGAGGCAGCGACAACCTCCGTCGCTTTGCCCAATTCCTTTAGGTGCACCGCTTCTTCCACAGCGATTTCATCGAAGGGGTTCATGCTCATCTTGACGTTGGCGATCTCCACGCCGGAACCGTCCGCCTTGGGGTAAACCTTGACATTGTAGTCGACCACCCGTTTCACGGCGACGAGAATTTTCATATAAATCATCCTCTATTCATAGAGTTATTGGACTCGTTGGCTATCGTGGGTTCAGGGTTGTCCCCGCGACCATTGCCGAGTTCAGCGAAATATTTCGCTACTCTCCTCGATAGGCCATTATCGAGTGTATTGTTCGCGCATCACCTTTTTGTCGAGCTTGCCGACGCTAGTCTTGGGCAGTGCATCCACGAAGACCACGCGCTCCGGTATCCCGTATTTGGAAATAATGCCCTTGGCGGCGAAGTCCTGGAGTAGAGCCTTGACATCGGCCTCGCTAACCTCTTGCCCGGCCTTAAGGACAACTAACGCCAGCGGTCGCTCGCTCCACTTGGGGTCGGGTACGCCGATCACCGCGGCTTCTTCTATCGCGGGGTGCTTGAGGATGAGGTTTTCCAGCTCCAGCGAGGAAACCCACTCGCCGCCGGTCTTGATCACGTCCTTCAACCGGTCGGTGATCTTGAGATAGCCCTCCTCGTCGATCACCCCGATGTCGCCGGTGTGCAGATAACCGCCGTGCCACAACGCTTCGGAATTCCTGGGGTCTTTGAGGTAACCCTGAGTCAACCAAGGCGCGCGGATCACGACCTCGCCGGGCGTCTTCCCGTCGTGGGGCAAATCATTCATGTCCTCGTCCACCACGCGCAGCTCGACCAGCGGTACCGGTAAACCGGTCTTGCAGCGGATGTCCAGTTGTCGCTCCTCGTCCCAGTTCAGCATGTGCGGTTTGAGTTGCGCCACGGTCAAAATCGGGCAGGTTTCCGACAAGCCGTAGGCGGTGAACACGTCCGCGCCGCGAGCACGAGCCTGCCGGGCCAGGGCTTCTGGTAGCGCCGACCCACCGATCATCACTTTCCAATGCGACAAGTCGACCTCGTCCGCGACCGGACTGGCGAGCAGCATTTGCAGGATGGTGGGCACGCAGTGGGAGTAGGTCACTTGTTCCCGCTGAATCAGGCGTAACAGGTGAGCCGGTACGTAGCGGCCCGGATAAATCTGTTTCATGCCCATCACCGTGGCGATATAAGGGACGCCCCAAGCGTGAACGTGAAACATCGGGGTGATCGGCAGATACACATCGTCGCGGCTGATGTGGCCTTGCCCGCTCCCCGCCAACGCCGACAGCACGCCGAAGGTATACAATACCAACTGCCGGTGGCTGAAATACACGCCCTTGGGCAGGCCGGTGGTGCCGGTGGTGTAGAACGTGGTGGCGCGGGTGTCTTCCGAGAAATCCGGGAACGGGTAGTGGGGATCGCTGGTGGCCAGCAGCGCTTCGTACTCGGCGTCAATCTTTAGGGAGGTTGCTGGAGGTTGATCGGCATCGTTGAGCAATACCAGCTTCTTGACCGGTTCAATCCGGTCGCGGATGGCCTCCAATGTCGGCAGAAATTCGGCATTGATCAGGATCACGTCATCTTCGGCGTGATTGATGGTATAGAGAATCTGCTCCGGAGACAGCCGGATGTTCACGGTATGCAGCACCGCGCCCATCATTGGGATGGCAAAGAAACATTCCAGATAACGGTGGCTGTCCCAGTCCATGACTGCCACGGTATCCCCAGGCTTGACGCCCAATCCAGCCAGACCGTTAGCCAACCGGTGGATGCGTTCGCCCATCTCCCGATAGCTCTGGCGTTTGAAATCGCCGTAAACGATTTCCTGATTGGGAAACTGGCGCAGCGGATTAGCCAGCAGATTTTTGATCAGCAGTGGGTAAGCGTAAGCCGATGGGGTTTTGGCTATGATATTGCTAGTCATTGTTATCCTCTCTCGTTTTGCACTATCGGGTAGGAATCAATAGGTGGCCTTGTACCCTAGGCCCCCCGAATAGCCCCGCCACTCAGGTTAAAAGTGCTCTGGCCAGACGATTTTGAAAGGCCACGCACTTTGCCTACTGGCGTACGGGTAACAGTGGCGATGCCCAGCACATGTCAGAGGCAACTCTGGGGTTGCTCGGTTTGCGAGAGTCCGAGGAATAGGTGCCTTTCGCTACTACGGCCATGCCTCGTCGATCAGTGCACCGTTTTCCACATCGTCGCCGCAGCTCTTGCTGCACAACAATCGTGCGAGAGCAAGTCGATCTTCCTATGCTGAGCGAACGTCATTTGCAGAGCGGCGATACCGTTGCGACTGGCGGTTTTAACGGCCCGCTGGGCGCGTGGGTGGCTTAGCACTGGGTCGGGAGCGTGCAGAAGCCAAGTTCCTGGGTATCATCACTGCGTCAACCGAGCCGGGTTGGGAGCGACCGACTACAAGTCGGACGGATGACCAGCAGTGCCACGCTTTCGCAGTATTTCGCAGTACCGACCCAATTCGTCGGAATGCGTCGCCGGCGACTCATGCCCGATTAAGAGGCAATAAGCATTGTTAGCAACTCGGCGATCAAAGCTGGCTTGTCTTCGCCTTCGATGGCGATGGTATTGCGGGTCTTGATCAGGACGCGGCCCGGCCCCTTGGTTTCCGCCGTTATCAGTTCCACGCGATTGCGCACCCGGGCGCCGGCCTTAACGGGAGCCATGAAACGTACCCGGTCGAGTCCGTAATTGAGCACTTGGCCCGTGCCTGGCGGGGCGATACCGAGCTGGAGATGGGTGGTGGCGACCAGCGATAGGCACAAAAAGCCATGAGCGATCGTTCCGCCATAGGGACTCTCCCGGGCCGCTCGCTCCCGATCGACATGAATCCATTGATGATCGCCGGTGCATTCGGCGAATTGATCGATATGCGCCTGGCCGATTTCGATCCAGTCCGAAACCCCCAGCTCACGACCGACAAATTCGCTGATCGTCGCGATGCTGTAGTTTGCTAGAGCCATCTCCTTACCTCTTGATCTGAACGGATTATCAATTACGTCCTAACACTGTAGACGCGCGAGGGAGAAGCTCACCTATCGATGGATAGGCATCAGGGTTGGGGAGGAGTTAGGGATTTGGGGACTGCGCAGCCCGAGTTGAAAAGCCCCGACAGTAACCGTCGCGCGAAGCTGTTCCTAGCACGGATGCGTAATAGGATCAGATGGTTGTCGCTCGGGACTGTAGATGTTCAGAGATAGACCGTCGCCTATCACCCGATAGGTGCGAGGGGTTGGGCGGGAGTTAGAAAGGGTTACAACAACCCCTGTTCGCGGGCTTTGGTGACTGCCTCGGTGCGGTTTCGTGCTTGTAGTTTGCCGAAGATCTGGTGCAAATGCCACTTAGCGGTGCCGATGGAAATCCCCAACTTGTCGGCGATTTCCTGATTGGTGAGGCCGAAATCCAACAGACGCAGGATCTCGAGTTGGGTTTTACTGACTGGCCCTGCCGGACTATCTGGCATGGGTGCGGCTTCATGGGGAAAGGTTTGCAGTAGCTCGATGACGAAAGCAGGCGCTACATGGCGTAGTTGCAGTAGCAACGCGGCTACAGCTGGGCCTTCATCAAGGAAAACCCGCCGGTACCCAGGCGAGGAGGCCAGTGAGAGCGCCTGCGTCAGCCGGTCCAGAGCAGCAGCCCGGTTGCCAGAGGCCCGCTTGCACAGTGCCTGTAGCACGTAAACGGTGATCAGACTGCCGTTCCGTTCTTCTTTGATCGCCGCTGTCTCGAGAGCATTTAAGACTCGCTCCGCTATCCGTGGCTGGTTTTGCGCCAGCAGCAGGCGCGCATAGATCAAACGTTCGAACTCGGAAGGGGATTCGGCCGAGATAGCCGCCTTATCCAGCGTCCGTGCGGCTGCAGCGACATTTCCCTCGCGCAATTGCAGTTCCGCAGCGGCGGCGTCTATCAACCGCCAGCGTCGGGGATTTTCGGACTTTTCGGCGAGTTGCCGCGCTGCCGTTAACGTATCCCAGGCTGCTTCGCGCTCGCCGCTGACATGCTGCAGCTTGGCGAGCGATCGTTGGCCCATCAAGGTGTAATAGACCATCCCCAACTGCTGACAGAGAGCGATGCCGGTGATCAGGTTACGCCGGGCCGACGCCAAGTCGTTGATCTCGTAAAATAAGACCCCCAGTGGCACGTAGACCAAACCGGCGACCGCCAGTGACTTACCGCGGACATCCACATAGCGTTCGACATTCTCGCAGCAGAGTAGCATCGCCTCCCGTAAACGGCCCTGGGCATACATCAGTGGTGCTAGATTACCGAGCGCGTCCAGGGTGATTAAGTGATTGCCGAGCTTCTGACCGAGCTGCACGGCTTGGCTTAGCGTTTCGACAGCCGTTTTCCGAGCGCCGGAGAGGCGTTGCGCATGGCCCAGCAGGCTGAGCGCACAGGCGTGGAAAAAGGACTCGCTTTCGCGTAGTTCGTTCAACGCTTGCCGAGCGAGCGCCACAGCCTTTTCCGGATTGCCCCGGTTAATGGCCAGGAACGCCTGGAAGGCCAACAGCGTCGCTTGGTGCGTGGGGGGAATATCGGCGTGCTCGGTCGTGTGCGCGGGTGCGGAATATGCCTCAGCCTCCTCGATCCGGCCACGTAGATATAACAACCAGGCTTTATAACCGGAAAGGTCGCCATGGGCGCGGATCGTGCTATCGGGCAGCGCCTCCAGCCAGGCTAGCACCGCGGGAAACTCGCCTCGGCATAACATCTCGTCCACATGGATGCGGATCAACGATACGGTCGTGGAAATGTCCCCTGCCGCCAGCGAATGTTTGACCGCTTCGGTACCCAAGCCGTTGGCTTGATACCAGGCGCTGGCTTTCCGGTGCAGTGCCGCTTGTTCGTCGGCACTCAGGTCGACCCGCAGAAAATCGGCGAGGAGTTGGTGGTAGCGATACCATTGACGATGGTCGTCGAGTCTGATCAGAAACAGATTGGCCTGTTCGAGCTGGGTCAGGATCAACCTGCTGTCCGTTCGATCGGTCAATGCATCGCAGAGAGAGGCGCAGAGCCGGTCCAATATTGCTGTTTGGCGCAGAAAGGCACGGATTTCCTTCGACTGCTGGCGAAGCACTTCCGCCGCTAGATAATCGATCACATAGCGGTGCTCGCCGCTAAAGGTTTCCACGGCCTCTGCAAGATGATTCACTCCCTCGACCCGCAAATGACCTTGCAAGGAAAGCGCCGCCATCTGGAGTCCGGCGATCCAGCCCTCGGTTCGCGTCTCCAGTACCCTGACGGACTCAGTGTCGAGTTCAAGTCCCATGGTCCGGTTCAGGAACAATGCAGCCTCCTCGTCCGAGAAGCGTAAATCCTCCAGCCCGATTTCGGTGATGCGATCGAGTGCCCGCCAGCGTGGCAAAGGGAGCCTAGGCTCTTCGCGGGTGGCGATGATCAGCCGCAGTTGTTCCGGTAAGTGATTGACAGTAAAGGTTACAGCGGCATCGATCTCCGGGTCCTCAATCACATGATAGTCGTCCAGAACCAGCACGATGGGGGTTGGCACGTCAACGATTTCGTTGAGCAACTGGACCATCAGGGCTTTGGGCGTCGGGGTTTGCAGGGAGCCCAGCAAGGACAGCGGCGCCCGTCCGATTCCCGGCTCGACGATCCGCAGGGCAGCGACCAGATACGAAACGAAGCGTACGAGATCGTTATCGTCCTGATCGAGCGAGAACCAGGCAACCCGGCGGTGGTCATCGCCGGTGCCGATCCAGTCGCTGATCAGGGTTGTCTTACCAAAACCGGCTGGACCGGAGATGAGTGTGAGCGGCCCGCTCGCGCCTTCCGCCAAGCGCATTAGCAGTCGGTTGCGGGAAACCAATTGCGACCGTGGCGGTGGAATGCTGATTTTCGTCTTGAGAAGCAGTGAGTATTCAGGTGACGACACTGAGTAACCCGATACTGTCAATTGATCGGCGGCGAAATAATCGCGCCCTGCAGTCCAGCGCTTTCGCGGTGCTTAGGGTGCATTGGGGTGCGGGTGACTTGCTGCCACATCTCAAAGGCTTGTTGGCAAGTGACTCCCATAGCAGTGTAGTTTATCCAGGCGGAATAGCGCGGGGCGTTGTCGATTCGGATTGCCCACTACGCGAGATCGTCCAGCGGCAGAGCGGGGAGCCGGCGATGTGCCGCCATCGGGGCCGGCGGCCAGTCACTGCCGTACAGGATCGATCCGGTCATTCGGCGTACCTCCAGCGCCTCGCGCAGCCGCTCGACCGTCTGTTACAACCGCCCCCGCCCGGTCAGTGTCACGGGCACAGGACTCGCCTCCGACGAAGAGCCAGTCCGGTCGGCCCAAACTTTGGTGTTCTGGTAGATGACCTTGACGGCGTCCGAAAACTAGAGATAACCGCAGTGGGCGATCACGAAGTTCGTTTCGGGATAATTGAGCCGTGCCGGGAGGTCGCTATCATTGCTGTTGGCGGATCGATTGATGGTCCCAGCCAGGCCAGTTCACCTGAAATTCGCGCCGACTGGCATCAGGCCAAGTGACCTCGATCATGCGAGTGTTGCCACAGTCACGCGCCAATAGCACGGTGGATGCGCGGGTGCCATAGCCCGGCGCGGTGATGAAGATCGGCGATAGCCATCGTTCCCATTCTAGCGAGACGCCGGTATGAGGTAGTTCGGCATCGGGCGCGGATGTGCGGTCCTCTAATAGTTGCAGCAATTCATCTGGTGCCAGGTCAGTGTGTCGGTTCAAGAGTTGGCGCAGGGCCGCGCGACTCCGCTCTACCTTGGGCCAGGGCGTATCCAGAAAGTGATTGCTAAGACCGTACAGACCGGGTTCCAGTGCTCGGGCTGGTCCCGCGTAATTGGCGTAATAGAACAAACCTTCTGCATCGCCTAACAATAGGTTGAAACCATTATAAGCGTCGGCGTCCTGGATCAGCCGATCCAAATAAGTGCGCGCTGGTTCATCGCTCTGCAAGTAGTCGCCGACCAACCGACCGCGCGAGGGCGCATTGGGTGCTTGTCGGGTTGGGTCGCGGTAGTTGGTCAGCGCGGCAAAGCGACCGGTGCGAGTGATGCCCAGCCAGGTTCCCCCAGCCTTAAGATCACGGCCGGCCATTACCTGCGGGGCGTCATCCCAGAAAGCCAGCGGCGTGGCAGGTCGGTCGTAAAATTCGTCGCGGTTGGCCGCAACCAGTAACCGATAGCCCGGATGACAGCGGTAAGCGACCAGAATCAAGCACATGACCGTTCAGGATTGGCGATCGGGGTGACTATCGGCGGGGCGGTTGTGTCGATCTCATCGAAAATCTTGATGATGTCGATCGCCATCGCCATGCGAATAAGCTGCGACAGGGTATCGGCTCGCATTTTCTGCATGACCTTGGCGCGATGGACTTCCACGGTTTTACGGCTCAAGGTCAAGGTTTGAGCGATTTCCCGGTTCGATAGGCCATTTACCACTCGACGCAGCACCTCCTGTTCCCGAGGCGTCAGTGTATCGAATCGGTCCAGCAATTGCCGACGCCGTGCATGGATCTGACGCCGCAGCCGATCCTCAGCCAGAGCGTTGTGGACGCAGTCCAATAACAGCTGGTCGTTAAAAGGTTTTTCAATGAAATCCAGCGCACCTTGTTTCATGGCAGCCACCGCCATCGTCACGTTACCGTGGCCGGTGATGACAACGACCGGGACATCAATGCCGCATTCGCGTAGATGTTGCTGGGCGCTCAAATCATTACGGCCAGGAATGCGGATGTCCAACAGCAAACAGCCCGGCGTGTCGGATCGATAACCGGCCAGGAATGCGTCGGTATCGGCAAAGACTAACGACCGCAATCCCACCGATTCCAGCAGATGCCGTAATGAGTCACGGAGTGCCGGATCATCGTCCACGACGTAAACCAACGGAGTATTGTGCGCGCTCACGACGTACCGACCCCGATTTTGGCAAGTGGCAACACCACGTTAAAGGTTGCGCCATAGCCGATATTGTTTTCGGCCCATAACCGACCTTCATGGCTTTCCACTAGTGAGCGGCTGATTGCCAGCCCCAAACCTAAACCGTCGGGTTTGGTCGTGTGAAAGCGCTGAAACAATCGCTCGGTATCTCCGTCCGGTAGTCCTGGTCCCTGATCGCGAATTCGGACTAGCACCCAGTCCGATCCGTCGCGTTCGGCCACTACCACGATAGCACCGGCTTCAAGTTCCGGATGCGGGCCAGCCTCGATGGCGTTGTGCAATAGATTGAGCAATACCTGCTCGATCTCGATCGGGTCGCCGCTCACTTTGGGCAACGGCGACAACGGCAACTGGAGTTCGAGCCGAAGCCGTCGTTTGCGCGCGTCCGCTTTGCATAGATCGACCACGTCGATCAGCAACTGCATTAAATCGACCGCGACTGAGCTGATCGGTTTTTTGCGAATGAGCCTGCGCAAGCGTTTGACCAGTTCGCTGGCCCGGCAGGCTTGATTGGCGATTTTGTCCAGACGCTCGCGCAGTACGGCCGGCGGTGGCGTCTCAACCTCCAATTGTCGCTGGCTGCCATGGGCGTAAGTGACGATGGCGGCCAGCGGCTGGTTCAGCTCGTGAATGAGACCCGACGTCATCTCGCCCAGTAAGAGCAGACGACCGGCATGGGCCAACTCTGCGCGACGGGCGATTTCGGCTTCTCGCCGAGACAGCGCGGCGGCTAATAACTGGCCTAACGCATAAAGAAAGTGATGATTTTCCTCATCGGGAATCTGGGTAACGAAAACGCCGAGAACCAGCAGGTCGTTGGCGTTCACTAGCAACGGCAATAATAGTAGAAGGCTATCGTCCGGCAGCACGAAAATTTCACGCGTTGCCGCCATGCTGTTGTCCAATCCGTCGATAGTCACCCGCGTGGGCCAAGGTGGCGAGCAGGGTATGCAAGGTTTTATTGCAATCGGTCTCGAAACTCAGCGCTTGCCAGTCACCTTGTACGTACACGGTAGGCGGTTCATCGGTGTTCTGCCTAAAGAGGAGGCCGCGCTGGCCACCGCAGGTGTGCAAGCCCGCTACCGTCTGTTCGAGCAGTGTCTCCAACAGGCTATCGCGCAAGGCCAGCACGCTGATATTCACAAGCAACTCGATCCGATGGAGCGAGAGCGGGCTGCAGCGGCGTTCGATCAGGAACGGTGGCGGTGTGTCGTTACAGAGTTCCTGTGTAAAGGCCATTGTTGAGGGCAATAATTTGATCGCCGGGAGAAGTCGCATATCCTGTATGCAGGCCCAAATTTAGGCCCGCTGAGGCGGACCGATAGCATATACCTCGCCATTCAAAATTTCGAGTAACCCGTCATTGCTAGAGGAGAATCCTGACATGACCGCAACCATTTCCGCCGAAGACGCTCTCGTATTGCGCCAGGATGAAGCCGGTGTCGCCACGCTGACTCTCAACCGTCCCAAGCAGTACAACGCATTGTCACAGGCCATGCTGGGAGCATTGCAAGTGGCCTTGGATACCATCGCTGTCGATAAAACGATTCGAGTCGTGGTGATTGCCGGAGCCGGTCCAGCATTTTGCGCCGGCCACGATCTCAAGGAAATGCGCGCCCAGACTGACCCCGCTTTTCATCAAGCACTGTTTGCCCAGTGTGGGCGGGTCATGTTGACTATCAACCGTTTGCCGCAACCGGTGATTGCCCGCGTGCATGGCATCGCTACTGCCGCCGGTTGCCAATTGGTCGCGGCCTGCGATCTTGCCGTCGCCTCTGACAATGCTCGTTTTGCCACGTCCGGCATCAATGTTGGCCTGTTCTGTTCCACGCCTGCCGTGGCGTTAAGTCGTAATTTGGGCCGCAAGCAGGCGTTAGAGTTGTTGTTGACTGGCGATTTCATCGACGCGCCAACTGCCATGCAATTTGGATTGGTGAACCGGGTGGTGCCGTTGGACCGATTGGACGCTACCGTATGGCAATTGGCTGATTCTATTTGCAATAAGTCGTCACTGTCTATTGCCATGGGTAAGGAATTGTTCTATCGGCAATTGGAATTAAGCTTGGAAGTGGCCTACGCTTGTGCGGGTGAAACCATGGCTTGCAACATGAACAGCGAGGATGCCCGTGAGGGTATCGACGCGTTCATCGCCAAACGCAAGCCAGAGTGGAAAGGTTATTGATAACCCTCATCTTTCACAAGGCTAATCCAAAAGCAACCATAAAGACCATCCAATGGAGGACCATTGTTCCCATGAGTGCCAATACACACAATCCCTATGCCATGAATCTGGACCAGAATGCCGCCAATTACGTGCCGCTCACCCCGTTGACCTTCATCGAGCGCGCCGCTGCCGTGTATCCCCGTCGCACCGCCGTGGTGCACGGTCCGGTTCGGCGCAGTTGGGGTGAAACCTACGCGCGTTGTCGGCAGTTGGCGTCGGCTCTGCAAAAACGCGGCATCGGCTTCGGGGATACAGTAGCGGCCATGCTGCCCAACATTCCCGAGATGTTTGAACTGCACTTCGGCGTCCCGATGACCGGAGCGGTGCTCAACACGCTGAATATTCGTCTGGATGCCGAAGCGATTGCGTTCATGCTCGAACACGGTGAGGCCAAGTTTTTGTTCACCGACCGTGAATTCTCCGAGACCATCAGCAAGGCGCTGCGCTTGATAGATCCATCGAAGCGCCCTCTGGTGATCGATGTCGATGACCCGCAATTCGTCGGCGGCGAAAACCAGGGACAATTGGATTACGAAACTCTGCTTGCCGAAGGTGACCCGAATTTTGCTTGGCAAACCCCGGCCGACGAGTGGCAGGCCATTACCCTGAACTACACTTCCGGCACCACCGGCAATCCCAAAGGCGTGGTCTACCACCACCGTGGGGCCTACCTGAATGCGATTTGCAACGCGATGGTATGGGACATGGGCCTGCACCCGGTCTATTTGTGGACCTTGCCAATGTTTCACTGCAACGGTTGGTGTTTTCCCTGGACCATCGCCGCGACCGTCGGTGTCAATGTCTGCCTGCGCCAAGTCCGCGCCGACATGGTTTTCGACTTGATCAAGCAGGAGAAGGTCAATCACTTCTGCGGGGCGCCGATCGTACTGAACACGCTTAAGAACGCCACGGATGAGATGAAGGCCGGCATCAATCATGCGGTGAAGGTGATGACTGCCGGCGCGGCACCCCCGGCGGCAGTGATCGAAGGCATGGAGAAAATGAACTTCAAGGTCACCCACGTCTACGGCCTGACCGAAACCTATGGGCCGTCGGTGGTCTGCGCTTGGCACGACGAGTGGGACGAGTTGAGTCTCGAGGAGCGGGCCGTACTCAAATCCCGCCAAGGCGTGCGTTATCCGATGCTCGAGGGGCTGATGGTGGCCCATCCCCAAAGCCTGGAGCCGATGCCCAAGGACGGCAAGAGCATCGGTGAAATTTTCATGCGCGGTAATAACGTCATGAAAGGTTACTTGAAAAATCCCGCCGCCAGCGATGAAGCGTTTGAAGGCGGCTGGTTCCACAGCGGCGACCTGGCGGTCTGGCACGAGAACGGCTACATCGACATCAAGGACCGCTCGAAGGACATCATCATCTCCGGGGGTGAGAACATCTCCACCATTGAGGTGGAGGACGTGCTGTACCGGCATCCGGCGGTGCTGGAAGTGGCGGTGGTGGCACGACCCGACGAGAAATGGGGTGAAACCCCGTGCGCGTTCGTCACCGTCAGGCCGGGCATGGAACACGTCACCGAGGAGGAGATCATCGAGTTCTGCCGCAGTCAGTTGGCGCGGTTTAAGGTGCCGAGGACAGTGGTGTTCGGGCCGCTACCCAAGACTTCGACCGGTAAGATGCAGAAATTCATTCTGCGCGATCGGGCCAAGGCGCTTTAAATCCATACCAGGATTCCCCTATCCTCAAATGTGAGAGATGAGGGGAGGGTTTGTTTTCTGACTGTTGCCTCCTGTTCATTCCGCAGCATGTCCAGAGAACCGGACTGCGGGGCATACCGTTCGGTGTTGCCCTGGCAGTCCGGTTTTTTAGCGTGAATCCGGCATGGTTTCTTGCCGAAGCGACAGGGGAGGGGGAAGAATAAAACGAACATAAAAAATCCCTTCCTCGTCCGAGAAAGGGATTGGTTTGAAACCGCGCTGTGCTCTGCCCGCCCAAGCGTTGCGGTGGGCAGCAGCCACGGGTTCTTAATGCGGCGCGACCGCCCGCCGGACTTCTTCTAGCGAGTTGGGGTCGTCCAGGGTGGATAGATCGCCCGGATCGCGGCCTTCGGCCAATGCCTGAATCGACCGCCGCAGCAATTTGCCGGAACGAGTCTTGGGCAGGGCGCTGACGAAGTGGACGTTGTGAGGCTTGGCCACCGCTCCCAACAGCTCCTGGACTTTGCTGATAATCTCTTTCTCCAGCCGCTCAGTGGCACCCGGCGCATTGAGTTGGGACGGGTCTTTCAACCGAGCAAAACCGATCGGCACTTGGCCTTTGACTTGATCGGCCAAGCCGACCACCGCCACCTCGGCCACCGCCGGATGCGCCTGAATCGCCTCTTCGATCTCACGGGTGCCCAAGCGATGGCCCGCGACGTTGATCACGTCATCGGTGCGGCCCAAGATGAAGAAATAGCCGTCCTCGTCGCGTACCGCCCAATCGGAAGAGGTGTACAGCATCTCCTTAAAGCTGGAGAAATAGCTCTTGACAAAGCGCGAGTCGTCGCCCCATACCGTGCTCAGGCAGCCGGGCGGCAACGGCGGTTCCACCACCAGCACGCCTTTCTCGCCGCGTGGCACCTCTTCGCCAGTGCCTTCGTTGATGACCCGGATGTTGTAACCGTAAACTGGGAAGCCCGGCGAACCAAAACGGTTGGGCTTGAGATCGACGCCCGGCAGATAGGACAACATCGGCCAACCGGTTTCGGTCTGCCAGTAGTGGTCGATGACCGGAATTTTCAGTGCGTCGGTGATCCAGCGCGAGGTCGGCTCGTCCAACGGCTCGCCGGCTAGGAACAGATAGCGCAGGCACGACACGTCATGCGCCGTCATGTACTTTTGGTCCTGGGATTTCAACACTCGCACCGCCGTCGGCGATGAGAACATCGACCGCACCTGATATTCGTTGACGATCTTCCACCAGATGCCAGGATCCGGGCGGATGGGGAGACCTTCATAGAAAATTGTGGGACAGCCGTGGATTAACGGCGCGTAAACAATGTAGGAGTGACCCACCACCCAGCCGATATCGGAGGTGGCGAACATGGTCTCGCCAGGGTTGATGTGATAGAGATGCTTCATGGTGGAGGCCAGCGCCACCGCGTAACCGCCGACATCGCGCTGCACGCCCTTGGGGATGCCGGTGGTGCCGGAGGTGTAGAGGATGTAGCTCGGCTCGTTGGACTCCAGCCAGGTGATCGGCACCTCGGCGTCCATGTGCTGGGCGCGCAGCGTCCCGTAATCCAGGTCGCGGCCCTCGACCAGCTTCAAGCCCTTGTCCAGACCTCGGTTGCAGATCACGACTTTTTCCGGCGGGAACTTGGCCAGGCTGCACGACTCATCGACCAGGTGCTTGTAGGGGACCGGCTTACCGCCGCGCATGCCCGCGTCGGAGGTGACCATGACCTTGGGTTTGGCGTCATCGATGCGCACCGCCAGGTTATAGGCCGCGAACCCGCCGAACACCACCGAGTGAATCGCGCCGATCCGGGCGCAGGCCAGAATGGAGAACAGCGCTTCGGCGATCATCGGCATGTAGATGATGACCCGGTCGCCCTTGCCCACGCCCAGCGATTGCAATACAGCCGCGAACCGGTTGACCTCGCGATGCAGTTCGGCATAGGTGTAAATGACGGTCTCGTCGGTTTCCGTCGAAATGTAGATCAGTGCCCGCTGGTCGGCGCGATCAGCCAAATGCCGGTCTATGGCGTTATAGCAAAGATTGGTTTCACCACCAACAAACCATTTGCAAAACGGTGGATTGCTGTAGTCGCGCACTTTCTGCGGCGGCTTGTGCCAGTGGATCAGCTTGGCCTGTTCACCCCAGAAACCCTCTGGATCGTTGATGGACCAGCGATGGAATTCTTCGTAATTCATTGTGTCAGCACCCCTCCGGTTAGTGGTTTCAAATCGCGACATTATGTTGTCGTCGAATAATAGTAGTTGCTCGGTGAAAAATTTCCTGCAAGCCGTCCCCAAGCTGCTCGGGGACGGCACAAATGGCTTTTTACGGGTTACTTGGCCTTCAGCAAGTCTTCGATACTGGCGCGTTCTTCGCGCAGCTCTTGCTCAGTGGCTTTCATTTTCTCGCGGCTGAACTCATCGATCGGCAGACCTTGGACGATCTGGTAGTCACCGTTCTTGCAGACGCACGGATAAGAATAGATCACACCTTCGCCGATGCCATAGGAGCCATCGGACGGTACCGACATGCTGACCCAGTCACCGTCCGGCGTGCCGAGCGCCCAGTCGCGCATGTGGTCGATGGCTGAGGAAGCAGCCGAGGCAGCGGAAGAGGCGCCGCGGGCCTTGATGATGGCGGCGCCGCGCTGCTGCACGTCGGGGATGAAGGTGTTGCGATACCAGCTCTGGTCAACGAGCGAAGTGGCCGGCTGGCCCTTGACGGTGCACTGTCCGATATCGGGATACTGGGTCGAGGAGTGGTTGCCCCAGATCGTCATTTTCTTGATGTCGTTGACGTGCGATCCAGTCTTTTCGGCCAATTGGCTCAACGCCCGGTTGTGGTCCAGCCGGGTCATGGCGTGGAATCGGCGGCGATCCCGATCCGGAGCGTTGCTGGCGGCGATCAAGGAATTGGTGTTGGCCGGGTTCCCGACTACCAGCACCCGTACATCGGCGGCGGCGTAGTCGTTGATCGCCCGACCCTGCGGCCCGAAGATGGCGCCGTTGGCGGTCAGCAGAGTCCTTACGCTCCATGCCGGGGCCACGGGGCCGGGCACCGACCAGCATGGCGAAGTTGGCGTCGGTGAAGGCGGTTTTCAGGTCATCAGTCGGCACCACGCCGGCGAGCAAGGGAAACGCGCAGTCGTTCAGTTCCATCACCACGCCTTGCAGGGCTTGCAAGGCTGGAGTGATTTCCAGCAGTTGCAAGATGACCGGCTGATCGGGACCCAACATGGTGCCCGAGGCGATCCGAAACGCCATGGCGTAGCCGATGTTGCCAGCGGCACCGGTAATGACGACGCGGACGGGTTGTTTCATGCTTGTGCTCCTTAGGATACGGTTAGGGATAACACGATTGTGGGTGATGAGAGACCGACCGCGCGGTTGTGGCACGCAGCCGGGGGTTGGGATAGCGGTAGCGAGTGGGCGATGCTCCAAGAGCGCGATCACTCGTGTGTTGGGTCAATCCGGCGAAGGGAACGCGCGGCTGAGCAGCGGCAAGCTTTGACCGCCGCCGATAGTGATGCGGATTTTGAAGAAAACCAACAGGCTTTGTTGGCTGGGCAAGCGTTATGAATCGCCATGTTCCGCGCTGGCGCGGCGACCGCGAGCAGAGCAGCCAAACCCTCGGCTTGCTCCATGGGGGCGGCGGTCGGAACCGCGAGGATTATTGATTATAATACGCCGTTGCCTACCTGCGGCGGTGGCGGTTTGATTTCCATCCAAATAGTACCGTAGATCGCCGCGATTTGAAACGAATGCCGGTTTGTCTCCAGGAGTTTCCGTTACCATGAGCCGTTCTCTCACCACAGGCGCTGGTTATGTGCTGACCGGCCTGCGTTGGTTGCCCAAAGCCGGCCTGCGCGGTTTCGTGGTCTTGCCGTTGTTGATCAACACCCTGTTGTTCGGCGGCGGCATCGGGTGGGGCGCCAGCCAGATGGGCCGTCTCGATCGGGCCGTGCAAAGCGGGTTACCGAGCTGGTTGGGCTGGTTGCATTGGCTGTTGTGGCCCCTATTCGTTCTGACTGTGCTGATAGTCGTGTTTTACGCATTTTCCTTAGTCGCCAACGTCATTGCCGCGCCGTTTAACAGCCTGTTGGCCGAACGGGTCGGAAAAATGATCGCGACCCTCGATTCCGCCCCGCCACCGTCGACCGAACCTGGCTGGCGGGACTTGCTGCTCTCACCGTTCACTGAATTGCATAAGCTGTTGTATTTCGTGGGTTTGGCGATCCCATTGCTGGTGTTGTCGTTCGTGCCTGTGATCAACGTCGCCGCGCCGGTTTTGTGGGCGATATTCACTTCCTGGACGCTGGCGCTGGAGTACGCCGACTATCCCCTCGGAAATCGCAACATCCGATTTCGAGAGCAACGCCGGTTACTGCGTCGCTATTGGCCACTGACCTTCGGTTTCGGGGGCATGACCCTGGTATTGACCTTGGTCCCGGTGCTGAACTTTTTTGTGATGCCAGCGGCGGTGATCGGCGCCACCCTGATGTGGAACCAGGAATTGTCGGATTCGCGATGAGCGATGCCAGCGACTGGCCGGCTCGAATCCTAAGAGGGTTTTATACCGGCCTGTTGTACTTGGCGTTGCCAATGGTCTGGTTGCGATTGTACTGGCGCGGTCGTCGCGACCCTGACCATCGTCGGCGCTGGGCCGAGCGACTCGGTTTCACTCCACCCTTGCCACAGCGTGGGTGCCTGTGGGTTCACGCGGTGTCGGTGGGGGAGACCCGCGCCGCCTTGCCTTTGATACGTGCCCTGCAGGCCCGTTATCCCGCAACGCCGCTGCTGGTGACGACTACCACCCTGACCGGTTCGCGCCAAGTTCAAGAAGCACTGGGTGATCGGGTCCATCATGCCTACGCGCCTTACGACCTGCCCGGCGCCGTGCGGCGGTTTCTGCAACGAACCCGGCCCCAACTGGCGGTGATCATGGAAACCGAACTGTGGCCGAATCTGCTGCGGCGGTGCGCGGCTACCGGGATTCCGGTGGTGATCGCCAACGCCCGGCTATCGGAGCGTTCAGCGCGCGGCTATGCCCGGATTCAGCGCCTGACCGCTGCAATGCTGCGCGATGTCGCCCTGATCGCCGCGCAGGCCGACGCCGATGCCGAGCGTTTCCGCATCTTGGGCGCTCTGCGTGTGCGGATGGTCGGTAACCTCAAGTACGATTTGACGTTGCCGGACGAATTGCCGGCGCGAGGGCGGCAACTGCGCCGGGAATTGTTGGGCGAACAGCGGCCGGTTTGGATCGCCGCCAGCACCCACGCCGGCGAAGAAGCACAGATCTTGGAAGCCTTCGCATGGGTTCGGCCGCGTTGGCCGGAACTGCTGTTGCTGCTGGTGCCGCGCCACCCGGAGCGGTTCGACAATGTAGCGACCTTGTGCCAAGAGCGTGGCTTTAAGCACATTCGGCGCAGCGAACGGCAGCCCTGCACGCCGGATACTGCTGTTTTTCTCGGCGACAGCATGGGCGAGTTGCTGCTGTTCTATGCTGCCGCCGATCTCGCCTTTGTCGGTGGCAGCCTGGTACCGACCGGCGGTCACAACGTGCTGGAACCGGCCCTGCTTGGGTTGCCGGTGATCTTTGGCCCGCACATGTTCAATTTCAGCGAAGCCGGACAGCGTTTGCTGGAGGCGGAGGCGGCTTGGCAAGTCGCCGACGCGGCGGCTCTGGCAACCCTCGTGGATCGGTTGTTGGCTAATTCCGAATCGCGCCAGATCGCCGGCCAGCGCGGCCGGGCGGTGGTGGAATGCCATCGCGGAGCGTTGCGAGCCTTGCTGGATTGCGTCGAGATGCTACTGGCTCGCCCAAACTCTGGGTAAGCTAAACGGGAGCATCCCGTCTCCTACTCCTCAGTCTTAGGAATTTGGGATCGGTGGAGGAAGATAGCAATGCGTGAACAGCGGGCCTTTACCTTGATCGAACTAATCGTTGCCTTGGCACTGGCGGTGACGGTGCTGACGCTAGGAGTGCCAAGCTTTCGGGATCTGATTCGCAATAATCATTTCCTGACGAAAGTAGATGAACTGGTCGCCGCGCTGCAACTGACCCGGTCGGAGGCAGTCGAGCGCGGGGTCCGTGTTACGCTGTGTAAGAGTGCCGACGGAACGACTTGCGCCGCTGATGGCGGTTACGACCAAGGTTGGATCGTGTTCGTCGATCCCAACAATAATGGCGCGGTGGATGCGAATGAAGAAATGGTTCGCGTGTTCGAAGGGATGTCCGCCGGAGTTGGCGTGACTCTGACCGGCAACACGCCGGTTGCAAGGTATGTTTCCTATACCGCCGATGGGGTGGCGAGACTTGCCAGCGGCGCTTTTCAAGCTGGCACGCTAACCGCTTGCATGCCACCCAAGGCCCGTCGGATCGTAATCAGCAGCGTGGGTCGGGTGAAAGTGACCGAAGCGACCTGTATATGATGAGCAAGATTAGCAAAGCTTGTGATGACTTTATTTAGCAGAAAAGCTATGGACAGAGGTTTCACCCTAATCGAAGTGATTGTCACCCTTCTGGTTTTGTCCGTGGGATTGCTCGGTTTAGCGGGTTTGCAGCTCCACGCCTTGCAACATACTCATTCCAGCTATCAGCGCACTTTAGTGAACATTCAAGCGCTAGATATGGCAGAACGAATGTGGACCCATTTGGCGGAACCGCTGGCGGAGATGAAGGAATGGCAAAAGCTGAATCAGGCGTCACTGCCGGAATGGCAGGGGGTGGTCACCGTTGCGCCCGATGAGCCCAGTGATTATTTGATCAATATCTCTTGGAAAGATTCGCGTATTGACGAGTCCCAGGTATTTTCCTTTGTCTATCGACTACGGTTGCCTAAATTGGATTAGCCGTTATCGGCATACCGAGATTTGGTGTGGCGAAATGAACAGGATCATTCGCAATCGAAATAATGGTTTTACGCTGATTGAAATTCTGGTGGCTTTATCGATCAGCCTGGTTTTGATTGGCGGTATGTTTAGTGTTCTACTGAGCAGCAAGCAGTCTTATCTCAGAAAGGATAGTCTTAACCAAATGCAGGAGAATTTGCGGGTTGCATCGAATTTACTCCGAAACGTTTTGAGTATGACAGAATCGGTCCGGGAAGGGAGCCATCAGGATGGGATTATTGTCGCCTACAGTGGAGGGACTGGTGTTTTCAATTGCCTGGGGCAACCGGTCTCTGCTGGTACCATCATCAGTTATTTTTATGTCAAGAAAAGTGCCTTGTACTGTAGTTCAGCCTATCCGATCGTGCCAGGATCGCAGCAGCCGTTGGTAGAGGGTATCGCGGCAATGCAGGTTCAATATGGGATGGATTCGGATGACGATGGTCAGGTGGATGGCTATGCCGAATCACCGGGAGATTTAGATGCGATTGTTAGCGTCCGAATCACGCTGCGGTTGCTGGATTCGGCTTCTCCGCAGCAGCCCGAAGTGACGCTGACCGTGGCAATGCGTCCCAGGATTTTTTCCCGGCTAAAAGGAAGTTTCTAGTGAAAACCAGAGCCTTGCAGGAAGGGGGAGTGTTGATCATCAGTCTGATTATTTTGCTGGTGATGACTCTGCTCGGAGTGAGCGCCATGACGGGTTCGGACTTACAGGAGCGGATGGTGGGTAATCAGAAACGGATGATCCAAGCGTCGATGGCAGCCGAATCCGGGGCTATCCTGGCGTTGCAGTGGCTGCGGACGCATCCCGAAGCTTGGGGTGATGCGAAAGCTTGGCAGGCGGGTGATGAGGCGTTGCCCTCCAGGCCGTCTTCGTCGCCAAATTTTGGCAACGCGGTTTTTTGGATCGAGAGCATCCGTTTTGAAGGGGATACTGCCGTGATCGTCAGCCGGGGTGGAGTGTTGGTGGTTGATAGGATCATCAGTCAAAGTGCCGTGTCAGTAACCTTAAAAAGCGAGGATTACGGAGACGACCTTCACCCTGTTGCGGCTTTGCCAGCCAGTGATGAAACCAGGACAGGAGTCGGTGCCCACGGTAACAGTATGCTCGGCGTCCAGATTGGTGTGACCGGAGCAAATGGCACAGACGCCAAAAACATAGTTACGGACGATATGAATCGGCATAACCAGGATGTTTTCACCGATGGTATCAATGATAGCGGTCAGCTCGTGATTGTGGATAAACTCCCGCCCGAGAAGCCAATGAAAAGCAAAGTGCTTGCTTGGAGGCAATTAAGCACGTACGGAATGTAACCAGATCAAACTGCTCAGTTAGCGGTTCCAGCATTCGTCAACTGTTTTGCCGGCGGCCTGCCCCTTGACACCGCTACTGCTGAGCGTCAAGGTGCCGCAGGCTTCGCTGGCTTGGGCACCTGTGGGAGCTGCTTGAAGGGTATAGGCCGACGCCGTGATGTTGGCGAAGTTGTTGCCCAAAGGTTGAATGTTGTAATACTTGATCGCCCCTTCCTTTGGTGATGCTTGCAAACTAGTTGGCATGCCTAACAAAGTGAGCGAAGTCGTGGCCGAGCCATCAGCCTTCTTATTATAGGCGCCACGCTCGGTATAAATCCGTTCCATGTATTGAGCTGCTTCGAGTAGCACCGTTTTAGCATCCGCGCGGCGAGAGCGCATCACGGACCCTTGATAAGAAGGATAGGCGATTGCCGCGAGAATGCCGATGATCGCCAAGACGATCATCAGTTCGACCAGAGTGAAGCCAGAATGTAATAAGCTCTTGTTGCGCACGTTTGTCTTCCTGTCCCAGCACGGGGCGCGGCTCGAACCGCCCCCTAGCTGTTACTGTAATTGCCGCCACGAAGTCCGTTTGAAGCCACTCCCGCAAAATTGAGAATCTGTTACCGCGTCGGTTTCAGTATAGAGCGAGCCATTAGTACAACTGAAGGTCTTCTTGATAACAGATTTGCCCTCATTGCAATAGGGGGTGCCCATGGAAGTCATACCGCAAACAGATGGTGGTTCGCTGGCTTCGCCCAGCCGTTGTATTCCTGAAACAACGACCTTCTCCGAGTAGCTACCAAAATTGGAGTGGTCGCTCGCATTAACCACCTGATCTCTATTGAGATCAAAAGTCTCAGTCGTGGTGCGGCCGCCGGATGTGGCGTCGATTTCCATCACCCAACTCGAACCGCCGGCGCTACATGCGTCGGTACTGGGGATTTTGGTGTTGAAAAGCACCCGTTCACCACCGGTGAAGAGCGCCGTCTCTGTAACGCGTTCACCTTGTTGCGTACCCGAAGGCGGTTGCAGCAAATCCAGATACCAACCCTTCTGGGTATCCCAGTTGATCGCAATGGTCGAGACATCCCGAATGCCATACCGATAGGCACCAAATATTTCCGTCGTTTCTTTTGTGATGGTTTGTTGTTGCAGCTGGGAGCGACCAGTGACGGTCCAGTTCGGGTCCGCTTCGGTGTTGTCCCTGATACCGTATAGCGTCTGGGTCTTTTTATCCGCTGGGTCGTCGGTATAAGCTGCATCGCCGTAGATATACCGGCCCGTGCCGAACACCACGATATATCCGCTAACAGGGTGCTGCATAACGGCCGGCTGGACCGATATCGGCTGCGCGTTACCGCTGGAGTCCTTGGCTTGGAAAATCGCTCTCGCCGTCCAGTCAGCAGGGGTGGTGGAACTCAAATCAAAGCGCCACAGATGGCCTTGCATGTCGCCTGCGTACAGCATATCAGCTTTGAAATCAAAGTCTAAGTCGCCGGTCATGCCCTTGATTCGGTTAAGACCTCCTGGCATCGCAAGCGCGTTGTCGCTGCTGGGAGTGTGGGTTGTCGGTACGGTCATACTGTTGGTAGCATGGATGACGAAATAGTCTGTCCCTTCGTCCCAACCATCCGAAAGATCGGGATTGATCTTGATGAGAAACAGTTTTGCATTCCTCGCGTCGAGCGCAGGGTTGGTCTTGCAGATGGGTAATCCCGTTGCGGGATCCTTGTCATAACGAGAACCCAAGGTGCTATCACAGGTATGGCTTTCATAACCATTGCCGATGACAACATACCAATTGCCGTCGTTCAGCCGCACGATCAATGGTTGCCCGGTCGCATAACCGAGTTCCGGGTGCGTGAATTCCCACATTACCTTGCCGCTGCCGAAGCTAGCCGGATTGGTTACATCTAGCGCGTATACCGCTTTACCCCCAACGCCGAGAGTGCCGACTAGGACAGATTTCCAATCGGCTTCGCTGCAAGAGGTATTGGGTGCGTTAAGACAGACATCGCCAACAGCGACGGAGCCATCCACGTAATACTGATGCGGTAGACCCTTGCGCGTCAGATCGGAGAGTTTGTTGGCGCCTACTCCGCTGAAAACGGCGCGCGGAATGTAAGCGAATCGCTCGACTCCCGTTTTTGCGTCAAACGCGTGCAGCATGCCATCGTTGGCGCCAGCATAGATCATCGGGTCGCGCGTCTGCTTGACATCAGTCACAAATCCAGAATAACCGGCAAGATCGCTTGCCGCGCTGTAACCCAAGTCTTGGTTACCCACGAAAATGGGGGAGGAGTTGATGATATCGCCAAGGACAGGTTTGTCGTTGGACCCCGTGACCACTGTATCCGCGTTCCGTTTGCGAAACGTGCCGCTGGCTTCGCTTTTGCAGGGCGGCGTTGTGCAACCGGTCCAGTCGCGTTTGCCACGGACGTAATAGAGCGTGGCTTGTCGATCATCGGCAGTTATCAGGCTTGTGCTAAGGTTAAGAAAAGCCTTTTCTGGGTCGCTAAAGTTTGTCCACAGAAATTCAAAGCCACCTTCCTTTTTATCCAAGACTGTCGGATTTGTTGGGTCAGAATAATCGTCGGCAGGTCGGTATGAGAAAATCTTGCGATCTGACTCTTGTGGAATCAGCGTAGCGGCGTCGAAAATAACTGTCGTGGTATCGATTTCTCCCGTCGTTTTGTCGATCGGATAAGCGATCAGTTGTCCAAACCAATAACGAGGGCTGAACTTGGCCTGATAAATTCTATCCGGCGCTTGAGCATAGCCGGAGTTGGTCGCGGCGGCGGAAGATGAACTGGTCTGCTCGACCGCCATCTCGAACGCCTTGTCGAGGACACGGGCAAGGGTACCGGCATTGGTCACTGGAAAATAGTTGCGCGGTTCTTTGGGATTACCCTCGCTATCCCTGATGATATTGCCGAGGTCATCACGCTTTTCCCATTCGCCGAACTCTTCGCCGGAGTCGAGCGCGTTATTCTTTCTGGACGGTACCACAGCATCGATATCCTTAACGTAACCGTCTAGAAAACCGCCCCACTTCGCGGCATACCACAACGGATTGTGTTTGATGAATTCACCGGATGTATTAGTACCGGGCGTGTATCGGACCAGCCGCCTGCGAGGTAGCGAGTTGGTAAAACTCGTTTTGGAGGTGGTTGAGATAGCACCGGTCATGTTGTTTACCGTGAACCAGGTCCAATCACAGTGCCCTCTTCTGTCATCGACCGCTGAGGAATTGACGAAGGGTATAGGAGTTAGTAGCGTCGTCGGCAGTGTCGCCGGTACTGTCGGCGGCGTGGTGTAATAATATGGATCGCAAACCACCGCCGGTGTGGTCGGCGGCGTGGCTATCACCAACTTGGCGCCATCATTGGCATACATTATGTCTGTTGCGGAATCGGATTCATTGCGAACCAAGAGCTTTATGCCGTCATTCGTCGTGCCTGAAATGACATAACCGAAGTGCAGGAGGGCGCCCATGGACTGGGTGCCAGCGCCATCAGCGTTATCGATAGTGGTGAATACATCAATGGTGTTATCGGCGTTCAGCTTGACCTCGTAGATCACCAGTGCGTCCATGTCGTTATCGTTGGAATATTCATGGCTGCCGTATTCAATCAAAAACTTATAGTACGGTCGTCCGCCATTAAGACTGGTATCGGTGGATATCAGGAACATGCGCAACGCCCCACCGTTTTGCGGAACATTTGGTGAGATTGTATAGTTTGTCCCGCTGTATCTCAGCAATTTCGCGAAGGGGACGATGGTCACTTTCCGATTTACGCCATTGACGGTGACGGGTATTTCGATCTTCGGTGCGGTTGACGATAGCGCCACGGCAAAAGTATCGACTTTTTGCTCTCCTTGCGCCGCCAGATTAAGATCAGTGGTCTTGCCGAACGCGGCGACCGCAGCGGCGTAATAAGAACCTTGTTTGTTGGTGTCTTCCTGGGCCAAGCCACGGATATTAGCAAAACTGGAGACGGATTTAGGGCTTGGAGCTAAATCAGCATCACTCGATAATGTGGCTGGAGTCACTTCGCCGATGAATATCGACTTGGTGGTGCCATACTCTGAATCCCAGATATTTTGTGCCAAGGAAGCGGCATTGAGACCACTAAGCGTACTGGACAATGTGCCGGCAAACGAACTTCCCGGTAAATTATCCGAGTCGAAAGTCGGCATAACATCGCTGATGACCGTTTGGAACGATTTTGCACACCAATTGTTCCTGCTGGCATCGTAAGGGTTATCCCATGCAGCCACCAAAGGTAATCCTAATGTATAGTCTTCATTGCTGCCGCTGTTTGTGTAGGTAAATTCCGGGGTAGGTGAACCGGCGCCAGAAAAGTACCGCAAACCCTCGTACATCATTTCGGCGATCGGGTTACCCCACCAAGTGCACTCCCCGTCATTGGGCGCCCGCTTTCTGTGCTCGGTGTCGCTGCAATAACCGGGATTGCCTAGACTGCCTCGATTGTAATCGCCGTCAAATCCATTGATCTTGATGGCGTCGATGGTGGCGACGATGCCCTTAAAAGTGGGTGATGGCAAGAGGTGCTTGAACTGCCCGGTGGTCGCATTAATTTCGTCTCTGAATGAACTGATCGCTCGTCGCAACACCCCTCCCCGCAGATTATGTGTATAGGAACCGGTAAGCAAACCAAAATACATACTGTCATTTTCACCGTAGTCGTGCAGGATTCCGGTTGGCTTATAAGCAGTTGGTGTTCCACTTGGATAGCCCTTGCAGTTGGTTTCCCTTAATTCTCCGGCCGCGCCGCTCTTGCAAACTTCAACGCGCACGATCAGGTTGTAAGCCCAAGCCCAATCGGCGAGCGGTGTCCCATCTTTTCCCGCGATCCAATTCCAGATATGATCGGTTTGATTGGTTCTGACCAAAAGCCTTGGCGCCGCCGTTGCTCCCTCGGACAATAGCGATGCATTGGCGAATAGATGGTGCTGTTGCAGAGCTGGATTTGAATTAACGGTTATCGACGGTAACGGGGTATAGTTTTCGATCCTGTAGGTGTCGATCGATGGATCGTACTCCTTGCCAAAAACATGCACATCCTGCGGGATATAAGCGCGCTCCAAGACGGTCAGCGAGGTCGTATCGGTACTGCGTTTGCCACCATACAATACTTCGCGCAACGTATCCATGCGAGTCATGGTGACATAGTTAAGAAAATCACCACTCCATTTGCCCGAGCACTTTTTGTTGAGAGTAACGATGGCGGGTATGAATCGATTGCTGCTGGTACTGTAGTCGTAACATTTATACGAGTCAAAGTAACCGTAGTAATTAACGGGAGAACCCGTTGAATCTGTAAGATCAGGTCTATAGCGAGTTTCGATAGTCCCGTCGCCATTCAGGTCCGAGAGATCATCATAGGCTTCATAGAATAGCCGATGATCGCGCTGCATAGTAAGCAGCATCATAGGTGGGGCGTTGTAACCCAGATAGAGTGGTTTTTGTGCGGGTGTGGCTATTGCCGGAGTTTGCTTAATAGCTATCGCTAGCACGCTGATCACTAGTATGAAAGCAGCACGAAAGTAGAAGTTGGTTCCCATGATGGCACCCTGGTATAACCGCGAGTTATTGCTCGGAATAAGTTGCTTGTAGGATAACGATGGCGCTATCGGTAAAGCCGTAGCCAATAGCGGTAACACGGTAGGACTTGACCGGATTAATGGCCGGGTCGTTCAGTTGCTCGATCATATAGCGAGGCGATTGGTACGGATGGCCTGGCTTGGAATAATCGCCAGAAGCGACAAATTCCACGCCGGTGTTATAGCCACAAGTCGCCCAGGCATCCTTATAGGTATTTCTCCAAAAGGTGGGGTCGGCACCATCGCCGAGTCCATTTGCGACGAGATAAGGCGCAGGCGTCGTCGTAGCGCCTGCGCAAACTCCCGTACTGGGGCAATATTTCAGCGCCCCAGCCGTACAGGTCGAGCCGCTGCTAAATGTCCCGCTATCGTTTATCACCGCGTTGGTATCGGTTGAAAAATAAGTCTTCTCGGCCGCCGCTAACGCCGACTCGGCGGCCTGGAAAGCGATGGTGCGGTCGCGCAAATTGGCCGACATGCGTTCTTGCTGGGCTGTCGTGCGTATCGATGTAATGCCGACCAATGATAGAATGAACAACAGAATGAGGCCGACGAACAGAATGGAACCCTTTTCGCGATAGCAGCTTTGCGGGGTAGCACGGCAAGAGGATTGTGTGGTTTGTAACACTATGGGAGCCATTTTGGAATGCCCCTTTATTTTTGAGATTGCAATAGGCGGTTGCGTACACCTATGGTTGCAGTCATCACTAGGCGAAGCCTGCTGTCCGCAGGAGTGAAATCGCTACCGTCAAACCATACAGTCTGAGCAGCGGTCGTTAGTCTGTCCTCTGCCGAGACCAATAACAACTCGATGCGAACCGATTTGACGCAATCCCACGGATCGCCGGTTGAGGTGCCGCCGATCGCCTTGTCGTTGCAGATCTCTCCTTGCACATCACCTGCGGTGAGATAATCGGTTGGGTAGCCTTCCATGTTGCCGGCAAGGCCATATTTGAGTTGCATGTTCTCGACGCCTGGGACCAGAAGCTGGTCGGTTCCACCGACTTCTCGCCGATAAAGAGCTCGAAGGCCAGTTGCCGGATCCGTGGCAATGTAATAGGCGCGGCTGAACGCTTTCAGAACTTCACCGCCCACATAGGGTTTACCCAAATCCGCGCAGGCATTCTTACCGCTCGCTTGCGCATGGCTGATTGTGGTAGTGGTGGACGTGGTGGTGATACTGGTAGCGGTGAACACGCCGGCGCTTTGGCAATCGGCCACCAAGGTCACATCGTTGGCCGCCAGGTTGTGGGTCGCGCTGATGACGATATCCGCTGTTCCGCTGGCTTGAGCGGTTACGGTTTTGCCCAGCGGTCTAGCGCCGCGAACGATTACGACATCGGAATTGGCTAGTGCGGTAGTCGGAGCACCAGTCGTCGCTAGGTCGGGATCGAAATCGTCGGAGTCGGTGCCGGGAGAAGCATTGGTCACCGCTTTCTCACCGTCGTAGCCCTCGATCGGGTGCCGGAAATCGTGGGCAAAACTACCGTCGGGGGTGGCTAAAAGATTGTTGAGTTTATTAGCGGGACTGGTAGAGCATTTGCCGTAATTAGTATTAATAATGCCCGTAGCGCAGCCGAAATTACCGGCCATTTGAAGATCTTGAGTCAGATATTCAATCGCTAACCGCCCATTTTCCTGCATGCGCGACAGCGAGGCATTGCTTCGGTAAGTTTGTTTGCTGCCTGTGTAGACATATGTCACGCCGAGCAACAGGAACAGGCTGATCGCTAGCGCGGTCATTACTTCAACCAGTGTAAATCCATTGGGCGCTGGGCGTGAGAAGGATCTGAACCCGATTTGGAATCGGTTAACCAAGGGAGGTGAATCAGTGGACATGGCCGCGCAGCTCGTCAGAAATTGCATGGAAGCGTCGAACAGTACTGGCTTTCAACTTTCAGCTCCTTTGTAGAGCTGGAAGGCTGGCCGGTGCCCCGACTGTCGTCCCATTGTACAAACACCTCAATGCGTGATTGACTGCTCGTAATAGTAATTTTTCCTTGACCGCTTGGCAGTCGTTTGCAAAGAGTTTGCAGCCACTCATTGATATCTTTTTTATATAATTCGGTTGCGGGGCTGAATTTCGCGGTAGCGCAATTGGCGCCGTAATTCCAATAAGAATCGCCAGTATCGTAACTAGTGACTTCCTTTCGGTTGACACGCATGCGGTCAATCATGTCATAGCTCAGCACCGACGCCTGACTGCTAAAAAGCGAGCTTTGATTGTTTTTGAGTCCAATCAATTGCAGGCTGGCGACGCCCAATAGACCGATGGAGAGCACGACGATCGCGATCAACACTTCGAGCAAAGTGAATCCATGGTTGAACCGGTGAACGGTCTGGAAGAGTGTCATGGACGGACCTACGGACATGTGGTGGGAGGTGTCGGCGAACCAGTCGTGCTTGCCTTGGTCGAGGGATGGCCGGTGGCAGATATGGTGATAAGACGAGAGTTGGCGATGTCATTCGCGGTTGTGCCACGGCAGAGCTTAAAATCGGCGCTACTCACTGGAACACCACTTGCGTCCACGGCAACGCCCAGCCCGTTGTAGCGCATGTACGTCTGGAAAGGATTGCCAACCGTTAGCGTTTGGTCGCCGGATAGAGGGTCGTAAGTCTGGATAGTACTGGCTATCGTTGCACAATTCGTCTCGCCAGATGCCTCGGGAAAAACGTCCCACCCCGCGCTCCAATTTCCCGCCGTCGTTCCCTTGCGCTTGACACAGACGATACTTCCCCGCCGAACTGCTTCGGATCGAGCGAGCATCAGGGAAGTAATGAATTCACTCGCCTGGTTGGAAATGCGGTTGTTCTTGACCAGATCGATGAAGGTTGGTATTCCAACAGTGACCAGGATGGCGACAACGGCTACCGTTACCAGCAACTCTGTCAGCGTGAAGCCGGAGATGTTGGGCGAACCAGTGGCGACGAGCGCGGGGGATCTCTGACTGGGTCGAACCTTACCCTCGAATGCGGGTAGGATACTGGCGAGTGCTAGCGAAGGCGGCGTGCCTGCGTGAAATTCAAGGGAGGCTGTTGCGTTGTGTTGCATTAGCATTATTTTAAAAAATGAATACTTGGGATTCGTTAGGAAGTTTAATAAGCCACGAAGGCGCCCCTGTCATGCAGAAAGAGACAAATGGTACTGTTTAAGCGATAAACGGAGTTATGCTCGAAAGCTGCGGCTGAAGGAGAGAGGGGGCGGCGTATTCTTGATGATTTTCGAGGTTATCAATTCCGGTTAAGGAGCGAATACGCCATGATGTGAATATAAGATCATTTTGCTGAGGGATCCAGGCGTGCCGAGGCCGATGGCAGACGCGCTGAAATTGCTGAGGGACGGAGCGACGCAACTGCTGGGGCTGCGATTGAGGCGGAGATGAAGGAGTTTCTGGTTCGGTTCAAAAACCAGAAGACGGCGAATGGACGCCAGCGGTGGGTGCGCAACGGGCATTGACCGGAACGGGCGATCCAGACAGGACTTGTGGTCGGTGGCGGTGTTGGCGTCAAGAATCCGGAGACGGGTGAGGAAGTGCCCCTGAAACCGGGAAATCGGTTTGAGGTTGTGCCCGGCGGCGGGTTGTTGCCATCACCAGTTCCTTTTAATGTCGAGGTCGATGGAGAGCAAAAGGTTGGCATTATCATGGGATTGAATGTCGAGGAGGTTGAACCACCGGGCGAGTCGCAAGATAATCAGTTGATCTACTGGTACAAGGAGATGGGGCAGTAATCGACTATGTGCGTTCAGCCCTCTCTCCGTTTGGCAAGAGAAAAAGGGGGCTGAACCGCTGGATCGCTTAATAGGTGGTGGGGCAATGTCAACTCTGCAAATCTGCCGGGCGAGGGTCTGGGGATCCTACGAACTCACCGCAGCTCTCGCGGCAACGAGAACACCACGTTTTCCGCCCGACCGGCACTTTCCGCGACTGTGGCGGCGCCCAGTTCGCGCAAGCGGTCGATGACCTGTTGCACCAGCACTTCGGGCGCTGATGCGCCAGCGGTGACGCCGATGGCGGTTTTGCCCGCCAACCAGGCAGGATCGATATCCGCCGGTCCATCGATCAGATAGGCCGGCGTTCCTGCTTTCTCCGCCAGCTCACGCAGCCGGTTGGAATTGGAGCTGCTGCGCGAACCAACCACTAACAGCAGTTCGCAGTGTCCCGATAATTCCTTGACCGCGTCCTGCCGGTTCTGGGTGGCATAGCAGATGTCGTCCTTGCGCGGTCCCTGAATGGCTGGGAATCGTTCGCGCAAGGCGACAACGATTCGAGCCGTGTCGTCCACCGAGAGGGTGGTTTGGGTGACGTAAGCCAGCTCGGTGGGATTGCGTACTCGTAACGCCCGGACATCCTCGACCGTTTCCACCAGATACATCCGTCCACCCTGGCCCTCGTCGTACTGGCCCATGGTGCCTTCGACCTCGGGATGGCCCGCGTGACCGATCAGGATCACCTCGTGACCGGCGCGGGCGTGGCGGCTGACCTCCATGTGCACTTTGGTGACTAGCGGACAGGTAGCGTCGAACACTTTGAGCCCGCGTTGCTCCGCCCGCTCCCGCACCGTCCGCGACACGCCGTGGGCGCTGAAAATCACCGTCGCGTCGTCCGGCACTTCGTCCAGTTCCTCGACGAACACTGCTCCCCGCTGGCGCAGGTTATCGACCACGAATCGATTGTGTACCACTTCGTGGCGCACGTAGATCGGCGCACCGAACAAATCCAGCGCCCGTTCAACGATGCCGATGGCTCGGTCCACCCCGGCGCAAAATCCGCGCGGATTGGCGAGATGAATGTGGGCGTTCATGCGTTCCTCCGCAGCAAACTATCCATCACCAACAGTGCCGCGCCGATATTGATGGAAATGTCCGCGACGTTGAAAACCGGGAAATACCAGCGGTCGTAATAAACCTGGATAAAATCGATCACCTGTCCGAGCCAGGCACGGTCGATCAGGTTACCGACCGCGCCGGCCAAAATCAGCGCCAGCGCCACCGCCAGCCAGCTATTCTCTGGCTTGAGCCGCCATAGCCAGGCGATCAGGCCGATGCTGACCGCCGTGCCCAAACCGAGAAAAAACCAGCGTTGCCAACCGTCGGCCCCGGCGAGAAAGCTGAATGCCGCGCCGGTGTTATACGTCAGCGTCAGGTTGAACGACGGCAACACCGGTACTGGTTGGTGCGTCGCCAGCAGTGTTTCGGCAAGGTGTTTGGTGGCCTGATCGAGCGCCACGACCGTTCCGCTCAACCACCAACACCACTTGGGTGTAGCCATCAGGCGTAACGCCGGATTTCGCCGCTGCCGGCAACGTTTTCCACGCACCGCCCGCACAGTTCGGGATGCTCGGAGTTCTGGCCCACATCCTCGCGGTGATGCCAGCAGCGCACGCATTTGGCATGGGCGCTGGGCGAAACCCGAACCGCCAGCGGTTGCCCGTTGATTTGGACCTCGACCGCTTCCGCTGGGCGCGCCGCCAGCGGTTGCAGCTGGGCATAGGAGGTGATCAGGAAGAAGCGCAATTCGTCCGCCAGCTTGCCCAAGTCGGCCGCCAACGCACCGTCGCAATACAAATCCACTTCGGCGTCCAGCCCGGAACCGATACCGCCGGCCACCCGCAGCTTTTCCAGTTCCTTGCTGACCGCTTCGCGGACACTAAGCAGCTGTTCCCAATAGGTTGCGCCAAATGGGTCATTGTCGTCGACCGCGAACAGTCCGTTGTACCAGGTCGCGAGGAACACCGACGGACCGCGCTCGCCCGGCAGGTTTCGCCAGATTTCCTCGGCGGTGAAGCTCAAAACCGGCGCCAGCCAGCGGGTCATCGCTTCCAGGATGTGATACATCGCGGTCTGCGCCGAGCGGCGGGCGATGCTGTCGCGCGGGGTGGTGTATTGGCGATCCTTGATGATGTCCAGATACAGGCTGCCCATATCCACCGAGCAGAAGTTGTGGATCTTCTGATAAATCAGGTGGAACAGGTATTGGTCATAGGCTTCCAGGATTTCCTCCTGCAAGCGGCGGGCGCGGTCCACCGCCCAGCGGTCCAGCGCCAGCATCCGTTCCGGCGGCACTAAATGCTGGGCGGGATCGAAGCCGTTGAGGTTAGCCAGCAAGAAACGCGCGGTATTGCGCATCCGCCGGTAGGAATCGGCCATGCGCTTGAGGATTTCGTCGGAGACGCCCATTTCGCCGCGATAGTCGGTCGCCGCCACCCACAGCCGCAGCACGTCGGCGCCGAGCGAGTTGACCACTTTCTGCGGCGCCACCACGTTGCCGAGCGATTTCGACATCTTGCGGCCTTGGGCATCCACGGTGAAGCCGTGGGTCAACAGTCCCTTGTAGGGCGCGACGCCGCGCATCGCCACCGAGGCGAGCAGCGAGGACTGGAACCAGCCGCGATGCTGGTCGGAGCCTTCCAGGTACAGTTCGGCCGGGAAGTGTAGCTCGGGGCGCCGCTCCAGCACCGACAGATGCGTCGTGCCGGAATCGAACCACACGTCCAGCGTGTCCTTGATCTTGTCGTAATCCGCTGCGTCCGCACCCAGCAGTTCCGCCGGATCGAGCTCGAACCAGGCATCGATGCCACCTTGCTCGATGCGTTGCGCCGCTCGTTCCATCAATTCCAGCGTGTTCGGGTGCAGTTCCCCAGTTTTCTTGTGGGTAAACAGAGTAATCGGCACGCCCCAATACCGCTGCCGGGAAACGCACCAGTCGGGGCGATTTTCCACCATGCCTTGCAGCCGCGCCTCGCCCCAGTCCGGGGTGAAGCGCAGTTTTTTGATTTCGCCCAGGGCACGGGCGCGCAAGCCGTGGTGCTCCATGCCGATGAACCACTGCGGGGTGGCGCGGAAGATGATCGGGGTTTTGTGTCGCCAGCAGTGCGGGTAGCTGTGCTTGAGGCGAGCCACCCGCAGCAACATGCCGTGAGTTTTGAGCGCGTCGATCACCCGATCGTTGGCGGCGAAAACGTGCAAGCCGGCGAATAGCGGGATATCGGGCAAGAATTTACCGTCCGGCCCCACCGGATTATCCACCGGCAAACCGTAGCGAGAGCCGACCACGTAGTCTTCCTGGCCGTGCGCGGGCGCGGTGTGCACCAGTCCGGTGCCGGCCTCGGTGGTGACGTGATCGCCGAGGATGATCGGCACCTCTCGGTTGTAAAACGGATGGCGCAGCGCCAAACCTTCCAGATCGGCCCCTGGGCCATAGGCCAGCACTTGGTAATCGTCGATCTGCCAGCGGGCCAGCGAGTCTTGCAACAACGGCTCGGCGACCAGCAGACGCTCTTGGCCTTGGTCGGTTTCGACCTGCACCACGACGTATTCGAAACCCGGATTGACCGCTACCGCTCGATTGGCGGGCAGGGTCCACGGCGTGGTGGTCCAGATGACCACGGATAAGGGTCCTTTGCCTTCGCGGCCCTCGACATGACGGCAGCGGGCCAGCAGCGCTTCAGGGTTCGCCACCGGAAAGCGCACGTCGATGGCCGGGGAATCGCGATCCTCGTATTCGACTTCGGCCTCGGCCAGCGCCGAGCCGCAATCGATGCACCAGTACACCGGTTTGGAGCCGCGATACAGGTGGCCGTTGGCGACGATCCGGGCCAGCGAACGCACGATGTCGGCTTCGGCGCGGAAATCCATGGTCAGATAGGGTTGCTCCCAGTCCCCCAGCACGCCCAGGCGCTGAAAATCGGTACTTTGGCTGGCGACTTGTTCGGCGGCGAAGGCGCGACAGGCGGCGCGGAATTCGCGTGCATCGACCTTGACCCCGACCTTGCCCAGCTTCTTTTCCACCACCTGCTCGATGGGTAGCCCGTGGCAGTCCCAGCCGGGCACGTAGGGCGCGTCGAAACCGCTCAGCGTGCGGGCTTTGACGATGATGTCCTTGAGCACCTTGTTGACGGCGTGGCCGATGTGAATGGTCCCGTTGGCGTAGGGCGGGCCGTCGTGTAGCACGAATTTCGGGCGGCCGGCGAACTCGGCGCGCTGGCGCCGGTACAGATCCAGTTCCCGCCAATAGCGCAGCAAATCCGGCTCGCGCTTGGCGAGATCGGCCTTCATGGGGAAGGCAGTCTGAGGGAGATTAAGAGTGTCTTTGTAATCGGCCACGGTAAAACCTCTTGGTGCTTCGGACGCGGGCAAAATGTTCCCGTACCCTTAACTCTCTCTTGCGCTGGACGAGAAAGAGTGGAGGATGCCTCGCGCGGAGAAATAGGCCCGAGCGGCTTGTTCGTCTCGCTGGATTTGTTGGCGCAGCGCATCCAGGGATTCGAATCGCTGTTCCGGGCGGAGATAGTGCAAGAAATCGACCTTGACGTGTCGGCCGTACAAGTCGCCCCGATAATCGAGCAAGTGGACTTCCAGTTGCTCGCGGACGCCTTGCACGGTGGGACGGCGGCCGACGTTGGCGATACCGGGCCAGGGCCGCAGCTCGGGACCGCTCAGCAGCACGGCGTAGACGCCATAAACCGGCGTGACGCGGCGGTGCAAATGGATATTGGCGGTCGGAAAACCGATGGTGCGGCCGCGCTGGTCGCCGTGCGCTACCCGTCCACACATGTCGTAGGGCCGGCCCAGCAGCCGCGCCGCCAGTTCCAGATCCCCTTGGCTGAGCGCCTGCCGGATGCGGGTGCTGCTCACCCGCTCGCCGTCCAGGATATAGCTGTGGTTGTCCGCGACCTCGAAACCATAACGCTGTCCCGCCTCGACCAGCAGGGCGAAGTCGCCAGCCCGGCGATGGCCGAACCGAAAATCGTCGCCGACCACCAGATAGCGGATGCCCAAACCTTCGACGAGCAAGGTTTCGATGAACGTTTGCGCCGGCATGGTGGCTAACCGCTGGTCAAATTCCAGGCACAGCGTTCTCTCGATACCCAAGCCATCCAGAGCCTGCAACTTTTCCCGCAAGCGCATCAACCGGGCCGGCGATGCCGTGGGGCCGGCAAAGAATTCCTGCGGTTGCGGTTCAAACGTGATGACCAGTCGCGGCAAGTGCAATCGCGCGGCTTGTTCGGTCAGTTGTGCGAGAATCGCCTGATGGCCGAGATGGACCCCGTCGAAATTGCCGATGGTGGCGACGCAACCCCGGTGGTGGGGCCGCAGATTGTGCTGGCCGCGAATCAATTCCATGGGAGTAGTCAGGCTGGTGGGGTCACGCTTCGCGCGAAAATCAGCATTATAGGGACAATCACCGGATTCTTAATACATCAGTGGCCGCTCTTTTCCTGACGGTCCTTTGATCTTTAGCGGGTCTGACTGCTCCCGATCCGTCAGACGGGTCAATACACCCCCTGCGCCAACCGATTGCAGCCGGATTCATGAGACCGCCTTTAATCCCGCCGCAGCACCAGATGGCGCGGCCGGATGCCCACCGCCAGTACCGCCAACAAATAGCTGCCCCCGCCGGCCGCGACCAGCCAGCTCAGGTGCCACAAGCGCTCGCGCGCATGGGCGTTCAGCCATTGTCCTAGATCGCCCACGCCAAGCCAGAGCACCAGACCCATCACCAAGTTGGCAACGAGCAGTTGTAACAGAAAGATCGTCCAACCGGAACGCGGCCGGTAGATGTTGCGCCGCTTGAGGTTGAAAAACAGCAGACCGGCATTGAGAAAGGCGGCGAGCGAAGTGGCCAGCGCCAATCCGGCATGGGCCAACGGCCAGATGAAGATGAATACCATCGTGGTGTTGGCGCCCATCGCGATGACGCCATATTTGACCGGGCTGCGGGTATCCTGACGGGCATAGAAACCGGGCGCGAGCACTTTGATCAACATGAAAGCAACCAAGCCCAGGGAAAATGCCATCAGGCTTCGAGTCGACATCGCCACGTCGTGGGCGTCGAACTGGCCGTACTGGAATAGCGCCGACAAGATCGGGCCAGAGAGGATGATCAGTGCCACCGTCGCCGGAATGCCGATCAACAGCGCCCAGCGCAAGGCCCAATCCAGCGTGTGCGAAAAGCCATCCGTTTCCGCGCTGGCGTGCTGGCGGGACAACTTGGGCAGGATCACCGTCCCGAGCGCAACGCCGAAAATGCCGAGCGGAAATTCGACCAGCCGGTCGGAGTAATACAGCCAACTGACGCTGCCCGACACCAGAAACGACGCCAGTAAGGTGTCGATCAGCAGATTAACCTGGGCTACCGAGGAGCCGAAGATCGCCGGTAACATCAACTTCAACACCTGTTGCACGCCTTGGGAAGCCCAACCCCAGCGCGGGCGCGGTAAAAGCTTGACCTGCCGCAAGAAGGGAACCTGAAAGCCCAGCTGGATGACGCCAGCGATGAATACTCCCCAGGCCAATCCTACTACCGGTCGTTCCATTCGGGGGGCCAGCCACAAAGCGGCGGCGATCATGGTCAAGTTCAGCAGTACCGGTGTGATAGCGGGAATCGAGAACTTACCGCAGCTGTTCAGTACGCTGCCGGCGAAGGCGGTTAGGGAAATAAACAGCAGATAGGGGAACGTGATGCGCAGCATCGCCACTGTCAGTTCGTATTTCCCGGCGTCAGCGGTGAAGCCAGGCGCGAACAGCAGGATCAGCACCGGCGCGGCCAATACCCCGATGGCAGAGATGATGAACAGAATCGCACCGAGCGTGCCCGCAACCTGATCCACCAGCTCCTGAAGTTCCGCTCGCGAACGTTGGGTTTGGTATTCTGAGAATACTGGGACGAACGCCTGCGAAAACGCGCCCTCGGCAAAGAGCCGGCGCAGGAAATTGGGGATGCGAAACGCTACGAAGAAGGCATCGGTACCGGTTCCGGCCCCAAACATCTGCGCGTACACCATGTCGCGGACGAAACCGCTGATTCGGGACAGCGAGGTCATGGCGCTGACGATCCCGGTGGATTTCAAGAGAGCCTTACTCATGAGGGGCACGATCCCTGCGGTGCGATTTGGAAGGCGCGGATGATAGCCGGATCGCTCGGAACTGTCAGCGGCGGTGGGATGGGGATTGACAGAACGGTGAAAGCTGTCATTATCATTCCCCCTTTTTAAACCCGAATCCTGCCCCGTTTATCCCGTTGTTGTCGTGAGGAGTATCGATTTTGGCCAACACCGCTCAAGCGAAAAAGCGCGCCCGTCAGGCGGAAAACCACCGTCAGCACAACGCCAGCATGCGTTCCATGCTGCGCACCTATATCAAGCGGGTGATCAAGGCGATTCAGACCGGCGACAAGACCAAAGCCGAGTCTGAATACCAAACCGCCGTGCCGGTGATTGATCGCATGGCCCGCAAGGGTTTGATCCATGCCAACAAGGCGGCCCGCCACAAGAGCCGTCTGACGCGCCATATCCGCAGTATTCCAGCCTGAGTTTGCCATCGCTCCACGGCCAGACCGCAAGCGCTGGCCGCCTGGACGAGCGCTTTATTGGCTTGGCGCTGGCTATCGATTGGAATCCGACCCCCAAGAGGGTAGCGGGATGGTTTTTTGAACCATCATGCTGGATTTCCAGGCGGGTTGTTTTGCAGCAGATGCTGGACGGCGGATGCCGGCAAGCCAGAGGTCGGCCAAAGGGTCGCCTCGGTGCCGAAACGGACTGCGGTTTCCAGCGCGTCCGCCATCGGCTGGCCTTCGATCAGCGCGTGAATTAGGCCGGCGGCGAAGGCATCGCCGGCGCCGGTGGTATCCACCGGCCGAACGCATCGAGCGTTTACCGCTAACATTTCACGGGCAGCATAGGCGCGAGCGCCCGCCGCGCCGGCGGTGATTACCACCCAACGTGCCAGTCCGCCACTGGTCGCCAGTCCTAGCATTCCAGGATTTTGGATCGCCGCCGCGTCCAGATCGGCACTCGATGCGATCAGAACGTGCGCTGGCCGAATGCCTGGCTCGACCGGCGGTAAGTGCGCGACGATCAACGCCTTGGCCGCTTTCGTTGCCAGCAGTGGCGCCAGATCACGGCGACGGCTGCGCACGTAGACCACATCGGCGGGCAGTGTTCGCAACCGATCCGGCGGCGTGTCAGCCTCGCAGCGGGCCACGTTGATCACCGTGCGTTCGCCGGTCGGGTCGATCAGGATCAAGGAGCGGGTGGTTGGTTGATCCAGGCGCGAGATCGATGTCGTATCGATGCCGGCGGCGACGAGGTCCGCCAGGACGGCATCACCAGCGGCATCGCGACCGACAGCGGCCAACAAAGTGACTTCGTGGCCAGCGGCCGCTAAGGCGACCGCCGTGTTAGCCCCCCCACCACCGAGCCGCACGCCCTCCAGGATTCCGTTCAGGTGCGCGTCGGCTTGGAGCGGTTCGGCCAACCGGATCGTTTCATCGTGTGCCGCTGAGCCAATCACGACGATTCGGGCCAATGGAGCATCTCCTGAAATACGTTGAGGGCCGAAGCGGATCGGCCGGCATACCCGTTCGGCTCGGATCGCTGATTG
>JBAOHI010000040.1:0-9256 GCA_037045535.1 Candidatus Competibacter sp.
CAGGTCGCCAGGCTGCGGGAACCGGGACAAGGCTTGAGTCGCCATATCTTTCCTCGTCATCGATGTCCAGCCTGTGCCGGAAGCCGTGTAGTTGCCGTAATTGAGTCCCATGCTGTTGTACATATTGGGTGGATTGGTCGGCTTACTGCCCAGCTTGTCATCGCTCATCCGTTTATCCCCGGCGGCGATCAGTATTGCCCGGAGGAATAGGGCGCAGGTCGTTCCGCTGGGCTGGGTGGTTTGCAATGCGGTTTTGCGATCGACGCGGCCGTTCAGGCTAAAGAGACTGATCTGCCGATCGCCGGTCGGGGAGCATTCGATGTGAGAGCGGGCCAGGGCGAGAACCCGTTCGGCCGGAGCCAGACTCATGACTTCGGGATAAAAAAATCCCAGAACGGGGGCACCGTAAGTCTCTTTTTCCGGTAGCTGCCTGACGATGAAGGCCCGCGCCTCGTCGTAATCGCTCATAGCATCGCCCTGGGTGAGTGACGCGGCTCCGAAAGCCGGGAACTGCGGCATTTCCAGCTTTACCGCCACCGTCAGAAGTCCGGCCAGCCGGTCGCGCCCCGCGAGACCCTCCTGCTGGAGTTTGGTGAGGGTGGACGTGGGCAGTTTGAGAGCGGCCCGTCGAATTTCCGGCAGAACCTCTTGAATGGGCGTTTTGGCCGTTGCCGAGCGTAGGGCTGGCATGTCGGCCCGATTCACAAGATCGGTCAGCATGGATTTTCCTTTGAGATCGGTCGCAATTTTTGCGGTTTACGATGGGGCATTATTTGTGCCATTGAATAGTATAAATTTGTATCGATTGGTATATGTTTGTATTGGCTCGTGCCATCGGGCGATCAATGCCGCGATGCATGCCACAGGGTCTCGCTAACGGTGAGCCATCGTGGCTTGGCGCGGTCCAATTTGCCCCCTCGGTATCGTTGCTGTTGGCCGATACCGCAAGCGTTTGGAGTGATTTGATGCTGATGGAAGATACCCGCTCGAACGATACCTTGCCGGCTTTGTATGGACAGGGCCTATTGACCGATCTGGACCTGCATTTCGCCCACTTTATGAGTCGGCTGGCCAGCGGTGGATCAGTTGAAAGCGGCCCTCGTCCGACCGAGTCGGGGGCGGAGACGCGGGAATGGCTGGAACTGGCGGCAGCATTGACCAGCCATGCTACCGGCCAAGGCGATATTTGCGTCAACCTGCGGCAGTGGGCGCGGCGCTGGAACGCGGGGATGGCCGAGGCCGTCGGGTTTGCCTCGCCTCCTATCGGCGATTGGCTGGAAGTCTTGCGGGCCAGTCCCGTGATCGGCCAGCCCGGCCAGCGTCAACCGTTGGTGTTGGATCGGCGAGGCCGCTTGTATCTGTACCGTTATTGGGGATACGAACGACAGTTAGCGGAGGATTTGCTCCAGCGGGCCCGCATCGATTTGATGGTGGCGGACGAGCAGCGCTTGCAAGCCGATCTCGACCGGCTGTTTCCCCGCCATCCCGAATTGGTCGGGCCGGATTGGCAGAAAGTGGCGGCGGCGGTGGCGGCGCTCAAAGGGATCTGTGTCATCTCCGGCGGTCCGGGCACCGGTAAGACCAGTACCGTGCTGCGGATTTTGGCGCTACTGACCGGCCAGTCGGATCGACCGCTGCGGGTGGCGTTGGCCGCGCCCACCGGCAAGGCAGCGGCGCGCTTGCAAGAGTCGATTCGTGCCGCTAAACCGGGATTGGGCTTGGAACCCGCCCAGGCGGCGCAAATCCCCGAAGAGGCGTCCACCTTGCATCGGTTGCTCGGTGGTCGGCCGGATTCGGTGTATTTCCGCCACGACCGCGACAACCCGCTGCCGCTGGATGTGCTGGTGGTAGACGAAGTATCGATGGTCGGGTTGGCACTGATGGCTAAGACCGTCGATGCGCTCCCACCGGAAGCGCGGCTGATTCTGCTGGGCGACAAGGATCAGCTTGCTTCGGTGGAGGCCGGTTCGGTGCTGGGCGAAATGTGTGCGCGGGCAGGCCGGTTTTCGCCGAAGTTCCAGGCGCGGCTGACGAAGTTGACGAACGAGGCGTTGCCGCCCGGTCGCGAGGCGGATTCGCCGCTGGTCGATGCCATCGTGCTGCTGCGGCACAGTTTCCGGTTCGGGGCGGCCAGTGGTATCGGTGCGCTGGCGCGAGCGGTCAACAAGGGCCGATCGGCCGAGGCGACGCTGTTGCTGGAAAAGGTTGAATACGAGGATATCGACTGGCGACGGCTGGCCGATCCTGCCGATTTGGCGGGACGGTTGGCGGAGCCGGTGGCCACTGGATTCGCGCCCTATTTGCAGGCGGTCCGGGAAAACGCCGGGCCGATCGTGACGTTCGAGCGATTCGGCTGGTTTCGGGTGCTGTGCGCGTTGCGCGGTGGGCCGTTCGGCGTGGAGGCGTTGAACCGGTTATGCGAAGCGGTGCTGCATGATCGAGGATTGATCGATAATCGGCCGACTTGGTATGTGGGCCGGCCAGTGATGATTGTCCACAACGATTACAACCTGCGTTTGTTCAACGGCGATATCGGGATCACGCTGCCGGACCCGGACGAGCCGGAACGGATGAGGGTGTTTTTCCTGGGAAGCGATGGAACGCTGCGGGGTTTTGCACCGGCCCGACTGCCCGAGCATGAGACCGTTTATGCGATGACGGTTCACAAGAGTCAGGGTTCGGAATTCGACCGGGTGTTGGTGGTGACGCCGAACGAGCCGTCGCCGGTGTTGAGTCGTGAGTTGGTGTACACGGCGCTCACCCGAGCGAAGCGGCAAGCGAGTTTTTACGGGGTGTCGGAGGTGTTCGCGGCAGCGATCGAACGGCGGTTGCGGCGCTCGTCTGGCTTGCGGGATCGGCTGTGGGTGGAGCCGAGGGTTGGGCATGGGTAATCTGGTTATTCTCCCGCTACCGCAAGCACTCGTTGATAAAGCGCATCGGTTACCCAGAAGCCGGCTTGATGACGTAGGTTGTCCAGCACTGGGCGTATGCGAGGGATGAGTTGCCGCCGTTTGGCTTCAGTTAGCATGCCCAGAATACCAATGGGCACCTCGAAAAACCGGACATGAAGCCGGCAAAATGGGCAAAGCAAGGTGCCTGAGGCGTGAGCCTCACAATATCTTTGGTTTGTGCCCCGGCCCGAAGGGTTCATCCCCGCCCGAGATCACCATCCCGGTCGTACCGGGATCGCACTTGGGCGTTAGAAAGCGACCACACCGTATGCCTTGAGAATGCACAGGCGACGTAGGTTGTAGACCGCTGCCTTCCCCGTGAGTTGGAAGGTCGCTCGATCCAGACCGATACATCGTAGGAGTTTTCCGCCCATCTGCTCCATAGCGGCGAAGACGTGTTCGACCCGCGCCCGAACCCGGGCAATGCGGGTGTTGCGGCGCGCCTGGCAGGCGGACAGCGGTTTGCCTTTCTTTGCCTTGCGCTGGATGTGTACTCGCCAACCCTGGGTCTTGAGGCGCCGCTCACGTTCACCATCAACATAGCCCTTGTCGCCATAAAGATCACGGCCGGTATTCGCGTGATCCAGGACATCTTCCAGGTGCAGGGTGTCGTTCTCCGCAGCGGTGCTGACCTTGACCTGGCGGATCAGCTTGTAGCGTCGGTCGGCGCTGACCGAGACCTTGTAACCGAAGTAGGATTTGCCGTGCTTCTTCGTCCAGGTGGCCTCCATGTCCTTCTGCCGGCGCTGGGCCGGCTTCCAGTCCACCGGCATCGCCGACGCTTTCAGCAATTCCCGTTCTTTTTCCGTGACGTGCTGGCGAGGAACGGGAACCAGACTGGCGTCCACCATCTGCCCACCACGAGCAATATAACCCTGCTGGGCCAGTTGACGATGCACCGCCTCAAACAGCGCGTCTCCCGCCTTCGCCACCGTCAACCGCTCGCGGAAGGTCCAGAATGTGGTGCGATCGGGTATCTGACTACTGTGCCGCAGGCCCAGGAAACGCTGGAAGCTCAGTCGATCCAGCACTTGGTATTCCATCTGTTCGTCACTCAGTCCATATAAATCCTGAAGAACCAGGGCACGTACCATCAACTCGGTGGGAAACGGTGGACGCCCCCCACGTGCCCGTCCGGGTCGTGGCGCTACCCGGTCCATCTCCGCCGCCAGCGCCTTGAAGTCAACCTGCTGCTCCATGACTTGCAGCACATCGCCCAGACGATCCAATTTGGCTTCCCGTTCCTGGGCGGCAAACAGGCTTTCTTTGATCATCGGATATCCGGGCTCTTGGCGGGGATCAACAACCCTATTTTCTCATAACAAGGTTTTTCGAGGTGCCCCAATGAATTTCAGTCCCAGGCGTTGTGCTGTTTCCCGTGCCCGACGCTCGTCCAACAGCAGCAAATCCGCATTGATTTCAAGCGCGCAGGCAATTGCTTCCGCCTCGCCGGCATCCAATTCCAGACGCAAAACCTTCGTCAGCGAGCCTTGTGTGACCGCTGGGTTTTACCCATAAGTCTAGCGGGAGTGTGATAGCTTGGAGTCTCATTAAGAGACGAGGGCTATCGATGGGTTGGGCTGAAGCGGAGACGGATAGGGCGAGTTTACCGGACGCGCGGCTAAAGCGTCGGCTGACCCGGGTGCTGGAACAGTTGAGCGCGCAGCCGACGGCGAGTATTCCGGCGGCGAGCGGGACGTGGGCGGACACGAAAGCGGCCTATCGGTTGTTTGACAATGACCGGGTGGACGCGGTGGATATTCTGGATGGACATAGTCGCGCGACCTTGCAGCGTATCGCCGCAGAGTCGGTGGTACTGTTGGTCCAAGACACGACGTTCCTGAGTGATATCCGCGATTTACAGGGACGAGGGGTGGGCACGCTGCGCTTGACGAAACGGGCGGAGTACCTGTTGCATCCGAGCGTCGCGTTCAGCGAAAGCCGAGTGAATTTAGGGGTGCTGGGTCATCACTTCTGGCAACGTCCGCAAGAACGGACCGGTCGGCGGCGCGAGCGTTGTTTGCTGGAGGAAAAGGAAAGCTATCGGTGGTTGCTGGGCTATGACATGGCCTGTGCGCTGCAGGTGCTGAATCCGGACACGTTGGTGGTGAATGTAGCGGACCGGGAAGGCGATATTTATGAGTGGTTTCTAGCCGGTGAATTCGATGAGGAGGTTCCGGATCGGGCCGGTTATCTGATCCGGGCCAAGTGCAACCGTCGGGTGGCCCCCGGTGAGAACGGTTCCTTGTGGGAACGGTTGGCGCAGGCGCCGGTGCTCGGTCAAACGACCGTCTCGATCACGAAGCGTCCCGGCCGTCGGGCACGGGTCGCGACCTTGCACGTCCGCGCGCGGACGGTGACATTCCATCGGGCACATCGCCGGGGTAGAAATCCAGCCCCGGTGACCGTCACGGCGGTTTATGCCCGGGAAGCGCGACCGCCCGCCGGAGAAACGGCGCTGGAGTGGATGTTGTTGACGAACCTGCCGGTGGATCATTTTGCCGCCGCCCAACGGTTAATCGGCTGGTATCAAGCCCGCTGGGAAATCGAATTGTATTTTCGCATCCTCAAGCAAGGGTGCCGGATCGAAGACCTCCGACTGGAAACCGCCCAGCGATTGGAGCGGTGCATCGCGGTGTACTTGATCGTCGCCTGGCGGCTGCACTATTTGACGCAGATTGCACGGTCGCGAGCGACCGCGCCGTGTTCCCAGGTATTCAGTCCGGCCGAGTGGCAGACGATCTATGTGTTGCAGAAGCAACAACCGCCTCCGAAGGAATCGCCGTCCCTGCGAGAAATCGTGCGGATGTTGGCCCAGTTGGGTGGCTTTTTGGCGCGCAAAGGCGACGGTGAACCCGGACCGGAAACCTTGTGGCGGGGTTTCAACGTGTTGCGGCAGTCCATGCGGGTTTTAGAGATTACGACTACTGTCAGCCAGCGAGCATAAACTTGTGGGTAAAACCCAGTGTGTGACCGAGCGCGGCGTGATCCAGTCGAATCCTTGCACCTCTTTGGCACCCGGTTCACCTGCGCCGGCGATGGCGATTTCCGTGAATACCGCTTGGGGAATGATGAGCTGACCGTAAAGCTGACGTAGCAGATCGAGTTGGCCCACACAGGCAAGGTTGATAATGGGCGAGGTGTTGCTGACGACGATCATGCGAGTCGCAGCGTGTCGAGCGTGGCCAGATCGGCTTCAAAATCCGCGATGTCATAATGAAGGGGGATATTTCGGCTGGCGAGCAGTTGTTGAAAGCGCAGCAACGGCAATTCCGCCAAGTGGCTGGCTTGGCTGAGAGTAAGGCGGTTTTGGCTGAAAAGGAGTAACGCGATTTCCTGCTTAAGTTCACCAGCAGTCAGGTGGGCGGCTTGGAGGGTTTCCTCGGCTATGACGAGTGACATGATAGTTTCCTTATGATTTTCGTGGAATTAATTGTTTGACCGTTTGACTTACCCGTCGGTACAGCTCCGGTAATTTTCATCCAGTGCCGGGCGCAGCAGGATCAGCGCCGCGATTCGGCGGGCCATCCAGGTAAATTCCAAAGCTTCGTCGGCGGAGAGCGGCCGGTTCAGCAATTCGTATTCCCGATACGACAGCCATTTTTTCAGGACTTGATAGCCGCCAAGCGTGTAATCCCACACCGGACGCGGCACGTTTTTCCAGTGGCAGTCAGTGTTGAGAGACACGTCCAGCGTTTCGTCGCCCAGCGCGGGTTGTTCCTGCGCCGTGAACGGGCGGCTTTCCGTCCGGCCCTTGCCGGGCATGGTGACGCCGCCTTTGCCGACATGGCCCCAGCCGGCGGTGAGCTTCAGGTGTTCCGGCGTGACTGGAACGGAGTCCACCACGGTCAATAGGGCGATGTTCGCCAACTCCGGGCGCGGCTTGCCTTGGGTGATGCCGGGCAGCGGGGTTTCGGTATCCAGCAGGGCGGCGATTTGCCGGCCCAGTTCAGCGGAAGCCAGTAGCTGATCTCGCGTTGCCGGCAACGGAATGCGCGGCCAGTCCTGTTTCAACGCCCCAGCGTTGTCGGTGCGATAAGTGGGGGCGTGCAGAATAGCGACGATATGATGGAATAAGGTTGGCGCATCGGCGTCGAGACGGGCGAGATATTCGGTTGCGGCGTTGCTGAGATTGGGTTGGTATTCGTTGCGATGATGAAAGGGTTTGATGTAAAGCGGGAAACAGCTCGCGCCTCTGTCCATTAAATCAAGACAACCAATAGGTCGAACGACTTGAGGCTCTGACCAATCGCGCCTCGGTTTCTGTTGGGAAACAAGCGTGATGTTTCCTGTAAAGCATTGAGGGAAATATTCGCTGCGATTTCGATCAAGCAACTTGGTTTCCGATTCCCAATAAAGCCAGCGAATATCGAATGGCCGATAAGCATAACGGACGATGTTTTCAGATCGGAATCCACGTTTTTGTAAAGTTGAGCGGGTTAGCTTTGGGTCGAAGCCACTGGTTTTTTCCATCAAACTCGACGCGACTCGGCGGATTTCCTCATCGCTGATGCTCGGATCAAAATATCGCCGCATTCGCTGTTCCAGCGCCGTGCGGTCGATGTCCACCAAGACATCGTCGCGGCTGGTTTTCACGCCGGGGAATGAAGATGGGAACAATTCCGGCAAGAGTGGCCAAGCGAGATAGTGAGCTTGGACTCGCATCGGCATGAACGGCAGACCCAATTCCAACGGCGGTTGCAGCGATTGGTAAGGTGGCGCTGGCAATTGATCGAGGCTTTTCAGCAATTCCTCGCGTTTGAGTTTTCCCCACCAATGGCGAAACTGGATTAGGGGATTGTCGTGTTGGGTTTTTCTGACCAGCAACGCAATCGCGGTTCCGACTTGAATTCCCTCCGAGTTGAAATCCGTGGAAAACACGCTGGGATCGGGCAAGCCTTCGGGCGTGAGCTTGCCGGTTTTATATTTGTCGCCGTTCAGGCAATCGATCCAAATCCGGTCGAACTTCTCCAAATACCGTTCCCGCATTCCGGTGAACGATAAACCATCCAGCCACGAATAATTCGAGATGAAGCAAATCACCCCGCGCCCGCTGTGTTCGACGATGTGCCGTTCCGCCATCCGGTAAAATCGCACGTACAGATCGTTCAAGCCCTGACCTTGCGGCGGCGGTGCGCGGCGCGTCTGACGGTAGGCACGAGTCAATTCCTGCTCCTCGTCCATCGCCACCCCGGCGAAACCGTTGTACGGCGGATTGCCCAGAATCACCAGAATCCGCCGCTCCTGCTTCACCCGCCGCGCTGCATCGTTCTCGGCCATCAACTCCGGGAAATTGAGCGCCAGTTGCGCCATGCGCTTCTTGCCGTCCTCGTCCGGCGGTTGCCAGCCGGTCAGCGCGTTGGTCAGGTACACCCCCAGCCGCTCCGTCTGGCCGGTGGCCGAGTCCAGTTGCAACGTCGCGCCCCACTGATGCAGCAGCAAACCCAATTGCAAGTGCGCTACCACATACGGCGCCGGCAGCAGCTCGAAACCGAACACTCGTTCCAATGCCGCTTGTTTCAGCTTGGCGCCGGCCAGACCGCCCAAACCCTGCTCATCCAGTCGCGCCTTGATGTGGCGCAACACTTCGGTCAAATACGCGCCGGTGCCGCAACAGGGATCGAGAATGAACACCTCTTCAGCGGCCAGCCCGTCGGCGATGTCGAGTTCCTCGCGCAACACCGCATCCACCCGCGCCACCATGTAGCGGACGATTTCCGGCGGCGTGTACCACACCCCCAGTTGCTTGCGCAGTTCGGGATCGAAGGCTTGCAGGAACGGTTCGTAGAAATATTGCACCGCGCCGGCAGCGGCGAACTGGCCGAAGAACGCCGTCCGATCCACCCGATTCAACACGCCGTTGACCCAGTCCAACACCTCGGCCAAACCCAGCGGCAGCAACCGCGACGGCTGCGACAACTGCTCGAACAGGGCGCGGATCATCGGCACCCGCAGCGTCCAGCTCGCCAGCTTCCAGTCGAAACGGTCCCGCCGTTCGGGATTCTCGCGATGCCACAGCACCCAGGCCGAGAACACGCCATAAAACAAGGTCTGAATCAGCGTGGAGCGAAAGAAATGCTCGCCGTCCTCGGCCTCGAAATGCAGGCCCAGCGCGTTTTCCAGCGCCCCGCGCAGCGCCGCCAGCGCCGGCAAATCTGGCTTTTCTTCCAGCCGCGCTCGCGCGTCGCGGGCATACGACGCCAGAAACCAGGCCACGTCGCGGGGGTTGTTCAGCGGCGCAGCGCACAGCAGCACCCGCTTGAGGTATTCCAGCAGCCGTTCGCTACGCGCCTGGGCGAACGAAC
>JBAOHI010000041.1:0-65578 GCA_037045535.1 Candidatus Competibacter sp.
TAGCAAATAGCTGCTCCAAGTTCTTGGTGTGTTTCACAGATTCTATATTTGAAGCGACTATTTTGATGAATGAGTTATGTAATAGAAAAACCCCTCTGCCAGAGGGAGAGGGGTTGATGAAGGACTAGTTTTTTAGAGAAACCTTAGACGCTTTTGTTATCTTTCTTGGATTTCTTTTCGGCCCTCTTTTCCTTCATGGTCTTGGTCGGCTTTTTTTTGGATTCTTTCTTGATGTCGGCGTTTTTACTCATGATGCTCATTCCTCGTGTGATGGATTGAGGCGCAACCTGTGGGACTGTTTAGGCTACGATCCGGTCTGATCCATTCGGCGGTTTTTCGAAGGGTCGATTCCAGCCCGAATTTTAGCGGCCCGCACGCTCAGCTTTCCGCCTCTAGCAGCTTGCGAATCTCCTGCAGCTCTTGGCGTCGTGCTGCACTGACTTCTGGATAACGCAGATTCAGCTGTTTTAAGGTGCGGACGATGATTTCCGAGACCGTCAGCCGGGCGAACCACTTGGCATCGGCGGGGATGACAAACCACGGTGCCCACTCGGTACTGGTATGGTTGAGGCAATCTTCGTAAGCTGTTTGATAAGTATCCCAGAACGCTCGTTCTTTGACGTCGGCAGTCGAAAACTTCCAATTTTTTTCAGGTTGATCGATGCGTTCCAGGAATCGTTTTTTTTGCTCTTCCTTGGAAACGTTAAGGAAAAATTTCAATACGATGATGCCGTTTTCAAACAGGTACTTCTCGAAAGCATTGATCTGTTCGTAGCGACGCTGCCAGATATTTTCGCGAGCCGTTGGCGGAATTTTTTGATGGTCTAGAAGTTCGGGATGCACTCGCACCACCAGCACTTCTTCGTAGTAGGAGCGGTTAAAAATGCCGATCCGGCCCCGTTCTGGCAAGCATTTCATGGATCGCCACAGGTAATCGTGATCTAGCTCCTCGGCGGAGGGTACTTTGAAGCTGAACACCTGGCAGCCTTGGGGATTGACACCAGACATGACGTGTTTGATGGTGCCATCCTTACCGGCGGCGTCCATCGCCTGGAAGACGATTAGCACAGCATAAGTATCCTGCGCGTAAAGAATATCCTGATATTCGGCTAGTTCAGCGATGTTCTGTTCTAGTTTTTTTTGCGCGTCTTTCTTGCTCTTGAAACTGGCAGTGAACGTCGGATCGTAATCCTTGTGTAGGGCGATCTTCTTGCCAGGCGGCACCATGATACGCTTCAGCCGCAATTCCAGCTCAGCATCCTCTGCAATCTGAACGGTGATCTTGCGATCCGCATCGAGTATTTTTTTCTTCATCGGTGGTTTCCCGGCGGGTCAGGCTGGATTGGACATTCTGGCAGCAGTCGGTGGGCATTGGACAAACTGTAACTCATATTTGAACGGAAGACGAAAAAGGGATTTTCAAAAGCTCCAACGTCCGTTCCGCCGCCAGCACGCCCCGATAGTTGGCTTCCTCGAATACAGAATAGCCGCTCAAGTCGGAATGAGCGAACAGCACCCGGTTCTGGGCCTGCAACAAACGTTGACGGGCGTCGCCCCAGACAAAGCCGGATACGGGCCGGACCATGGCGTGGCCCCAACGCATCAAATCAAGCCGGGTAACGAGCTGGCGAATGTCGGGGTGCGGTTTGGAGAGGTCACCTAGAATCCACTCCGCCCAAGTCGCCCAGGGGGTTTCCAACAGGCGTTGCCGCTCCCATTCCGGCGGGCCATCGCAGAGCGCTTGGTACCAGGTGAACACGGTTTGGTCCTGATGCGCGGTGCGTTGCTGGTGGGTGGCGACCACGTAGCCCAGCGCGCTGCTGTCGTACAGCACGTTGTCCCAGGATAAAGGCGCACCTCGACGCTCCTCGGGAAAGCCGCGCAGGCTGAGGTTGGCGACTAGCCAAGGGGCATACTGAAATTCGCCGATGGCGGCTGCCAGCTCGGGCGACAGCTCTTGGAATACCTTGCGCGCTTGGAAAACCGGCGCGGCCCAGATCACTGTCTGGGCCAAGCGGCGCACCGAGCGATTTTCCTGTGGATTCCAGACATCGACGATGATTGCCCGGTCCAGTTCCGACAGCCGCCAAGCGAGGGCGCTAGTGACCAGATGTGGCCGCAGCTGTTCCCTCAGCCGCGCGACCAGCCAGCCGTTGCCTTCCGGCCAGGTCAACACATCGTCGCTGTCGGCGTCGCGAGCGCGTGCATCACGGCTGGCGAAGTAGTGGATCCCCATCCACGCCGAGGTTTGGTCGTGACGGCAACCATAATCGTCGCGACAAGCGTAATTGACGTGCCAGTGCAGCGGTTCGGAATCCAAGTCGTGTTGGAGCAAAAAATCGCGCATCGACAGTCGATCCAATGCCAGCAGGTCGGGATCGCGAGCACTGAAGTCCAACGGAATGGCGAATGCCTTGCGGCCGTCCGCGCCACGCCGGCGTTGATAGCTGTCCATCAACTCCTCGAAGCGGCGGTATTGATCGAGATCCCGTTGCCGGACACCGATTTGCGGCCACAAACCCTCGTGCCAGACACCGTGCGCGTACAGCCGTTCCTGAGGCGCGAAGCTGATGGCGCGCTCGTCGTAATCCGGTTCGGCTGCGAACGGGTCGCCGCGCAGCACGCCGAAATCGGCCAGTAGTTCACGCACGGCGCGGGATTCTCGGGTAGGGAAGGGCAGGTAATGTGCACCCCAGGGATAAGCAGTGATGGCATTCGCACCGTAGCGGGCATTGCCGCCGACTTCGGGTTCCAACTCCAGAATGACAAAATCGGTGAAGCCGCTTTTTAGCAGCTTCCAGCCGGCGGACAGTCCCGCGATACCACCGCCGATGATCGCCACTGGAATCTTTAGGGTCTCGGTCGGCTGCGGGAAGTCGCCACCGCGCAGCCGATGGCCGATTCTATCCGATGCACCTCGGATTTCCCCTGCCGGTAGGGGCAGCGCTTCGGACATGTTGGCCTGCCGCCAGATCGGGATGCCGCCAGCCGCGACCGTGGCGGCGGCTAGCGACCCGAGGAACTGACGACGGCGCATCCGCCGGCCTACTCGATACCTACCTTCTTAGCGGCCTCCAAAACTTTCTCGTCGGCGTTGTTACCGCAATGCTCGACTAATGCCTGACTGAAAGTTTCGAGGCTTTTCCAGTTCAACTCGGTATCCCCGGAAACGCCGCTGAGGTAGCCGTCGATCCACATGAGGACCACTCCGGCGTCGTCGGCGGTACTGGTGGACAATTCCTTCAAAAATGCCCCGCAAGTGATCGATCCGAAATCGATGTTCTGCATTTGCGCTTTCTTGGCGGCGACCGGTCCCGATGCAAGCAGACTGGTGGTCAGGCACAGGGCAGCTATGGCAAGCGAATGCTTCATGAGGTTTCCTCGCTGGGTTACGATGTACGGACGGTTGGGCTGGGCCGGGCAGGGATGCAAATACCGGCTTTCATAGCCTAGCGAGTGGCAGTCGGGAAAACCATGCTTTATCGAATCAAAAATTACAAAATTGCTGAAAACCGTGATGTCGTCTGCGTTCTATTCAATACCGATCTGGATGTTACGCGTCAGTTTTGCGAAATGTATCTACGTATAAATTATGGTATCTTTGTCTATATAATATCTCCAAACACACAGCTTTGACGAATTTGGTGTAGGGTGAGGTCGAACGTAACAACAGTAAGGTGGATAGCGTAGGCGCAAGACCGTGAGGCGATTTCGCCTTTGACCTTGCATCTTCCAGCTTGTACCTTTGCCTCTCTAAGCCGAGGAGATCGTTCATGTCCATCACTGTCAACGGCGTCGAGATCACCGATGCTGAAATTCACGCCGAGATGCAACATCATCCGGCGCCGTCGCGAGAGATTGCCGAATATTCGGCTAAACTGGCGCTGGTCGCCAAGCAGTTGCTCTTGCAGGAAGCCGCTCGGCTGAAGATCGCCGATGTTGACGAAGATGCACGGATCGCGGCGTTGATCGAACGCGAGGTCGCGGCCGACCCAAGTGAGAATAGCCAGCATCGAGCGATCAGCCGATATTTATCGCGCTTGATGGCGCGCGCCACCATCGGTGGCATCGATCTCATGGGGGCCGATTCGCCACTGGCGTAATAGCGACGGGATGAAGGGTTTCGACATCACCGGCTAGAACGGTCGCAGAGACTTCTTGCATTACCTCGATTCCCGTCCGTAGACGTTTTGACTGACGGACCGCCTTTTTCCCAATCACACTTTCATCGCTGTCGCGAGCGAACCGTTCGACCTCGTGCGACAGAGATAATCAAGTAATGGGTTCCCTCTCTAGCCGATTTAGACGGCATCACTGATTTTATCGTGTGATAGATTCGCAATAGCGATTTGGCTTTTTAAGTGAGGTACTCATGTCCGGTTGTTACTTCGGTGACCAGCTGCTGACGCTAGCCGAGGCCATCGATACCGCCCTCCGTTCCATCCAGCCGATTCGAGAGACCAAAATGGTCTCCTTGTTGGACGCCTATGGTCAGGTGTTGGCTGCTGACTTGTTGGCGCGACTGGACGTGCCATCCTATGATAATTCAGCGATGGACGGTTTTGCGCTGTATCGAGCCGATTTGGGGTCGGGCCAACCGACCCGATTGCCGGTGATGGGTCAGTCATTGGCGGGCCACCCGTATTCAGGTGTGGTTCCGCGCGGCGTCGTGGTGCGCATCACCACCGGTGCGATGCTGCCAGCCGGGCCGGATGCGGTGGTGATGCAGGAGGATTGTCGGATCGCCTCGGATGAAAGCTGGATCGAGGTGGATGGCCCTCTGACCGCGCGACTCAAGGCCGGGGAGAATATCCGCCGGCGCGGCGAGGATGTGCGTATCGGAACAGTGTTATTGCCGCGCGGCTTGCGGTTGCGTCCCCAAGATGTTTCGTTGGCGGCGGGGCAGGGTATCGCAGTTTTAGAGGTCGTACGGCAACCGCGAGTGGCGGTTGCTTCCACAGGCGACGAGCTCTGTGTGCCAGAAAAGGAACTATTACCCGGTCAAATCTATGAGTCGAACCGCTATGCTTTGATTGGTTTATTGCAGCGATTGGGTTGCAGTGTGACCGATCTGGGTATACTGCGCGATGATCGAGAAGCTGTATTGCCAGCTTTGCAAGAGGCGGCGGCGACGCACGACGTGTTGCTGACCTCCGGTGGGGTATCCGTGGGCACGATGGACCTCGTCAAAGACGTGATCGCGGAGCTGGGAAGGATCGAGTTCTGGCGATTGGCGGTCAAACCAGGCAAACCGGTAACCTTTGGTTGGATCGATAATTGCTTAATATTGGGCCTCCCCGGCAATCCTGTGTCGGTGGCGGTAGCGTTCCTGATGTTCGCTCGACCACTGTTGCTAAGGCTGATGGGCGCAGAATCCGCCGAACCGCTGCGGCTGCGAGCGCAGGCGGATTTCCAGTTCCGCCGTAAGCCGGGTCGGCGCGAGTGGCTACGGGCACGGTTACGCTACGATCCCAAGCAGAATCTGGTGGCTAGCATCTATCACACCAACAGCTCCGGAGTATTGTCATCGCTATCCTGGGCTGAGGGGTTGGTAGAACTGCCGGAAGACTGCGCCGGTGTTGTGCCCGGCGATGTGGTGGATTACCTGCCGTTCGGCGGAATGGGAGTGGAGTAGCGTTGCTCGAACGGTTCAAATTAAATCATGCTGAACCGCTCGAAGTGAATGCCGTAGCAGGATAGTTCAACAAAAGTGTCAATTAGAGTCAGATATGGCTTTATTTTCGTGCCCGATCTCGGTGCAAGGTATTGTTTAGTGCCATAACTGAGTTTGGCATGGCGCGTGTATTCAACAAGAGTCCTCGGTCGCCGATCCGCCAGGTTTGAAATTTCCGAGCGGCCGAAAACGACCAAACTATGCGAAACGCAAAAATGTTTTGCAGGGCGGTAGCGTGCTTGGAAGCTTTTCGGGTTGATAGTGTTTGGCTATTGAACTGACGGAATTTGCCAATCCGATGCAGAATGCTCTGACGGTCGATGTCGAGGATTATTTTCACGTCGCTGCTTTTTCCCGACAGATCGATCCCGCGACCTGGGATCGCTTTCCGCTCCGTGTCGAGCGCAACACGTACCGACTCTTGGATTTGTTCACCGAGCGGGGCGCTCGCGCCACGTTCTTCGTGTTGAGCTGGGTGGCCGAACGCTGTCCCGGCTTAGTGCGGGCGATTGCGGACCAAGGCCACGAGGTGGCGTGTCACGGTTCTAAGTACAGGACAAAAGCTTCAAAGCCCAGAGGAAATTCTGGAATTTCTCGGAGAGGTTAAGGGCGATATTGCGCAGGAAGTCGAGGCCATGACGGAAGAGGGACTTGAGCGGCCGCTGGAGTGTTTTTTTAAGGGGATTGGCCGATCTTGGTCATGGAGCTGTTCGCCGATGCGGTGGCTCCACGCAAAGGCCAGCGCGAGTAGGCCCATCATTTTGGACAGTCGAGCGGCGTCGGTCAGGTGGGTATCCTCGAAGTTGAAGCCCCGGGTTTTGAGGCAACCGAACAGGGTTTCCACCTGCCAGCGGTCAGCGTAGGCATTGAGGGCCTCCGCTTGGGGCGCCCCAAAGCTGGCGACGAACAAAAACTCGCCGTCCTCCAGACGCAACGCGGACAAGTGAACGAAGCAGCCCCAAACGGGCCGCCGCCCTGGCAGCGCGTGGCTTTCGCCCGGCTTGAGCGAACCGAACAGCCCGTCGAGGCGCATCGTCCGGTTCCAGGCGTTGGGGACGAGGGTGTCGCGCTTGAGCCGCTGGTGGAAGGGGATGCCGTTCCGCTGCAGCCAGCGGAACCAGTCCTCGCCGACGAATTCGCGGTCGGCCAGCAGGGCGGCAATCCGTGCCGCGCCGAACACCTTGAGGAAACGTTCCATCAGGGCGATGCGCTCGGCGGTGTCCGAGTTGCCCGCCTTGTCGAGAACCCTCCAAAACAGCGGGAGGGCGATGCCCCGGTAGGCGATGCCGAGCACCAGGAAGTTGAGGTCCGTTTTACCGAACCGCCAGTGGGTGCGGTCCATCGCTAGCCGCCAAGGGCCCTCGCCGACGGGGACAAGCCGGGCAAGAAGGCGGGCCAGGGAATCCTGGTCGATCTTGAATAAACGGAAGAAGCGCTGCAGGCGCTTGTAGTGCGACTCCACTTTAGCCTGGCCGCCGAAGCCGGTTGCCAGTTCGGCAAGGCTGACGCTGCGCACCTTCAGCAGGGCCAGCAGGAACTGGGCGAGGAAGCCGATGCGCGCCCCATGCCAAGGCAGGTGTTCGGCCAAAACGGCTTTGAGTTCTTGGACAGGGTCTTTCGGGAAGTTGGTCATCGGTCAAGAAATTAGTATCTTAACCTATATTGATCAAATAGTTAAGAGTTTTGTCCTGTACTTAGGTCACGGTTATTCGCATCAGCTCATCTACGAGCAAATTCCTACGGTGTTCCGCGTGGAGACGATTCGCGCCAAGGTGTGCCTTGAAGATCAAGCACAACGTCCGGTGCTAGGTTACCGGGCGGCTAGCTACTCGATTATCAAACGTTCGCTGTGGGCGCTTGATATTCTAGGGGGCACCTCGAAAAACCGGACATGAAGCCGGCAAAATGGGCAAAGCAAGGTGCCTGAGGCGTGAGCCTCACAATATCTTTGGTTTGTGCCCCGGCCCGAAGGGTTCATCCCCGCCCGAAATCACCATCCCGGTCGTACCGGGATCGCACTTGGGCGTTAGAAAGCGACCACACCGTATGCCTTGAGAATGCACAGGCGACGTAGGTTGTAGACCGCTGCCTTCCCCGTGAGTTGGAAGGTCGCTCGATCCAGACCGATACATCGTAGGAGTTTTCCGCCCATCTGCTCCATAGCGGCGAAGACGTGTTCGACCCGCGCCCGAACCCGGGCAATGCGGGTGTTGCGGCGCGCCTGGCAGGCGGACAGCGGTTTGCCTTTCTTTGCCTTGCGCTGGATGTGTACTCGCCAACCCTGGGTCTTGAGGCGCCGCTCACGTTCACCATCAACATAGCCCTTGTCGCCATAAAGATCACGGCCGGTATTCGCGTGATCCAGGACATCTTCCAGGTGCAGGGTGTCGTTCTCCGCAGCGGTGCTGACCTTGACCTGGCGGATCAGCTTGTAGCGTCGGTCGGCGCTGACCGAGACCTTGTAACCGAAGTAGGATTTGCCGTGCTTCTTCGTCCAGGTGGCCTCCATGTCCTTCTGCCGGCGCTGGGCCGGCTTCCAGTCCACCGGCATCGCCGACGCTTTCAGCAATTCCCGTTCTTTTTCCGTGACGTGCTGGCGAGGAACGGGAACCAGACTGGCGTCCACCATCTGCCCACCACGAGCAATATAACCCTGCTGGGCCAGTTGACGATGCACCGCCTCAAACAGCGCGTCTCCCGCCTTCGCCACCGTCAACCGCTCGCGGAAGGTCCAGAATGTGGTGCGATCGGGTATCTGACTACTGTGCCGCAGGCCCAGGAAACGCTGGAAGCTCAGTCGATCCAGCACTTGGTATTCCATCTGTTCGTCACTCAGTCCATATAAATCCTGAAGAACCAGGGCACGTACCATCAACTCGGTGGGAAACGGTGGACGCCCCCCACGTGCCCGTCCGGGTCGTGGCGCTACCCGGTCCATCTCCGCCGCCAGCGCCTTGAAGTCAACCTGCTGCTCCATGACTTGCAGCACATCGCCCAGACGATCCAATTTGGCTTCCCGTTCCTGGGCGGCAAACAGGCTTTCTTTGATCATCGGATATCCGGGCTCTTGGCGGGGATCAACAACCCTATTTTCTCATAACAAGGTTTTTCGAGGTGCCCTAGGGCGTGTCATCTGGCTCAACGGATGACACGCCCTAGCAAAACAGCTTTCGTCACTGCGTAATATCATGTGTGGAATTGCCGGTATCGCCGCATTGTCGGCGCGTGCCCAAATCAGCGAGCCAGACGTAGACGTGCGTCGCATGTTGTTGGCCTTGCGACATCGCGGTCCGGATGACAGCGGCGTCTATCTCGATCCACACGGTCGAATTGGTTTGGGCCATACTCGCCTGAGCATCATCGACCTGGCAGGTGGTGTTCAGCCGATGCCCAATGAGGACCAGACCGTCTGGGTCTCGTTCAATGGCGAGATTTTTAACTATATCGAACTGCGCGAGGTCCTACAGAAAACGGGACACCGTTTCAGCACCCACAGCGACACCGAGGTCATCGTCCATGCCTACGAGCAATATGGCGATGATTTCGTGCAATACCTGAATGGCCAGTTTGCCATCGCGCTGTGGGATGCCCACCGTCAGCGCCTGCTGCTTGTTCGGGATCGGGTTGGGATTCTGCCGCTGTTCTATACCTGCCAAGGCGAACGATTATTATTCGCCTCGGAAATCAAGGCATTGTTGCCTTTACTGGCAGAAGCACCCCGCATTTCGCCAACGGCGTTGGATCAGATATTTACTTTCTGGGCACCCCGCAGTCCCAATACTTTGTTCGAAGGCATTTTCGAGGTACCGCCTGGCTACCTGATGGTACTGGAAAACGGCCATTTACACGAGTCGATGTACTGGGATTGGCGCTTCCCCGAGCAGGACGATTACCTGCCTGGTTCGGACGCCGAACTGGCCGAACGGTTGTACGAGCTGCTGGCGGACGCCACCCGTATCCGCCTGCGCGCGGATGTCCCGATCGGGGCCTACCTGTCCGGCGGGCTGGATTCCTCGGCGCTGGTGGCCCTGATCCGCCACCACTCGGCTGCGCCGCTCAAGACGTTCTCGATCGGCTTCGGGGACAAGGCGCTCGACGAATCGGCATTCCAGCAACAACTGGTCGAACATCTGGGCGTGGATTACCGTCGCGTCTTTTGCCATAACCGTGACATCGCCGAGGATTTCCCAGCGACGGTGTTCCATGCCGAAACCGCTATCCTGCGCACCGCCCCGACACCTATGCGCCGGCTGTCCGGCTTGGTGCGCGCCTCGGGCTACAAGGTCGTGCTGACCGGTGAAGGCGCCGACGAAGCCCTGGGTGGCTACGACCTGTTCAAGGAAGCCAAGATTCGCCAGTTTTGGGCGCGTCATCCGCAGTCCGAATGGCGTCCCCTGCTGCTAAAGGCGCTGTACCCTTATCTGGAAACTGCCGGCGCCCAGGCAAAAACTTACCTGCGCAACTTTTATGGCATCGGTCTGGACCATCCTGATCAACCGGGTTTCAGTCATCTCACCCGTTGGTTCACCACGGCGCAGTGCAAGGTTTTTTTCTCGCCGGAACTCAGCGCCGCCCTGCGCGAGGACGCGGTCGCTCAACTGACCGGGCAGTTGCCACCCGCGTTTGAGCGCTGGCATCCGTTTAACCGCGCCCAGTACCTGGAAGCCAAAACCCTGTTGGGCGGTTACCTACTGTGCTCCCAGGGCGACCGGATGCTGATGGCGAATTCGGTGGAAGGGCGCTTCCCCTTTTTGGATCATCGGGTCATTGAATTCGCCAATCGCCTGCATCCGCGCCTGAAGATGCGTGCGCTCAATGAAAAATTCCTGCTTAAACAGGCGATGGCCACCTATTTGCCCTGGCAGATTCTCGAACGGCACAAGCAGCCCTATCGCGCGCCGGACATCCCCGCGTTTTTCTCCGCCGCTCCGCCCGCTTATGTAGACGATCTGTTAAGTGCAGAAAAACTGAAGCGTTATGGTTATTTCGACGCAAAAAAGGTCAGCTTCTTGCTTAATAAAGCGCGTCGTGGCCATGCAATCGCCTACAAAGACAATATGGCACTGGTCGGAATTCTGTCCACGCAATTGTGCCATGACTATTTTATCGAACGATTTTCTAGAACTATCCGCGAGTTGAATACAAGGTTTCGCGGATCTACCCAGGGCCAGCCATGAGCATCAAGCAAACCATCCGCCGTTACGTTTTGGAAAACTTCCTGTTCACCGATGATGACTCGGCGCTACAGGATGGCGATTCCTTTCTTGCCGGAGGCATCATCGACTCCACGGGCGTTCTGGAAATCATGCTTTTCATCGAGGAAACCTACGATATCAAAGTAGAAGACGAGGAAATGCTGCCGGAAAACCTGGATTCCATCGATAATCTGGTGGCTTTCGTCCAGCGTAAACAAGCCGTTGCCGCCTGAAGCAGAATCGTGAACGCCATCCCCCGCCTCCTGCAAGAAATCCTGCTCACTGCGGTTGCGCGCCACCCTGAGCGCACGGCGCTGGTCGCCGGTGATGCGCGCTTGAGTTACCGCGAAGTGGCGGATTACGCCTGCCGTCTCGCCCAGGCGCTGCGTGCGTGCGGCGTGGAACGCGGCGACCGTGTGGTGATCTTCATGGACAACGGCTGGCGGTGCGCCGTGTCCATTTTCGGCGTACTGCTGGTCGGCGGCGTATTCGTCACCGTCAATGCCCAAACCAAGCGTGACAAACTGGCCTTCATCCTACGCGACGCAGGCGCTCGCGTATTGCTCAGCGAACCCCATCTAGCGCGCGTGTTCGGCCCGGTGGCGGAACAATTGCCGGCCCTGCGAGTGTTGTGTACGGCTGACGCCGAGGCGCTGCCAGCGGGAGTGGAAAATCTGAATGAAGCGCTGGCCGAGGCGCCGGTCACGCCGCCGCCCCAGTCCGCGATCACGCTGGACCTAGCTGCGTTGCTCTACACCTCCGGCACCACCGGCGAACCCAAGGGGGTGATGCATACCCACCAGTCGCTATTGTTCGTGTTGGACAGCATCAACGAATATCTGGGTTTTTCTCAGGACGACCGCCTGTTCTCCGCGCTGCCGCTCAACTTTGGCTATGGCCTGTCCCAGTGGTTTTCGGCGGTGCGCGCCGGGGCGATGCTGGTGCTGGAACGGTCTTTCACCTATCCGGCGCAGGTATTCAAGCGGATGCACGACGAAGCGGTCACCAGCTTCGCCAGCGTGCCCACGATCTACGCCATGATGCTGGCGCAGGATGCCAAGCAACCACTGCGCTTCCCCAGCGTGCGGCTGCTGACCAACGCCGCAGCGGCGCTGCCGGTGGAGTTCATTCCGGGCCTTCAGCGGATATTCCCGAACGCGGGTCTCTGCAAGATGTATGGCCAGACCGAGTGCATCCGAAGCGCCTATCTGGAGCCCGCCAGGGCCAAGGTCAAGCCGGAATCGGTGGGTTGCGCGATCCCCGGCACCAAACTGCTGCTGTTGGATGAGAACAGGCGGCCAGTGGCGCCAGGCGAAGTGGGCATCCTGTACGTGCGCGGTCCGCATGTGATGCGAGGTTACTGGAATCAACCGGAAAAAACGGCCGAAGTGTTGGCGCCGGGTCCCCTGCCCGGTGAGTTTATATTGAAAAGCGGCGACCTGTTCCGGCAGGATGCGGAGGGCGATTTCTATTTCGTGGCGCGTAACGACGAGATCATCAAGAGCCGGGGGGAGAAAGTCAGCCCCGCCGAGATCGAAAACGCCATCTACAGCCTGCCATCTGTGCGGGAAGCGGTGGTGGCCGGTATTCCTGACTCTTTGCTGGGGGAAGCGGTGTGCGCTTTTGTCACTCCGCGCGAAGGGGACAAGCTGAGCGTACAGCAGATCAAGCGCGCGTGCAGCGAGCGGCTGGAAAACTATATGGTGCCCAAGCACGTTCTGTTGGTGTCTGAGTTGCCGCGCACCGAGAACGGCAAGTTGTCCCGCAAGCTGATTTTGGAGCGGTACGCTGCGTTAATCACAGAGTCGGTCTGATGTCCTTACTTGTAGGAGTTCGCCATGTCCCTAAGTCTTGCTACCGCGCTCAAGCTCGACGAGGCCGCCGAAGTCACTAAGATTGCTGAGTGTGTGAGGGAGTTATTGCGCAGCCATTTGCACCGCCGTGGGTTGGTCGTCGCTATTTCCGGTGGGGTGGACAGCTCGGTCTGTGCCGCCTTGGCCGTGCGCGCCGTGGGACGCGAGCGCGTGTTCGGTCTGCTGTTGCCAGAGCGCGATTCCGCTGCCGAAAGCTCGATTCGCGGTCGCAAGGTGGTGGAGCAACTTGGCATCGCCTACGAGGAATTCGACATCGCGCCAGTCTTGGACGCTCTAGGTTGCTACCGCTGGCGCGATGCGGCGATCCGGAATGTTTTTCCGGACTACGCCGAGGGTTGGAAAAACAAGATCGTCATCGCCGGTGGGCAAATGGGGCATTTCAACTATTTTAAGCTAGTCGTACAAACGCCGGAGGGGCAGATTTTCGAGGAACGGCTTGACTCGAAAAACTACTTGCAGATCGTTGCCGCCACCAACTTCAAGCAACGGGTGCGCAAAACCTTGGAATATTTTCACGCAGATCGTCTGCACTATGCAGTGGTTGGTACGCCCAACCGGCTGGAATACGACCAGGGTTTCTTCGTAAAGAATGGTGACGGATCGGCCGATCTGAAACCCATCGCGCATTTATACAAGACACAGGTCTATGCCTTGGCACGCTATCTGCGAATCCCTGAGGAAATTTGCAACGCCCAGCCCACCACGGATACCTACAGCATGGCGCAAGGGCAGGACGAGTTCTATTTTGCCCTGCCTTACGACAAAATGGATATGGCTCTCGTGGCTTACAACAGGGGCGAACCTGCTGCCGCCTTGGCGGCAGAATTGAACATGAACGTTGAACAAGCGGAATTCATCTATCGTGATATCGAAGCCAAGCGTAAGACCACGGCGATGCTGCACTGGCCGGCGATTCCGGTGGAGACAGTGACTGGTCCAACGACCAAACCGCCGGCGATGGTCTGAGTTTTTCCTGATTGGATAATTTATTTTCTGGCTTGCAGCGATGGGTTCCGATCCCAGCAGAATATTAGCGCTGGATTCCGCAAGAGGAACAGCCATGCTGCTGGTCTGTATTTCCCATTTTACGGAGGTCTATTCTAGAAATAGTGGCGCCCCTTTGTATGGCGTTTACTATTTAACGATGATGGCAGCGCCAACGTTCATGATCATCAGTGGGATTTTACTTGGTTTTTTCTATACAAGCAAAAAAAGTTCTTTTGAGTTGATCAAGCGCGATTATATCAATCGAGGAATTTTTATTCTTGTTATCGTTAGATTATTTATCTGTTCAGCATTTATTTTAAGATCACACGGCTTATTTGAATCAACAAAATATGTCTTTATTACCGATGTTATAGGCGTCAATATAATTTTTGGGCCTGCTTTGATTAATAAAGTTCAACCGATTTTTAGGATCGCATTGGGTTTGATCTGTATGATTTTATCCTGGATAGTTACTATCTTATGGGAGCCAAATAATAATTACTTTGAATTTCTTAAAGAAATAGTGTTCGGAGACTTGGAAAACACATATTTTCATTCTCTCCATTATGTATTTCCATTATTGCCATGGTTTGGTTTATACTTTATTGGGAGCTACTTTGGAGAGCGATTAGGATATTCTGTATTAACAAGAGAAAAATTAATAGCAATCAAATACTTCATAAAAATTGGCCTTTACAGTGCTACTATAGCTGTATTAGTAAAATTGGTTTTTTCTTTATTTAAAAGCTATTCTTTATGGCCTGCATCTAAGAGCCTTACCCTCTGGGCCTTGACAAGCCCACTGCAAAAATCGCCTCCTTCGATTATATATTTCCTCTTTTACGGGGGGTTGGGTTTATTCTTTATTGGTTGTCTTCTCTACCTTGAACAGAAGAAATGGTTAGTATTTTATTTAGAAACAACAGCGATTGTAGGAAGGGCCTCTCTCTTTGTTTTTGTTATTCAATATTATTTTTATTACACAATTCTATATGCAATTGATTTGCATTATTCACAGGCTTGGCCCATATATTTCCTGCTTTCACTACTTTTTATATTTTTGTTAGCCAGGATTTGGGATTCAATGAAGCTAAACCGCTTTTTGACATTTTGGGCAATATATAGATTATTTAATGCCCATTTCCAGCAGCTTAGACTATTCAACTAAAGGTGGTGAATGAGCGAGGCGCCAAGTTGCTGATGCTTTTTAGCTAAGACTAATGGAGACAAGCCATGCTGATAAAAAGGGTGCGTAGAGGATGGTTGATAGTAGTGACGATACTGGCCCTGCTAGGGTGTGGTGAAGCGAACCATGAGGATAAATTGATGACGAATGTGCAGATTAGCGTTGCAGAGTGGCAGGCGCTGGCAAAAAAGCGAGTGGTATTTGGCCACCAGTCGGTGGGTCAAAATATCCTTGACGGTGTACAGTCCTTGGCGGCGCAAGCTGGTATTGGGATACAGGTGAAGGAATCGCGTGGAGCGGTGACGGATGGAGCAGGCATCGTGCATTTCAGCGTTGGCCGCAACAAATTCCCGGATTCCAAATTTAAGGATTTTACTGAGACTCTGGAAAATGGTTTAGGGAACAGTGCCGATATTGCCCTAATGAAACTCTGCTATGTCGACTTCAAAGCCGACACCGATGCTACACTGCTTGCAGATCAATATAGTGCGATGTTAGATCGCCTGAGCCGCCAATTTCCTCATACTGCCTTCATCACTGTTACCACGCCATTAACAACAGTTCAAACTGGCTTGATTGCTTGGTTTAAGCGTTTGCTGGGGCTTGAACCAGACGGCTATGCAGAAAATGCCCGTCGGAAGGAGTTTAACGACCTACTACGTACTCGTTACGGTCAACAAGGGTACCTATTTGACTTGGCCAAGATCGAATCCGAAGGTTTCAATGTGCCTAATTATCAGGAACGATCGATTGAAGCATTGAACCCTGCTTTGACCACTGATGGCGGCCACCTCAATGCCGAAGGTGAAAAACAAGTAGCAGTGCAGTTAGTGAAACTCCTTGCAGCGCTACCTTCGAAACGATAAATTGTATAAACAGGACTTTCGCTTGGGTTCTATATGTTGAGTTAACTATGACCGAGAAGACCCCATATATAGTTGCCAAGAGCCCTTTAAGCGAAAGTCCTGATAAAATCTGAGATGATGAAACCTCGTGGGGCGACCCAAGAAATCCGCTTTATTTCGCGGCCAAGTGGGGGCGAGCTATACATCGCGCTGACTCTGCCTGTGGATAATCCCCAGCCGTCGCAGCTTGCACTCATTTGCCCTCCAGTCTTCGAGGAATACAGCCGCTCCTACGCCACCCTACGGGAATTCGCAAGGCGGCTAAGTGCTCACGGCATTGGTGCCCTCCGATTCGACTACGTCGGGATTGGAGAGAGTTATGGTGATCCGGACACTTTCTCCATGAGTTCCGCTATGGCGGACATTTCCTTTCTTGCGTCCTGGCTGATGGAACGCTTTCCCGCTGCCAAGGTGACGCCGGTTGGGATGCGTCTGGGATGCCGTCTAATGCTGGACGCGCTAGTAAACCCAATACGGTCTGGCAATCCACGCATTGCAACGCCAATCCTCTGGGATCCGGTTCTTGATGCCCGCCAGTATATTCTGGGGGATCTAAGAGCCACGCTTGCTGGTGCGATGGTGGTTTGCCGTGCCGCTGTCGCGTCACGTGAGGACATCGTGCGGGAGACACTTGACTCGGGTTTCTGTGAACGCGAGAGATATAGGCTGAATCAAATTGATGGTTACCCTATCACCCGCGAGCTTCTCTGTGAGGCGGGAGTCGGGAATTCCGATATCTGGTCCTTTTCGGAACCAGTCGTTGTGCTCTTGGCCATAAGCGCTGGGAATGGCGAACGACAGAGCAAGCAACTTGCTTCGATGCTACCCAAGATGAAATTTCACGCAGTGCAGGACATCCCCTACTGGAATCAACCGCCGATTTATAGCCAGATACGCGAGAACCTTTTCGAGATCACGCAGCGGTGCATGGAACAATGCAACTAGAACGGGAAATCGTCGAATTCTCCGGATCTGCTGGTGCAAACCTGGTCGGCATCCTATGGTTTCCATCGCCGAATGGGCCAAAGAGAAAGATCCTGTTCATCTTGTCGCATGGCGGCTTGTCTCATAAACTTGGTGCGCATCGTGTTCATTACCATCTTGCTCGCTTCTTCACTGCGCGTGGATGCACCGTATTCCGCTTCGACCCGGCAGGCATGGGCGACAGCGATGGCGTGATACCCACGCAAGTGAGACAGGACCTTTTTGGAAGCATCGAATCAGGGGTATTCAAGGACAGCTACCGTGAAGCATTCGAATACCTTGCGACTCGTTTCGCGGACCACCGCTGGATCCTCTCTGGAGTGTGTGGGGGAGCCATCTCATCGCTGCTTGCTGGCGTTGAAAGCCCATACCCCATCGCGGGTTATGCATTGATTAGTTGCCCCGTTGTTCTTGACGGCACCCGCTTCGATTACTCGCGACGTGAGCCGACTCCCATGGCGCTGAAGTATTTGAGCCTCTCCTTGGCCAACCTTATTAGCCCGGCCGCCATCTGGCGCTTTGTGACCTTCCAATCTGACTATGCGTGGCTGTGGAACAACGCTCGGAGTTTGCTCCTTCGTGGAAAGGATAAGTTATCTGCGAAGCTGTGTTTACCGCACAAAACTGGGAAGGCTGATACGGGTAAGCCGAGCATGATCAAGCCTGCGGTCGGGCTGAGCCCAATCTTCGTCAAGGCAGCGCATGAGGCGATGCAAAAGTCAAAGGTACTGTTCATCTATGGCGACAACGATGGATTCCTATGGGAGTTTGTGGATTTGTACGCTGTAGCCCACCTGTCCGCATCGCAGCGCGATACAGTACTTCGCATCATTATTCATGCGAACCACATGTTCGTTTGGCAGCAATGGCAGCAGCAGGCTTTCGAATTGATTGATGGCTGGCTAGACTCAGATGTTAAGTAACTCATCAAAAGAAATCGGGTAATATTTTGCGTTAAATAGAGAGCGGGAGGGCAGCGGTGATGAAGCGAATTGGGCCGTTGAGCGAGGCGGAGTGTGAAACGCTACGGGCGGCGTGGAAAGACGGGCCGAATGGCCGGGTACGGCAGCGGGCGCAGGCGGTGTATTTAGCGCATCGCGGGTATCGGCGCATCGCGCTGGCGGCGCTGTTTGAGGTAGATGTGGACACGATCAGCGCCTGGCTGGACGGGTGGGAGGACGAGGGTCTGCGGGGATTGTATGATGAGCCGCGTTCAGGACGGCCCCCGATTTACACGCCGCTTGAAGCGGCGTGGTTGTGCGATTGGCTTGAGGCGGAGCCCGCCAGCTCAAACAAGCGCAAGCGCAGCTGGCGCAAGCGACGGGCAAACAGGCCAGTCGGCAAACGGTGCATCGGATCGTCAAAAAAAAGCCTATCGTTGGAAACGGTGCCGGCGACGGGTTAAAGGCCCTCGCGACGAAGCCACCTTTCGCACGGCGCACGCGCGCTTGACGACACTCCGACAAGGTCATGTCCAAGGGGTGATCGAGTTGTTTTATTTCGACCAAAGCGGTTTCAGTCTTACCCCGGCCATTCCCTATGCCTGGCAGCAGCGTGGCAAGACCCTGGCCCTTCCCAGCGTCGCCAGCCCGCGCGTGAATGTCTTGGGATTTATGAGTCCCACGAATCAAAGCCATTTTCAGACCGTCACCGGCACCGTGACCTCCACCACGGTCATCGCCGCCTTGGACGCCTTCGCCGCGCAAACCGCCCAGGCCAGGAAGCTCCGCTTGGTCGTTCTTGATAACGCTCCCATCCATACCAGCCACGCCTTCCAGGTCCGCATCCTGGACTGGTTTCGACAGGGCGTCGGCTTGCACTGGTTGCCGCCCTACAGCCCCGAACTCAACCTCATGGGCACCTCGAAAAACCTTGTTATGAGAAAATAGGGTTGTTGATCCCCGCCAAGAGCCCGGATATCCGATGATCAAAGAAAGCCTGTTTGCCGCCCAGGAACGGGAAGCCAAATTGGATCGTCTGGGCGATGTGCTGCAAGTCATGGAGCAGCAGGTTGACTTCAAGGCGCTGGCGGCGGAGATGGACCGGGTAGCGCCACGACCCGGACGGGCACGTGGGGGGCGTCCACCGTTTCCCACCGAGTTGATGGTACGTGCCCTGGTTCTTCAGGATTTATATGGACTGAGTGACGAACAGATGGAATACCAAGTGCTGGATCGACTGAGCTTCCAGCGTTTCCTGGGCCTGCGGCACAGTAGTCAGATACCCGATCGCACCACATTCTGGACCTTCCGCGAGCGGTTGACGGTGGCGAAGGCGGGAGACGCGCTGTTTGAGGCGGTGCATCGTCAACTGGCCCAGCAGGGTTATATTGCTCGTGGTGGGCAGATGGTGGACGCCAGTCTGGTTCCCGTTCCTCGCCAGCACGTCACGGAAAAAGAACGGGAATTGCTGAAAGCGTCGGGGCACCTCGAAAAACCTTGTTATGAGAAAATAGGGTTGTTGATCCCCGCCAAGAGCCCGGATATCCGATGATCAAAGAAAGCCTGTTTGCCGCCCAGGAACGGGAAGCCAAATTGGATCGTCTGGGCGATGTGCTGCAAGTCATGGAGCAGCAGGTTGACTTCAAGGCGCTGGCGGCGGAGATGGACCGGGTAGCGCCACGACCCGGACGGGCACGTGGGGGGCGTCCACCGTTTCCCACCGAGTTGATGGTACGTGCCCTGGTTCTTCAGGATTTATATGGACTGAGTGACGAACAGATGGAATACCAAGTGCTGGATCGACTGAGCTTCCAGCGTTTCCTGGGCCTGCGGCACAGTAGTCAGATACCCGATCGCACCACATTCTGGACCTTCCGCGAGCGGTTGACGGTGGCGAAGGCGGGAGACGCGCTGTTTGAGGCGGTGCATCGTCAACTGGCCCAGCAGGGTTATATTGCTCGTGGTGGGCAGATGGTGGACGCCAGTCTGGTTCCCGTTCCTCGCCAGCACGTCACGGAAAAAGAACGGGAATTGCTGAAAGCGTCGGCGATGCCGGTGGACTGGAAGCCGGCCCAGCGCCGGCAGAAGGACATGGAGGCCACCTGGACGAAGAAGCACGGCAAATCCTACTTCGGTTACAAGGTCTCGGTCAGCGCCGACCGACGCTACAAGCTGATCCGCCAGGTCAAGGTCAGCACCGCTGCGGAGAACGACACCCTGCACCTGGAAGATGTCCTGGATCACGCGAATACCGGCCGTGATCTTTATGGCGACAAGGGCTATGTTGATGGTGAACGTGAGCGGCGCCTCAAGACCCAGGGTTGGCGAGTACACATCCAGCGCAAGGCAAAGAAAGGCAAACCGCTGTCCGCCTGCCAGGCGCGCCGCAACACCCGCATTGCCCGGGTTCGGGCGCGGGTCGAACACGTCTTCGCCGCTATGGAGCAGATGGGCGGAAAACTCCTACGATGTATCGGTCTGGATCGAGCGACCTTCCAACTCACGGGGAAGGCAGCGGTCTACAACCTACGTCGCCTGTGCATTCTCAAGGCATACGGTGTGGTCGCTTTCTAACGCCCAAGTGCGATCCCGGTACGACCGGGATGGTGATTTCGGGCGGGGATGAACCCTTCGGGCCGGGGCACAAACCAAAGATATTGTGAGGCTCACGCCTCAGGCACCTTGCTTTGCCCATTTTGCCGGCTTCATGTCCGGTTTTTCGAGGTGCCCTCATCGAAATCCTCTGGCGCAAAATTAAGTATGAATGGCTCCCACCTAGGGCCTATCTCAGCTTCGATCACCTCAAATCCGAACTCCAAACCATCCTCGACTAGTTCGGCTCAAAATACAAGATAACTTTTGAATGATTACTTATGCCGACAGAACATTGAGGCAGTTGACTCAGTGCTTATACCAAACCCTACTAAAATACTTTATTATATAGAGTAGTATATATGGAGAAATAAACATGTGTCGTGTCTTCAAGCTAGAAATTCTCGAATCACCAGAAGCTTTGGAATCCTTATTAAAGGAAGAGAAAGATATTCGCAAACGCGAACGATTACAGTTTTTATACTGGTACAAAATCGGCCAAGCCAAAACCCGTGAAGCCTTAGGTACATTACTGAATCGAAGCCAATTTGCCATTGGTCAATGGGCTGATACTTATCGTACTAAAGGATTACAAGGTTTACTCCATCTCAATTATCGTGGTGGTAATTACATGGGGCAGCCCTTTGAACATGGTGTTTAGTTTCGAGCGGCGATGAGTCGAGCGGTGGAGACATGGGGATGCTTTGGATCATAGTGACGCATCGGTGGAGGTTTTTTGGGGCCGCGCGGGTGTTTTCTAAACCGTGCCAAGCGCACGTTTTGCGCCAGGACGAGCAGGAAGGCGACAAACTCGGTCAAGGGGAGGGTGCGAAACACCCGCCAGTCTTGGGCCGGCAACGCCACGGCCATTCCAGCGGCCACAGCGTCCAGTTCGGCGGCCAAGTAATAGTCGGAGAACTCCTGATCAATGGTATCGGCGCCATGCACCCGGGCCAGGGCCGCCTTGGCGGTGGACAGCACGTTGTAGGCCACCACCGCAACGGCGAAGCCAAACAGGGTGGCCTTGGGATAGGCCAGGGTGTCGATCTCGCTGGTCAAGGCCGTGGCGAGAACTTGGAACGCGGTCTCCAGGCGCCAGCGACCGCGATAGACCCGGGCCACTTGGGTGGCCGGGGTGGTCTCGGCGGGCAGGCTCGTCAGGAGGTACAGGGTGGTGTCGCCATCACGCGCGGGTTGGTCCAGGCGTACCGCAACCCGACGCACCGCCAGGGTGGCCTGCCCGGCGCGGGTGAGCATCACCCGTTGCTCGGCCACTGTGCCGGTCTCGACCCGTCCGCAGTCGCGCATCGCTTCTTGGGGCGTAAAACGCACCTGCTCGTGCTCCCGGACGATGAAACAGGCGCCGCGCGCCGCGAGGCCGGCCAGAAAGTCGATGACGCAGAAGTTGCGATCACCGATCCACACCTCCCCCGGCTGGACCGTTTCCACCACGGCCGGCAACAGAGAGCGCTCCTGCGCATGGCCGTCCTCGCTGGGAAACAGGTCCACCATCAGATTGCGCGCTGGCTCGTAGACCGCCACCGCTTTGCCCGGCAGGGCACCGGCCCGCAGCGGACGCAACGCTTTCAGCCGGTGTTGGGTGGCGGCCAAGGCATTGCCATCCAGGATCTTGACCACGCGACCGGGAATCGGCGACGGCCGAGGGGACTCCAAGGCGTCCATCACCGCCCGGCTTTCCCGGGCCGAGTAACGCACCAGCTCCGTCATCGTGGTCGGCTCGATCCGCGCCAGTTTCCGATACACCGCCCCCACCGAGGCCGTAATGTGCTCGGCCGCCCGGTAGGCATCGTGAACCGACCGACGCACGCCGCAAACCACCTGGCTCATCAGTTCAAACAAGGTCGAGAACAGCAGCTCCCGGGTGTACTGCGCGTCGGCGGTGTCCTCAAACCAAGCGTCCAGCCGCTCGGGGTGAAAGGCCCGCTCCAGCAAGGCACGTACCATCACCGGTAACGGGGTTTTCTCGATAAACCGCTGGAAAAGGGCGTCAACAATCACGGCCAAATATCCGAATGTGGCAAAAAACCCCTTTAGGCTAAACTACTTAACACCATGTTCAAAGGGCTGCCCTTAACGGGTGAAGTGATGATCCAAGACTATCATCGAGTCAATACCGAAAACTTTCAACATTTTCTCAATGATTTTTCCGAGCAGTATCCGTATGACTTCCATGTGATTCAAACGGATAACGCGAGGTTTCATCGCGCGAACGATCTGGTGATGCCGGATAATGTGATGTTACTTTATCAACCGCCACATAGCCCGCAAGTCAACTCTTCCGAGCAGTTATGGGACTGGTCCAAAGATGAAATCGCCAATCGGGTTTTTCCTAGTTTGGATGCCTTAAAGTTGACGCTGAAGGAACTGTTCTTATCGAAGCCAAAAGCCTTCTTTTCCTCATTAACAAACCGAGAGTTTATCCTCGATGCTCTTCAAAAAATTGGTATGGTACCCACTGTTATATAAAGTGGTTTTTTAGTAGTGTTTGGTATTAGTAGAAGCGCTTCGTCCGCCTTCGGCTACTTCAGGAATTGCTGAGCTGGCTTCTTTTAAGTTGGTTTTTTGAGAAATTTGAGCAAGTACAAAGATCATGTGTGATCAAACTGGCTTTGAAAGCAATACCCCACTCGTAAGCATTTTAATTCCAGCATTTAATTCTGGTAATTTTATACAGGAAACGCTGGAAAGTGTATTGGCTCAGACTTATCCCAATATTGAAATAATTGTTGTAGATGATGGCTCAACAGATGATACACAGAAAAAGGTATTAGCTTTTGGAGATCAAATGAAATATATATACCAGCCGAATGGAGGAATTGCGTCCGCTCGTAATCGGGGTATGGCGTTGGCTCGAGGTCAATTAGTAGCTTTGCTTGATGCTGATGATATTTGTCATCCAGATCGTATAGCGATACAAGTTGATTTTTTGCAAAAAAAAACTGATATTATTCTTTGTGGCACCGATTTCTCGGCTTTTAATAGCAGTGGCCATGTGTCTGATTCCTATATTAATAATTATTATGGAATCATTCGCTCTACTGCTGGAGGGATCGAGCAACTCTATGATGAAAAGCGATCTTTGGATACCAGTCAAAGCCCTTGGGTTGTAAATAATTCCCGTGAGGTTAAGATACATTATGGTTATATCTATAATAAAATTGTTTGGGGTAATTTTATTCATCCTCCAACAGTAATGCTACGGCGTAGCGTTGCTGAAAGAGTTGGTTCTTTCGATGAAAAGTTATTTTTTGCATGTGATTATGACTGGCTAATACGTGTAAGCCGCTTGGGGAGAATTGGTTATATCGAGCGGCCTTTATTAAAATATCGCCTCCATCTTGGACAAAGTTCATCTCACCATAATATCGAGCCAGCTATACTTGAGACTATAGCTGTGATGGATAAAATTCGATGTGATGATGAGAAATTTTACCAAGCAAACTGGCAACGTTTTCAAAGGCGCCTTGGCCATCTTTACCTGGAGCTTGCATATAGCTTAGTCGAACGTAAACGCCTTAGTGCTTTAGGCTACCTTTTGCGTAGCTTGCGCTATCCTTTTTCAGCTAAGTTAACAACCCTTAAAGTACTTGCTAAACTAATAGTACCAAGTTTCATAATGAAAATGTATCGTTATGGGGTTCGTGTTTGGCTCTTCAATGCGGTTTACAGTGAAATGGGGATATTTGTAATGGAAAATTTTCTAGAGTTAGCATAGTGGCCTTATTGATGAGGATAGAGGTGATTGATACGGCGCAGGGCTTTAATGCCCTACGTCCGCTGTGGAACGACCTCCAGGAGCGGACAGAACGGACAAGTGTCTTCACGAGTTGGGATTGGCAGTATCATTGGTGGCAGGTTTACGGGGGCAACCACCGCCTGCGGGTTGTAGTCGTGTTCGAGGGTGAGACTGCAATAGGCATCCTTCCGCTTTACCTTCGCCGCGAACCGATCATCGGCCCTTTGGGCGCGCAGGTGTTGCGTTTTGTGGGCACAGGGGGTGATACTGATCCAGACGATCTCGGTCCTCTGCTCGACACACGGTTTGAGCAGGAAGCCGCTGCTGCACTCACCCAATTTGTTATATCAAATCGCCCAATGTGGGATGTACTTTTGCTAACTGATTTGTCCCTGGGTGTGCCATTCACCAATTCCATCACTGAAGCTGCGGCGATTGACGGTTTTCGCCTAGATCGCGCTGTTTCAGCACATATCCGCTTTCTTGAACTACCTACGAGCTTCGAGGCGCTTTTAGCGAGCTTTAGCAGGAATCGGCGCTGGCGGTTCCGTCGCGACCGGCGGAGGATCGAGGAACAATTCCGAACCCGTTTCTTCGTCTGGCATGACCCGGTTGAGCTGGATCGGGCGATTGACCGTCTAGGGGAATTGCACTGTGCACGGTGGCAAGCGGCTGGTCAGCGCCACAGCTTCGCATCGCCCGAGTATGTGGATTTTCATCGCTCGGTGATGCGGGCTTGTCTGGAACGCGACTGGTTGCGGCTCTATTGCCTGGAAGTGGACGGTCAACTTGCCGCTATGTTGTACTGCTACCATTTCCGTAACCAAGTGTTTTTGATGCAGAGCGGTTTTGACCCTACCCTTGCAGATTGGTCACCGGGTAGCGTGTTGCTTGGCTACGCCATCGAGCACATGATTGCTGAAGGCAATCATGTGCTCGACTTCTTGCGCGGTGAGCACCGCTATAAGGATGAGTTGGCTACCTGTACAAGAGAGACCATCTCGCTTACTGGCTGGCGGTTAACCCCAGGCGGACTCGCCGCGCGCCTACGCCGCTCTTGGGTGCCCCAGTTACGGAGCTGGCTGCGAATGGCAATGGGGCGCTCATGACGTCGCCTTCGGCCCGGTTCTCGGCGCTCCGGCGGTTAGGTCTCCATGTATCGCACTATACGTTGGGAAACTTCTTGGTCGCGCTCGCTGGCCTGATCTCTTTTCCGTTGCTGACGCGGCTCCTGTCCAAAGCCGACTATGGTCTTATGAACCTGATCTCCGCCACGATCCTTATTCTAGTCGCGGTGAGCAAGCTTGGGATCCAGCACTCGATCATCCGCTACCAGAGCCAGGCCGCCAGTGGGTGCTACGCTTTCGACCTCCGTACTTTTCGCTCCACCACCCTGCTTACCATGGGGGGAATAGGATTCGCGGTGACGCTGTTATGGTTCGCCGCTTCGTGGTTCTTGCCCGCACGCTGGTTTAGCGATCCTCATACACCCATTCTATTCGCGATCACTTCGGTGCTGATCTTTTCCGGTGTTCTGGAAAGCGGCCTTACCAACTTCCTGCGTGCCGAGCAGCGCAGCAGCCAATTTGTCAGCTACCAGGTAGTAAAGCGGTGGGCTAGCCTCGGTCTCGTAGTAGGGGCGCTCCTCTTCGTTGCCGCCGATCTGAAGTCTTTTTTCGCAGCCCTTATCGTCGTTGAGACCGTTGGTGTTGCCGCCCTTGTTTTCCTGGTTCTCGGCCGCAATCCGGCTACCTCGATCTCTCGCTCTGCCTTCTCCAGACCTCTCCTTGCCGAGATGCTGAGCTTCAGCATCCCCATGATGCTCGGTTACGAGCTGTCGGGAATCGTACTGAGTGTGGGGGATCGCTACGTGGTGCAAGCTCTACTCGGCGAAGAATCGCTCGGGGTTTACGCTGCCGCTTACAACTTATGCCAGTATGTTCAAACCATTGCGATTACCTCGGTCGGTCAGGCAGTAATGCCGATTTACATGCAGATTTGGGACAAGAAGGGCAAAGCGGCGACAAGTGAATTCATCAACAATGCGTTCATTTGGTATGTGCTATTTGTTGCTCCGGTAGTAGCTGGAATGGCGGCGGTAGGCCCGGATTTGCTTTTGCTGCTCGCCTCTTCAAAGTACGCTGCTGGATCGGTCATTATCCCTTGGGTCATAGCGGGTATGGCGGTTGATGGTGTGAGCGCTTTAATGGGTGCTGGGCTTTTCATCGAGCGACAAAGCCGCATCATCATGCGTCTCGTCATTTTAAGTGCTATCTCAAACGTTGTTCTCAACATCCTGCTCATCCCCCAAATCGGCCTGGTCGGTCCAGCCGTTGCGACGCTTGCGAGCTACGCTATGCTCTCGATGGCGATGGCGATGCGGGGAGCCCAGTGTCTGCCCGTACGTGTTCCCTGGGGCAGCTTAGGCCGAGCCTGTCTCGCCAGCGCCGTCATGTTCGAGGTAGTGTCCGCGCTCCACTTTGAGAGACCCTTGGTTACGATTATTGCCCGCGTGGGTGCGGGAGTCGTTGTCTATTCTCTACTGATCATGGTGTTGGAATCCCGGGTTCGCGTCGTCGTCGGTTTGGCATGGATGCGGCTCAGGAGTTATGCCTTGGAGAAGAATCTCTGATGAAACAACGGGGGCGTTACCTTTTGAAGCAAGCTCTGGCCAGCTGGCCTGTGTGGGATGTTCTAGGCCCCATATTGCGACAACCCGGAGTCGCAGTGTTGATGTACCACCGCGTGGGAGTGGAGGACTCGGTATTCCCGAACCATCGGGTGGAGGAGTTCGCCGATCAAATGCGCTGGCTGCGGCAGAATTGCACGCCAATCCATCCCCGAAATCTCCACGCCGCCGCAGCTACCGCCCGCAGTCGGCGACCTCCAGTGCTCGTCACCTTCGATGATGGTTACCGCGATTACCACGATTTCGCCTATCCAATTCTGAAAAGCCTCGATATTCCAGCGGTCGTGTTCCTCAGCACCGGCTTGATTGATAGCGGTGGACTACTCTGGACCGACCTGGTCAACCTCGCCATGTTGCGTTCCCCGTTACAGCGGGTCACATTGCCTTGGCTAGGAGGGGGGATTCACACGCTTGGGAATGCAGACGAACGGTTGACCCTTGCTGCAGTTGCTCGAAAGCACCTCAAATCGCTACCGGACATGGCGCGACGAGCGGCGGTCGAGCAATGGGTGGCGGCTTTGGCCCCAGATCCTGCTTCTCTTCATGTCGAACGCCAGATGCTGAGTTGGGACGAGGTACGCGCCACCCGTGATCTGACGATCTACGGGGGGCATGGCCATACCCATGCTATCCTCTCTCGTGCCTCGCCCACAGCCCTCAATGAGGAGATAGGACGGTGCCAGGAGCGAATTGTGGCCGAGTTGGGCGCGCCAGCGGATCTTTTTGCCTACCCCAACGGCCAGCCACCGGATTTCGATGCTAACGTAAAGAAAACGCTATGGAAATATGGTTTTTCTACAGTATTTTCGACCATTGCCGGGATCAACGGTCCAACCACAGATTGGTCTGAAGTTCGTCGCCTCGCCGTTTTCGGTAATGGGATCAATCTTGCCTGGATGCTCTACAGACCGAGGCACACTGTATGAGTGAACTGATCAGCGTCATTATCCCGACCTACAATCGGGCGGCGGACTGCCGGCGTGCGATCGAGTCGGTGCTCGCCCAATCTCATCGCGAGGTTGAGGTCATCGTGGTTGATGACGGTTCCGAGGACGCAACCCGCGAAGCGATTGAGGGGCTTGACTCCCGTGTAATTTATCTCCGACAGGAAAATGCGGGTGTCGTCGCTGCCCGCAACCGGGGGTTGGCGGCGGCTCAAGGAGCATTCATCGCCTTTCTGGACAGCGATGACCTCTTTCTGCCTTGGAAGCTGGAGGCCCAACTGGCGGCTTTACGCTTCTACCCGCAGGCTGGAATGGTGTGGACGGACATGGTGGCAATGGACGCTGAAGGACGTGAGATTCGTCCGGCACATCTCACTGCGATGTATAGCGCCTACCGCTACTTTAATCGCGAGGAGCGTTTACGTGAGGGCGAGCGATTAGGAAAGGTGTGGCCAGCGGCGCCCTCTGCGCTTGCCGAACGGCGCATGTTTATGGCGAATCTTGGCGCACAGATGTTTTTAGGCAACCTCGTCCATACGTCCACCGTACTCTTGCGGCGGGAGTGTCAGCAGGTGGTCGGGTTCTTCGATACCGTACTGGTGAGGTCCGGCGAGGACTACGATTTTCATTACCGGGTATGTCGGCTCGGCCCAGTCGTCTACCTCGACGTATCTTCCATACGCTACCGCGTTGGCGCTACCGACCAGCTCACAAGCCCGCAATTCGATATTTTCATGGCCCACAACACGCTACAAACTATTTCTAAAGCTCTTGCTGAAGCTGGAGGAAAAATAGCGTTACCCTGCCATGTGATTCACCAGCGCATAAGCGCTGTATATTTTTGGGTTGGCCGAGCTGAGATCAACCAACATAATCGGAAGGGCGCCTGCTATGCGTTTGCCAAAAGCCTGGTTTGGTGGTTACCCAATTGGCAGGCGTTGGTTTACTTCGTGGTGTCGCTTCTTCCGTTTTCAGTGTTCGAGAAACTGTGCCGATTGCGGCAACAAATGAGATCAAAAAATCAATATGTGGCGTAATTTTCAAGCTGACCTGAAGCGTTACATCAGTGATCCTCGCGACCGACGGAATATCTATCTTTTATTTGATCAGGGCATATGGGCTGTCTTTTTTTACCGATTTGGACGGTGGGCGCACTCGGTGCGGATCCCTTTGATAAACATCCTATTGCGGCTGATGGCGTTTATTTTATTTAAGTGGGCAGAGATCACCAGTGGAATCTCCCTCCCAGCTAGTGCCAAAATCGGTCCGGGATTCTATATTGGCCATTTCGGAGGGATCTTTTTGCATAGCGACGCGGTTCTGGGCCGAAACTGTTCAATCGGACCTGGCGTTATGATCGGCGCACGGGGACTGGGTCGTAAAGGAGTACCGATTATTGGTGATAATGTGTATATCGGAGTGGGGGCAAAGGTCTTGGGCCCCATCCGGATTGGTAACAACGTGCGCATTGGAGCCAATACTGTAGTCCTTACGGATGTTCCTGATGGAGCAACCGTCGTCGGAACTTCTTCTCGAATTGTGAAAAATACTTAAATGGGGATTTATGTATTTGCCAAAGAATGGGTACCATCAGTTCTTTATTTTGGAGCCATCTTGGTATTAATTTTAGCTTTAACAGGGCGGGTAACGGCATGTCTGATGTATCTTCTGCCTCTCTATCCTTTGCAGAATGTCTATGAAAAATTATTTGTCTTTCCATTAGGTGAAAAAATTAGTACCCTTTTGATCGTTGCCATGCTAGTTGGATGGGGAACCTCTAAAGGCGGTGCTAAAGAACCTTTTTTTGTTCCAAGCCCATTTAATGTTCTTTTAATTCTCTATATGGTTTTTACCTATTGGTCTTTATGGATGGGGTCACAATTTTTAGGCCCAAATGTACTAGCTAGTATTGCAGATGCCCGCCTGCAGGTTAGTATAGCCGATACTCGCTTACAAGTTTGGAAAGGCTATATATTGTTGCAGGTACTTTTTTTTATTGTAGTGAACAATGTAAGAACCAAAGCACAAATTATGCAGATACTAATTATAACATGTGCAACAATGGTGGTAATGGATTACTATAATATACGCCAAGTAACAGAGATGGGTTCTTGGTTAAGCCGGGAAAAATTCAATGGTACATTTAATCTGGGTGCTAATGAGGTAGCTGCGTTTTATGTTACCTATACATTTATTTTATTAGGACTATGGATACTCGAGCCGAAAGAAATAAAATATCGTCCTTTGTTTTTATTTTTAATTATATCCAACTTTTTCTTGGTGCTGTTCCTATTTTCGCGCGGTGCTTATCTAGCCTTCCTGATTGCATGGTGTTTTATTTCAATTAATCGCAAACCATTATGGATTATTCCAGTCGTAATAACTTTGCTTTTTTGGCAGTCAATTTTACCCGATGAGGTTATAAATCGCATAACGTTTTCAGAAGTAGAAGGTGCTCTTGATGAATCGGCAGCTAAGCGGCTTGTGCTTTGGGAACAAAGTATTAACTATTTCATAAATAATCCAATCCTAGGTATTGGCTTTAATGTGTTTCAGCATCAAGGCCTGCATTATGATACGCATAATATCTATCTACGCACAGCTACGGAACAGGGTATTATAGGTATTTTTTTTCTTGAAGCGATCTTTATACTTTCCTTCACACGTGGATGGCTATTATATCGACATACTGATGACCCTTTTTTTAAAGGGTTGGGTATCGGGTTTTGTACCTGTGTGCTATCAATGATGGTTGTCAATATTTTTGGTGATCGTTGGACACATATTCCACTCAACGCATTTTTCTGGGTTTTCTTGGGCATGGTAGAACGGGGACATTTTTTGGTCTCCTCTACTGCGACTACCTTAAATCCTGTCCATTCCACACATCTCTAACCGGTTGATTGGGCATGGAGATCAGAAGCCAATTGCATTTCCCAAGCGAGGTCGCGGGCGTGCTGCAAGCCGATCCACGGGGCTTGGGGGCCACTTGGGCCGTCGCACTGGCGGCCCAAGTGGCCGCCGAGGTAGGCGATCCAGCCGAGCATGGTTGGCAGCGGCGGCGGGATCACTGACGGGGGCCGGTGGTGGATCGCGACATAAACGGCCCGCCATTCGGCTGGGTCCAGGACGGCATTGCAGGGCAGATCGGGGGTGGTCCGCCCCAGCACGGTCAGGTACTGAATCCGCCAGGCGATGATGACCAGGGACACGGCCAAGGCCGGTTCCAGGCGATCCAGGGTGCTGAGTCGCAAGGCTTCCACCCGGCAGCCGGTTTTAAGGATTCGGAAGAAAACCTCAATACTCCAGCGGCTTCCGTACCACTGGATCAATTCGGCCGCTGGCGCGAGCGTAACCGCCGTGCGGTTAGTCAGCAACCGCCAGTCGAGCGGTTCGACCCCGGCCGGCGGGGATTCTTCCCGCGCCCGGATCATGAATTTGTGGATATCGCATTCCCGGTCGGCGACGTCAACCAGCCGGGTGTCGGGCCGGGTCGCCGCCCACTCGGCGCAGCGCGCGAAGCCTTCCCGCCAGCGCATGCTCTCCTTGGCTTCAATCGGCCAATGCCGCTGGTCGTCACCGAGGGTGGCCCGGTCGCGGGTCCAGCACCCTCAGCGTGGGGACCAGCCCATGCTGCCGCAGAGAGCTCAACGGCCCCAACCCGGCGATGCCCGGCGGGAGGTGTAGTCCAACTCGGTGCTGTCTTGGACGCACAACACCCCACCGGCTGGCTGCGCATCCGTTCCACGCTACCGTCCGTCCCAGTGGGGCGCGAGCACTTGCTCCCACGTCACCGCCTGATGGGCCAGCAACCGATACGCCGCCTGCGTCTCCGCCCAGCCCCCGCAGGCCACCGGAATACTGGCGCCCGGTTGCGCACCCAGACGTTCCGCCACCCGCACCAGCCGTCGGTTCAACCGCGCGTTCCCCAGGTTCGCTCCACCCCACTCCGCTGCCGCCCAACTCACCGTCGCCGTCATTCCATCCGCCTCATGGGCCTCGACCTATTCCTTCAGATGAGGACAGCTACACCAGCGATCAAGAGGTGTGGAATCGATAGCCTTAAACCTATCTCACTATCATAGCACTCGAACCATTATGTCTATAATTGTTAAAGATGGGAAGAATAAAGCCGTATTGAAACAGCGAAGGTTTTACGAGATCGACTTACTTAGGTTTATCGCGGCCTTGTCAGTCGTATTTTTCCATTATGGATTCCGAGGATATGCAGTCGATAATATGACTGTCATGCCCTACTTATACATTGTACCATTGGCAAAGTATGGTTATCTAGGAGTGGATCTATTTTTTATTATTAGTGGCTTTGTAATATTTATGACTGCATCTGCAGGTTCCGCTAGACGCTTTATAGTTTCCAGGCTAGTTCGTCTTTATCCTGCCTTCTGGGTTTGCTGTACGATTACTTTTATTGTTATCGTCATAGTTAGAGATACAAGATATTCTGTATCGTTGTACCAATATGTAATTAATATGACAATGCTAGGTGAATTCATCGGGACGAAAAATATTGATGGTAGCTATTGGTCTTTATTTGTGGAAATGAAATTCTATGCGCTAGTTTTACTTGCTTTACTATCAAGACAAATGCATAATTCTAAAGAGCTTCTTGGGCTATGGCTTGTCATAGTGTTATTTATTTTTAAATGGCCGATACCCTATATCGGCTTTTTCCTAATTCCAGACTATGCACCATACTTTATAGCAGGAGCAATGTTTTATCTTATTTATACTGAAGGCACCTGCTTTTATAAGCTATTTATTATAATTATAAGCTACTTCACTGCTCTCGGAAAGGCGTTTCAAGGAGTTGTCAGTATGGTTGTATATTACAACTCACAATTTAGCAAAACTGTCATTGCTATCATCCTGGCTGTATTCTTCATAATGATTTTTCTAATTGCGATTGATTACACAAAGGTATTTGCTAGCAAGATATGGTTATTGTTAGGGGGATTGACATATCCTCTATATCTAATTCATCAAAATGTTGGATATATTATCTTTAATTTAACTTATCCATACCTCAATCCGCATGTTATAATGGGTGGAACGCTTAGTGTAATATTACTGGTAGCGTATGTTATACATAGAAAAGTAGAAAAGCAATATTCGCAGCCTATGAAAATTCTGTTGAATAAACTATTAAAAATCAAATAGAAATACTAAATATGATATGGGTTTTTGGCTCGACATCAGCAATGCTAATACGTAAAATGCCGCGATATAGATCAATCGATTCTGAATAATTGGGGAGTGCTTATGGGAATTATCGGCGGTCGACTTGGTTATTTAATGCTACGGAAAATTGCACCTGTACCTGTAATTTTAACATTTAATCAAGAGATATCTAACAAATTAGATACGAATTTAGGGCGGGTTTTTTGTGAAAATTTTTTCAGTCTAATTCAAGGAAAGACAGTAATAGATTTTGGCTGTGGTGATGGTAGGCACACTGTTGAGATGGCAGTAAATGGAGCAGCCAAGGTGATTGGTATCGATATCCAAAATAAATTGCTATCTATAGCACGCGAGCTTGCAAAAAAGAAATTAGTGGCAGATCATTGTTTTTTTGTAACAGAAACTGACGAATTGGCAGATATTATCGTTAGTAAAGACGCATTTGAACACTTTTCTGACCCGGTTTCTGTGTTGGACTTTATGCATACGTTACTTAAACCAAATGGTTTCATCTTAGCTTCATTTGGCCCAACTTGGTTGCATCCTTATGGTGGGCATTTGTTTTCTGTATTCCCATGGGCGCACTTAATCTTTACTGAGAATGCACTAATTCGTTGGAGATCTGATTTTAAATCAGATGGCGCTACAAAATTTTCAGAGGTTGAAGGGGGTTTAAATAAATTAACGATAAGGAAGTTTGAAAAAATAATTCGTGATAGTCCATTCAATATTGAATGGCTGGATACTATACCGATAAAAGGCTTTTACCCTTTTAAATACAAAGCAATCCGTGAATTTGGATCATCAATAGTCCGCTGTAAATTGATACCAAAGAAAGCAAAAATATCTTATAGCCCCTACACCAAATAAAACACAGATAAATGAAATTAACTGTCTGGTTATCCTCTTTATTTATATTATATCCATATATTGGATATCCGCTAATTCTATGGATTAAAATGATATTTTCTGAACAGAATAATCTGAAGTGGAGCGGTATATATTACCCACTCGTTTCAGTTGTTATAGCAGCAAAAAATGAACAAGTGAATATTGAAAGAAGAATTAGAAACATTTTGCAGCAAAACTATCCAAAAGATAATTTTGAGATCATTGTTGTTTCAGATGGCTCAACTGATGAAACAAATGATATTGTTAAAAATATGTCATTGGAAATTAAATCTCAGTATAATATCCCGGCAATAAAGCTCATCTCTTACTTCCCAAGCCAAGGCAAATCCATTGCCCTAAATAAAGGAGTCAAGAATGCGATTGGTGAAATCATAGTCTTCACTGATGCAAGGCAAAGCTTTCATATAGATGCAATCAAAGATCTTGTTTTATGCTTTAAGGATCAAGAAGTGGGCTGTGTATCAGGAGAATTACTATTTGAAGAAGATGTTGCGGGTGAAGGTAAACCTGAGATGGGCATATATTGGCGTTATGAGAAATGGATTAGAAAACAGGAATCTTATTCTGGTTCAATGGTTGGAGCAACTGGAGCAATTTACGCTATTCGAAAAGGATTATTTGAACCTATGCCTGCTAATACGATTCTCGATGATGTATTGATTCCAATGACTATCGTTTGCAAGGGATTTTCTGCAATTTTCAATGAGGATGCAAAAGCCTATGACCAGCAGACAAGTAATATTGCTGAAGAATGGCGTAGAAAAGTAAGAACTTTAGCTGGCAACTGGCAACTACTCTCAATCAATAAAAGTTTATTTATCCCATGGCAGAATCCTCTCTGGTTCAGATTTATCTCGCACAAATTTCTTAGATTAATCGTACCTTTTTTTCTGCCAATCGTACTTTTGAGCTGCGCTCTTATTCAAGAACCATTCTATAGAGTTTTAACTATTATACAGCTTTCTATATATAGCTTGGTATTGTTAGGTTATGTAGTCCCGATAGTTCGTAAGATTAGATTTATAAATCTGTGTTTTTTTCTTGTTACATTGAATATTGCAGCGGTAGCTGGATTCTACTATTGGGTAACAGGAAGTACAGCTAAATTATGGCGATAAGAACATCGAAAAATGAATAATAATTTCATTACAATTCTGATGTACCATGCATTGGAAAACTATCCATTTAGTTCTGGCTACACCAAAAAAGGTGATAGAATTTATGTTCTTTCAACCGAAATTTTTAGAGAACAGATGGAGTATCTATTTTCAAAAGATTATAAAACCTATCTTTTTAATGAACTTTCAAAAAATAGTGAACTACCTGGGCAGAAAATCGTTATTACATTTGATGATGGCCATCAATCAAACTTCGAAATTGCTTTTCCTATTTTGAAAAAATTTGGATTTAAGGCTGAGTTTTTTATTACGACAAGTTTTATTGGCACCAACGGCTTTATGACTGCAGAACAGATTAAATTGCTTTATGACTCTGGTATGAGTATTGGTTCACACGGTGTTCACCACTGGTATCTGTCAGATTTAGATCCAAAGCTAATCGAAAGCGAACTTTTAGAGTCAAAGAGAGTTTTAGAGGCAATTATCCAAGAGCCGATCTTTTCTTTTTCAGCGCCGGGAGGCAGATTAAGCAACTTAGGGATCAGCCTGGCTAGAAAATGTGGTTACAAATTTATTTGTAATTCCGAACCAAAACCAGCAAATGTCAATGACATGACAACTTTCATACCAAGATATGCTATTAGAGTAGACACAGGCTGTGATCCTTTTAAAGAGATTGTTAATCAGCGAGAAAAATGGTATAAGAAAAAGTCGAATAAGCAACAACTATTGAAAATTTGCAAAACTATATTGGGAAATCGAGCATACGAACGGCTAAGAGAAGTAATACTACTTTTTTTATATCATTAGTTTCTGTTTTTTTCTAAACAACTTTATTGAATGATTTTAGAAAATGGAAAATATTAAAAAAATAAAAGTCTTGCATCTCATTAGTAGCAAGGCTTTTCTAGGCGCTGAAAGAGTTATTTGTGAAATTGTGCGGAAAAGCGGCTCAAAAAATACTTTGATGGCTGTGGGGATTTTAACAGCATCAGAAGGACTTGATAGAAGATTTATCAACGAGATACATAGAAAAGATATAGATATAGTGAGATTCGGAGAAGGATCAAAACTCAGTTATACTTGCATTAAAGAAATTAACCAATACATTAACAGAAACTCAATTAACATTGTCCATAGCCATAATTATAAGTCAGATTTTTATGCTTTTTTGGTTAAAATAATTTTTAGAGAAAAATTTAGACTAGTTGCATCTAATCATACTTGGAAGCTAAATACTTTTCGCGAATATGGATATAAATGGTTAGATTCAATAATCATGAAGAAATTTAGCGCGCTTGTTGCAATCTCTTCAGAAATAAAAGAAGAAATGATTAAGATAGGTGTAAATGCGTCAAAGATAAAAGTCATAACAAATGGAGTTGATTGTATAGAGTTTGAAAAAGCACCGGCAAAGAAAGATGCAAGAAAAAAGCTTGAAGTCAATGAATCTGATTTTATCATCGGTAGCGTTGCTAGTTTGACACCTGAAAAAGGCCATAGAGATTTACTTAAGGCCTTCTCAACAATTCATCTTTCTGTCCCTCAAGCCAAGCTTGTTTTCATTGGAGAAGGGCCTGAGCGAGAAGAACTTCAAAATTGTGTTTTAACTAATGGGTTGGCAAAAAAAGTTTTGATAATGGGTTCTAGGGATGATGTTAGGGATCTTTATAAAGGTTTTGATATATTTTTTTTAGCTTCATATCAAGAAGGATTACCAATGGCATTATTGGAAGCCATGGCGTCTGGAGTGCCGGTTATTGCTACTGCCGTGGGCGCTATTCCAGAAGTTATTCAAAATAAAAACAATGGTATAATTGTGAGGCCAGGAAATATTGAGGAAATGCTCCAAGCTATAAAAATTATGTTTTTGGAAGAGGAACTAAGAAACCTTATGGGCGAGAAAGGCATGATGACGGTTCGGCAGAGATATTCTAGCGAACGTATGTTAAAAGAGTATGAAAAACTTTATGAACAAGTATTTCTATTTGGCTTAATAAAATGAAGATACTTTTTCTGAGTACAAAAGGACCACTCCCAACAAATGATGGTCATGCCCTGAGAACTTATAATCTTTTAAAACAAATCGCTCTAATTCATCAGGTTTATCTTTTAAGCTTCGTCAAGTTTCAGGAGGAATATTGTTATATTAATGAAATTAGAGGAGTGTGCCGATCAGTTAATTATGCTGAATTGGAAGAAAATGCCTCAAAAATAAGCATGGGTTATAGCCTTCTGAGAAGTCTTGTGAATCAACAGCCGTTTGTGGCGCTAAAATATTATAAAAAAAATATGCAAAGGTTGATTCAAGATATTGTCGATAAAGAACACCTAGATCTGGTTCATATAGATATTCTACCGATGAGTGTTTACCTGGAGCTATTCCAGGGTATACCGACTGTCCTCAATGCTCATAATGTTGAATCTTTATTGCTAGATAGGCAAGTTTTAAATGAGAAGAATTGGTTAAAAAAAATATATTTAACTTCACAGCAGAAGAAGTTAAGTTTGTTTGAACGGATGGCGGCAAAACAAGTAGATCATATTATCACATGCTCTGAAGAAGATCGGAAAATATTTGAATTGTTTGCTCCTAGAACTTCTACAACTATAGTTCCTAATGGAGTAGATGTAGAATTTTTTTGTGCTAAAAATGAAGTTCTCGAGCAGGATATGAAAATCGTTTTCGTTGGTGGGTTGAATTGGTTTCCCAATCTTGATGGCCTTAAATGGTTTGATGAAGAAGTCTTGCCTTACGTGCTACGAAAGTGCCCCAATATATGCATTTATGTGATAGGGCGATATGAGAAAGACATAAAATGGAAACACAATAAACAGTTTTGTATAAAAGGGTTTGTACCAGATATTAGGCCGTACTTGGAAGTAGGGGCTGTGGTTATAGTTCCACTCAGGATCGGTGGAGGAACCAGGCTGAAAATATTAGATGCTATGAGCATGAGTAAAGCAATCGTATCGACATCTATCGGTGCAGAAGGATTGGGCGTTTCGGATGGAATCAATATTGTTTTGCGTGACAACGCTGAAGATTTTGCTGAAGGTATAATTGAACTGATTGAGGATAGAGAAAAACGACAATCTATCAAAAAAGCCGCCAGATTTTTTGTCGAGGAAAATTATCAGTGGAAATCTATTGGATCTCGTCTTTTGGATGTTTATGAAAAATCTATTACTGGCGTTGCCAACACTAGAATAAAGTTAAAAGGGAATTAACCAAATGCGTTTACTTTATCTTATCGATGAAATTGTGATTAAAGGGGGGACAGAAAAGCATCTATGGGATTTAGCTCACGGAATGAGTGAAAGAGGCCATCAAGTGACGGTAGTTAGTCTTTGGAATGGTCCTTTTGGAGATCTTTTTCAGAAATCAGAAAGCTTAAATTATCTATCTTTAGGAGTACGTCGTATTTACGGATTCAATGGGATTATAGGCTTTTTTAAACTTATCTCTATTATACGGAATTCAAATATAGAGATAGTACAAACTTTTCATACAGCCGCCGATCTGATCGGGCCTCTAGCATCCTTTCTGTCTGGCCGGAAAATAATTACCATTTCCAGCAGAAGAGATCTTGGATATACAAAGGCGTCCAAGCATATCATAGCGCAGCGAGTAGTTAACCTATTTGTAAATAAAATTATTTGTAACTCAATAGAAGTTCAAAAACAAGCTATTCAAAGAGAGAAAATAGATAGCTATAAAACAACCATTATCTATAATGGTATTGAAACGCAGCCCTTCACAGATATATCGCAGAAAAATTCAAGTACATTTATTGATAATCACACTATTCCAAAGAAAGGTTTTTACATTGGTACTGTGGCGAATTTAAGAATGCTAAAAGGTATTCAGGTATTATTAGGAGCTGCAAGGATCCTTTTAAAAGAATATCCATCCATGTTTTTCCTTGTTGCTGGGGATGGCCAAGATCGGAGGCAGCTAGAGGAACTAGCGAAGAAATACGAAATTTCAGCAAACGTATTTTTCATAGGGTGGATTGAGGACGTGCCAAGCTTTTTGGCTTGTTTACATATCTATGTTCAACCTTCTTTGACAGAGGGCTTTTCCAACTCTGTCTTGGAGGCTATGGCAGCGGGATTACCGATTATCGCTACAAAGGTAGGTGGTAATAAAGAGATAATCAACCATGAAAAAGATGGAGTCTTAGCTAAACCTAATGACAGCAATGCCATTGTAAAAGCTATTAATTTACTTTTCCACAATGAGGAAAAAAGAAAAGAAATTGCTGAAGCTGGGAGAATAAAGATATTAAGTTCATATACTCTTTCGCAGATGCTTGATCGATATGAAAGTTTTTATTTGCTATTGAAAAATAAAGCATAATTCTTTTGAGAAAAATATCAAATACTACTAAAATAGTGCATTATATAAATTGATTTTTATTAACCCGGCAATGAAATAGGCGATTCAGCGGCGTACTGGACGGCGGGGTGGTTGAAATAGGCCATGATCCGCTCTGGGGTGTTGATGAGAAATTGGAGAAAGGCGTTTGCTTTTTGCCGCAAGGCATGAGGTGTGGAGGAACGGGCGGATAACCGCAAATGGGTTTTGAAATCCCGATTGAGGTATTCGGTCGGATTGCGTTCCGGGGTATAGGGCACTCGTTTACCCACAACCTCTAACTTATTGTAATATGGTTGTATTTTGATGAGGTCGTGATGAGTTGGGCAGCGTGGGAGCTGGGGGTGTGGAGCCAATACTGTTGAATTAACACGATTATGCACACAATATATTGAATTAGTTGAATGTTAATTCCAGAAGACCCATCGATAGCACAAATTTCTGGTTTGAAAATCCATGCCCCTTTCCTCCCTTCTTGACGCTTTTCTGCAGTTGATCCCGCACCGGCTGTCGTCAACCACCTTCCTGCTTTCACCGCAGGCATTTGTTCGCCGGTGCAAGCTCGCGCTGCCCAGCCTGATCGTCCTCTTGCTGTCCCTGACGGCCAGTGGCAAGAGTCAAGGCGTCGACGGCAAGGTGGGGGCCTTTTTCCGCCTGGCGCGACGGAGCGGTTTGTGGCCGGACGCCGAAGCTGTCCACCGGAGCACCGTCACCAAAGCCCGGGCCAAGCTCTCCTGGACCGCTTTCGAACAACTCCATCGTGACGTCGCGCGCCTCGCCTACGAGGTCTGGCCGACGGGGGATGAGTTCGCGTGGCAGGGCCTGTCGGTGTTTGCCATCGATGGCTCCAAATACCACCTCCCGGCCGCTGACGCCTTGCGTTCGGTGTTCGATCCCGATAGCGGGCTGGATCACCCCGGCCAAGGTCATTATCCCCAATGCTTGGTCTCCACGGCTTACGATGTCTTTCGCCGCCTGCCCGTGGCCCGCACCGTCCAGCCGATGGCCCACGCCAACGAACGGGAAGAGGTCAAGGCCCTGTTACCGCACCTTCCCGGCGGCGGGGTCTTGCTGTTGGATCGGGGCTATCCCAGCTACGAACTGATCAGCCATCTCCATCACCACTACCAAGGCTACTGGCTTATCCGCTGTCCGGCGTCGGCCACCTTTCCCGCCGTCGAAGCCTTCGTGCGCTCCGGCCAGGCGGAGGCCACGATCACCCTCCAGCCCCCGCAGGCGGAACCGATCCGGCTGCACGCCCTGCGCCTGCACAGTCCCGATGGCGAACGCTCCGTCCTCCTTACCAACCTGGAGGATCCCGTCCGTTTTCCCACCGCTGCCATCACCGCGCTCTATTTTCGCCGCTGGGCAGTGGAAACCCATTATCGCGACGAGAAAACCTCCCTCGACGTCGAAACCTTCCATAGCCAGACCGAGAACGGCATTCGTCAAGAGTTATTCGCCATTTTGATCGTGGCGGTCATCGCTCGGCTGTTAACTGTCCTGATGACCGATCCAGATCATCCTGCAGGAGTCGAACCCCAGTTCAAACATGCCGTGCTCACCCTAGCCCAAGAAGCCTTTGTCCTGACGCCAAAATGCCCTGAACGGGCCCTGGTGATATTCACTGAACTCCTGAACGAGATAGCTCGGGTGCGCTATTACCGACCCAAAATCCCACGACCCTCGCAACCCCGTGTCTCCAAGAAACCCATTAACAAATGGCAGGTCGATAAAGCCAAACGAATGGCAAACGCTTAATTCAACAGTATTGACCCCGGGGCGTGGGGCTTACAAGTGTAGGTTTTTCCGGTAGTGTTAGGAAAGGGTAAGCGAGACATGAGGTTGCGGTAAAATAGCCGATAGGAAATTCACCTGGTTACCGGAGAAACCGCCATGTCTCGCTCGCCCGAACTGTATCAATGGCGCGCAGAAATTGCCAAGCACTTTTCCCATCTGAGCCAGCCGATGGTGATGGGCTTGGCCTTGTGGAGTTTGGGCATGATTCTCGTGCGCTCGTGTAGTTTGACCGCGATCGCCGCGTGGTGGTCGTGTCGGCTCGACCAACCGTTCCAGACCGTGCGGGAACGGCTGCGCGATACCTACCGCGACGCCGAAGCAAAAGCCGGCGCGCATCGAACCGAACTCGACTTGAGATCGTGTTGGGCGCCGTGGCTCGCCTGGGTCTTGGCAGGCTGGTCCGGGACGCAACTGGCGGTGGCCTTGGACGCGACCACCTTGGGACAACGCTTTGTCCTGCTGGTCATCAGCGTGCTGTACCGGGGCTGTGCGGTCCCGATCGTGTGGAAGGTGTTGCCGGCCACCCGCAAACATCCCTGGAAACCCGAGTGGCTGGCCCTATTGAAGACCCTGCGCGGGTCGGTACCGCCGACCTGGACGGTGCTCGTGCTCGCCGATCGGGGGCTGTACGCCAAGTGGTTGTTCGAGGCCATCCAGGCATTGGGTTGGCATCCGCTGCTGCGCGTCAACGCCGGGGGCACGTTCCGGCCCGCCGGCTGGCATCACCGCTACCCGTTGACCCACTGGACGCCCACCGTCGGGAGCCGATGGCAAGGGCGGGGCACCGCGTTTGCCGGGAAAAAACCGCCTGGACTGCACCCTGCTGGCCTATTGGGGTGCAGGCCATCGCGAGCCGTGGTTGCTCCTGACCGATTGCCCCCCCCAAGCCGCCGAGGCTTGTTGGTACGGGTTGCGCGCCTGGATCGAGCAAGGCTTCAAAAAGATCAAGGGAGGCGGCTGGCAATGGCACTATACCCGGATGACCGATCCCGACCGGGCAGCACGCCTCTGGTTGGCTCTCGCCCTCGCCACCTGGTGGGTGCTCGCCGTGGGCGGCGAAGCCGAAGCCCACCTCCCGGCCGCCACGTTTCCATCGGTGCCGGGTTCGCCCCGGCAACAAGGCCGGCGCTGGCGGTTAGTCGGCATCTTCCGGCAAGGCTGGTCGTTGATCGTGGTCGCACTTTTCAATCATGAACCATTACCTCTCGGCCACGGTTGCCCAGAGCCTTGGCCCGCCGGCCCCATCCTCCCTGATAGCCCACCATTACCAGTGCCCGTAGGCGAGACATGAAAAAACCTACACTTGTAAGGGGGCGTGGGGGTGGGCGGCACCCTGGGCCTGCAGGGCCTGCTGACGGCGGGTACGCTGACGGGAACCAGAGGTCATAGGGCTTTCTCGGGAAAACGGCGACTTGTATGTCTGTATAACTATGTGCCCACGTATAGCCATAAGCAAGCGCTACCCGGTGTTCTTCTTGCAGATAAGGGGTTGATTTCACCATCTGCCCCGCACTACAACGTGAAGCGCCAACGATGAGCACAAATTTCCAAAGACATTCTGTACATAATTTGCCTAACATGTCGGCGCCTCCCACCGACCCGCGCACTCGTCGATGAGCCTGCGCAGCTCGCGCAGCCGATCGATCCGGAAAAACGCACGACCAGCACCGACCGTGACTACTAGGTCAGGCTCCGCAACGTCGGTCCACTCGACCGGTAGCGTGCGCAGCCGTTGGTCGGCACCCGCATACGAGACGCGGTCACCGCCCCAGTTGTTGCGCACCGCGAGCAGATCGAAGCTTTGCCCTCGCAGCGGATGGAAGGGGTGGGTGACGGTAAAAACCTGCGCGCCATGTTCGTCACCATATGGGCACCTCGAAAAACCTTGTTATGAGAAAATAGGGTTGTTGATCCCCGCCAAGAGCCCGGATATCCGATGATCAAAGAAAGCCTGTTTGCCGCCCAGGAACGGGAAGCCAAATTGGATCGTCTGGGCGATGTGCTGCAAGTCATGGAGCAGCAGGTTGACTTCAAGGCGCTGGCGGCGGAGATGGACCGGGTAGCGCCACGACCCGGACGGGCACGTGGGGGGCGTCCACCGTTTCCCACCGAGTTGATGGTACGTGCCCTGGTTCTTCAGGATTTATATGGACTGAGTGACGAACAGATGGAATACCAAGTGCTGGATCGACTGAGCTTCCAGCGTTTCCTGGGCCTGCGGCACAGTAGTCAGATACCCGATCGCACCACATTCTGGACCTTCCGCGAGCGGTTGACGGTGGCGAAGGCGGGAGACGCGCTGTTTGAGGCGGTGCATCGTCAACTGGCCCAGCAGGGTTATATTGCTCGTGGTGGGCAGATGGTGGACGCCAGTCTGGTTCCCGTTCCTCGCCAGCACGTCACGGAAAAAGAACGGGAATTGCTGAAAGCGTCGGCGATGCCGGTGGACTGGAAGCCGGCCCAGCGCCGGCAGAAGGACATGGAGGCCACCTGGACGAAGAAGCACGGCAAATCCTACTTCGGTTACAAGGTCTCGGTCAGCGCCGACCGACGCTACAAGCTGATCCGCCAGGTCAAGGTCAGCACCGCTGCGGAGAACGACACCCTGCACCTGGAAGATGTCCTGGATCACGCGAATACCGGCCGTGATCTTTATGGCGACAAGGGCTATGTTGATGGTGAACGTGAGCGGCGCCTCAAGACCCAGGGTTGGCGAGTACACATCCAGCGCAAGGCAAAGAAAGGCAAACCGCTGTCCGCCTGCCAGGCGCGCCGCAACACCCGCATTGCCCGGGTTCGGGCGCGGGTCGAACACGTCTTCGCCGCTATGGAGCAGATGGGCGGAAAACTCCTACGATGTATCGGTCTGGATCGAGCGACCTTCCAACTCACGGGGAAGGCAGCGGTCTACAACCTACGTCGCCTGTGCATTCTCAAGGCATACGGTGTGGTCGCTTTCTAACGCCCAAGTGCGATCCCGGTACGACCGGGATGGTGATTTCGGGCGGGGATGAACCCTTCGGGCCGGGGCACAAACCAAAGATATTGTGAGGCTCACGCCTCAGGCACCTTGCTTTGCCCATTTTGCCGGCTTCATGTCCGGTTTTTCGAGGTGCCCATATGCAATGCGCGCTCTACTCCAAGGCCAAGGTCGAGGCCGGCGTCAAATACGTCAAGCGCGCCTTCCTGCCGCTGCGGGAGTTTCGGAGCCTGACCAACGCCAACCGGCAATTGGCCGAGTGGGTGCTGGGGGAGGCCGGCAACCGCTGCCACGGCACGACGCGAGAGCAGCCGCTGACCCGCTTCCTGACGACCGAGCGCGCCCTGCTGCAACCCCTGCCCGAAGCGCCGCCCGTCCTGGCAATCTGGGCCAAAGTCAAGGTCCATCGCGACGCCCACGTCCAGTTCGAGCGCTGCCTGTACTCGGTGCCGTTTCGCCTGGTCGGCCAGACCCTGTGGCTCAAGGCGGGCGACAGCCTGGTCAACCTCTATCGCGACCACGAGCAGGTGGCCAGCCATCCCCGCCAGACCCACCCCGGCGCCCGCTCGACCGTGGCCGATCATCTCCCGCCCGCCGCGCTGGCCTGGAGCCTGCAAGACACGCAATGGTGTCTGCGCGAAGCCGAGCGCATCGGCCCTGCCTGCCAGGCCCTGGTCGAGAGCCTGTTCGCCGACCGGGTACTGGTCAATCTCCGCGCGGTCCAGGGCGTGTTGCGGCTGGAGAAAACCTACGGTGCCGCGCGCCTTGACGCGGCCTGCGCGCGGGTGCTGCGCTTTGGCACCGTCCGCTACCGAACCGTGAAGGCGATCCTCGCCAAGGGCTTGGACGCCCTGCAGCCGCCCCTGTTGGCGACCCCTACGCCCAGCACTTACACCCGAGGTAGCCGCTTCTGTCGCGAACCCCGCACCCTGTTCCATTGAGGCGCCCGCATGAATGCCCTGCCCGAACTCGTCCCCCTGCTCAAGCAACTCCGTTTGTCCGGCATCCTCGATTCGCTCGAAGCTCGCAACCGCGAAGCCATCGACCGCCACCTGGCCTACACCGATTTCCTGGGCTTGCTGGTCCAGGACGAGGTGGCCCGTCGCGAGCAGAAGAAACTGGCCCAGCGCCTGCGCCGCGCCAACTTCCGCAGCCAGAAGACCCTAGAGTGCTTCGATTTCGACCGCCTGCCCACCCTGAACCGAGCACTGGTCCATGATCTGGCCACCGGACGCTTCGTCGAGGAAAAGGTGGCCGTCCTGATCGTGGGGCCTTGCGGCACCGGAAAAAGCCATCTCGCCCAGGCCATTGGCCATCTCGTCGCCCGCCAAGGGCACGACGTCCTGTTCTCGACCCAGACCCAGTTGCTCGCCAGCTTGCGCCAGGCCCAGGTCGTCGGTAACCTCGAGCGCCGCTTTCAGACCTTGGTCAATGTCCCGCTGCTCATCATCGACGATTTCGGCCTCAAGCCCCTGCGCCCACCCGAGGACGAGACCTTTCACGACCTGGTCGCCGAACGCTACGAGCGAACCGCCACGATCCTCACCAGCAATCTCGATTTCGGTGAATGGGGCGACGCGTTCCCCGCCAATAAGCTGCTCGGTGCCGCCACCCTGGACCGGCTCCGCCACGGCGCCTACCGCGTCGTCCTCGACGGCGATAGTTATCGCAGTCCAAAACCGTTACCCCAATCGGTCTCTCATCCGGTTGCCAAAGGAGCAAAAACCACCCATGCTTGAAATCCGTTCGAACCCCTAAACCACCACTTCGTAGTGGCGCCATTACGCCGAAAATCCCTGGCGCCATTACGCCGAAAGGTGACATTGCGCACCTGAACCGGCAAGCATAAGTCCGTGGCGGTGGTCGCCCGCAACACCGGTTCCAGCTCCAGCAGTTTCTCCCTCGGCGGTGTGCAGCTTCAGGCCATGCGGGTTATAGCGGATGGCCAAGCCAACGCCGCGACCGGCCATCGCCATCCAGTCGTCCACCCGGTTATAGCCCCGATCGGCGATCACCACATCGCCGTCCTACAGCGGGTAATGCGCCAACTGCTCTCCGGTATGCTCGTCGGTCACCAGGCTATAGGCCCAGTCCAGCCGGACCAGATCGAGGGCCAGATGCAACCGATACTGGGTGCCCGTCGCCCCATAAGCGCTAAGATAAAATTGCCCCGCTGCGCTATACTTCTGGCCTGTTGACAACAACAGAAGACTGGGCAGTGACATGAACGAATTCGCCGACGATGTTGATTGGGAAGAGATGTTCGCCGGATTGGGCGAAGACTGGGAAGTCATTGAGCGGGTGTTGCCCGATGGGTGGCAGGAGGCGGCGCGGCGTACTGGCGCGCTGCGGCGCACTCGCGGATTCAAGGATGCCGCCACGCTGCTGCGTGTACTGCTGATCCACCTGGTTGACGGCTGCTCGCTACGCGAGACCGCCGTTCGCGCCGATGCGGGCGGCTTGATCAAGGTGTCCGATGTGGCGTTGCTGGGTCGGCTGCGCGGCAGCGGCGAGTGGTTCCGGTGGATGGTCGAGCAGATGAGTCTGCGCCTGTCGGCCACGGCCGAGTATGTGCTGCCGGGCAAGCGAATGCGCCTGGTCGACGCCAGCGTGGTGTGTGAACCCGGTGCCACAGGGTCGACGTGGCGACTGCACTACATGATCGACCTGAGCACTTTGGCTTGTGAGCAGGTGCTCGTCACGCTGCCTGAAGAGGGCGAGACGCTGACTCGCTTTGCCGTCAAAGCCAACGATGTCGTGATGGCCGATCGCGGACTGGCGCATCGGCGCGGCATTCGCCACGTCGTCAATCATCAGGGCGATGTCATCGTGCGCATGAACATGGTCAGTGTGCCGTTGGAAGACGACAAAGCGCGAGCGCTGGCATTGCTGCCCAAATTGCGCAAGCTCAAGGTCGGCCAAGCGTGGGATTGGCCGGCATGGATACGCGATGACGAAGGCCCCCTCGCTGTTCGTGTCTGCGCGATCAAGAAGAGCGCCGAACAGACCCGCAAGACGCAGGCCAAGCTGCGCGAGGTGGCATCCAAGAAGGGCCGCGATCTCCAACCCGACACGCTGGAGGCGGCGGGATACATCGTCGTGCTGACGACCCTGCCGAACGTGCCGGCGCACCCGATCCTTGAGATGTACCGCCACCGATGGCAAATCGAGTTGGCATTTAAGCGCTTGAAGTCACTGCTGCATCTGGGCCACCTGAAGAAGACTGACCTCGTGGGCGCCAAGGCTTGGCTACAAGGAAAACTGTTCGTAGCCACCCTGATCGAAACACTCATCGCGGTTGGCGAGCGTTTTTCCCCTTGGGGCTACTTCCAGCTTCAAGAGCAAAGGCCGACACAGTCGGTGGCGTGAGGTGGCGATGATGCGCTTCCTCATCGCTCGCGCTGTCAACCCGCAACTGACTCTGCTCGACGGTCTGCGCGACTGGAACAATATTGCCGCCGCACTACGCGAGCCACCCCGCAAACGGCGGCGGTATCAGGGCGACAACTTGGAGGAATTTTTATCTTAGCGCTTATGGCCCGTCGCCCCCGGACCTTGCACGGTCGACCCATCCACGATGATGAAGCGCAGATGCCCCTCGATCAGGGGGCGGGCGGCCTCGCCCATCAGCCGGCCCAGCAACGCCTTCACCCAAGGTCCACAGGCTTTCAAGCGCTGGTGGATCGCCATATCGGTGAGGCGTTCCTCGAGCAGCGTGAACTGTCCCGCCGTTTCCCGCAACACGGCGTCCAGCCCACAGTAGCTCATGACCACTTGCAGCAACTGGGCGGGGTTCTTGATCTTGCGCGACCGAGCAAACGCCTTGAACTCCCGCGCCAAGTCCGCGTAGTCCGCCGGCAACTCTTGCAAGAAACTTTCAAATGTCGTGTCAGGATTTCCAAATGGCAGGTTCATCGGGATCGGTCCTCCGATGGCGAACAAGATGTCGAAACCTTGAGCCTCCCATTCTTTTACATATTATTCAATGTGTTACCCATTAAGTTGGCGCTTATGCCCCAAGGCCCTCTGGGAAGGGATGCAAAAAGTCAGAGCGTTTGCCATCGCGTTGGAGGCCGGCCGTGCCGCTTATCCCGGCGATGGGTGAATTTATGGGTAATTGTCGGGTCCCGCGAGATTATGTTGACACTCGAAGCTGTCGTCTGCTGGAATCGCGACGGTTCTTGCACGATCTGATCCTCGCGCTACGGAGGCCCTGATGGAGATTCGGCTGCATGCCAACGCCACCACCACGCCCAAACAGCGGGCGTACCTCCAAGCCTCGACCCGACCGACGGCCGAACTGGCCGTGGAAATCGGGGTGAGCGAAACCACCGTCCGGCGCTGGCGGGGATGGGACACGGTGCAGGATCGCCCGCACACCCCGCACCGGCTGGCCACGACGCTGACGCCGATGCAAGAATTCGTGGTGGTGGAGCTGCGCAAGCTCCTGTTGTTGCCGCTGGACGACCTGCGGGTGGTGGCCCGCGAGTTCGTCTGTCCGGCGCTGTCGCGCTCGGCGCTGGACCGGTGTTTGCGCCGCCACGGCGTGGCTCGGCTGGCGGACCTGCTGCCGGAGGCGGAAGGCAACCCCCCATTGCCCAAGACCTTCAAAGATTATGAACCGGGCTTCGTGCATGTGGATGTGAAGTACCTGCCCCAAATGCCCGACGAGGCCGAACATCGCTATCTGCTCGCCGCCATCGACCGGGCCAGCCGCTGGGTCTATTTCGAGATCCAACCGGACAAGTCCGCCGCCACCGCCGCCGGCTTCCTGGAACGCCTGCGGGCCAAGGCGCCGTTCCTCGTGTGGACCGTCCTCACCGACAACGGCAAGGAGTTCACCGACCGCTTCTGCGCCACCGGCGAGCGCGAGCCGACCGGCCGGCACGCCTTCGATCAAACCTGCGCCGCGCACGGCATCAACCACCGGTTGATCAAGCCCAAACATCCCCAGACCAACGGCATGATCGAACGCTTCAACGGCCGCGTCGCCGAGGTGTTGAAAACCACCGCCTTCGCCTCCGCCCGGCATCTGGAAACCACCCTGTTCAAGTATCTCCACCTCTATAATCAGCACATCCCCCAGAAGAATCTCGGGCATGTCACCCCCATCGCCAAGCTCCAGGGCACCTCGAAAAACCGGACATGAAGCCGGCAAAATGGGCAAAGCAAGGTGCCTGAGGCGTGAGCCTCACAATATCTTTGGTTTGTGCCCCGGCCCGAAGGGTTCATCCCCGCCCGAAATCACCATCCCGGTCGTACCGGGATCGCACTTGGGCGTTAGAAAGCGACCACACCGTATGCCTTGAGAATGCACAGGCGACGTAGGTTGTAGACCGCTGCCTTCCCCGTGAGTTGGAAGGTCGCTCGATCCAGACCGATACATCGTAGGAGTTTTCCGCCCATCTGCTCCATAGCGGCGAAGACGTGTTCGACCCGCGCCCGAACCCGGGCAATGCGGGTGTTGCGGCGCGCCTGGCAGGCGGACAGCGGTTTGCCTTTCTTTGCCTTGCGCTGGATGTGTACTCGCCAACCCTGGGTCTTGAGGCGCCGCTCACGTTCACCATCAACATAGCCCTTGTCGCCATAAAGATCACGGCCGGTATTCGCGTGATCCAGGACATCTTCCAGGTGCAGGGTGTCGTTCTCCGCAGCGGTGCTGACCTTGACCTGGCGGATCAGCTTGTAGCGTCGGTCGGCGCTGACCGAGACCTTGTAACCGAAGTAGGATTTGCCGTGCTTCTTCGTCCAGGTGGCCTCCATGTCCTTCTGCCGGCGCTGGGCCGGCTTCCAGTCCACCGGCATCGCCGACGCTTTCAGCAATTCCCGTTCTTTTTCCGTGACGTGCTGGCGAGGAACGGGAACCAGACTGGCGTCCACCATCTGCCCACCACGAGCAATATAACCCTGCTGGGCCAGTTGACGATGCACCGCCTCAAACAGCGCGTCTCCCGCCTTCGCCACCGTCAACCGCTCGCGGAAGGTCCAGAATGTGGTGCGATCGGGTATCTGACTACTGTGCCGCAGGCCCAGGAAACGCTGGAAGCTCAGTCGATCCAGCACTTGGTATTCCATCTGTTCGTCACTCAGTCCATATAAATCCTGAAGAACCAGGGCACGTACCATCAACTCGGTGGGAAACGGTGGACGCCCCCCACGTGCCCGTCCGGGTCGCGGCGCTACCCGGTCCATCTCCGCCGCCAGCGCCTTGAAGTCAACCTGCTGCTCCATGACTTGCAGCACATCGCCCAGACGATCCAATTTGGCTTCCCGTTCCTGGGCGGCAAACAGGCTTTCTTTGATCATCGGATATCCGGGCTCTTGGCGGGGATCAACAACCCTATTTTCTCATAACAAGGTTTTTCGAGGTGCCCTCAAGGAGTATTACCAGATCAAACCCGCTCTCTTTCAAAAAAAACCTATCAACCATCCGGGACCCGACAGGTAATCAGGTGCCATGGACCCCGCAGCCAAGGCTGCGGGGTCATTTATTTATGTAACCATCCCCTGGCAGAGCCAGGCGTTATTCTTACTATGGCAGACAAAGCAAAGACTATTGCACTATATAGAGGTTCCTAGGTGCTTGCAGGGTAGTACCACCAATACCAGTAGCAGCAGATTCATATGCCCCTATATCCCACGTTGAGCCACGCGCATTATTTAAATAGTCATCGCTGGTTCCGTTCAAAGTAATGCCCAGATTGGCGGCATTGATTGCTGGGGAGGTAGACATCAATTTTAATTGTTGGGCATAATCCGGAGTTGAGTAGTAATTACCCGATGGTCCTTGTTTGATAGTTCCTGAAAAAAGCGGATTAACTCCACACTTCGAATGAGCACCAGTACAGAACGACATGTTGGTCGCATTGTAGACAATATTGTAGTCTTCAGTAATTCCGAGTGATCCACAAGCTCCATCACCATTTCCGCCCGCGCCAGCAGCATAGTAAAACGCTGATAAATCGGAACCACTATCAAATTTAGTGCCACCATAAATAATATTATTATAGGCATATATTTTTGTCGATGCATTACAACCGGTGCCAGCAGAGAGAATAATGACATTTCCGTTACTTAAAATGGTTGAGTTAGAAATTCGAAGGGTTTGGCCCCCTGTAACACTATCAAACGAGATGGTGTCGCCATTTGCTCGGCAGTCATTGAACGCGACATTGCCGCCTCCACTACTTTTGGTTGAAGTAAACACCTGCCCGTGGAAAAATCCACAGTTCCCGATAATAATCGAATTTTCAATAAAGCTATTCGCAACGCTGGTTTTAAATTGTTGTCCTGCATTTCCTTCTGCTTTGGAACGGAAAAACCTGACCGTTCCGGTACCGTTGCCATGTAGAATGTCGACTCCGTCCGATGTATTCCATGAAACACTGGAATTTATAAATGTCCAGTTTCCTGGGTTGCCATCCCCAAGCCCGATACCATCGCCATAGCCACCCTGATCCTGACTCCAGCAGTGATGCTTGTCGGTTGACGAGGAAAGGTCTGATGTGGTCAGCGGATATTTTTCTCCGCATCCATTCCACTCGATTTTGCTGTTCGTGAGAGTGATCGTTCCTGTATACGAGTCATCCGAGGAATCCCCGTCACTGTCCCAGCCTACGAACCCGTTTCCAATTATGCTCACATTGGTAAGATCCATATTGCCAACGTGATAGGCGAAAATTCCGCGAAGCGCCATACCATGTATATCAACATTGGCGAGCGAGACATCGCTAGACTTATCAGAAACATTAAGGCCAACAGAACCCCACGGGCCGTGCGGATACGTATCTCTCACACATTGCACAGGAAACCCGCCAACACTCCCATCTCTCGGTCCACCCTCAATACAGGCGGAGTGATCGGTAATTTCGAGGCACTGTACATCGGTATTGCTCCCAACAGTTAAAACCTGCCAGACTCGCTCTGTACCCCAAAGTTGCGCTTTTGTTCCGGCACAGCCTGTATCATATCCTTTCCCATATATTTTCGTTTTGTTTGTAGATGATGGCCCCTTCGGCGGAGCATTCAAAACCGAATCATAGGAGAAATCCTGACCCCCGTTAGGATTGTTTGGCATTCCGTAACCGACCATGTATTGCTCTGCACTGATAATCAGCGTATCTCCACCGACCATTTTTCCCGCTGCTCCCGAAGTACCAAGCGCCCAGGCTGGATGGGCGAAAGCACAGGCTTGATTCGTCCCGCTCCCCGGATACGCCACATCAGCAAGTCCCGTGCATTGTGTGCTGGTTCCTCCATCGGTACGTACATAATAGGTAGTTGCCATTGCAGCTTGGCTTAACATCGCAGTGGCAAATAAACCATAAATGACGATCTTTTTCATGTGTGCTGGAAAAATAGGCAGAGTTTTCATGGTAATTCCTCAACATTTGAATTCGTTATACAGGATTCGTGGTTGATATCAACATAACAACAGTGGCTCAACTTGAGTTGTGCTTGGCTGATTGACAGCACCTACCAGTTTAACCCAAACTGAACCAAGGATTGTTTGCTTAATCTGATACTTTTAGTACCCTACTCCATACCCAGATAGTGGGCCGTTGCCAGAGACAGTGCCAGTTATCCAAGTACTTGGCAATGTGGTGAGTGTAGTAGTACGACTTGTTTCACTAGGCGTAGCCACACTTCCTACCTTATCACTGAATTTGAGAGTACCATTCAAACTCAGGATCGCTACCCAATATGTTGTACCGGCACTGATCTTAGTAGCAGGTAATGGAATTTTATTCCAGTTTCCAGCCGAAGGAGAACTTAAAGTCCCCTGGCCCAATAATGTGCTTGGGTGTCCGTTGTTATTGCTATAGAGGCCCACAGCCAGTTCGGTGGAAGCTGAATCATTACTCACATACAGGGGGAAATTAGTGACCTGACCTGTAACTAAAGCTGTCGTCTGAAACGCCACTGCTATACCCTGTGAAACAGAGTCAGACAATGATCCGATCTCTTGTTTGCCTAGTAAGAGAGAGGGAGGCGAGGAAGTCGCAACCGCTGTATTCATGTCGGTATTGATTTCAGTTTTAGCCAAGGCACGACTGTAGATACGAACCTCATCAATATAGCCCTTGAAATAATCACCACCTACTATAGGTATGCCACCAATATGCAGTGCTCCAGTGGAGACTGTGATTTCCTTATTTAACTGAAGGTTTGCCACTTCATCCCCATTGATATAAAGCCGTTCAGTTGTACCGTCATATGTAACGGCCAAATACGTCCATGTATTGAGCGGAAGTTTTGATCCACCATTTAGGTTATTATTCAAGTCGATACCTCCTGCCACCTTATTAACAGAAGAATTCGCATAGAGATAATAGGCAGGTCCTGCAGGTAGAGGCTGCTCCTTAGATATTACGCCACGCCACCCCCTCAGATTAGTAGGATACACCCACGCCTCCAGTGTCATGCCAGTGGTCAGGTCTAGGGAAGCCGAATCGTTGACCGTCACTAGGTTACTGGTCCCATTAAAGGATAGCGCGCTGCCGAATTTACCCGCCGTGGTCCATGTGGCGCCATTGATAGTGCCATGATTGCCGTTGCCCGAAGCATCGACCACGGTGTTGCCGCTCGCTTCCTCGAAGTTGTAAGCCGCAACCAGCCCGTCGGTGCTCGCGCTCGCCGCAGACACAGTGATGGTTTGGGTCTTGGTGCTGGGCATGGTGTCGCTGGAGCCGGTAGCGGTCAGGGTTACGGTGTAGGTACCCGCGTTGGCATAGGTGTGCGAGGGGTTTTGCGCAGTGTCGGTGGTGCCGTCGCCAAAGCTCCAACTATAGCTGACCGCATTCGTCGAGCTATTGCTGAACGTGACCGGCAGAGGTGCTGCGCCGGAGGTAGGGCTGGCGGTGAAATTGGCCGTTGGCGTCGAAGCGGTCGCCGAAATGGTCTTGCTCGTCGTAGTGCTGCCGCCCGAGTTGTCGACGGTCAGTTTCACGGTGTAGCTGCCCGCCGAGTTGTAGGTTTTCGCGACGCTTTGGGCGGTGCTAGTGGTGCCGTCGCCCAAATCCCAAGTGCGGGTCGAAACGGTGCCGGTCGAAGTGTCGCTCAGGGTTACCAGCAGTGGCGCGGTTCCGGAAGTCGGGGTGGCGCTGAAACTAGCCACCGGTGCGGTCGCCGTGGAAGTCGTCACCGAGATGGTCTTGGTGGCGGTGGTGGTGCCGCCCGAATTGCCGACGGTCAGTGTCACGGTGTAGTTGCCCGCCGAGTTGTAGGTTTTTGCGACGCTTTGGGCGGTGCTGGTGGTGCCGTCGCCCAAATCCCACACGCGACTGGTGATCGTACCGGTCGAGGTATCGGCCAAATTGACCGTGACCGGCGCCGTGCCCGAGGTTTTGTCCGCGCTGAAGCTGGCGACCGGGGCCGCAACGGCCATGGTCTGGCTGACTTCGTTGGAGAATCCACTTTCGTTCCCCGCGCTGTCATAGGCTTTGACCGCAAAATAATAAGTCGAGCCGTCGGTCAGGTTGGATACCGTGGAAGTCGTCGCGTTGCCGACATTTACGTTGGACGCGTAATTACCGCTAGCGGTTCCGTAATACACCTTATAACCGCTGACGGTGCTGGTGCTGGCATTCCAGGCCAAACTGACCTGGCCTGCGAAAACGTTCGTTGAAAATAAAAACACCAATATGCTCAACCATCCCAGTAGGCGCCGGATTGGATTGAGCCCTGTCGAAGTCGCTGTGGTAGACATTTATAGATCTCCAAATTTATTGCCATGCGAACATGACAATACCAAGATCTTCTGTCTTTACAGCGATGATGGTTATGTTCGCTTGGCGACTCTGCGACCTTGCCTCTTCTGTATGAGGATTAGGCCAGTAGTTTTGCGTCGCTACCTTTCGGTAGTTTTGCCTTTATCAAGCAGGTATCAATATATACATGTCGAAAATTGAATTCAACTATTTTTGGTTGTTTTTGAAAAAAAATGGTACAATGTAACCTATATTTTCAATTATAGGCTCAAAATGAGCCGATTACTTAACCAAGCTATGAATCATGTTATTATGAATTGATTGAATTCATACTTTTAAGTCGATTGTGCTTTTGACATCCGGCCATAGCACAGCCTGAAATACGACGCTGGTCAGTGCTGGGTCGTCTGGAAATATTGCCAGGCGGCCAGACTTCCACCGATGAGCAGGGTTGCCAGCAAAACGGCTAGCGCGATCTTCCATCCGCTGTAAGGCCGTTCGCCCTGCACCTCTCCTGTGCGGCCGTTCACCACGAAGCGATAGATTTTGTCGCGGAATCGGAACGCTGACATCCAGACCGGTAGCAGGATATGCTTGAAGCGGATCCCGCCGTAACGAGTATCGAGGGCCTGAATGCGCTGATGGTCGCCGCCGATATCCTGCTCGATATCGCGACGGATGACAGGCATCATCAGTTCGCGGGCGCGCTCGAAACCCTGCTCTAATCCCACCTGATACATTTCGCTTTGAAAACCGCTCAGATATTCCTCCCGATAAGGCGCTAGATTGCCCAAATCCCAGGGTTCCAGCCGTTCGGTCACCGTTTGCGGCAGCGATCGGCTGGCCAGCACCAATACATCGTCGAAGAAGCGCGAGACCACGCCTGCCGCCGGTGTCCAGCGAGTCTTGATCACAGTGCGAACCCGTTCCACCTCTTGGCCGTTTTCAATTGCGCGATAAATTTCCTGAACCGGATAATCGTCACCGCGTTCGCCCTGATAGCGCGTGGTGGTCTCGGCGTCGTAGGTCCAGTACGGCACGTACATCCCGATTAAGCGGGCATCGTTACGGGCGTAGTCCTTGAGTCCACCGGGCGCGAACCACAGACCGCCCAGCCATCGCTGGAAGGCCGTTCGGGCTTTTTCACGACCGATCTGGAATGGCAGCAGCGCCTGTACCGGCAGCTGACGCCGACGTTCGGTGCGCGCCACTACCGGCGAGCCGCAAAAGGGGCACTGACCGGCGTGAGTCGCTGCGTCAAAGCTATAGGACGCCCCGCAGGAATCGCAGTGGATCGCGATGTTTTCGCAAGTTGGCGTGTTGGTCGCCAGAGCGCGTAGCATCTCCCGAAAATCTTGTTCCAAAATCGGCGCGGTGGAAGAAGGGATTCGATTCTCGTGACCGCAATGCCCACACCGCAGCACGTCAGTGCCAGGTGCGTATTCGAGTGAAGCGCCGCATTGAGTGCAGGGAAAGCGGTGCAATTCAGGATTGTCGTCGGCAGGGGCCGATGTTTCGGATTCTTGCCGCATGGCTGGGGGTTCCTTAAGAATGGTTTTCGGGAGTCTAGCAGGCTCTCCGACCGGTTCCCCCAGCGCTCTCACGGATAGCATTGTTTCGCAACCTCGTGCGGCGGTCATCAATCTCTATGCTCAGTGTTTCAAGGTAGCCATTGCCATATCGCTCCGTAAGGAAACATATTGCGATACGGCACCACGAAAACATGAAAAATAAATAAACGCAACTGTTTAATTTAAAATGTAATATTTTTACAATTGTGAAATAATTGTTTTTAATCGTTGATTTATTAAAAATAATTGATATTTATCAATTAGTTGATTTTATGTTGGTTGTTGTGACAAAAATACTTTTTGAGAGCGGCGGGGTTGATATTTAATTTTTTGATTTTAAATATAAAAATTAGACAATGAGGTTTATCAATCCGAGATATCGGTAGGCGGCGTCGTGAGACGGTAGAATCGAACGCGGTCGGCAGGTAGAACCGCGCCACTGATGGGCACCTCGAAAAACCTTGTTATGAGAAAATAGGGTTGTTGATCCCCGCCAAGAGCCCGGATATCCGATGATCAAAGAAAGCCTGTTTGCCGCCCAGGAACGGGAAGCCAAATTGGATCGTCTGGGCGATGTGCTGCAAGTCATGGAGCAGCAGGTTGACTTCAAGGCGCTGGCGGCGGAGATGGACCGGGTAGCGCCGCGACCCGGACGGGCACGTGGGGGGCGTCCACCGTTTCCCACCGAGTTGATGGTACGTGCCCTGGTTCTTCAGGATTTATATGGACTGAGTGACGAACAGATGGAATACCAAGTGCTGGATCGACTGAGCTTCCAGCGTTTCCTGGGCCTGCGGCACAGTAGTCAGATACCCGATCGCACCACATTCTGGACCTTCCGCGAGCGGTTGACGGTGGCGAAGGCGGGAGACGCGCTGTTTGAGGCGGTGCATCGTCAACTGGCCCAGCAGGGTTATATTGCTCGTGGTGGGCAGATGGTGGACGCCAGTCTGGTTCCCGTTCCTCGCCAGCACGTCACGGAAAAAGAACGGGAATTGCTGAAAGCGTCGGCGATGCCGGTGGACTGGAAGCCGGCCCAGCGCCGGCAGAAGGACATGGAGGCCACCTGGACGAAGAAGCACGGCAAATCCTACTTCGGTTACAAGGTCTCGGTCAGCGCCGACCGACGCTACAAGCTGATCCGCCAGGTCAAGGTCAGCACCGCTGCGGAGAACGACACCCTGCACCTGGAAGATGTCCTGGATCACGCGAATACCGGCCGTGATCTTTATGGCGACAAGGGCTATGTTGATGGTGAACGTGAGCGGCGCCTCAAGACCCAGGGTTGGCGAGTACACATCCAGCGCAAGGCAAAGAAAGGCAAACCGCTGTCCGCCTGCCAGGCGCGCCGCAACACCCGCATTGCCCGGGTTCGGGCGCGGGTCGAACACGTCTTCGCCGCTATGGAGCAGATGGGCGGAAAACTCCTACGATGTATCGGTCTGGATCGAGCGACCTTCCAACTCACGGGGAAGGCAGCGGTCTACAACCTACGTCGCCTGTGCATTCTCAAGGCATACGGTGTGGTCGCTTTCTAACGCCCAAGTGCGATCCCGGTACGACCGGGATGGTGATTTCGGGCGGGGATGAACCCTTCGGGCCGGGGCACAAACCAAAGATATTGTGAGGCTCACGCCTCAGGCACCTTGCTTTGCCCATTTTGCCGGCTTCATGTCCGGTTTTTCGAGGTGCCCTGATGGGAACTTCGCCGATAAAACGCAGATCCCAATTTCCTTCCCAAGGCGCTAGCGGTCCGCGCGCTTGAGACGAGTGGGGATAGTAGAAATTCACTACCAACGATAGGCCGTGGCCGCGTTCCCAGGCGGTTTGAATGAAAGGGTTATCCTGGCCTCGCAAGGCCGTTTGTGCGGCTTCCCAAGCCCGCCGCCAACTGGCTAAGTCTTGCGGGCACAAAAAATCCCGTGAGAACGGCGAACGGATCGAGAGGGCCGGATTAAACTGCCCCTTGCGGAAGATTGTGCCGACAATGCCCGCACCGTAGCGACGGCGCGCTGCACTGGAGACTTCGCCCAAGCGTACCCGGTTCATGATGCCCCAAGCAATCGCTTGATAGACGCGGACGTCCTCGGCGAAGCTGGTGGAGCGGCCTTCGGCATGAACCAGCCGAGCCAGTAGTTCTATCGGAGGCGGCGAGGTTTTCATAACGGTAGCCTGGATTGTTTCCCGCTCACTGGTCGCGAGGCAGGGTGGCAGCGGTTCGCTGATCGCCGGTGGCGTTGGGATCAGCGCGGCAGCGGTCATGAGCAGCAACGCAGCAATTCGTGCCTGGTCGATGCTATTGTTTCCTGGAGTTCGGTACATGGGAGGCATCTTTAGTGAGTGAAGCGAGTAAACAAACGAGCAGCTTCGACGCTGCGCTCAAAGCCGTTCGCCGTTATCTGATGGAGAAGGGTAACCGTTTCGACTGCGGTCCCTCCTACGAGGGTGACGGCAAAGTGCTCGGCAGTGTCAGACAGACAGCGCAAATGTACGAAGGCATGGGTTACACAAAGCTCATGGAATTCGGCGATCCGCCTGCCTACGCAGTGCTGGAACGCGGTCACCGCGAAGTCCATATTTTTCAGCCGCAGGATCCTAAAATGCGTGAGTGGTTGGAGAACCACGAAGCCACTCTAAGCGATCCCGCCGTTCGCGCCTACATGCTGGAAAAATCCGGCTTGAGCGAAAGCGATCTACCGATCGCCGACAAGCCGCGCCGTTTCCATATCAATGAGGTGGACGATGTATTCATCGCTACCACCGACGATCCAGATTGAACCGAAGCCCGGAAAAAATCGGGAATTCAATCTCGCGCCTAACCAGCGAACGGTTTGCGGTCACATGCGGGGCTGCCTTGCCTATTTCCTTGGCGATCAAGGCACGATTCAGCGATGCCAACGGGTCGGTTCGTATCCAAACTACGGCAATGCATGAATACACATGGCAATGTTTAATAGCCAGTAGAGCATTTTTGAAGAAGCACGTAAAACCGTTTCCGCCTTAAGTTTTCCTTAAGCAAGGTCGTCCACACTAGCGTGCAATGGGGGATCGGGTCGGTTCCGATCCCGGTGAAATTGACATTGCGAAAGAGATGACGACCATGCAAGTTCCTAGCAAGCTCAAAAAACTCGTGGTGGCGGTGGCGCTGGCCGCCGGAGGGGCGGTATTGGCGACCGGCATATTGCCGCCGGCGCTGGCGGCTGATGCTGCCCCGCCGGTCCAGGTGGAAATGACCGTCCCTGATTTCAGCGCGCTGGTCCAGCAGAACGCGGCGGCGGTGGTGAACATCACGGTTACCGGCAAGAGTCAACCGGCCTTGGCTTGGCAGGGTATTCCGAATCTGAATGACGACGACAATCCCTTCGGCGAATTTTTCAAGCATTTCCCCATGCCACCCATGCCGAAAGGTGGAAGAGGCATGCCAGTTCAAGGCCTAGGGTCCGGTTTCATCATTTCCACCGACGGTTATATCATCACCAACCGACATGTGGTGAACGAGGCGGACAAAATCACTGTCAGACTGAACGACAAGCGCGAGTTTCCAGCCAAGGTGATTGGCAGCGATTCGCAGTCCGATATTGCGTTGCTGAAAATCGACGCCAAAAATTTGCCAACCGTCACGATCGGCAATGCCGGCGCTCTCAAGGTTGGGCAATGGGTGTTCGCCATCGGTGCGCCGTTTGGGTTGGAGCGCACCGCGACCAAGGGCATCGTCAGCGCCTTGGGTCGGTCCTTGCCGAACGATACCTATGTCCCGTTCATTCAGACCGATGTGCCGATCAACCCCGGTAACTCTGGCGGGCCGCTGTTCGACCTGACCGGCAAGGTCGTGGGCATCAACTCGCAAATTTTCAGCCGCAGCGGCGGTTACATGGGGCTGTCGTTCGCCATTCCGGTCGATGTGGCGATGGACGTGGTCGCGCAACTCAAGGCTGACGGTCACGTAACGCGAGGGTGGATGGGCATCACCTTGCAGGAGGTAACGCAAGATCTGGCCCGCTCATTTAATCTCGATCAACCGCACGGTGCGCTGATCGCGGAAGTCGGCCAGGACAGCCCCGCCGCCAAAGCGGGACTTAAAGCAGGCGACATCATCGTTGCTTATGCCGACAAACCGATCAACGACAGCGCCGATCTACCACCCCTGGTGGGTTCGACCAAACCGGGCACCAGCAAAGCATTAACCGTGATTCGCGACGGTAAGGAGCGAGAAATCGCCGTCACGCTCGGACAACTGCCTGACAAGGACCAACGGGAACTGGCGCTGAACGATGTTCCGGACGATGGCTCGCCCCGCCTGAACGTGGTGGTCGCCGATTTGCCGGCTGGCCAGCGCGGCGCCGGCGAGGGCGTACTGGTGCAACAAGTCGGGCCGGGCGCCGCCGCCGAGGCGGGTGTGCAACCGGGGGACATCCTGCTGAGCCTGAACAACCAAAAGATCAAGGACGCTGCACACCTGCGGCAACTGGTCAGGGAATTGCCGCGTGGCAAGCGGGTACCGCTGTTGGTGAAGCGCGACCAGGGATCGTTATATCTGGCGGTGGAAATTCCCGCTGCCGGCAAGCAGCCAGGTTAGGAAATTCGTTAAAATCCCCTTCTCCAAAGGAGAGGGGGTTGAGGCAGGGTTTTGCAAAGCTCGGTTTCCGCTCCAAAGTTGATGTAAATACTGAGGTTCGTCCAGAGTTAGGGCGAAAACCTCGTATCTTTCTGATTTTAGAGGAGCGGCCTCATGACGAAAGCAGCAGGATTTCTCACCTTATTATTATGGACCCTGCCGGCTTTGGCCGACCACGGTGGACCGCCGGTTGCCGGCCAGCCACTGGTCGTGGATGTGCGCACCGAGGGCGAATACCGGCAAGAGCACGTTCGGGAAGCGGTCAATATTCCCTATGACCAAATCGCCCAGCGCATCGCTGCCTTCGCTCCGGACCACGAATCACGCATTGTGCTCTATTGTCGCAGCGGTGGGCGTGCTGGCATCGCCGAACAGACGTTGCACCAGTTGGGATATCACCAAGTCGAGAATAAAGGTGGTTTGGATGCCATGCGGCGCAATGGTTATCGAATCGACTGACTTCTATCCAGGTAGAGCCAACGTATGAGCAAGATCCGTATCGATACGAATCCCGATCCTGAGCGATTGCGAGAACTGAACGTCGAAAGCTGGCCAATCTGGACGAAGGAGGCGTCTGAATTTCCTTGGGAATACGATGCCGAGGAAACTTGCTATGTACTGGAAGGCCGCGTGACCGTCACACCTGAAGGCAGCGAGCCGGTCGAAATCGGGCGGGGCGATTTGGTGACCTTTCCCAAGGGAATGCGCTGTACATGGCGGGTCGATGTGCCGATCCGCAAGCACTACTCATTTTCCTAGGCGGCGCTCACTGTGTTGGATGAGCCTCGGTCGCCAGCGCGGGGAGTGGTTCCAGGCCGGAGAAGGTGGGAGTGCCGTCGTACCGGAAGGGTTCCGGCAAGGGTTCAACCGCGACCGGATAGCCCAATAGTCGGCCCATCACTTGAGCGGTTCGTTCCAGCGGGCCGCTGGTCCAGTAGCGGGTATCGCCTATTGCGAGGCTGTTCGCCAATACACTCGCTGCTTCCAGTCGCCGACGCAACTGTCGGGCCACCGCCGCACTAGGATCAAGGATGACAACGTCCGGACCGACCAACTGTTGGATCAGCGGAATCAGGAACGGGTAATGCGTGCAACCCAGCACCAGGGTATCCGCACCCTGCGCCAGTAACGGTTCCAGGAATTTTTCCAGCAGAGCGCGAGGATGGGAACCGTGCAATTCACCACGTTCCACGCAATCGGCCAAGCCAGGACAAGGTTGCACCATGACCCGTGCCCGGTGGCCATGTTGGTCGAGGAGGGCAGCGAATTTGTTGCTGCGCACCGTGTTGCCAGTGGCGAGGAGGCCAACCACGCCGGAGCGGGTCGCGGCCACGGCTGGCTTAATGGCGGGTTCAATGCCGATGATCGGCACATGGAATCGATTGCGCAGCTGGGCAATCGCCGCTGCCGTGGCCGTGTTGCAGGCCACCACCACCGCCTTGGCGCGGTGTTCCAGCAAGAATTCGGTAATGGCGACCGAGCGCCGCGCGATGAATTCGTTCGGTTTGTTGCCGTAGGGCGCATGACCGGAATCAGCGACGTATAGCAGCGTTTCGTGGGAGAGATCGGTTTGGATCCGTCGCAACACCGACAAACCTCCTACCCCGGAATCGAATACGCCGATGGGTTGGTCGGTAGGTCGCTTGGAAAAGGTCACCGGACGGTCCGCGTTGAAAGGAGAGAGCGTTGGACGAACGGCGCCGATTCTAGCGCGACCGGCCGCTTGGCGACAGAGTTGGTTACCTTTGCCGAGCGGCCAACTCCACTGAGCGTACGGCAAGCGGCGAGTAAGGCTCATGAACGACAAAATACTAACCGCAGCGGACTTGAATAGTCTGGCTTGAAGCGGCCGCTTCTGGCTGGCTCCCTAATCAGTCTGGTGGGTTCGATGTGGGCAATCGCTCGACAGCGCCAACTCATGTCATGATCATCCCGTAGGATCCTTGGTAATTTTTGCCACCCAACCGGCAGCGACCGAAAATACACGGACAATGAGGCATGAACGACATCATTGAAAACAAGACGTTCGATGAAATTCAGATCGGTGATCAAGCCAGCCTGACGTGGGCACTGGATCGGGATAGCGTCGAAGCGCTGGGAATCATCACCGGCAACTTCAACTTGATCGACTTGGATCCCGGCCCGGCCGACACTTCGATGTTCGGGCAGGGTGGAGGGCAAACTGGCTGGTCGGCGGCGCTATTCGCGTCGCTGGCTGGTACTCGATTGCCCGGCTTAGGCTCGGTGGCCCAGCGCATTGACGTTCGTCTGCGCCGGCCGGTGGCGATTGGCGTGCCGGTGACCGCGACCGCGATAGTCAAGGAAAAACAGCCGGCCACCGGTACCGTGCTGCTTGAATGTCGAGCAGTCGATCCGACGGGCGAAGAAGTTGCGACCGGTTGGATCGAGGTTTTGGTGCCCAGGGAGAAAATCCGGCACGAGCTGTTGAATTTGCCAAAAGTACAGTTGCGGCGTGATAACCGCTACCTAGAGTTGTTGAAAGCTTGCGAGGGGCTTCCCGCCTTGAGTTGCGCGGTTGTCCATCCCTGTAGTCCTGATTCGTTGCGCGGCGCGGTCGAGGCGGCCGAACACAATTTGATTACGCCGATCCTGATCGGTCCGGAAGAGAGAATCAAAGCCATCGCCGCGCAACAGAATCTGGATATTTCGCGCTATCGGCTGGTGGCGTCGGAGCACAGCCATCATTCCGCTGAGCTGGCGGTTGCCCTGGTGTTGGCCGGCGAGGCGCAGACCTTGATGAAGGGCAGCCTGCACACCGACGAATTGTTAGCCGAGGTGGTTAAGAAAGAGAATGGCCTGCGCACCGAGCGGCGGATCAGCCATTGCTTCTTGATGGCAGTGCCCACCTATCCGCGCCCGATCATCATCACCGACGCTGCCATCAATATTTCGCCGACCCTGGAGGACAAGCACGACATTATCCAAAACGCCATCGAACTTGCTCATGCCATCGGCATTGCAGAGCCTAAGGTCGCGATTCTGTCGGCGGTGGAGACAGTAACCCACAAGATACCTTCTACCCTGGAAGCAGGCGCGCTGTGCAAGATGGCGGATCGTGGCCAGATCGTCGGTGGCATCCTGGATGGCCCGCTGGCGTTCGATAACGCCATCGACGAGCAGGCGGCACGGACCAAGGGCATCAAATCGCCGGTGGCGGGCAAGGCCGACATCCTGGTGGTGCCCGATTTGGAAGCCGGCAATATGCTGGCTAAGCAACTGACCTTCATGGCCGGGGCGGAGGCGGCTGGCATCGTGCTCGGCGCCCGCGCGCCTATCGTGCTGACCAGCCGCGCCGACGGTCCCCAAGCCCGCTTGGCCTCCTGCGCGGTCGCTGTACTATTTGCCGAGGCCCAGCGTAAGGGTGCGGCCTTGCTGAAAGCGGGAGGATAAGGTTCATGAGACAAGGGATTTAGTGATCAACACCGGCTCGTCCAGCATCAAATTCGCCGTTTTCACCAGCGGCGGCCCAATCCAGAGTTGAAGTTGCTGCTCAAGGGTCAGATGAAAATTTGGGCAATGGTCCGAGCTCTTTCAGACCAAAGAGGTGGCCGGCTAGAAGCTTGTTATCTCTGTCCCATCCTTGTTAACAAGTTTTCTCCTTGATCAGCAATTGAAAGCTCATCTTCGATTCACATTGATGTAGCAAACTTTTTATAAAATCCATGGTTCAGTACGGTCCGTGTCTTATGTCTGGACAACCGTTTCTACGTCGGCACGAAGATCCGTTGCTCATAAAAATAGTGTTCCCTACCAAGGGGGAGGAACCCATGGTGTTAAAACCTGTCGCACGATCCGTTTTGTGGTTGGTGGCGGCGGTGCTCCCGGCAGCCGGGGCATTGGCCGAGGATGCCGAGCTTGTGGGAAGTGGCTCTCTTAAACTCGATCACCAACCGAAATGCTCCAACCTCGTCCTTCCTACGATCCTGCCCACGGGTAAGACCATCACGCCAACGGCGGCGCCTTGTTCCACCTTCCAGCAACTGAAAACGGACCTGCGTTCGGATGGCACCGCCGATGCCAACAGTGCGGTTGCCGCGACCCTGAGCCCAGATGGTAAGACCCTGCTGGTGTTGACGAGCGGCTACAACCAAGGCTTCAAAAACGAAACCACCGACGAGCCATTTTCCTACGCCGTACTCGATCCCATCACCGGCAAGCCGACTGAAACGAAAGTCGAGAAATCCGAGTGGGTATTTGTTTACGAGGTCGGGAGCGGGACACCGAGCAAGCGCCAACAGATCAGTATCCCCAATACGTTCGTCGGGTTGGCGTGGGCGCCCGATGGCGAACGTTTCTACGTGTCGGGTGGCATTGATGATCGCGTTTTGGTTTATCGTCGGACCGCAGACGAATTTGCTCCCGATGCGCCCTTCATCCTCTTGCAGCACAACTCCGAGCAGACCGCACCTCTGCCCAAATACGATGGCGGCCTGCTCAAGAACACGCCTGCGAAGCTAGCCACCACCGGCGCGGTTGTCGCTGGAATGGCCCTCAGTGGAGACGGTAAGACGCTAGTAGCGGCGAACTTCGAAAACGACTCCATC
>JBAOHI010000042.1:0-36946 GCA_037045535.1 Candidatus Competibacter sp.
TGCGCTTCCAGTCCGCGATCAAGGCCCCTCCCCATCCCATTGGAATCCGCGCCTATTCATGCTGCCGCCCGGTCCATCCGGTCGCCATCATGAATTTCTTCGGTTCGCGTTTCGCCGAGGGGGTTATGACGAATCACAACCGGTCTAAGACCCTCTCCACGCGCAATCCCCGGCTCCCCGCCGGTTGCAAAGCTTCGGATATTTTTCGCCGCGTTCGCATCGCGGTCGTGCTGCGTTCCGCATTCAGGACACGTCCAGTCCCGAACAGACAGCGGCATCTTGGCTTGGTACGAACCGCAGGCCGAACAGGTCTTGCTACTCGGGAACCAGCGGTCGACCACGACCACGGTTCGCCCGTTCCACGCCGCTTTGTATTCGACTTGCCGGCGAAACTCGCCCATGCCGACATCGCTGATCGCACCGGCCAGGCAGTGGTTTTTGACCATGCCCTTCACGTTCAGGTCTTCGAGGGCAATCACGTCGGCGCTCTTGACGATGGCCGTGGTGGTCTTGTGCAGGAAGTCGGCGCGCATCGCCGCGATATGGGCGTGAATTTTCGCCACCTTCGTCCGCTGCTTACGCCGGCGGCTGCTGCCCTTGGTCATTCGCGCCAGCCGCCGTTGCTGGCGCTTCAGGTACTTCATTTGGCGCTTGAGGTGGCGCGGGTTGCCCGACTTGACGGCTTGTTCGCCGTCCCAACTCACCACCACGTCCTTGATCCCCAAGTCCAGGCCGACCGTTTTTCCGGTCAGCGGCAACGGCTGGATTTCCACCTCGCAGGCGAAGCTCACGAAATACCGTCCGCAGGGGTCTTTACTGACCGTCGCCATTTTTGGGATGCCAGCGGGGACTTGCGACCAGCGCACCTCGACCGCGCCGAGCTTGGGCAGTTTCAGAAGTTCGCCCGCTCGATAGGTGCGGTCGATTTGGCGCTGGTCGAGCGTGTAACGTATCGACTGCTTGCCGTGGCGCGACTTGAAGCGGGGGTAGCCGGGTTTCTGGCCGGCCTTGACGCGGCGGAAAAAGTGTTGAAACGCTTTGTCCTGGTCGATCAAGGTTTGCGTCAAGCAGGCGGCCACGCTATCGGCCAGCCAGGGAAATTCACCGTGCTTCCATTCCGTGACCAGCCGGTTCAGCGAAACATAGTTATGGCAGGTCTTATCCGCCTCGTAGGCTTTCTGGCGCAAATCCAGACACCGATTCCAGACGAACCGGTTATTGCCGAACTCAACCGCCAGTTGCTTGCGCTGAGCGGCATCGGGATAAATTCTGAACTTGTAGGCTTTTTGCACTGTGACCATGCCGCGAATTGTACTAAAATATTTAGGACAATACAACAGGGGCGCGACCATGAGCAACAAGCCGGAAACGATCACCATACGGGTTTCAACCGAGTTCAAGACTCTGGCGATGCTGCGCGCCAAGGCCCAAAACCGCAGCTTGACCTCCTACTTGGAATGGCTGGTGATGCAAGACGCGGCGAAACCCGAACCGAAGAACCGGCGCGGATAGCACATTCATTACCGCCGGACGGGCTGCTCCGGGAGCCGTGCCCATCGCCCGGATGGCTGGGGCACGGCAAGGCCCTACGCAATCCCTTCTTCGACCGGCGGGGTCGCTCGTCCTCCATGACTCGCTTCATCGCGCGCGACTGGATCGCGGATGCTCTGGCCGTTGCAGGGCCAGCGTGGCCGAATAGCGCGGGTTCAAAGCTCGATTCCCCGCGATCGCCGCATCGGCACGACCGGCGATCGCCAGGACGGCAGGCCGCCCGCCAGCGGCTCGAAGCGCTGGTATTGGCCGAGAAACGCCAGCGGAACAACGCCCAACTTGCCGCCTCGATTTTTGCGGATCAACAGTTCAGCGCAGCCCTTGTCCAAGCTTTCCGGGTCATACACTTCAGCACGATAGAGTCCGGCGAACACGTCGGCCGACTGCTCCCACTCGCCGGAGTCGCGGCCGTCAGACAGCAGCGGGCGCTTGTCGGCGCGCTCCTCGATCCGCCGGTTCAGTTGCAGCAGCGCCACGACCGGGCATGACAGCTCTTTCGCCAGCGCCTTGAGCGACCGACCGACGTCGGCTTGGCGCTGCTCGCGCGTCTCGCCGGCCCCATCAACCAGCCCGGCGTGATCCACCACCACAAGACCCAGCGGGCCTTCGCGACGGTGAAGCCGGCGGGCCTTCGACACGATGTCGGCGAGACGCGGGGCCGGTGTTTCGTCGAACCACAGCCGGGCGCTTGACAGCGTTGCGAAGGCGGCTGTCATTCTCGGCCAATCGTCGGCTTCGAGCGCACCGGTTTGCAGCGCGTCCAGATCGATCCGCCCGACCGAGGAGATCAGGCGTTCGACCTGCTCGCTCGACGGCATTTCGGCGGTGAAGAACGCGGCGGATTTCCCCTCGCGAGCGGCGGAGACCGCCGCGAATTGCAAGCCGAGAACCGACTTCCCCATGCCCGGCCGCCCGGAGACGACGTAGAGCTTGCCCGGCTGCAACCCATGCAACAGCGCGTCGAGATCGGGGATTCCGGTCGGCATCCCTTGCGGCGCGACGCCGTAGTAGCGCCGGTCGATCGCGTCCGCGCAGCCGGATAGAAGCTCGCGCAGCGGCACCAGCCCGCCAGCGTCCGGGCCGCCGTCCAGAGCGTCGAGGGACCGCTTGAGCCGGAGCAAGGTCTGTTCCGCGTCGCCGTCCTCGACGGCCCAGCGCTGGATCTGCCCGCCCAGCGACACCAGCGCGCGGCGGCGGGCGCGGTCCCGCACGATCCCGGCGTAGGCCATGGCGTTAGCGGCGCTGAAGGTGTCACGGGCCGCGACGAAAATCGCCGACATGTCGCCGTTGTCGAGCTGGCCACGGTCTTCCAAAAACTCGGCCACGGTCACGCCGTCGACGCCGTGACCGGCCGCGCTCATCTCGACCAGCGCGCCGAACACCTTCCGCTCTAGGTCTCCCGTGAAGTCGTCAGGCTTTAGTAGCGCGGCCGCGTCCGGGATTTGCGAGGGGTCTAGCAACAGCCCGCCGATCACGGACTGCTCAGCCTCGACGGAATGCAGGCGGCGCGGCTCAGGCATGGGCGGCCACCGCTCGGCGCAAACTCGGCCTTCCAGCAGCCGCGCGAGCGCGTCCTCGCCCAGCAGCCAATCGAAATCTCATGCGCCACGGCTCGCTGTAGCCGGGCCTCGGCTTCGAGCCGCCGATCAGGCGCGGGCAACTGACGACGTACTCGGAACAGCTTGCGGATTTTGTCGGGGTCGCCTTTCGCCTCGACCGCCCACAGCGTCCAGGCAGCGTCGCGACGCTTTTTCGGCCACCTCCCCACGTCGCGCAGCCCGTCCAGGCCCGCGCTGACCCGCAAATCTCCGTCCCACAAAGCTGCGCATCGTCTCGAACGCGGCGGTTTCCGCTTTCGGTGTTCGAGCGATTCTGATCGGCGGCGGCGGCGGTGGCCCGTCGCGCGCGGATAGTTCCTGGTCTGTAACCACCACCACCAAGGTATCTTCTTTTGGAGGAGGAGGAGGAGGAGGAGGAGGAGGAGGAGGAGGAAGGGGCGGGCTTGTAGCGGTGCTATTACTCGCTTCTAGCGCGCTTCTAGCGAAATCATGTTGATTTTCCTTGTTTCTTCTGGCCGCGTTCGCTTTTTTTGCGCGCTCGTGCCGCCATTCCGCCTCAGCCGCGTAAGGGTTATGGCGCTTCCAGTCATGAATGCACCATATCCCGTCGCTGTCTCGCTCAAGGAAATGCAGCTCGACCAGCGCCGAAAAAAGTTTCCCTGGTTCTCCGCGCCATTTTGCGATCCGCTCGATGGCTTCGGCCTTAACGCCGACGAGGCGACCGTCCGGTTTGTTTTGTGCCGTAAAAATCCACAATCCGCATCAGGCTTAAAACGCCATCAGCCCCACATTCCGCGATGATCGTGTCGGTCTTCCAGTGATCGAGAAACCCAACCATCAATCCTGATGTCCGTGTTCATGCCGCGCCTCCTGCCGCATCAAGAAGCGGTGCTGGTTCAATCTCCATCACGTGACGCCCTAGCTTCCTCGGCGTCGATTCGCCAGTCGAGAATGATGCGCCGCCCTCAGCCGGCTGGTCGCTGCCATCGTCCGGGTGCCATCCGACGATGCCTGCCGTGCTGCCCTTCGTAAAAAGCCTCGCGTGACCCTGACCCGCACAGGCGGGAGATGAGCGATATTTCCCATATCATCCAACCTCGAAAAAAAAGACGAACCCGAACAGCGAAACCGCCAGGACCGGGTAGCCCGGACGCGGCTTTTCGATCCCGATCGGGCGCTCGAAAACGAAATGCCGCCAACAATGCGGCGCGGCCCGCCGACCGCGCTGAATCACCACCTTGGCGATGGCTCCGCCAGGCGCTTGGCGCGCCTGAAAGCGTCCTCGAACTCCTCGCGAGTGGCGCGCGGCCGGATTCGAAGCCACGACCACAGCGCCGTCGCGACCAGCTTTTCGGCGTCCGACAGTTCGGGGAGCGGCTTGGAGTTTTCAAATCGTGGCCACGCTCATTGCAGCGCCCCCGTTCCGGCGAGCGTGACTACGACGCCGTGCTTTTTGAGCCACGCAGCGCTTTTTGACATGCTCGCGCTCGAAATCGCCGTACAGCTCGAAGAGATCGAGCTGATCGCTGATGTCTTGTCGCATCGCCTCTTGCTGGCCTTTCCACACCGCCTTGGCGAGCGCGCGGAAATTGCCTTTCTTGATGCCGAGCGTTTCGGATTTTTCCTCGATGCTTTTCCTGATCTCGGATTCGCTCTCCGAGCGATCCAGGCTAATCCCGTATTGCCCGATCAATTCATCGAGCGTTTTCTTTTGCTCCGCTGTTAGCCCCGTCATTCGCTGTCTCCGTAAATGATTTTTTTGGCGTCTTGCCAGCCTTCGGCGATGCCCGCCGCTCCGCCAGCCTGCGCCACCAAGGCCAAAAAAGCCTCTTGCAGCGCCGCCCTGCTTTTGTCGGTTCTGGCCCCCGGTTTTTTGATTTCGATGGCGAAAAAGCGGCCGTCGCGCAATTGCCCGATCAGGTCCGACACTCCTTTCCCGTGCGCGGGTTCAAACCCTGGAACGAACAGCTTGTAGAACCAGACGAACGCGCCTTTGATGAACCGCCCGCCGCCGTTGACGCGGATGAAAAACTTCACGCGCGGCTCTCGCAACAAATAGCGGACGATTTCTGCTTGCCGGTCGATTTCCGGCGGGTTGGTGGGCGCAAGACGGAAGGGGCGGGCGGGCATGGGTGGGCCAATCAATCGTTGGGTAGATCGAGGGCGGCAAGGCGCGGCGACACGCTGAAAAGCCGCGCGAATTCGGTCCGCTCATAAATGCCTACGTTAATCTCGCCGATCTATGAGAATCGGTGAGCGTAGTCATCTTTGCGCCGTCAACATCCTTGCCACGGCGAGCCGTGGGCTTACGGGACTCTTGCGCACGTTTAAGGTCCGGCGTGAGCGTGTCCAGACCGAATTTCAAAATATTTTTGGCGGCGTTCAGATCGCGGTCCATCACATGGCCGCAGTCGCAGACCATCATCCGCCGGTCGAGTGGCATCTCGTGGAGTTGACCACAAGCCGAACACATTTTGCTACTGGGCGCGAAGCGGTCGATGACCGCTACCGTCCCGCCGCGCAAGGCCGCCTTGTACTCGATCATCCGCCGAAGCGTTCCGAATCCAGCATCATTGACCGCACGGGCAAGCCTGTGGTTTTTAGTCATGCCGCGCACATTCAAATCTTCGATGCAGACCACTTTGTAGTGGCGGGTCAGGTGGTCAGACACCTCGTGCAGTACCGCATGCCGCTGGTTGGCAATGCGTTGATGCAGCTTGGCGAGCGAGGTTTTAGTCTTGGCTCTCCGGTGGCTGCCTTTGACCTTCTTACTCAAACGCCGCTGCCGCCGCTTCAACCGTCGCAGGTTGGCCTTGAGCTTTTGGTTGGCCGGGAACACCGTACCATCGGACAGTACCGCAAGAGACTTGACGCCTAAATCGACGCCGACCGCTTCACTCTCTGGTGTGTGCGGATTGTAGTCTTGGGTATCCACCAGAATCGCCGCGTAGAACGTGCCGGCTTTCTGGCTGATCGTGACCTGCTTGGCCTGGCCGGTGAATCGCAACGGCTGTCGTAACTTAATCCGGCTGTTCAACCGCTCGATCCGCAAAGTGCGACCTTCTACCTCGAATTTAGCCGACTCCCGCAAGGCAAACGAATCGCCGACGCCTTTTTTCTTGAACCGGTCGGGAATCCGGGCTTTTGTCCCCGTTTCACCCGCCTGAAAGAAGTGTTTGAAGGCGTTATCCAGATCATCAATGGCGTTGCGCGTCACCCGGCTGGAGACTTCGTTGTACCAGGGGAAAGCCGGGCGAATCACTTTGATGTAATGTTGGTACGCCGCCGCCTTAGACCATTTCACGCCTGGCTGCTTGAAATGAGCGAGTAACTGGTTATAGCAATGCCTCCGCGATCCACACGCCCGCGCCAAATAGTCGGCTTGTGGCGCAGTGGGGCGAAGCTCAATCTTGTGGGCGAGCAGCATCGTAAAGTCCCAACTCGTCGCCGATCCGGTCGGCTTCCGCTTGCAGGGTTTGCAGCAGGTTGCGGTTTTTCTTGGATCGGCTACCGTACAACCGGGCCGAGAAGACCGTAATAATTTCGAGAATATCCTCGGCTAATTCTGCCTCGAAACTCGGTCGCTCGCCTTTGTGAATGATGACGATTTCGATGTTTTGAAGCTCGCACAGGGCAAACACCAGTTCCGCGCCAAAGCGCAATAAGCGGTCTTTATGGGTCAGCACCAGTCGGCGGGTCTTGCGGTGCAAGATGATTTCGAGCAAACGACGCAGACCGCGCTTGTTGAAGTTCATACCACTGCCGAGGTCGGCGATGATGTCCGTCCGCCAGCCCTTCGCCGCGCAATAGGTTTCCAGCATTTCCTTTTGCCGTTCCAGATCGGCCTTTTGGTCGTGGCTGGACACCCGAGCATAGCCGATGGTGGGCGCGTCCGCATCGCCCAGCGACAGCAGCTTGACCGCATCGTAGAACCGGGTTCCGCCTAGGGTCTTGCGGTCGGGGATCAACTCGCCGGTCTTTTCCCATTTGCGTAAGGCATCGACGCTGCACCCCAGCAGCTTCGCGGCCTCACCAATCTTGACTAATCTCTTTTCCATAATCAGATATTATCTGATATAATCATAGATTGCAAGTGACAGTTAGAAGCCCGGCTTTGCCCGGCCGGGGCGGGTAACAAGGAGAAGCGCGCCGTCTTTGCAAGGAGGGGGCTGGCCACGGCAGCCAACCGGTTTTTTCGCCCGGCATGTGCGGGACAGGACAGCCGGCAGTCCCGTCGCCCGCGCGAAAGTTGCCCGGCCAGCCGGATTGCGCTGGCGGGATCGTGCGCGCGGGATGCTCCATCGCCGCGATTACAGCGGGGTCGGTTCGGGAGTCGGCTCTGGCTCCGGGGTCGGTTCGGGAGTCGGCTCTGGCTCCGGGGTCGGTTCGATCTCGGTCGGCACGCCGGGGACAAGGCGCAGGGTCGCCGCTTCGGCAGCGATCAGCGACACGTCCAGGGTGCCGACGATCTCGCGCACCTCCGGCCCCATCCGCGCGTCGGCGCGTACGGTCACCTGCGCGGAGCCGACAGGGCCAAGGGCCGATACGACCGCCGACAAGCCATCGTCCGCCGGATCGACTGTGAGCAAGGTTTCGTCAGAAACCGACCAGGCCGGCGCGCCATCGACAGCGGCGGGGTTGCCGCGCGCATCGACCGGCTGAATTTCAATCGGGAATTGCTGTGTGACTTGAAGCGTTAAAGCCATCGGTAATGCACCTTTTACGGTTGGGGTTGGGGTGGGGGGTGAAAAGTGGGCGGTGGCGACGAGCCGGAACGGGCAAATCTCCCGCGTCAGGTTGGCGCGCACCCAGTCGAGCAGCGCTAAAAGGGTTTGCGGTTTCAAGCGGATAGTCCTCTCACGCGCTCCAGGCGCTCGAAATAGCGGCGTTGGTAGTGTTTCATCCAGGCCATGTCCTCGGCCGTGATCCCGTGGCCGTGGCTCGCGGGCGGCGGACGCTCTTTTTCGGCGGGGAATCCCGCTGCGCGCTCGGCCTGCATCTGCGCCGCCAGCCACGCTTGCGGGGTGTAAAAAGCGGTGCGCACCTGGCCGCCGACATTCTTTTTGTCGGCCACCACGCGGCCGGCGTCGCGCAACGATTTGCACAGCCGCGAAATCAGAGTCGGCCCCGCACCCGCACAGCTCGCGCAGGTCCGCGTAACCGATGCCCGGCCGGCGCTCGATCAGCTTCAGTATGTCGCTCGCTTCAATCGTGGCCTTCTTGGAGTTGCGCCATGACTGATTTCGACTCGGTATCGACCTCGCCTCATCAGTCTGGCTCATTCGCGCTTCACTGTAGCCCCGCCGGGCGAACCGACAGGTGGGCTTTGCTACTCCACGCGCGTAAGTTTGGACGCTCCCCGTCCTACGACTTTCGTCACTCTGCCCGGCGGGTTTTACAGGCTCTTCCGGGTCTTCTTTACCTAACCGCATACCCTAACCCATTGAATAGCATAGCGCGAATGTTGTCGCAACGCCATGTCGACAGCCGCCAGTCGGCGCGCTCATGCCGCCGCCTCCTGGCCGGTGGCCGGCTGCGCGGGCCGCTGCGTCGCTGGCCACGGGAGATCGGGACGCAATTCACGAGCGGTCATATCGCCGTCGCTGGCATCTTCGAGCCGTATCGCGATGTCCGCCGACATGCGGCGTTGCCCGTACAAGCAGCCCCGAAGGTAGCCGAGGGTTGTGCCGGCTTTTTTGGCAACAACCCCAGCCTGTTGATGGCCGTATAGATCGAAGTATTCGTTTAGATTCATGCTCAATATTAAATCATTAGCTATAAATAATAGTCAAGTTGTCATGCCGAAAAATATCAAGCAAATGCTATTGACATGATATAGCGATTGCTTTAATCTTCCTCTCAACCCGCCGCCACTCATCGGCGCGGGCCAGCCGGGCCAGATGGTGGTTGCCCGGCGAACATCCTCCAGTGGTGACTCCCGCCGGGCGATCCGGCGGGCTTTTTCGGAGAAAGGATATGAAACGAGTCTGTTTGCAGTTCCACGCCGCGACCATGATCGGTGCGGCCCTGTTTGCCGCCAGTATCGTTGCGACCTCGGCGGTTTTCGCCCTGGCCCTGGCCCCGCTTTTAGGGTGAGCGCCATGTGCCAGACGTTTACCTTCTACGCCGAGGCCGCCAAGGCATCGTCGGCGCGATCCGGGCTGGTTCCGGTGGAGCGAGAGACGCTGGACGGCCGTCGGGTCGTCGAGCTTTACGACGCGCAGTGGGCCGAGCGCCGCCGCCACGAGGCGGCGCAAGCGGCCGAGCGGGCCGAGGAGCGGCGCAGCCAGCGCCAATTGAGCGCTTGCCTCGCCGACTGGCACGCCTCGTTCGAAGCCGTGCCGGGACTTTTGGAGAAAATATGACCATGATCGAAACCTACGACCACGCGACCGTTTACGTAAACGGTGAAGAATTCACGGGCCGCATCGAATTCGAGATCGATGCCGGCGAACTGGTGATCCACGCGATCAAGGCGATGAAAGAAGTCGCCAAGGCGGGCGAGTACTGGTACAGCCCGGACGGACGGCCCAATCGTGGCCCGCATTTCATCTATCTGGACGCGACCCACTTTGTCAGGGTGCAGGACTATCGGGACGAGCTGATGGCCTATTTGGAGTGGCGCGACCGGGCGTTCAGCCGGGCCGCTTAACTGAAAAGCCGTTGAGCGGTGGCACGCCCAACGGCCCGAACTGCGAGGTAAAACTATGTACGCGAATCATACGGCGGTGGCTGAGGTGGTGCAACACCTTCCGCCGATCGAGCAGCAACGGGTCTTCCGGCTGATCGAGCGCCGGGCCGAACGCAACCCGCGCTTTCGCGACCGGCTCGATGCGGCCAAGGCCCAGGCGCAGCAGGAAGAGCGAGAACGGGACGAGTGGCTATGCCAGATGGCGGCTGATCGAGACGCCTATCACGTGATCGATGTTCCATTCTAATCTGACACGGAGCGCCCGGCGTTGCCGCCGGGCGGATAAAAATGCACACAACGCTGCGACAGATTTTAGCTCTCCGGCCGTGCTACGACCCGCGCGAGCCGAGCGAGGGACGGCCAGCTCTACTTCCCGCCGACTGGCCGCTGGACGCCAACATCCGGTTAACGCAGATTATCGAGAAAGCTCCGTTCGAGGATGCGTTGTGGTGTCTCCGATGCTGGCCTGAGCGCGCCTCGCTATGGCGGCATTACGCAGTCGATTGCGCCGAGCGCGTGAACCATCTGCTGAAAGACCCGCGTAGCCTGACAGCGCTCGATGTTGCCCGCCGGCACGCGGACGGAACCGCGACGGACGATGAGCTGGCCGCCGCCTGGGCCGCCGCCGTAACCGCCGCCGCCTGGGACGCCGCCAGGGCCGCCGCCAGGGCCGCCGCCGTAACCGCCGCCAGGGCCGCCGCCGTAACCGCCGCCGACTGGGACGCCGCCTGGGACGCCGCCTGGGACGCCGCCTGGGTGGCAGAGCGGGCGTGGCAAAAGGCGCGGCTGATTGAACTAGTCTCGGGCGGCGAATGGTCGCCAGTCAACGGAGATAAAAAATGAAGCGCAGAGCTCAGCACTTCCCCCCGATCCGCGTCCGCGTCGAGCGGCGGCTAATCTCCACCGTCCCGTCATTCGCCGCGCCGGCTGATGGCGACGCCCTGGCATCCGCGCCGGCGCAGCAATTTATGCAGCCCGCCGAGCGCGGTCCCCAGCCAGCTCATGATTTTTCGCCGCCGGTCGGGCACATCGTGGACCCGGCCACTGTCGCGACCGCAAAAGCCCTGGTGGGCGCAGCCATTTTTATCGCCGGCGTTGCTGTCGGCAAATTTATCTGAGGAGTCAGCATGTCAGAACAATCGCCTGAAATGTTGGCGGCGCTGCAAGCGCTGCTCGCGCAAGCCCAACAACAGCCTGCCGCGGCTGGCGGATGGCAGCAACCGCAGCCGGCGCAATTGCCGATCACCGGCATATCGATCCCGGTCAAAATCGATACTCCGCTGGGGTCGGTGCGCGTGGACCTGCACTTGCCGGCGGAATGCGGCCAGTCTCCGCAAGCGCTGCTTGGCGCGATCCAGGCGCTGTCACAAGCCGGCTATCCGGTCGATGCGTGGCAGCGCAAAGAGTCGGGATGGGGTGATGGCGGAAGCTCCGGCGGCTATGGCGGCGGCGGTGGCGGTTACGGCAATCGCGGCGGTTACGGCGGAGGTGGATACAGCGGCGGTAGGCGCTGGTGATGGCGGTCGCTCAACCTGCGAACGGTGCACATGCTGATGCCGGCCGCATATGCCGTCATCGACTGCGAGACCGGGGACTGCCCGCCCGCCGCGCTGGACGCCGCAATCGGCGCGTGGAAACCGCCGAAGACCTGGAAGCCAGAAACCGTCGAAGCCAAACGGGCGGAACGGGCGGAAGCGATCAGCGGGAAAGCGGCGTTGCTGGATGCGTCGCCGATCCTTTGTGTGGCGCTCAAAACGGACCGGGTAGCGATCCTGCTGAACGGCATGAGCGCCGACACGTTCGACGTGCCGGGCTGGCTGGTGATGCCGTGCGGAGACGAGCGCGGACTGCTGCTGGCGCTGCGGACATTGCTGGATTCGAGCGCCCAGCCATCGACCGTGATCGTCGGCCACAACCTGCTGGGGTTTGACGCTGGAAAAATCAGAAACGGATTTATCCGGCACCGGCTCCGGCTTCCGGCGGCGCTGGCTGAATTCGATCAACCGGTGTTCGACACGATGCGGCAGATTAGGTATTTCTCGATGGAAAACGCCGACGAGCGGTTTGTCTCGCTTGAGACCGTCGCCCGCGTTCTCGGCATCCCGCAACCAAAGCAGGTCATTACCGGCGCGGATTGCCCACGGCTGCACCGCGAGGGGCGCTTCGCCGAAATATGCACCTACTGCTGCGTGGATGTGGCCACGACCGAGCGGGCCTATCTGCTTATGACCGGGCAATCGGCGGAATTGGAATGAAAAAAATACTTTGCTTAGATTTTGATGGGGTCATCCACGCATACACGCGCGGCTGGAAAGGGGCCGATGTCATCCCGGATGATGCAGTATCGGGTGCGCTAGAGTTCATCGAACAAGCGCGGCATGTTTTCCGCATTGCCATCTACAGCAGCCGCAGCCATCAACATGGCGGCATCGCTGCGATGCAAAACTGGATGCATCAGAAACTAGCGGCGTATGCGCCGGATCGGGCTGATGAGATATTCGCCGCTATTGAATGGCCGACCGCAAAGCCAGCGGCGTTTCTGACGATTGATGACCGGGCGCTAACGTTTACAGGCGTATGGCCGGATGTAGACGCACTGCTAACGTTCAAGCCGTGGAATAAATGACGCCCGCGCAAGTGCCTGATTTTCTGGCTCTGTTGGCGCATTTCGGCTTTGTTGGCGCTAGGACCTATTAATTCGTAATTAGTAGGTCGGAGGTTCGAATCCTCTTTCCTGCACCAACAAAATCAAAGCCTTGCAGAGATGCAGGGCTTTTTTTATTTTCCCGTAGTGCCCGCCGTAGTGCTTCGCTGCGCCAAGCCCAGCGCTAAAAAATAATTAAAAGACACACCGAAATCAGTTGACCTATCCGTTTCGGTGTGTATAATAATAACCATTGAAGGGCACAACGCCCAACCGGCACCTCGCGGAATCAGGGGTAGAGGAAGAAAATGAGCACCATCACTCAGGCCATCCAAACTAACGAAATCATCATCGTATCGGGCGAAGGCGAACAGGGGACCCGCGAGGTGTACACCGGCAAGCGCTCGATCCGCGCGATCAAGTTGCGGCTGGCCAAAGAAAGGCGGGGTGGTCGCTGGGCGCGGGCTGAAGTGTATGACGGTCAGAGCCAGTACGGCGACCGGATATATGTAGAGATCGAAACCGGAGAAATGCACCTCCGCTAAGTCTATGCCCCGCCCCGGCGGGGCTTTAATTTTGGAGAGCGAAAATGACTCACGAAAACAGGGGCCGGCTGACGGCCAACCCCGCCGGAAACTGGCGGCTCTACAGCGAGACGCTGCCCGACGGGGCGACACCGATCGGCACCGTGACCCGCGACGGCAACGATACCGGCGCGCTGGTGCGGTTCGAGAAAACCGGGCGCTATGCCCAGGTCAATGGTGGGGCGGCGCGCAATCTCGACGGCCGCAAGGTCGCGGGCGCGCTCGGCATGTTGCCCGGCCGCCCGCTTGGGACGGGCACGGGCAAGCGAGTCAACGTGTATTTAGACGCGCTGTCGCTCGCTGCCGCCGCTGCGCTCGGCGACGGCAACGTCAGTCTGGGTATCCGCGAGGCGCTGCGCCAAGCCCAGCGCTAAAAAATAATTAAAAGACACACCGAAAAATAGTTGACTCATCTGTTTTAGTGTGTATAATAATAACCATCGAAGCGGCGCGGGGCCGCCTGGAGCCAGGAGAGATAGAAATGAGATGGGGACAGAACGCCATGTTTAGCAAAATAGATATTAGAAGTATTGTTGCTGATCACTACAGAACGTTAATTTCTTTTAAAACAAAAAAGTGTTTGTTTAGCGATTATTTTTTGTTTGTTGGAACTCCAGTTATATTTTCTGGAATATTCTATTTTTACTGCCTAAAAATTGATTCTAGCGCTGCATCTGTAATAACAACTGCTGTTACTATTTTGGCCGGCCTTCTTTTTAATCTACTTGTTTTGATTCATACTGTAAGTAATAGAAATGAATCCTATACAACAAAAAAAGATACATATATTATTTTCATGGAGGTTTATTCAAACATATCTTATTCGATATTTGTCTCTCTAATTTCATTAATTCCACTAATATTTTTATCAATAGTTACTAACAATTCTTCTGCAAGAATTGTTAGTGCTATTGTAATATTTTTGATAATACACTTATTACTTACGTTGCTAATGATATTAAAAAGAATTCATTTTATGTTGCGCTTGGAATTCAAATAATAATCATTTCTTGGATAAAATAGGTGCGCTTAACACCCCGCCATATTGCTTATTCATCACTGGAACATCTAAAGTCTAACTGGTATTGCACCGGAACGTGCTGCTGGAACGGGCGGCGTAGGTGAAACGGCGCGGATTCCAACTACCGGCGTCGGATCGCGCCGACGCGCCCCAACCCGGCCCGCTCGACGCGAACCCAGGCTCCAGAAATCGACCAGCGCCCCGGCCCGGACAGCGCGAAACGCCAGTCAGAGCCCCGCGCGCCGCGTCCCATCGGCACCAGCCGCATCTGATCGGCCCCATCGCGCGACGGCACCGGATAATCGACGCTAAGTGCGCGCCCCGCATCGAGCGCTACCGCGCGCAGCGTCAAAGCATCGTCGGCATCGAGCGAGAAATGCGCGCGCCCGGCGGTCGAAATCGACCCCGGCACCAAACCAAGATCGCCGGTCTCGAGCAAAGCGACGAAGTCGATGGCTGCGCCTCCATCGAATCGCAGCACCCCATCCGGGCCGATCAGCAGAGCGTTGCCTCCCGCCTCGGCCAAATCCAAAGGCGCAAGGCTGTATTCGGAAATTCCGAGCGTGATGGCATTCATTGCCACCATGTTCCCGTTTACCAGTCCGCCACCATGAAACGGCGGGACCGCCTCGAACCACCACCATGATGTGATCGGCGGCGCCGAGACGCCAGCGACGCCAGCGATTCCCACCAGATTGACATTGGGGAAAACGGCCGGCGTCCCGATACCTGGTATCGGCGGATCGGACGCGAGCGACAGCAAGGCAACCGGGTGAAGCTCTCCGATTCCGGCATCCGCGACGTGAGCCGATAGGGCCAGCATCGCGAGGATCGGAGGAGCGCCAGTACCGGGCATCGCCGCTTCCGGCACCAAGGCGAAAGACGCGCCCGCCGCGTCCATCGCAACACCCAACAAAAATGCGTGCCCCTGGAATGATAAAAAGGCCGATGCGGCCGGAACGGCGATGCCGGCGGCGGCCACATCGGCGGCGATGGAAAACGCCCAGGGGGTTGCGGGAGTCGCCACGCCCGCGCGCGGAGAGTCGGGCATAAACCCAAACAAGACGGGGTCGGGCGGCGGATCGACGTTCGCCGCGTGCGCGACGACCGCCAAAAAGCCGAAGAATGCGGCCGGAATCGCGCCGACGATCTGAATCTCCATCGAATCGTCGGCGGCTAGCTCGACTTCGGCGAACCCGTCAAGACCAAGAATCATGCTTGATTTTCTGCGTCGGTATTTTTTGTATCGTTCATGTTACGGGGTCACGGAAATGGAAAACAGGCCGTTTGGCCCGATGATCACCGTGGCGATATTGCCGTCTGTCACCGTGATCGGCGAATTGAGCGTGACGAATGCCAGCGGGGGTTTATTGGCCAGCGTATCGTTGTAGATCAGATACTTGTAGTACGGGCCAAGGCTTCCGCCCGCAATCGCTTGCGCGATGGAATCCGCGCTGAACTCCGCGCCGTTCGTGTTAGCGATGGCGCACGCCACATTCGTCAGCGCGTGCCCGCCGACCGGCCAGCCATTGCCGGACACCTCGTTGGCCCCGGCGCCATCCACCTGGGTTTTTTGGGTATGCGCGGCGTTGAATGCGGCCGTGTTGTTTAGCAGCTCGCATTTGTACGCGCTTCCGGGAGGGCACTGGCCGCTCATAAACAGTTGCGCGGTGTGGTTGTAAACCTGGATGATCGTTGCCATGGACGCCTCTGGTCGCTTTCAGTTGGTCGCCGCCCGGCGAGTGGGCACGGCGGTTGGATCGGGTACAAAACCCTTGTAAACCCGCAAGTCTTGCAAGTGTGCGTTCGCGTATCCGTTTGCACCGTCCCATGAATTTCCGCCGATTCTGACGGCCGTGTTCGACGCGAAATTGACGGCGGCGGTTTGCGTTCCCGCTCCGCAGGCCGAGCCGTTTTTGTAGAGCGCGAATTGGTTGCCGACGCGCGTTGCGACGAGATATTGCCACATGTTCAAATCCAGGTTGACCGTAGATTCGATTGCAGCCGAAAAAAGAAAACAGCTCAGCCTGAACTTGCTGTTTTGTCCGAAGTTGAAGGCCGCCGCGCCGGATTGCCACGTCGCGTGATTACTGGAAAGGATCGAGCCGAACGCGTTGGCCAGCGCTAGCGGGTACACCCAGCATCCGATGTAAAAAATGTTGGTCCCGAGATTGAGGCTCGCGTGAGCGGGCAGCGAAACGTAATCCCCGTTACCGTCGAACAAGCCCGAGCCGTTCCCCCATTTGCTTTGTGCGTCGCTGATTTTGGCGTCTCCCGCCGCCGTCAGCGAGTGACTGATCGGGGAATAGTCGGCGAACGCCGTGCTGTTGTTCGCGCCTTCCATTGGCGCGAGCAGCGACAAATATGCGCGGTAGGGATCGCCGTCGCCGCGCTTTCGCCGAATCGCCAGCGGGATCACGCGCCCACCACGATCCAAGCGCCCTCTATCCGCTGATACAGGTAGAGGCTTTGGAACTGTCCGGGGCACGCGATGTTGCCGGCTTGCCCGTTGAGGGTGTCGGTGCTGGCGCGAGCGAGCGAGACCACGCCGGCACCTTCCTGCACGATCAGGCATTGAAACCCGACCGGCAGCGCTGCATCGACGGTTACTGTTACAGCCGACGCGCTGGTAAAACAGATTGTTTTCCCGACATCCGACGCAAGCAAGGTGTACGTGGCTCCGGCAACCAAGACAAACTGCGGCTCCCAGATCGCCTTGTCCATCATTTTCCCGGTCACCACGGCGCTCACCGTCACGGCGTCGCCGTTGGCAATCGCGCCGACCGATTCTTCCTCGATGACGGCGAAAAGGCGCTTTGCTGTCCCGTCCCAGCTCGCGTACCAAATCTTGTAGTTATCGTGAGACTTGAAGATGCGGATGCCGATCGTATCGCCATCGACCCAGCCATCGTCCGCCGCCTTGGCGGAAAAAGTCACACGATCCAGCGCGGGGGTGTAGGCGGCGGCCACGTCAACGTAATTCGGCGAACCCGTCCGATAAAAACCAGCTTGTCCGACCAAGTTAGAAAAACGAATCATCAAGCGCCTCCGATAAATAACCCTTGAGTCCCAGGTTGCGCGGCATAACCGCCGCGCATCCGGTGCTGCCCCTCGCCTTCGGAATACAGCCCGTCGCCGGTATAAGAGAAACAAGCGAGGATCGGCTGGCCCTGGATGAAGGTTCCCTCGAGCACGCTCTCTGGAAAGAAGCTCGACCAGCTCGAATTTTCGGGAAGCGCTTGCGCGCCGTGGGGCGAGTACAAAACGAAACGCGGTGGCTCGCTCTCGACGGTTTCTGGCGATAGGCTCGTCGCTTGGTCGCGGTTGACGATGTTGATGACCATTCCGGCCCACGCGCCGTAATCGTAATGGCCCGGACTCACGGTCTTTTTGAGATCGGAGAGGGTCGATTCTCGCAAAACGGCCGTTTCGGTGTTGTTGTAGTACGCGAAAGTGAGCGATCCGCCAAAAAAAAGTCGGTTATCGGGCGTTGTCGATCCGTCAAAGACCGCCCGGCGCTTCGCGCCGACAACTTTTTCCCCGCCTTTCACGAGCACGTAAGCCGCCTCGGCATCGAACGCGGCGATCACGCACGACCAGACGCGCGGCTTTTCCTCGAAATATTGCATGTCCAGCGCTTCGTGCTGGGCGCCGGCTTGCGCTGTCATGACGACTTTGCCGACCGTTGGGAGGGGGTTGCCCGGAATATAGGGGCTATGCGCCTCGTACCATGCGCTTTCCTCCCCGCCGGAGCAGAACATGGTCGCAGCGTTGTAAAAATTTACGTCGCTGCCCGTCGTCGGGCGAACGGTCAAGGTCACCGCGTTGCCCGTTGTCTCGATTTTCACCTTGTAGGTTTCGTCGGTGTACTGGTAATAGCCGTCGATGAAATCGGAGAGGGCGGGCTCTGCCTCCGAAACGGCGAACCCGCCCTGCATGGTTCCGATCTGGCCGTAACGTCCCGCTCGCTCGTAAGGTGGGCCGCAGCGGCCAAACTCGCTACCGCGAGTGTCGATGCTTTGGGTCCTTTCCTGGTGCTGGATGTACCAGACGATTTGCAATTTATCTTCGGTGTCGTACCAGCAGTAGACCGCTTGAACGGTGTCGCCGATAGGTCCGTAATAGCCCGCCGGCTGGATGCTCTCGCCCCATCCGGGGACCAGCCCGATATAGTTCCACTGGTAGTTTGCGCCGTACTGGGGCCTATAAAAACTGGTCCATCCGGGGCGGGGGCGGCTTCGGGTTGGCCCTTTCGGTGACAGCAGCGTCGCCGACCACGAGCCGGTAGTCTCGTCGTACGTGGCATCGACCGTGAATAGTTGCGTGACGAATTGCCCTATGCAGGTGATATGGGCAAACTCGGGCATGCATTCTTCGCGGAAGGTTACGACGGATGCCTTTGTGGCGCTGCGCGCAAGTTTCCAGCCGTAAGCCACCGGCGCGCCCGCCGCGTAAACCGGCGCGAGCGTCCCGGCGTCCAGCACCGTGGCCGCATCCCCCTGAAGCTGCAATACGGACAGGACCGCCGCTTCGGCCATCGTCGCCTCGGTGAGATCATCGATCCCTTCCAGCAGTTTGGCGCGGGCGATCCTGGCGTAGAGCGGCGGATTTTCGGGGTATCCGAGCGCCTGAATCGTCATCCCGGCTGGCGCGATGGACACCACGAAGTAGCGCCCGCCCGCTTTCCAGATTCCCTGCCTCGCCGCGTTGGGCTCGCTGCCGAAGATTTCGCGCGGATCGCGGCGGATCGCATGAAACGCTTGTACGAGCAGTCGCGCCCGACCGGTCCAAAACGACGGCCAGAAATTGCGGTCCACGTAGAGATCGCTGGCGAAATCCGGATAGTCCGCGTAAATCGTCTGATTGGCCGCCACCCAGCCTCGGCTGAGATAGTAATCGGGCGTCGCGAGCGGCGGCAAATCGAACCGCCGCAACCGGTCCCCGATATAGACCCGGTAGGGGTGGTAGGGCGTGAGCGCGTCCCACTTCAGCAGCCCGGACTCGAAGAAATACAAGAGCGGTTCCATCTGATCGCCCGGCGAGAAAAGCTTGATGTGAGCACGCTCGCCGAGGTTATCGCGCCAAACGCTCACGTCGAGCCGGCTCCCGTCTTCGAGCGTCCAGCGCTGGGTTCGGAAGGTTTGGCCCGGCAACAGCGAATCGAGCAGCGCGGCGGCTTTGATCCGCGCGTCGCGCTCCAGGCGCTCCGCCCCCTCCCCGCGCTTTTTGAGCGCGGCGACACCGGCGAAAAGGCGCTGCCCTACCACCGCAAATCCTCGTTGCGGCTGGCGGTGGTGCTGTCGGAGGTGCTGCCGCTCCAACTGCTCGACAGATTGACATCCGAAACGGTGAGCAGGGCTTGGTACATCCCGACGCTGTTGGTCGCGATGGCCTTGAGCAGTTCGGCGCCTTGCGAGCCCAGCCATTGCAGTTGCGCGGCATCCATGTCGGCCAGCGCCCGCTGCGCCTCTTGCTGGATGCGGGCGCGATCGAGGGCCGCAGCGTTTTTTGCTTGATCCGCCCCGAACACGGCCCGCTGTTTTTCGATGTCGAACGATTGCGCGCCGGTGCGGGCGGTCAGCACCGCCGACACGGCGCGCGAGATCGTCTCGATCTTCGAAAGCATCGCGCCGTACCGCCTGAGATCCAAATCGCCTTTTTGCTGATGCAAAGTCTCGTAGCGCGCGTGCGCGTCCACCAGGCCGTTCCACCACCGCACCCGCTCGGCCACGCTCTGGATGTGCATGGTCTTTTCGATCTGGTAGCCCTGCCATTCGGCCTGGAAGCGTTCGACCTTGAATTTCTCGCCTTCCAGTTGGGCGCTTAAAATTTGGAGCTTTTGCGCGTTGCGGCTGATCGTGGATTGCGTTTTGAGGTTGCTTATTTCGCCGGTCAGTTTCGCCGCTTCGAGCAGCAGATTGTGTTGCGCGATGCGCCCGTTGTGGATTTCGATGGCGAGCTTGACCGACTGTTCGGCGGCGGCCAGCGAACGGTTGGCGGTGGCTTGGTGGAAATCCACCCACTGCTGTTCGTAGGCGATCCCCTGCTGGATGCCCTGCCAAAAATCTTCGCGCGCGAACACGGCCCGCTGCTTGACCTGTTCCAGGCGGGTTTGGCTCATTTGCCGCGCGGTGTCGTCCTGGACGGCGCGCGATGCCGCCAGCACCGACTCCGATGGCAGTCCCCAATGCGAGGCCGCGCCCCGGTTGCGGGCGTTTCTCAGCGCCGCTTGTTGCTGTCGCGCGAGATCGTTGGCCGCTTCTGCCCAGATCGCGTCCCAGTAGGGTTGCGGGATGCCCATATCGCCCGACAGCACCCGCTCGATTCCCGCCCTGACGAGCGGAGACACCCGCTCGTCATAGGCCGGCTCATCGAACGCGAAGTTGGCGGTCAGCGCCTGCGGGTCGATGATCGGCACGACCACGTCCACCAGCGGCACTTGCTCCAGCGCCGGGATTTGGAGTTCCGCGGCGGGAGCCATCGCGCCGGGCTGCCCGCTCAAGTCGATCTCGGCCCCCGGCGCGGACGGGACCGCGATCGCGCTCGGCCGCTCGAGCGCGCGCAGGCTGGGCGCGTCCGGCGCATCGTATTCCGGCTCCTCCGGCTGGGCTGGCGCGACGATAGCGTTGGGCCAATCGATGCCGGCGTAAGCGCCGATGCGGGGGTCCGCTTGGAATGTGTCGAGGCCCTGATAAGCTTGGGCCAAATTTTGCAGCGCGCTTCGGGCGACGGAATAGGCCGCGTCCGCTTTGGCGATGTTGCCGGCCACCACCCCCTGCACGTATTGCCACGTCGGCGTTGTTTCGGTCACCAGTCTCCCCCCAGGATCAGCAGTTGTCGCAAGTCGCCGTGCTCGGTGTAGGCGAAACGGTAGCGGCGCGCCGGATCGAAGCGATAGCGCCCGGCGGTGATGGGAACGATTCCGCCATCTTCAGTGGCCGCGATCAGGCCGCTTTCCGACACGAACAGCGCCAGCCGCTGCTCGCCCAGGTCCAGGCCCGGCAGCTTCGCGCCCTGGATGCGATGCGAGCCGCGCGCCACCGGCTCATGCGTTTTCAGGACGGGGACCCAGTCGCCAGAATCCCCGCCGACCACCCACCACAATCCGCGCTCGGTCCCCACCCACAAACCTCCCGCTGTCCCCTCGACGGCGGTCACTGGCGAAGGGAACTGGAGGATATTGTCGGGGTGGAACAGGTGCGGCTCGGCCGCTTCCGAGCGGAAAACGGCGTTGCCGCGCCACATCAATAAAAATGCGCGGTGGCTCGCGATGCCCTCGGCGGCGAGGATCGGCCCGATCATCTGCGCCGTTTTCGGCGGGTCTCCGGCCCCGAGCAGCGACGGGTCCACCAGACCAAAGGGCAGCAGCGCCAACGGAAAGGCGACGACAAAGGACGGTTGCGGCTGGTCGGCGCGGGAGGCGTAGAGGTTGACGGCCACCACCGACTGCGACGCACCGGTCACGGCCACCGAAAAGCCGGTTCCGGCCACGGCGACCAGGTCGCTACAGCCACCTTCGTTGCCCGCCGCATCGACAAAGGCGGCGCAAGCCAAATAACGCCCCGGCCGCAAGCTGCCCGCCACCGGGGTCAGCGTCACGGCGGGGACCGGCAGCCCCCAGTTGCGGGCGGCCGACCCGTCGATTTCGACATGTTTGCGCCCGTCCGTGGCGTAAACCTTGCCCCAGTGCTCGGCCAAAACCACGCGGGCAGAAAATCCTGCGGCGAGAAGAGTGAGGGCGCTCGGCGTCCGCTCGAACAGCGCGTCGCCGAACTGGACGAAGGCGCGGCCCCCCGCGCTCCAGATTCCAGCGCCACCGGAAGCGCCGTGCTCGGTCACTGTCCCGCGCCGCGCCCTGGGCCATCCTTGGTCGTCCAAGTCGAGGTCGCGCGCAGACAGCAGGCGCGGCAAATGGTCCTTTGACGGCGGCTGGAATACCCGATGGTTCGCCGGGTGGATGTTGTCTATTCCTTGGGGCCACGGCCCGAGCGCGACGGCTGGAGGGAGAGCCATCAGATGCCCCATCCGCTACAATAGAGGCCGTGAAAATGCCGTATCTTTCCCATTTTCTTGATCAGCTTTTGTGGACCGTCATCGGCGCGGTGCTGGTCGCGTTCGGCTGGCCGTGGAACCTCGTCGGAGCGCTTGGGTTGTTCGCGGCGTCCGAGCTGGCGCGATGGACCCTTGGAGCGATCAAAGCCCGCCTTCCTGCCCGGCGATCAGCGCCGGGGCCTTCTCGCGGAACCGGCTAATCGCCCGTTCCATCCGCGCCGACCCCGGCGGAAACCGGTTCGACGCTAGCAGCAGCCGCTTTCCCGCTTCGGTGGTGAACAGCAGCCGAGATAGCCCCCCGGTGCCGAGCGTCGCCGCCGTGGTGCCGGGTGCCAGCGTCTCGCCCATCAGCACCGGCAGCACCAGCCGGTTTCCGGTCGGAGGGTTCTCCGCGACCTGGCCCGCGCGCTCGACGTGGCGCATCAGTTTGGTAAAGCCGTCGATCTCCCGCTTGTCGGCTCCCTTAAAAAACACCCCGGCCGCACCTTGCATCTTTTCCATCTCGCCCGCGAAGCGGGACGGGCTGAAGGTGACGCCCTTGGCCCCGCTCTGCGTCGCCCTTTCCAGCGCCTGGTTCAGGATGCCGGCCTTCACGGCCCCGCGCCCTTTGCTGTCCAGCGCGGTGTACAGGCGCTGCGCCCGGTCTTGCGCGCCCGCCTTGACAAACTGGCGGAACACTTCGTCGGGGTTTCGGTTGCGCATCGCTTTCACGAGATCGCTTTCCCGCTGGGGAATTACTTTTTCCCGGAAAAACTGGTCCGCCGCTCGCCACTTTTTGGCGACATCGCCACCGGCATTGGCCGCGAACTGATTCATATCTTGCTCCAGAGCGCCCTTGATTGCCTGCAGCGGGCGGGCCGCTTTAAGGTCCATGCCGGATTCTAGTTGGCGGATCGAATCGCCGAGCGTCGAGCGGAACTGGCGCGCCTGGGTGAATGCGGGCGCGTCGGGCGCTTGCGCGATCCGCTCTAGCCGAGAAATCAGTGTCGCGTTGGGGTCGATGTCTTTTTTGGCCTCGTCGGCGAGGCGCTGGGCGGTCGCCCGCAGGTTGGACAGCGGAACCGCGCCCAGGGGGTCGGCGGCTTGGGCCACCCGGTCGTAGCGCCGGCCCGCCAGCTTTTGCAGCGTCTCGGTGCGCCGGGTCAGCGAGGATTGCAGAGTCCGGCCCACGTCATCCACCTGCGGCGCGAGCCGGCCGATCAGCGCCCCGGCCGCTTCTCCGGCCGCGTCGGCTTGCCGCAATCGCGGTTTCGCCATTCCGACGAGCGGGATGTCCTCGGCGAGCGTCGCCACCTTGTTCATGATCGGTGAGCCGGCGACATCCGGCGCGTAGACCGGCACGTCGAATTTTTGCCCGAGCGCCGTTACCTCGTCGGCCACCGGGGTCAGGCGGCCCGCGATGGCGTTGCCCACCTTCGCGCCACCCTTGGCGGCGACATCCAAAACGCCAGAGGCCATTCCGCCCAGCGCCGCGCCCTGGGCGATGTTGCCCAACCGGGTTTCGTCGGGGTCCACGTATTGCGCCGCGCCAACCGCCGCGCCAAGGCCAGCGCCCGCCAGCGCCTTTTGGGCCAGGCTCAGCCCGCGCCCGACCGCGCCGCCCGGAACGGCGAGATAGGGGAGCGCTTCGCCGACAATAGCGCCGGCCATGCCCGCGCCCGTCTGGCCCGCGCCCGCGTCAAAAATCCGCTTTTCTTCCGTTTCACGGTCGGCCAGCGACGCCAAGGAGCCTTGCGCGTCAAACCCGAGCGCGCTGGCCGCTTCGAGCCCCAACTGCTTTAGTCCGCGCCCGGCCAGCGTCAGGCCGCGCCCGACCCCGACCAATGCACGTTCGCCCATGCCCATCTCGTCCGCGACTTGCCGGGCGGCATCATCGATGCCGGACGGATCGCGCGCGTTCACCGCTTGCGCGAGCGAAGGGGCGGGCGCTTGGCGGAGCAGGGCCGCGTAATTAGTCTCGGCGGGCGCACCGCGCAACAGGGTGGCGTAATCAGTAGGCACCGGCGAACTCCTCGCGCAGCCGTTTCGCGATCTGCTCTTGCGTCAGCCCGGCGGCGGCCAGCGCTTCGCCGCGCCGGTTGATGACCTGATCCATGTCCACGCCCGCGCTTTTGGCGTTTTGGAGCGCGAAATTGCGCAGGTTGGCGAGGATTTGGCGGTTTCCGGCCGGCGTGTTGCTCATCTGCGGCATCGTCGCTTTTAAAAAGGCGACATCTTTGTCTGACAGCGCGCCGGGCAAGCTTTTCGCCATGCCGGTGACCAAGCTGTTGGCGAGGCTGTTGAACTCCTCCGCTTTCGCCGCGCGCTGGCCACCGACCAGCGCCGAGGCGGTGGCCAGCGGCGGGCCGAACAGGCCCGAAACGTCGGTCAGGCTGTTCAGCCGCTCGAATTTGGCGAGCATCTCGTTGATGTTGCCGGCGGCATCGCGCGATTTTTGGGCGCGCTCAGCATCCATTTTTGCCTGCTCTTTCTGCAACTGGGACTGGTAGGGACTGCCCTTGTTGAGCGCGGCGGCCAAGCTTGCTTGGTTGCGCTCCCGCTCCATCTCCAGCCGGCCGAGGCCGAGGGATTGGTTGGCCAGGGCGTTTTGCCGGGTGGCGTCCAATTCATCCCGCTGCAACGACTGGTTGGCCAGGGCGTTTTGCCGGTCGAGTCCGAGCCTGGCTTGGGCGAGCGAGGTTTGAGACTGGTTGGCGGCCTGCGTGTCCATCCGAGCCAGTTCCGCTCGCGCGGCGTCGCCGATAGCGTCGGGCTGGTCGGCCCGCATCTCCAGTCGGCCGCGACGGATCGAGTCGGCCGCGCGGTTAATCCCCTCGACAACTTGGTTGCGGGATGCCCATTCGTCGGGCGTGACGCCCGCCACGCTCAGCGTCCCGCGCCCGCCGCTCAGGCCGCGCGAAACGTTGGCAGCCGTGACCGTCCCCGCTCCGACTTGGGTGTAACTGACTTGGCCGTCCGGCCCGATCGTCTTTTGCACCGAGGGCGCGGCGGCGAGCAGCGAAGGTTGCGGGGCGGCCACCGGAACGAGCGTTTGCGCGGCAGCCATGCCCGTTTGCGCGGGCGCAATCTGACCCGCCGCTTCCCGCTGTTTCCTGATTTGATCCTGGATTTCGGCGAGTGACGCCATCACCATCCCCCTCCGCCAAACATGAATCGCGGGGCGACGGGCACGTATTCCCGCCGGCTCATCAGCGCGTGCAGGTCAGCGCTCGGCCGCACGCCGAAGCGGCGCTCAAAAGCGGCCAAGTGCCGCTCGGAGCGCGCCGGGTCGTACACGTCCCACTCGTTGGTCGCGTAGCAGCGATACAGCACCCAATCCAGCAGCGGCTCGTGCCAGATCGGCTCAATCTCTGGCGCGTCGGTATTGGCGGTCATATCCGCCAGCGGCAAGCGAAACCCGCGAAGCCGAAGCGAAACTCCCGCGAAATCCGAATCCGGGGTCGGCCAGAGCCGGATTTTTCGCGGTGCCTGGTCGAGCAACACCACCTCAGGGGCGGCGCTGTCGGCCTCCTCCCAGCCAGGACGCCGCATCGACATTTGATGCTCGGTGCTCGGCAGCAGCGTCCGGAACGTGTGCGCGCCGCCCAGGGAGAAGTGGTCGAACAGAAAGAACCGGGACCCGGCCGCCGTGGCGGCCAGGTCATAGGTGGATTGCTCCGCGATCAGCGCAACGCTAAACGCGGCGTCGTAGATCAGTTTCGCCCGGATGCACGCCTCCCGCTCGGCTTCATTCAGCCGAGCGTCGAGCGTGGTGTCCGAGAAGAAGAACGGTTCGACGTGATCGCGCAGCATCTCGCGCGCCGCGCCGCGAAGCTGCCCAAGGTTCACGCGGCGATTTCCTGGGCCTGGTACGGGTGGGCCGGCACGTCCACTGGCGTTAGGGTCTGATGGCCCTGATCGTCGTGCGTGACCCGGTAAATGCGTTTCGTCTGCTCTTGCAGGACCCGCAGCACCGAGCGCGGGACCTCGACCCATTCCCCCCGCCTGATCTTAAAGCCGTACCCGTTGACGCCGACAAAGATCTCGCTCGGCGCGGATTCGTCCGTGGTTTGCTCGATCTTGAGCCGCACCTTGCCCTCACGGGCCAAGCGCCGCTGCACCGATTCCGGCGAATCCTCGAAGCCGGCATCGGCATCCGGGACAGGCTCGAATTTCATTGCCTTGTTTTCGGCCATATCACACGCTCCTTGGCGGAATCGTCATGAAATTTAAAAACGTGGCGGTGACGCCGGGCGTGGCAAATGCGGTGGTGCCCGGCGTGAACGCCGCCGCCCCGGCATTGACCACCTTGATGCCGCCAAAGGGCGCGTAGCCCTCCGGCAGCGGCGGCCAGTCGGCGGGATCGATGCCGGCATTGTCCATCGGGGCACCGCACAACAGCGCCATGTTGCCGGCCGCGTTGGCGGCCAGGACATACTTGACAGTAAAGCCGACCGGAACGGTCGTCGCTTTGCTGGCCGATTTCCCCTCGTTGTTGAACGCGGGGAGCGTGCCGAGCACGATCGATGCCTCGGCGGCGAACGCCACAAACAGCCCGTCGATGGTGAGCGTGACGGCGTTGGCGGTGAGCGCGTTGGCCCCGCTGGCGGCCAGCCCCGCCGAGGCGAGGCACTGGTTGCCGATGGCCAGGCGCTGCGTCATGTCGCGAATCGCGTTGAGCATGAGAAGTCTCCTTAAACCAGTTCGGTGGCGGCCACTTCCAGCACGGCCATCCACGCATCGTTGAGGATCACCGCCGCGTAGAGGGCCTTCCAGCCAACGTAGCCGCGCTGTCCCAGGGGATCGCTCTTGTCAATCTTGTTGGGGTTGATCACGCTCGGGATGATGCGGTCTTGGCCCGCGAGCGGGACGTGCGCCCAGGCGTCTTTCCCCAGCACGATCAGCGGGTACACGTCCGCCGCCGTGCCGGAGGTGGAGCGCATCCCGCTGGCCGCGCCGCCCGCGTCCGGGTACGGCTCGAACAGCGGAGAGAGGATGTAGCGCACGCCTTCCACGCTGCCCAGCTCGTTGGAGTCGAGCACGCGCCGGGTGCCGTATTTGGCGGTCGGGACGAAGCCGGGCAGGTTGCGGATATCCGGCTCAAGATCGGTGTGCCCCAGCGCGATGAACCCGCCTTCAATGGGGGTGGTGTTGCTGTCCGACGAGCCCGACAGGATTTCCGTGATGGGCTTGGCGCGGTTGCGGCGCAGCGCCCGGATGACCGCGCGCTGTTTGTTGAGGCTGATCGGCGTGTTGACCGCGTTCCGGGCGGAGCCGTTGGCGTAAAATTTGTTGGTCCCCGCCTTGACGACGCCCCAGGCGACCGTCTCCATCACCTCGGCGGCATTTTCGCCCGATAGCGCCGCCATGTCGTTCAGCACCGCGTCTTCGATGGTGTCGTAGACGATGTCGCTCAATTCCGCCACGTCGCCGTATTGCTGGAGCGTGACCGGCACGTCTTCGTAGCGGATTTTATGCGTCTTCGGGGTCACGCCTTCTACGAGCGGCGTCGTGTTGACCGCGAACGGGAGCGCCCGGCGGAATTTGACGGCCTTGGACTTGTTGCGCGGGACCGCGCGGTTTTGCCCGAACTTTCCGAGCACGACAACCGGCTCGCCGTGGGCCAGCATCGTCGCTGCGGCGTAATACGCGGTGCGCTGGCTGATGTCGCCATACGTTGTAATGGCCATTTATTTTGGCTCCTAAAAAAAGTAAAAACGGTCTGTCGTCACGACAGTCCCAAACACGGTTTACAGGCCGCGCCGCTTCCTCGCGTGCGCCGTCGCCTCGCGCCACAGCGCCGCCGAATCGGCCGGCTCGTCATCGAGCGGCGGCGCGGCGGAGCGCCCGGCAACGGATTCGGCGTTTTTCGCGCGAGCGTCGCGGTCCTGCCTGATCTTGTCGGCCTTGACCCTGGTGGCGTCCCGGTGCGCGTCGTAGGCGCGCAGGAGGCCAACGGCGTCGCCGACCTTGCTAGATTGCAGTTTGGCTTGCGTCGGCTCGTCTTGAGCGGACAGCCATCGATCGAATTCCGGCGCGTTGACGGTTTCCCGCCAGTCGGGCCGCACGGCGTCGAGCAAATCGAAGAACTGGCCGTCCGATGCGCCGGACAGCGAGTCCAGCTTATGCTGGAGCGCCTGGATTTTTGCCTCGGACTCGGCTTGGAGCGCTTTGAACGCTTTGGCTTCATCCGGGTAGTCCTTCTCGAACACCGCCCAGTCCACCGCCGCTTTGCTCGGCTCGGCCGGCTTGGCGGTTTGGGCGGCGGCGATCTGCTGCTGCAGGGCGTTTAGCTGCTTTTGCAGCGCCCCGACTCGCCCCTGATCGGAGCGGGCGCGATGCTGCAAATCCTCGAACGCTTTGCGCTGGGCTTCGCTGGCGCCCGCCCAAAGATCGTCGTCGCCTTCGTGGGTATCGACTGGCTTTGCGGGGTCTTCCGGCGCTCTCGCGGCTCCAGTCGTCGGCTCGGCGGCGGGATTGGCTTCGGGCGCGGTCTTTTCGCCTTTGACGGCGGCGGCCATCTCGGCCCACAAAGCGGCTGACGCGGCTTCGTCGGTTTCGGGTTCGGCGGTCGTCGTCTCGGGGATCACATCGGTCATGGGCGGCTATCTCAGCGGCTGGTGGCACGGGGGGAAGGCTGCGGCAGATCTTCGATCTCCGACCAGGCGGCGAGCCTTCCCCGCAAAAACTGCGAGGTTTCCATCGGCGTCCCGTTGAACGTCAGCGTTTCGATGTCTTTTCGTTTGGCGTCCGCGATGTGCGCGAGCACGGCGCGCCAGGTCGGCGACCCGGTATCGATGTCGCTCAAATCCCGCTCCCTACCGTCAGCTTCAGCGCCATTTCGCGGTCCTGGCGCTCGGATTCGCCCTGCTCCTTGAGCTCGATCTCGCGCAGTTTCGCCTGGAGTTGCCGGGCGCTCAAGTTTTCTTTGAGCGACAGTTCCAGCATCTTGAAGTCGCGCTGCTCCTGGGCGTTTTGCTGCTCGAACGCCAGGCGCTGCGCCTCGATGTCGGGCGGTTTCGGCTCGCTTTCGCGCCGCTTGATTTCGTCTTCGGTGTAAAGGATGTCGTCGGGGTTGAGCCGCTGCGCCTCGATGGCTTTTCGCAGCAGCGCGGCCGGTCTGAACAGCGGCGCAAAGGCCGGGTTGACGGCGAACTGGAGCAGCGACAGCAATGCTTGCGTCTGTGTCTCTTTCACCATCAGCGCCGACGACCCGCGAGCGTCCACTTTAAAATCGCCCTTGATGCTCGGGTCCGGGTTGTACTGCATGTTGTAATCGTAGAAGCCCGTGATCAGCGGTACGGTGACATCATCGTCCCAGTTTTTGATGATCCGCCGCAGAAAGGCGTTGCTCGCGTTGAGCAACATCGACATGCCGGTCGCGGTCTGTACCGGCATGTTCCCAATCTCGCCTTGCTGGAGCCTCGGGAGCGCGGTTTCTTCATCGGCCAGCTCTCGCGCGGTCAAAAAAATGTCTTTCAGTTCCGGCTGGCGCGAGTCGATATTGAATGTCGCGAAAGCGTTGCCGATGTTCTGCGACGGGTCTTTCTTCCACCACACTTTGCGAGGCGTCAACTGCCACACGCCGTCGGCCGGCTCGATCATCCGCTGGTCCACGACGATTTGCGGGCCGACCGACAGCCCGGCATTATCGACGATTCCGCGCCAAGACTTCCCGGCGATTTCCTGGCTCGCGCGCAAGATGAACGGCACGCCATAGCCGAAAATGGACCCGTCTGCCTTAATCCAATTAAATGCAGAGTAACAATGCTCGTCGGTTTCGAGCGGCAGCTCGACGATTTTGATGACCTTGTCGCCGATGAAGTGCACCTCGATCTCTTTCTCGTCGAACGTGCCCGGCTTCGGCAGCCCGGCCGCTTCGGCGATGGCGGCGTCGAGCGGGCCGGTGTAAATCCACGCGTCATAGCTCGACCCGTCGTGCTCGACGGCGTACACGTCGGCGATTTCGCGCAGCCGCGCCCTGTAATCGTCTTCGTTCCAGCGCCTCGCCCTGCAGGTGTCGTCTTCCAGCACCCGCTTTATCCGGCTCCTGATATAGCCTTGGCCAGCGTCGGCCAGCCGCCGCACCTGCTTGCGGCGCAAGCGCTGGCGCTCGAAGAAAAACTCGGCGTCGGCCAGCGTCGGGGCGGACATGTCGGGGTAAAAATCCCACGGGGAAACTCGCCGCAAGCCGGGCCGGCGGCGGCGGTCGAAACGGACTTCGTATACTGAGCCATCGACGTGCTGCCACGTTTTCTGGGCGCGCCCGATCACGATCGGGCCTTTGATGATGCCGGTCCCGAGGCGGACCGCATCTTGAATCACGTCGCGGGCGAGCGCCGGGTAGCGCGCTTCGGTGAGCTGATCGTCGATCTCTCGCTGCATCGCCGCCGCCGCCGCCTTGGCGCGCTCCATTTCGGCGTTGGCCACCTCGCCGACCGTCGCGGGCATCCCGTCCACTTCAAAAACCATGCCGTCTTGCAGCGTCATGGCGTCTCGGCTGTCGGCCCGCTGGGCCAATTCGGGGTCAGGCGTCGGGCCGATAGTCCAATTACGATCATCGGTCGGGAACAGCATGTCAGCCACCCGAGCCTCGGCCGCGTCGCATTTGGTTCGGGTGATATTGACGAAAATCGCGCTCGCGCCGGTTTCGCTCTCCTGCCGTCGCAAGATTTCCTCGAACTCGCCGGCGTACCTCCCGTGGTACTGGCGGAGATCGGAAATCCAGCGTTCTTCGGTCAGCCGCCTGAGCCCGATCTGCCGGTCCAACTTGGCGCGCAGAGCCAGCCCAAGCTCGTCCAGCCGGCGCTCGTTGACCGGCAGCCGTTTCGCTTCGCCCATGGTTCAGTACCGGATGACCGCCAGCCGCGCCGGGCCGGACTGCGGTTTCGCTTCGCCGAAGCGCCGACACATGAAGGCGTAGCGGGCCGCGCTGATCAGGTCTTCGCGCTCCTTGACGATCACGCCGTTTTTGCGGTGGTACATCCTGAACTCCTCGAAAAATTCGGACAGGTGCCGGAACGCCTTGAACCGGCCCGCTTGCATGTATTCCATCATCCCCATGATGCCCGCCTCTAGCCCGTAGCTCCCGTCGGCGAACCGCGCGAAATCCGATAGCAGGTTCAGGCCGTGATCGCGGTAAAGCTGCGCCAGCGGTCGCCCGTCGCTCTTGCCGTGCTGATTGCCGTCGTGCGGCCACGCCCACGGCAGGCCGGGCCAGCCCCACTTGCGAATCGCCTCGCAGTGGATCAGCGGCGTCGCCTGTTTCTGGCGGTAGCAGTGGGTCAGGTAGATCGTGTCGGTATCGCGGTCATGCGCCAGCATCGCGGCGGCGAAAGGGTGATCCCAGCCGAAGTCCATCCCCCCGACCAGCGCCCAATGCGCCGGAACCTCGAATGGCTCGCACGCGAGATCGTCATCCGATAACGGGAACACCGCGCCGCTACCGATGTGCGGAATGCCACGGCTGCGCGCATCGCGCAAATGCGGGGGCGTGGACGCCAGGATGTCCGCTTTGTCCTCGTCCCCTAAGTGCGGCACATCGTCCCAGGTCGCGGTCACCACATATTTGCTCAAGCTGCCTCCTGCGCCGGCACCATGCCGCCCGGCAAAAATTGCAGCACCAGCGGCGTCAGCCCTCTGAGCGGCGTGAACGTCAGCATCAGGACGCCTTGAGTTGTCATGGTGCGGATCAGGCACTCACTGTAAATGTCCTCCGGGCACTCCTCGTCCAGCCAGATCGAATCCACCTCGGCCGCCTGGAACGACTCGCGCCCCTGCTCGTAGGTTTTTAGCGTCAGCGCCGAAATCCCTCCAGACCGGTGGCGGGTATAGATCGTGTCGGCCGCTTCGGACACGCCAGCGCGCGGCGTCACCCGCAGCAGATCATCGCTCGGAATCAGCCCGGTCCCCTGCTCGTACCACGGGCCGATCAGCTTTTTTTGCATCGAATCTCGAACGTCGCGCGTCGTCTCGCCCGCCGCCCAGGCCACGACCGGCCGCTTGAACCTGCGGCCTTCCCACCACGCCGGGTAGCGCCCGGTGAGGTGCAGCACTGTTTCGTAGCCGCCCGCGCCCTCCGATTTCCCGGTGCGGTTGCCGGCCAAAAAGAGCCGCTCCCGGTGCCTCGCGCCCGCCCGGAAAAACGCCATGTGCTTCGGGTACAGGGCGCGGCGCAGCGGCCCGGTGTCCGGGTAGTAGCTGTAGAGCTTGCGCCGCTTAATTTCCGCCAGCATTTGCGAGCACTGCGCGTATTGGCTCAGAAGCGATAACCTGTCTGACTCGCTCGACAAGCTGTTCATAGGTTAAATCTTTCAGTGACTCCCCGAAACCGAAATCGAGCTGCTTGCGCTCGGTGGCCTCCCCGAGCGCATTTTTCCCGATCTCCTGCGCTTTTCTGACCGAAAGCGCCATCTGGTTCATGGCCTTTTGATCGAGCCGGGGGAATTTGCCGTCTCTGATCGCGTCCTGGTGCCCTTTGACAATCTCGCGCATCTCGCCGGTTTGCAGGGCCACGAACTCGCGAGCGAATGCATAGCAATCGTCGTTGAAGGGATCGCGTTGGTTGCTCTGGTTGCTCTGGTCGCTCAACCCGCCTCCTCGTCGGCTTTGGTCCGCCGCCGCTCGACTTCTGGCGGCCGGCCGCTGACCGGGTCGATGCCGGCGTGCTGGCGGGAATCCACGATGCGCTTGGTTTGCGCCGTGTCGGCTCGGATCGGCAGCAGCTTTCCTTCCAGATATTCGCGCGTCACGTAATCGCGCTGAAAGCTGTCGATCTTGCGCTGCATTTCCGCCTGCGCCTGCGCGATGGCCGCGAACTGCCGGTCTTCGCTGGCGATATGCTGGCTCATCAGCCGCATGAACGCATCCTGGCGTTCCTGAAGCCCGTGATCCGACTGCGCCATCCGGTCGATCATGTCTTTGCGGAAGCTCGACAGCAGCATCCACCCGCCGCCCAGGATCAGCCCCACCGTTGTCGCGGAGGCCGAGACAACCGCCAGCACCATTGTCATTTCGTCGATCTGCACGTTCACGGCGTCACCCCCAGCAGCGCCCGCAATTCGGCGCTTTCTTGCGCCCGCAGCCGCTCGCGCACGGCGAGCCGGACGTAGGCGTCGTCCGAGAGGCAACGCAGCTCGGCGGCGGACACGGTCGGCAACGCGGGCTTTTCCGGAATCAGGAAGGCCGGCGCGGGCCGGTATTCGATCCGGGGCGCGGCGCAGCCGGCCATGGCGAGCACCGCGAGGGCGAGGGCCAAGGCGCGCATCAATCGGGTTTCTCGAAGTCGTCGCGCCGGATCGGGCGCACGGGCGGCAGCTCGGCGTGGCGCTTTTGGGTTTCGCGAAGCTGGCGCAGGGCTTTGTCCACCATTTTCGCCTCGGCGGCTTTGCGGCTTTCCTCGTCGCGCCGGGCGCGCCGTTCGAGCCAGGCGGTTTTGCCGCTATACCAGGCGAAAAGCGCGGCGATCAGGGTGGCCGCGCCGCCGATGAGCCAGTCAAGCATCCGCGATCTCCCCGACTTTCTTCTCCAGCGCCGCCTGTTTTTTCCCGGCCTTGAGAGTGAAGATGGTTTCGAGGGCCAGATAAAACCCAAACGCCGAGTCTTCCGCGCCGTCGGGCAACTGAATCCCGACGATCAGCAGCCCGGCCACGATCAAGCGAATGACGGCCTTTATGGTGGTGGGGTTTCGCCAGTCGATCACGGTATGACCCTCAAATTTGGCGGTGCGCCGGTGCTGGGGCGCTCCCAGAGCACGGCGTTCGACGGCGCGCTCTCGCCGGTTTCGGTGAGCGCCAGCGCGCGGCACGTCGCTGGCCCGGCGACGGTCGGCTCGAGGGTGGCGGTCATGCTCCGGGCGGCGAGCGGCGCGTAGTAGTCGATGCACTGGGGGAGGTGCGGCGTGCAGCAGACGATCTTGAAACCGGTCACGCTGGCGTCGATGACCGACACCGCCTCCCAGTCCCACGCAAAATTCGCGGTGCTCGGGGTAGCCCCGAAGGCGGGCGCGGCGAGGAAGGCGAGGGCTAAGCCGAGGTGGCGCATAGCAATGGCTCCCGAGTTTTTGGGCTGGCGGAAATCGCCTTGGTGCGCTCGCGGGTGGCGAATTCGGTCAATAGCTTCTTGCGCTCGCCGTAGCTGAATCCGACGTGCAGCATGGACTCGTTGCGGCGGCGAACCTTGGCCAGCAGAACCAGATCATCGTTTGATAATCCCTTTTCGTCTGCGGCCGAGAAATCGCCTGTCACGATTCCGTTGCAGAGCTTGTTTTCACACATAAAATGGCGCTCGTCCGTCTCCTTCCCTTGGTCGGCCCGAAATTCGGATAGCGCGGCCATCATCGGGCGGTGCGCTTCTTGCTTCAGGCTCAGCGCCGACGTTCTGGGCGGATCGGCGTAATGCGCTTTGCCCCGGTTGATCTCCTCCCCCATCGCCTCGAAGGCGTCCAGAAAGGTTTGCTTCCAGGCGTAAGCCTTTTTCCCGGTGAACCCCATCCCCAACATGGAGAACCCTTTCCAAGTCATGTAATACATGGGCCGATCCACGCCCTTTTTGTCGGGGTATTGACCCAACGCATAATTGCGTTCGGTGAAGCTGTCTTTCGGGAGGTTTTCGATAGCTCTCAACACATCCGCATGGCGCTTGCCGAACTTTTCGGCCACGATGAAACTGGTGGTCATGGGCTGATCGTTGATGGCAACCACCAAGTTGTTAGCGGATACCGGCGCATGTTGAATCGCTTGCCCGCCGCGCCGCACCATTTGGCGGGCGAAATACTCCGCGCCACTTTTCCCTTCTAGAAGGTCCTTGACCAGACGCCATGCCCCTATCTCTTGGCGGATATCAACGAACGAAAGCCCGCGCGCCTGGCAAAAGTCGGTGATCGCAACATGCGCTTGCTCTAACGTCTCGACCCTGCCGTAGCCGCTCGGGGTCTTCGGGTACGTCCGGCCTTCGCGCAGTTTCACGGACCACAGCGCATAGCTGGGGATTGTTTTTCTCTGGAAAAACTCGACCGCGTAAAGGGCTTTGTAATGGCGACGCTGCTGCGGGAAAATCATCGCGCCGGTTGGGATTAGAGCCGCGTGTGTTACAGTATTTTCAGCCAAGGCAATAACTCCAGATTGTTGCTGCGGTCAGGGGCCGCGCCGGTCGCGACACCGGCCCGGTTCCGAAAATTGGGCGGGATCGACGGTGCCCGGCAAAAACCAGCCGGAGTCCAACCAGTCGGCCCGGCCGCCGATCTCGACAAGGTACATGACGCCGGTCTGGCTTTGGCCGCGCCGCACGTCCAGCACTTTTACCGCGTCCGGCAGGTGGCGCGACGGGCGGCTGGTCTGGTTCCACAGCGGGTATGGGCGAACATGCTCGCCGGGTTTGGCCGGGTCAGGCATACGCCGATCCCGCCTCGAAGTGCCGCCGCACGTCCGCCAGCTCGCGCCCGGTCCTGATCTGGTAGTGCGGCAGGTCGATGTCGCCGTTGACCCGGATGCCCCACTCCAACCCCTCCACTTTGTCGCCGATGAAGCGGCCCAGCGTCTCATAGGGTTTTTCCCTATCGACGTACTCTTGGCCGTCGAACAGGCCCACGTCGAACGCCAGCCCGAAGTTGTGGTTGCTCTGGCCCGGCCCCGCCTTGGTGACGATCCGGCCCGGCCGGGTGCGGCCTTGGGCGAAGATCGCGGCTTGTTCGCGGTAGGTCCGGGTGCCCGAAATGATTTTTACCGTCGCGCCGAGGTTCACCGACTGCGCCAAATCCATAAATTTCCGGGCCGCCTTCTGGGTGCCCGGCAACAGGGTCAGAATGCAGCCCTCCGACCGGCTGTCGAGCCGGCGGTATTGCGCCGAAACCGCGTCGCTTGCGTCCCTGAATCGTTCGAGAGCGGCGGCCGTTTTTTGGCCGAACTGACCGTCGATCGGACCCGGATCGTAGCCCGCGACTTTCAAAAACCTTTGCAAAAAAAGCGTGTCCCCACCAAACATCAGAGCCACCCCCTTTTTTTCAGCTTCTCCGCCTCTTGTTCGGCCAGCGCGTTCAGGACGCGCCGGCGCGCTTCACGCTCCCGCCGCGCGCGCTTCTCGCAGTCGCATTCGCGCGACGCCCCGAACGCGAACGCGGCTGCGGCGACGAGCGGCAGCCCGATGAGGATGGCGGGGTCAAGCAATTTCGGCCTCCTGCGCGACATGGCCTGCGGCGCGCCCGTGTTTCGGGATTCCCGAAAGGCGTCGGACGCAATGCGGGCAACGTCCGACGTGCGGTTGTCGCGCCAGCGCCTCGACAGGGCGGCACGCCAGCGCGCCGCACAGCGACATCATGCCGGGCAATTCCGGGTGCCGATGCTCGATCCAGACATGCTCGCGGTGAGGCTGAAGCGCTGTCGGAACGCACGTCGCCAGCCACACCTGCCTTTCTTCGGATTTATCCACCGATAGCTCCCCCCGCCCGCAGGGCGGTGTCTTTGCGCCCGTTCAGTTGTCGCGCGTAAGCCCGGCTCGCCGTTCTCTTCGCCTCGTAAAACGCGGTCCGCGCCCCGAACGGCGCGGGGGATTGGCCGAAAAATCCTTTCGCGGCCGCGTCCAGCGCATCGGCCAGCGCGAAAAGCTCGTGCGGCGGCGATAGCCCGTCAACCTGGGCCAGCGCCCGCAGGTTCCGCGCGATTCGGGTGCTTTTCTCGTTCGCCTTCGACATAGGTATTTACCCTTATATCGCGCTTTTCGCAACGACTTTCGGGGCCATCCCGCCCATCGTCGCCGTCAGTTCGGCGCGGCAATGCGGGCAGCGGATGTCCGCCCGCGTCGGGTGGGCCTTCGCCGGCAGCGAAACGGTCTCGCCACATGTCGGGCATCGGGCATCGGTCAGCGGGCGCT
>JBAOHI010000043.1:0-186902 GCA_037045535.1 Candidatus Competibacter sp.
ACCGCCCAAGTTCGGAAACCGCGCTGGACTTCACCCCGTTTTAATCATTCCGACGGGATATCGGTAAAATTCATAATTCGTTCTTTTGTCCGATCTATAATCACATTTTACGATACGAAAATTAAGGTCTTACCCCTAATTTAGATTGCAACTATTTCGGTCAGGAGTCTTTGCTATGCACCAGCGCTCATCAATCTGGACGATTTTCCTATCCTTGATCGCCCTATTGCTCCTGCTCCAAGGTTGCGCCACGCCACCACGCTTGGCCGCAGTACCTCTACAAGACACCACCCGAGCGGAAATTCCCGGTATCCCAAATGCCCGTTACTGGGTCCAAACCGATCTTGAACCGTTTATCCGGGACGCCATCGCTTCCACCCAACGCGAGAAAGCCTATCTGGCCCGCACCGGTCATCAGGGTCCATTGCCGCCGATCAATTTTTTGGCCGTTTCCGGTGGCGGTGACGACGGCGCGTTCGGCGCCGGTTTGCTGATCGGTTGGACGGAGACCGGAACTCGTCCCGAATTCAAAGGTGTCACCGGCGTCAGCACCGGTGCGCTGATCGCGCCGTTTGCCTTTCTGGGACCGGAAGAGGACGCCAAACTGCGCGAGGTGTATACCACCATCGGCCCGGCGAACATCCTTAAACCGCGTGGCTTGCTAGCGGCGCTGACCAGCGACGGCCTAGCCGACAACAGCCCGCTGTTCGAGTTGATCTCCCGCCATATCAACGCCGAGTTCCTGGCGCGGATCGCCCAGGAATACCAGGAAAAGGGGCGTATGCTATTGATCGGCACCACCAATTTGGACGCTCGTCGAGGGATTATTTGGAATATGGGTGAGATTGCCATGGCCGCTCGCGATAATCCAAAGGCACTGGAACTATTCCGCAAAATCATGTTGGCCTCGGCCGCGATTCCCGGGGCGTTTCCCCCGATGATGATCGATGTCGAGGTGAACGGTAAACCCTATCAGGAAATGCATGTGGACGGTGGCGCCATGGCCCAAGTGTTTCTGTATCCGCCACGCATGTTTGATCGCATTCGCCAAGAGGGCGTGAAAATCGCTCCACGGGCACGGAGCGTCTATATCATTCGCAACGCCCGCTTGGACCCGGACTGGGCGACGGTGGAACGTAGTACCCTCACCATCGTCGGTCGCGCCATCTCCTCGCTGATCCAATCCCAGGGGTTGGGGGATTTGTACCGGATTTACCTGACCGCACAACAGGATCGCCTGGACTACAACTTGGCGTATATCGGCGCCGACTTCAACGCCGAGCACAAGGAGGACTTCGATAACGCTTACATGCGCGCTCTGTTCGACTATGGCTACCAGTTGGGGCGGAAGGGCTATCCCTGGCAGAAGACGCCACCGGGTCTGGTGGCGACCAAGACCGTAGACTCTACCGTAGGCAAGAGCAAGCCGAATTGACAACCCGCCCCGGCGATCACGCGCCGCGCATCTACTTCGCAGCTGGCCGGGTAGCGGGGAAAACGGCATTGCTCACCCTGATACTCGCGGCCAGCGCGATAGGCGCACGGGCGCAAGAGATCGAACCGCGCGCCTACTCGAATACGCCCACCGGCGTCAATTTTCTGATCGTGGGCTACGGCTACGCCGAAGGTGGCCTGGTAACCGATCCGTCGCTGCCATTGCAGGACGCGAATCTGCGAACCCACAGCACCGTTTTCGCCTACGCCCGTTCGCTCGATGCTTGGGGGCAGTCTGGCAAATTCGACCTCATCGTGCCCCATGCATGGCTCTCGGGAACAGCGGAGTTTGCCGGGCAACCTCGGGAGCGCGAAGTCTTTGGTTTCGGCGACCTACGGCTGCGGCTCTCGCTGAACCTTTATGGAGCGCCCGCGCTTTCGCTACAAGAGTTCGCGTCCTACCAGCAGGATCTCATCATCGGCGCTAGCGTCCAAGTGTCGGTTCCCATCGGTCAATACGACGCCAGTAAGCTGGTCAACATCGGCACTAACCGCTGGTTCGTCAAACCGGAGATCGGACTCTCCAAGGCGTGGGGGCCGTGGACGCTGGAACTCGCTACGGCCGCCACCTTTTTTGGGGATAACGACGATTTCCTCGATGGCAAGACACGCGAACAGGACCCGACCTACTCGGTGCAGGGCGGTCTCATCTACGGCTTTCGCAACGGCGTCTGGGTGGCGCTGAATGGCACGTACTTCACCGGCGGACGCACGACCGTCGATGGCGTGGAAGGCGACGACCTGCAAAAGAATTCGCGGGCGGAACTCACGGTGGCGCTGCCGATCAACCGGCATAACTCGGTCAAGCTTTACGCCAATACCGGGATATCGACCCGCACCGGCACCGATTTCAACGCCGCCGGCATCTTGTGGCAGTACCGCTGGGGCGGCGGGCTGTAGGCGTTTGCCACCGCTGACCCTGGAACGGTCATGAGAAGGAAAGATTGAAAAAGGCGCCAGTGGATCGGCTGTCCTTGGCAATTTCGACGATGTATCCTCCACCTAATATCAAGGTATCGCCTCGATCTTCTTTCAAAGTCAATCTCGGATAATATCCCTCAACGGACGTCGGATCCCCAGCTTCTTCATGCGTGCGTAGAGCGTGCCGGGATTAAGGCCGAGTCGGCGGGCCGCGCCATCCGGACCCTTGATCTTCCAGCCAGTGGCCCGGCAGATTTGTAAGATGTGCGCCCGTTCGTGGGTTTGCAAGGTGTCGTCCCCAGTGGCGGGACCGCCGGAGCGAACGAGGCTATCGGACACGGAGGCTGGACGTCCCACCGGGCTCAGTTGGATGGCTTCCAGCTCCAGACTAGCGCCAGGCGACAAAATGATCGCGCGTTCGAGGACGTTTTCCAATTCGCGCACGTTGCCGGGCCAGTCGTAGTGGATCAGCCGGTCGAGGACGGCCGGCGGGAGCATGATCATTTTCCGACCCAATTGACGCGCCTTACGGGTGACCAGATAGGCGGCAAGCAGCGGGATATCCTCGCGTCGCTCGCGCAGCGGGGGGATGTTGATGGGGAAGATCGCGAGACGATGGTAGAGATCACCGCGAAACCATCCTTCGCGCACGGCTTGTTCGAGATCGCGGTTGCTCGCCGCGATAATCCGCACGTTGGTTTTCAAGGGCCGTCCGCTCCCCACCCGCTCGAACTCGCCGAACTGCAGCACACGGAGCATCTTTGCCTGCGCATCCAGCGGCAGTTCACCCACTTCGTCCAGAAACAGCGTGCCGCCGTCGGCTTGTTCGAATCGTCCGGTGCGGCGCGCGATCGCGCCGGTAAACGCCCCTTTTTCGTGCCCGAATAATTCGCTCTCAACCAACGTACTGGGCAGGGCAGCGCAATTCACTGCCACGAACAACCCCTGTCGCCGGCGGCTGTGTTGGTGGATCGCACGAGCCACCAGTTCCTTGCCGGTGCCGGTTTCGCCACTGATCAGCACCGTGGACGAGGTGGCGGCAACCAGGTCCATCTGTCCCAGTACCCGATCCAGGGCGGGACTGCAGCCAATGATATCCACGTCTGTAGCCTCTAGTCCTGCCTCCTGGCGCAGAAACCGGTTCTCGACCAGCAACCGGGTTTTCAATTGCCGCAGCTCTTCCAGTGAATGACGTAAAGCCTGCTCCGCCTCCCGTTGCTCGGTGATATCGATGGTGTCGTGCAGCCAGCGAACGTGTTGGCCTTCCCGCTGTTCGAGCGAAAACGCGCGGGCCTGTAGCCAGCGCCACCCGCCACGACCATCGGCCGCACGATAAACTATCCGGAACGTCTCACCAGTGGCCAGCGAGTGTTCCACTTTTTGCAGATAGGATTTAGCGTCCTCCGGATGCATCATCGCGATCAGTTGCTCGAGATTCCTTGGGAGACTGCCAGGGGCGAGGCCAAGCTTTTCTTCATGCGGGACATTTCCGAAAAAATCGAATTTTATCCCGCCCTCTGTGACACGGGCCTCGCCCAGCACGGAGAAAGCATTGGCGGCTAGCTTCCAGAGTTTGTCCTGTTCCGACCGGAGGGCGAAGCGCGATGCTTCCAGTTCCTGCACGGATCGGCGCAGTGCCGCCTCCGCTTCGTATTGCGCCGTGAAGTCGCGGTTGACAAAAATCCACTTTACCCACTGACCGCTGCGGATCTCAATCGGCATCGCACGACCTTCGATCCACCGCCACCCGCCGCAACCATCGGCCAGCCGATAGTTGGCGTCGAAGACCTCGCCAGTGGCCAGCGAGCGTTCTACCAACTGCTGGAAGCCGGACACATCATCTGGATGCATCAGAGCGAGGGCGTCCCGGATCGTTTTGGGGAAGGTGCCCGGCGCCAGTCCCAGCTTGTCCTCCGGGCATACGTTTCCCAGCCAGGTCAAGGCCAAGTCGCCGTCGACGACGATGCAGGCTTCACCCACGACCAGGAAGGGGCTTGAGGCCAGTGCCCAGAGCTTATCTTGCGTCTCGGTGGCCAGGGCTACGTGTTGCTGTGGCGTTAAGTCCATCAGAATGATGAGTTGAAATATAAAACAGGTTGAAAAAATAACCCAAACAAAGTCTATATATCAACCTTTAATCCATTATTGCTTGACTAAATCCGGACCAGATCCCATTTTTTTAATCTTTTAATCAAAAAGTTAATCAAAAAATCTCTACTGATGCGGTTCTTGGCACATGAATCGCTGTCTGGTTTGTACAACCACACCATTTAAGGAGAGATAACGATGAAGAAATCCTTGATTGCCACGAGTAGCCTGGCTTTATTGCTGGGAACTGGCATCGCGCTGGCAACCGGCTGGAACCGCGAGAGTTTTCCTCCTTTCTCGGAAGTGGATACCAATAAAGACGGCCAGGTCAGCATGCAGGAAGCGATGGCACATCCGGGTGTCACCGCTGCGGCGACAAAGGCAAAACCGGGGAACACCGCCGAGGAAGCCCTGAAAAGCTTCTTTAGCGAAGCCCATCAAAAGGACAAGAACAAGCCCTACGACTCGCCCATGACCAAGGAGGAATGGGAAAGCATGACCGGCAAATAAGCGAACTACCGTGGTAGGGAAGCCACCCATGGTGCGTGGGTCGCATAAAGAACCGTTTACCATGATCCACATCACAACCCATCACAAACCGTCGCATACAGTGGTCATCATCGAAGGCCAGTTGATGACGGCGGATTTGCGAGCCATTCGCCGAGTCCGTAAGGCGGTGAGTGGTGCGGTCATTCTAGACCTGGGCGGATTGGAGACGTGTACCAGGGAAGGGATTCGATTGCTACAGGATTGGCTAGATGCCGGCGCACGACTGGATGTTGCCACACCGTTTCTCCGGATGGTGCTGCAAGACCGAAAAGCCCAGGATTCGCGAGCGGACTCCCCTTCGGTAGCATCCGACCCAAATTCCTCTAATAAACAACCGCCTTGAATTGGCCCGATCCCGGGCGATTCCACGGGATAAAAACAATTTTTAAATGAAACAATGTTGAAAAGTAATGCATTACGCCGATGACTATATTTCCAGGGGATCGGCGAGGTGATTTTTTAATTGCTCAACAGAACACCTCTCTCTAAGGAATCCATGACCATGCGTGGTTTTTCTCTACTCCGTCTGGCTTTGCTGACGTTATTTCTCGCGGCTTGCTCGACCAGTCCCGACCTAAGCGAACAAGCCCCTCCACCGGCTGCCTATGCCGGATTCCTGACCCATCCCGACCGACTCCAGCCGGTCCCCGGCGAGGGCGGTGCTTATCGGTGGATCGACTCGGACGCCAAGTTGGCCCAGTACAACCAGATCCTGCTCGAACGCATCCAGGTTCAGCTCGCCAGCGATGCCGAGTACAAGGCGATTGATCCGACCGAGTTGAAAATGCTGACCGATTACTTTCACCAAGCCATCGTGAAAGCGCTTGGAGATACCTATTCGGTCGTGAACCGGGTCGGGCCGGGCGTGTTGCGCGTGAAGATTACCATCGTTGATCTAGTACCCACCAAACCGGAGATGAGCGTGGTCGCGCTGGTGGTGCCCTACGCCACGGTCGCTGACGTGACCTCGGGAGCGGCGGCCGGCGGGCCGGCTGGGTCGGCGCCTTATCTCGGCCGTACCGGTATCGCCGTACAGTTTATCGACAGCCAGACCAGCCAGGTGATCGCTGAGTACGCCGATACCCAAGTCGGCCGGAAATATGTGGTAGACACTGCCAAAGGGGTCGGCAGCGCCATCACTATCGGCTTTTCAGATTACGCCAAGGCCTACTCGACCTGGGCCTATGCCCAGCAAGCCTTCGATGGCTGGGCGCAACAGTTCCGGGCGCGGCTCGATCAGGCCCATGGTCGATAGTCGCGCGGCGCAACGTCGGGCAAGTTGAAAAATGGCCCACCTCCCAGCCCGTTGGTGGATCGATGAGACACCGGGGAAAGTTCAATCCCCATACCGAGGAGAAACCATGTCGAACATGAAACGCATGACCGATGGGATCACCCTGGCTGCGCGATTCCGTATTTGCATGGCATCGCTGATGGTCGCCCTGAGCCTCGGCTTGCAGGCCTGCGCGCCGGCGCCCCTGTCTCAAGGCCAGATCGACGAGCAACGCGCCGATATTCGCGCAATGGCCAACGAGACCATTGAGCAGCTTTATCAGCAATATCCCGATGCCCACCGACAAATCCAGCGGTCGGCCGGTTACGCCGTTTTCAGCAACTTCGGCTTCAAGGTGCTCTTCATGGGCAGCGCGACTGGCGAAGGGATCGCCGTCAGTCACGCCACGCAGCGGGAGACCTTCATGCGGATGGTCGAATTACAGCCCGGTTACGGCTTCGGCGTGCAGCAGTTCCGGCTGGTATTCGTATTCGCAACACCGCAGGCCTTCGACCAGTTCGTCTATTCGGGCTGGGAGTTCGGCGGCAACGCGATGGCTGCCGCGAACACCAGCACTCAGCAGATGGGCAATCAACTTGGAGTATCGGTTTCACCAGGCGTGCTGATGTACCAGCTCAGCGACCAAGGCGCCATCGTCGGCCTCAGTATCACCGGCGCCAAGTACTATCCAGACGCCAATTTGAACTGACCCGGATCACTTCAACCTGCCGCTGTAGGGCGACATCAACGGGCGCCAAACCCACCGAGAAATTCCAATCGAGGTCACGAAGACCCGCGGCTCTTAACCTTCACCCGAATTACATGAGGATTGATCCATGATCACTCGACGTTCCCTAGTGACCGCCGCAACGTTGCTGGCGTCGCTGCTCGTGGTTCCCGGCTTGGCACACGCCGCTAAGGAACCGGCCAAGAAAGCCGAAGCCAAGACCGAGGAGGCGGCAAAAACAGCCGACTTCCTGTTTGTACAAAACGCCCAGAGCATCCATTACACGGACGGCAAGCTGACCCTGAAGGGGGTTAGCCCGACCACCATCATGTTCTCCGACCGCCCCGAACGGATTGCCGGCCACATGGCCACCACCCGCTTCGTACCGTTCTGGTCGAAGGGCAAGGATAGCTTCCTGGCCGATCCGCCCAACGCCACCTTGTCCATCGTCAATGAGGACAAGGTCAATGACGTGGTGGTGGAACTACGCGACCCGATATTGAAGGGGGACGAGCTGAGCTACAACGTCCGGGTGCTGGAGGGTGAAATGCCCGCCAAAGGCGGACCGGTCTCGCTGTTCATCGACGTGATCGGCATGCCGTTGACACCGCTGTCCTATGCCGGCGTCGCTCGCCGGTCGTACCGCCGGGCGTTCTATTACTGATGCCGACGGGCTATTTCCGAACCTGAATTGGAGGACCACCATGCAGGCCAAGATTTGGCGAACCGCCTTGACGCTCGCTTTGCTATCTCCATTAACCGTCGGCGTGGTTCTCGGCCAGGAGCAGGCGCCAGCGACTGCGTCCACGCCACCGCCCGTTCAGGCTGCGGCGCCACCCACGCGGGTCATGGAGCAGGGCGCGCTCGACCTAGTCAAGAAGATGAGCGCCAAGCTGGCGGCCACCCCGGCGTTCCTGGTCCGCACTCGAAGTTCGACCGAAGCACCGGGTGGCACCGGACAATTCCTGATCTTCTTCACCGAATCGGTGGTCGCGGTCAAGCGTCCGAACAAACTGAGCGCCGAAATTCGCGGCGATGCGCCGCCGTTCGATTTCTATTTTGACGGCGCGAAGATGACCGCCTACGAGCCGATCCATAAGCTCTACGCCACCACCGACGTACCCAAGACTCTCGATGAACTGATTCCGTTCGCGGCGAAAACGGCCGGCATCCTGCTGCCGTTCGAGGACGTGCTCTACAGCGATCCCTATGCTGCCCTGACGAAAGACGCTACCAGCGCATTCTACGCCGGGTACTCCGTCATCCGCGGCGTCCGTTGCGAGCATGTGGCGCTGGCCGCGCCGGGTATCGAAGGGCAGCTCTGGATCAACGCCAAGACTGATTTGCCGTGCCTGATCGCTGGCACGCTATCGAACGCACCAGGCGCTCCGCGCTTCACGGTGGAGTATTACGACTGGAAGCTGAAGCCGGAACTCCCGGATAAGCTCTTCACCTTCGCCAAACCCGAAGGCGCCAAGCCGATGGATTTCCGCGCCCTGACGGGGGCGGGCCGATAACGATCTTGGAGGCAATAGCGATGTGGAACTCTCGGAAATGTCTGCTGGCTTTCGGAATAGCCGGACTGGCAATTCTGCCGATGCAAGCGGGCGCCTGGGGCGGCTTTCGCGGCGGCGGCTTCCACGCCGGGGCGGGTGGCTTCACCACCTGGCATCACGCCGGCTGGGGAGGTGGCGGCTTCGGCGGCGCCTATCACGCCGGCTACGGCGGGGTGACCCACGTCGGCTACGGCGGGGTGACCCACGCCGACTACGGCGGCGCCTATCACGCCGGCTACGGCGGGGGAGCCTACTATCACCCCGCTTATCCGGCTGCTCCGATGCCGGTAGCCGGCCATCCGCCTCCGCCGGCGGGCGGCTGCTGGGGTTGCGTAAGTGGCTATGGCGCTGGCGCAGTCGCAGCGGCCGGCGCTGTAGGATTGGCGGCCGGCGCGGCCATCGGCTCGGCGGTCGCGGACGACAGTAGCCCGACCGTGGTCGTGCAACAACCGGTGGTGGTTTCGGGACCGGCTATCGGTACCGAAGTGGTAGCGTTGCCCGGCGACTGCTCCAGCGCCTTCGCCAACGACACCACGTACTACAATTGTGGCAGTACCTATTACCAACCGCACTTCGGCAGCAACGGCGTGTATTACACGGTCGTCGCCAAGCCGTTTTGAGCCAACTCGAGAGGAGGGCATGATGAAAAAACCTATCATTTCAGCCCTGGTTCTGCTGGCCGGTCTCGTCACCGGCGGTGTCCAAGCTGCCAACCAGGGGTCGCTCAAATATACCGAGGGTCCGTATGACGCCGCGAGCGGTGTTTACACGGTGGTCAAAGGAGACAATCTGGCTGCGATCGCTGAACGCTTCGGCGTTACAGCAAGCGAACTGAAGTCGCAAAACAAGTTCGCTGCGGACCAGATCGAGGTGGGCCAAAAGCTGGTAGTGGCCGCCGCCGATGCGGCTGAAGGAGGATCGACCGGCGCTTCGCAGACGACTGGCGTACCCGGCTCCCCCGACGCCACCACCACGATCAGCGGTAAGCAGATCCCGCCGCCAGATCCTCAATTCGGCGGTGTGATCAAGGAAGATGCCCTGAAATCCAAAGCCTGGTGGGCTCCGCGCGTGGTACCGCCCAAACAGGCACCCAACATCCTGCTGATCATGACCGACGACTCGGGCTTCGGTGTGCCGAGTACCTTCGGTGGCGTCATTCCGACCCCGACGATGGATCGTCTCGCACAGAGTGGCCTACGCTACAACAACATTCACTCCACCGCGCTCTGCTCGCCGACCCGCGCCGCGCTGATCACCGGTCGCAATCACCATTCGGTCGGTTTCGGCGTGATCTCGGAACAGTCCACCGGTTTCCCCGGCTACAACAGCATCATCGCCAAGGACAAGGCGACGGTTGGACGCATCCTCAAGGAAAATGGCTTTGCCACTTCCTGGTTCGGCAAGGACCACAACGTACCCGCTTTTGCAGCCAGTCAGGTTGGCCCCTTCGATAACTGGCCCATCGGGCAAGGCTTCGATTATTTCTACGGATTTGTCGGCGGCGATGCAAATCAGTGGCAGCCAAACCTGTTCCGCAATACCACGCAAATCTATCCCTTCCAAGGCAAGCCGGGATGGAACCTGGTGACCGGCATGGCAGACGATGCCATCGACTATCTGAATCGTATTAACCAGATCGATCCGAGCAAGCCCTTCTTCCTCTATTACGTCCCCGGCGCCACGCACGCGCCACACCATCCGACCCAGGAATGGGTCGAGAAGATTCGGGCCATGCACCTCTTCGACGATGGCTGGAACAAGCTGCGCGAACGGATTTTCGAGAACCAGAAGCGCCTTGGCGTGATTCCGCCGGATACCCAACTGGAACCTTGGCCGACCAACATCATCAAGAACTGGGATGATCTGACGCCCGAGGAGAAGAAGCTTTTCATCCGCCAAGTGGAAATCTTCGCCGCCTACGAGGCGTACAACGACCACGAAATCGGCCGTGTCATCCAGGCCATCGAGGACATGGGCAAACTCGACAACACGCTTGTCATCTACATCAACGGCGACAATGGCACCAGTGCCGAAGGCGGCCCGCTCGGCACGCCCAACGAGGTCGCGTTCTTCAACGGTGTCAACATGATGCCGGTGAACGTACAGATGAAGTGGTATGACGCGTGGGGTACAGAGCAGACCTATAACCACATGTCGGCAGGCTGGTCCTGGGCCTTCGATACACCATTCACCTGGTTCAAACAGAATGCCTCGCGGCTCGGTGGTGTGCGGCAGTGCATGGTGGTTTCCTGGCCGAAGGGGATCAAAGACAAGGGTGGTCTGCGCGAGCAGTTCATGCACGTCATCGATGTCGTGCCCACTCTCCTGGAGGTTTCCGGCATCGGCGCTCCCGAATACGTGGATGGCATCAAACAGGCGCCGATCGAGGGCGTGAGCTTCGCCTACACCTTTGACACGCAAAACGCCAAGGCGCTATCTCGGCATAAGACCCAGTATTTCGAGATGATGGGCCAGTGGGCGCTGTATCACGAAGGTTGGCTGCTGAGCACCCAGGTGAACCGCGCACCCTGGGAAGCCTTTGGCCCTGCCAATCCTGATCCACTCAACAACCAGGTGCTCCAGCTCTACAACCTGGACAAGGACTTCAGCCAATCCCAAGACCTTGCCGCCAAGCATCCGGACAAGGTGAAAGAACTGAAGGCGATGTTCATCGCGGAAGCGAAGAAGTATCAGGTCTTCCCGATGGATGCTTCGGTGGCGGCACGCATCGTCGCCCCGCGGCCGAACATCACCGCCGGCCGCACCGAGTTCGTGTACACCCATCCGATGACCAGCCTGCCGCAGGGCGACTCACCGATGCTGCTCAACGCCTCCTACACCATTACGGCGGATATCACCGTTCCCGAGGGCGGCGCCGAAGGCATGATTCTCACCTCTGGCGGTCGGTTTGCCGGCTACGGTTTCTACCTGCTCAAGGGCAAACCGGTCTTCCTCTGGAATCTCATCGATCTCAAGCGCGTCAAGTGGGAAGGCCCGGCGGCGCTGACGCCTGGCCGGCATACGCTGGAATTCGACTTCAAATATGACGGCCTCGGCATCGGCACGCTCGCTTTCAACAATATGAGCGGCCTCGGGCGGTCCGGCACTGGCACGCTCAAGGTGGACGGCAAGGATGTCCAGACCATCACTCTGCCCCACACCCTGCCAATGATCCTGCAATGGGACGAAAGCTTCGACATCGGCTCCGACACCCTCACCGGGGTGAACGACGCCGATTACCAGCCGCCATTCCCGCTGACCGCCAAGCTCGACAAGTTGACGATCAAGGTGGACCGCCCGAAGCTGACGGAGGAGGACATCAAGAAGTTCGAGAATGCGGAAGCGATTGCAGTTGACGGCAATCCGATTCATCACATGCAGAGCGGGCCACAATAGCTCCGGATCGCAACCCCACCGTTTATTCCAGCCTGGACGACTTACAACCAAGGTCAACAGGTAGCAGGTACAAAGCCGGCGGTTCGCACAAGCCGCCGGCTGTTTACAGTAGCTTGTCATTGACATTCACTAAACGACCCCACAGCAAGCTACGGGGGATGTATCCCGAAGGAAAAATCAACGCTCATCAGCACTAAGGAGACATAAAGCCCATGAAGCCCACGAGAGCCACAAAACGGTTACTCTCCCATCCGATCAGGACACTATCCTTGATCGCTGCTTTGGCTGGCGGACTCGCCCTGGCCGGTGCCCAAGCCGCCGACCAAGGTCCGCGCCAGCACGCGGGAGGCGCATATGAGGCCGCCACTACCCACTATGTTGTTGTCGCCGGCGATGACTTGGCGACTATTGCCGAACGCTTTGGCGTCTCGGTGCACGAGCTGAAGACGCACAACAAGCTAGCCTCGGACACCATCGAGGCGGGCCAGAAACTGACTATCCCCGGCGATCCGATCAATTCCGGGTACAAGATGACCACGCCCATCGCGCCGGGCGTCGCCACACCCAACACGCTCGAAACCTCGATCGGCACGCTGCACTTGAGCGATGGCTTTCCGAAGCCCGACACCATCGAGAAAATCTACGATAACCTGGATCGATCACGCGCGTTGCAGGCCTACCTACTGGGCATCCCGATTGTCAACCAAGCCGGGATGCGCGACTCGCTGCGCCAGTTCGGGCCGGACAACCAGACGGACGTCATCTGGGAAACCCTGGTCGATCCGAAGACCGTGGAGCTGACGGCAAATAACAACACCATCTATAACTTCATCTGGATCGATACCCATAAGGGGCCGGTCGTGCTGGAAGTTCCGCCGATGTCGTTGGGTGCCATTGACAACTTCTGGTATCGCTGGGTCACCGACATCGGCATCACGGGTCCCGACAAAGGCAAGGGTGGCAAGTATCTGATCCTCCCGCCGGGGTACAAAGGTGAGGTTCCGGAAGGCTACTTTGTCGTACGCCCGAGTACCTACGGCAACTGGGCACCCTTCCGCACCTTTCTCGTGGACGGGTCACCCAAGCCCGGCGTCGAGTCGGTCAAGAAGCACCTGAAGATTTACTCGCTCGCCGATGCCGCCAATCCCGCTCCCGTGAAGTTCGCCAATGCCTCGGGCGTTCCGGCGAACTTCGTCGCGCCGGGTGACTACTCGTTCTGGGAGCTTCTCGACAAGGTCATCCAGGAAGAGCCGAGCGAGGGCTCCGATCCGACCACCTTGGGTCTGTTTGCCTCGATCGGCATCGAGAAAGGCAAACCCTTCAACCCGGACGAGCGGATGAAAAAGATCCTGGCAGACGCTGCTAACATCGGCGCGGTGACCGCACGCACCATTGCTTTCAAAATGCGAGAGCAGGATGCCTTCTTTTACCCCGATAGCTCGTGGCGCCTGCCTTTCTTCGGTGGCTACAAGTTCGAGGTCTCGCCAGGGGTCGCCAACCTCGACGGCGCGGCCTTCTTCTACTACTTCGCAACGGGCGTGACACCGGCGATGGAAGAAAAGATGGTCGGCAAAGGATCCCAGTATCCCTGGGCCTCTCTGGACGCGAACGGCAACCCCTTCGACGGCGCCAAGACCTACAAGCTGCACCTACCGCCGAATATTCCGGTCAAGGACTTCTGGTCGGTCATCGTCTACGACAACCAGACCCGCTCGATGTTACAGACCGATCAGCAGGCCCCGAGTGTGAGCGGCCAGAACAAGGGAGTCAAGGTCAACGCGGATGGCTCGGTGGATGTCTTCTTCGGCCCCAAGGCCCCAGCAGGCATGGAGAACAACTGGGTGCAGACGATTCCCGGCAAAGGCTGGTTCATGATCCTGCGCCTCTACGGCCCGCTGGAGCCGTGGTTCAACAAGACCTGGCGGCCGGGAGAGATCGAAGAGGTGAAATAGCCCCCTCGCTCGGGTTATGAACCGCGTGGGCTACTTCGCGAGGAACGGCCCACGCTTCGAGATCGCGATGATTTGGAGCTTGAGATACCGCGCTTATAGCAAGCCCGACCTTGAGCGGCTCTGCCCGAACGTGGAGAATTGGCGGCAGGATCAAGACATACTGAGTGGAACGCAAGATGGAATTATCATCAGTTGCGCCAAGGTCTTGGAGGAATTGAAGAAGAAACAGCTCGGCAACCACCGCGAGAGGTTGGTTTTTGCGTAACGTAAAATCAGCTCACTCGGACCAAACCCGGAGGGGAATATCAATGCTTCAAAAAAAGCTATTGCAAGGGGGATTCTGGGCAGCAGTCGCCGGCGCCGGCATGCTGGTGTCGGGCGGCCTGGCATCGGCCGCTGGCGTGGACATGTACGATGGGCAATGGCATTACAGTCTCACGCCGTATGCCTGGTTTCCGAACATCCACCAGACGCTCCAGTATTCGACTCCCTTGGGGGGAGGCAAAACTGTGGATGTCGAGGTCAAGCCGGACAGCTACCTCAGCAACTTGGATTTCGCGCTCATGGGCACCTTTGAGGCGCGCAAGGGCGACTGGGCGCTGGCGATGGACCTGATCTACAACGATTTTAGCAATCAGGATAGCAAGATCAGAAACGTGCAAGGACCGGGGGGCAACTTGTCTCTGCCCATCGATACCAGCCTGAATGTGGATATCAAAGCGCTGATCTGGGAAGGTATCGGCAGCTACACCGTGGCGCGGAGCGCTACCGGGACGCTAGACGTATTCGGCGGCGTTCGCTATTTGGGCTTGAAAACATCGACCGATCTGAGTTTCTCCGGACCGGAGGGAATCATCGGGCGCTCCGGCAGCCAATCCAACCGGCTTAACGTATGGGATGGGATCATAGGTGTGCGCGGCGAAGTAAAAATCGGGGACAGCGGCGATTGGTTCCTGCCGTATTACCTCGACATCGGTGCAGGCAGCCATTCTAACTGGACCTGGCAGGGCTGGACCGGGGTCGGTTATCGCTTCGACTGGGGTGATGTCGTACTCGCGTACCGCAACCTCTATTACTCGACCGATGAGGATAAGGTCATCGAGGATCTGCGCATGGCCGGTCCCGCACTGGGTGCTACTTTCCGCTGGTAGCACAGCGCAAACCGACGTCGCTGATATCCATGCCATTTCCCGCTCCGAACTCCCCTATCGTCGCCACCCCCGAACCGGCATCGCTCTCCAGCACGGTCGATCTGCTGGTGCAAGCCGGTAGCCTGTTACTCCAGCACGGCGCCGATGCCAGCCGCGTGGAGGCCAGTCTGGAGCAGATGGAGCCGGGTTTGGGCATCGACCGGATTGATGCCGTGGTCATGTCCAAAACCATCCTGCTCACCGCCACTCGCCAGGAGGCCCACCATACCCGAGTCGCTCGGGTGCCCATCGTGGGCGTCAACATGAACATCCTCAGCGAGGTGGAGCAACTGCTGGGACAATTCCAGCAAGGACGGGTGTCGGTCGAGCAGCTGGCGCTGGAACTGGACCGGATCGCGGCGCTGCCGCACCACTACTCGCGCGGGGTGATCGTGGCAGCGGTCGGATTTGCCTGCGCGGCATTCTGCCGGCTGTTCGGCGGCGACTGGGCGGCGCTGGCGGTCACTGGCGTGGCCGCTGCCGTGGCCACCTGGGTGCGGATGGAACTGAACCGGCGACACACTAATTACTTCCTGGTTGTCCTGATTACCGCGTTGGTGGCCAGCCTGCTGGCGGGTAACGCACTCTGGCTCAGCCAAACCCCGCAGAGCGCGTTGACAGCGGCTGTCCTGCTGTTGGTACCGGGAGTACCGCTGATCAATGCCAGTGTCGATATCCTGCGCGGACATATTTCCGCTGGCCTGGCCCGAGCCACCACAAGCTTGGTGGTGTTTCTCGGCATTGCGCTCGGCTTGGGCTTTGCACTCCGGCTGTTTCAGGTGCGGCTGTGAGCGGCGCTGAACTGGCGGTTTCGCTTATCCAGAAAGGTTGCTGGGCGGCAGTAGCAACTTTGGGCTTTTCGATCTTGTTCAACGTGCCGAAATACGCCTTGCCCTATTGTGCGTTGATCGGCGCATTCGGCTATGCGCTGCGCGCCGCTCTGACCAGCGGCGGCTTGGGGATGGTGTCCGCTACCCTGTGCGCAGCGCTACTGATCGGCGTGATGGCCACGATCCTGGCCCAACGCTATGGCGTGAGCGGGACGCTGTTCGCCGTCGGCCCGGCGATTCCGCTGGTACCCGGCAGCTATGCCTACAAAGCCGTGATGGGCATCGTCATGGTGGCCGAATCGCCCCAACTGGAACGCAGCACCGAGCTGTTGCTGACGGCCTTCGATAACGGCATCAAAGCCGTTCTGACCATTCTGTTCTTGAGTTTCGGAATCGCGCTGCCGGGCTTGGCGTGGAGCGCATTGCAGCGCGAGAATTGACAGTCGCCAGAACCGAGTCCGCAAGACGCGCGATCCGCGCTTCCAGACAAACAACCACTCAGCTCATCAGCCACCTGCGCGCCGGCTCCAGATCAGCCTCCGGGAAAAAGCCAACTTCGGCTTGCCGGCTATCGGCGAACAGAAATATCCCTATCTCGTCTCGCCAGCGTAGATCGCCCACGACCGCAATTTTTTCGATGTCCTGGTCGTGCTTGAGGAAAAAGCCGATGTCGCCCCACTGTTCGCCGGGTTCCCAACCGGCAAAATCGGCCAACTGGATCAATACCCTCACCTTGCCAGACGCAAAAATGTTCTCGGCTTCAGTTTGAGTCAGAAAAGCCTGAAACTCGGCCCAGGTCAACAGTCCGCTCAGGGTCACCCGATATACGCGATCCGTTAATTGGCATGACGCTATCGCCATGATCATGGCCTTTTATTGGCTTGGTTCTCTTTTGGATTCAAGAGAAGCTATGCCGCGCGGCATCGTGATCATAATACCGCGCGATCAGATACTCGATGGAACAATAGAGAGTGTGTTTTTAATAACGGCGGTTGACCCAGGCACCACCACCGCCGCCGTAACGGTTGACCCAGGCACCACCACCGCCGCCGGCTCGATTCACCCAACCACCACCGCCACCGCCGTAACGGTTGACCCAACCTCCCCTCGGCCCGGCAGCGGCGGAACCGCCATAACCACGGACGGCAACCCCTGCATGGGCTTGCTTGGAGTCGGCCAAAGCGCCACCCAGCAACACGCCGCCGATCACTGCCTGCGACCACTTGCCCAGCCCGCGCAGAAACGTCCGACGCGTCTCGATATCCGGCGCATCAACCGGTTCAGGACTTGCTATTTCGTGTCGATCGGTCATGGCCGTTTCTCACTCACTGAGTTTTCTTCGGTGCGGCTTCCTTGCCGGAGGACGCCGGTGCTGCCTCGGGCGCGGCTTCCTTACCGGACGCCGGCGTTGCCTCGGGCGCCTCATCTTCCTCTGGTGGAGGACCTGCTGTCCTCGACCAAGTTGGAGAAGTGCAGAGCCTGGAACCGCCAGCCGGCTTTTTCTTTCTTCAGCACCGCCGAGACGTTGAGATCGAATTCGCGCGGCTCACCGGCCGGATCAGTGTCCTTCATGACGCAGGAAGCCATCAACCAGGCATCGTTTCCTTCCTCGGCCGCGGCGACATCCGGACACTCGTGGCTGAGCGAACCGGCTTTGAAGGTCTCAAAGTAATGTTTGTAAGTGTCTTCTACAGCCGCCTTGCCTTTCCAAAACTCGCCGGGGCCGGTGCCCATGAGCGCCACGTTGGGGCTGTCGGCGTAGAGCGCCAGCAAGGCCTTCAGGTCTTGCTTGTTCATCGCGTCGTGGTGCTGTTTCAGCACCGCTCTGAGTTCCTCGCTAGCCTTGGCGGCCATCGGCGATTCGGCTGTCTTCGGCGTTTCCGCCGCCCAAACCGGAGCCGCCAACACGCAACTCAGCGCGGAGATCAATAAAGCATGTCGTTTTTTCATGGCGATTTATCCTGTGACGGGTTGATGGAGCTTAGAGCCCGTTCATCGAGCCGGTGATTCCTGACGAATCAAGGACGAAGACGAAGGCTTCACCGGCCATGCGCCTCGTCCAGCCGCTTCCGCAACAATCCAGCCCAATAGTCGAAAGCGGCCTGTGCATACGCCCAAGTGCTATAGGCTTTAGAGTAGGACGAAAATCCTTTCTCGACGGCCGAACCCACACCTTGGCTCAGATCGATATCGTACTTCTTGCCGACCTTCCGATCCACGTAAGCGGCTACCACTTGATTGGTCTGGCTATCGAGAAACTCGGCTTCGATGGCGGTTTGGCCGAGATAGGGAGTACCGCCGGTACCGCCGCCGGCCGCAACATCGGCCACGGTGGCGTAAGGCACCACCAGGGTCACCACGCTCATCTCGGGTTTGGTCGGGACCAGATCGGTGATCGCCACCCGCACCCGCAACACACCGGGACCTGGCTTGGTCACCACCAGATAGGTTGGTTCCAGCGCTTTAACGATGGCGTTTTGGAAGTAGTCGGTCAGTGTCTTCAATTCGGTCGGATCGATACCCTTGTAGTCAGCATCATCCTTGTACCAGACCCGAATTCGATCCAGCATCACCTTATTGTATTGTTTAAAATTCTGCTTGGGATCGATGTAACGCTCGGCGCCGTCGCCGTCTGGTACGGGTTCCAGTTTGGAGTAATCGCTGAGAAAGCCAGCGTATTTCGGTTTGGTATCGCCGGATGGCGTGCTGGCGCAACCGGCGACCAAGGCGACGCTCAGCAAAAATAGGGATAACAGGGTCGCGATGCGCATCGATGTTTGTCCTTGGGGTTATCGGTTCGCGGGAAGAAAGCCGACTATACTTGCAGGCAGCCCACCCTATTGACTCTCGATTTTCAGGGATCAGGTGACCAAAACGTCACCGCGCTTGAAGTATAGGCCATACTAAAGATATGCGCTTTCAAAACCTATCCCGACCCTATTTCGTAACTCTTCACAAATGGGAGTTCCGTTCCGTGCGAGATTCGTGCCCTGCTTGCAAGCCTCTGTTTCGACTCAAGCTCCGGCCAAATGCCGGTACGTTGTTGGCGATTCTCCTGAGCGTCGGGCCGACGCTTGCGCTTGCCCAGCAACAACCCCAGATGCCACCGGTCGAAGTCACGGTGGTCACCGTCGCGCCGCAGACCACGCCTGCAACCTACGAATTCACCGGTAAGACCGAAAGTTCCCGCGCGGTGGAAATCCGCGCCCGCGTGGAAGGTTATCTGGATAAGATCGCCTACACCGAGGGCGATTTCGTTCGTCCCGGTCAATTGCTGTTTCAGCTCGATCCACAACCGTTTCAGGCCGCGCTGGACAATGCCAAGGGCGATCTGGCGCGCGCCGAAGCGCAACTCGCCAACGCCCGCGCCACGCTGGCGCGCGTCAAACCGCTGGCCAAGGAAAACGCCGTCAGCCAGAAAGATCTGGACGATTCGGTGGCGGCCGAACGCAGCGCTCAAGCGCAAGTGCAATCGGCCAAGGCACAAGTGCGGACAGCGGAATTGAACCTGGGCTACACCACCATCAAATCGCCATTGAACGGGCTCGCCGGCAAATCGGAATTTCGCGAGGGCAGCCTGGTCACGCCCGGCGCCAGCAGCCTGTTGACCACGGTGGTCCAACTCGATCCGATTTGGGTTAACTTCGGCGCCGGCGAAAATGACGTGCTCAAGTTCCGCCAACAAAAAGCCAGCGGGCAGTTGAAGGGGGGCGCCGCGAATGCCGAAATCGAACTGGTTCTGGCCGACGGATCGGTCCATCCCAACAAGGGACGCATCGATTACGTCGCGCCGACCATCGACCAGAAAACGGGAACCCTGGCGATGCGCGCGGAAATACCCAATCCAAACCGCGCGTTGAGCCCCGGCCAGTTCGTACGGGTGCGTATTCAGGGTATCGAACGCTCCAACGTCCTCATCGTCCCGCAGCGGGCGGTGATGCAGGGACCGCAAGGCAAGTTCGTCTACGTGGTCGCAGACGACAAGGCCGAGGTTAAACCGATACAAGTCGGCGATTTCTTTGGTGACCAGTGGATCGTTACCTCCGGCCTGAGCGGCGGCGAACAGGTGATCGTGGACGGCGCCATCAAGGTGCGACCCGGCGCGCCGGTCAAGATCGCCGCGCCTGCCACCCCGCCCAAGCCGGCCGGTCAATAAGGGGAAACGCCCATGATTTCGCGTTTCTTCATCGACCGGCCGATCTTCGCGACCGTTATTTCCATCGTGATCATGCTCGCTGGCTTGGTGGCGATGGTGGGATTGCCTATCGCGCAGTTCCCGGAAATCACTCCGCCGCTGTTGCAGGTGGTGACCAGCTACCCCGGCGCCAACGCCGAAACCACCTCCAACTCGGTGGCCGCGCCGGTCGAACAGCAGGTGAACGGCGTCGAGAGCATGATTTACATGCAATCGAACAACTCGGCTAGCGGTGACATGGCGCTTAACGTCTATTTCAACATCGGGACCAACGTGGACACCGTGTTGCCCGATTTGACCAACCGAGTCAATCTGGCGAACCCGGTGATGCCGGCCGACGTGCGCCAGAACGGCCTCACCATCAAGAAGGCCTCCTCCAACATTCTGATGATCGTGGCGATCAGCTCCGACGGCACGCAGGATCCCAATTTCGTCAGCAACTACGCCAACATCAACGTAGTGGACGAACTCAAGCGCATCCCCGGCGCTAGCCAGGTTTCGCTGTTCACTCAATCCGACTACGCCATGCGCGTCTGGCTTAAGCCGGATCGGATGGCCGAATTGAACCTTTCCGTCAGCGATATCCGTCAGGCCATTCAAGAACAGAACGCGCAATTTGCCGTCGGCAAGGTCGGCCAACCGCCGACCGGTTATCCGGTGGAACTCACCCTGCCGGTGTCCGCCAAGGGCCGGTTGGATGACCCCAAGGAATTCGAGCAGATCATCCTACGCTCCAACCCCGACGGTTCAGCGGTGCTGCTACGCGATGTGGCGCGGGTCGAGCTGGGCATTCGCAATTACGACACGGAAGGCTCTGTTGAACGGCAAGCGCACCGATTTCATCATGGTCTACCAGCAACCTGGCTCCAACGCGCTGGACGTGGCCGACAAGATCATCACGCGGATGGAAGGGTTGACCAAGAACTTCCCCTCTGGCGTCAGCTATTCCATTCCCTACAACACCACCAAGTTCGTCGAAGTCTCCATCGAGGCGGTGGTGCACACCTTTTTCGAGGCAGTGATACTGGTCATCCTGGTGGTGTACCTGTTCCTGCAAAACTGGCGGGCCACGCTGATTCCCTTGCTGGCGGTGCCGGTGTCCATCGTCGGCACCTTCGCCGGCATGTTCCTGCTGGGCTTCTCGATCAACACTCTGACCCTATTCGGCATGATCCTGGCCATCGGCATCGTGGTGGACGACGCCATCGTGGTGATCGAAAACGTCGAACGCAACATGCACGAGTTCGGTCTCGATCCCAAGGAAGCGGCGCGGCGGGCAATGGACGAGGTCACCGGCCCGGTCATCGCCATCGTGCTGGTGCTGTGTGCGGTGTTCGTGCCCACCGCCTTCCTGAGCGGCATCACCGGCCAGTTGTACAAGCAGTTCGCCATCACCATCGCCATTTCGGTGATCATTTCCGGCCTGGTGGCGCTGACCCTCAGCCCGGCGCTGGCGGCAATCCTGCTCAAACCAGCCCACGGCCAGAAAAACATTTTTTTCCGCGGCTTCGAAAAAGTGTTCGACAAAATGACGGGCGGCTACGTCGCCGGCTCGGCCTTTCTGGTGCGACGGGTGCTGATTGCCCTAGTGCTGTTCGGTGGTCTGCTGTTCGTCACCGTCGGGCTATTCAAGAGCGTACCCGGCGGCTTCGTGCCCGACGAAGATCAGGGCTATCTGCTGGGGGTAGCGATTTTGCCCGACGGCGCCAGTCTGGATCGCACGCGGGCCGTGGTCGAGCAGGCCAACGCGATTTTCGGCAAGCACCCGGCGGTTCAAAACGTGGTCAGCCTGAACGGTTTCAGCCTGTTGGATAGCCAGAACAAGCCGAATTTCGCCACCTTTTTCTTGCCGCTCAAGGATTGGAAGGAACGCACCACGCCGGAACTGCATGCCTTCGCGACGCAGAAGACGCTACAACGCGAGGTTTTCCAGCAGATCAAGGAAGCGCAAGTCGTCCTGTTCAACCCACCGCCGATTCCCGGCATGAGCAGCACCGGCGGCTTCGAGTTCTGGATTCAGGATCGCGGCGGTGCGGGATCCAAGGCGCTGGAGGACGTGGTACAGAAGTTCATCGCCAAGGCTAAGGAAAAACCGGAATTGGGTCCGCTCGCCACCACCTTCCGCGCCAATTCCCAGCAGTTGTTCGTCGATCTCGACCGGGAAAAAGCGCGAGCGCTGAACGTGCCGGTCAATACCGTGTTCGATTTGATGCAAGGTATCTTCGGCTCGATCTACGTCAACGATTTCAACAAGCTCGGCCGAACCTTCCGGGTGATGCTGCAAGCGGACACGCAATACCGCACCCGCCCCGAGGACATCAGCCAGATCTTCGTGCGCTCGACCACCGGCCAGATGGTACCGTTGAGCGCGCTGGTCACGGTGAAATACATCACTGGCCCGGACAACGTGCCCCGCTTCAACGTGTTCCCCGCCGCCCGCGTCAACGGTAACGCTGCGTCTGGCTATAGCTCCGGACAAGCGCTGGCAGCGATGGAAGCGCTGGCCAAGGAAGCCTTGCCAGAAGGCATGAGCTACGCCTGGGCCGGACAGGCATATCAGGAGAAGCAGGTGGGCGCGGCCTCGGCGCTGGCTTTCGTGTTCGGCATCGTCATGGTGTTCCTGATTCTGGCGGCGCAGTACGAGAAGTGGACACTGCCCATCGCGGTCATTACTGCCGTACCGTTCGCGGTGGCGGGCGCTCTGCTAGCGGTATTCCTGCGCGGCTTGGTCAACGATGTCTACTTCCAGATCGGCCTGGTGACATTGATCGCCTTGGCAGCCAAGAATGCGATTCTCATCGTCGAGTTCGCGGTGATGAAGCGCGAGGAGGGGCTGTCGACCATCGACGCTGCGCTGGAAGCGGCGCGGCTGCGTTTCCGGCCTATCGTCATGACCTCGCTGGCCTTCATTCTCGGTTGCGTGCCGCTGGCGATCAGCACCGGCGCTGGCGCGTTCAGCCGGCATTCCATCGGTACCGGGGTCATTGGCGGTATGTTGGGCGCGACTTGCATCGCCATCTTCTTCGTCCCGCTGTTCTATCGGCTGTTCAGTGGCAGCGGCGGCGGTAAAACGGCCACGGCCGAGCCAGCCACTCCCATTGCGATCAAGGAGGAAGGCAGCCATGCGTAAGCTCTTCCCTCACCCTAGCCCTCTCCCAAAGGGAGAGGGAAGATTGACCCATTCCCCTCGCCTTCTGGAAGAGGGGTTGGGGGTAAGAGCCACCGCCCTGTTGATCTCTCTGACTCTCGCCGGCTGCGCGGTCGGCCCAATCTACCAGCGTCCGGAAGTGCCGGTTCCGGCGCAATGGCAGATCAATATCCAGCAGGCCAACGATTTTGCCAACACCGCCTGGTGGGAGCAGTTCCGCGATCCGGTGCTGGACAATCTCATCCAGACCGCGCTACGGGAAAACAAGGACGTACAGATCGCCGCGGCGCGGGTGGAAGAGTACATGGGCCGCTACGGCGTAACCCGCTCCGCCCAATTCCCACAGGTAAGCGCCAACGCCGATGCGGCGCGCACCCGCCTCAGCGAAAGCCCACCTCAGACCACGGGGAAAAATCCCGGCAACAGTTTCCAGGTCAACTTGGGCGTGTCGTTCGAGTTGGATTTGTGGGGCAAGCTGCGCAGCGCGACCGAAGCAGCTCGTGCCGACCTGCTGGCCACCGAGGAAGCTCGGCGCACGGTGATCCTGACCTTGGTCAGCCAGGTGGCCGATGGCTACGTGCGATTGCTCGATTTCGACCGGCAGATGGCCATTACCGAAGCGACCTTGAAAACCCGCAGCGAAGCAGTGCGGATCAACGGTCTACGCTTCAAGGCCGGACTGATCTCGGAACTGGACTACCAGCAGGCGGTGGCGGAATACCAGAATGCGGCGGTGCAAATACCGAGACTGGAGCGGCTGATCATTCAACAGGAAAATGCGATCAGTCTGCTGCTGGGACGCAACCCCGGCAAAATCAGTCGAGGAGTTCCCCTGGATCGCTTGGCATTGCCACGAGTGCCTGGTGGCTTGCCGTCCGATCTGCTGGAACGCCGCCCGGATATCCGGCAAGCCGAGCAGCAATTGATCGCCGCCAATGCACTCATCGGCGTGGCCAAGGCAGCGTTCTTTCCCAGCATTTCGCTTACCGGACTGCTCGGCGTCGCAAGCACCGATCTTTCCGACCTCTTTAAAGGGCCGTCCAAGACTTGGCAATTTGGCGGCACTCTGGCCCAACCCCTCTTTACCGGTGGTGCCCTGACCGGCCAGTTGCAGGCTGTGGAGGCGGTACAGCAACAGGCGTTATTGAATTACCAGCAGGTGATTCAAACCGCCTTCACCGAGGTGGACAACAGTCTGGTCGCGGTCGCCAAACTGCGCGAGCAGTTGAAAGATGAGGCGGCGCAAGTCAATGCCTTGCAACGCTATCTGGATCTGGCGACACTGCGCTACAACAATGGCTACTCCGACTACCTGACGGTGGTAGACGCCGAGCGCAACCTCTATACCGCGCAACTGCAATACGTGCAGGATCAGGGCAATCTGTTCATCGCGCTGGTCGATCTGTACAAGGCGATGGGCGGTGGCTGGGTCAATGAAGCGGAACAGATGACTGCCCCTTCAACGAAGGTCGTGGCCTCATCGCCGCCGGGCTAGCAATCGCTTCGCTCACCAGCAAACGGGGCGCGGTCATCACGCGCCCCGTTCGTTTATGGCAGAGCCATCGCGCCGAACAACTTAAGCGGGTTTCTCCAGATTGGGCGTGGCCGTTTCGGTCTGTGGCTTGGCCGCGTCCAGCACCGCTTGCAATTTGGCCTCATCCTCGTGCGACAGTGAGGTCTTTAGTAGCCGCCCTCCCGTACCTTCCAGTTCGACCAATACCTTATCCGGCGTCAGCTGCTTGATCAGCACGAATAGCACCGATGAACCCGGTTTCAGCTCGGAAGCCAGTTTCTTCATGAAATCGTCGTCGATTCCAGCATCGGTTAACGCACCGCTGAGTGCGCCGCTGGCCAAACCGGCCGCGAGTCCCAACAACGGATGCAGGAAGATCAACCCGATCAACAACCCCCAGAAACTGCCAGAAATCGCCCCAGCAGCTGTCAAGTCATTGATTTGATGTAACTTGACCTTGCCTGCCTCGTCGCGCACGGCGACCACCGCATCTTCCAGGTCAATCAGATATTCTTTCTGCATTCGCAGCAACCGCAGCCGCACTTCCTGAGCTGTGTAGGTATCGTCATATGCGACCGCGACAAACGTATTGCTCATTACCGTTCTCCTATCCAGTCTTCGATTCAGTTAGTTCCGACCGGGGTCCGGGCGACCTCGTCATCCATCGTCGAACCCTTACCGTCATCACGCTCCATGGACCCAATTTGACCTGTTCGGTTCACGCTGAACCGGTCAATGCCCGGGCTTGCCCCTGTTCCCGACCGTCTGGCTCGTCTCTCATGCCCTTGGTATGTCGGATGCATATCAGCATGAAACCCGGACCGTTTTGGCTCGACACGCGATCCGAACGGCCGATTTTAGTTCAAATGATCGTGGTAGAGATGACGCAGATGGCCATTCAATTAACGGCAAAACAAGTCAGGGTCGCGGCTATCGGTTTGGTTTTCGGTTGCGCTGGATCGGCCGCGCTAGCCGGTACGGATTCCTACTCCGAAGCGACCGGCGCGCTAGCAACGAACAGTGCCGACACCCGCACGGAAATTGCTTATATCCCCGAATCCGGAAACGACCGCTACGATCCGTATACCTGCGCTGCTGCCTACGGCGATGAGTTCTGCACGGCCTTCGAGCGCTGCATGGCCACATACGGTTTCGATCGCTGCTACGCGCGGTTCAGCCAGCAGCTACGGGATTGAACGATCCAGCCGACAAGCCGAACTCAAACACCCGACCCAAGCGATGACTGCCGAGCCAGTATCCGTCGAACCCTCAACGCGAGGTGCCGAATCCGCGTTCGGGCCTCGGCGGCATGGATCGGCTCTCTAAGGGAATTGCCCGATCAAACGAGCTGACATCATGGCCAGCGGGAATCGCTCCATTGCCATACCCCAATGAATAATCGTAATAATATTTGATAAAGGCCTCGTCGGACATGCCGGTTTCAATCACCGCTGGATGCCGAAGCACAGTGTCGCGCCACTTGATCGCCCGCCAATAGCCCTGTTCCTCGGGTACTTTGAAATATCGATAATACTCGTTCAAACAATACCGCTGAAAAAACGGGCCGTAACTCAATTCAGCCATCCCGAACCCTTCGTCATCGAACAGATAGGTACCATCCGGATTATGGCGCATTAGAAAATCGTCGATCCAACGCCAGGTTTCCAAGGCATTCCGGGTGAGTTCCTCGTCTCGTTCCCGCGCTTGGTTCATCAACAGACGGTACATCGGTGGAACGAACGCATGATTGCAGTAATCGATCATGATCCGACAAATCGCCTTCCGGTAAGGCGTGGCCGGAAAAACCTTGGTAGCGGGAAAAACTTCTTCCAAATACTCGTTGATGATGCTGGATTCGTTCAGGATGATTCCCTCATGTTGAATCACCGGAACCTGTCCTAGCGGATTGAGCTTCAAAAACCAGTCCGGCATCCGCCGACTGGATTCCAATTCAGTGAGATCGAACCGGATATTCTTCAATTTCAATAGAATCCGGGTCCGTTGTGCGAATGGGCAGATCGCCATGCTATACAAATGAACAGTACTCTTCATCATCGCTCTCCATCACGCCAAGGGCGCGATTTGCTGGGGCTGACTAACTTGCGCTCCACTCTCCGCTTGCAGGAGAAATCTCAAGAGCGTCCCGATTAGCTTTAAAGAATCCTCATCTTTCCCGAATCCAATCCCCTAGGGCGTGTCGTCAATTGGTAGCATCATAATTTTCCAGATTCACGGAAGAATCGGAAAGTGATGCACGGGTTTATAAGCTGCGGAAGGGGCTTATGAAGGGTGAGGCGCGATGGGCCGCAGGACGACCAGTGGGAACGGATTGAGCATTTTCCTCCAGGCCGGGCAGCTACGACAAACGTGCCCAAACCTTCCTGGGCACCGTCTGTCTCGTCGCCTCCCTCATCTGGCTTATTTGACGACACGTTCTAATTTACAGACTCGATCTGGCGACGGGGATCGACACCACAACGCCGGTCGAAGCGATTCGGTCGCACGCGAACCACTACCAGAAAACCGACCTCGATTGTCCTGGGTCTCGCTTGACGTCGCCCGCATCAACCGGCAGTGGTATCCCCATCCGGCGGACGCCCACGACCACATGCCCATCCAAACCCTGCCGATCATCAAGAAAATATTCGTAGACTTGCTGCGATGAGCGGCCGACGGCGATTCGCTCGGAAATCACGGGCTTCCCCGCCCGCTCGGGCTCGCTCACTTCAACAGCAGGCTTTCGGTAGGACAGTGCCCCACCGAGCGGTCGTGCAGCGCGCGGTAGTGGCGCAGGTCATCCTCGGTCAGCCGACTGTCGGGCACGCCGGGCGAAGCCGGTCCGGTCACGTCCGCCACCCGCATGTTGCCGCGCTCGTATTGGATGCGGAAGTAAGTGGAGTCGGCCTCGTTCACTACACCGTCAGGTATTCCCCAGGCCGGTTCGCGCGGGTCGGCGGCGCCGGTCAGATCGGCCGGGCAATCCGGAACTTTGCCTGCGTCGTCTTCCTCGGTCGGGTCGTAATTCGTCCAACCGGGGCCGGTCATCGTTTTGGCGTCGAAGTTGGTGCGCGAGCGGGCCAATACCAAACGGCGGCCGGCCTTCATCCCGGCCAGGTAGGAGCGGGGCGCGTCTTCCCAGCGGCGCATCCGGGCGTTGTAGGCGAACTCGCGCACCACGCCGTTTTCGGCCACGATCAGGCTACCCGACTCGCCCGCTTGCAGGCTGGTGAGTTTTTGCACCGCTGGCAGGATGACGGTCTGACGGGTTTGCCAGCGACCGCTGCCGTCCGTCGTTGGGCTCAGCTCGTAAACGGTCGAGGACTGGGTGCCGCCGATCCACAGATTGCGGCCCAGCGACGTGTTCGCCAACAAAACGTCGCCGCCGAGCTTGACTTCGGCCGGCAACGTCCGATCCCGCATCGTCGTCAGATCGCGGGACACGGTCAGCAGCCGCCGGGTCGGGGCGAACAGCAGGGTCACCTCGTCGGCTAAGTCGTCGTACACCATCGCGTCGGGCATCGCGCCCTTAAGGTCGAGAGCGCCGAGCACCGAAATCCCCTCGCTGTCGGCTAGCGTGTCGAACCGAATCAACTGGCCGGCGTCGACCAAATACAGGTCGCCGTGCCGGCCGAACACGATCGGCGTGCGCTTCTCCAAGCGCCGGATTTCCCGCAACGCTTCCTGGAGCGGATCGTATTTGTACAGCGTGGTCGAACCGTTCTGCCCGGTCGTCGTCGCGTAGAAGGTGCCGACCAACAGGGGATGGAACTGGAAATGGTCGAACGTTCCACCATCCGGCGCATCCTCGGCCACTTGCTGGCCCTGCTCGCCTTCGTTCAGCACGCTGGCGGGCGTGGCGACCAGGGTGTCCCACTGGTCGTCGGTGGTCAGCGCCACCATCGGCGTGATGACGGTGTAGGAATCCAAAAATTTATTTCCATTCAACGACGAAAAACGCCACATCGTTTGCGGCACGCCGAACCCGCTAACGGACCAGAGACCGGAGACTTCTTCCATCTCCGACTTCTGGTCGTCAAAATCATCTTGCACGATCATGCTGTCCGAGGTGCTCGGATTGTTCCACCACAGCTCGGGCGAACTCGAACAGCCGTTCTTGACCCGATGCAGTGCCACGATGTGGCCGCCGGTCCGCTCCCAATGACCAAAACTGTTCTTTTCGTACTTGCCCAAGGTCATGCTGATCATGCCGCCGTTGCTCATCGCATTGAACAGGTGTTCCGGCGCTATAGTATGTAGAGGAGCAGCGAAGTCCCCCGTCACGATGAACGCATTTGGCGCGGTCGCCTGCAAGTGGCTGACGAGGCCGTTGATGGGTCCCAGGCCGGTCGTTCCACCTTGGGCATCGGTGCTCATCAACTCCCCAATGTGCTTGATCCGGTCGGTGACGAAATCGTAGTGGTCTTGCGATTGCCAGTCCCGTGGACCGTCCAGCACTTCGGGCACGCCGTGGTTGGCGATATAGGCGAACCAGTCGGTCGCCGAGGTCGGCACGCAGTACATCGCCCCATCGTTCGGCAAGCCGGACACGGTCGCTGTCGTCGCCCGTTTTTGATCGAAATCCGGTACGCCCGGAATGCTGATGCTACAGCTCTGGCCGAGCGCGGATTGGCCCGCCAACAGGGTCGTCAAGCACAGAGCGATGCCGCTCGCGAACGGAGCCAGCCGGCGTTTCGCGCAAGGTATCGCCGGGACGTTCGAGCGGGTAACGCGGGTACGGGACGATACGGTGGGGATAACGCGGCGCATGATGGGTCTCCTCTCCAATTCGGTTCAATCGGTGGTTCGATGGTTGAGGAGAGATAGGCACCCATGATGCCATTTTCGATATCGATATGATTTATAAAAATAAATCATGCATATTCGGATCGAAAACGATTCTGCTGGCCCGGCCGTTGTTCCGCGTGGACGGGCCAGGATGAATCGGGGATGGGGGTCGGATGGGCCGATGATCGGGAAAGGGATCGAGGCGGCGTGCACCTCGGCGCTCCGATCAGGATGTACGCATCAAACGGTTGCCGGGGGCATCGGTGTCAAGCCCAAGGATTGCCGGGACGAATGTTAGTCGTAATGTAAACGTACCGCGAATCCGAGCTTGACGATCCGTTACTGAACCAGTCCTCCACGATGGAAGCCTGCTGCTCGCAATTGTACTGCGCCCATTTCAGACCTGTGGTGTAGCTGTAAGCCGGCGCGACATCGCCACCGTTGGTAATGCCGCTCAGGCTTTGATGATATGCGGAATTCAGTACGTAGCCCTTGGGTACGCCGTGCTGTCCTTGCCAGACATGAGTCAGTTCGTGAATCAGCAGTTTTCTGCGGTAGTTGGTGGTGGTCATGTGCTGGTAATACAAGCCGACGTGAAGCACGTAATAGGGAAACACGACGATCGGCGGACTCGTCCAAGGGATACCGCCCATGCCCAGATCGTTCTGCAGACGAACTTTGGAATAAAGAATGCTGTTCTGGAAAACAGTCTTGGCCAATATCAGTTCGTCTGGAAGCAGCGTTCGAATAGCCATACTTGGCGCTCCTCCGGGTAGGGTAGTCGTTTTAATGCCGCCCTTTGTAAGATTAGCTTCTCGATCGACGCCGTTCCGCTGTCGTTGCACTTCAACGCGTGCATTTGAGGCAAGCGACACAGAAAATGTCGGGAAATTCAAACGAAAAGCCGGCATCCCTGTCGGCCTTGGGTGATTGCGCGACGAGCACGCTCGCCGCGCCGCGCCGCGACCTCACTGGTCGTAGTAGTTGACGTACATGCCCATGCGCAGCTTCAGGCTCGAATCGCGCGTGGCGTAGCGATGGATCTTGAAGGTGTAGTAGCCCGAAACGGTGGGGGTGAACGTCACGTCCTCGAATGGATTGTCCCAGGAGAAGGAACCGCCCAGGTAGTTGCCGTTCGGGTCGTACACCTTCAGATCGAGATCGAGGCCGATGGGATGGGCATCGGCCCGATGGTCGTAGGTGTAGCTGCCACGGGTGAGCCAGCTCAGCACCACCCGGACCCGATCCCAAGACTTGTTGATGTAGACCGTCTTGACCACGTAGTTGTCGGCCGTGCCGTCCTGCCCGTCGAAGGTGCTGAAGGCGCCAGTGCCGCCCGACCACCAGAACCAATGTCCGCTCCACTGAGCACTGGCGAAGTCGATGCCGCCCAAACCCACCTTGTTGTAGCCGCCGTCGATCGGATCGGTGGCGCCGGCCATGATCTTGGCTTTGACCAGTTGGGGCCGGTACTGAAGATAGGTGGAATGCGACATCATGTCGGCGGCGAAAGCCGCCGCGTGGGGCGTGGCCTGGCTGGTGCCGGAGAAGGTAAAGCCACCAGCGTCGATGTCGGTGCCGGGCGCGCTGATTTCGGGTTTGTCGTTGCCGGTTTCGGGATCCACGAAAGGTGACGTACTAGCGATGGTATCGCTGGCGTCGTCGTAGTTGGCGACCGTGATCACGTTCAATCCTTTGCCCGGCGAGCGCACGTTGCCGGTGCCGGTGCCGGTGTTGCCACCGCTGTTAAACACCGCGATCTTGTCGTCGTAGCTGAAGTTGTCCCAATCCCGGTCCAAGGTGCTGTAACTGGTCGAATCGTTGCTACTGTTAGAGCGGGTCACGATGTGGATCGGCGAATTGCCGCCCACGCCATCCAGGTCGCTATCGTTTGGCAAAACCGCACCGCCGCGACAGTAGATGAACGACTCCGGCGAGACCGCGCGCAGGATGGCGCCCACGTTGCGGGAATGATCAGTCTCGCTGCCGGACAGGCGGTCGTAGTGGGTGATGCGCGATTCGTCGGCGCAACCGCTCTCGGTCATGTAGATGCCGATGCCGTTGCCGCGCGTGGTGGCGTTGGGCAGCGCCGAAGTGCTGATGCTGGTGGCGTCCATGGCGCTGTCGATATCGTCCTTGCCCGGTTCGTACAGCTCGATGCCGGCCAGCGCCGCATCACGCGAATCGACCAGCAACCGTAACTGCTTGGCGGTCAAATCGAGCGTCGCGCCTGATCGCCCCTGACGCAAGGCTTCTTCCAACCCTTTCTGGTCGGACAAACCGTAGCGACTGGCCCAGTCCTGCAAGTCGCGAACGCGAACCGCCGTTCGCTTGACGCGCGCGCCCTGCTCTTCCGAGGCGTACCGATCCGCGTAAGCCATCATGTCTTTTTCCGAGATGGCCTTGCCGTTTAGAAAGCCGGTTTTCCACAGCCCTTTTTCCACCTCACCCGTACCGGTCTCCAAGACTTCCTCACTGACATCGGCAGGCAGATTCAGGGCAATTTCGATCCGCAAGGTCTGGCTGGATTGGGACCGTTCCAATCTCGTCAGTGCTTCCAGGACGCGTGGATCGACCACCGGTGCCACGCCGCGCGGCACATCCTTCTCGCCGACCAGCTTGCCGGAACCGTCGAGAATTTCGCTGCGCACCCCGCCTTTGGTGTCGATGGTTTTGATGAAGGTGTAGGTCTGGCCAGCGAGAATTCGAGTCTTCTTTTCGACCGTTTGCTCGGCGGCCAGAGCCGTGGGGATCGACGTCATGCCGTAGCTCGAAGCCAACAGGCCAGCGATAACGGCGGCGTAAATCCGGGAGCGTTGCGGTACTTTCATGAAACTGTTCCCCTATTCGGTCGGTTGATCGGTCGTAGGTTCTGAATGAAAACCTTGCGACGATCCAATCGCAAAAGCGATGCCAAATAATGGCCTTGAAAAATTATTTTTTATAACAGCAGGTTGCATTGAGATCCCGGTTCGCTCCGCCCGTTTGAGCAATACGATGGGCCGTTCATTTTGAATCCTCAAATCGGATTGCGCGGCGGGTTCGGCCCAAACTGAATCGCTTTCTCGTTGGCGACGCGATTTGATTTTTTTAGCGCGGGCCGCATCCAAACGGCACACATCGGCGCAATAGGCAAGGAAGCCAACGGTGCTTCGCTGGCGGCAACATCTTGACCGCCATCCAACCGAACCGTTTTTATCGAGGAGGATTGCTATGCCCCGCTTGTTTGCCCGCACTTGCCTGAGCCTGGCCCTGACCCTGGCCATCGCCACCGGCGTTCAGGCCGCCAACCACCGCGAAGCGCCGCTCACCGCGCTCGACCACAAGGCGGACATCACCGACTTTTTCGCTTTCGTCAGCTACGACGACCCCAGCAAGGTCACGCTGATTCTCGATGTCGATCCGCTGCTGGAACCCAGCAACGGCCCCAACTACTTCCCGTTCGATCCGGAAATTGTGTACGCCATCCGTGTCGATAACGATCAGGACGCCAAGGAAGATTTGCGCTTCGAGTTCCGTTTCAACACCGAAATTCGCGCGCCCGGCGTGTTCACCGGTTTCGTCGGCGCCGGCAACGGCATCTCTGCACCAGCCAATTCGCCCACGCCGATTTCGCCCGGCACCCTCTTGGTTCCGCCGGCTATCACCGCTCTGGACGGTTCCGGTTCGGAAGGATTGAGCTTGCGCCAACACTATTCGGTCACGCTGGTACGCGGCAAAGAACGCACCGAGCTGGCCAGCGGCCTGATCGCCGTACCCACCAACGTCGGGCCGCGCACCATGCCGGATTATGCGGGCTTGGCCGAACAAGGTATTTATCAGATCGGTAAGGGAATCAGCGTGTTTGCCGGCACGGCGGACGATCCGTTCTGGATCGACCTGGGTGCCGCCTTCGACTCGTTGAATTTCCGGACCTTGCCCAACGGCACCGGCATCCCTGCCGTGCTCACGAAGGAACAGGACGCCGACGACACCCGCAATTTCGCTGCCGATGACGTGGCCGGTTTCAACGTCAACGCCATCGCTATCGAGGTGCCGATCACTTTACTGACCCGCGACGGCAAGCTCCACGCCGCCAGCGATCCTCAGGCCACCATCGGTACTTGGGGCACCACCTCCCGGCCGCAAACCAAAGTGTACCGGCGTCCGGGCGAGCCGGCAGTGGTGTCGGACCGGGTGGTGCAAATCCAGCGCATGGGCAATCCGCTGTTCAACGAGCTCCTCATCGGCACCGGCGACAAGGACAAGTTCAGTATGAGTCAACCCAAAGACGACACCCAGTTCGCCAACTACGCCCTGGACCCGTTATTGGCGCGGGTGCTGAACGCCATCTATGGCGACGCGCTGCCGATTCCGACTCCGCCGCGCAACGATCTGCTACCGCTGGTGACGTACATGGCACCTATCGCCGCGCCCGGCACGCCGGCTGGGCCGGTCGCCGACTTGCTCCGGCTCAACACGGGTATCGCGCCGACCGCCGCCGAGAAGCGCAGCCGGCTGGGCCTGCTGGCCGGCGATGCGGCGGGTTTTCCCAACGGTCGGCGAGTCTCGGACGACGTGCTCGACATTTCGGCTCGCGTTGTGGTCGGGGTGCTTGGCGGGCGACAAATTCTCCGGGTTCCCGCACAACAGCATCGGCGACGGCGTCAACGCCAACGACGTACCCTACCGGGAGAGCTTCCCTTATCTGGGATTGGCGCATTCCGGCCGTGAGCAGCCGCCACGTCGATCCGGGCGAGCCGGGTTGCGCGAATGGTAATTGCCCAGTGGATTGACGGCTGGCCCGTCGCGCGAGATTGCTCATGAATCCACTCCTCGCTTTCCATGCCATTCGCGTTGGAGTCGGTAGCGCGACCGAGCGGCGGTGCTGGCACCTGCTGCTCGGCGTGCTGCTGAGCGTCGCCGGCCCGGTGCTGGCGACGCCGTTCACTCCAATCGATCCCGATCAGGTCTTGGAGAAGTTGCCATTCGTGGCGGCCGATGCCAAAGCTCCGGGAACTACAAGGACTGCGCCGCCAGTTGAGCGGGCGGCCGGACGATCTGGAACTAGCGCTCCGGATCGCCCGCCGCAACCTCGAACTCGGCCGCGCCGAAGCCGATCCTCGCTACTACGGCTATGCCCAAGCGGCGCTGGCGCCTTGGTGGAACCAGAACCCACCGCCGCCCGAGGTGCTGCTGCTACGCGCTGTGTTACGCCAAAACCGGCATGACTTCGACGGTGCCTTGGCCGACCTGCGGCAAGTGCTGGCGGCCAATCCCCGCCACGCGCAAGCCTGGCTCACCCGCGCGGTGATCCAGCAGGTTCAAGGCGAGCCGGTGGAGGCGTTGCAAAGCTGTCTCGCCTTGCGGCGGCTGGTGAGTTCGCTGCTGCTCAACGCTTGTCTGAATGGCGCGCTCGGTCGCAACGGTCAGGTCGAGTTCGCTTACGCCAGCTTGCGCCGCGCCCTGGAGAATGCTCTCGAAGTGGACGTGGAGGAACGGCTGTGGGCCACGACCGTGCTGGCGGAAATCGCGGAGCAGCGCGGCGACGCCCAGAGCGGCGGAAACGCACTTCCGCGACGCGCTCGCCTTGGGTCGGCGCAACGTCTATCTGCTCGGCGCCTACGCCGATTTTCTGCTCGACCAGAATCACCCAGCCGAAGCGCGCGCACTGCTCCAGGACGAGCAGCGCGCCGATAACCTGCTGCTGCGATTGGCGCTGGCGGAGCGACGATTGGACGATCCCGCCTGGCAACGTCACGCCGACATACTGGAAGCGCGGTTTGCCGCCGCTCGCGAGCGCGGCGACGAGACCCACCTCGCCACCGAAGCCCGGCTAAAACTCGACTTGCGCCAACAACCGGTCGAGGCGCTGCAACTCGCGCAACGCAACTGGGCGCAAAGACAGCGCGAACCCCAGGATGCCAGATTGTTGTTGGAAGCGGCGCTCGCGGCCGGCCAACCGGCCGCAGCGCACGAGGTGTTGGACTGGCTAGCGCGCGTCAAGTTGGAAGATCGACGTTTGGCCGAGCTGAGCCGGCGGTTGCGGGAGTTTTCGTCATGAATCGAAAACCGTGGTTCGCGCTGGCGCTGCTGCTGGGACTGGCGCCAGTCGCCTTCGCCCATAAACCCAGCGACAGCTATCTGACCCTGACGCCGCGCGACAGCGGCTGGACCGTGCGCTGGGACATTGCGCTGCGCGATCTGGAATACGCCATCGGCTTGGACGGCAACGGCGATGGCGCGATCACTTGGGGCGAAGTGCGCACCCACGAAAGCGCGGTGGTCGCTTACGCGCTGGCGTATCTGACGCTGCGCGCTGGCGATGCGAACTGCGCCGCGCGATCCGGCCCGCTGCAAGTCGTCGAGCACAGCGATGGTGTTTACGCCGTGCTCGATTTCGCTCTGAATTGTCCGGCGACCGGCGCGCAGGTGCTCGACTATCGCCTCTTTTTCGATCTCGACCCTTCGCATCGGGGCCTGCTGCGGGTGAACACGCCGACCGGAACCGAAACCGTCGTGCTGTCGCCGGAACAACCGCAACACCTACTGAACGCGGTGCCCGCCAGCGGTTGGCAACAGTTCGCGAGCTACTGGCGAGAAGGAGTGTGGCACATCTGGATCGGCTTCGATCACATCCTGTTCCTGCTGGCCCTGCTGTTGCCGGCGGTACTGTGGTGGGAAAACGGTCACTGGCGACCGGCCACGGCGCTACGGGCCGTGTTGCTGGAAACCGCCAGCATCGTCACCGCTTTCACGGTGGCCCACTCGCTGACGCTGACCCTCGCGGTGCTGGGTGTGGTCGATTTGCCCAGCCGGCTGGTGGAAACCGCGATCGCGTTCACCATCGTGCTAGCGGCGCTCAACAACCTGTTCCCGCTGGTAACGACCCGACGCTGGTCGTTGGCCTTCGGGCTGGGGTTGGTCCACGGTTTCGGCTTCGCCAGCGTGCTGCGGGATTTAGGTCTGCCCAGTAACGCCTTGGCGCTGGCGCTGGCCGGCTTCAACTTGGGGGTCGAAACCGGGCAACTGGCCATCGTCGCCATCGCGCTGCCGCTGGCCTTCGTCCTGCGCCAAACCTGGCTGTATCGGCGATTGGCGCTGCCGGTGGGCTCGGCCGCCGTTGCCCTGCTCGCCGTGGTTTGGTGCCTGGAGCGCGGCTTGAACATCAACCTGCTCTCTCCGGTGGTACACGGCGTGGCGACAGTAACGCTGGCCTCGCCCGTCTCGCCTCCCGACGTTCATCGATCTTACACCGGACAAGATATGAAGACGGCTCATGCCGGCATGGGTGTCGGCGACCACGATTTCAACGCCCTAGTCGAGGATCCCATCAAGAGTCTGGACAAGTACAAGGTTTCGACGAAAGAGCAACAGGAATTGTTGGCGCTGCTGGGACCGGTGCGCAAAAACATCGTCACCCGCTGACCGCGCTCCAGAAACAAGGCCATGCATGCGAGCAGTGCGCGCTCTTTCCCGCCGGCTGGGCAACATTGCCGCGTGCGGTACAGCCGGCTAGAATCCTGGCATAACATCACCAGGAACAGGCAAAGCGTTGTGGACTTGGCTGGCCAATCCTCATCCCCTCAATCCGATCCGCTGGCCGACCTGCTGGTGGCTACCGCTCGCGGCGACCGCCAGGCGTTCGCGGAACTGTACCGACTCACTCGAAGCCGCCTGTACGCGATCACGCTGGCGTTGCTGCGCCAACAAGAGGTGGCGGAAGACGTTTTGCAGGAAACCTATTTGGCCGTTTGGCGCACCGCTGGGCAATACCAGCCCGGCCGGGCGCCGGTTCTGGTCTGGCTCATGGCGATAGCCCGTCATCGAGCTATCGAATTGTTGCGCCAACGGCGGCGACGGGCAGCGGAAATCAACGCCGAACCGCTGGCTGAAGAAGCTTTGCAGATTCCTGATCCCCAACCGTCACAATCGGTCGATCACTTGGCCCACGCCATTCAGGAGTGTTTGCGACGTCTGTCCGCCGATCAAGCACAAGCCATCGGGCTCGCCTTCTTTCACGGTCTCAGTCACGAGGAGCTGGCAGCGCGGTTAAAAACGCCGCTCGGCACGGTCAAAAGCTGGGTACGGCGGGGTTTGCTGCAACTGAAGGGGTGCCTGGAATCATGAACCAGAACGAAGCCGAAAGCCTGGCGGGCGATTATGTGCTCGGCACGCTGAGCGGGCCGGAACTGGCCGAGTTCGAAGCGAACCTGGCCCGAAACCCGGAATTGCAACGCCAAGTCGCTGCCTGGGAACGGCGTCTGACTCCGCTGGCAGCCACCTTGCCGGAGGTGGAACCCCGCGCGACGGTTTGGGATGCCATCGAGGCGGCGTTGGACGAGGCGGGTCCGCCCGCGACCGTGACCGTGCGCGCGGAAGAAGGCGAATGGCGGATGCTGGTGCCCGGCACGGAAATCAAGGTGCTCATGGTGGATCGGGAGGCCGGTTTTCAATCTTTTCTGTTGCGGCTGGCGCCCGGCACTCTGCTGCCTCCGCACGACCACAGCATTTTGGAAGAATGCCTGCTACTGGAAGGCGATATGTTGATCGGGGACCGCGCCTACAGCCGAGGCGACTACCACGCGGCGCTGCCCGGCTCGCGGCACGCGCCCATCTCTACACGCAACGGCGGCATCGTGTTCATCCGCAGCGAATTGCGACCGGAAATGCTGGGTTGAACACCGCTCAGCGCCACGGCGCGGGGATGAACTCGGTTTCGCCCGGAACCGGAACAAAACGCCCTTCCGCCCAATCGGCCTTGGCTCGCTCGATGCGTTCCCGCGAACGCGCCACGAAGTTCCAATAAATGAACCGCTTGCCGTCCAACGGCGCACCGCCTAGCAACATCAACCGGACTGGCGTTCGCGCTTGCAGGCGCACCGTCCGGTCCGGCGCCAGCACCGCCAGTTGACCGGCTGCTAACGGCTCGCCTTCCACCGCCAACTCCCCATCCGCCAGATAAACACCGCGCTCCGGGTAATCCGGCGGCAGCTCCAGTATCGCGCCTGCCGCCAGTTCCGCGTCGGCCTGGAAGGTCGGCGAATACGCGATGACCGGCGATTCCAGACCGAACGCCGAGCCGATCAGCAGCCGCAGCGACACGCCTTCCGCCGTGAACGTCGGCAACGCTTCCGCCGGATAGTGATGAAAGGCCGGTTCCATCTCCTCGCGCTCGGCCGGCAGCGCCAGCCAGATTTGAATACCCTGTACCGCAACTTGATCGGCGCGAATGTCGGCCGGCACTCGTTCCGAGTGAACGATGCCGCGTCCGGCTGCCATGAGGTTGATCGCGCCGGGCTCGATACGCTGGACATGGCCCAAGCTATCGCGATGCATCATCGCGCCGGAGTACAAATAGGTCACAGTGGCTAAACCGATGTGCGGATGTGGCCGTACGTCGCCTTCGGTGCCTTCGGACGCGAAGCGAGCGGGGCCCATATGATCGAAAAATACGAAAGGGCCAACCGCCGGGATTTTAGCTGTGGGTAGCAACCGTTGTACTGGAAAACCGATATCGCTGATTTGGGGCAAGATCAGATGTTGGATAGTGCTCATCTCACTGTTCCTCTCACCGAAGCCGTGTGCATTTTGCCTCCTCTCCCACTCGGAAGAGGAGGGACAGGATTCTATTTCCTACGTTCAAAACCGCCCGTCGCGGTAATCCGCCAATGCAGCTTCGATCTCCTCGCGCCGGTTCATCACGAACGGCCCCCACTGAACGATGGGCTCGTGCAGCGGTCGCCCCGCGATCAGCAGCAACCGCGCGCCGTCCGCGCTGCGCAGCAAGACGCTGTCTGCTTCCGGCGTGTTGGACAGCACTGCCAATTGCCGGGCCGCGACGGGCTGGTCGCGCTGTCCTACTGCAGCCTGTCCCCGATAGACATAAACAAAAGCATTATGTCCTGCCGGAATAGCGGCCGAATGCGCCGCGCCCGGCGGTAGCTCGATATCCAGATACAGCGGTGCGGTCGCTTCCCGCTGCACAGCGCCTACCACACCGTCGCTTTCGCCAGCGATCACCTTGACCGAGACACCGCTATCGGCCGTGTAAGTCGGAATCGCCTCTGCCGGGATATCTCGGTAATCTGGCGCTGTCATCTTGTCCCGCGCCGGCAGGTTCACCCAAAGCTGGAAGCCGTGCATTAACCCGTCTTCCTGCTCGGGCAACTCGGAATGGACGATGCCACGCCCGGCGGTCATCCACTGCACCCCGCCGGCGGTCAGCAAGCCCTCGTGACCGGCGTTATCCCGGTGGCGCATCCGTCCCGCCAGCATGTAGGTCACGGTCTCGAAACCACGATGCGGGTGATTGGGAAAACCAGCCAAGTAATCGTCCGGGTTGTCGGAGCGGAATTCGTCTAGCATCAAAAAAGGATCCAGCCGCCGCTGCAAATCGCTGGTCAGCACGCGGAGCAGTTTGACCCCGGCACCATCGGATACCAGTGTGCCTTTGACCAAGCGTTCAACCTCACGGCTGCGAAAAGCGTTTTCAAGCATCGCGTTCATTCGATCTCTTTCCACTCAAGATTAGTCGATGAACGCAATTATCGATCTTGCTAATTCGATAAAAAATCGCAAAATTTCGCTTATATTTATCTAATTTTTCGATTATTCAAGATGCAGTTTCCCAAAACTTCGCTGGAACAGTGGCGGGTGTTGCAGGCCATCGTTGAACACGGCGGCTTTGCCCAAGCCGCAACCGCTCTAAACCGCAGCCAGTCGGCGGTCAGCTATGCCGTGGCGCGCTTGCAGGAACAGCTTGGCGTTGCCCTACTGGTCCCGGAAGGGCGCCGCATGAAGCTCACCGAAGCGGGCGAAGCGTTGCTGCGCGATGCCCGGCCTTTGCTCGATGCGGCCTTCGAGCTGGAACGGCGCGCTCGATCGCTGCAGGAAGGCTGGGAGCCGGAGGTGCGGTTGGCGGTTGATGGACTCTATCCAACCGCGTTGCTGCTGGACGCCTTGGCGGAATTCGCCGCGCGCTGCCCGGCCACTCGGGTACAACTGCACGAGGAAATCCTATCCGGCGCGGAGGAAGCGTTGCTGCGCGGCGAGGTCGATCTGGCGGTGGTAAACCGCGTTCCGCCCGGATTCTTGGGCGATCAGATTGCCGAAGCCGAATTCATCGCCGTGGCTGCGTCCAGCCATCCGTTGCATCGGCAGAATACGCCGCTCCATGCGGACGATCTAGCCGCTTTTACTCAGGTGGTGGTGCGCGATTCGGGCGCTCGTCAACCACGCGACGCGGGCTGGTTGGGTACCGGTCGGCGCTGGACGGTCAGCAACCCGGAAACCGCCATCGCAATGGTTCGCGTCGGGCTGACGTTCGCCTGGCTACCCCACCATCGCATAAGGGAATTCCTGGCGACAGGAACGCTGGTTCCGTTGCCGCTGGCAAGCGGTGCAAGCTATCGCAGCGCGCTGCATCTGGTCGTCGCCGATGAAGCCGGCGCGGGGCCGGCAACGCGAAAACTGGCGGACTGCCTGCGGGGGCAACTTGTTACGCAGTCACTAGAAAGTCCGACTCTCCTATAGCACCTAGTACCGACCAATCGGTCGGATATCTGATTAACCACTAAGATTGTTGTAACAAAATTTATTTAATATTTATTATTATTATAAATTAGTTATATATTTGTTAATTATAACAAATAATATTGTTAAATTAGTTACTTTATTACAACAAAATACGATCGCATCTTATTAATTACAAATAGTCTGAACGTTCGGCATAGCTATTGCTAACACAAATGTATTCGATAGTTAAAAAGCCAATAGAATCATGATATATTCCGAATACTACACACTATTAATCCAGACAATGGAACCGTGAAATGAGCCTATTAAACCAGCTAAAAATCTGGCAGAAACTCGCGCTGTTGGTGGCGGCGCTCGGCGTGCCCATCGTCTTGTTGGTTTACTTGCTAGTGACGGAAAAAAATGCCGATATAGACTTCACCCGAAAGGAAATTCTCGGTGTGCAATACCTGAAACCAGGGCGGATGCTACTGCAAAATCTCGCCGAGCATCGCGGTATGAGCAACGCTTATTTGAGCGGCGACGCCTCGTTTCGAGAAAAAATCGCGGCCAAGCAAAATCAGCTCGCCGAGGACATCAAGGCAATGGACGCCATCGACGCCCAATACGGCGACACGCTGGACAGCAGAAATTCTTGGCAAACCATCAAGACCGACTGGCAAAATCTCAGTACCCATGTCTTCAACTTAGCCGCCCCGGACAGCTTCGCGCGGCATACCGCCATTATCGAAAAACTGCTTGATCTGATCTTTCATATCAGCAACACCTCCAATTTGGCTTTAGATCCCGTTATGGATAGTTACAGCTTGATGGATATGGCCGTGAATCGGCTGCCATTATTGGTCGAGCATCTAGGCCAACTGCGCGGCATAGCGACGGGAATCGTAGCGCATCGTCAAATTTCGGGAGACGATCGCATTCGACTCGCGAAATTGGTGGGACAGCTTACGATGACGCAAAAAGGTATCCAAAGCGACATCAACACGACTTTCGAATACAACGGATTGCTGAAGCCGGTATTAGAAAATCGGTGGAACACCCTCACAGCACAGATGAAAGCGTTTCTGGTCATCGTGGAGCAACTCACCCGCAACGAGCAGGTAGATACGGCTCTGTCCCCCAGCGGAATTTTCGCAGCTGGTACTCAGGCTATCGAAGCCGGATTTAATTTCTACGATGCCACAACCCCTGTCTTGGTTGGGTTGTTGCAAGACCGCGCCACCGATCTGAGTAAAAAAGAGTTTACTGTGTTAGGCGGTGTTCTAGTTTGTGTGACGCTGGCCCTCCTACTCGCTTATGGAATTATCCGGATCATCGTCCGATCGCTTCAGCAGGCCCGCCAAGTAGCCGAGAATCTGGCAGCCGGTGAACTCGATCACACTATCGTCACTGCCAGCCGCGACGAGATCGGCCAGCTACTCGAAGCGTTGGAAACCACTCAGCACAAATTGAGGAGCGTGGTCGGGGAAATCAGCACAGCGACGGATACGGTCAGTTCATCGGCTGGAGAAATCGCCCAAGGCAGTGGCGACCTGGCACAACGGACCGAAGAGCAAGCCAGCGCGCTGGAAGAGACGGCCTCCTCGATGGAAGAACTGACCAGCACGGTCAAGCAAAGCGCCGAGAACGCCAACCAAGCCAACCAACTGGCCATTGCCGCCCGATCGCAAGCCGAACAAGGCGGGCAAGTGGTCGAGCAAGCGGTCACGGCGATGAACGCCATCCACCACAGCAGCCGCCAGATTGCCGACATCATTGGGGTGATCGACGAGATCGCGTTTCAAACCAACCTGCTGGCCCTCAATGCCGCCGTGGAAGCGGCCCGAGCCGGCGAACAAGGCCGAGGGTTTGCCGTGGTTGCCGGCGAAGTGCGCAAGCTCGCCCAACGCAGCGCCGATGCCGCCAAAGAGATCAAAGCGCTGATCACCGACAGTGTCGCCAAGGTTGAAGACGGCGGCCAGTTAGTCGAACGCTCCGGTCAAACCCTCAAAGACATCGTCATCGCGATCAAGAAAGTCAGCGACATTGTCGCCGAGATGGCCGCTGCGGCCCGTGAGCAAGCCAGTGGCATCGAGCAGGTCAACCAGGCCGTGCTGCAAATGGACCAGATGACCCAGCAGAATGCCGCCCTGGTCGAACAGACCGCCGCCGCCAGTCAGTCAATGGGCGATCAGGCCCACCAGCTCCAGCAATTGATGGGTTTCTTTAAGCTAACTCAACACGCAATGCCTGCAAAAGAAGCGTTAACCGGCACGACGAACGCGCGACCCGCGCCGGCGCGGCATGCAGTACCACCCGGTCCAGGCGCACTCGCTCGCCGCCAACCGGCAACCGGCAAAGGAACCAAACCAACGCTGGCGCATTCCTCTCCAACCCAACAAGCGATCAACACCGATAGCGGATGGGAAGAATTCTAGCGTCAGTGGAATCTCGGTAGGCTTGACCTTTCAGAATCTATCCGAATAACGGGTAGACTCGTGAATGAGCGAGGAACTGCGAACTGAGCGCGCTCGGATACATATGCCGAACAATTGACGACCACAGACTTCGGATCCCGGATGACCTATGGACAGCACTGGAACCGCGGTTACCGACGCGACTGAACACCTATGAACGCCCGTAGAAGGTTTTGTCCGGTAGTCCTTATTCCGGGCATACGCATGCCGGGCCGAATTTGCGTCGCTCGCGGTAGGCTAAAATCCGGACCGCAAGCGCGCCCAGGCTACACGTAGCCGCGAAGAGAGCGACACCGCGCCATCCAGCGTGCAGTAACGCTAAACTGCCGAGCGCGGAACCACCGGCCATGCCAGTGAACATGCTACCGATGAGCAGCGCATTGAGTCGGCTGCGCGCGGCGGGGTCCAGCCGGTAGATGATGCTCTGATGCGCGACCATCGATGCTTGTATGCCGAGATCGAAAAGTAGCGTACCAGCGATCAGCCACCATAAGCTCTGAGGGGCGATCGCGAACCCGGCGAAGCTGACCAACACAAGCGCGGTGCCGAGCTGGGTGACGGCTTCGGGACCGTAATAATCGGCGATGCGACCGGCAATCGGCGCCGCCAACGCCCCTGCCGCGCCCGCCAGTCCGAAACAACCGGCGACGGCGCTGCCGTAACTAAAAGGCGGTTCGTGCAACATGATGGCAAGCGTCGACCAGAAGGCGCTGAACGCGGCGCAAAGAAAACCCTGCGCGATGGCGGCCCGGCGCAGTTCAGCATGTCGCCGCCACAACGTCAGCAGCGAGCCCAACAAGGTGTGATAGGGCAAGTCGGTGGTGGGTGCGAACGCGGGAAGCCGCCGGTGTGCGACCAGACCCAGCACGCCCACCGCCACGGCAGCGAGCACAAACATCGTTCGCCAACCCAAGGCTTCCGCCACGACACCGCTGACGACGCGTGAGAGCAAGATACCCAATAGCAATCCCATCATGACGCTGCCGACGATTTGGCCGCGGCGCGCCTCGGGTGCGAGCGTGGCGGCGGCTGGCACGCAATCTTGCGCGAGCGTAGCGGCGATACCGATCACGACGCTGGCCGCACCGAGTTGCGTAAGCGATTGAGTGGCCGCCATCACCAGTAGACCGAGTCCCAGCATCAGGATCTTGGAGAGGATGACACGACGACGGTCATAGCGATCGCCGAGCGGCGCCAGCAGCAAGATGCCGATGGTATAGCCGATTTGCGTAAGCGTGGGGATATAGCCGATTTCACCCGTTGTCGCGTGAAAATCGGCCGCCAATACGCCCAAAATAGGCTGGTTGTAATACAAGGTGGCAACGCCCAAACCAGCGGTGCAAGCCAACAGGAAAACCAGGGCGTCGTCGATCGCGGTATGGGCAGCGGATCGCTCACGGGCGGTAGTCAACGTGTCGTTCATGGCGGTTTCACTTGCGGCTTTGGAAGATAGCGGCAGTGTGAGCCATGCGCTTTCCCATCGGAAGACACATGCACAGCAAAACTGCTATACATTGAGCGCATGAAAATTCCTTCCGACCGTCTCAGTCTCATGCAGACCTTCATTCGCATCGTCGAAGCCGGCAGCTTGTCGGCCGCGGCGGCACAGATCAATGCGACGCAGCCGACCATCAGCCGCCGTCTGCAAGCGTTGGAACGATCGCTACGGCTTACGCTCCTGCATCGTTCGACCCACGGCTTACAACTGACCGAAGCCGGCGCGCGGTATTACGCGCGGGCGAAAGAACTGCTGTTGTCTTGGAGCGAGTTCGAGTCCGATCTGGGGCGTGCCGATGAGGTGCAAGGAACCTTGCGCGTTGTGGTTCCGCACGCGTTTGGCCAGCATAAGTTGGTTGATCCACTCGTAACGTTTCTGGCCGCGCATCCGCATGTAACCGTCGAATGGCTCTTGCATGACACCACCCCAAACTTCATCGAGGAAGGCATCGATTGCGCGATTCATGTAGGTGACGTGAGCGCGCCCTCAGTGGTCGCGATCCGGCTTGGCGAGGTGCTACGCATCGTCGTGGCATCGCCGGCATTGGTCGCTGGTCGCGAAGGACTCGATCAACCGGAGCATCTCGCGGCTTTGCCTTGGGTAGCGCTCGCGCCGTACTATCGCCACGAAGTGCGCTTGCGTCGAGGACATGGCGAAGAATATGGGCTAGCGATCCAGCCCCGCATCGTGACCGATAGCCTTTACGCCTTGCGAAGCGCCGTCTTACAGGGTGTCGGTGCGGCCATCGCGTCGGCGTGGGTCGTTCGAGACGATCTGGCAAGCGGCGCCCTCGTCCAGCTCGTCCCGGATTGGCAAGCACCCGCGATACCGGTCCACCTCCTCTATCCTTACGCCCGATTCTACCCTGCCAAACTGCGTCGCTTCGTGGACGTCATGCGCGACAGCATGGGAAACGGTCAGGACTTCTTCAACGACGAGCCATTCAACCGATGAACGTGGAAACGGCAAGGTCCGCTCAGGTGCTGTGCCGACGAGCCTGCTCCACCTCGCCCCAGGTACCGGTGGCGGCAAGCTGCGGCGCATCGGCAACATCCGTCCAGCGTTTCGGCAGGATGTTCTCGATGAGATAGGTTTCGTCTACCGCGATGTTGAGGAAGCGTTTGGCACCGGCAAAGTTTTCGAGTTCTTCAGCCTCCCAGACGATTTCCGCACGCCCCGTTAGCGAAAGGGCAGCGCCGGTCGAAAAGTTTGGAACGAAGAGTCCCGCGACGGGATTTACGGCGATGTTTCCCAAGGTGTTGAAGAAAGAGTTACCGACGAAATCGGGTATCGTCAACACGATCTGCCCGGCAACGAACCGACAGCGGATGAATCCGGGGCGACCGCCGCGATGGCTGACATCGACACCTTCTCTTGGGTCGTCCGCGCCTGCCCCCAGCGAAGCGGTGGCGATGAAGCAGGTATCGGCGGACGCGACGATCACCTCCGCCGCATCGTCGAACTCGTCCAGGCGGCGGACCCGAACGGCGGCCGAACGATCTGCGGCGACCAACGGCTCGCGCGCCTGGATATACTGCGGGCAGTTGCCAAACGATTGATCGACCTTGATCTCGAAACTTGCATCGCCCATCTGGTCGATGCGGCCGTTCAGCCGATTGCGGCGGCGGGTATGCAATTGCATGCCGACGAGCGCGACTGGAGCGCCGAGCCGCAAGCCAGCATGCGCTGGATCGTCCGGAGACAGGAGTGACGCCACGGTGAGGTGTTTCGGATCCGGAGAGTGCGCAAAACCCGCAGGGCCGGTTAGCACGCTCGCCCAAGGCCGACCGGCGGCATCGACTGTTCCGACGAACAGGCAGGACAGAAGAGAAAAGAAGTCGCGATGCTGCTCCGACAGGTAGTCCCGAATCGATCGCCGCCCAGTCCGCTCCGCCGATTCACGGGCGCCGGCTTGCTCCTGTACGCGCATCTCACCCGCATGATAGGGCGATGTCGGATGTGGCCAGCCGGACATGGTTAATCCGCCTTGCCGATACGCGACATCGGCACGAAACCCGGCAAAGCCTCGACGCGGGCGAGCCAGGCGCGGATCGCCGGATAGGGGTCGAGCGAAACGCCACCCTCGGGTGCGTGTGCCGTATAGGAATAGAGGGCAATGTCGGCAAGCGTGGCGCGATCGGCGGCAAGGAACGAGTGATCGGCGAGATGGGCGTCCATCACGCCGAACAATTTCTTGGCAAGCGCTTGGGGAGGTTCGGGGTCCAGCGGCAAGTCGAGCAGTTTGATCGCCCGCGCGAGCGCGGGCCCGTAGCGAAGCTCGCCGGCAGCGATGGACATCCAGCGCTGGACATGCGCCGCCCCGACCGGATCGCGGGGCAACCAGTCGCCATCCGGGGCATAGCGCGCGACGAGGTAGATCAGGATGGCATTGCTATCGGCGATGATCGCATCACCGTCGCGCAGCACTGGCACCTGACTAAGCGGATTTATCGCGAGAAAGTCCGGCGTAGCCCGGCTCTCCATGCTGGTCTCGACATAGGTGTAGGGCAGGCCGAGCATCTCGAGCATCAGGACCGCTCGGTGAACGTGTCCGGAAATATTCAGGCCGTAAAGCGTGATCGCAGCATCGGGCATGACGGGTCTCCAAGATAGGGTCAGTCGATTTTAAGCATTGCAGCTTATGGATGAGAATGCCTATGATGCGAAAAGACTATTTCAAAAATAGCAATAATGGATCGACTGGCCGAGCTCGAAATCTTTTGCTCCATCGCGGAGACCGGGAGCCTTACCCGGGCAGCGCAACGCATTGGCGCGTCGGCGCCGACCGTTTCTCGTGCGCTTGCGGATCTCGAAGAGCGCGTGGGCATACGCCTGATCGAACGGAATACCCGCCGTCTCGCCCTGACGCAGGCCGGGCAGGATCTCGTCGAGCGGGCCGCAACGATCCTTGCCAACTACCATGCCGCGATCAACGATCTGGGCGGCGCTCCCCTTCGCGGGTTACTTCGCGTCACGGCGCCGCTCCAATTCGGCCGTCGTCATGTGGCGCCGGCCGTTCTGCAATTTCTCGATCTCTATCCGCACATCAAGATCGAACTCGTTCTGAACGACCGTAACATCGACTTGATCGACGAGCATCTGGATGTCGCGGTGCGAATTGGGACGCTGCCGGATTCGGGACTGGTCGCCCGCAAGGTCGGCGAAGTACGGCGCATCCTTGTTGCGAGTCCCGCCTATCTCAAGGCGCATGGAGTTCCGAACACGCCCCTGGATCTCGCGCGCCACGAAACCATCTTCGGCGTGCTGTACGACGGTCGGCACGAGTGGCAATTTGGCCCCGATGGAAGTTCGCTAATCGAAATCGAGCCGCGCCTTTTGGTCAACGATATCGAAGGCGTACTGCTGGCCGCCAGGAACGGCCGCGGCATTGCCCGAGTGCTTTCCTACCAGGCTCTCGACGATCTCGAGGACGGTCGGCTGGTGCGGATCTTGGCCGCATACGAACCACCGCCATCCCCCGTACACGTCGTCACGCTAAGCGCTCGCCACATGGCCGCGAAGCAGCGAATCTTCGTCGATCACTTGGTCCAAACCCTACGGAATGATGCCCGCCTGCGTACCGCATCGGCACTCATCGGGTTCGATGCCGCATGGAAATAGGGTTTAGGGGCCGCAGGGTAACCGATAAGACATAGGGTTCAGGGTGCCAAGCCCCAAAACCGAACGATACGGTCGCTCGCGCAAATCCCGACGGGGAGGATATAGTCAGCAGGAATACCGCATTGAGTTTCGCCTGGCCCCGGATCAATAGGCTGACCATGGCCCATGCCGCTGATCCGGTAGATTTCGACCGCTGGCTGGCCGGCCGCATCGCGATAGATCCGATGGGAATATCCCTTGCCGACTTCCTCCACGCCAGCGCTTGGGTCGAGACCGTGCAGGGTTGTCCATTGCTCCAGCAATTCGCGAGCATTGGCAGGATCGACCACCCAGTCGGAGTCACCCTGCCAGATTGACACCAGCGGCCAAGTTTTCGGCTTGGGCTTGATCTCGGCAGTCGCCTGACGAACGAAATCGCCCCATTCCGAAGGTTCCAAGTCGCGACCCCACAGTTGGCAACGCAGTGCACTGGTCAAGCCGCTGGCACAACCATAAGGAACCCCCGCAACGATGGCACCACCCGCGAACAGCTCGGGATAATCGGCCAACAGAACGGCGGTCATGGCGCCACCCGCCGACAGGCCAGCAACAAATATGCGCCGGGGATCGATCGGGTTATCGGCCTGCATTTGGGCAATCATCTGCCGGATCGAGCCAGCTTCGCCCTGGTCACGGCCGGTCGACTCAGGACGAAACCAGTTGAAACAACGCTGGCCGTTATTAGCTTTCTGCTGCTCGGGCAACAGCAACACGAAACCCCAGCGATCCGCCTGCTGGGCCCAGCCCGCCTGTCGGGCGTAGTCGGCGGCGGACTGCTGGCAACCGTGTAGCGCGACCACCAGCGGCGCGGGCACGGACACAGCATCGGGTCGATAACGGAACATCCGCAGATGGCCCGGATTCGCGCCGAACTCGGAGACTTCACTCACAGTGCCGGCACGGGCTGAAACGAATGGCAGGATCAGAACTCCTGCCAGCAGGGCACCTGCCCAAGTCCGCAATCTATTTGACAACGCACAGCCCTCCAACGGAATCTGGCAGGAAAATCGTCCGGTCCTATTCGGTGTTGACGTTGAAGACGCTCACCGCTTCCAACAGCGTGTCGGCCTGGTAGGTCAGCAACCCGGCGGAGGCCGTGATTTTTTCGGCGAAGGCCGCGTTTTCCTGGGTCGCCCGGTCGAGCTGCATCGCGGCCTCGTTCACTTGGCTGATACCCGATGCCTGCTCGGTGGTCGCCCGGCTGATGTCGCCCATCATCGTGGTCACACGGCTGATCGATGCCACGATATCGGCCATGGCCTTGCCGGTGTCCTGAGACAGTTTTGTCCCCGATTCTACCTTGACCAGCGAGTCGGAAATCAAATTCTTGATTTCCTTGGCCGCCACCGCAGTTTTTTGCGCCAAGTTCCGCACCTCGCCCGCCACCACGGCGAAACCCCGGCCCTGCTCGCCAGCACGGGCCGCCTCAACCGCCGCGTTGAGGGCGAGAATGTTGGTCTGAAAGGCGATTTCATCGATGACACCGATGATGTCGGCGATCTTGGCCGAACTCCGATTGATGTCGGCCATGTTCGCCACCGCGAGATCGACCACCTTACCACCTTGCTCCGCGACGGTCGAAGCGGACGCCACCAGTTGGTTCGCCTGACGAGCCAGATCGGCAGTTTGCTGCACCGCGCCATGCAGTTGTTCCATGCTGGCGGCGGTTTGCTCCAGGCTGGACGCTTGCGATTCGGTTCGGGCGGATAAGTCCACGACGCCGGACGAAATTTCCCCAGTCGCCACATGCATGGCGTTGGCCTGAGCGCGCACGTCCGAAACAACCCCCTGCAAATTAACACTGGTTTGATTCATACCTCGGATAGCGTAACCGACCGCATCCCGGCGAGAGGTGGTGAGGCGGCCGGTCAAGTCCGCGCCGGCGATGCGCTGGGCCATGCGCGCTATGGTTTGCAGCGGCTGCACCATCGCGACCTGCAACCACCACCCCATGACGCCCGCCACCATCAGGCTCAAAACGCCCGCCACGATCCAATGCGACCAAGCGATATCCGTCCCTGCCACACCGGCATTCAACCAAAACAAGGTTGCGGTTTCCACGCCAATCGCGCTTAGCACCGCCGTCAGCATTGCGATCCAAATACGGGCACGAACGCCGATCTGGGTCCAGGACACCAGCCTACCGAATCCATCGTTGCGGACTACATCACCACCCCGGATGCCGTAACGGCTCCTGCCAGCTCGGATTTCCTTGTATAAAGTGCTGGCCTTGGCCACTTCCTCGCGGTTCGGCTTGATCCGTACCGACATGTAACCGACCGGCTGGCCATCCTTGAGAACCGGCGTGACGTTGGCCTTGACCCAGTAATAATCGCCGTCCTTGCGCCGGTTCTTGACCAGCGCGGTCCACTGTTGGCCAGCCCGGATCGTCCGCCACAAATCCGCGTAGGCTTCGGGCGGCATATCAGGGTGGCGCACGAGATTGTGTGGTTGACCGATCAGTTCTTCCTTAGTGAATCCACTGGCTTCGATAAAGGTAGGATTGGCATAGATGATATGGCTGTCGAGGTCGGTCATCGACACCAACACGGCATCGTCGTCCAGCGGGTATTCGGTATCCGTAACAGGCAAATTGGTACGCATCGTGATCTAGTCTTATTTCTGGATTTTCAATGAAGAAGACTGCCGGCAAGCCGCTCAGAACAGCTCCACATCGCCCTCATCCATCGATTGCTGTAAAACCGCCTTGCTTTTCTGGGACAGCCCGGATCGCTGGATCGCCTGCAAACCGCCCTGTAGTTCGAGCAGCGCCTTTCGGGTATCGCCGCCGTTTTGGGTGGCGTCCACGAAAACTCGCAAGCGGTTGTGCAATTCCGCCAACATCTGCTCTTGCTCGCCAAGTTCCCGGTCTGCGTGAGTCAACAATTGACCGACGATGTCCTCGAACTGCAAGGACTGCACCGCCAGACCCACACTGCGATCGATGCTCTGGGTCATTTCGGAAACCTGGCCGAGATGCTCGGAAATGTATTCATTCATGACTCCCAGCTTGGCAAACAGGATATCCGCGTTATCCCGGGCTTCGATCAAGGAGGTTGTGTCGCGCATCGCCATCTGGTTGACTACGTCGCGCGTCTCGTGGACGATTTTTTTGGATTGCTCGACCTGTACGCGGATCTGCTCGTTCAAGCGCGCCGAGCTGTGCGACAGATTGCGCATTTCCGTGGCCACTACCTGAAATCCCCGGCCGGCTTCGCCCGACCGTGCCGCTTCGATAAAGGCGTTCAGGGACAACAGGTTGGTTTGCTTGGTGATCATTTCGACGTTGCTCAGCAACGAAAACGTCTGGTTGACCACCTCCGTCATGGCCTCCATCTTAGCGATCACTCCGCTGCTCTGCGCGCTGACTTGGGCCAGCGTATCCATGAACCCTTGCAAGATGACCGACATGCCGTCGGCGATCTCCCGCACGCTGGCGCGGTTAGCGTTCGATCCTCCCATTTTTTTCTGGGACACCTCGTCGATCAGCGCGGCGACTAACTGCTGCTGGGCTCGCGTCTGGTTGTTCAAGCCGTTGAAGCTATTGCCCAGCTTGACCACCGCATCGCTGATGAGAGTCTTGCCCCGCCGGATATCCTCATGGACCTTGGCGTCCTTCAGGGTTAAAACCGCTTGCAGGGTGACGAGAACGTCGGCCACGACCTGTGACAGGTCGTCCGTTCCCCGCCCCGGCATCTCGACCACCCGAGCGCTTGAATCGCTGCCGTTCATCGCGAGTGCTCCTCCGCAAGCCGCAGCACCTGCGCGGCGATGGCATCCAGAGGCAGAATCTTGTCGACCCCACCCAGTTTTACCGCCTGGCCGGGCATCCCCCAGACCACGCTCGTCCGCTCGTCCTGGGCGATGGTGGGCGCGCCGGCATCGCGCATTTCCTTCATGCCCCGCGCGCCATCATCACCCATGCCGGTCAGAATCACACCCACGGCGTTCTGGCCGGCATTCGCGGCCACCGACCGGAACAGCACGTCCACGCTGGGTCGATGCCGATTGACGGGCGGTCCGTCGTTCAGGCGGCACACGTAGCGCGCCCCGTCGCGCACCAGCATCAGATGCCGGTTGCCCGGCGCGATGTACGCATGGCCCGGATACACCGGTTGACCGTCTTGAGCCTCGCAAACCGAAATTACCGAGACTGAATCCATACGGCGGGCGAATGGTCCGCTGAATGCTTCCGGAATATGCTGGGTGATGACGATGCCCGGACAAGTCAAGGGCATTCGCACCAACACCTCCCGGATTGCTTCGGTACCGCCCGTTGACGCGCCAATGGCGATGATGCTGTCGGTGGTCTTGAAAGGACGCTGCCGCTCATTTCGCTGCAAAATCACGTCGGCCGAATACTTTTCAGCCACCGTCGCAGCCGATGGTTTGGCCGCCGGCATCGGCGATGGCCGTCGCTCCTGCACGCGGGCACGGGCGGCAATCCGGACCTTCTCCCGGATTTCCAGGGCGTAATCGTCCAGACGTATGCGCAAGATCCACCTTGGGCTTGGTTACAAAGTCAATAGCGCCCAATTCCAGCGCTTGGAGGGTCACCGCCGCGCCCGACTCGGTCAGGGACGACACCATCACCACCGGCATCGGCCGCAATCGCATGAGATTGCTCAGGAACGTCAAGCCATCCATGCGCGGCATTTCCACATCCAGCGTCAGCACGTCGGGATCGAGTTTCTTGATCTTGTCCCGCGCGGCATAGGGATCGGACGCGACGCCCACCACCTCGATGTCGGGATCCTGGTCAAGAATCTCGGTGAGAATTTGGCGGACCAGCGCGGAATCGTCCACGATCAACACTTTGATTTTGTCGGCCATCAACCGAAATCTCCGAACAGTTCGACATCGCCGCCTCGATTCTCTTGCCGCCGCAGATCCTCGCGATAGCTGGATTCCTGCTTGATAATCGTTTCGTTGCGGATGTTGCGCAGTCTCTTGACCAGCACCTTGCCGCTCGCGGGCAAATAGGCCATGCGGCGCGGCAAGTCGCCACCCACGTCCTCGGCCGCCACGCTCAACCCCTCCGTCCGCAAATAGGACCGGACGAACGTGATGTTCTGCAAGCCGATATCCGACATACCCCCCATGATCCGGCCGCCGCCGAAGATCTTCACTTCCAGGTTTTCGCGCCGGCCGCCGTACTTGAAGATACAGTTGATCAGTCGCTCCATCGCGTAGCTACCGTAAGCCGCGTCGGCACTCAGCCCACGATGTCTCGGATTGCCATCGTTGTCGCGATTTTCTTCCGGCAGCATGAAATGGTTCATGCCGCCGATGTTCACGACCTTGTCGCGGACGCAAACGGAAATGCAAGAGCCGAGCACAGTCGTGATCATCTCTTGACAGTGCGTAACGTAATATTCACCTGCTAGGATCCGGACGACCTCGACGTTTTGGATTGGATCCCAGTAACTGCTCATGTGTCCGAATTCTGGCAGGCGCAGATGTTTGAGTCGGTTAGTGGTGCGCGGGACTTTGGTCATAGTTTGCCCGTCCTAACTGGATCTTTGATAGATGGTCTTGCCCAGCGGCACGAACCGGTCGGTGACCTTGAACAGCGACTCGGAATGGCCAACGAATAGATAGCCCCGGCCGACGAGCTGATCGGCAAATCGTTCGAACAAGACTCGCTGGGTCGGCTTGTCGAAATAAATCACCACATTCCGGCAAAATACGATGTCGAAAGGGCCGCGCATCGGCCAATCCTCCATCAAATTCAGGCGCCGGAACGTGATCAGCTCACGCAACATCGGCACCACCCGGACCAGTCCCGATTGCTCGCCTCGACCTTTCTGAAACCAGCGCCGCAAGCGCATTTCGGATATATCCTTGACGCGGCTCTCCTCGTACACGCCTCGCTCGGCCGTTGCCAGAACGTTGGAATCCAGGTCGGTTGCCAGAATCTTCACGTCCCAGCCAGCCGTGGGCAACGTCTCCCGCAATACCATGGCGATGGAATAAGGCTCTTCCCCTGTCGAACAGCCGGCCGACCAAATCCGGATGCGCCGGTCGCTGGCGTTCCGCTCTCGGATCAAGGCCGGCAACAATTCCTTGGCCAGAAAATCGAAATGGTGCGATTCCCGGAAAAAGGAGGTCAGGTTGGTCGTGAGGGCGTTGACGAACTCGCCCAGTTCCGCGTTGCTTTCATCGGTTTCCAACAACTGGCAATAGTCTTCAAAGCGAGATAGCCCCAAGTAGCGCAACCGCCTGGATAGCCGGCTGTAGACCAGCTCGCGCTTGCCATCCGCCAACGAAATGCCAGCAATCCGATTGATAATCTGTCGGACGTGCTGAAAATCTCGGTCGGAAAACTCAAACTCGGTGTTCACCGCAAACCCACTCCAACACTGGCGATCTCAAATGAACGTGGATCGAGGCTGATCCCTGCCTAGCGGGCGCACTTTCGGTTCGAGTTGCGCCCACGCTCCTCCCACCCGCTGGCGGGCGAAAGATCGGTGACAAGGATTTCGGCGAGCACGCCATCAACGTTAAGCCGCTGCCACAGATTCGGGCGGACGAGCGGTTTCCAGGGCGAACATTTCCTCGACGCTCAGCAACCGGTCCACATCCAGCAGCATCACCATGCCCTCCTCGGCAGTCACCAATCCGCTGATGAACTCGGTGTTTACCGCCGTGCCGAAATCCGGTGGCGGTTGGATTTCCGCTCCCTCTACGTTCAGCACGTCCGACACGCCATCCACCACTACCCCGACCACCCGGCTTCCGGTGGCCGAACGCACCGTCACCACGATCACCACCGTGATCTTGGTGTACTCCATCGCCTCCAGCTCGAACCGCAATCGCAGGTCGATCACCGGTACGATCGCCCCACGCAAATTCATCACCCCCCGCACGAACGCCGGCATGTTGGGCATGCGCGTCACCGGCGCCCAGCCGCGAATCTCCTGTACTTTCAAAATATCCACGCCGTACTGCTCACCCGCCAGATTGAAAGTCAGGTATTGCAAGCCTTGGGTCATGGCATCGCGCTTGAGCAAACCTCGTGCGCTTTGCACCGTTAAATCGGTCGTTTTCGCTTCCATTGTTCGCCTCATATCACCGCTTGGTTGATCCGGATTAAGCCGGATATATCAAGAATCAAACCGACCCGGCCATCTCCAAGAATCGTGGCGCCCGCCACGCCGGGCACTCGCCGGAAGTTCTTCTCCAGGGATTTGATGGACACCTGCTGCTGGCCCTGTAGATCGTCCACGAACAGCCCGACCTGTCGGCCGTCGGCTTCCACCACCACTAGCAAGCCTTTCTCCAGATCGGTCTGGGCCTCCGCCGCGCCAAACAGCTCATATAAGCGCAGGATCGGTAGGTGCCGACCACGGAACCGCAATACCTCGCCCCTCCCGGCGACCCGATGAACCGAGCCAGCCTGGATCTGCACCGATTCGATGATCGACAGCAGTGGGATGATGTAGCAATCTTGACCGACGGTGACCAACTGACCATCCAGAATCGCCAGGGTCAGCGGTAGGCAGATCGTTATCTGGGTACCTCGCCCTGGCTGGCTGACGATTTGAATGCTGCCACCCACATCTTGGATATTGCGGCGCACCACATCCATGCCCACGCCTCGTCCAGAAACGTCGCTGATCTGCTTGGCGGTCGAAAGTCCTGGATGAAAAATCAGGTCGTAAATCTGCTCATCGCTGTAATCCTCCCCGGCTCTGAGTAGGCCGACGTCCAGCCCCTTGCGCAGCAGAGCATCTCGATTCAGGCCGCGCCCGTCGTCGCTGACTTCGATGAAAATGCTGCCGCTCTTGTGGTAGGCATTGAGTGCGATGACACCGGTTTCAGGCTTGCCGGCCTGTGCCCGTTCGTCAATCGATTCAAGCCCGTGGTCCAAGCTGTTACGGATCAGGTGCACCAGTGGATCGCCGATCTTTTCAATGACCGTTTTATCCAGCTCAGTCTGCTCGCCGCTGATGCGCAGCTCGACCTGCTTACCCAGTTTGCCGCTGATGTCATGCACCATGCGAGGAAAACGGCTAAACACCGAATTGACCGGCAACATGCGAATTCGCATCACCTGCTCTTGCAGGTCGCGAGTATTGCGATCCAGCTGATCCAGGGCTTCGTGCAGCTTGTCCAGCCGGCTCATGTCGAAGTCCTCGCCCAAGGCGCTGAGCATCGACTGCGTGGTCACCAGCTCGCCGACCAGATTGACCACGGCATCCACCTTGTCGATGCCGACCCGGATCGAACCGCTATCGGCCACTGTTGGTGGACTGACTCGCCGCTCGCCCTTACGTCGCTCCTCGCCCTTGCGCCGTTCGAGCAGTAACTCGCCCTGCTGTCCTTCCTGGCCAGCTCCGGGATCGGGCGCCGGACCCAGCGCGGGCGATTCCGCCGCCGCATCGGTCGCTTTTCCGGCCGTCGGTTCTGGTGCGGCTGACGCTTCCGCCAAGGGCTCGATGCTCAGATCGCAATCGCCCTCGACCCAAGCGAACACCTCAGCCACCGACTCGTAGGTCGCCGCGCCGCGTAATTCCAGCTCCCAGGACAGGTAACAGTCCTCAGGCTGCAACTCGGCCAGCTGGGGCAACCGGCTGGTGTCCGCCCGAACCGTCAACTCTCCCAGATCGGCCAATTCGCGGAACATCCGCACCGGATCGTTACCGCTGTGCATCAACTGGGGATAGGGGCGAAACTGGATGCACCAACCGATCGGCTGAGTCGACGGTAGCTTGGTGGCAAAAACTGGCTCGCTGTCAGCGGCATCCTTGTTGGCCGGCTCCGCTTCCAGCAGTCGCGACAAGCGCTCCTGCAAGCCTTGGACTCGAACTGCGTCGACCGGGACATTTTCTCGGGCCGCGACCAGCATCTCCTGCAAGCAATCCCTCGCTTCCAACAGAGTGTTCACCGTCTCATGGGTGACCGCCATCCGGCCTTCCCTCATCCGATCCAGCAAGGTTTCCATCAGATGAGTGAAATCGGTAACGTCTCGAAACCCGAAAGTGCCACTCCCCCCCTTGATCGAATGGGCCGCCCGGAAAATGGTATTGATCTGTTCCAGATCGGCCGTCGTCCCAGGCTCCAAGGCCAGCAGACCAGCTTCCATAATATCCAGTCCTTCAAAGCTCTCTTCGAAGAAGGTCTGGACGAATTGACCGATATCGATGGCCATATTGATGTCATCCCAACACTTTGTTGACCGTCGCCAGCAGTTTTTCAGGATTAAATGGCTTAACGATCCAACCGGTAGCGCCTGCGTCCTTACCTTCCATTTTCTTCTCGGTTGTGGACTCAGTCGTCAGGGTCAGGATAGGCGTGAACTTATAGGCAGGTAGCGCCCGCAATTCCCGAATCAGAGCAATCCCATCCATGTTGGGCATGTTGACATCGGTGATCACCAAATCGGAGGTCATACCCTTGGCAAGGCCCAAGGCTATCTGACCATCTTCCGCCACCGTCACCCGATGACCGGCCTCCTTGAGGGTAAATTCCACCATTTGCCGCATGGAGGCTGAGTCATCTACTACCAGTATTGTTGCCATGAGAATTTCCTTTGCTTCAAAGCGATGATCGTTTCCCCGCCAGCTCTAACGGCGCATGGTTCGGGAATTCGGTTTAGTGGGTTGCCGTTGTTTCCAATCCCAGATGGTCGGTTAACCCTAGCAATCGCGCGCCATCCACGAGGGCCAGCGAAGGATTGCGCCATTGCACGGACAAACCGTGCGAGCGTGCTTCCGACATAAAACTCAGCAATAGTTGCAAGGTTGCCGTGTGTATCTTTTGTACTGCGTGGCCGTCGATTTCCAACGGCTCCTTTTTTTGCAGCACACTCAGCAACTGCTGGTGCAGCACGCCGACAGTTGCAATATCAAGTTCGGATGGGCATTCAATAAGATCCATCATCAACTCCTAAAACTCTTCCCATTCATCGGAAGCTGTTGCAGTACTGGCTGTTAGTTTCTGCGGGACCGATATTGGCCGAGTGGCCGGTTGGGATTTAATCGATATCGGCTTAACGGCAGCCGGACGGTGATCCATTTTCTGGACTGTTTGCGATGGACTCTGGGCCTTGCTGGTGACTTTCGAACTCGGGGTGACGGCAACCGCAGTCGGAGTTCCCCGTTGATCGAGCTTGAAGAAACCCATCAGGCGTTGCAGCTCGCTGGCCTGGTCGCCCATTGAATGGCTGGCGGAGGCGGTCTGTTCGACCAAGGCGGCGTTCTGCTGGGTCATCTGGTCCATTTGCAGCACGGCCTGGTTGACCTGCTCGATGCCACTGGCCTGCTCACGGGCCGCGGCGGCCATCTCGGCGACAATGTCGCTGACTTTCTTGATCGCGATGACGATGTCTTTGAGGGTTTGACCGGAGCGTTCGACTAACTGGCCGCCGTCTTCGACCTTGGCGACGCTGTCGGTGATCAGCGCTTTGATCTCTTTGGCGGCATCGGCGCTGCGTTGGGCGAGCTTGCGCACTTCGCCGGCAACCACCGCAAACCCTCGGCCTTGTTCCCCGGCTCGGGCCGCTTCCACGGCGGCATTGAGGGCCAGCAGGTTGGTTTGAAAGGCGATCTCGTCAATCACCCCAATGATGTCGGCAATCTGGCGGCTGCTGTGGTGGATGGCGTTCATCGCCGTGACCGCTTGCTCGACCACTTGCCCGCCTTGTTCGGCTTGCGATCGGGCGGCAATGGCCAGTTGGTTGGCTTGGTTGGCGTTCTCGGCGCTTTGCTTGACCGTGCCGGTCAGCTCTTCCATCGAGGAGGCCGTCTCTTCCAGCGCGCTGGCTTGCTCTTCCGTCCGCTGTGCCAGGTCGCCACTGCCTTGGGCGATTTCGGCGGCGGCCGCATTGACCTGCGCGGTGGCTTGGGTGACTTTCCCCACCATGTCCTTCAATTGCCCGGCCATGTCCCGCATCGCGGCGTAGATACCGGTTTCCCGTCCGGTGTTGGCGAAATTGGACCGTTAGATCACCGTGCGCGATCTGTTGGGTCAATACCGCCATCTCGGCCGGCTCCCCACCGATCGGCCGGCGGATCACTCGTACCAGCAACCAGGACAGTAGGATTCCCAACAGCACCGCGCCGCCCGATAGCCATGTCACTACCGCTTCGGCCAGCTCGTTCGTCTGCCGTACCTTCGATCCCAAAGCGTCTTGGTCGGCCTTTCTAGATATTTTCAACTCTTCAGTGGCTTTGGCGATCTCCGGCCCGATCTGGCTTAAGGTGTCGCTGATCAGATTGTTAATTTCTTCGGTTAAGAACTGGGTGGGCAACAGATCGACGTAGGCTTGGTATGGCTTGCTAAACTGTTCGAGGCGATCTTGATAAGAGCCCTTGGCCCCTTCGACGAGCGCCTTTTTCGCCGCGCCCGCCTTAGTAGTCAGCAACTCCTTGGATTTTTCGTAATCGTCGTGTGCGCCGTATGCGTCGTATTTCAGCATCAAATAACGCCCATTGATAACCTGCGCTTGCAAATTACTCGCCAACGCTGCAACTTTATGATTGCCATCCTGGGTGGCGGTTTCGATCAAGTCGGCAAGGGCTTTTCCCATGCCGACGCCAAATTCAATCAATTGTTTTTTTGCTTCACCCTTTTGCTTTTGTAGGGTCACCGCCCGGGTGAATGCCTCGTCGTAACGTTTAACCTGTTCGCCGAGAGCGGCTACAATCTTCTTGCGCTCCGGGTTCTTGATGTTTTCTACCAGCGCCTTGTGCACAGCCATCATCTCGTCGAATTGCTCACGGTAATCCTGAACCGCTTTATCGCTACGACTGATAACAAAGTCCTTGACTGCTAGCCGCACGTTCAGCATCTTGTCTTGGAATTCGCTAATTCGATCACCGTTGAGAGATCCCCGACGGTATTCAGTGAAACCTTCAAACGCCCCACTCAATCCCCAGTAGGCAACTCCTGCAACGATAATGAGTAACACGATTATCGTTGCGAAACCGAAATTGAGCTGGGTGCGAAGACTAAGGTTATTGAACATGGTTGATCTCATTATTCGCTCTAATAAATAATACTTTTACTGCGACGGCCTTGCTCATTGCGGAGATGCTAGATGCTAAAACTCTTCCCATTCATCGGAAGCGGCAGTGGATACTACCGGCTTCTTTGCAGCCGACAGTGGACGCATAGTGGATCTCATCCGAACAGCAACCGGCTTAGCTGGCGTGGCAACAGTTCGGTTAGTACGCTCCTTCCATAATGCGATTTCGCCGATTTGTCTCCCGAAAGTTTGCTGTAGATAAGGCGAATATTTCTTATCGCTACGCTGGATATGTTCGACTAGCCAACTCTGCAAGAACTTCTTTGTTTCCATTGTGACAAAGTGCTTGCCACTATTCATTTTTTCCTTGAGTTCGCGCACATTGTTCACTAGGTCGGCATGTTTCTTCCGATGCTCGGCTAATTCTGGATAATGACACGCTTCCAACCGTCCTTCCTCGTATTTGAAATGCTCTGACAGTGTATTCAACTAAACGGTCAATAAAACTACCGATCACGTTCTTGCCTTTCCCAGTCAGCATAGCTTCGTGTAGCGAATTGGTAATATCGATCAGTTGTCGATGTTGCTGATCGATTTCGGAATCATTCACGCTAAACGCATCGCTCCACGTAACCAGCTCCACAGTCCGACGCGTATCATTCTCGGCTCGTTTCCGCAGTAGCGATCACACTTTCATCCAGCTTGAAGAAATCGATTAGTTCGTGCAGTTGATGCGCCTGGTCGCCCATCGTTCGACTGACGGCGCTGGTCTGTTCGACGAGCGCCACGTTCTGTTGGGTCACCTGGTCCATTCGCAAAATCGCCTGGTTGGCCTGCTCGATGCCGCTGGCCTGCTCATTGGTAGCAGCGGCAATCTCGGCGACAACGTCGCTGACTTTCTTGACCGACATGACGATCTCGCGCAAGGTTTGGCCGGATTGCTCCACCAGTTTGCCACCGTCCTCAACCTTGACGACGCTGTCGGTAATCAACGCCTTGATCTCTTTGGCGGCATCGGCGCTGCGCTGGGCCAACTTACGGACTTCGCTGGCAACCACCGCAAAGCCCCGGCCTTGCTCGCCAGCGCGGGCTGCTTCGACGGCGGCATTCAGCGCTAGCAGGTTGGTCTGGAAAGCGATTTCATCGATCACACCGATAATGTCGGCGATCTTACGGCTGCTTTGGTTGATCGCCCCCATTGCGACAATAGCTTGCTCGACCACCCGCCCACCTTGCTCGGCTTGCGCGCGCGCCGCCGCCGCCAATTGGTTGGCCTGTCCAGCGTGATCGGCACTTTGCTTGACCGTACCGGTGAGTTGTTCCATCGAAGCGGCAGTTTCTTCCAAGGCAGCAGCTTGTTCTCCAGTACGCTTCGATAAGCTGGAACTGTCACTAGCTAATTGGTTGGCTACCGCCGTCACCCGCCGAGACGAGGATACGACTCTCGATACGACGCCATTTAACCGCGAAGCCATTCCTTTCATGGCGCTTAACAACCGAGTGACTTCGTCGTGCCCAATCACGGTAACGTCTACTCGCAAATCGCCATCCGCAACTTGATCAACCACTGACACCACCTTGCGAAGCGGCCGAACGATGCTGGTCGTTATCCAATAGCCAAAAATCGCCAATACGAGGACTAGTCCCAAACCCAGGGTACCGTTCTCCAAAAACTGCTCCTTGAATAACTGATCCACATCATCCACGTAAATGCCAGTACCGATGATCCAATCCCAAGGCTTAAATTCTTTGACGTAGGAAATTTTGGGAACCGGCTGCTCGAAACCCGGTTTTGGCCATAGATAAGACACCATGCCAGCCCCATCTTTTTTGACAGCTTCCACAAACTCGACGAATAGGTGTTTGCCGGTTGGATCTTTAAAATCTCGTAAATCCTTGCCGTCTAGTTCTGGCTTAAATGGATGCATGACCATGCGCGGGTATGAATCATTAATCCAGAAATAATCCTTTTCACCATAGCGTAGATCCTTAATGACATCTAAAGCAGCTTGTTTAGCAGCAGTCTCGCTTAATCCACCCTTGACGGCTAAATCATGGTATCGGATTAAAATACTATGGATGGACTCGACCAGTTGCCGTATAGCCATGACCCGATCCTCAAACAACTGGCTTCTAAGATCGTGCAAAGCGTGAAGGGTTGTAGCACTTATCGCTAGGAGCATTGTTCCAAGCAGCAACCATAATCGCTTGCCGATACTGATACGCGTCAAAATAGATTCTTTTTCCACTTCTCATCCACCTAATTCCAGTTTTAATAGCTCTCTCCTACAAGCGGGTGAGAGAGACAAATAGCTATCTTCTAATCAACAACGATTTTAGTTCATCCCACAATCAAAGCCGATGCGGAATTTTTTAAAGATAATGGAGCATATTTCTTATCACCTTTCTGGATATGATTGGTTATCCATTCCTTAAGAAAATTCATTACCTTCATATTGATATGCTGGCTGCCACTATGAAACTTTCCCTGAAGGGCGATCACTTGTTTGACCAGATCCGCGTGCTTCGCTTTATGCTCTACAAGATTCGGGTAGCCACAATCTTCCATCCGCTTTTCTTCATAGCTAAAATGCTTGGCAGTATATTCTATCAGCCGATTAAACAGATTCCCCATGATGGATTGGGTTTTCCCTTCCCGCATCGCTTCATGGAGATCGTTAATCATGCCAATCAATTGTTGATGTTGGTTGTCAATTTCCGGATCATTCACACTTAATGCATCGCTCCAAGTAATCAAACCTGACTCGGTTACGACCACTCGGATCGGCTGTTTCATTCAGTACTGGTAAGTTTATCGGCCTATCTTTGTCGGGCTTGAGTTCATTGGTCTTGGTCACGCTTCGATTTGAGGAATGAAGTGGCAAACCAGCAAGATCGGTGGGTGGGATTGACATTTCCCTGTCCACCTTGAAAAAGCCTACAAGCCGCTGCAACTCCTGGGCTTGTTCGCTCATCGACCGGCTGGCGGCAGCAGTTTGTTTTACCAATGTGGCGTTCTGCTGGGTCATCTGCTCCATCCCAAAAATGGCCTTGTTGACCTGTTCAATGCCTGAAGCTTGCTCTCGGCCAGCGGCGGCCATTTCGGCGACGATGTCATTCACTTTTTGGGTAGCAACGACGATCTCACCCAACGTTTGGCCGGATTCATTCGCGAAGCGGGTTCCATCGCCAACCTTGGCAAGGTTATCCGCAATGAGGCTCTTGATTTCCTTAGCAGAGTCAGCACTACGCTGGGCTAACTTTCTGACTTCGCCCGCGACCACGGCGAAGCCCCGCCCTTGCTCACCGGCGCGAGCGGCTTCCACCGCCGCGTTAAGGGCCAACAGGTTAGTTTGGAAGGCGATGCCATCGACTGTGCTCACAATGTCGGCCACCTTTCGGCTGGCAACATCGATTCCTTTCATAGCGCCGATCATGTGCTCCGTAACCGCGCGGCCCTGTTCGGCCTGACCACGAGCGCCGACAGCCAGTTGGTTAGCTTGTCGGGCATGATCAGCGTTCTGCTTGACGATGGCAGCGAGCTTCTCCGCACTGGCGGTGGTGTCTCCAAGAGAAGAAATCTGCTGCTCAGTGCGGCGGAACAGTTGATCGTTGTCGGCGGCAATCTCCCGCGCCACTCCATCAACCGACTCTGCGCTGGCTCGCAATCTCGCCAACCAATTGCGCGAGGTTCTTCTCTATTTTGCTCAACGCGCTCGTTAGCCGTCCAATTTCGTCCAAGCGCCCATCGTGCAGGCTTGAAGTCAGATCACCGTTAGCCATGCGGGTCGCTGCTTCGGTCGCAAGTCGCAAAGGCCGGGTCACCATTCTCCGGATGGCAAAGAAAAGAAACGCTGAAGCCACAATGATGGTAAAGATGCCCAGTAGCGCAAGCTGCCTTGCCTTCGCCAATGCCTCGCGATCAAGTTCATCGAGATAAGTACCGCCGGCGATAATCCAATTCAAGTCGTCCGCATGATCAAAGACGATCACCTTTTCTCGGGGAACCGTTTCTCCCAGTTCCTTATTTAACCAGGAATAACGCATGGTGCCGCTTTTCAGCTCGATCATCTCCTTCAGGAAAGCGCGCCCGCTGCTATCTTTAGTTTCCAGGACGGTTTCGCCTTCCTTGGTCGGATGCACGACAAATTTTCCATACGATGGCCCGGATCCCGCATTCACCACGAAAAAGTAGCCGGTTTCGCCAACCTTGGCCGCTTTGATTTTATCTTTGATCGACTTCTTGACTGCCGCGCTGACGTCGATGCCCACAAACAGAGCGCCGACGATTTTGCCGCCTTCGTCCCGAATGGGTTGATATTTGGTCATGTACTCCTTGCCGAACAAATTCGCCATGCCATGATAAGACTCGCCTTCGATCAAACGGCCATAGGCGGGATTCCGGTGATCGAGAACGGTACCGACGGCGCGCTCGCCGTTCTCTTTTTTCAGGGAGGTCGAGATCCTCAAAAAGTCGTCGTCTTGCTTGAGGAATATCGTGCTAATCGCACCGGTTCGCTTTTGGAATTCGTCAGGTATGGCGAAATCCAAACCGAGCGAGCGCTCGCCGTTCTCGAGCATCGGAACCGATCGGCCTGCGATTTCGATAGAACGAGTCGAAGTCCAACGAGAAACGGTCCGGAAAATGATAGAGAAAAAGCTGCATCGAATAATCCGCTTCTCTCTCGAAGCTTTCGATGCCGGTTTTGATCGTGTCCAGGATGCCGCTAATCTTGGTCTGAAGTCTCCGCTATGGCTTGATCTTCCATGAAACGGGCTGTCGAACGGGTGATCAACCAAGCTGGACCGACGAAGACCAGGGCAATCACGAGCGGAACCAGCATGGCCAATTTGGTTCCGACGCTCCACGCACCAATCCGGTCAAACAGCGTCTTTTTTTGCATCATTGCTTTCCCGAAACCGATTACTAAGCCGTTCGGTTGCGCGTCCGCGCAGATGTCTGCTCCCTCGGTCTCTCTCGCTGATGGGCGAGGTCGGACGCGCTAACCGAACCTACAAAATTTGAATGCAGGGAAAATTCGCGAGGAGCTAAAACTCCTCCCACTCGTCGGACGCGGCGACGGTAGCGACCGGTTTCTTCTCTGTCAGTACCGGTCGGAGCACGGGCTTAGCCTTGGCGGCGATCGGTCTGCCGGCGGCAGCCGGACGGCGATCGGTCTTCTGGACTGTTTGCGATGGGCTTTGGGCCTTGCTGGTGGCTCCCGCACTCGGGGTGACGGCAACCGCAGTCGAGGTTCCCCGTTGATCGAGCTTGAAAAAGCCCATCAACCGTTGCAACTCACTGGCTTGGTCGCCCATTGAATGGCTGGCGGAGGCGGTCTGTTCGACCAAGGCGGCGTTCTGCTGGGTCATCTGGTCCATTTGCAGCACGGCCTGGTTGACCTGCTCGATGCCACTGGCCTGCTCACGGGCCGCGGCGGCCATCTCGGCGACAATGTCGCTGACTTTCTTGATCGCGATGACGATGTCTTTGAGGGTTTGACCGGAGCGTTCGACTAACTGGCCGCCGTCTTCGACCTTGGCGACGCTGTCGGTGATCAGCGCTTTGATCTCTTTGGCGGCATCGGCGCTGCGTTGGGCGAGCTTGCGCACTTCGCCGGCAACCACCGCAAAGCCTCGGCCTTGTTCCCCGGCTCGGGCCGCTTCCACGGCGGCATTGAGGGCGAGCAGGTTGGTTTGGAAGGCAATCTCGTCGATCACGCCAATGATGTCGGCAATCTGGCGGCTGCTGTGGTGGATGGCGTTCATCGCCGTGACCGCTTGTTCGACCACTTGTCCGCCTTGTTCGGCTTGCGATCGGGCGGCAATGGCCAGTTGGTTGGCTTGGTTGGCGTTCTCGGCGCTTTGCTTGACCGTGCTGGTCAGCTCTTCCATCGAGGAGGCGGTTTCTTCCAACGCGCTGGCTTGCTCTTCGGTCCGTTGCGCGAGGTCGCCACTGCCTTGGGCGATTTCGGCGGCGGCCGCATTGACCTGCGCGGTGGCTTGGGTGACTTTCCCCACCATCTCCTTCAATTGCCCGGCCATGTCCCGCATCGCGGCGTAGATACCGGTTTCCCGTCCGGTGTTGGCGAAACTGGACCGTCAAGTCGCCGTGCGCGATCTGTTGGGTCAATACCGCCATCTCGGCCGGCTCGCCGCCGATCGGCCGGCGGATCACTCGTACCAGCAGCCAGGACAGCAGAATGCCCAGCAGCACCGCGCCGCCCGATAGCCACTCGACCAGCGTGACCGATAGTTCGGTTGCGTGCTGCACGCGGGAGTCCCAGTTCGTCCTGGGTTTTGCTGATAAGACCCGACCAACTCTTCCGTGGTGCTTGGCCACCGTCTAGCCCGATCTTGTCCTGCGTGCTTTCCTGTTCGTCGCCTCGGACGACTAAATCGTGCACGGATCTGCGTGAGCAGCAAAATATTCGTCGTGCAGCGTCTCGAAACGTTCTTGCAAGGTCTGGATCCCCGAACCGGCAGCTTTCTTCCACAGGGCGTCGGCAAACTCTTGGGCTTTGGTTTTCAGCTCGTCCAACGCGCGCTCGTAATCCTTCGCCTCGTGTGAATCGAGAAACTTGACCACGTACAGCCGACCCAGCAGCACCTGCTCTTGCAGCTTGCCGGCCAGCACCGCTTGTTCGGCGTCGTTGCTTCTTGGCGGACAGACTCGATCAGCTCGGACACCGTTTTCCGCATCGTGGCGCCGGTTTCGCCCAAGCGGTCGACCTTTTCGCGGCGTTGCTGGGTCAACACCACCAACTGCTTGAACGATTCGTCGTACTGGGCGACTTGCCGATCGATGGCGTCGAGCAGCTTGACACGCTCCGGATTCTTGATTTCGCCCCTGCAGTCTGGGCGATTCCGGCCCGAAGCGCTTCGAGCTGCTTCTGATAATTTTGCACCGCTTGTTCGCTCTCCTTGGCCATGAAAGCCTTGACTGCTAACCGCCCGTTTAGCATCTCCTCCTGAAACTTGCCGACTTCCTTGGTCATGCGCGCGATTCGCCGATATTCGGTAAAGCCCTCGAACGCGCCGTTTCAGCCCCCAATAGGCAGTGCCTGCCACGACGATTAACAGCACAAGCATCGTCGCAAAACCAATATTCAATTGAACATGCAGCTTCAACTTATTGAACATAAGAAAATTTCCTTAGCCACTTGTAATTGAAGACAATCGAGAGCATGCAATAAGCTAATAGACTAATGATTTGTATGCGGCGCGAACTGATTGAATGTATTCGCGAATGCCGATACATGTTTTCGAAAGACACGACAATTGCCCCATCTTTCATCTCGCTTGATAGTGCCCCGCAAACCTAAAAAAGCGGATACTGGCTGATGCCGACACGGCGGAATCAAATAGCGCCTAATGAAAATTTAGAGGCTCCTAATTTTCAATTCGGTGTCGTTTAATCCGCTTGTCAGTTGACGCTATTCTAAAAATCACCTGACAGGCGGTTACGGCTAATTTTATCAATTAATAAACGAAAAATTATGTAATACCTCAATACTGAAACCTCAGTACTCCATGAACAATACGCTGGCCTTCAAGCAAACCCCTGCGAAAGTCTCTCAATCTAATTGGATTTCCATTCGTCCCAATCCAGAGTGTTTTGCCTTACTAGCCGATCAGGACTATCCCTGTCAGCCCATGGAGCAATATTGATACCAACAAACACGCCCATGTTTTCCACAGGATCCCGTATTCCCAAAAATAACCGGCCATGTCCCGCCGGCATCTGATAATCATCGAAATAACTCATTGATTAAATTTATATTTATAAAGTTTTGCCCAGCCGACACCGCCATCTTCTAAATTTGGCGCAACCACCCCTCACCCTTGAAGCGCCAGTCGAACGATACCGTTTGCCAGCCGGCCACCAGCTCGGTCACTGACGCTCGCGTTCAGTGGGAATGCCAATATTTTGGCGATTTGAACCCCACTCCGAGTCAATCCCTTGTCGTTGCTTGAACCTTCACTCCTGCCAGCTTGTGTTTGAGAGGCAAGCTCCAGTCTCGAAAGGCAAAACAATCCTCTCGGTGATTCAGAGTATGAGTTGGTTCGGTTATTGCTTTATGGGCAATCGCTATCAATATATTAATGATTGCAATTTCACCGCATCTAATTAAGCGAACCCTTTCACCGGTCGAGCGATTTCATTGGCTATGGATGACATCCTTAAAGAATTCCTGACTGAAAGCCTGGAAGGTCTGGATTTGCTCGACACTAAATTCGTCATGCTCGAGCAGAATCCGGATGATCGGGATACGCTGGCCAGCATTTTCCGCACCGTCCACACCATCAAGGGAACCTGCGGCTTCCTTGGCTTTGGCCATCTGGAAAAACTGACCCACGCCGGCGAAAACCTCTTGTCACTGCTGCGGGATGGCAAGCTGAAATTCACTCAGGAAATCGCCAGCGCCCTGCTGAACATGCTGGATGCGGTGCGGACCATGCTGGGAGAAGTCGAACGTACCGGAGGAGATGGCGAAGAAAGCTATCCCGGTTTGATCGAGACCCTGAACCGGCTCAAGGAGGGCGGAAACGTCCCCCCAACCGCGCCACCGGTGGCGCCGCCAACGCTCGCGCCGGATATCAGCCAAAACAGCGTGGCGGATGGGATCTTCCTAGATAGTGTAGTCATGAGATAGGAAATATGAGAGGCTGATGTGATCGAAAGGGGGATCACATGAGCAAAGAGAGAGGATTAGCGCACAGACGGCACGATATATCTGACCGGGTGTGGGGTTTAATAGAGCCGCATTTACCCGGTCGGAGGGGTCAGTGGGGAGGGATTGCCGAGGATAATCGGCGCTTTATCAACGCTGTTTTCTGGATTTTACGGACGGGAGCGCCGTGGCGCGACTTGCCGCCGGATCTGGGCGGATGGGGAAACACGCACCGTCGGTTTATTCGGTGGCGGGACGCGGGCGTGTGGGAAAGGCTCTTGGAAGCGTTGATTGATGACCCCGATATGGAGTGGTTGATGATCGACGCGACCCATATCAAGGTGCATCCGCACGCTGCGGGGGCGGTTGGCGGCAACGAGGACATGGCGCGTACAAAAGGGGGCTCAACACCAAGGTACATGTGGCCGTGGATGCGACTGGTCTGCCACTCCGAGTGTCTGTTACAACAGGTACCCGTGCGGATTGCGCAGAGGCTTTGCCGCTGATCGAGGGATTGCAGGCCGATGCGCTGATGGCGGATAAGGCCTATGATACCAACGAAATTCTTGCTCACGCCGCCGCGCACCGCATGGTCCCCGTCATCCCGCCCAAGAAAAACCGCAAAGACCAACGCGATTACGATACCTATCTATATCGCCTTCGCCATCTGGTTGAAAACGCCATCCTGCGCCTCAAAGGCTGGCGCGGTGTTGCCACACGCTACGCCAAACGTACCTCTTCCTTCCTCGCCATTGTCCAAATCCGCTGCGCTTTCCTTTGGCTCTCTATCTCGTGACTACACTATTTAGATGCCGCTTCGTCGACACCGGATTTGCTCCCACCTCTGCCGCCGGCCCCCAAAACCGCCCCGACCTCGCAAGCGTTGCCGGACAACCTGTTTTTCTTCTCGGAACCGGAGCCACCGACCAGCGAAACCCCACCACCCTCACCCGAACCCGCCGCCCGCGCCGCACCCGCCGTCCCGATATCCGACCCTGTGCCTGCGGAACGCTCCAGCGCCCCGCCCAGCGGCGGAACACTGACCCCCATCGCCGAAAGCTCGATTCGGGTGGACGTGCCGCTGTTGGACAAATTGATGAACCTGGTTGGGGAGCTGGTACTGGCCCGCAATCAGATTCTCGAATACAGCGTCCTTCAGGAAAACTCGCCACTGCTGGCCGCCTCGCAACGCCTGAACCTGATCACCAGCGAATTGCAAGAAGGCATCATGCGGACCCGGATGCAACCCATCCACAACATCTGGTCGAAATTTCCCCGGGTGGTCCGCGATCTATCGGTCAGTTGCGGCAAGCAGGTGCGGGTAGAGATGGAAGGAAAGGAAACCGAACTGGACAAGAGCCTGATCGAAGCGATGAAGGATCCGTTGACCCATCTGATCCGCAACGCCATCGATCACGGCGTCGAGCTACCCGCGATCCGTCGTGCTAACGGCAAGCCCGAGGAAGGCCGGTTATCAATGCGCGCCTATCATGAAGGCGGACAGGTACATATCGAAATCGGCGATGACGGCGCCGGCATCAATCCCGGCAAGTTGCGCAACAAGGCGCTCGAAAAGGGTCTGATCACCCCGGAACGCGCCACTACCATGAGCGACCAGGATATCCGGCGTCTGATCTTTTTGCCGGGCTTTTCCACCGCCGAAAAGATCACCAACATCTCCGGGCGTGGCGTCGGCATGGACGTGGTCAAAACCAACATCGAAAAAATCGGTGGCGTCATCGATCTTGAAAGCGAGCTGGGACACGGCACCACCTTCAAGATCCGCATTCCGCTGACCCTCGCCATCGTACCAGCCCTGATCATCACCACCGGCAAGGAGCGCTTCGCCATCCCGCAAGTCAACCTGCTGGAGCTGATCCGTGTCAACGAGGAACAACGGAACACTGCTATCGAGTACGTTCACAGCAATCCGGTTTACCGCCTGCGCGGCAAGCTACTGCCCATCGTCCATCTCAATCGGGAACTGCGACTCACCACCGCCTCGACGTCCAGCGTCATCAACATCGTGGTGTTGCAAGCCGGCCAGCACCAATTCGGACTGGTGGTCGATCAGATCAACGACACGCAGGAAATCGTCGTCAAGCCCCTGGACAAAGTGTTGCAAGATATCCCGGTGTTCGCGGGCGCCACCATCATGGGCGACGGTCGGGTAGCACTCATTCTCGATGTGCTCGGCATCGCCCAGCAGGCCAAGGTTCTGAGCGACACTCATGACCCGAGCCTTTCGGCGCAACTGCGGGCCGGTCGGACACGCACCGCCGAGCGCCAGACTCTGCTGCTGGTTCGCTCCCCCGGCAACAGCCGACTGGCCATTCCGCTGGGGCCGGTTTCCCGACTGGAGGAAATCCCCATGGACCAGGTCGAAACCGCCGGCGAGGTGGACGTGGTCCAGTATCGCGGCCAAATCCTGCCTTTGATTCACCTCCGAGACATTCTTGCCGAACGCCGTTCCTTCAACCGCCTGTCCGCGAGCGAGGGAAGCGGTGGCAGCGCCGACCTGCTGCAAGTGATCGTTTTCGGCGATAGCACCTGCCAGGTCGGCCTCATCGTCGACGAGATCCTCGACATCATCCAGGATGTTTTCGAGATCAAGGGCCGTTCGACCCGTACTGGCGTGTCGAGCACCCTGGTCATCCAGGGTCGGGTCACCGAGCTGTTCGATGTCGAGAGCTTCTTGCGTCGGGTAGCTCCGCTGCTGGCCTCGGTCGAGGAGGTTTGAGTCGTGGCTGACCAACATCAGTTGTGCACCTTCTTCCTGGAACAGCGGTTTTTCGGGATTGAAGTCGAAAAAGTTCAGGAAGTGATCCGCTATCAGGTGATCACGCCGGTGCCACTGGCCCCGAGTGTGGTCCGCGGTCTGATTAACCTGCGCGGCCAGATCGTGACCGCGATCGACTTGCGACGCTTGCTGCAAGTGAGCGACCGAACGGATGAACGATTGCCGATCAATATCGTGATTCAAACGCCCCGACAAGGCATTTTCAGTCTGCTGGTGGATCGCATCGGCGATGTACTGGAAGTAGATGAGGAGAGTTTCGAACACCCGCCCGATACCCTCGACGGGATCGCGCGGGAACTGATTCGGGGCGCCTACAAATTGCAAGGTCGCCTGCTGCTCGTGCTGAACGTCGAGAAGCTGTTCAGCCCGGAAATCCTAAATCGTGGTCACGAGGTAGCAAGCACCTAACCGTGTGGAAGAGAGGGGCCAATCTCGCGTGGGCCACCCCGAACCCGCTTGCCAGAAGGAGAACGAAACCGATGCACTTTCTAAAAAATTTAACCCTGCGTGGCAAGCTGGCCCTGATTGTGGGCTGGGCGACGGCCAGCATGGTGATCCTGATCACCCTGTCGCTGTGGATACGCTGGCAGAACATCCGGGAGGAACCCAAGACGCTGGCGCTGAACCTGGTCGAAGTCGCCGCTGGCATCCTCGACCGCTACCACAAGCAGGAACAGGCTGGCGCGCTCACTCGCGAACAAGCCCAGAAGCTGGCCATCGAGACCCTTCGTAACATGCGCCGGCAAGATCTTTATTTCGTAGTGTTCGATAAGGATCAGCGGCTGCTGCTGCACGCCGACCGGCCCGAACTGGAAAATCAAGGGCCGAACAACAGCCGTGACGCCCATAATCTGGCTGCGATCTCAGCTGAATTGGTTCAGGCTGCCCAACGGGACGGCAGCGGTTTCGTCGACTACGACTGGCCCCGGCCAGGAACCAATAAGCCCGTTCAAAAAATTGCCTACGCCCGGTCGTTCGACCCTTGGGACTGGGTACTCGCCAGCGGCGTTTACGTCGACGAGGCCCGCGCGGAATTTGTCGGTGACGCGCTGCGCGAAATTTTCCTGACGGCGGCGCTCGCCCTACCGCTGCTTGCGTTATTCCTCTGGCTGCGTCGGGGTTTGCGAGCCAGCGTGGATAACGTGCTGCAACTGGCTCAAAATCTGGCCAGCGGCAACCTTTCCCATGAAGCGCCGATCAACTCCAGCGGCGAACTGGGCACCATGACCCAGGCACTCAACCAGACCCTCAAAAACATTCGTGCTGTGCTGCAAGCCGATGAGGTCAACTGGGCGGAGGTCGCGGAGGAGCGCAAGCAAGTCGGTCAGGTCATGTCCATGGTACGGAGCACGCCCTCCCAGCTCATGGTCGCGGATCGGGACCTACGCCTGCGCTACCTGAATCCTGCGATGGAGCGGCTGCTGCGCCGGATCGAACCGCAGTTACCCGTCCCGGTTTCCGGACTGATCGGCCAATCGATTGAGCTGTTCTACTCGCAACAAGCCGATTTACGGCGAATCATCGCGGATCCAGCTCAACTGCCACACAAGGCGACCGTCGCGTTAGGCAACGAAACATTCGAGCTGTACTTCAGCGCCATCCGTGACCGCGATAATACTTATTTAGGACCGATGATCACCTGGGAAACTATCACGGAAAAACTCCGCAGCGAGCGCGCCGTCAAGGAAGCGAGCGAACGTCAACGGGAAATCAGCGACCGCGAAAAAGAGCAGGCCCAGCTACTGCAAACCAAGACCGACCGGATGCTTAGGGTCGTCAGTGCCGCCGCCGGCGGAGACTTGACCCAGGAGTTGACCACCACCGGCAACGACGCCATCGACCGCATGGCGCAAGGGCTCGACCAATTGCTTGCCACGTTCCGCGACAGCATGGCGCGCATCGGTCAGACCGCCCAGACTCTGGCCGGCGCCGCCGAGGAACTGACCTCGGTTAGCCAGCAGATGGGCAGCAACGCCGAAGCCGCATCTCACAAGGCTACCCATGCCTCCTCAATCGCCGATCAGGTCAGCGTCAATGTCGATGCGGTCGCGACAGCCACTGAGGAAATGGGCGCCAGTATCCGCGAAATCGCTCTGAACGCCGCCGAAGCCGCCAAGGTGGTAGCCTTGGCGGTCACCATGGCGCAAAGCGCCAACACCACGGTCCGCAAGCTGGGCGAAAGCAGCGCCGGCATCGGCAATATCATCAAGGTGATCACTTCCATCGCTGAGCAAACTCACCTGCTGGCGCTGAATGCGACCATCGAGGCCGCACGGGCAGGCGAGGCAGGCAAAGGTTTCGCTGTGGTCGCCAATGAAGTCAAGGAGCTGGCCAAGGAAACCGCCAAGGCCACCGAGGAAATCGGTCGCAAGATCGAAGCGATCCAGATGGACACTGGCAGCGCCGTGGACGCCATCGGGGGCATCAGCACGATCATCAACCAGATCAACGATATTCAAATCACCATCGCCAGCGCGGTCGAACAGCAGACCGCCACCACCAATGAAATCAGCCGCAGTGTGGCAGAGGCCGCCCGAGGTAGCGCCGAAATTGCCCACAACATCACCAACGTGGCCGAAGCGGCGCTCAACACGCTCGGCAGTGCCAACAATGTCCACAACGCCTCCGGGGAGATGACACGCATGGCGATCGAGTTGCAGCAGCAGGTCGATCGGTTCCGCTGCGAGCCGGGCGGGCTTCGCCCCAACCTCCGCCCCGGACGCGGCAGCATCCGAGCGGTGAATTGAGCTGCGAAGCACGAGAGGCTGAAACCGCGCCATGAAGATATCGATCCCGGCCCCCTTGGCAATGCGCTTACCGCCGCCACGCGGTCGGGTCACGATACCTGGAATCTTTAACCGATCAGAGACCCTCGGCAAACAACCATGACCGCCAAAATTCGCCTCATGCTGGTCGATGATTCGACCGTCATCCGCCGACTGCTCGCCGACGTACTGACCGGCGATCCGATGCTGGAAGTCGTCGGCCAGGCTCCCAACGGCCGGGTCGCGCTGGAAAGGCTGCCCGTCCTCAAACCCGATCTGGTGATTCTGGATGTGGAAATGCCGGAGATGGACGGGCTAGAAACGCTGACCGAAATCCGTAAGCATCAGCCCCGCCTGCCGGTGATCATGTTCAGTTCGATCACCGAGCGGGGCGCGATCGTGACTCTCGAAGCCTTGGCGCGGGGCGCCAACGACTATGTCACCAAACCCTCCAACACCGGTAATATGGCGATCGCCTTACAGCGGGTTCGCGACGAGCTGATTCCACGGATTAAGGCATTTTGCCGCCACCTCGTCACTCCCTCGGCAGCACCGCAACCGACCTCGCCATCGACCGAGCAACCGTCGGGCGGATGGGCATCCTTCGGACGCTCGCCGATCGAGGGCTCAGTCTTTGGGCGACCGTCAAGCGGGTGGACGCCGACCAATCAGGCGGTGGTCGAGCGTGGCGCGACAGAGCAGCGGGCGCCGACCATCAAACCGGAAAACAAGCTGCCTCCGCTGCCGGTTCTCTCACGCCCACGCCAGCGCGTGGATGTCGTACTGATCGGCGTGTCCACCGGTGGCCCGCCCGCCCTCGCCACCCTACTACCCCAGTTACCGGCGACGTTTCCGGTACCGATCCTGATCGTCCAACACATGCCGCCGATTTTCACCCGGCTGCTAGCGGAACGCCTGGCTACCCACTCGACCCTGTCCGTCGCCGAGGGCACGGCGGGCGAAATCTTGCGGCCGGGTCAGATCCGGGTGGCTCCAGGCGGCTCGCACATGGTCCTGGAACGGGACGGCAGCCAAATTCGCCTGCTCTTGCACCAAGGCGAACCCGAGAACTCCTGCCGACCTGCGGTCGACGTACTGCTCCGATCAGCGGTCGACATTTATCGAGGCAACACGCTGGCAGTGATCCTGACCGGCATGGGTAATGACGGATTGCGGGGTTGCGAGGCGATCCGCAAAGCCGGTGGACAAATCCTGGTGCAGGACGAAGCCAGCTCCGTGGTTTGGGGCATGCCCGGTTTCGTCGCGAAAGCCGGCTTGGCCGATGGGCAAATTCCGCTGTCGCAACTGGCCAGCGAAATCATCAACCGTGTGCGGATAGGCCGCTAGCCGACACACCAATCGCCGAACTCCACTTCAATGATCGCGATCAGCAAAAGTGATTTTAACTATGTCCGTGATCTGGTCCGGCGCCATTCGGCGATCTCCCTGGAACCGGACAAAGCCTATCTGATCGAGACGCGCTTGGCTCCGCTAGCGCGCCAGACCGGATTCGATTCCTTGCAAGCCCTGATCGCGTCCCTGCGTACCAAGCCCGGCGCCGACCTCCGGGATCGCGTGATCGAAGCGATGTTTACTCACGAAACCTCGTTCTTCCGTGATGGCCACCCCTTTGAAATCCTCAAATCCATGATTTTACCCAACCTGTTGGCCAAGCGGTCGCCCAGCCAAAACCTGACGATCTGGTGCGCGGCCTGCTCCAGCGGACAGGAACCCTTTAGTGTGGCGATGCTGGCGCGCGAGCACTTTCCGGACTTGGCAAGGGGCAGGTTACGGACGATCGCCACCGATCTGTCGGAACCCATCCTGGCACGGGCCCGTGAAGGTTTATACACGCAGACCGAAATCAACCGGGGACTACCCCCCGCCTTGCTCGCTCGCTACTTCGACAAACAGGGTTCGTGCTGGCGTCTCAAGCTCGAAATCCGGCGCATGGTGGACTTCCAGCGGAGCAACCTAGCGGAGGAGTGGCCGAACCTCCCTTCCCCGGATATCATTTTCATGCGTAACGTATTGATCTATTTCGATCAGGAAACCAAAAAATCCATTTTGAGCAAGATTCGCAAGACTCTCAAACCGGACGGTTACCTGATTTTGGGCTCCTCGGAAACGACTCTTAACCTGGACCCGACCTTCGAATCGCTCTCCATTGGAAAAACCGTATGTTATCAGTTACGTCACGGCCAGTTTCCATAAAATCGCCGGCGGATGGACGATCTCCTTCGCGTTTATGCCTGACCGCCGCCGAAGACTACAATAGCCGCATGGCCGGCCAGAACCTGTATTCCGCCGGGCCGTGAAGGCCAACCTTTAAAGACCAGTTTCTCTAAACAGGAGTCAGTGGCATGAAAATCTTGATCGTTGACGACAGCAGCGCGATGCGCATGATCGTCCGGCGAACGCTGCGTGAGGCGGGTTATGGCAATCTTGAAGTCCTCCAGGCCAGTGACGGCAACGAGGCACTGGCCGTCATTCACAAGGATCCGCCCGATCTGATTTTTTCGGATTGGAACATGCCTAATAAGTCCGGGATCGAGTTGCTGCAAGCTCTCAACGAGGAAGGCTACAAAATCCCTTTCGGTTTCGTAACCACCGAATCTTCGGCGGAGATGCGAGCGAGGGCCTCCCAGAATGGAGCCAAATTTCTCATCACCAAACCATTCACCGCTGAAATCTTCGCCAAGGTTCTGGATGCTTTTCTTAAAAAATGACTCGCATCCACGCCTCTCTTAAAAACCCAACAGGAATACACTCATGGCAACGACTACTTTCGTTCTACCCAACGCCACCGCCATGGCTAAAATGCTCGAAATGCTGTTTGGCGGTAACGTGCCCGTCACGCCCGGCAAACCTCTCGACACCAAGCCCGGCACTGGCAACCTGATCGCGACTTACATTGACGACAGCGATAAACCGATCGCCGTCGCCGTTTGTGATATGCCGTTCGCAGCCAACGCGGGTTGCGCACTGTCGATGCTGCCGGCGGCCGTCGCCAAGGACGCGATCAAGACCAAGAAACTGGAACAAACCATGCTCGACAATCTCTACGAGGTGATGAATATCTTCTCGACCCTGCTGATGAATGAGCACACTCCCCACCTCAAGCTAGCGACCTTGTATCCCGATCCCGGCAAGCTGCCGGCCGACGCCAAGGCATTGCTGAGCGCGGTGAAGGGGCGCATCGATTTCAACATCAACGTACCGAAGTATGGCGCCGGTGCCGTGTCCTTGCTGACGATTTAAGCGCCTCCGGCAATACCAAACTTCAATCCTCGCCTTAGTAGCCTGATGCGCGCATTTTCATACCCGCTTGGAGTGTCCACGCACAACGTACGCGGACACCCCAGCCGCTCGCACTCAGCCGCGCGGGCAGGGCTTCAGGGAAGGGCGTATCCGGCGCTTACCGAAGGATCGACGGACGGCTTGCTGATCAAGATGGCGCGAAAATCGTTAACGTTAGTGAGGGTAGGCCCAGTGATCACCGAATCACCCAGGGCTTGAAAAAAGCCATGACCATCGTTGTTGGCTAAACGCTCGCGCGGCTTGATGCCGAGTTCCCAAGCCCGCGCCAAGGTATCCGGCGCGAGATACGCCCCGGCGATGTCTTCTTGGCCGTCCACGCCATCGGTATCACCGGCCAGGGCGTGAATACCGGGATACCCGTCCAAAGCGACGCCGAGCGCTAGCAGGAACTCGACATTGCGCCCGCCCCGCCCCTGCCCGCGCACGGTGACGGTGGTCTCGCCACCTGAAAGCAGCACGCAAGGCGTCGGAAACGGTTGACCGCGTCCGGCCACCTGTCGAGCGATGCCAGCCATGACGGTACCGACATCACGGGCTTCGCCTTCCAGACTGTCGCCGAGGATGTGGACGGGGATACCCGCCGCTTCCGCCACGGCGGCGGCGGCTTCCAGTGCCATCTGTGGAGTGGCGACCAGGTGGGTTTCATTGTTGGCTAGCCGGGGATCACCTGGTTTGATCGTTTCACCCCGACCACTGTTGAGCAGCGCCCGCGCCGCCAGCGGCAGCTCGATGCCGTAGCGACTGGCGATGGCCCAGGCGTCGGCGCAGGTGGTGGGATCGGCCACGGTGGGTCCAGAGGCGATATCCATCGGATTATCGCCTGGCACATCGGAAATCAGCAGGCTGATCACTCGAGCGGGATGACAAACCGCCGCCAGCCGTCCGCCCTTGATCGCCGACAGATGGCGGCGCACGCAGTTCATCTCCGCAATCGTCGCCCCGCTGTTTAGCAGCGCCCGATTCACCGCCTGCTTATCCGTCAAGGTCAATCCCGCACCCGGCAGCGGCAGCAAAGCCGAACCGCCGCCAGAGATCAGGCACAACACCGCATCATCCGGTCCCAAGCCGCTGACTCGCTCCAGCATTTGCCGGGCGGCGGCTTCTCCGGCGGCATCCGGCACCGGATGGGCCGCCTCGACAATCTCAATCCGCTGGCAGGGCACCGCATAGCCATAGCGGGTCACCACCAGCCCCGACAGCTCGCCCGGCCAATGCTGCTCCACCGCCTGGGCCATCGCCGCCGACGCCTTACCGGCGCCGATCACAATCAACCGGCCTTGGGGTGGCGGCGGCAGGTATCGCGGTACGCACCGCGCCGGTTGCGCCGCCCCAATCGCAGCGTCAAACATGTCTCGCAATAACTTGCGCGCTTGCACAGTATCCATGGTTGTTCTCTCTCAACGAGCCAGTCCCCGTGAATTTTTGCTCTTCGAACATAGCCGCTATCGCCTCGATCGCGAGCGTGTCGCCAAGTGGGTATCCTGAGTGCTGGAAACCCGCCACGCCGCCTCTCTAACAATACACTCAATCCAGCGCCAGAATTTTGGCGGTCTTATTTATCCCGATCTGCCGGTTTCTTGCCGTGGGCGAGGATTTGTTAATAACAATTTGAATTAGTTATTTTATTTTTATAAAAAACTAATGGCGCGCTATTTGCTAAACGAACAACCAGTCCATCTTCCAAATTTTGAGAACTCATATGGCTCAGAAAGAAGACGCCAAGACGCCAGCCAAAAAAAGTTCTGGCGCAATGACAATTCTGCTCATCCTGATAGGCGCCATCCTGCTGATGGGTGGGGCCGTAGGCGCGACTTTATTTTTCACCGGAGCATTGCACAAAAGCGAAAGCGCCGACGTTGCCGAAGAGGAAAGCCCGCCTGCCAAATCAGCGGAGGCGCACGGTGGCAAACCTAGCAAAGCACGTAAGGTAAAAGCCGGCGGACACGGTGGGTCCGCTGACAAAGGGCCGATTTACCAAGCGCTCGATCCCCCATTCATCATCAATTTTGATGACCAAGGCATATTGCGTTACCTACAGATCGGTCTGTCAGTCATGGCTAGAGACCAGCAAGCCATCGACGCCGTTAACAGCAATATGCCTCAAATTCGCAACAACCTGATTCTGCTGTTCGGCAATCAGAAAGTAGAGAACCTGAATGCTCCCCAAGGCAAGGAGAACCTACGCGCCCAAGCGTTGGAACAGATTCAGGCCGTACTGAATGAAGAACTCGGCGAACCGGGCATCGAAGCCGTTTATTACACCGCTTTCGTGATGCAATGACATCATGTCCACTGACCAATTCCTCACTCGAGACGAACGAGACGCACTCATAGAAGTCGTCTCCAAAAAATCTCGTGGGTCCAGCGTGAATCCGAGCGCCTTCAAGGAAGGCGCCATGCCTTATGACCTGGCGGGCCAAGACTACGCCATCAACAGCTTGTTGCCAGTACTGGACACTATTCACGAACGCTTCGCCCATCGCCTGCGGATCGGGTTGTTCGAGCTGGTGCGGCGGGATCTGATCGTGACTGTCGGCTCCATCGAAAAGCGTGGTTACACCGACTTGACCACCTCCCTCAGCGTCCCATGCAGCGTCAACGTCATCGGCATGAACCCGTTGATCGGCCCAGCTCTGCTGATCTTCGATCTAGAACTCATTTTCATGATCGTGGACGCCTTCTTCGGGGGAACCGGCCGCCTATACAAGTCACCCAGCGTTAGGGATTTCACGACCATCGAAACCCGCTTTATTCAACGCCTGCTTAAATTGTGCTTCGACTGTCTGGAAGAAGCTTGGGAACCGTTTACCACGCTCAAATGCTGCCATATCGATTCCGAAAACAAGCCCCAGTTTATTACCTCGTTGAATCCAAACGATCCCTTGACCGTTAGCAGCGTGCATGTCAGCTGCGAGAACATCGCTGGCGCCTTGCACTTGGCGCTGCCCTACTCCATCCTGGAGCCGATCCGGGAAACTCTCCTGAGCAGCACCTGCAAGGAACACCCGAACCCCAGCAAGCAACTTACCGAACGGCTGCGCGAGGGTGTTCAGGAAAGTCAGGTGGAAGTCCGCTGCTCGCTGGCCGGCTTTGAGCTCAGCCTCAGCGATCTGCTGGCGCTCCGAGTCGGCGACATCATTCCGGTCAATATCCCGCCCACGGCCGTGTTGCGGGTGGAGGAGGTACCGGTCTACAGCGGTTATTACGGCATCGCGCAGGGCTGGAACGCCATCAAGATCGAGCAACCCCTCGGCTCGCCCAGCGAGTGGGTGAAACATGCGACACCTCCACAGGATTTCGAACCCTTCGCGACCATGCTCTGATTCCATCCCCCGTCTCGCCGTCGCTGAAACGCTATGGCATCCCCAGGAGAACGCCAACCGATGAACGCACAAGCCGACACCCTCGATCCGGAATCGACGCAAACCGGACTCGACGATGACATGGAACTGCCCAGCGGCAAGACCGGGCAAAATCTCGACATGGTGATGGACATTCCCATCACTCTTTCTCTGGAGCTGGGCCACACTCGGATGAGCATCCGTGAGCTGCTGCGACTGACCCAAGGCTCGGTGGTCAAACTGGATCGGCCGGGCGGCGATCCCCTCGATATTCTGGTCAACGGCTGCCTGGTCGCTCGTGGCGAGGTGGTGGTGGTCAACGAGCGCTTCGGCGTGCGGATCACCGACATCGCCAGCCAGGAAGAACGGATCCGTCGGCTGCGATGAACGCTTCACGCGTGGTAGGAGCAATGCTGTCGGTGCTATCGGCGCTGCCAGTTTCGGCGAGCGCGGCCGACGAACCGGGACGGATCGGGTCGATGGCGTCCGTGGCGCCCGGTGGCGGCATGTTGGTGCAGCTGACCCTGGGTCTGGTCGTGGTCTTGGCCTTGGCGGTCGGCCTGAGCTGGCTGTTGCGCCGCTACGCGATCCCGCGCGACGGCCTCATCCGGGTCATCGGTGGCCTGCCGCTGAGCAGCCGGGAACGCCTGCTCCTGATCGCGGTGGATGAAACTCGCCTGCTGATTGGCATCACTCCCCACCAGATCCAAACCCTACACGTTTTTTCTCCGGCGGCTCCTCGGTCGGCTGAAACGGCTCCCTTCGAGATCGGATCGCTTTCGCAAACTTCGGAATCGTCCCATGTCGCGTCCCAATCCTGAGCGCTACCGTCTCCGACTCTACGGCGAGTGGCTAGACGCGTTGCTGCTCTTCCTGCTCCTGCTGTTGGTCGGCGTGCCGGCGGTGCTGGCTGCACCGGCAGGCTTGCCAGCGGTGACCGTCGTCCCGGCGACGGGTGGTGGCGAAACCTGGTCGTTGAGCCTGCAAATCCTGGCGCTGATGACAGCGCTGACCCTGCTACCCTCGGCATTGCTGATGATGACCTCTTTTACTCGCATCATCATCGTACTGGCCTTGCTACGGCAGGCGATGGGCACCATGCAAACTCCATCCAACCAAATTCTGATCGGTCTAGCGCTGTTTTTGACCTTTTTCATCATGACGCCCGTGTTCGAGCGCATCAACGAACGGGCGCTCGTTCCTTACCTGAACGATACCATCACCTTTCAACAAGCCCTGCAGGAAGGCCAACAACCGCTGCAAACCTTCATGCTCGCCCAGACCCGGGAAAATGATCTCGCGCTGTTCACTCGGCTGTCCGGTCGGGAATCCCTGGAATCGGCCGATAAGGTTCCGTTCTCGCTGCTGGTGCCGGCCTACATCACCAGTGAACTCAAGACCGCCTTCCAGATCAGCTTCATGTTATTTATTCCTTTTTTGATCATCGACTTGGTGGTGGCCAGCGTGCTGATGGCGATGGGCATGATGATGCTATCGCCGATGATGATTTCCTTTCCGCTCAAGCTCATGCTGTTCGTGCTGGTGGACGGTTGGGGCCTGCTCATGAATACGCTGGCTTCCAGCTTCTACATTCCTTAATTCTCTGGAGATCGTCATGACGCCGGAAACGATCATCACACTCGGCCAGCGGGCCATGGAACTGGCCATTCTGGTGTCGGCGCCGCTATTGTTGGCGGTCTTGGTGGTCGGTGTCCTAGTAAGCCTGTTCCAAGCCGCCACCCAGATCAACGAAATGACCCTGAGTTTCGTGCCCAAGCTACTAGTCTTGGTGGTGGTTTTGCTTTTAGCCGGACCGTGGATGCTCGAACTATTGGTCGACTTCACCCGGAACCTGCTGAAAGACATCCCCAACCTGATCGGCTGAACCATGCAGTTCAGCAGCGCCGAAATCGCCGCCTGGGTGGGGGCCTTCCTGTGGCCACTGACCCGGGTCGCCGCCCTGGTCAGCGTGGCGCCGGTGTTCGGCTCGCGGGCTTTGCCTCGTCGGGTTCGACTGATGGTAGCCCTGGCACTGACCTGGGCAATCCTACCACTCGTGCCAGCGATGCCGGTCGTCGATCCGCTCGCTCCGACCGGTCTGCTGCTGGTATTCCAGCAGGTATTGATCGGTCTCAGTATGGGTTTCGTCCTACGGTTGGTATTCGGCGCACTAGAACTCGGCGGACACATCATCGCCACCCAGATGGGATTGACCTTCGCCAATCTAGTCGATCCGCAAAGCGGTGGCCAAAGCCCGCTGCTGAGCCAGTTCTATACCCTGCTCGGTACCTTGATTTTCCTGGGATTGAACGGCCATCTCCTACTGATCCGGCTGCTGGTGGACAGCTTCGCCACCCTGCCGGTGGCCGCAACCGGCGCTGATCGCGATCTGCTATGGACGCTAGTCAACTGGGCCAGTCGGACCTTCGCTGGCGGCGTGTTGATCGCCCTGCCGGCCATCGCTTCACTGCTGGTGGTCAATCTCGCCTTTGGCGTCATGACCCGTGCCGCGCCGCAGCTCAACATTTTCGCGGTCGGCTTTCCGATCACCTTGGTGCTGGGTCTGCTGATCGTGCTCTATAATTTGCCGACCCTGCTGCACCAACTGAATGGTCTGTTCGATGAAGCGTTTCTGAGTATCGGCCAACTGGCGAGAGGCAACGGCTGATGGCCGAGAACGAAGACGGCCAGGAACGAACGGAAGAGGCCACGCCCCGCCGTCGGCAAGATGCCGCCGAACAAGGTCAGGTCATCCGGTCGCGCGAACTGACCACGCTGGCGATGCTGCTGACCGCTGCCGCCGGTCTGCTGGTGCTGGGACCGGCGCTGCTGGAAGGGCTAGCCGCGCAGATGCGTGCCGGGCTGACTCTTGATCCGAAAAAAATAACCGATGCTGGCCAAATTCCGACAGCACTGGGTCAGGCATTCATCGATCTGCTGCTACTGCTGGCCCCGTTTCTGGGATTGATGGTGGTCGTCGCCCTGTTCGCGCCCCTGGCGCTCGGTGGCTGGACTTTCAGCCTGCGCCTCCGCTGGGAACATCTCAACGTCTTGCGCGGTATCGGTCGCCTGTTTTCCTGGCAGTCGCTGATGGAGCTGCTAAAGGCCCTGATCAAATTCCTGGTGGTCGGCGGTATCGCGGTCGTCTTGCTGTGGCAGAGCGAGGCAGAATTATTGCAACTGGGTCGAGAACCGCTCTTGCCAGCGCTGGCGCACACGGCCCACACCCTGGGCTGGACCTTCCTAATTCTGACTCTGCCGATGCTACTGATCGCCGGGGTGGACGTACCGTTTCAACTGCTCTCGTTTTTCCGCAACCTGCGCATGACCAAGCAGGAAGTGCGCGACGAAGCAAAGGACACCGAAGGCAAACCCGAGGTCAAGGGCCGCATCCGCCGTCTGCAACAAGAGTTCGCCCGGCGTCGGATGATGGAAAAGGTGCCCATCGCCGATGTCATCGTGACTAACCCGAGCCATTACGCCATAGCCCTGCAATACAAGCAGGACACCATGAAAGCGCCGATCATCGTCGCGATGGGGACCGAAAGGGTGGCACTGCACATCCGCGAGCTGGCGGACCAGCACCGGATACCGCGCGTGGAATCGCCACTACTAGCCCGCGCACTCTATTACAACGGAGCGCTGGATAAACCGATTCCGGTCGGCCTGTATCAAGCGGTCGCTCAAGTACTGGCCTACGTTTTTCGCCTGCGTCGGGATGATGAGTTGACCGGCGATCCGATCGTCATGAACGAAGTGCCGGTGCCCTCCGACCTACGCACCGAATAGGGATAAATCGCATGAATCGCGCCATTCAACCGCACCCTGTCAGACTCGGCCCCTCGACCCGACCAGGCGGCAGCGAACCGGGTCGAGCCATCGGCGGGAAGCGCGCCCCATGAACCTGGCTGCTACTCTCACCGGCATGGCCCGGTCCGGCCTGGGCGCCCCGCTCCTGCTGATCACCATTTTGATGATGGTGGTCGTTCCGCTGCCACCGTTCGCGCTGGACGTGTTCTTCACTTTCAACATCGCCCTGTCGTTGGTGGTGCTGCTGGCCACCGTCTACAGCGAACGACCGCTGGATTTCGCGGTGTTTCCGACCGTGTTGCTGGTCACTACCCTGTTGCGGTTGGCACTCAATATTGCTTCCACCCGGGTGGTGCTGCTGCACGGCCACGCCGGTGGAGATGCCGCCGGCAAAGTGATCGAGGCCTTCGGGCATTTCGTGGTCGGCGGCAACTACGCCGTCGGCCTCGTGGTGTTCGCTATCCTGACCATCATCAACTTCGTGGTGGTCACCAAAGGCGCCGGCCGCGTGTCCGAAGTGAGCGCCCGCTTCACTCTGGACGCGATGCCCGGCAAGCAGATGGCCATCGATGCCGACCTGAACGCCGGCATCATCGACCAGACCGAGGCCAAACGCCGCCGCGCCGAAGTAGTCCAGGAGGCCGATTTCTACGGCTCCATGGATGGCGCCAGCAAATTCGTGCGCGGCGACGCTATCGCCGGCATCCTGATCCTGTTCATCAATATGCTGGGTGGCATCACCATTGGCACTCTGCAACACAATCTGCCGGTGGCCGAAGCGGCTCAATTCTACACCCTGCTGACCATCGGCGACGGGCTAGTGGCGCAACTGCCGGCGCTGCTGCTGTCCACCGCCGCCGCCATCATGGTCACCCGGGCCTCTGGTTCCCAAGACATCGGGCAGCAAATCACCCAACAACTTTTCGGCAACCCGCAAACGCTGGGAGTCACGGCTGGCATCGTGGGCCTGTTGGGCTTGATTCCGGGCATGCCCAACCTAGTATTTTTGAGCCTGTCCGCTGGCGCCGGCTATTTGGCTTGGCGGCAGTCACGGCGGCGCCAAGCCGTCGTCCCCTCGATGGAAGGCAGCGATTCCAGCACGCCCGGCGCTGCCGAAAGCGCGGAAACCCGCGAGGTCGGTTGGGATGACGTACCACCGCTGGATACCATCGGTATGGAGGTCGGCTACCGCCTGATCGCCCTCGTGGACCGTAGCCAGAACGGCCAATTGCTAGGCCGGATCAAAGGGGTTCGCAAGAAACTGTCCCAGGATCTGGGGTTCCTGATCCCGCCGGTCCACATTCGCGACAATCTCGATCTAGCACCGACCGCCTACCGGATCACCTTACTGGGGGTGACGGCGTCCGAATCCGAGGCGTTCCCGGATCGGCAGCTGGCGATCAATCCGGGCCAAGTCCAAAGCCGGCTACCCGGCATCGCCACCCAGGATCCGGCATTCAAGCTGCCGGCAGTATGGATCGAGCCCAGCCTGCGCGAGCAAGCGCAGACGCTCGGCTACACCGTAGTGGATGCCAGTACCGTCATCGCTACCCATCTCAATCAGATCCTGCTCGGCCACGCCCACGAACTGCTGGGCCACGACGAAACCCAGCAATTGCTAGATCGACTGGGACAGAGCGCTCCGCGCCTAGCTCAGGATCTGGTGCCCAAGACCCTGCCGCTGCGAATCGTGGCGCGCGTGCTGCAAAACCTGCTGATCGAGCAAGTGCCGATCCGCGATATGCGGACCATCGCCGAAACTTTGGCAGAGCACGGCTCCAAGAGTCAGGACCCCGACGTGTTGACCGCTGCCGTCCGAGTCGCATTAGGTCGAATGATTATCCAGAACATCAATAACTTGGAAGATGAGCTAGCGGTCATCACCCTTCCCGCCGAATTGGAACAGATATTGCTCCGTACTCTGCAAATGGGGAAGGACGAGCAGACCCCACTGGAACCGGGACTAGCCGAGCGCTTGCACAAGGCGCTGCTGGAAACCGCCCAGAAACAAGAGCTAGTGGGTCAACCGGCTGTCTTGCTGGTTCCGGACGTGATCCGCGTCATGTTGGCGCGCTTCGTCCGACATGGAATACCCAACCTCCATGTCCTCGCCTTCAGCGAGATTCCCGAGGATAAGAAGCTCAAGGTTATCGCCACGGTGGGTAAGTAAGCCAATCAGGCGCGGTTTGTGCCCGATCCGGGAACCGCGACAACAGCGGGAAGGAAAGCTATGAAGATCAAACGATTGAACGCAGCCAACATCCGCGAGGCGATGCGTAAGATACGGGAGGAGCTGGGTCCGGACGCCGTGATCTTGTCCAACCAGCGTTCCGAGACCGGCTTCGAAATCATCGCCGCGGTTGATTACGATGAAAAGCTCCTGCAGGGCATGCAACTGCCCGCCACACTCGATCCCAGCCCGCGCCAACACGCGGCGATGCGCGAAATCGATCTCCTCCACAACGCCGAGCCCAACGCTGAAGCAGTACAACTGGCCACTACATCGCTATCGGACGCCACATCCCAACCTTTGCCGACAGCCATCCCCACCGGTCAAACCGCCCTGCTCGGCAACGCCGATCCGACCGCGCCGGCGCCGTCGGGAAAATCGCGCATCGTGTGGTCGCAAGATCCGTTGTTGGTCGAGATGCGTCACGAGCTCCAGGTCATGCACAGTCTGTTGGAGAAACAGCTCTCGGGGCTGGCCTGGGGCGAACTGGGGCGCCAGCAACCCCACCGGGCCGACCTGTTGGGCCAGCTGCTTGACTTCGGCTGCCATCCCAACCTGTGCCTGCGACTGGCCGACGCCGCCGCCGGGCACGATCCCGCACGGGCATGGCGGGTAGCCCTGGAAACCCTGGGGCGTGGCCTGTCGGTCACCCAAGACGACATTCTGACTCACGGCGGTGTCGCAGCCCTGATCGGCCCGACCGGCGTCGGCAAAACGACCACGATCGCCAAGCTGGCCGCGCGCTACAACTTGCGCCATGGGCCGAACCATGTGGCGCTAATCACCACCGACAGCTATCGGATCGGCGCTTTCGAACAGCTTTGTACCTTTGGCATGATTCTGGACGCGCCAGTACGATTGGTCCGCACCGCGCAGGAGTTGCGGGAAACCATCAAGGCATTTTCCGACAAGTCCCTGATCCTGATCGACACCGCTGGCATGAGCCAGCGCGATCTACGCCTGTCGCAACAGTTTGCCGTCCTAAACGACCCGTCCCGTATCCACAGCTACCTGGTGTTGGCGGCTAACGCCCAACACTCGGTGCTACAGGAGACGATGACAGCGTTCGCTCGCGTACCGCTGAGCGGCGCGATCCTCACTAAAGTAGACGAAACCACCCGATTGGGCGCGGCGCTCTCGGCCGCTCACGAACAAGCCCTGCCGCTGGCTTACATCTGCAACGGCCAGCGGGTGCCCGAGGACATTCAGCCGGCGCAGGTCGATGCCCTGATCCGGCTGGCCGATGAATTCGTGGGGCTGCACCAGGAGGTACCGGTAAACGATACGCTCGCGCTGACCTTCGGAAAGAGGTTGACCGCTCATGCCAGCTGTTGAACCGTCGCGTAATCAGGTCGTTGGCACCCAACAAGCCATCCATCACCGGCCGGTGCGGGTCATCTGCGTCACCAGCGGTAAGGGTGGTGTCGGCAAGACCAACATTTCGGTCAACCTGGCGCTGGCCCTGAGCCTCCAAAATCAAAGCGTGATGCTGCTGGACGCCGATCTGGGACTTGCCAATGTCGACGTGATCCTGGGATTGCATCCACTCTACAACCTCTCCCACGTCATCAACCAGGAACGGACGCTGGAGGAAATCATCGTCAACGGACCGAACGGGATCCGGATCATCCCTGCCAGTTCCGGGGTCAAGCGGATGGCGGAGTTAGCGCCGGAAGAAAACGCTGGCCTGATTGGCGCCTTCAGCGAGCTGAACGATACGGTGGATATCATGCTCATCGATTCCGCCGCTGGCATTTCCGACAGCGTAGTCACCTTCAGCCGGGCCTCTCACGACGTCATGGTGGTGGTCTGCGACGAGCCGGCCTCCATCACAGACGCCTACGCCCTGATCAAGCTGCTCAGCCAAGAATACAGCGTGGATCACTTCCAGATTCTTGCCAACCGAGTAGCCACTGCCCAGGAAGGCCGCGAGCTGTTCAACAAGCTAGTTCGAGTTTCCGATCGATTTCTGGATGTTAATCTGAGCTTTTGCGGATTCATCCCCGAGGATCCGCAATTGCGCAAGGCCGTCCAGGCCCAACGGGCTGTGGTGGAAGCTTTTCCCAGCAGCCGCTCGGCTGAGGCATTTCACCGGCTCTCCGCGCATATTATTGGGCGTTGGCCCATGCCCCGCAGCGCCAGTGGTTATCTCCAGTTCTTTATCGAGCGTCTGCTTGATCCTGCTTGCCGGCTCCAGGAACACAGCGCATGAAAGGGGTGGCCCTCTATGCCAGCCTCAGCGGCGATACGGCGGACGACCTGATCGCTCGGCATGCGCCGCAGGTCAAGCGCATCGCCTATCACCTGCTATCTCGACTACCGGCGTCGGTGCAGGTGGACGATCTGATTCAGGCAGGCATGTTGGGATTGCTGGAAGCCGCTCGCCGCTACGATCCCGTGCAGGGTACGGGCTTCGCCACTTTCGCGGAGCCGCGCATTCGCGGCGCCATGCTCGACGAAATCCGCAAGGGCGATTGGACCCCGCGCTCGGTACACCGCAAAGCCCGCGAGGTAGCGGCAGCGATTCGCGCCGTGGAAATCGCCACCGGTCGCGAAGCCGACGACCGGAGTATCGCCGAGCAACTTGGTATCAGCTTGGCCGAGTATCACGAAATCCTGGCCGACTTACGCGGCCAGAAAATCCTATCGCTCGACGAGTCCGGAACGGACGACGAGAGTGAAATCCATCGGGTCCCCGCGCCCGGCTGCGATCCGCTCGAAACGGTTGGCCGGGAATCCCTGTTCAAACGGTTGGCTTCGGCCATCGACCTGCTGCCGGAACGGGAAAAGCTGGTGCTATCGCTCTATTACGACGAGGAGCTGCACCTTAAGGAAATCGGCGCGGTGCTGGGTGTCAGCGAATCCCGCGTCAGCCAGTTGCACAGTCAGGCGCTCGCCCGACTACGGGCGCGGGTCGCCGGCGGAACGGCCTGAATCCCTGATCTCATCGGAGTGGAATGATGGATATCCTGACTCTTGCGGGCCTGGTGGTCGCATTCGGCGGCATCATCGGCGGTATGCTGATCGAGGGCGGTCACATCGGTTCTTTGATCAACGGCCCGGCATTTTTGATCGTAGTTTTCGGCACCGTCGGCGCCGTACTGGTCCAGATGCCGATGGACATTTTCAAGCGGGCGCTGGCTCGCGCCAAGTGGGCCTTTCTGCCGCCTACAGTCGCCATGCAACCGGCCATCGAAAAAATCGCCGAATGGAGCAATATCGCCCGTAAGGAAGGACTGCTGCGACTGGAGGATTACATCCAGCAGGAGCCGGACCCCTTTGCATCCAAGGCGCTGCAATTGCTGGTGGACGGCAAGGAGCCGGAGGAGATCCGCCACATCCTGGAAATGGACATGGCGATCCGCGAGGAAAACGACTTGCAGGCGGTAAGTTTTTTCGAGGCGCTCGGCGGTTACGCGCCCACCATCGGCATCATCGGCGCCGTATTGGGTCTGATCCACGTCATGGGCAACCTGGCCGATCCCAGTAAGCTGGGCGGCGGTATCGCCGCTGCGTTCGTCGCCACCATCTACGGCCTGATCCTGGCCAACGTGTTCGCCCTGCCGATGGGCAACAAGATCAAGAGTGCCATCAAGAAGCAAACCCGCCTCAGCGAGCTGTTCGTCGAGGGCATCATCGCCATCGCTCACGGCGAAAACCCGCGCAACATCGAATCCCGCTTGCAGGGCTTTACTCAGAACTGAGGCCGCCGCGATGAGCAAGAAAAAACACGCCGAGTCCCACGAAAATCACGAGCGTTGGCTGGTTTCCTACGCCGACTTCATCACCCTGCTGTTCGCTTTCTTCGTGGTGATGTATTCAGTATCCTCGGTCAATGAGGGTAAATTCCGGGTTTTGGCCGATTCGATGATGGCCGCTTTCCGATCCGCCAACCCCAACAGCGCAAAACCGATCCAACTGGGGGGCATGGTGGGGGCACCCGCTCCACAGGCCGTTGGCCAACCCAATTTATCTCCAGGGGTAGCACCCGATTTGCGCCCCCTACCGGCCTCGATCATTCAGCGCGCCCCCCGAGTCATGCTCACGCTCAGCAAGGGCTCCAACCCGGCTAACAAAAACAGCGCTCCCATCCTGACGGCCGATAAAGCCGGTTCGACAGGCGGCCAAGCCAACACTGATCCGAATCTAGCCAAAGTCGTGGCGAAGCTGGAACAATATCTGTCGAATCTGATCAAGACCGATTTGGTCAATGTCCGCAGCAGCGAGTTTTGGGTGGAAGTGGAGATCAAAAATAGTATCCTGTTCGACAGTGGCAGTGCCACACTCAGCCAGGAGGCGCTGGAGCCGATGGCTTTGATCGCCGATATCCTGCGGGAAGTTCCCAATCGGATTCAGGTCGAAGGCTTCACCGACAACCGACCGATCAACACGCCGATCTATCCATCGAACTGGGAGCTGTCGGCAGCCCGCGCCGCTAGCGTGGTCCACGTTCTGATGGATAACGGGGTACGGCCCGAGCGCATGTCGGCGATGGGCTACGGCGAATATCAGCCAATCGCGGATAATCGAACCGAACAAGGCCGCCTGCAAAACCGGCGGGTGGTATTGGTGATCATGGGCAACATCGACAACCGGTATCCAACTACGGAATTCAATCAAGCGAGCGACTCGCCGCCCGCGCTGCCTTCCGACCAAGTTGCCGAAATCTCCTCTGGCGTACCCAGGAAATTGCCCAGATAAACGAGAGTGCTTTCATCTTCCATCCGCAGCCAGGACCGATCCATGCACGACGTTTTGTTTCACGGTATCGCGATCGCCGCCCTGTTGGCAGCCAATATCCTGCTGATCGCACTGGGCTTTTGGACAGCTCGACTGTTCTCCGCCGCGCCGGAAACCACCGAGGCCGGGCGGGAAGAGCGACCGAACCTGCATCAAGAGCTGAAGGGCGTAGCGCTTTCGTTGGCGACACTGGGCGAGCGGCTGGTCAAACTGGAAGTACAAATCGGACAGCTCCGGGAACAGGGTGGCTCGCCGGGGCTTCTTCTGAACCGGGACGCCGATCAGAAATTTTTCAAGGTCGCCACCAAACTGGCCCTACAAGGCGCCAGCGCGGAAGAAATCATGGAGCTTTGCGGCTTGAGCCGGGGCGAAGCCGATCTGATCTGCATGCTACACGCCAGCAACCAAGTCAGCCCTAGCAGCATCGCCAGCGAATCGATCCAGCAGTTCACCTCTCGCATCGCCGAATCGGGTTAGACCGGCTGGATCGGCACGCTCTCCCCGACGACTCTCCATAGACCCGCCCGGTATCCGAAAAGCCGGCTTTCGAAAAAGGCGGATATCGACCGAGCTGAAAGGCCATTGCCTCTCGGGCCGAGCAGAAAAATCTCTCCTCGGCCCGCGCACTCCATCCACTCCATGGCCTCATCGAGCGCCGGTATTGCTTCAAGCGTAATCGTCCACCATCCCGAGCAAACCGCGCGAGCGTGGTGCTGACTTCGTTTCCTCGATCACCGGTTCCGAGTCTGGGGTGGGCGTCGACGATCCGCCGCGTTGGCCGGATGCGAATTGCTCGCCCGCGCCCGCTTGCTGGCGAGCCGACGACTGATCGAAAACCTGTGCCTGATTCAGGTTGATGCCCTGGCTGTCCAACATTTCCCGTAATCGGGGCAGCGCGTTTTCGAGCGCTTCTCGCACAGCGGCTTCATGACTGAAGAACGCCACGTCGGTCTGGTTGTGACGCAGTGAGACCCGCACTTCGAGCGGCCCCAGATCGGGTGGATTAACCTTGATTTCCGCCTCTGGTAGTCGGTTATTGACCACCCAGTTCAACTGATGACCTAACATCCGTTCCCAATTTTTCTGATTCAGATTCAACAACCCTGGTGCGGCGGGCAACGCGGCATGATCCGCAGGTGCATCGGAGAGCGCGGGCGAAGGAGACGGCAAACTGGCTTGGGTCAGCGGTCCGTTATGGGTCGGGCCAACCGATCCTTCGGGGCGGATGGCCGCCACAGTTTCCACCATAGCTTCAGGACGTGTAGTCGAGGGCATGGTAACCGCATCGGGCGACGGTCCGCCTATTGGCTCGCGAAACAAAATCGAAGCGGCTTGGCGATCGCTTATCGGTAGCGGCCCAGCCGCTTCCTTGGCGTTTTTGACCACCGTCGCCGTTCGAGGTACTTCATCGATGGGCGCCGCACGATCGGTCGATCCGGTCGATCCGGACAGCGCCACCGTCGGCGGCCCACCGGGTGGGGTCAATGGCTCTGCAAGCAGCTGATTTTCCTTGGCAGGGCCGCCCGCCGAAAACGCGGGGCGCCGGTCGCTGTCGGTGCTGGCCCAACCGCTAGCAATGCCTTGATCCGCGATAGCGGTGGGTACGGTAACCTGCGCGGTGTCGGTCGTCGCTGGCGAGGACTTGAGGTGACTGCCGGCGGATACCGACACATCGACTCCCAGCGGCTTGCCGGGCTGCTGGATGGCCGAAATGCTCTCATCCTTTGCAGTGGTCGCAATAGCCAACGTGGTATCGACCGCAATCGGCAGCGAAGATGCGGGATGACTCGTCGGGATACCTGCGCCCCCAACCACGGTCGCGGTAACGGGCGTGGTATCGGTCGTCGCAACCGGCACCGAAAATCCGAGGGAGTCGACCGACATCGAGGGCTTGGTCGCTGGCCCGCCGGATAGAGCCAGCGACTGGACCCGTTGAGCTCCCTTGAAGGGAAGGACCGTTCGCCAACAACGCTGGCCGCCCGTCTCCCGCCGACCTGGACACTTTCGCCCTTGGCGGCGGTTGCAAGAGCAGCAATCTTGGAAGCTACCGCCGGTAAGGCTTTGCCATCGCTCATCCGTCGGGCGGCCAACCGTTCCTCGATCCGCCAATCGCGCAATCTCTCTACAAGATGGATCCTCGTCTCTTCCCCTCGCCCGCCCGCGATCGGCTCTCCGTTTGGTTGACCAAGCGCTGCATCATCGAGAGAACCGGCCTCGGTAAAATCGATCATCTGGCCGGTGGCTTCGGTTTCATCGGCGCTAGTCACTGGCTCCATGCTCGCTGCCGCCATGGGGGGCAACTGGACCGCTGCCTCGGCCGCCAATGGACGATCTGCTGATACCAATCCCGAACTGATCAAAGTTTCGGACAGGGATTCGCCAGCCAGCCGTCTGGGTCCGCAACCTCGGCCGCCATCTGCTCCAGCGGCTGTCGAGTCCAGCACCGTGCACCATTGAGCGGCACCGGCCGAGGCGGTGCCAGCTGCTATCTCGGCGGGCACCGGCTCAATCTCCGACGGTCCGGCATTCCGCAAAGCCGCCCGGGCTTCCATGAACAACGGCCAACCTAGCCAAGTCGTCGCAACCGGCGTGTTTCCGGTCGATAGAGCTGTATCGTCGTCCGTGCCGGTCCCGGCTCCCGTCTCGTCCGATTCTTCCGCCGTGGCTTCACTGCCTTTCGGCATCAATCCTTCCACCAACCCCGAGACCACCAGCCGCTCCTCGATCTCGCCAGGATTCGCCGGATCGGCTACCATCAGACCAGGTTGCGCGGTTTGCGGGTGCGTGGTCCCCGCCGCACCGCCGATGGCAGCCTTCCCTGCCGCCCCACCACAGGACGCCGCCTCGGCGGCATGAGCCGAAGGGATCTGCTTGCAACAAGCGACCGAAGGAAATCGATTGTGGCAGGGCTTCGCCGTTGGTCTCGGCCGGAGTGTCCGCCGCGATGGCAACAGCAGCCGCGCCGGTCACCGGCGAGATATTGGCGAGTTGGAATTGGGCCATGCTGTCGCTCTCTCCAGCAAATCTTGATGATTTCGCCGACGACCAGGCACTTCCCGATCCGGCGATCGTTACCCAGCTCTCGAACCGCGCAGATTCCGTTCGTCGCTATCGCGCTGTTCGCGTTGATCTTCTCGTCGCGATTGCGCCTTCCGGTCGCGCTTCACGACCTCTTCGAGCGCTTTAGTTTTGGCATGCACTTCTACCCAGCACTGGCGCTTGTGCTGAAGTTCCTGCCGCAAGTGCTCCAACTGTCGCCGCGATTCGGTGATGCCGTGGTCCAGGCTGTTCAGAAACGCGGCGTAATCCTGAAACCGGCGCGCGGTGATGCCGCCGCCGCTGCCTTCATTTTCGAACTGAATGGCGTACTCACCCCGGAACATGATCAACTGTTGGAGCTGTTTTTGTTGCTCCAGCAGGCGCTGTTGCACTTCCGCCAAACGCTTGACTGCATCGTCCTCGCGGGATCGGGCGACGGACACCGCTGCCTGTAGCGGATGAGGTTTATTCATCACCGGATCTCACCGCTGTCTCACCTGTTTTTTCCTTCCTTGGGTCGGGGTTGCAACACAGTTTCAAGCCCTTGCAAGCTGTCGGCCAAGGTCACCCGTTCATCGATCCCCTGCATCAGAAACTGCTTGAGGCGGGGATAGTATTCCCGAGCTTCGTCTACCGCCGGATCGCTGCCGGCCGCGTAAGCTCCAACGTTGATCAAATCGCGGTGTTGCTCGTAGGTGGAATAGATGTGCTTGAATCGCCGCGCCAGTTGCTGGTGGCGCGGACCGCTGATCTGCGGCATCACCCGACTGATCGATGCCTCGATGTCGATGGCTGGATAATGGCCGGCCTCGGCCAGCCGTCGCGACAGCACCACATGACCGTCGAGAATGGCGCGGGCCGCATCGGCGATCGGATCCTGCTGGTCATCGCCCTCGGTCAGCACCGTGTAAAAAGCGGTGATGGAACCGCCCACCGTGTCGTTGCCGGCCCGCTCCACCAGTCGCGGTAACTTGGCGAACACCGAAGGCGGATAGCCTTTGGTGGCGGGTGGCTCACCGATCGCCAGCGCAATCTCGCGCTGCGCTTGAGCGTAGCGAGTCAGCGAATCCATCAGCAGCAGCACCTGCCGGCCGGAGTCGCGGAAATACTCGGCGATGCGAGTCGCCAGCGCAGCGCCGTACAGCCGCTTGAGCGGCGGATCGTCGGCCGGGGCCGCCACCACCACGGCGCGGGCCATGCCCTGCGGGCCGAGGATTTCCTGGATAAATTCCTGCACCTCACGACCACGCTCGCCGATCAGCCCGACCACCACCACCTCGGCGTTGGTAAATCGGGTCATCATGCCGAGCAGTACGCTCTTGCCAACGCCGGAGCCGGCAAACAGCCCCATGCGCTGGCCGCGCCCGACCGAAAGCAGCGCATTGATGGCGCGTACCCCAACATCCAGCGGCTCTCGGATCGGTTTGCGCAACAGGGGGTTAATGGTCTTGCCGCTCAGCGGCACCGAATCGATTTGCGGTGGCGGTGGGAAACCGTCCAGAAACCGGCCGGACCCGTCCAACACCCGGCCGAGCAAACCCTCGCCCACGGGCACTTCGCTGACATTATCGGCGGGAATCACACGGGCATTGGGCATCAATCCGTGAATGTCGCTGCTCGGCATCAGAAACAGCTTGCCACCGGCGAAACCAACCACCTCAGCCTCGAATCGACCGCCATCGGGGTTCACGACCAGGCAGCGGGCGCCGACCGGCGCCACGCAACCGGCTGCCTCCAGAGTCAGACCGACCAGCCGGGTCAACTGGCCCTCTACCACCAGACCGGGTGTCTCGGCGATTCGCGCCCGCCGCTGGGCCAGTCGCACCCCCCACTGCCGGGCACGACTGATTTCAGGCAGATTTGCCATTTTGTTCACGTTCATCTCCCAGCACGCTGGCAATCACCGCACCCAACCGCTTTTCCACCGTCGCATCGATCCTCGATAGCTCCGTGTTGACCACGCAACCACCGCGACTCAAGGTCTGGTCCTCGACGATCCGCCAGACCGGTTCGTCGTCGCGGCCCAGCGAAAGCACCTCTCGGATCAACTGGGCATCGTCGGGATGTAAGCGCACTTGCACACCAGCGCTGGCCACGGGCAACAAATTGACGGCTTGTCGCACCACCGCCACGATTTCGCCGGGCGAGGAGCGCAGCTCCCGCCGTATCAACCGACGGGCAATCTCGGTAGTCAGCCAGGTCAACTCCTCCTCGACCGTCGCATCGAGTTGCTCCAGCGGTCGCCCCATGAACTCCAGGATTTGATCGAGTTTTTGGATCCGCAGCAGTACCTCGTCACGACCGCCCGCCAACCCCTCGGCATAGCCTCGCTGGTAGCCTTCCAGATGGCCTTCGTGCTGGCCTTTCTTGTAGCCTTGCTCGCGCCCTTCCCGACGGCCTTCCTGATAGCCGGCGGCGAAGCCTTCCTCGTGCGCCTCACGTTGGATGGCTTCGATTTCCTCCAGGGTCGGCAGTGCCGCCCCCGGTTTCACGGGTTTCAAAGGCTTCGGCGGGCGGGCACCATCGTGAGCCTCGGCCGGGACAGGCGTCGCGACCGGCGCCGGTTCCGGTTTCGATGACGGCTGTTCGACGCTGGGCATTTCCCAACGCTGATAAGCGGTTAAATTGTCGCCTGAAATAATTTTAGACAAGCTGTTCTCCCTTACCGCTCAGCGTGATTTCACCGGCTTCCGCCAAGCGCTTCGCAGTGGCCATGATCTCTTTCTGAGCGGCTTCCACATCGCTAAGCTTGACCGGCGGCATCGCCTCCAGATCGTCGCGCAGCAACTCGGCGGCACGCTTGGACATGTTGCCCATGATCTTTTGCCGGACCGCCTCGTCCGCACCGCGCAACGCCACCAGCAACTTGTCGGACGCAACCTCCCGCAGCAAAGCCTGCACGTCGCGGTCGCTGAGCCCGATCAGATTGTCGAACACCACCATGAGATCCTCGATCTTGCCGCCGAGATCGGCATCCACTTCCTTGATCTTGTCGAGAATCGAACCCTCGACGGCAGCGTCCAGCCGGCCAAGAATCTCGGCCGCCCGCTTGGGACCTCCGATCTTGGAGGTGGCGGCGGCGTTGATGTTGCGCATGACTTGCTTCTCGATCAACTCGTTCAGTTCCGCCAAGGCGCCGGCGGGAATCTCGTCTAGAATCGCCACCCGCAGCAACGCTTCGTCGCGCAGCGGCGAAGGCAGCAAATTGACCACACTGGCGGCCTGTTCGGGCGGCAGCGAGGACAGCACCAGTGCAACGACCTGCGGGTGCTCCTCGCGCAGGCCACCGGCGATGGCGCCGGCGTCCATCCACTTCAGGGAATCCACACCGGACTGGTCTTCGCCGCTGAAAATATGCTCCAGAATGTTCCGGGCCTTTTCGCGCCCCAAGGCGCGGGTCAGCACGCCGCGAATGTAGTTTTCGCCATCGGAGATCAGTGAAGTCTGGCTGTCCACTTCTTCGTTAAAGGCATGCACGATTTCGCTGAGCTGGTCACGGTTGACGTTGGCCAGATTGGCCATGGCCACGCCGAGCTTGTGCAGTTCGTGCGGATCCAGATGACGGAGGATCTCGGCGGCATGGCTTTCGCCCAGCGCCATCAATACGACCGCTGCCCGGTCGACACCCTTGAAAGCCGTGGTTAATTCCGACATTGCCTACCCCTCGCTGGCCAGCCAGCTGCGGATGACCTGGACCGCGCGCTTGGGATCCTCGGCCACCAAGGAACGAGCCAGATCCATGCGTTGTTCCAGCTGTTCAGCTGGATTAGCCAACAACCCCTTGGGTTGACCATTTTCCAGAGCGCCGCTGATTTCGACTCGATCCTCCAGTAAACCTTCGACACCTGCCTCGGGAGCGGGCAGCGATCCAGCGGTTTCCTTCGCCTCGCCCAGTTTTCGGGCCTCGACCGGCGCCGGCAGCAGGCGGCGCAGCGTCGGCCGCACCACCAGCAACAGCACCGCCAGCGACAGTATCCCCACCACGCCCCACTTCACCAATTCCAGGAACCAGAGTTGCTGCCATATCGGCAACGGTGGCTCGTCGAACCCCGCCGGCGCGAAGGCAGCGTTCAGCACGTTGACACTATCGCCCCGCTCGCCGTTAAAGCCGACCGCTTGCTTGACCAGAGCGGTAATCTGTTCGATTTCTTCCGGGCTCAGCGGTTTGCGTACCGGTTGCCCGTTTTCGAGAACAGTGCGGTCATCCACCACCACCGCCGCCGAAACCCGGACGATCCGACCCGGTACGGCGCGACTGTGCGTGACCCGCTTGTCGAGTTCGTAGTTGCGAGTGATCTCCTTGCGGGCATGCGTGACCGTGTTCGACGCGGCTTGGCCGGCAGCACCCGGCGAAACAGCGGCATTTTGAACATCCTGTGGATTCTGACCGGGGTTTGTCTGCGCCTGGCCGACCGATTCCGGCGCCGTCGCCGTGCCGGGCGGTTGGTTCGACAAAGCGCCGGGAATGCCAGCCGGATTCGAGCGAGGATTGGTTTCCTCCAGCAATTGCTCGCTGCGCAGCGGGCGCGGCTCCTGACGGGGTTCGTAGCGCTCGGCGGTTTCCTCGCTGGCAGTGAAGTCCAGATCCAGCGAGACCTGGGCGCGGACGCGGCCCGAACCCCATACTGGCGTCAGCAAGTCTTCGACGCGGCGGGCGTAGCGCTCTTCCAGACGCCGCGCATACTCCAGCTGATCCAGGTTCAGGTCGCCGCCATCTTCCCGCTCCGGTCGGGTCAGCAAATTACCGGCCTGATCGATCACCGATACTTTGTCCGGACTGAGCTTGGGGACACTCGACGCGATCAGATGCACAATGGCCGCCACCTGCCCCGAGTCCAGCGCCCGGCCCGGATGCAGCCGCACCAGGACCGATGCCGTGGGCGGTTGCTGCTGGCGGGCAAACACCGTTTCCTTGGGAAAGGCCAAATGAATCCGGGCGGCTTCAACCGAGCCGATGGTCATCACCGAGCGTGCGAGTTCCCCCTCCAAAGCGTGCTGGTAGCGAGCGGTTTCCATGAACTGGCTGACCCCAAAGCTGTTCTTTTGCTCCAGAGCCTCCAAGCCGTTGACCGTGCCGCGTGGCAAGCCCTGACTTGCCAGCTTCAGGCGTGCTTCGTGAACCTGATCGGCCGGCACCAGCAAAACGCCGCTGTGGGAATCGACCTTGAAGGGAATATTGGATTTCTGCAGGGCTTCCATGATCTGGCCGGCATCGGCATCGGCCAAGCCCCGATACAGCACGTCGTAGTTCGGCGTGTTGACCCATAGCGCTCCGACCACCAGCAGCGCCAGCAATGCGGCGACGCCAGCCAGTATGCCGATCTGAGCCAACCCTGGCCGGCGGAACTTCGCGAGTTCGGTCCGCCAGTCGATCCGGGTGGGTAGATTTGGCGTCGGCGTGTTACTTGCTTCGGCCACAACGCGTTCCTCTCACGCAATCACATGGGTCGGCTGATTCAAATCGGCATGTTCATGATGTCTTGATAGGCGGAAACCACCTTGTTACGAACCTGCAAAGTGGTTTGGAACGATAACCGAGCCTTCTGCTGGGCGATCATCACACCGGCCAGATCCTCTTGTTGGCCTTCGTCGAAGGACTCCGCTAACCGAGTCGCACGTTGCTGGGATTGATTGACGTCGCCCAGCATGGACTTAAATACGCTGGCGAAATCTTGGGTGTCCTGAGTCTCGGAGCCGGTTGGGGTGGACACCGCAGCAGCTGACTCTCCTAGCTGACGCAAGCCATTGGCCAGTGAATGGGTTGTATCAATGATATTCATCGGTGCCTGCTCCCTGATGGATTAGATCGCCTGGAAGGCGAAAGACAATCCCATTGCTAGCAAAAACCGATCCATAAAAAAATTTTATTTATTTCAAAATATTATTCATGCCACACTGTCAATGCCAATTATTTGGCGGTTTCAGCGGGATTTTCGGCCGCCAGCAATCCGACATCATTCATCGATTCCGTCGTCGCCACGGCGGATATTGTACTTGCGCATCTTTTCGACCAGAGTCGTGCGGCGCATCTTCAACAGGGAGGCGGCATGGGCCACGATGCCGTTAGCCTCTTCCAACGCCGACTGGATCAAGGACGATTCGAGATCCATGATGTATTGCCGTAGATCGAGTCCGTCCGCCGGCAAACTGGCCCGTTCGACAGCCGATAAGTGCGTGAAGGAGACATCGGCAGAGCCGGGTCCGGCCGCCACTAACCTTGCCATCACCGGCAGCTCCACCGCTACCGGTTCCGCCGGAGCATACGCGCGGAACTTGGTCGGCAGGTCGTTCGGCTCCACCTGGCCGCTTGGCTTGAGAATGGCCAAGCGCTCCATCAGATTAGCCAACTCGCGAACGTTACCGGGCCACGGATAGTGACTCAGGCTACGCAGGGTTGCGATATTCAAACTGACCCGAATGCCTTGCTCGTGAGCGATTCGCTCGGTTAGCTCTTCGACCAGCAATGGCAAATCCTCGATGCGTTCGCGCAGGGAAGGCATTTCAATGGGAAAAACGTTTAATCGGTAATAGAGATCCTCGCGAAATGCGCCAGTTTTAATCGACTCTTCGAGATCGTGGTGCGTGGCCGCGACGATGCGGACATCGGCCTCCAGGCTGCGGTCGCTACCGACCCGTTCGAAGGTGCGCTCCTGCAATACCCGCAGTAGCTTGACCTGCATGTTCAGCGGCATGTCACCAATTTCGTCGAGAAACAGGGTACCGCCCCGCGCCAGCTCGAAACGGCCGCGACGCGCCGAAATAGCGCCGGTAAACGATCCTTTTTCGTGACCAAACAGCTCGCTTTCCAAGAGATTGTCGGGAATGGCGCCACAGTTGACCGGGACGAAAGGACCCTGGTTGCGGTTGGAAAAATAATGAACATTGCGAGCCACGACTTCTTTACCGGTGCCGGATTCGCCCAAGACCAGCACGGTGGATTCGGAGGGGGCAACACGCTGGATCAATTCCCGCAACCGGATAATGCTGGGGCTATGTCCGACCAGGCTGCGAAACAGCTCGGTGTTGCGTCGGCCCGATCCGGTCCCGCCTCGACCCTCGCGATGGGTGCTAGCTTGCAGTCTGGATAAGATCTGGCTCAACTGCGCATAGCGGAAGGGATGGACCAAGTGGCCCCCGCAACTGGTTTCCAGCGTCGCCGGCAGGCGAAGAGGCCGGTCGGCTTCCTCGATCAGGATCAGGGTGACGCGGGGTGCCAAGGCGCGAATCGCGTAGAGAATCTCGACGGGTGGGCGGTCGTCATCGCCCTGGCTTCCGAGGAACACGCAGCGCAAATGGGCATTGTCTTCGACATGGGCCCGCCAGTTGGAGGATTCGGCCCGCACGACGTGGGGTTCTTCCAGGAACCGCAGCAACAGGCACAATTCGTTAGCCCGTTCAGGTTCATCGTCGAGCACGAGCAAAGTAGTCTTCATCGGTCAATAGTCCCTGGATGGATGAAACGGGGCAACCGGTGAAGAGGTGGAAACCGGCAAATTGGCTCGCATTCGACCCTCTCGCCACGCCCTCGCCGACTATCGGCGCCACGCGCGGACCTCCCACCGTACCGCGTTTATCATGCTTGGTACCAGCATTGTAACGGAGGTCGAGCGCGCATCAAGATTTTGACGCGACCCATTTCCATCGCGCTCGATGTGGAAACCCAAATTGATTCATTTAAAAACGGAATGACCGTCAGCCTCAACACCGCGAGTTACTCAAAAAATTATATATTATCTTTATAATATTCATATATTTAAATTAGTTCGCCAGACTAGGCAATCAGCAGTATTTGCCTGGAATACATTTAACTTTGGGAACTCACTGGATTTCTGTTGATTACCGGGAACGTGCCTACCGAATACGAGGGACTTCCCCGTCCCGAAGCCAGATCGAGGTAGGGCAAACGGCGTCAAGGCGCCATGATGGGAAGTGTTTGCATTCCATGCCTGTATTTGTTCGAAAGGGGAAATTTATGAGTATAGTCGCAGGAGGCATAACAAAACAAATTAATAATGATTATATTTTATTGGAACGAAAGAGTTCAGCGACGGGACAGTGAGTTTGTTTGCGGATGGCTTTGGCCTGAGCCCACTTGTGCTCGATGGGGTTCAGGTCAGGGGAATAAGGCGGAAGAGATTCCAAGGTGTGGCCCGCTTGGCGGAGGGTATTTTGAATGTCCGCGTGCTTGTGAAAGGTGGCGTTATCCAGGACGATCACGGCGGTAGGGGACCGTTGCGGCAAGAGGACGTGGTGAATCCAGACGAGAAAGCTACGTGGCGGATCGGGAAAGTGACTTACGGGCGCTGATGGACGTGCCCGCGCAACGGGCGCAACCTGCGGACGGGTTGGTTCGTGCCCAGCACCACCGCAAGACGGCTAGCGGCGATAAGCGCTGGTCTCGGGTAGAGAAACCGACGCCCTGGGAGAAGTGGAATTCACGTTGCCCGCTGGATCGGGTCGAACGGCGCGACGGGTGCGGCAAACGCTCTATCGCGATACCGTGATTCTATCCACACCGCGTAAGGCGGCGCTAAGGTCACCGTTACTGCGATCCTGGCCCGTGAAGCACAGCCACCCGCCAGCGAAAAGCCCATTGAATGGCGGTTGCTCACGAACCGGACCGCGAAACCTTGGACGCCGTGGTGGAACGGATTGACTGGTATCGCCGGTGTTGGCTGGTGGAGATCTTTTTCCGAATATTAAAATCGGGTTGCCAGGTAGAAGCCCTGCCATTGGAGACCCTGGAACGGCTCGAACGCGCCTTGGTGATCTACCTGATCATCGCCTGGCGCATCCAGCATCGGGTCACTTGGGGACGAGAAGGTCCCGACTTACCCTGCAAGATCATCTTCGATCCCAAGGAATGGCGGGCCGCCTGGATCGTGACACACCGGACCCCACTGCCGGATACGCCACCTCCTCTAGGTTACAGGGTCCGAATGATCGCCGGTTTCGGTGGCTTCCTCGGACGCAAAGGCGATGGTCATCCCGGTCCCAAAGCCCTTTGGGAAGGCCTCCTGCAACTCCATGCCTTCGCTATCGGTATCACCGCCGCCAAAAAGCCTTCCTCCCTCCCGGAGAATTTGTAATGGTATGGTCCGCCCCGCTCCCTGCACGGCCTTGATGGCCTGCATAGACTCAATGGAGTATGTCACTGAAGAGCGGAGCGGATACCATGAAGCTTAGCGTGATTGGAATTGATGTGGGAAAGACGGTGTTGCACGTTCATGGCGCGGATGCTCAAGGCAAGCCGGTGCTGCGCAAGACTTTCAGTCGAGGCGGGCTGGTGGAATGGCTGGCCCAACAAGTCCCGTGTCTGATCGGGATGGAGGCCTGCGGCGGCGCGCATCACCTGGCGCGAGTGTTGACCGACTGCGGTCACACGGTGCGCTTGATCCATCCGGGCTTTGTGAAGGCCTACGTGAAATCGAACAAGAACGATTTCCGGGACGCCGAAGCGATCGCCGAGGCGGTCACCCGACCGACGATGCGGTTCGTGGCGATCAAGACTATCGCCCAACAGGAACTGCAAGCCCTCCATCGGCTGCGGTCGGGCGCCGTTACCCAGCGCACGGTGATTATCAACCAGCTCCGTGGCCTGTTGCTGGAATTCGGCCTCACGGTCCTCCGGGGACCGACGGCCTTGCGCCGACGCCTGCCAGAGATCCTGGAAACGGCGGATGGCGGGTTGCAGGCGTTGGGGCGCGAGCTGCTGGCGGAACTCCAACGGGAGTGGGTTCATCTGGACGAACGGATTGCGGCGTTGGAACAGCGGCTGAAACAGCAGACGCAAACTTTGGAGCCGTGTCGGCGCCTGCGGAGTATCCCTGGCATTGGAGTGCTCGGGGCGTCCGCCTTCGTGGCCGCCTTCGGGGGCGGGTGTCAGTTTGCCAGCGGTCGCGACTGCGCGGCCGCCCTCGGCTTGGTCCCACGCCAACACAGTACCGGCGGCCGGTCGCAGCTGGGTAGCATCAGCAAACGCGGCGATGCCTACCTCCGTGCTTTGTTCATCCACGGCGCTCGGGCCGTGTTGCGCTATGCCGACCGGCATGACGATCCGCGCAGTCGCTGGGTTTGGGCGCTCAAGGAGCGGCGCGGGGTTCCGGTGGCTGCCGTGGCGCTGGCCAACAAAATGGCCCGGACCGCCTGGGCGGTGCTGACGCGGGGGACCACCTATCAGGTTCCCGTCGCCGCCTGACTCGGACGGCAGTTAACCCGCCCGGGCACCACAACCCCCTTATTTCGGTGTGTCAGTTGCCTCAGGTTGCAAGGTGTTGAGTGACAGCGATGGCGTGAACAGGTCAGACCGGCATCTCGAAAGCCTGGCTTACCCACTGGCCGTTGAGGCCGCAGTTTGTGATAAGGCTCGGGGTGCGCGGATTTCCATCAAGGCCGGGGTTCCTGCCCAACAGAGGCCGGATACATGTGCGCAACCTTCCTTCACTTCAAGCTGAACTCAGCCCTTGACCACGCGGGACGGACCATACATGGGTAATCGGGTGGGTTTGATCCCGAGCGCGATCATTTTTTGTCATCATACATAAAATAACCTGTCAGGATTTCGACGAAATGCTGTTTTAAAGCAATTAAAAATAATGATACCAGTAAGGGATTAATTACTATTGTTTTTATTTTTAACAATATAGATGTTATGGCATTAAAAATGCGTATTTATCATGACTTTTGTTAATTCTTTAGCTTAACCAAAAATACAGATGGTGATTAAAATGGTTGCCACAGAGAATATTCTCAGTTCCGAACAATACGACACTTCAGAATTTGATGTTAATAAAATTGCCAGTCGCTTGTTCCCAGGACCTGATTATATGCAGTGGCTACGGCATTTTCATAATACTCTTAGGCCAAAGAGCTATATTGAAATTGGTATTGAATCTGGTCGAGCCTTAGCGCTTGCAGCAGCAAATACACGAGCAATTGGAATCGATCCTGATTTCAAAATAATACATTCTCTTATCGCATCTACAAATCTTTTTCGACTTACTAGCGACGATTTTTTCGCCAATTTTGATCCTATGGTTTTACTAGGTGTCGATGTGATCGATTTTGCTTTCATCGATGGTCTACATACTTTCGATCAGGCGTTAAAAGATTTTATCTATATCGAGCATTATGCTGGACCTAAAACGGTTGTTATCTTCCATGATATTTATCCGATCACTAAGGAAACCAGCACCCGTGAGCGCACGACGGTTTTTTGGACAGGTGATACTTGGAAAGTAATTCCAGCTCTGCGTGCAAGTCGTCCAGATCTCAAAATTTTTACTATCCCAACTTTTCCGAGTGGGTTAGGTGTGATAACCAACCTTGATCCGAAATCAACAATTTTAGTCGATAATTTTGAATTTATCCTCAAGGAATGCTTTACATGGAATTTTGAAGCTATTGATGGTGCTCAAAATGAAATACTGAATGTCGTTCCGAATGACCCGGTAATAGTTAGTGAGTTAATCGGTTTCTAAAATAAAAAAACGATTAATGATCTTTCCATGAGAGGAAAGTCATCCAACATGTCTTTTTTAGAGTTTGAGCAATGAATCACACCAATAGCTCAGTGCTTATTTCCATCATTATTTGCAGTGTCGATGATGTTAAGTTTGCCCGTGTCGAACGAAATTATCGTAATCTTTTAGTTAATTTTCCTTATGAAATCATCCGCATCGACGATGCTGTCTCATTGTGCGAGGGCTACAACCGTGGTATTGCCCGTAGCAGGGGTAATTATCTGATATTTTCGCATGACGATATTGAAATCTGGACTCCTGATTTTGGCCAGCGCCTTTTGCGGCATTTGGAACTGTTGTGATGTGGTAGGGTGTGGCTGGAACCGATTTGCTGGTCGATACCGGTCGATCGCTTTAAGAGCTGGAAGTATACCGGTTGGGTGGGCAGCTGGCAGGCTTGGTGCACTCGTATGGTCGTGTTGCAAATCGTACGTACCGAGCCAAGATCATTATGCTGTTAATGTGTATGGAACGTTCCAGCGGCGCTGATTGAGGGGATACAAGCGCTTGGATGGCGTGTTCATCGCCATGCGACGAGTCGGGATATCAGACGCGATTCAATTTTGATGAATCGAAATCTTTGACGGGTTTCCATCTACTACGATCTCGATTTTACTTATCGTGCTTTCCAGCGCTGGCTTTCGTGTTGGGCGTATTGTGCCGATATCGTCATTAGTCCACGATTCCGATAGGCAAGCTTGACGACGAACGTTGGCTTAACTATCACCGACGGTTTATTGAAAAAGTTCGAGTGGTAGCTTATGCCCAAGGCGAAGCCAGTATCTTGGCTGGCAGTGGGCTGATTGCTCTATCCATTTCAGAGGCAGTCGACGAATGCTGGCTCTCGTTTCTGCGAAAGCTGCTATTCGAAAATGGAGCGCGGGCTATCACTGTAGGGCCAGGTCCAACGGCGATCACGGCGCGACATGCTGGAACCGAATTACTTCGGAGCTTGACTCGCGTACCGACGTATGGTGCGCAGCGGCGCCAAGTAGGCGAGAGGGCTGGGCTGAGATCGTCGCCGAACGTATGGTCAAACATTGGCGGATCTCAGCCGGCCTTTCATCTGGTGGTTTGGTGCGAGCTGGCACAGCAAGTCGGCGTTAGCCGACACGCTCGAATCGCATCGGACAGCAGTTGTATGACCGCTGGGGTGCTAAGCGTACTGGCGCCATTTGATTGTCCCGACGACTAGTTTCGCTGAATTAACCAACATCGAATGGGTGAAGAGTCGAGGCGAATGCTGACGCCGCCTCTGCGCAAGACGTACTGGAGGAATCGGCGCTCGACTGGGTTCGCCCTGCTGGAACCCGGCGACCGTCTTGGCGCCGCACGCCTCTGCTTAAAAGCCGCCGACTACATCAACCGCTACCCGGCCTGGCGATTTATTTACCTGGACGAAGATCAGCTCGATGCGCGCGGCGAGCGCCGCGATCCGGTGTTCCGTCCCGAATTCGATCCTGGAATTGCTGCTAGGGAACGCACTATCTGGGCGATTGTTGCCTGATGCATCGGGAAAGCGTGTTGGCCACCGACGAGCGATCTGGCCTACTCTGCCGGGACTTGACCACCTTCCAAGCGGCGTTGCGCGTCTTTGAAGACCATGGTCCGATCGGCCGATCGGCCATATCGCCGACGTGCTCTACCATCGAACCCTGGTCATGCGGCCACAGGTGGCCGATGCCTGCGGTCGATAGCGGAGGCGCGCCGGCAGCTTGTCGAACGATCATCTCGTCCGCTGTGGCATTGCCGCCACGCGTCGAAAGAAGCATTGCTCCCCGGCACCTGGCGACTGGTGTATCGCTATACTTGTCCAGCCGAAAGTCTCGATCATCATTTTGGCCAGAGGACGCCCTCGACCGGCTCGACCGCTGTCTGCGCCGCTTGCTCGAGCAAGACCGGTCTATCCAGGACTACGAAGTGCTGGTGGTGGATTGCGGCAGCGAGGTGGACGACACGCTCGATCTGTACGCCGAACTGGAGGCGCGACAGCCAGCGGCAGTTTCGGGTTGATTCCCGCGCAAGGTCCGTTCTCAGCGCCAGCCTATTGGAACCAGGGCGCGCGCCAAGCCAAGTGGCGAGGTGCTGGTGTTCCTATCCGCTTCGGCGCTGGTGGTGCAGCCGCAATGGATTGAGCGACTGCTCAATCACGCGCTCCGCGACGAAATCGGCATTGTTGGCGCGCGTATGACCACACCGGATCGCGCTAATCCGTTCGTGCACGGCACGGCCCAGGTACTAGGGATGCGTGGTGTTGCTGGGGCCGTTGTTCACCGGCCTGCCGTTGAAAGCGCCTGGCCCGTTTGGACGAGCTCAGGTCGATCAGGTCGGTATCGGCGGTGAGCGCCGAGTGTCTGGCGATTCGGCGCGAGGTATTCGAAGACACTCGAAGGCTTCGACGAGCGATTTGTTATCGCTCACGCCGATACCGATCTGTGCCTGCGCGCCGCCGAGCGCGGCTATCGCACGGTGTGGACGCCGTTCGCCAATTTGGCTTGGCTGGGCGAATATCCGCTTGCCACGGGCTTTCAGCCACGATGAACGGGTCAAGCACGGTCGCGCCGACGCGGAACGGATGTTCGAGCGCTGGTTGCCCAAGCTAGCCGCCGACCCGGCTTATAATCCGAATCTCAGTCTCGCCGAACCCCACCGGACCCGAGGTAGAGTTAGTCGCCCAGTTGGGACACGACTCTTCCACAGACCGGCCGCGCCTGCTGGGGTTCCCCGTGGACGAGTCCGGTTGTGGCCTCTATCGAGTCTACGCCCCGTTGTGGCTGCTCGAACACCAGGCACACGCCGAATGTACGCTCGATCAAACCCGGTACTCGCCTGCCGGAACTGGCTGAATTGGAACGGCTGGCGCCCGACACCGTGTTCTATCAGACCGACAGCTCTCGGATGATCTCGGACTGGCGGCGATGCGCCGTATACCGTCGGTTTCACAAATCCTTCAAGGTCTTTGACCTCGACGACCTCAAGCACGACGTGCCAGACGCCAACAGCCTCAAGGAGCGGCTGATCCGGGATATGAAGTACCGCCATCGGATGGCCTTGCGGGAATGCGACCGCTTGACTGTTTCTACCGAACCGCTTGGCCGAAGCCTGCAAGCGAGTGGATCAGATGACATTCGAGTGGTGCCCAACCGGTTGGAGCGGGCGCGCTGGGGCCATCTTCAAAACCGCCGGCGCGGCTAGCGCAAAACCCCGCGTCGGCTGGGCTGGCGCCCAGCAGCATCACGGCGATCTGGCCTTCATCGCCGATGTGGTCAAGCAAACCCACGACGAGGTGGAGTGGGTGTTCTTTGGCATGTGCCTCGACGAATTGCGCCCTTATGTCAAGGAAGTCCACGATTGGGTTCATCTCAACGACTATCCGGCCAAGCTTGCCTCGATGGATCTCGACTTGGCGGTCGCACCGCTGGAACATCATTCATTCAACGAGGCCAAGAGCAATTTGCGCATTCTGGAACATGGCATTCTAGGCCGGCCGATGGTTTGCACAGATATTTATCCGTATCGCAACGCGCCAGTGAAGCGGGTGCCGAACGAAACCAGCGCTTGGGTGGAGGCTATCCGCGAGCGGGTTCGCGATCTCGACGCCGCCGAACGGGAAGGCGACACGCTACGCGCCTGGGTGCTCGAACACTATATTCTGGACGACCACACCGACGAGTGGCTCAGACGCGCTCAGACCGTGAATGACTGACCGCGATTACGGTCGTGATCGGTTGCTGACGCCGAACTCGCCGTCCCGCGCAACTTGATAACTGGGTCCAGCGGGAGCGCAGGCGCGAATCTTCAGAGTAGGTCCAATCAGTGCTGGCTGCACAAGTTGGTTTTTTTCGCGTGCTGGGAAAACGTGATCCGTAATTCTCCATCAAGTGGATTTGCAAGAAGCTGTTCAGCTGGCGCATACGTGCACGCTACTGGATGACAACTATCTATGTATCAATTGGCTTTACATCGCGATGCTTGGCCTGAGCCGAGGATAAACAACCAGGGTCGGCAACTGGTTTTCAGCCACATAGATACCCATGCATATATAGTAATTTAAAAATTACATTAGATTTTTTTAAGAGACACTAAAGTCTGTCGTTGGTAGAGGCCGATATAGACAATCAAAGCCCGGGTACGTCCGGGATTCTGCAAACGATCTCAAATAGCAATTTTCGCCCAGGAGAATAGTCATGGCCCTTGTAGATCAACACCAACGTCGCTGCCTACACCGCTCAGAATCAGTTGACGAAAACCAACAACGCGATGCAAACCGCGATGGCAGCGGCTGACCTCCGGTTTGCGCATCAACAGCGCCAAGGACGACGCTGCCGGTCTGGCGATTGGCAACACCATGAACTGCACAACTGCGTGGTCTGAGCCAGGCCATGCGCAACGCCAACGACGGTATCTCGCTAGTCGCAGACGGCCGAAGGGCGCCATAAACGAAACCAACAGCATCTTGCAGCGGATGCGCGAGTTAGGGAGTGCAGGCGGCCAACGACACCAATACGTCCGGCGACCGGACTGAAGATCGCCGAAGAAGTCGCAGCAGCTCGCCAGCGAAGTGGATCGCATCGCCAATACCACCACTTTCAACGGCCAGAAGATTCTTGAGCTACCTCCAATAGAGTTCGATTCTCTATCCAGGTCGATGCCTCCCTGAGCGCGACCGGCACGGGCACCATTCAGGTCTCGGTCGCCAGCGCTGGCCACGTTGAGCTGGTTTGGGCTTGACTGGATTGACGGCGGGCGAGTGCACGGTATGACCGGCGTTTCGGGCCAGGTCTCGTTCGCAAGCGGCCGCGATGGCCTTTCGTCGCCAGCATCGATACCGCGCTCGGCAATGTCAACACCATGCGCGCTCAGTTTGGCGCCGTGCAAAATCGCCTGAGCAGCGCGATCAGCAACATGCAGAACATTTCCGAGAACGTGACGGCCGCCAAGTCTCGAATCATGGATGCCGATTTCGCGGCGGAAGTGGCCAACAATTGCCGGGCGCAGATTCTGCAGCAAGCCGGTACCGCGATGCTATCGCAAGCGAACTCGTCGCAGCAGAACGTACTCTCGCTGTTGCGGTAAGCTCTGAATCATCCAAAGTGGTGAGACGCAGGATCTGGGATTAAAAGAAGCTCCCGGGTCCTGTTTGGCCACGTAGGGAGGAAATACTAATGAGCGACCTCAGCATACGCAGCTTCTCCGGCGCGAACCCCGCAGCGGTCGCACGCCCTGCGCCGCCAGAGCCTCCCGCAACGCAACAAGCGGTAGTCCAGCCGTTGACCAACCCCCAATCCGCTGTAATGCAATCGCCCGATGCCGCAAATGTGCGGTGGCGGAACCAGCGAAACGGTGACGCGAACGTCCAGCAACAGCAGGAATCGACAGCACGAGAACAGCAATCCGCAACGACTTCAACCGGCGAGCAGTTGGCAGATACCGTGAGTTACCTCAATGAGTTTTTGCAGCGTTTCGATACGTCCTTGCAATTCGATATCGACAGTCAGTACGGCGAAATGGTGGTGCGTATCGTTGATCGCGAAACCAAAGAAGTCATACGCCAGATTCCATCGGAAGAAACCCTAGAATTTACTAAATTTTTCAAAGAGATGGAAGAATGCGGCCAGAACATACCCGAATCATCACAGGGTTCGGGTACTTCAGACAACCAGCGCTTGAAGGTCGAAGGACTCTTGCTCGACACCAAGGTCTGAGCAGCGAAAACCCGACTTTTACGAACGCGGTATCGGGAGGGGTGCAACTATGACAGGTATCACGGCATCCGGACTCGGTTCCGGCATGGACATCAGCAGCTTGGTTTCGCAACTGGTAGCAGCCGAACGCAGTCCTGCCACCAGTCGGTTGGATAGTCGAGAAACCAAGCTCAAGGCACAGATATCGGCCATCGGCTCTTTCAAGAGCGTGTTATCCAATTTCCAAAGCAGCTTGGCCAGCCTGAAGAAAACCGAAACCTTTCAAAGCATGAAGGCTACGGTCGCGGACGACAAACTGTTTGCCGCCACGGCTGAAAACGGCGCTCAGGCCGGTGACTACAACATCAAGGTCGAACAACTGGCGCAAGCGCATCGGCTAGCGACGCCAGCAGATCAGGTGTTCGCCAGCACCAGCGCGGTAATCGGCACAGGTACGTTGACCTTTCAGTTTGGCACTTATGACGCCGATACCAACGCATTCACCGCCAATGCGAACAAGTCGATTCAAACCGTTACCCTCGATGCCTCCAACAACACTCTGACCGGAATACGCGACGCCATCAACAAAGCCAATATTGGGGTGACCGCCAGCATCGTCAACGATGGCAACGGCTATCGGCTGGTAATGGGCGCCAAGGACAGCGGTGCCGCCAACGGCTTGAAGATCACAGCGGATGATTCCAGTCTGTCGCTGTTGGCCTTCGATCCCACCAGCCAGAGCGATCGGGATACCAAGCAAACCCTCGCCGCCGCCGATGCCCGGATCGTCGTCGACGGTTTGACCGTCACCAGCGCCAGCAACACAGTCAAGGAAGTGGTTCCCGGTGTGACCTTGACGCTCAAGGCCAAGGGAGATACGGCCACCAACTTGACGGTCGCTCAGGATACTTCGGAGACGACCAAGGCGTTGGAAACATTCGTCAAGTCGTACAACGATATGATGAGCACGGTCAAATCCCTGACCGCCTACAACACCCAGACCAAAACCGCCGGCACCTTGGCCGGAGATTACAACGTTCGTTCTACGATCAACCGGATCCGCGACATTTTCACCAGCAGCGTCACTGGCACGTCCGGTTCGTTCAAGTCGTTGGCCGACGTGGGTATCAGTCTGCAACGCGATGGCACGCTGAGTCTGGATAGCACCAAACTGGCTAAAGCGCTTGGCTCCGACACCGAGGGCGTTGCGAGCTTATTCACCCACGCGGGCGGCACCACCGACCCGCTGATCCGATACGTCGACTCAACCAGCACGGCCACCTCGGGTACTTTCGATATCACGGTCAGTCAACTAGCGACCCAAGGCAGCTACGTCGGCAATTCCATCAGCTCGCTGACACTCGTTGGCAGCAGCAATACCTTCGCGCTGAAGGTCGACGGCGTGCAATCTGGCACCCTCGAACTGCTTGCGGGCACCTATACCTCGGATCAGTTGGTCTCCGAGCTGCAAAGCCGAATCAACGGTGATTCCGCTCTCCAAGCGGCGGGAGCCTCGGTCAGTGTCGGCTTCAGTGCCAATGCCTTCACCTTCACCTCGAACCGATACGGTTCCAGTTCCAGCATCGAATTCACGGCAGTGAACGGCGGTATCGGGAACCGTTTGAAGCTGAGCGTTGGCGCCGGAACGGTCGGCCAGGATGCGCAAGGCACGATCGATGGAGTTGCCGCGACTGGCTCTGGAAGAACGCTGACGGCGACCAGCGGCAGCGCGGCGGGTATTTCGGTCGAGGTGTTGGGAGGTGCCACCGGAGCGCGCGGCACGGTTTCGTTATCGGATGGTATTGCTCAACGACTGGATAACCTACTGACTGATGTACTCGGCAGCGATGGACCACTGAACAGCCGCACCGAGACCTTGAACAAACAAGTGGATCAAGTCGGCGACGAACGGGACAAGCTCGACATACGGATGTCGGCGCTGGAAGCGCGCTACCAAGCCCAGTTTACGGCGATGGACCTGCTGGTAAGCCAATTAACTGCCACCAGCAATTATTTGACGCAGCAGTTGGCCGGATTGTCGAGCAGCTCCTAACGAATTGACATATTGAGATATTGTGACATAGCGAGGATCGGCATTGAGTTTGCAAATCAATCACCATCCGCGCCAACCGTCAAAAAGTTTACGTCCGTTTGGGTTATCCAAGATCAATACCGCTACCACTTCAGAGATTGCACATGGTCACACCGAATAGCAGCAGCGCCTTGCGGCAATATCAGCAAATCGGTGCCGAATCCGCCACCGCCTATGCCAGTCCGCACCGACTCATCCAGATGCTCATGGAAGGCGCGTTGGATAGCCTGACTAAAGCCAAGGGACACATTCAGCGCGGAGAACTTGCAGCTAAAGGCGAACAGATCGGCAAAGCGATTGGCATCATCGGTGGCTTGCGCGAAGGTCTGAACCTGGAAGCCGGCGAGCTTACGACCAACCTTGATACGCTGTACGACTACATGCAGCGGCGGCTGGTGGAAACCAATCGCCGATCCGATCCGATCTTGGTGGAAGAAGTCATCGACCTGCTGCGCCCGATCAAGGAGGCCTGGGATGCTATCGGCAGTGCGCCGAACGCCGAGGAACCGCGGGTGATCGCGGTCGAACCAACATGATCGCCACAGCCAACGACTGGGAACAGCGGATCAAGCTGCTGCGGTTGATCAGCATCGAGATGCTTGAGCTGGCCCAAGCCGGCGGCTGGGAAGAAGTCACCGTGTGGGAAGAAAAGCGAAGAGCATTGCTGGAGGAACTGTTTCAACAAACACCGCCCGCCGAACTAGCCTCCTCGCTCGAAGATGCCGCCCGCGCCGCGTTAGTCAGTGATGCCAAACTGCTAGAGCTGGCCCGCGCCGAAATGGACAAACTGGGATACTATCTCAAATCGTTTGGCCAAGCCCGCCGCGCCCGGCTCGCTTATCAGGACTATTTCTGAGCGTTTGCGGCGACCCTTACGGGAGCCGAAGGGGGCCCTTCCTTCCGCTCCGTAAGGGCGCGAAAGCGCCAGCTTACGCAGGCTGATCCAGCGCGTTCTCGACCAGCGTCGTCAGCCGATCCAGCATGCCCCAGTAAAAATGATCGGCGCCGGGCAATACCCGCAGCCGGGCCGACGGATGCCAGCATGGCAGCAGTTTCCGCAACAGATCCAATGGGGCGAAATCGTCGCGATCACCGACGATCACCAGCGGTTCCGCCTGCAACGCCGCGATGTCACTAAACTCCAGCAACGCCACCGGCGGCGCCACCACCAGTTGCCGATGTACAGTGGCTAGCGGTGGGTTCAGACGTAGGTTGACCCAAGCACCGAAGGAATAGCCGACCAGATCGGTCACGGTCTTACCCAATCCCTCCAGATGCGCGGCAGCGGCTCTTACGTCATCCCGTTCGCCCTGCCCATCGGCGTAATGCCCTTCGCTGGCCCCGACTCCCCGGAAATTAAAGCGCAGGGTGGTGTAATCCCGCCGCCGGTAAATCTCAACCAACGCCGCCACCACCGGATTATTAAGATCGCCACCGTAAAGCGGATGCGGATGGGTGATGATCGCTGCATTCGGACCAGACGCCAAGCTCAGCCGACCCTCCAGCCGCAGCGAACCGGCAACAAAAAATATGGATTGCTCGAAATCAGAAAGCGCCATTCAAGATGACTTATCAAGAGGAGAAGCCGCGCTGACAGCGCCGACAGGAGAACTGCGGCGAACGGTAAAACGGTTTACTCGGAAACCGCCCGAACCCGATCCTGTGCCAGCAGCTTCTCAAATTCGAGTAACGGCAAAGGTCGTCCAAAATAATAACCCTGGCCTTCATCGCAGCCGTGGGCGCGCAGGAACTCGGAATGCTCGACGGTTTCCACCCCTTCCGCCACCACCACCAACCCCAAACCATGTGCCAAGGTCACAATCGCGTCGATGATGGCAACGTTGCTCTGATTAGCGGGTAAATCGGTCACGAAAGATCGGTCGATCTTGAGCACATTCACTGGAAATTGCTGTAAGTAGCTGAGCGATGAATAACCGGTACCAAAATCATCGATGGCGAGTCGCACCCCCATGGCCCTGAAGGATTTCAGGGCCGCGAGATTGTCCGCGTTGTGGTGCATTAAAATGCCCTCGGTCAACTCCAGTTCCAGGCAGGTCGGATCAAGCTGGGTTTCGACCAACAGATTTCGCACCAAATCGGCCAGGTCGCTTTGATGGAACTGCCGGGCCGATAAATTGACTGCCACTCGCAACCCCGGCCAACCGTTTCGATGCAGATGCGTGGTCTCCTCAACGGCGGCGCGCAACACCCATTCGCCGACCGACAAAACCAGCCCGCTATCCTCGGCGATCGGAATGAACCGGGCTGGCGGCAGCAATCCGAGTTCGGGATGATTCCAGCGGATCAGGGCTTCCGCGCCGATGATGGCGTTGGTGTGAAAATCCCATTTAGGCTGGTAATACAGCTCCAACTGTTGCCGCTCTACAGCGTACCGGAGGCTGTTCTCCAGGCTCAGCCGCTCGCGAGCCACCAGCGTGGCTCCGGATTGGTAGAACTGATAGGTATTGCGCCCGAGATCCTTGGCCCGGTACAAGGCATTGTCGGCATTTTTCAATAGAGTCTCGGCATTACGGCCGTCGCGGGGAAACACGCTGATACCGATGCTACAGGTGACATGCAGCACATGATCGTCAAGCTGATACGGCTCGGTCATTTTCGCCAGGATCCGCTGGGCGATACGAGGGGCTTCATCGCTGCCGACCAGATCCGGCAGCACGACGGCAAATTCGTCACCTCCCTGGCGAGATATGGTATCGCACTCGCGCACGCACTCCTGCAAGCGCTTGCCGACCTCCCGCAACAATCGATCACCGACGGTGTGATCCAGGGTATCGTTGATCCGTTTGAAATGGTCCAGATCCACGAGCAACACGCCGGTCTGGGAATGGTCGCGCGTGGCTCGCAGCACCGCCTGCTGCAAGCGATCGGCCAGCAGCGTCCGATTGGGTAGCCCGGTTAGCGTGTCGTGATGGGCTAGATGCTGGATATACTCTTCCGCCTGCTTGCGCTCGGTGATGTCCTGGACCACGATCACAAAATAATCGACCGCACCGTTCGACTTGCGCACGCAGCGGCTGGAAACGCTGGCGTAAAGCACGGAGCCGTCCTGGCGCAAGAACCGCTTGTCAATCGAATAGCCATCGATCCGCCGACCGACCACCCGGTCGAACTGCGCCAGATCGGTACTCAGATCGTCCGGATAGGTCAACTCGGTCCAGCTCAGTTGCAATAGTTGGGCTCGCCGATAGCCGAGCATTTCGCACAAGCGGTCATTGACTTCCCACCATCGCTTATCCGGTCCGGTCAAACCGATTCCTACCAGCGGCAGCTCAAAGTAGCTACGAAAGCGAGCCTCGCTGGCGCGCAAGGTTTCCTCCGTGCGCTTCAAGTCGGCAATATCGGTATTGGCGCCCAGATAATAGATAACCTGCCCAGCGCGATCACGCAAGGGCACGGCGCGGGTATCCATCCAAATCACCCGGCCTGAGGGATTCCGAAAGCGGTGATCGACCACAAGCTCGTTACCCTTGGCGACGACCTGCCGCCATACGGTTTCGACCTGATCGCGATCATCCGGATGCAAAGTGTCCATCCAAGGCAATCCGACCGCTTGCTCCGCGCTCAGTCCGGTCATCTGGCACCAGCGGTCGTTAACGTAACGGCATTGCCCCTCAAGGTCGGTCATGAAGATACCGACCGGAAGTTGCTGCGTCAGCATTCGAAAACGCTGTTCGCTATCTCGGAGAGTTTCCAGATTCTGCCGCAGCCGTTCGGCTTCGGCCTCCAGCTCCCGTTGGCGGTTAGTGCTCCGTCGCAGCTGCTCGACCTCCACCTCCAGTTCCCAGTGGCGGGTCACGCCTTGCCGCAGCCGTTCGATTTCGGTCTCCAGCTCCCGTTGGCGCGCCACGCTCTGCCGCAGCCGTTCGATTTCGGTCTCCAGCTCCCGTTGGCGCGCCACGCTCTGCCGCAGCCGTTCGATTTCGGCTTCCAGCGCCCGTTGGCGGGTCACGCCTTGCCGCAACCGTTCGGCTTCGGCCTCCAGAATCCCCGCTTCCTGCCGCAGCCGTTCGATTTCGGCCTCCAACTCCCGTTGGTAGGCCACGCCCTGCCGTAATTCATCGATTTCTGCCTCCAATTCCCTTTGGCGGGCAACCAGGATAAAGGCACGGTCGCTCAGCGCCTCTCGCTCCGTAACAAGCTGGCGGCGCTGGCCGAGTAACACGATACAGGGTACGCCGATCACTCCTAGCAATACCAATCCGCCACCGATCCAGACCAACCAGGAGTTCGTACTCCCGCTCTCGGCGGAGTAGACCGGCGCGGAGGATGAGTCCGCAGCGACGGCGGTCGGCAACATCCCTCCCCACCAGAACAGCAGTAATCCCATCAACGCTGAAATCCACCAGCCGAGGCTCTTTTCCTGGCCAGCCGCCGCTGACAGCCGCAGCCCGGAACAGCGCAACAATGCGCTCTCGCCTCGCCGGCTCATCGGTTTTTTTCCAGGATTTCCGAGCTCATGATGCTTCCCCGAGCGATTCTCATTGTTCTCGATCCTGCTGGGAAGCGTAAGTAGCAAACGCTTCCTCGTCTAAGGCTCCGACTAATCTTTCACGCGCGAAAGCCCGGAAATGGCTCTCCACGATTTTGCTGCTCAGGCCGTTTTTGCGGTACAACCCTAAGATGAGCCGTGTCTCAAATCCATCGCCCTGCTCCAACCGGACTACGTAGTCCGACTCCAGCGACGCCCGCTCGGCTGCGGTCAGTCGGTCCAGCGCCATCTGCAAGGAGGCCGCCAGAAAACGCGTGCGCAAGCGCTCTTGCCGCAAGGCCGGCGATTCGGCCGCCTCGGTAGTCGACCCTGTCGCGACGACAGGCGCGGGCTGCGGCAGAGTTCGGGTTGGCGCCACCGCTGGCCGGAAATCCTCGCGCAGGGCTGCCAACAAATAGGCTGGCAGATTATGTACCTTACCGGCAATCAAGTCATGTTCGACTACAGTGATGTTACCTTCCACATAACTCGGCTCGTGGGTAGCTAGAGCGATTCGGATCTGGCGGGCGCTCAACCCGAGAGCCGCCAATCGCTCGCGAAGATGTTCCTGACGTTCGAGGCGTTGCTCGGGGTTGTCTTCAAGAGGAGATTCCTCGACCAGAGGGGTTTCGCCTGCCCCAGCAACCGCAGCCTGACGCTGGGAAAACAGCAACATTTGCGGATTGTCGCTGACCCGGAATCGCACTGCCGAAACCTTACGCCGGTCGCGTTGATAATCGACTTCCAGCAACAAATCCGAGGTATCGTTCACTTGCCGTACCGCCGGCTTGATGACTTTATCGTTAAATTTTCGGAAATCCTGATAGTAGCCATCCGCGTCGCTGATACCGAGCAAACGCTTGAGAATGTCCAAGCCGATCCAGCCGGTGGTGCCGACCCGCCGATAGCGCAGGCAATTTTCGTAGAGAGCTAAGGCGTAGCTGCTGCTGAATTTGCGCTGGATGCTGAGATTGAGCAGCGCGTAAATCTCCGGCCGATAAAGTTTTTCACAGAGTTCCGGGCTATAGGCGTAAACGCAGTAGCCGCTCTTGATGACCGCCTGCGCCAGCAAGGTAGTAGCGCCCCATTCTTCCTGATGACCGTCCTCGTCGAGGATGTTCCATTCCAATACGGTCCGCGCCAGGGTTTTCAGGGCTTCCTTGAGCGGATCCAAATTGTGGGTATTGAAGCCGATGGCTTCGGCAAGATCCTTGACTCGGATGCGATGCACCCGCGCGGTCAGCAAGCTTTCGTAAGCGTTGTACAAAAGCACATTCGAGGCTTTGCGCTGGGTAAGCGTCAGCCTGTTATTGATGTGGATGGCGGCAACGTGTTTCTTGAGGTTCTGGTCGGCCAGATCAGTCACGATCATCCTGCGAGCCGCGTCCACATTACCGTGCCTTTCTCTGCTACGTGCCATGCCGTTTAGTCTAGCAAAAATGTCCCCTGGCAACCAAAAAATCGGTGGGGACATTTTATCCCATAAACGGGGACATTTCGGCCTAGATTCAGCAATTGACCGCTCGGTTCGAACTCGAAAAAAGCACCATTAACGGTTACCGACAGCTAATCACCAAGCTTATCGGGACAGTCTTTCCAACTTAAAATAACAATTTGATTACAAATACATTCTCGTGGATTCATGCCGAAAAGGTGCAAAAATATCCCATAAATGGGGACATTGGAAAATTCATCCCATAAATGGGGACATTACATCCCATAAATGGGGACATTACATCCCATAAATGGGGACATTACATCCCATAAATGGGGACATTACATCCCATAAATGGGGACATTACCTATCGTAATTTTTTGATTTTTAAGTGAAATTTTCATACTAAACATTCTTTAAACGTTTTTTAAACATTCTTTAAACGCCTTAAACGAGCGTCGTCGTCGTTTTTTCAAGACCACCCAAAACCCCGCTGAAACCACCCAAAACCCTGGAAATCAACCTGTGCAAAGAGACTTATCGTCCCCAAAAACAGGCTCAAAATTTGAGATCCCCCCGTAACGCGAAAAACGAACTATTTTTCATGCTCCCTGAATCCGAACGTCAATCGACCTCGTAAGCAACAATATCGGGTTGAGCGATCTTGATCCGAATGGTTGCTGTCAACTCAACCGCACGACGATTCACCATGAACAAAGCAGGCCTCAGCCAACTCGCGTCAGCTACTGTCGCCAGTACCCTAAGCTTGGCGACTACTTCCCTCTATTGCAGGTGGGAAAGGTGAGGAGAATTTGAATGTGGATGCAGGGCAACGCCGGTCCCGTCTATAATCCATTCGAATGCGACCTGTGGATGGTATTGCCGCCAGCGCTGATCGCCTGCGTTCCCAGTACCTGGGCGCTCAGTTGGAGCGGCGTCGAAGGGTTTCCAGCAGTCTGGCACACAGGACCGACGGCCGATGACTTGATGAGCGCAATCGCGGTTCATTCCTCGCCGGCTGCGTTCGATGGCAAGTTCTCTACAAGGTCAGTTCGACAATCCGCTCAAACCCATGCCATGGTATTTTCCGATTCATTGATCGACTTACTCGCTCGCTGCGCCTTGCGCGATCGGCACGCTTTCGAAATTCTCTACCGGCAGGCCTCGCCGACCCTGCACGGTCTGTTGCTGAGGATGACGCGTGATCGCGAACTGGCGGCTGATCTGTTGCAGGAAGGATTTGTGCGTATTTGGCAGCGGGCTGGTGATTACCGACCGCAACTGGGCCAGCCGATCACTTGGATGGGCAGCATCATCCGCCACCTGGCCATCGACCGGCTACGGGGCAGCGAGCACCGCCGACGCGTCGATCTCGGAGAAGGGGATTGGGCGGCGGTGGCTGACGAAAAACCGAGCCCCGAGGAACGACTACGTGCCGAACAAGGCGATGCCGCGTTGGCCCGCTGCCTGGAAACCTTGGACGCGGAACCGCGTCGCGCCATGTTGTTGGCGTATTTTGACGGTTTGACCCATGATGCCATTGCCTGCTGTCTCGATCGTCCCCTCGGCACGGTCAAAGCCTGGATTCGGCGCGGTTTGCAACGCTTGAGAACCTGTTTGGAGGAGGCGCCATGAACTACCAGCGTTTCCCCTTGTGCGATCAGTTGGCCGCCGAATACGTGCTCGGCACTTTGCACGGCGCCGCACGGCGCCGTTTCGAGCAGTTATTGCTGGCGCATCCGGCCCTGCGTCGAGCCGTGGCCGATTGGGAACACCGTCTGAACCGGCTCGTGGTGGCCGGCTCGCCTGTGCCACCTCCTCCGGAGGTTTGGACCGCTCTTCAACACCGCCTGTTTCCTGCCGAATCGCGCCGGTCGGGGTGGGGAAGCCTGGCATTCTGGCGCGGATTCGCAGTGGCTGGCGTTCTGGCAGTGATTCTCATCTTGGCGCCTCGATTGGCAGTGCTGCCAGAAGGAACGGAGATGTCTTTCGCCGCGATTCGTGGCAAACAGCAGGAAGTGTTATGGACAGTAGCACTGGCCGATGATGGCCAGCTGCATGTCAATAACCTGAGAGCGATGGCGATGCCACCCGATCAACGCTGCTTGTTGTGGTTAAAAACCGGTAATAGCCGACCGGTCATGCTGGGTGTCTTGCCAGACGATGGCGGTAGTCGCACTTTGCCGTTACCTGCCAGTGTGATCAAGCCGACCGATGGCGAGTTATGGGTTACCATGCAACCGATGGCTCCACAACCGCAGCCGCCATCCCAACCCCTGTACCAGACGCATTGGCAAGCGCTCTGAGCGATTTTGCGAGCGGGTTCGCCCTCTCCCCATGGAAAAGCTACTAAAATCGCTCCACGGCCTTGTATGGCGGTTTAACGCGGGGTTCTGCTTCGGGGTGTCGGATCGATTGCAGCGGTTCTCCGTGGCAGGTGGCTGCGGTTTCGCTACGTTAGGCCGCCAAGCGAATTTTTACTTGCCACATGCCTGCGTCCGACTCTGCATTCGTGGAACTCGAATCGTTCCCGGTAGATAAAGGGCTTGTCTGTATAAGGCGTTGTTTTTTTTGGAACGCTGGTTCAGTTGTACACGCGTTTCGCTTGCCGGTTCCGCCACAAAAAGCTTCTCACCGAGCTGACGGGGCGATACAGCAGATCGGCGATCTCCGCCGCGCCCACTCCTTGCTCATCCAAGCGCAGTATCTCGGCCTTTTCCCATTCGCTGAAATTTTCCCGGGTCGAGCGCGGTTTGGTAGCCGGTTCGATGATCGTTTTTCTGGCCCGCAGCGCCGCGTTCACGCCTCGTTCGACGCAACGCTCGATCAAGTCGGTCAAGTCTTGCTGGGTCAGCTTGAAAACGGGCTCGTCGGCGCCGAGTATCGTGTAGTGACCTTGCTTGCGAAGCGTGGGCAGCACCTCGGACGTGACCCATTTCTTGAACTTTTTGGCTTCCGGCTTGCGGCTGGTCAGGATCAGCGCGTAAAGACCGGATTCGTTGATGATGCTCATTTTTTGGGGCCCACCAGGGGTGTCCATAACACTGACACCCTTTTCATCATCATCCAATCGCTCTAGCGCCATACGGTTATTGTTGATATGGAGTGCTGCACATACGTCGACAGCAACAAACCACGGTTCACCGTCGATTATCAGGACACGGACGGACTGGGTAACAAATTCGAAAGTGATGAGATCGTTAGACATCGGAAGGCCTTGAAGCGAAACACAGTTTGTCTATCGGACAAGTATAATTCAAACTATCGGCGGCAAAACAGGCGGTTTTGGAGGCTTGTCCGAATCGACTCCGGAACTTGCGAGCACCGACTAAAATCCAACCGCAAATGCAATTTTCGACGGGGAACCGATCTTGAGTCCGATGGCGCGGCGCGAGCATGTCCAGCAGCCCGGCGTTTTGATGGCGCTGCTGGTGCTATTGCTGATGTTTGGCGGTCACCCTTGTTCGGCGGTGGCGCAAGCCGATTCTGTTTCGCCATCGAACGTTCACAATTGCTGCCCCGACCTGTTTGCGACGCCGCATCTGCCCGACAGCTTCTCGCAATCGCCTTGCCATGATGGGTTCTGTCCGCAAGCTGTCGGCCATTACAACGTAGCGGATTACGCATCGTCGCTCGGCAACCCGGACGTATCCCCGCAACCGCTCGCCGCCGCCAGGCTACTAGCGCCGGACTGGTCGAATCAAGGCTATCTCCCGCCTCCCCTCATTGCCGCAACGACCGGTCCACCACCGACCCAGCGTTCCATCGTTTTGCGTTTGTAGCGCTCCCAGCCGTCTCGCGCTTTGCCGAAGACGCGGCCTTGCGCCGCATTCACGCGATTTTTTGGGAGCCTTTCGATGAAAGCCATCTTGGCGGTTGTTGTCGCCATTTTACTGTTTGCTGCCGGCGTGTTGCTGGCACCTCGCCTGCAACCCTTGCTTGCCCATCTCGGCCACGAAGCGACCCGCGCCGGCCGATTCCAACGTCGCTGCGCCGACCGAGCGCAAGCCGGTCAAGTACCGGCATCCGATGAACCCCACCATCTTCTCCGACACGCCGGCCAAGGACGATATGGGCATGGACTACATCCCGGTCTACGCCGATGGAGAAGATACCGCTACCGGTTCCGGCATCCGCATCGCGCCGGAAGTGGTCAACAATTTGGGCGTCCGCACCGCGCCGGTCGAACGTGGCGATCTAAGCCGGCGTATCGAAACCGTCGGCTATCTCGATTACGACGAACGGGCACTCAGCCACGTCCATCTGCGTGCCAACGGTTGGGTGGAAAACCTGAAAGTCAGGACCTTGGGCGAGCGGGTTCGGCAAGGTGACCTGCTGCTGGAGGTCTACGCTCCCGATCTGGTCAATGCACAAAGAGAGTATTTGCAAACATTGCGCGGTGATCAAACCGTACTGAGAGCGACGGGCCGCGACCGCCTATTGGCGCTGGGCATATCGGAAAGCCAGATTCAACAATTGGAAAAAGAAGGGCGTGTGCGTCAGTTGACGTCGGTCTACGCCCACCAGAACGGTCTCGTCTCAGTGCTCAATATCCGCGAGGGCATGTACGTTACCCCAGAGACGGAATTGATGACGTTGGCCGATCCTTCCACGGTTTGGGTTAAGGTCGAAGTGTTCGAGCAACAAGCCGGCTGGTTGGCGGTCGGGCAAAAAGCCGAAGTGCGATTGCCTCACGCGCCTGGCGAGGTCTGGGAAGGCGCGGTCGAATACATCTACCCCGACGTAGACCCCAAAACTCGGGCTTTGCGCGCCCGGTTGCGCTTTCCCAATCCCGGCGAACGGCTCAAGTTCAACATGTTCGCCGATGTGATCATCCATGCCGCGCCGCGTGCCAAGGTGTTGAACATTCCCCGCGAAGCCCTGATCCGCACCGGCGTGGAACAGCGAGTGATCGTCGATCTCGGCGAAGGGACGGTTCGAGGCGCGGCCGGTCGAAACCGGCATCGAGTCTGATGATCGGGTGGAAATCCGCTCCGGGCTGAAGGAAAACGAACGGGTGGTGACTTCCGCCCAATTCCTGCTCGATTCCGAGAGCAGCGTCCGCGCCAGCCTGCAACGGTTGAGCAAGCCGCCGGAACCGGAGATTTGGGCGGAGGGCGTCATCAATTCGGTCGAGGGCGGTTCGCGCACCTTGAACGTGACCCACGAGCCCATCCCGGCGTTGAGTTGGCCGGCGATGACGATGGATTTTCCCGTCGCCAAGGGCGTCAAGCTGGACGGGCTGAAACCAGACGGCAAGGTGCATTTTCGCATCCGGGAGGGCGAGGACGGGCGGTACGTGATCGATGCCATACGTCCCTCACCCCCGACCCCTCTCCCAAAGAGTGAGGGGAGTACCGCGCCATGATCGCCGCCGTCATCCGTTGGTCGATTCAAAATCGCCTGTTGATCACACTGGCGACATTGCTGTTAGCCGGCTGGGGTGCATATTCGGCCCGCCACATTCCGCTCGATGCCCTGCCCGACCTGTCCGACGTGCAGGTGATCGTCAAGACCAGCTACCCTGGCCAAGCGCCGCAGGTGGTGGAAAGCCAAGTCACCTATCCGCTGGCGACGGCTTTTCTGGCGGTGCCGGGCGCGGTATCGGTGCGTGGTTATTCCGGTTTCGGCGATTCCTTCGTGTACGTGATTTTTGCCGATGGCACCGATTTGTACTGGGCGCGGTCGCGGGTGCTGGAGTATCTGAGCCAAATCGCGCCCCGTTTGCCGCCCCAAGCGCAACCGGCGTTAGGCCCCGATGCCACCGGCGTTGGCTGGATCTACGAATATGCTTTGGTGGATCGGACGGGCCATCACGATTTGGCGCAACTGCGTTCTTTGCAGGACTGGTTCCTCAAATTCGAGTTGCAGTCGGTGGACGGCGTGGCCGAGGTGGCGACGGTCGGCGGCATGGTCAAACAATATCAGGTGGTGCTCGACCCCAATCGGCTGCGCGCCTACAACCTGCCGCTCTCGCAAGTACGGATGGCGATTCAGAACGCCAACCAGGAAGTCGGTGGCTCGGTGATCGAAATGGCCGAGGCCGAATACATGGTGCGTTCGCGCGGCTATCTGCAAACCGTCGAGGACTTGCGGCGGGTATCGCTGGGCGTCGGTCCCGCCGGTACGCCGATCCTGCTCGGCGACGTGGCCGAGGTGCGGATCGGTCCGCAACTGCGGCTCGGCGCGGCGGAACTGGACGGCGAAGGCGAGGTGGTGGGCGGCATCATCGTCATGCGCTCCGGCGAGAACGCCATGACGACCATCGACGCGGTCAAGGCCAAACTGGAACAGTTGCGGCGCGGCTTACCGGAAGGGGTCGAAATCGTGCCGACCTACGACCGCTCCAGCTTGATTCTGCGGGCGGTCGCCAATTTGCGCGACAAGCTGGTCGAAGAATTCGTGGTCGTGGTCGTGGTCTGCGCGCTGTTCCTGTTCCACCTGCGCTCCTCGCTGGTGATTCTGATCAGTCTGCCGGTCGGCATTCTGGCCGCGTTCGCCATCATGCGCTGGCAAGGGATCAACGCCAACATCCTGTCGCTGGGGGGTATCGCCATCGCCATCGGCGCGATGGTGGACGCCGCCATCGTCATGGTCGAGAATCTGCACAAGCACCTCGAACGCTCCCAACCGCGCGACGCCGCCGACCGTTGGCGAATCGTGCAGCAGGCGTCGGCGGAAGTCGGGCCACCGCTATTTTTCTCGCTGCTGATCATCACCTTCAGCTTTCTGCCGGTGTTCAGCCTGGAAGCGCAAGAAGGCCGCCTGTTTGCTCCGCTGGCCTACACCAAGACCTACGCGATGGCCGCCGCCGCCGGCCTGTCCATCACCCTGGTGCCGGTGTTGATGGGCTGGTTCGTGCGCGGGCGGATTCTTCCCGAGCACAAAAATCCGCTCAATCGCCTGTTGATCGCTGCTTACCGGCCGTTCGTCGGCATGGTTTTGCACCGTCCGTGGCCGGTGGTGCTGCTGGCGGGATTATTGACGCTGACCGGCTGGTGGCCGCTGCACCGGTTGGGCGTCGAATTCATGCCCGATCTGGACGAGGGCGATCTGCTGTACATGCCGACGACCTTTCCCGCCATCGCTATCGGCAAGGCGACGGAAATCTTGCAGCAAACCGACAAGTTGATTCGAACCGTTCCCGAGGTACAACGGGTGTTCGGCAAGGTCGGGCGAGCGGAGACCGCCACCGATCCGGCACCGTTGAGCATGATCGAGACGGCGATTCAGTTGAAACCGCGCGCGGAATGGCGGCCGGGCCTGACCACGGCTGATTTGATCGCCGAGCTGGACCGCATCGTCAAATTGCCCGGCCTGAGCAACGCGTGGGTGATGCCGATCAAGAACCGCATCAACATGCTGGCGACCGGCATCAAGACGCCGCTCGGCGTCAAGGTCGCGGGCACCGATCCGGCGACGATCCAGCAAGTGGGCGAGCGCTTGGAACAGGTCATCCGCACCATTCCGGGCGCCACGTCGGTTTATTCCGAACGGGTGGCCGGTGGCCGCTACGTGGACATTGCCATCGACCGCTTGGCCGCTGCTCGGTTGGGATTGAGCATCGGCGACGTGCAAGAGGTCGTCAACATTGCCGTCGGCGGGATGAACGTCACCGAGACCGTGGAAGGGCTGGAGCGCTATCCGGTCAACCTGCGCTATCCGCAGGTGGTACGCGACTCGTTGGAGCGGTTGCAGGCGTTGCCCATCGTGACGCCAGCCGGCGCCGTGGTGCCGTTGAGCCAGGTCGCCGCGATCAAGATTACCGACGGACCGGCGATGTTGCAGAGCGAGAACGCCCGGTTGACCGGCATCACTTACGTGGACATTCAGGGCCGCGACATCGGTTCCTTCGTCGCCGAGGCGCAACGGGCGGTAGCGAATCAGGTTATGTTGCCCGCCGGCTACTCGCTGCGCTGGTCCGGCCAATACGAGTATCTGACCCGCGCCTTGGCCAAGCTGCAAATCGTCGCGCCGATCACGCTGGTGATCATCTTCCTGCTGCTGTATCTGAGTTTTGGCCGCTTCGGTCCAGCGATCCTCATCATGGCGACCCTGCCCTTTGCGCTGCTGGGTGGGATTTGGCTGCTGTACTGGCTGAATTACAACCTGTCGGTGGCGGTCGGGGTCGGCTTTCATCGCCTTGGCCGGCGTCGCGGCGGAAACCGGGGTGGTGATGCTGGTCTATCTCGATCAGGCGTTGGCGAAGCGGCGAGAATCGGCCGCCAGCGAAGGCCGTGCCGTCACTGTGATCGAGTTGCGCGAGGCAGTGATCGAAGGTGCGCTATTGCGAGTGCGGCCGAAAATGATGACCGTCGCCACCATCATCGTCGGTCTGTTGCCGATCATGTACGGCGCGGGTACGGGTTCCGAGGTCATGCGCCGCATCGCCGCGCCGATGGTGGGCGGCATGGTCAGCGCCACGTTGTTGACTCTGGTGGTGATTCCGGCGGTGTTCCTGATCTGGCAAAGCATGGTGATCGGTCGTGAAAGCCGGCGGAACCCTGGCACCGATCACAATCGAACTTTAAATGCTCAATTCCAACACAACCCTGGAGAAATCCGATGACAAAGCAATGGTTGATTCCCACATGTCTGGTCGCGTTGCTGGGCGGCGGTCCGGTGCTAGCCGCTGAGACCGGCCACGATCACAACGCCGCGCCAGCAGCGACGCAAGCCATTCCGGCGACCGGCACGGTCAAGAGCCTGGACGCGGCGGTGGGCAAGCTGGTGATCGCCCACGATCCAATTCCGGCACTGAAATGGCCGGCGATGACGATGGATTTCCGCTTGGCGGATAAAGCTTTAGCAGGCAAGGTCAAGGTGGGCGACAAGGTGAAATTTACGCTGACGCCTGGTGAGAAGGGCAGCTATACCGTTACGGCGATCGAACCAACGCCTTGAGTGTGCCATCCGCAACGGAAATGCGGTGAGTCTTGCCAGCCGTATCGTTCGCGCTATTATTTTCATTAAGCGAACGATACGGTTTTTTATTGCCACATATTTTATAAAAAATATTGAAATTATTATATTTTTTATTGGACTGGCCTGAATGATTTGGAACAGGAAAATGGACTGGAAAACAAGAGCTTTACTGGCGGCAGGGCAGCTACCGCCCATCGCTTTTTTCTACCACCTCCGCGAACAGGCACTACAAGATCCGTGGCAGGCGGCGGGGTGGCTGGCTTTATACGAAATCGGGCTGGTGCTAGCTGGGATTTTGGCGCAAAGTCTGGAAAAAAGTCTGGCCTGACGTTGGAAAAAGACGCGGTTAATGCCACCGCCGACTGGTTGCTCAATGCTATTCGCATCGGGCTATCCGATTTCCGCCGCCGCTATAACCAGCAAGTCTATTACGATCACCGCTTCTTCAACGTGCGTGGGTTGCGTACTCAAGGCAACTTTACGCTGGAGCTAGAGCGGGTGTTTGTGGAGTTGCGCATCGCACCTGCGGCCGGTTCTATCTCTGGCCGCATTAACCTGCTGGCTGATGTGGAACTTCAGGGCAGCAAGCCGATTTGGGATTTTCTGCGCGTGGTGCGACGCAAGGAGCCGGAAACTGCACCCGCTTTTGCCGTCATCGGCGCACCCGGCTGCGGCAAGACCACCTTGCTGCAACATCTGGCTTTGGCCTTCGCGCAAAATCGCCAGCGTAAGTTGAAACTGCCTGCCTACGTGCCGGTGCTGTTGTTTCTGCGTGAGCACATCAAAACCATCGCCGGCAAAGAACCACCGCATTTAGCGGAATTGGTACAAACGCATTTCGCCAATCACAAACGCTATCCCGATCTCAAGCCGCCGCCGGGCTGGTTTGCGGCGCAACTGCAGCGCGGGCGATGTCTGATCATGCTGGATGGGTTGGACGAAGTGGCGCGGCAACATCAGCGGGAAAAAGTCTCCGCCTGGGTCAACGAGCAAATTCGCCTTTATCCGCGTTGTCCCTTCATTCTCACCTCGCGTCGCAAAGGTTATGACAGCGCGCCCTTGGACAAGGTGCATGTACTGAGTGTGCAGCCTTTCAGCTATGAGCAAGTCAAGCGTTTCGTCCATGCCTGGTATTTGGAAAACGAAATCCTGAGCACCGGCAAGGACGACCCCGGCGTGCGCCAACAAGCCGAGCACGGCGCGCAAGACCTGTTGGAACGTTTGCGTGGTCTGCCCGCTTTGAGCGATCTCACCGTCAATCCCCTGCTACTCACCATGATCGCGATGGTGCATCGCTATCGGGGCCAGTTGCCGGGGCGGCGGATCGAACTTTACGCCGAAATCTGCGATGTGCTGCTGGGGCATTGGCGCAAAGCCAAAGGCATTCAGGATAGCCTTACCGCTGCTCAAAAGCGCGTGGCCCTGCAACCTCTAGCTGACGCCATGATGAAAAGACGGTTGCGGCAAATCAGCATGAAGGAAGCGATGGCAGTCATGGCGGAACCGCTGCAAAGCGTGAACGTGACAGGGGAAGACGCCACCAGCTTTTTGCCAGACGTGCAAGCCAGCAGCGGGTTGTTGCAGGAGAGCGAATTAGGCGAATGGCGCTTTGCTCATCTCACCTTTCAGGAGTATCTAACCGCCGCGCATTTCTCAGAACATGGCGAGGAGCTGCACTTCGCCGAATGGGTGGATGACAGTTGGTGGCACGAAACCTTGCGGCTTTACGCAGCCCAAAGCAGCGCTACTGCCCTGGTGCGGGCGTGTTTAGCCAAAGATACGGTATCTGCCCTGAGCTTGGCCGCCGATTGTTTGGATGAAGCAAGACAACTCGATGTCGATGTGCGACAAGCGTTGGAGCAAAAACTGATCGCCGACTTGGAGTCGGATGACCCGGCACGGCGCACACTGGCGGCGGAAGTAAAGCTACACCGGCGATTATCGTCATGAGCTGGTATCGGATTGATGAACAGCGAGAAATCTCGGCGGATTTTATTACCGGCGCGGAATATCAATTATTTCTGGATGAAAAACGCGTACAAGGTGAATATTGTCAGCCGGATCACTGGAATGATGAGCAGTTTCCGAAAGGGCAAGCTCAAGAACCGATTTTGGGGGTTCGCGGACAAGATGCCAGCCAGTTTTGTAAGTGGTTAAGCCAGCGGCAAGGCAACAAATTCCACTACCGGCTGCCCGCGCCAGAAGAAATTTCCAACCATCCAGCGACCGTTGAGAAAGAAATTGGTTGCTGGTGTGCAGTAGGGGAAAAGCGGTTTGTTTGTGGCCTTAACCTCTCTCAATGGAAAGAGTTTTTCCTTAATGCGCTGAATAGTGACTGGAGCCATATCCTTACCGCCCTCGCCCTCGCCCTCGCCCTCGCCCGCGACCGCGCCGTCGACCGCGCCCGCGACCTCGCCCGCGCCGTCGACCGCGCCCTCGCCATCGACTTCGACCTCGACCTCGCCCGCGCCGTCGACCGCGCCCTCGCCCTCGACCACGCCCGCGACCACGCCCTCGCCCTCGACCGCGACCACGCCCTCGCCCTCGACCGCGACCACGCCCTCGCCCGCCCTTTTACTTCTAAGGATCTTTCCGCTCTGCGCAGCCTATGCTGTACCTCGATCTTCTTGTGGGCATTAGATCACTACTCCAATCCAAAACCTGCTTGGTACAAGCGGCTCTGGTCAAAACGAACTGAAATTGATGTCACGCGTGGCATACCACAAGGACTGGATGCAGCACTCAACCTTTACGCTTTTTTCCTCCTGATCGACGAACGCCGCAAAGGCAATCTGCCCGCTTGGGAAGGCATCCGCATCGTCAGGGAACGGTTAGAGTGACGCGAGGGCAGACCAGCGCTGTTGAAACTGCGAATCCAAGTCATATCACCACTGATCGGCTACACTAGTGCTGCCTTCGATCGATAGACAGCTGAATCATTGATGAGAAACCACCATTCAGTCGCGCTTTTGTTGATGTGGATCGCCGCCGGCATGTGCGGGTGCAGCTCCTTTCTGCGCGAGGGAACGGCCGATCTCGCCGGCGTCGGTGGCGCGGCGGTCGCGGACAGCGTCACCGATAATGCGGCAGTCGCCACCGGTATCGGGCTGGGCGTGCGCTCGGCGGCTATGGCCGGTCTCCAGTACGCGCAGCGCAAGACGCATCAGCAGCAGCAGGATCTGATCGCCCAGATCGCCGGCAAACTGGAACCCGGTGCGGTGGCGACCTGGCAAGTGAGCCATCAAGTTCCTATCGAGGATGACGAGCGGGGCCGGGTCACGGTCAGCCGGATCATCAGCGGGCAAAATCTGATCTGCAAGGAAATCGTGTTTTCGGTCGACACCGCCGCCGAAGCCAACCGCAAGCCACAAAGCGACTTTTATGTGGCGACCATTTGCCGCGACGCCACCCGCTGGAAATGGGCTTCCGCCGAACCCGCCACCGAGCGCTGGGGTGCGCTGCAATGATCCGGCTGCGCAAGCTGACCGGATCGACCGTGGAAACCAACCCGAGCACGCTATTGATTGCCAGCCTGCTGGCTGTTGGCCTTGTTGGCTGCAACACCGTCGGCGGGTTTGCCGGGGCCGCCGCCGGCATCGCCAGTGGCACGGCAACGACCAACCCCGCCGTGGGCTATGGCGTCAGCGTCGGGGTCGCGGTCGCCGTCGACGCCACCAGCAAATACATCTTCCGCACCTGGCATCAGGCTGAGCAGGACCAAATCGCCGCTCAGATCGGACGACTGAAACCGGGCGTCATCGAGCGTTGGAAAATCCAGCACCCGGTTCCCTACGAGAACGAACACGGCGAGGTCGAGATGGTCCGCGTTTTGTCCTCGCCGCTGGCCCTGTGCAAGGAAGCCCTGTTTTCCGTCATCAGCGGTGAGGGCGGCAAACAAACGCGCCAGTGGTTCGTCGTGACCGCCTGCCGACAGGACGAACGCCTGGAAATGGGCGGTCGCGGAACCGGCGGTAGCGCGCTGGGGCTCTCTGCAATGAGTCTCGCAATCCGCTAGATAGTGTAGTCATGAGATAGGAAATATGAGAGGCTGATGTGATCGAAAGGGGGATCACATGAGCAAAGAGAGAGGATTAGCGCACAGACGGCACGATATATCTGACCGGGTGTGGGGTTTAATAGAGCCGCATTTACCCGGTCGGAGGGGTCAGTGGGGAGGGATTGCCGAGGATAATCGGCGCTTTATCAACGCTGTTTTCTGGATTTTACGGACGGGAGCGCCGTGGCGCGACTTGCCGCCGGATCTGGGCGGATGGGGAAACACGCACCGTCGGTTTATTCGGTGGCGGGACGCGGGCGTGTGGGAAAGGCTCTTGGAAGCGTTGATTGATGACCCCGATATGGAGTGGTTGATGATCGACGCGACCCATATCAAGGTGCATCCGCACGCTGCGGGGGCGGTTGGCGGCAACGAGGACATGGCGCGTACAAAAGGGGGCTCAACACCAAGGTACATGTGGCCGTGGATGCGACTGGTCTGCCACTCCGAGTGTCTGTTACAACAGGTACCCGTGCGGATTGCGCAGAGGCTTTGCCGCTGATCGAGGGATTGCAGGCCGATGCGCTGATGGCGGATAAGGCCTATGATACCAACGAAATTCTTGCTCACGCCGCCGCGCACCGCATGGTCCCCGTCATCCCGCCCAAGAAAAACCGCAAAGACCAACGCGATTACGATACCTATCTATATCGCCTTCGCCATCTGGTTGAAAACGCCATCCTGCGCCTCAAAGGCTGGCGCGGTGTTGCCACACGCTACGCCAAACGTACCTCTTCCTTCCTCGCCATTGTCCAAATCCGCTGCGCTTTCCTTTGGCTCTCTATCTCGTGACTACACTATTTAGCTGCTGCTTACGCTGCCCCGCGCCAACTCTATAAACCCCGTCCAGCGTGAACGGTGCGTCGGCTACACTGTCTGTTATCGATCTATCCTTGATCCAGACACCGTGCCAAAGGAGGCCAACCGATGTCCGTTCCCCTGTCCGAATTGACCGTGAACCGTCGCCGCTTTCTAACCGCCATGCTAGCCGGCTCCGCCATGCTGGCATTTGGCGACCTCACGCTGCCCCGCCAGGCGCGTGCCGCCGGTGCTAGCGGCCCGTTCACCCTGCCACCCCTGCCCTACCCCGACAATGCCTTGAGTCCCACGATCTCGGCCAACACCATCGGCTTCCACTACGGCAAACACCATCAAGGCTACGTCAACAACCTGAACCAACTGGTCGCGGGCACTGCCCTGGCAGATCAGCCCTTGGAAGCGGTGATCAAAGCGTCCGTCGGTGCCGTCGATAAGACCGCGATTTTCAATAACGCCGCGCAAATCTGGAACCACACCTTCTACTGGAACAGCCTGCGGCCCAAAGGCGGCGGCAAACCCACCGGCGCCCTGGCCGAACTGATCGAGAAATCCTTCGGCGGTTTCGACCCGTTCAAAACGGAATTCGCCAAAGCCGCCACCAGCCAATTCGGCAGCGGCTGGGCGTGGCTGGTCAAGGACGGCGACAAACTCGCGGTGACCAAAACCAGCAACGCCGATACGCCCATCATCCATGGCCTCAAGCCGCTGCTGACCATCGACGTGTGGGAGCACGCCTACTACCTGGACTATCAGAACCGGCGAGCCGACTACGTGACTGCCGTGCTCGATAACCTGATCAACTGGGAATTCGCTGCACAAAATCTCGCGGCCTGAGAACCGGTAACATCTGAACCCTTGAGGAGATTGCGATGGCTGAATACTCAATCGCCGTGATCGTCGGCAGTCTGCGCCGCGATTCGTTCAACCGCAAATTGGCCGACGCTCTCGCCAAGCTGGCGCCGTCCGAGTTTTCGTTCGAACAGGTACCGATCGGCGACCTGCCGCTCTACAACCAGGATGACGACGCCCAGCCGGCGGAATCGGTCAAACGATTCAAAGCGGCCATCGCGGCGGCTCGGGGCCTGCTGTTCGTCACTCCCGAATACAACCGCTCAATGCCCGGTGTGCTCAAGAACGCCATCGACCATGCGTCGCGACCCTATGGCCAGAGTGTCTGGAAAGGCAAGCCCGCTGGGGTTATCGGCGTTTCGGTGGGCGCCATCGGTACCGCCCTGGCTCAACAGCATCTGCGCAATGTCCTGGCGTATCTGGACGTACCGACATTGGGCCAGCCCGAAGCGTTCATTCAGGCCAAGGAGGGGCTATTCGATGAAGCCGGCAACATTGGTGCGGCCAGCAGACAATTTCTGCAAGATTGGATAAATCAGTATGTGGCCTGGGTGAAGCGGCACGCGGCTTGAAGCGCTCGGTAAAAAACCAGGAGTGCCTCGGGTTGAACGGTTTTTGAAACATAACCTCCGCCCATTGACGGCGTGCCGCCGGACGCGGCACGACCGGCACCCCCTGGCAAGGTTATCGATTAGCTAATGCCAGCCACTTCTATTCGATCACGGGTGGTCGGCGCGTCAGCGTCGATCCGCTCCCCCAATCACTATGCCGGAGAGCAGGAACCGAACGGTCGCCTCAGATCAAATCACTGCCTATGGCCCATCGGGAGGCTTAGCGCGCGAAGCGGAGCGCCGGCTGTGGGCTATAGCCCGGCGGTGCTGAAGGAAAATATAACGCTCTAAAGCTTCCTGAAGTGACTCGCTCGGATCTTGGAATCGGGTCCGGATCTGCCAGCCGCCCAAGTCGGAAATTGTCTCCACCACCTGGGCGTGGAAAACAAGCGGGCGGGGATAGCTAAGATTGCAATACAGCTCCAGCCGCAGTAGACAACCGGGCGGAGGGGCAGTCTCAGCCCGCCAGTTCAAACCGGTCACTGTCAAGGTCAATGAATGTTCTGGAGGGATAGCCTGCTGGCGCGCGTACAGTTCCCCCACGAGTTCGAGCAGCAGGCCGACCTTGAAATCCAGCCGCTTGAGTTCGGTGGCATTAGCGAGGGTAACAGGGTCGTCGCTGGAGTCACCGGCGTGGATATCCAGTGCAAACAAGGTATGGAGATGGGTGAGATTCGCCCGCTCCAGATTCCCGAGTTCGATTTGATCGGGCAGGGCTGATAATTCGTGCCAAACCAGCGGCAAGCGACCGGTGAAAACCAAGCCGGACAGAGACGAATCAGAAGCGATGGCGGTCATGGTCGGATCCGGAACGGATGGATACACAAAGTTTACACGAAACCAATTGATCGGTCGCAGTAATTGGCGGCCATAGTGGTGGATTCATTGCGACCAAACCGGCTTTCGCACATCCGCGCCCGATGCGGTGGAAAAGCGATTTTGGCGCGGCCTAAATCTTGATCGGAATGACGATCATCTGGATTTCTCGTAGATGAAGCCGGCGCTGCATGGCAATGGCGGTATGGTTGTGCAGCCACGAGATCAGCCAACTTTCGTTGTCAAAAATCAGCTTGCTGCTCAGGCAAACCGCGTTGGGATACTCGGATACGACCTCGACCACCAATTTTTCCAGTTCCGTTTCCACATCGGTACCGTAGGCGGCGCGAGACGTGGCCGCCATGCCTTGGCTGTGGCAATAGTTGACGTAGTAGCGCAGCGAATTTTCGATCTGGTATTGCAGCGAGCGCAGCGCGCCCTTGCCGCCATAGCTTTCCGCGTCCACCTCGCCGACACTCAAAAAAATAAAGTTTTTGAAATGACCGGTAAACACCTCGTTAAGCCACTTGAGCGCGTACATACCCAAGCCACGATTTTTGCCGATCAGGAAGATAGCGGTCGGCTGTCCGGGATGCAGCGGCGGTTCCGGTAGATCCTCGTCCCAGTACGGTCGCGGGGCGTACAGCACATCGATCTTGCGCAACTGCTGGCGGACACGCTCGTAATGGCGCTTGATCAACGCGCAGAACGCAATGAGCAGTCCGGTAATCAAAATCGTCAACCAACCGCCCTCCGTGAATTTCTCGACCACCGTGACGATCAAGATGCCGCCGGTGACAGCAAATCCGAGTAGCGATAATGGCAGCCGCGATTTCCAGCTGGCCTCGTCGTAGCGGCTGGTCCACCAGTGTTTGCACAAGCCGAGGAGAGACAGCGAAAAAGTAACAAACACGTTGATACTGTACAGCACCACCAGTACCGACACGTCGCCATGGGTCCACAGCAAGATGCCGAGCGCTCCCAGGCCCATCAGCACAACGCCGTTCTGGGTGACCAGCCGGCCAGACAGGTTGCGGAACTGGCGAGGCACCCAGGAATCCACCGCCATGTTCGCCAACACTGTCGGTCCGCCGAGGAAACCGGTATTGGCCGCGACGAACAAGAGACCACCTTCCAACAGTAGCACGACCGCCAGAAGGCTATGACTCAACACGGGAGGGAGCTGCCAACTGTTAATGATGGCGCCGAAAGTAACGGCGTTCAGGGTTTGATGCGGAACCGATTGTACCCGCCAGAGCAGGTACAACAGAATGATGCCCCCCGCCGTGAAACTCAGCGAGCCGGCCATGTAAAGCATGGTGTACTTGCCGGTTCTGACCCGCGGCTCACTCAGCATGTTAACGTTGTTGGAAACTGCTTCCAAGCCGGTGTAGGTACCGCCGCCCAGCGAGTAGGCCCGCAAGAACAAGGCAACTGCGAACGCCCAACCCATTTGCTCGGTGAGCTGTTGGGTCTCACTGATCGTGTCCGGGATCAGATGGGGCAATCCCTCGAAATGCGCGATGACGCCGTAAAGGATTAAGAACGCATGGGTAAAGAAGAAGCCGAGAAAAATCGGCAACAAAATCTTGATGGATTCCTTCATGCCCCGCAGGTTGAGCACGATCAGCACGATGATCAGCGCAATCTCGGCCGTTAGCTTGAAGGACTGGGCGTTGGGCGGCAACAAGCTGAACAAGGCGTCCACACCGCTGGCGATGGAGATGGCGATGGTCAGCACGTAGTCCACCAGCAGCGCGGAACCCGAGACCAGGCCGGCACGCGGTCCCAGCAATTGGGTGGCGACCTTGTAGCCACCACCGCCGGTCGGGAACAGCTCGATGACCTGGTTATAGGCCAAGGCGATGACGAATACGGTCAGGAAGGTAGCAGCGGCGAGATAGAGACCGAAATGGGTATAGTGGCCCAGGGCGAGGAACGCTTCCTCAGGGCCGTAGCAAGAGGAAGATAACCCGTCAGCGCCCAGCCCGATCCAGGCAAGAAACGCAACCAGTGCAAGGTGGTGCCGGGTTTCCGGATTGAGCGGGTCGTGCGGCTTACCGATCACCGCTTCCTTGAGTTTATCGAAGAACGGCATGTTTAAGTTACCATCACATTTTTCTTATGCCCGCCTCAATATACCCTACAATCTACCGCTTGTGCGGCGGCGAAAATCGCTTATCCGTTCGATTTGCCCTGGCTCCAAGAAGTCTCGGCTGCCAGGCGCGATGAAATCGTTGTTGCTCCCAGAATAAGACCCATCATGATCAGGTCCCCCGTAGCAGAGGGAAGTGTACCGTAACCTGCAATCCCGAACCGTCCTCGGGTTGATTCAGCCGAATTTGGGCGCCGTGACGATCAGCGATACGCTTGGCAATGGCTAATCCAAGCCCGCTGCCCGGCACCTGGGTATCAGCACCGCGATAGAAGCGGTCGAACACCCGTTCCCGTTCGGCCGGGGGAATGCCGGGACCGGTATCGCGAACGACGAGTATTGCTTCCGCTCCGGCACGATGGACACCGATATCAACCCAGCCGCTGCGGGTTGTGTAGCGCAGAGCGTTGTCCACGAGGTTGCCAAGCAAGGTGCGCAATTCGGCAAAATCACCGGCAACGGCAACGGATTCACTCGGTAATAGTCCTAAATCGAGGTCTCGCGCATCGGCGATGGCAGCCTGTTCTCCGATCACGGTTTTGGCGAGTGCGAGCAAGTCCACCTGCTCGATTCGACCAGTGGCGGGATCGGCGTCCAGTCGGGCCATGGCCAGCAGTTGCTCGACGAGGTGGGTCGCGCGTTCTAAACCCGTCCCGAGATCGTGAAGCGCCTCGGCACAGGCTCCGGGGTCGGCGGCGGATCGCGCCAGCCCGGCTTGCAGGCGCACGGCCGTCAGGGGCGTGCGCAATTCATGAGCCGCATCGGCGATGAACTGGCGCTGGTTGTCGAGAGTCTGCGCCAATCGCGCTAGCAAATCGTTGAGGGCGTGAACTAGAGGCGTGATTTCAGCGGGCAGTCGTTCGGCCGCTACCGGCTCCAGCGCGCCGGGGCGGCGGCGCTGGATGTCGGCGGCGATCCGGTACAATGGCCGCAGCCCCCTGCCCACGCCGAACCAAACCACCAGCCCCATGCCGGGCAACAGGAGCAGGAACGGTGCGAGATTGTGTAGCGCGATGTCGGCGCTCATTCGTAAGCGCACCCGCGCCGGTTGGGCGACTTGCACGATCCGGTCGCCGGTGTGGAGCGCGAACAACCGCCAGGATTCATCTCGCCACATCAGGTCGGCAAATCCAGGCTGGGTCGCGAAGGGCAATTCCCGCTGCTGTTGCGACACGTACAACAGACCCCGGCTCCGATCCCAGATCTGCACCAACAGATCGCCGCTCTCGCCTTCGGCGCCCATCGCCAAGGCCAGGAGATTCTGGTTACGCAACGCCAACGCAGTCTGTTGCAAATGGTAGTCGAACAGGGCGTTGGTTTCGACACGAGCTTGCCGATAGGTCGCATAACCGGACGCAGCCAGCACCAGCGATAACCCGGCGAGCAGCCATAACAGCAGCCGCTGACGGATGGAGTTCATAGCGAGTGCTGGCCGAAGCGCGGCGCGGAGCGCCGATTGGCCATCGCCGTTACGGCTGGTCCAGCGACGTTGTTATCGGTCGGCGGTCCGTAAGCGACGGATAGCGGCTAGCCATTCATAGGCCAGTCGCTGTCGTTCCTGGCGGGGGCGGGCTTGGTCGGTGGCCATGAAATAGGCGCGCATCGCTTCGAGCGCCGCTCGAGTTTGCTCCTGGGAGCCGGTCGCAGGAGAAGGATAAACCATGGTAATACGCCTCGCTGGTGCTGGTTGTCAACAAAATGGACGGAGGTCAGGCAAGCCGCGCTTACTGCTCGCCGCATCTCAGGCTTCCTTATCCGACCGCGCCAAAAAATCCCGGATGAACCGACGTACTTCCCTCGAGGCCGTGGTGTCCATGGCTTGGCAGGTTTCGATAAACGCATCGCGTAGGTCTTCTTCGATCCTGACCACTAATTTCACACCTTCGCCCTTCTTGGATTTCTGTTTTTTGCTTTTGCTCATCGGGTAATCTGTTTTTGTATATACAAAGATAATACATAGTATGTAGATTGTCTCCTGTCAAGCAGAATCAATATCCTTTTTAGCAAGATAACGATGGAAGTCGTACCGCGGCTCTGGCAGCGATCATCGAGGCCGAATTAGGCATGGATATGCGTGAACTACCGGGTGTCGGTGCGGCGGGTATAGCCTAAGTGCGGGGCTCAAGGCGTTTCCCGGCACCGATTTGGTGGCGATGACTGCGGATCGGATCGACTCTCAAACCGCTTTTGGCAAAGTGCCCGCCGGTGGGGAACGCACTCACACGCTCGGCATGCCTTGCTTCGCCATCGCCGATGGTAAGGGCCGTTGAGTTGGGTAGCCGGGGAAAAGAAAAAAGCCGCGCTTTTTTCGAGCGCGGCAAGGTTGGGCCTACCACAGTTGTATATTTTAATTTACATTATAGCATAGTTATAGATTAGTTAAATAAACAATAAGATGAGAAATAAACTGTATTTTATAAACTATAAGAAACAGTAGTAAAGTAAAATATCAATTTTCCTGTCTCAAAATACCAATTTTCTCTAGAATACCCTCACATTCATCCAAGCTAGCGAAGTTGATTTCGATACGGCCACGGCTTCGGCCAGCGTCGTAGCGTAGCTTGACCGATGTCGCCAGCCGTTCTCGTAATTGCTCCTCCAATCGAACGAGATTGGGATCGCGTGGCATCGCCTGACGGGACGGAGTACCCGCCACCAGCAAGGCCCGTCGCCGTTCCAACTCACGCACGCTCCAACCTTCCCGCGCCGCCTGCTCGGCTAGCCGAACTCGTGCTGGGCGTGACAGACCGAGCAGCGTTTTACCGTGACCTGCTTCCAGTTGGCCGTTTTCGATGAGACATTGAATCTCGGGATCAAGGCTCAGCAACCCTAGCGCCTTGCTGATAGCCGGCTGGGAAATACCGAGCAGTTCCGCCAACTGCTCCTGAGTCAGTCCGAATTCCTCGCGCAACCGCCGCAGCGCGCGTCCTTCCTCAATCGGGTTCAGCTCCCGGCGCAGCAAATTTTCCACGAGCGCAATGGCTGCGGCAGTGCGATCGTCTGCCTCTCGGATCACGGCGGGGATCCGCTGCAAGCCAGCCTGCCGCGCTGCTTGCCAGCGCATGTGTCCGGCCAGAATTTCGAAGCTGCCATCGGCCAGCGGTCTGACCACCAGCGGTTCGATCACCCCGAATTGACGGATACTCTGCGCCAGTTCGGCCAGATACGTTTCATCGGTCCGCTGACGCGGTTGGTAGCGGCTGGCGACGAGCCGATCCATCTCCAGCGGTTGGCTAACGCTGTCGCTGTCGCCTCGCAGTAGGCTGCCGTCGAAACTGTGACCCCCGGTACCGATCCAATCGCCCAGACTTTTGAGTGACTTGCGGCGACCGCTCACGATGGTCTTCCCTGCTGGCTCGCCTCGGCGGCCTCGATCCCGGCGAGGATTTCTTGTTGCCAGATCTGGCGCACCGCCAACAGAATTTCGGTGTTGACGCCGTCCAGCATCATGATCGCCCGGTTGTAGGTGTCGCGAGAGCCGCGGGGCTGGTCGATTTCATAAATGCTGATCTGGTCGCTGGCTGACTTTTGCAGTTCCTTGGTCAAGCCCATCCGGTTGCTGAGCAGCAATTCACCATAGGCACCGTTGATGACAGCGATGTTGTTAAGTGTCTCCGTACTGCTATCCACTTTGGTGAGCAAGATACTGAGTCGCTGCACGTTGATCTCGCGCTCGTACAGCGCGCAAACCTGCTCCAAAATCCGAAAATACTGTACGCTGGAGGAAATGTCGTACATATGCGGCACAATAGGCATGACGATCAGACTAGCGGCGGCAATGGCGTTCAATGACAACATGCCGAGCGACGGCGGTGTATCCACCACGACGATATCGTAGCGATCCTCGATTTCCTTCAAAGCCCGATGGAGTCGCACCGGCGGCGGTCCCAAGGCTTTGTTCTGACGCTCTTCCGGTTGCGATAACCGCCAGTCGGTGTATTGCAATGCCAGTCGCGCAGGAATCAGATCCAGGTTTTCCCAATGCGTCTGTTTGATTGCCTTGGCGATTAGCGGCGACGCTTCGGTTAGGGCTGGAAACAAATCGTCCCCGTCGCTCAGATCCAGATCGGGGATAAAACCGAACGCGCCGGTAGTGGTGGCCTGCGGGTCGGCATCGACCAGCAACGTCCGATACCCCTCGCGTGCCAGATATTGCGCGAAGTGCAGCGACATGGTGGTCTTCGCCACGCCGCCCTTCAGGTTCGAGAAAACCACCCGCACGCAATCGGTGCCAACCGGCCGGCTGGGTCGCTTGCCGATGGCGGCACGAATGCGGTTGACCTCATTGTAGTTATAGACCCGCCGCTGAATGGAGCCCGCATCCACCAGGCGCGGCACGGGTAAATCCCCGCGCGCTTCCAGGTTGCGGATGTGGTTGGCGGTGCAGCCGGCCAGTTGTGCTGCTCGCTCGATGCCAAATTCCGGCAAGGTTTTGACGGTGTGTCGCGCCCCCAGCGCGTCGAGCAGGCGCCGCTGCATCTGGCCACCACGTTCGGCGGCATTGCGGCACAGAGTTCGGAAATTAAATCGCATCGCTTGCACGGCCATGGCTCCAACAAAAAACAAGTGCATTAATCATTTTATCGTATTCAGGCCATATTTCTGCATTCGATGCCGAAATTTGATCATCACGATTGTGTTTCATCAAGTCCGACACTTTCTCGCGCCTTGGTTTGCAAGCGCCTAAAACTGTTCTGAGAATGGAGAAACACTTCTCGCGCTCCGGCACCGCCAAGGAATTGACGATTGGATCAACTCTCCTCATGTCTTACTACAGTCAAATTATTGACCCACTATTAAGTTATAAGATACTGAATACTATTGTGTTTATATTGGTATTCTTTTTGCTAATCAACTAAATATCATCTCGACAAAACGAATCTCCACAAAATCCCGATGAACGGACAGGATCGCTTGAGGGGGCATTCGTCGCTTCATCGGGGAACTATACAGATGTCCTAGAGGCTTTCTGACTCTAGCCGTAAGCGCGCCGAAGCCGCGAAAGCGGCAGCGAACGACTACAAAGGCAGTGCAAAAATGGGAACCAAAATCATGCGTTTTCTTGAAGTGTCTGTCCAAGCTTTCACACTGGTGGGCGTCTGGCGCGGCGCTTCAGCCATGATGGCGAACAGCGCGACAGCCGAACAGTTGGGCGCTTTGCACGCTTTCGAGCCGCTCGCGATTCCGGCAACCCTGTTGGCCGTCCTTGGCTCGGTCTCCGCTATTCATCTGGGATTTCGCCGCTGGCGGAGATTGCAAAAAGTGGCCGGCAAGGGTCGCGTCTACCCGCCGCGACTGGCAGACACCTTACCGGCGCTAGGCGATCAATCCAACCAAGTGATTGCTGATCTGCAAATCCGGCTGCTTCAATTGAGCGAGGAAAAGGAGTTGCTGGTCCGCTTGCTGCGAGAAAAAAGCGAATCGCTGAAAAAAGATCCGCTGACCGGCGTCTTCAATCGTCTGGCTTACGAAGAGCACATTCAGAGCGAGTATCGGCGTTGGAAACGCTTCGGCCATTCCCTGACCTTTCTGATCTGGGATATCGACCACTTCAAGCAGGTGAACGATCAGTACGGTCACGCGGTGGGCGACACTGTGTTGCACGATGTAGCACAACAACTCGCCAGCCAGATTCGGAGTACCGATTTCGTCGCGCGTTACGGCGGCGAAGAGTTTGTCATGCTGCTACCCGGTGCCACCGCCGAAGCCGCGCTCAAGGTGGCCGACAAGCTGCGCTCCAGCATCGCCAGAATCGGAGTTTGGTTCGAACGGAGACCAAGTTATCGGTCACGATTTCTTGCGGTTTGTCCAGCTTCCAGCCTGGCGATTCGCCAGAAAGCGTGTTCGAACGCGCTGATCATGCCCTCTATCAGGCCAAGCGCGCCGGTCGCAATCGTTGCCAACGATCCTGAAAGCTTTTGATGGATGCGAGCGGACGAGAAACGAAGTGGTCTTGCGGGAACTGACGGTGGAAGGATCAGGGAAAATCGAAAATCTCAGTCAAAAGCAGTGTAATGGCAGATCGACACTCATGTGGGCATCGTTCACGCCTTGGCGATAGGCTGGCTCCCACCGCCGAACACCTTGCGGGTATCGTGATCGTAGAGAAAATCCAGCGAATCACGACCGCGCAGGATGGCCAGCATTCGCTCGACATGGTTGCGGCTGGCGGCGATCACGGTGCCGTTCACCTCGTTTTGGGTACGAACCCGCTCGGCCGCTCGTTCTAATGCGGCCCAAAGCCCGTTTGTCTCGTCCCGCTCTGGACTTGGCAAGGCATCCACCTGGGCCGCCAGCCCCGGTGCGTCGGCGGACGCTCCCCGCTCTCGCAGATAAGCCAGCCGATCGGCAATCAGCCCGCGCAGGCGATCGACGCAAGTTTGCTTTTCAGTGATAATTTGCTCCAATCCGACCAGGTCGCGGGATTTCAAGGCGTCATACTCACGCCGCAAAAATTGCTCCAACCGTTCGGTAGCGGCCAATTCCTCGCGTAGCAATGCCGTCAGCGTCATGAATCGGCCTTACGAGAACAAGGTTTCTTCGAAAGAAGACATTTTGCGAGCGATTTGGTCCGAATCCACCCGATAGTCACCGTTGGCGATGGCCTTGCGTAAGGCCGCTACTTTCGCCTCATCGACCGGGGGTTCCTGGTGCTCGGTCTCCAACTGGCGTAGGCTCAAGGAGCCGGGCGTCAACTGAACTTGATCGACTTCGCTCACCAGCTTGTCCCGCAACGACGCCACGTTTGACGAGGAGGCGCGCTCCACGTACCCGCCACCGCGAACGGGTGGTGAATAGGTTCCGTTAATGGGGTTGATGGCCATAGTAGTAATCCATCCCGTCAGTTCTCAGTAGGTACATCGAGAGTATCGGCCGGATGCTGACTAACTTTAATGGAATTTCCGCTATCTTCCAACTTCGACCCGGTGATCGGCCGCCGCCGTACCCTCGACTACGCGCTTGGAGGTTTCATTGCGTACCCGCACCCGTTGACCCAGTTCGGCATCGCTCAGAGCGACGCCGCTGGAAGTGATCTCCATTCCACCCTGCCGGATCACCAACGTGACCGTCTCGCCTTCTTTGATCGGCGGGACGGTCTTGACGGCCTGCGGCGAAATAACGATTCCCGCCGCCAGCGCGCGCCGCGATCGCTTACCGATGAGATTTTCGGGACGGGTTTCGTAACCACTCGTCAGGATGGAGAGATCGCGGCGTTCCGCTCGGAGATCGGTTGCGGCCAGCACCGTTCCCTTGGTTAGAAAACGGCTGGCGACCATCACTTGATCAAAAATCCGCACGTTGATCCTTTGGTAGATCGACCACGGTCGGGGACCAGAACAGCGCACGCCGATCGAGGTATTACCCACCAATTTCGCACCATCGGGCAGGAAAGCTTCCAGAGCTGCTCCGCATTTTGGCAATCGCAAGCGGGGATCGAGTTTACGCGATTGAATCTCCGGAGGTTCGGCTCGATCCCGGTATTGTGCCAACACGAACTCATGAACCTGCTGCTCAATGCTCTCCAATGGTTGGATCGTTCCGTCAGCAGCCCACGCTGATAAAGCCAGCCCGCAACAGACTGACAGAACTCCTAGGAACCAACGGTTTACTCCCATCCGAATCGCCTCGCACGGTCAGTTAATCGGTCACCGGATTTTCGCGGTTTTTCACGGACGGTTTTCCGCCGCTTTTCGGCTCGCCACTCATCCGGGACGAGCCAACGCAACGGAGCAAAATGTCTCAAAAATACACAATAAATATTTCATCAGAGTAAGAATCAAGCGGTTTTGGTAATCGGCATGTCGTTTGCTTTCTATGAAAAAGTATCACAGGAGCGTCGTATTTTCGGCACGGACCCTATAACAATCTTCCGCTCCGAACACCGCCTCGGGAATCGCAAATGGCTATTGGTTTCGAACAAGCTCTTAGCGTTCACGCGTACGCGCTGGAAGTACGCTCTCGGCGCGCCGAAATTTTGGCAGCTAACCTGGCTAACGCCGACACCCCGAATTATCAGGCTCGGGACATCGATTTCAAGGCCACCCTGGCCGGCTTGCAAGGCCGCAGCGGTACTCTGAAAACGACCCACCCCACCCACCTGCAAGGTGGGGGCGACACGCCTGGGGAGCTGCTCTACCGGATGCCGGACCAGATGTCCATCGACGGCAACACGGTGGAAGAAGAGCAGGAGAAAAGCGCTTTTTCCGACAACGCCCTGCGTTATCAGGCCAGCCTGCAACTGCTGAACAACCGCGTTCAGGGTTTGCTGACCGCCATCCGTGGAGAGTGATCATGTCCTTGTTCAATGTTTTCGACATTTCGGGATCGGCGTTGCGTGCGCAGGCGATCCGCCTCAACACGACCGCCGGCAACATGGCCAACATCGACAGTATTAGCAGCAGCACGGCAACGACTTATCGAGCCCGACAGCCGGTGTTCGCCGCGCAACTCGACGCTGCCGAGGGTGAGTCGGGCGGGGTGGAAGTGTTAGGCATCGTTGAAAGCCAGGCACCGCTGCGCCGCGAATACCGACCGGATCATCCACTCGCCGACTCGCAAGGCTACGTCAACCTACCAAACGTCAATCCGGTCGAGGAAATGGCCAATATGATCTCCGCATCACGCTCTTACCAGAGCAATGTGGAGGTTTTCAATACTTCCAAGCAGATGCTGATGCGCACTCTGAGCTTGGGCGAATGAGCAAATTTAAGGAATCGTTATGACCACCATCTCCGGCACTTCATCGATCGCTTCTACCACCAGCTCGACCACCCAGACATCGGACAAGAAATCCAACGACGAACTCGATCAGGCCGATTTCCTCCGCTTGTTGACTACGCAACTCCAAAACCAGGACCCGACCAATCCAATTGACGGTCAAGAATTCATGGCGCAAATGGCGCAGTTCAGCACGCTCAACGCGATCATCGAGATGAAGACCTCTCTGGATTCGCTGATCAGCACGTTGGAGTCCGGGACAAGCACCACCACCAATTCCACGGCTGTAACAGCCGCCAATAATTCGACGGCAACCACGACCACCTAGCGTGGTGAAGAGATTCGCTCACTACTCGCCGAACTGTCCCCGGAAGGAGATCATCTTATGTCATTTCGCACCGCCCTCACCGGCCTGAACGCTGCCAGCGCGGATCTTGGCGTTATCAGCAATAACATCGCCAACAATAACACTACGGGTTTCAAGGCGTCCCGCGCGGAGTTCGGCGACATTTACTCGCTCAGCGATCTGGGTACCTCGACTCGCCGCAGTATCGGCACCGGTGTCCGGCTCAATGCCGTCAGCCAGCAATTCAAGCAAGGTAACCTGGAAACCACCAGCAACCCTTTGGATATGGCCATCGACGGTGAAGGATTTTTCGTGCTGGCGGACACCGACGGCGCGATGCTCTATACCCGTGCCGGAGCTTTCAGCCTCGACAAGGATGGCTATGTGGTCAACAGCCTTGGCCAGAAGCTCCAAGGTTATCAGACCAACCCTACGACCGGTCTCATCGATATCGGTACCGAAGGCGACCTGCGCACGCAAACCGCCAACATTGACCCCGAGCAAACGACGACTGGCGAATACGGAATCAATCTTGATTCGGGCGATACGGCGCTGGATCCAGCAAGTTTCGACTTCAACGATTCACGCACGTATAACTTCGCTTCGGCGATGACGATTTTTGATAGCCTTGGCAACGATCACAGTTTAACGGCCTATTTTGTCAGGGATGAAAACGCTCTAAGCTCCACCTCCACCAGCACACCGACTGGTAGCCAATACTTAATTCCTACCCCACCGGGTGGTACCGCCGCCTGGCAGGTTTTTTTCAGCATGGACGGCTTAGGTTTGGACGGCAACGCGTTACCGCCAGCCGGAACGGCCACGCCCAGCGGTACCTTGTGTTTCGACGCATTTGGCGCCTTGACCGGGACCCTGGATCCGGCAGGTGCCGACACAGGCACCAGTTCTATCAGCCTGACTAGCATCGTGCCCACCAACGGGCCTGATCCGATTACCGGCAACGGCAGCGCCAACGGCTCCGAAAGCCCGATCAACACGATGGGTGTCCCACCAGGCGTCACCCTCAAGTTCGACACTGCCACCCAATTCGGCAGTGCCTCCAGCACCAACCAGGTCACTCAGGACGGCTATGCGACCGGTCGAGTCGTCGGCGTGGACGTCGGCGAGGACGGCAGTCTGTATGGCCGCTACAGTAACGGCCAGGCTAAGGTACTGGGGCAGGTAATCCTGGCTAATTTTCGCAATGTTCAGGGCCTCAGCCCCATCGGTGATTCCAGTTGGGTCGAAACCTCCGCTTCAGGGCAACCCGTGAAAGGCCCACCCGGTACGGCTAGCCTGGGCTTGGTTCGCGCCGGAGCCCTGGAGTTATCCAATGTCGAGCTTTCCGAACAATTGGTAAAAATGATTAATGCTCAGCGCAATTTCCAGGCCAACGCTCAAGTCATCAGCACTTCTGATGAGATGACTCAGACTCTGCTGCAATTGCGTTAGTACCTCAATTAATAGATTGATTATCATCTAATTTTCAACAACTCAGCGACAAAAGGATTCACTCCATGTCAGCTATGAATACCGGTTTGACCGGCCTTAAAGCGGCCACCTCACACATCGATGTCGTCTCGAACAACATCGCTAATGCTAGTACGACGGGTTTCAAGAGGGGAGACATCGAGTTCGGTGATTTAGTGGATGCCAATGCAGGTAAGACAACGCCCGGTTCTGGCGTCAGAACGCAAGCGATCAATCAATCATTCTTGCAGGGCGACACGGATCATGACCGGTAACGCTCTCGATCTGAGGATCAATGGCAGCGGTTTCTTTGCCGTAAAAGACAGCTCCGGCAACACCTCCTATACCCGGGACGGTAGCTTTCACGTTGACAAGAGATGGCAACATCGTCAACAGCCTGACGGTCAGAATTTGCTGGATAAAGGTGGTACCCCTTTAAAGATCTCAGCGGAACTAGGTCCCTGGACGGACATCAGCGTCGATGATTACGGCAACATTACGGCCACTGATAGTGACAGCACCGGCAGCGGATACGACCGACGAGTCCAGGCTGGCGCTGACCAACTTCCCGAACGTGAATGGCCTCAAGCGCATCGGTGACACCCAGTGGGCCGCAACCACGGAATCGGGGACCGCCATCACCGACGCGCCGGGCGCCAAAGGTCTCGGGACGCTCACCAGCGGTGAGTTGGAAAGCTCCAACGTCGATCTGGCGACGGAATTGGTAGACCTTATCGTCGCCCAGCGCGATTTCAACGCCAACTCCAAGAGCATCACCGCCGGTAAGGAAATGATCCAAACCGTCATCAACATCTAAAGTCCAGAGGTACCCAAACCATGGACCGCATGCTCTACGTCGCGATGAGCGGAGCCCAGCAAACCCTGCGAGCTCAGGCTCTCGTCAGCCACAATTTGGCCAACGCCAATACCACCGGGTTCCGGCAGGACTTGGCCGACTTTCGCAGCATGCCGGTTTTTGGCGATACCGGAATGCCGACCCGTGTATACGCCATGGCCGAACGGTCCGGTTCGGACCCACGGCTCGGCCGAGTCATGACCACCGGCCGCGACCTGGATATCGCTGTCCAGGGGAAGGGTTGGATCGCCGTGCAGGGTCCTAATGGCGACGAAACCTACACCCGTGCCGGCGACTTGCAGGTCGATGCCAACGGTCTACTGACCACGGGTAACGGCCATGCGGTGTTGGGCAATAATGGCCCGATCTCGATCCCGCCGGCCGAGAAGATCGAAATCGGCGCGGACGGCACCCTGTCGATTCGACCGCTTGGCGAAGCCTCGACCACCCTGGTGCAGGTGGATCGCATCAAGCTAGTCGATCCGACCGACGACGGGCTTTACAAGGATGCCACCGGCCTGATGCGCACTACCGATGGACAATCCCTTGCGGCCTCGGCGGACGTTCGCCTGCAAAGCGGCGCGCTGGAAAGCAGCAACGTCAATTCCGCCGAGGCTTTGGTCAGTATGATCGAGTCATCCCGCCGTTTTGAATTACAGATCAAAATGATGAAGGTGGCCGAGGACAATTCCAGCACCACCAACCAATTGCTGCGTTTGGAATAGGAGCAACACCGATGACTGCCTCTCTGTGGATCGCCAAGACCGGCCTGGATGCGCAACAGACTCGAATGTCGGTCATTTCGAACAACCTGTCCAACGCCAGTACCACCGGCTTCAAGCAAAGTCGCGCCCAATTCGAGGATTTGCTGTATCAGAACGTGCGCCAAACCGGGGGCCAAACCTCGCAAAACACTCAACTACCCTCGGGGCTGATGCTTGGCACGGGGGTTCGTATCGTGTCCACCGCCAAGGTTTTTACCCAGGGCAACCTGACCCAAACCGGTAACAACCTGGATCTGGCCGTTAACGGCCGGGGGTTCTTTCAGGTGCAACTCCCAGACGGGACGGCCGCTTACACACGGGACGGCTCGTTTCAAATCAACTCCGAAGGGCCAAATCGTCACATCCAACGGCTACCTGCTGCAACCGGAAATCACGATACCGGCCAATACTCAAACCATCACCATCGGCACCGACGGCACGGTGAGCGCGAAAGCCGCCAACGAATCGGCGGCTACCCAGGTCGGCACGATCCAGCTCACCGATTTTATCAACCCCGCCGGATTGCAGGCGATCGGCGGCAACTTGTTCCTGGAATCGACCGCCAGCGGTTCGCCCCAAACTGGCGAGCCGGCCAGCAACGGGATGGGATCGGTCGTGCAGGGTTCGCTGGAAACGTCCAACGTCAATGTGGTGGAAGAGCTGGTGGACATGATCGAAACCCAGCGCACTTACGAGATGAATTCCAAGGCGATCTCCACCACCGATGAAATGCTGCAATACGTCAACAACAATCTGTAGGCCATGATCATGAAGAAACAATCCGCTGCACTGGCGCTGCTTGTCCTGCTGTCGGGATGCAGCGGATTGGCTCCGCATTACGAATTCAAACCGGTTACGCCCCGGGTTATGGCTCCGACCGATCCCGTCGACCAAGGTGCCCAGCAATCGGGCACGATCTATCGGGCTGGCGCCGACATGCGGTTGTTCGAGGATCGTACCGCTCGCCGAGTCGGCGATACCGTGGTCATTCGGCTGACCGAAAAGACCGTCGCCACCAAATCGGCCAACACCACCGCCAAAAAGAAGAGTGAGATCGACATCCAAAACCCCACGCTGTTCGGTACGCCCTTCAGCGCCGGTTCGGCTACGCTGGAAAACACCGCCAACGGGGACCGCAAACTCGGTGGCGAAGGTTCCAGCGACCAGAGCAACAGCCTGACCGGCGATATTTCGGCAGTGGTGATCGGGGTTTATCCCAATGGTAACCTGGCCATTCGTGGCGAAAAAATGTTGACCTTGAATCAGGGCGAGGAAGTGGTGCAGATTTCGGGAGTGATCCGGCCCGAGGACATCGCCGGTGATAACTCGGTACCGTCCAGCCGGGTGGCCGACGCCAAAATCACCTATGCTGGCAATGGTGTGCTCGCCGACGCTAACACGGTTGGCTGGCTCGGCCGCTTTTTCCTAAGCCCCCTATGGCCGTTCTAGATCGACGATGAGGCTGCATATCATGTTCCGCCGCTTTTCGCTGTTCCTGCTGCTAGCGCTGGCGACTCACTGTGCCTGGGCTGAACGCATCAAGGATCTGGCCACTATCGCCGGAGTACGCGGTAACCAATTGGTCGGCTACGGTTTGGTGGTTGGCCTGACCAATACCGGCGACCAAACCACGCAAACCCCGTTCACGGTCAAAAGCCTGAAAAGCATGTTGTCCAATCTAGGGGTCACGGTACCGCCGGAAGTCAATCTGCAACTGAAAAATGTCGCGGCCGTGTCCGTGCAAGCGGAGCTACCACCCTTCGCGAAACCGGGCCAAACCATCGATGTGACGGTATCCTCGATCGGTAATGCCAAGAGCTTGCGCGGTGGCAGCCTGTTAATGGCGCCCTTGAAGGGTGTGGATGGCGTGGTCTATGCCATCGCGCAAGGGAATGTGGTGGTCGGTGGTCTGGGTGTCGAGGCGGGTGCGTCGAAAATCACCGTCAATGTTCCCAGCGCCGGCCGGATTCCCAACGGTGCCACCGTCGAGCGTCAAGTTCCCGACACTTTTGGCAAGGAGGGCCCCATTGTGCTACACCTTCGGCAGGCTGATTTCACCACTGCCGAGCGCATGGTCGAGGCGATCAACAAGGCGTTCGGCGGCGAGGTTGCGCAAGCGGTGGACGCGACCTCGATTCAGGTACGTGGCCCGGCCGATCGTAACCAGCGAGTCAGCTTGATCGCGGTGCTGGAAAACATCGACGTGGTTCCGGCCCAAACCGCCGCCAAGGTGATCGTGAACTCTCGTACCGGCACGGTGGTGATCGGCCAAAACGTCAAGGTGGGCCCAGCGGCTGTATCGCACGGCAATTTGACGGTGACCATCGCTTCGAACCCGATCGTCAGCCAACCGCCGCCGTTGTCAGGTGGCCAGACCGTGGTGGTTCCCAACGCCAACATTTCGGTCAATCAGGAAAAGAAACCGATGTTTCTGTTCGATCCAGGAATCGCCCTGGACGACATTGTTCGCGCAGTCAATCAGGTCGGCGCCTCGCCCAGCGATTTGGTGGCCATCCTGGAAGCGCTAAAAGCGGCTGGCGCTCTTAAAGCCGAACTCATCGTCATCTGAACATGGCTAACGTCAACTGGAAAACCCTGTCGCTGTTGATCGGTGCCCTGCTGATCGCTCTCGGATTGCAGGCGGGCGCGATCAAAATCATGATCAACTTGGCCCGCCAAGCCGATCCGCCGGCCGTGGCCAGCGCCGGAACCGTATCCAGCAAGCCAGCGATTTCCCCGGCGGCCATCGATACCGTGCGGCACCAACCGGCCAAATCCGAGGAACAAGCTGTCCATGAACCGGCACCAACCGTCCACGAACCGGCACCGCCCACGCGAGAACCCAAACCGGCCGTGTTGGTCTCCGATCCGCCGCATTTAGCCGATTTGAATCCGAAACCCGCTTCCATCCAGAACGAACCCAATCCCGAGGCCCATCCTCCGCTGACCCCGGCACCGCAAGCACCGGCACATCCGTCAGCCGAGGCGGCACTGGTCGCGACCTCGCCGAAACCATCGCCGGTTACCAATGACGGCCATGCCGACAACCCACCGGTGGCTGTTGCCCCGCCCGCTGCCCCATTAGCTGAGGCCAATTCCGTACCCCAGCCGGCGGATGAAGCGGTTCTCCAGGAACCGGCTTGGCTAAAAGCCCGCAATCCCAAGCATTACACGGTGCAACTCTATAGCGGCAAGGATATGGAGACGCTCAAGGAGATCGCGGCGGCGACAACGTCGAGCGAACCGCAAGCCTACTACTCGACAGGCAGCCGTTCCGGTCCCTGGTATTCCCTGGTGGCTGGCGATTACTCCGATTACGCCGCCGCGCAAGCCGCCGCCGCCAAGCTGACCGCCGATTCGCCCGCGCTCAAACCCTGGATCCGCCGCTTCGACGAGATTCAGGCGAAAATGCGCTAGGAAAACCCATCATGGTCGCCACAGCGGACTCGGCCTTCGTCTATACCGACTTGCAGGGGTTGGCCGGTCTGCGTCGTCAGGCCCGAGAACAGTCGCCCGAGGCACTCCGCGAGGTTGCCAAGCAGTTTGAGGCGGTGTTCGTTCAGATGATGCTGAAGAGCATGCGCGCGGCTAGCCCGACCGAGGATGGGCTCATGGACAGCGATCAGAGCCGGCTTTATCGCGACTTGTACGACCAGCAAATCGCCTTGAGCATGGCCCGACAAGGCACGCTGGGGCTGGCGGATCAACTGGTCAAACAACTGGGTGGCGAAGGCGCCGGCTCGCCACCCCGCCCCACTTCGCCCACGATCATGGGCGATCCGTTGGCTACTCTCCAACAGGTACAAAGAATTCGCTCCAGCGTGGCGATGCCCGCCGAGACGACCGCCGCCAAAATCGATCCCGTCGGCAATCAGCGCACTTCGTATCCGGCCAGCGACGCTCCCTTTGAGCCATCCTCACCGGCGGCATTCGTGCGGCGGATGTGGCCACACGCTCAGGAAGCTGCCCGGCGGTTGGGCGTTGCGCCCGAGGTACTCATCGCTCAGGCGGCTCACGAAACCGCCTGGGGCAAGTCGGTGCCGCGTTTCGGGGATGGTCGGAGCAGCCACAATCTGTTCGGCATCAAGGCCAGCCGGGGTTGGGAGGGCGAAACGGTCGTCAACGCCACGTTCGAGTTCGTGGGCGGCGTCGCCGTCCGGCAGCGCGATGGCTTCCGAGCCTACCCCTCTTATGCCGAGAGCTTCAACGATTACGTGAGATTCCTGCAAGTCAACCCGCGCTACACGGAAGCCCTGGATCTGGTCGAGGATGGATCGGCCTATCTACGTGCGTTGCAGCGGGCCGGTTACGCCACCGATCCGAACTACGCGAGAAAAATTCTGGGCCTGATGAACGGTCCCGCGTTCGACACTGCCCTGGGCAGCCTAAAGTCGACGCTTACCCGGCCGATATCTAGTACGAAGGGGTAGCCGTCCCATGCCTGGTCGCGCCCCCGTAACGAGGAGCCGCCCAGCGGCCGGAGGAACTGACTCATGGTAGACATTCTGCGCACGGGACTCTCGGGGTTGATCGCTTCCCAGCGCGCCCTGGCCACCACCAGCCATAACATCGCCAATGTCAACACGCCCGGCTATTCTCGGCAGCGGGTCGAGCTGACGACTAATCTGCCGGATCTCGCCGGCAACGCGGCGCGATCGATGTACGTGGGTACCGGCGTCCAGGTGCAATCCATCACACGGGTCTACGACGATTTTTTGACGCAACAAGTGCGCAACCACGGCTCGAACGTCAGTCAGTCGGAAACCCTCGATACCTGGATCAGCCAGTTGGATGGGATCCTCGGTGACAGCCAAACCGGCTTGTCACCAGCGCTCAGCCAATTTTTCGCCGCCGTCCAGGATGTCGCCGACAGCCCGGCATCGCTGTCGGCGCGGCAAGCCCTGCTCGGTCAAGCCAGCACGCTAGCCGCCTCTTTCCAGGAAATGAACGGCCAGATGGACAGTTTGCGCCAAGGCGCCAATGAAACCCTGAGCGACACCATCACCCAGGTCAACGTGCTGGCGGAAAATATCGCCAAGATGAACGGGGCCATTGCGTTGTCGCAAGGCAACGGCACCTCTTCCGATTTGCTCGATCAGCGGGATCAACTGGTTGCTGACCTGGCTCAAAAAGTACCGGTTAGCACAGTCACCCAGGACGACGGTACCCTCAGCGTGTTTATTGGCAACGGCCAAAGCCTGGTGCTCGGCAACCAGGCGAACACGCTCGAAACCGTTCGCTCGGCGTCGGATCCGCGCAAGCTGGACATTCGCTTCGAGGGTTCTAATGTCGGCATTAACAATTTGCTAAATGGCGGCGAAATCGGCGGTTTGCTGGATTTCCAAAATGAAGTGCTGGATCCGGCCCAAAACAAACTTGGCCTCATGGCGGCCGGCTTGACCGAAACCTTCAATGCCCAACATAAGCTGGGATTGGATTTCAACGGTGATCCCGGCGGTGATTTCTTTGCGCCGATCACGCCCGAGGTCGCGGCCAATGCTGCCAACACCGGCAGTGGCGCGCTAACGGTTACTCTCTCCAATATCGGCGATCTGCAACCTTCCGACTACGAGTTGAGCTACAACGGCACCGGCTATAATCTGCGCCGCCTATCGGATGATCAAAGTGTTTCGCTGGGTGCTGGACCACCGTTCACGGCGGAGGGGATGACCATCGCCATCGGCGGCACACCCGCTGCCGGTGATCGTTTCCTGATCCAGCCCACACAGGCCAGCGCGCGAAATTTCCAGGTGCTCATCACCGATCCGCGCCAGTTTGCCGCTGCCGACTCCGTGGGCGGCGTGGGGAACAACGCCAACGCCATCGGGCTGGCGAACTTACAGACCGATCAAACACTACGGGGCGGCACCAGCAGCCTCCAGGATATCCAAAGCCAGATGGTCGCCGAGGTCGGCACTCAGGGTAGCGGTGCCCGCAGCGCCGTCCAAGCCCAAACGGCTTTGCTGGAACAAGCCACTCAGGCGCGCGATGGCTTTTCCGGCGTGAATCTGGACGAGGAAGCAGCCAATTTGATGCGGTATCAGCAAGCTTATGCGGCGGCCGCCAAAGTCATTCAAGTCGGCGATTCGATCATTCAAACCCTGCTGGATGCGGTCAGGAGATAAGCCATGTTGCGTATCGCCACTTCCTTGATTTATCAGCAAAGCTCGAAAGCCATCAACGACCGGCAGGTCGCCTTGGCCAAGGTCCAGCAGCAATTGGCCACTGGCAATCGCATTCTCGATCACGCCGATGATCCCGTCGGCAGCGCACGCTTGCTGGGTCTAAACGAGGAACTCGGCCGATACAATCAATACCAGCGCAACATCGATCTGGCCAGCGGTCGGTTGAATGTTGAGGACAGCACGCTAGGGGATGCCGGTGACCTGTTGCAGCGGGCGCGAGAACTCACCCTTCAAGCTAACAACGACACGCTTAACACCGAGGATCGTGGCTTTATCGCCACGGAGATCCGTCAACTGCATTCCCAGATGCTGAATTTGGCCAACACGCGGGACGGTGACGGGGAGTATCTGTTCGCTGGCTTCAAAAGTCATACCCAACCGTTCGATGCCAGCGGCAACTATCAGGGCGATCAGGGCCAGCGTTCGATTCAGGCCGGATCCTACCTGGATGTTCCGGTCGGGGATTCCGGCCAAAAGGTTTTCGAAACCGATCCCAGCGACCCTACCAAAGGCGTGTTCGCAACCCTGGATACGCTGGCGGACGAACTGGAAAGCCCATCCGCCAATTTTCATAACGTGATGGCCGATACCTTGACTCGACTGGATCAGCATTTCGACAATCTGAACGCCGTGCGTACCGAGGTCGGTGTGCGGCTGAAAGCATTGGATGACCAGCAAAATACCAACAGCGACTTTGTCGTCCACCTTCGGGAAACCATCAGCGACGTGGGCGATCTCGATTACCCCGAGGCAGCGACTCGCTTGAGCTACGCGACCTTCGTGCTACAGGCGGCACAACAATCATTCGTCAGTATTCAAAATCTTTCGTTATTCAACTATATGAGATAAAAGCGTTTCTTCGCGACGCCCTGCCCAGCGGCCACAACTGTTAGGGCTTAATTGGTCCTGGATTGTTTTTTGTCTTTAAATTCAATTCCGCAACCGCGGACCGTACTCCCAAACCTTCGGCACGGCGGGGATGCTCGGGTACTCGCGACGGAAACAGGCAGCGGAGAAGCTGATTCGCTACTCTTATAGAGTGTGCGAAAAAGAAGCTGAAGCCGATGACCGAAGCTGCCGCTATCCCGCCGAAAATCGCCTGGATTTTCGGCTGCATGATCCTGTACTGGGCTTATTGCATCATCTCGGGCATCGTTGGCGCCCGACGGGCCCGCACAAGCGTCGATTATTTTCTCGCCGGCGGCAATCTGTCTCCCACTCTATTCGCCCTGGCGGCGACTGCCACCTGCTTTTCGGGCTGGACCTTCATCGGTCATCCTGGCCTGACCTATACCGAGGGTTGGCAATACGCTTACGCTTCGTTCTACGCTCTGACGATTCCGCTCACTGGTATTCTGTTTCTCAAGCGGCAGTGGCTGTTAGGTCAACGGCACGGCTTTACCACACCCGGCGCGTTGCTGGCGTGGTACTTCCGTTCCGACCTGCTACGGATCGGGGTGGTCGGCGTCGCCCTGCTGTTCTCGGTGCCTTACATCGGCGTGCAACTCCGCGCGGCCGGGTTTCTGTTCAACGTGCTCACCGATGGGTTGCTGGGCGTCGAATTCGGGATGTGGGTGCTGGCCAGCGTGGTTGTCAGCTATGTCGCATCCGGTGGATTGCGTACTGTCGTTTGGGTCGATGTACTGCAATTTCCCTTGCTGGCCGTCGGCATTGTCAGTGTCGGCTGGCTGACGCTGCACTATGTCGGCGGCTGGGATCGGTTTATCGCTGGCGTGATCGCCCTGGCTCAAGACGACACCGTACGAACGCCCGACGGTTATAGCCACTATCTCGCCATCCCGGGCGCGATGCAAGGGATCAGCGATGGCTTGCGGGCCATCGGCGGACCTTGGACCGGAACGATGATCCTGACTTATCTGATCGCGCTCATGGGCATTCAGGTCTCGCCAGCGTTCACGATGCTGGCACTGGCCAGCCGCCGGCCGGCGTTCGCCGTCCAACAGGTTTGGGTTTCGGCGTTCGCGATGGGTTTAATCCTGGTGGTGTTTACCGCCATTCAAGGTATCGGCGGCCACTTTCTTGGAGCGGATCGGACATTCCTGGCAGCTCACCCTGATCTGGTCAATCCGATATTGGTCGATGAATTAGGGCACCGTGACTTGCTCGATCTGCCGGGCGGGCGAGATTTACTGGTGCCGCAGCTCATCAACCTGCTCGGCGGCACCGCGCCTTGGCTGGTGGGGCTATTGACCCTGGCGGCATTGGCCGCGATGGAATCCACCGCCTCCTGTTACATGACCACGGCCGGTGGCCTGATCGCTCACGATTTATTCCAGTGTTTTCTGAGGCCGGGCGCTGATGATCATACCCTCAAGTTCGTTGGCCGGATGGGCGTGGTGAGCGTGGTGATGCTGGCATTGTTGGTGGCCAGTGCTTCCAGCGAAGCATTAGCGCTGTTGGGCGGCTTGGCAGTATCCTATGGCCTGCAAATGGCCCCGGCATTGGTCGGAGTGTGCTACTGGCCGTTTCTGACCCGCCAAGGCGTGATCGCCGGCTTGCTGGTCGGGTTGGTGGTAGTGACACTGACTGAAGCAGTCGGACTGAGCAAGCTCGGCATCGATGCCTGGGGCCGCTGGCCACTGACTATCCATGCCGCCGCTTGGGGGTTGCTGGCAAACTTCGGGATGGCGATCTCGTTATCGGCTTTCACTCGCGACGATCCTGAACACAAGACGGAATGCCACCGCTGGCTGGATGAACAAACACGGTTACCGCCACGCAAACGCCGCTGGGTTCGACCGATCACGGTGCTGATGTTATTGTGGATGGGATTTGCCGCCGGACCGGGTGCCGTGCTCGGTAATACCCTGTTCGGTGACCCCGCCGATCCGACTACCTGGTTGTTCGGTTTTCCTTCGATCTGGGTCTGGCAGCTCGGCGGATGGGCAATAGGGGTCGGCTTGCTCGCGGCGCTGGCTTATTTTTTGGAACTCAGCGTTCCCACACCCGCTGACCGCCCGCCAACATCGGAATACAAACGCTAGACTTAGAGTTTACGCGCGGGCTGGAAAACCGGAGATTGTTACAGAAGTGCCAGCGACGCCCCGGCAAAAGCCGTCATGAAAATCCGAATAAAAGCGATCCTTTCCGTCACGGTCGGATTTCTAGCGGTACTGTTGACGATTCACTCGCTGAATCGTTGGATCGTCCAACCCGCCTTCGAAAAACTGGAGAAGACCCAAGCCATCGAGGACAATGCTCGCGCGAGCGCGGCGATCCAAAGCGAGCTGCATCAGCTCGATCAGAAAGTGGCGGATTGGGCCGAATGGGACGATGCTTACGCTTTCGCCGCCAATCCTGATCCCGAGTTTATTTCATCCAATCTCGGTAACTGGCGCACGCTGGAAAAAAGTTCGCACTTGAACTGGTGCTTGATCTTCGATCGGGATGGTCGGGTGCTTTATAGCGGTGGCTATGACTCCGAATTAGGTGGAACCATAAGCCTGCGAGGATTCTCGGGCGAAAAACCTGCCATTTGGCCCTTGCTCCAACCAGTATTGGAAAAACGAGCTCTCGCAGGTTTACTGCGCACCGAACACGGACTGCTGCTATTAGCCGCGCGCCCTATCCTGACGACTCAGGGTACCGGACCGGCGCACGGCGTCTTGGTCTTCGGCCGATTCATGGATGTACCCTTGCTGCGCGAGCTGGCCGAGCAAACCAAAGTTGCTTTCGAGCTGTTCGCGGATCTGGACCCACGTCTATCGCCGATCGAGCGCGACTACTTGACAGCCCTACGGCCTGACGAACCGCTGTTGCGTCCGGGCCCTGAGGAAGCCTTGTTCGTATATGAGGCGCTCCAGGATATCCAAGCAAAACCGGTCGCGTTGCTCCGCACGCCGATCCGGCAAGAAATTTCCACCACAGCGAGAAATACCAGCCGTGCCTTGATGGGCGCGCTTGCACTGACGGTTTTGACGCTGCTGATCGGCGGAGTACTTTTCATTGCTCGGACTCGGCGCAAGGTAGAGATAGCCGCTCCGGCCACAGCCTGGGGAATCGCAACTCTCACCGCGTTGATCGGGCTCGCGTTGACCACCAGCGCATTCGTGGAATTTCGCCAGCGCGGGCGGGATTCGCTGGAGCGTCGCTTCCAAAGCATCGCAGCGGAACGAAGCGGCATCATCGTCGAGAAGTTCAAAGGGACCCTGCGGGATCTCGGCGCCGTACAACGCTTTTTCATCGGCTCCGAATCGGTCAGCCGGCTGGAATTCCATCGCTTTGTCGCGCCGATTCTCGACTATCGCGACTTCCAGGCTCTGGAATGGATTCCAAGGGTTGTGCGGAATCAGCGCGCGGCATTCGAAGCCACCGCTCGCAAGGATGGTTTTCCCAGTTTCCAGTTTACTGAGCGGGATCTAGAAGGACGGCTCGTGTCCGCCGGCGCCCGCGACGTGTATTTTCCGGTTTATTATCTGGAGCCTTATGCTGGCAACGAAGCTGCCCTAGGTTTCAGTCCCGATTCGGTTCATCCAGCACGGGGAGTTGCACTCCTGCAAGCCTGGGAGACCGGTCGACTGACCATTACCGAGCGCTACGTTCTGGTGCAGGAAACCGCTCAACGCTACTCGGTGCTCGCGTTCGCCCCGGTCTATCGAGGCGGAGAAGATCCGCTCGATGTGAAAGCGCGTCGCGAGCGGTTACAAGGCTTCGTCCTCGGGGTGATCCGGGTTGGCGACATTGTCGAAAATGCCCTTACCAATATCAAGCCTCAAGGGCTTGGGTTCTATTTGATCGGACCTCTCTGCACCAAAGGAACGGCAGCTGCTTTACAGCGCGGCGTTCGGCCGTCGAGACCGAGCAAATGACCATCGATATGCCATCACCCTACTCACCGGGATTTTCCGATGGGTGATCGGATCTGGCGGATCGAGGTTCAGCCGACCACCGCTTTCGTCGCGGGTAATGCCGACTACACCCAGCGTTGGATTCTCGTGGCGGGCGTACTACTCACTTTCCTGATAACGCTTTATCTGTTTGCTACGGTATCCCAGCGCCGACGGGCGGAAGCGTTGGTCGAGACCCGCACCCTCCAACTACAGGAGCGCGAGCAATTGTTTCGCCTGATATTCGAAAAGGCGGGCGATGGTGCCTTGCTGATCGATGGCGGGCAATTTATCGATTGCAACGAAACGGTTCTGGTGATGCTGGGAGCGACGACGCGAGAGCAAGTGATCCAGCACTGTCCAGCCGATTTGTCGCCGGTACGCCAACCCGACGGACGGTTGTCCGTTGAAAAGTCGGAGGAGATCGCCGCCAGGGCTTTTCGGGAAGGCGGGCAACAGTTTGAATGGGTGAATCGCCGCTTTGATGGCTCGGATTTTTGGGTCGAAGTGCAACTAACGCCAGTTCCTTGGCACGGACAGCCGATTTTGTATGTCACCTGGCGGGATATTACCGAGCGCAAACAGGCTGAGATAGCGTTGCGGGAAAGCGAGGAGCGATTCCGCATCTTGCACGAAGCTTCGTTTGGGGGAATCGCCATTCACGAAAATGGCATTATTCTGGAATGCAATCAAGGATTGGCTGAAATCACTGGCTTCTCGATGGTCGAACTCGCCGGCATGAGCAGTTTATTGCTGATCGCCCCTGAATGGCGGGAACTGGTGATGCAGCATATTTTGAACGGGTATTCCAAAATTTACGAGGTTGAGGGATTACGCAAGGATGGCACGATCTACCCTTTGGAGATTCATGGAAAAAACATCCCTTACCAAGGACGCCCGGTGCGGGTGACGGAGTTTCGCGACATTACTGACCGGCAGCGAGCCGAGGAACGTCAGCGTCTGGCGGCGGCAGTGTTCGAGGCGGCTCGGGAATCCATCATCGTGACCGATGTAAACGAATGCATTATTGCCGTCAATCCCGCTTTCACCGACCTGAGCGGGTATTCAGAAGCCGAGGTACTGGGTAAAAACCCGCGGCTGCTTAAGTCCGATCGCCAGTCGGAAGCCTATTATGCAGCGATGTGGCAAATCATCGCGACTGAAGGCACCTGGCAGGGTGAGCTCTGGAACCGGCGCAAGGACGGTGGGCTTTATCTGGCGCTGGCGACCATCAGCGAAGTGCATGATGCGGCGGGTCGGGTCGCGTATTACGTCGGCATCGCCACCGACATCACCCATCAGAAAGAGGCCGAGCAACGCATCGAGCATTTGGCCTACTACGACGCCCTGACCGATTTGCCCAACCGGATCCTGCTCGCTCAGCGCGCCAAACTGGCGCTAGCGCTAGCGGCACGCCGAGGTGAGGAGCTGGCGATTCTGTTTCTCGACCTGGATCGGTTTAAGGAAGTCAACGATTCTCTCGGCCATGCTGAAGGCGATGCTTTGCTCATGCAGGTCGCGGCTCGGCTCAAGGGTCTCACCCGGGAAGCGGACATGGTTTGCCGGCTGGGAGGCGACGAATTCGTGTTGCTCCTGCCGGATGCCGATCAAATGGGCGCGCTACGGGTCGCCAACCGGTTGCTGACCGCTTTTCGTGAACCGTTTACCGTCGCTGGCCATAACCTGCACACGACCATTTCGGTCGGCATCGCCCTCTATCCCCGCGATGGAACGACGTTCGACGATTTGCTAAAGAATGCCGACACCGCTTTATATCGGGCCAAACAAGAAGGCCGCAACACTCAAGTGTTCTACGCGCGCGAAATGAATGTTGCTAGCATCGAGCGGCTGGTTCTGGAGTCGGAATTGCGCAAGGCTATCGAAAATGGCGACTTGGTCGCCTATTTTCAGCCCAAGGTCGATTTGACCGACGGGCGGCTGGTTGGTGCCGAGGCGCTAGTCCGCTGGCGACATCCCGAGCAGGGTTTGATCCCGCCAGGACGCTTTATTCCCGTGGCGGAAGCGAGCGGCCTTATCGTCGCGTTGGGAAACTGGATGCTGAAAGCCGTTTGCCGGCAACTCGCGGCATGGCGCGAGGCCGGCTTGCCGCCGCTGAGCGTGGCGGTGAATTTGGAGGCTCGCCATTTCCGCGATCCAGAATGCCCCCAACACATTTGCGATCTGCTGGCAGCACACGGATTGGGATCTGACGCATTGGAGCTAGAGCTGACTGAATCCAGCCTGCTCGATGCCAGTACCCAAACGACGGATACGCTGTTAGCCCTTCAGCAGTTGGGCATCGGACTGGCCATCGACGATTTCGGCACGGGGTATTCGAGCCTAAGCTATCTCAAGCGCCTGCCGATCACGGCGCTGAAAATCGATCAGACGTTTGTGCGTGATTTGGTCGTCGACTCCGACGATCGCATCCTCGCGGCCACCATCGTCAATCTGGGCCATAGCCTGGGATTGAAGGTCGTGGCCGAGGGCGTGGAAACCGAAGAACAGCAGACAGATCCTCATCGATCAAGGCTGCGACTTCGCCCAAGGTTACTTGTTCGGTCGCCCCATGCCAGCGGATCAGTTTGCCGAATGGGTGCGTGATCGATTAGCGGATCCGTTGACCCGCATCTGCTGAACCGATCACCCAGTGACGAAATGAGCCGGCCATAGCCGTCGGTCACGGGCGCCAGAACGGTTTGTTCCCTTCCCGAAGCGCATCGGCGCGACTGATGCCGATATCTTTCAGCATCGCATCGTCGAGGCTCAGCAGGGCCCGACGCTGGCAATATACTTCGTACCATTCCCACAACCGAGCCAACGCGGCACGGAGGCGAACCCGAATACCGGGAGGGTTTTCGGAGGGGATATCCAGGTATAAGGTGGCATCGCGGAACATGGTTTAATCCTCGCTGATTTCGATCTGAAGGCAGTATGCTGGCGAAAAATCGATTCATCCAACGAATAAGTTTGATATGATCGATTTGTATTCTTGATGAATCGAGAGCCTTGCCATGTCCGTCCAACTCGATCCCGATTTGCTGCGCACATTCGTTGCCATCGTCGATGCTGGCGGTTTCACCCAAGCCGCCAAGCAGGTGCATCGCACGCAATCAGCCGTTTCCATGCAGGTGCGACGGCTGGAAGAGACGCTGGATCGAACCTTGTTTCAGCGCGATGGTCGCGGCGTCCAGCTCTCATCCGACGGGGAAGCCCTGCTCGGCTATGCGCGTCGGTTGTTGAAGCTGCATGATGAAGCGGTCGCGGCCCTGACTCGTCCCGATTTGTCCGGGCTAGTGCGGATCGGTACGCCGGACGACTACGTCGGGCGTTTCCTGCCCGAAATTCTGGTGCGGTTTGCCCGTGCTTTCCCGCGGGTGCAGGTGGAAGTGAACTGCGAGCCCAGCGTGACCTTGCGGCGGATGCTGACCGAGGATCGGCTCGATCTGGCGCTGGTCACCTGCCCGCCGGGAGCGGAAACCGGCGAGGTGGTGCGCCGCGAAGCGACGGTGTGGGCCACCGCCGAACGCCATTTGGCCCACGAATGCGAGCCGCTACCGCTGGCGCTATTTCAGTGCGGTTGTCCGTTTCGTGACTGGGCGCTGGCCGGTCTGAGCGGCCTGGGGCGACCGTACCGGGTCGCTTACACCAGCGCCAGCATCGCCGGTATTCTGGCAGCGGTGACGGCCGGCTTGGCGGTGACCGTACTGTGCCGCAGTATCTTGCCGACTGGCGTGCGGCCGCTCGGCATCGAGGAAGGCTTTCCGCCATTGCCATCGGCCAGCATCGCGCTGCATCGGGGCAGCTCGGTTTCAGCGGTAGCGGAATGTTTGGCCGACTACATTCGCGAGGGCTTCGGCGCGGACGCGCCGCTGGTTTCTAGCGTCGACCGCATTTCAGTGGCCGCCTGAAGCGCGCAGTCCCAACAGATACGCATCCACTAGGCCGGGCGCGTATTCGGCCAGCGGAAACAGAGCTGGCTCCAGGGTCCAGTTGACGACGAGACCGTCGAGCAAGGCGATCAGTCCAACGGCTGCTTGCCTCGGACACGCGCTACTTGGTAGCTGGCCCGCCTCCCGGGCGCGTTGCATCGCGTCTTCCAGCAAGGCGATGAAGCGTCGCCCACATTCCAGATGGCTGTCGCGAATGACGGCCATCTCGTCCACATACTCGCATTTGTGCCAAGCGATCTCGAACACCCGCTGGTAGCGCGGATCCTGCGCTAGCTGTTGCAGAAAATCCACCGCCAGGCCACGGATAAACCCCAGTGGGTCGCTATCGGTCACGATGCCGGCATTGCAACGGGCTTCCTCGGGATCGAGCACCCGTTTGATCATGGCGTCGTAGAGATCGGCCTTGTTCCTGAAATGCCAGTAAATGGCGCCGCGCGTCACGCTGGCCTCGTCCGCGATGTCCGCCAAGGACGTACGGGACACACCTTGGCGTTGAAAAACCTGCTCGGCGGCATCCAGGATGCGATTACGGGTTTCCTGGGCTTCTTCTTTCGTTTTCCTCGCCACGCGCGACCTCCCGGCGATGCCGAGGCCATTTACATACATACATGAACGTATGTATTATCAACTATCATGATCGGCGATTCAAACCCGGTTATCGCCTTTCCGCTCTGAATAAAGTTTAGCCTGCCGCCACCGTGCCAGGAACGTGACTTTTTCGGACTCTCCGAAGCGCCTTTGGAGAACACTACGGTCCCGTCCCACAAGGAACGCCTATGGCCAAGAAAATTATCTTCACTCTCGTCATTGTGTTGATCTTGGTGGGTACGCTCGCCGGTATCAAAGGATTGCAATTCAAAACGATGTTCGCGCAGGGCGCCAATTTTGTGCCACCGCCCGAAACCGTCACGACCACCGAAGCAAAACAAGATACTTGGCAGCCTACCTTGACCGCCGTCGGTTCCGTGGCTGCTGTCCAGGGCGTGGTGCTCGGCGCCGAAATGTCGGGCGCGGTCAAAAACATCGCGTTCGAATCGGGCGCGACCGTGCGGGCCGGAGACCTGCTGGTCGAACTCGACTCGTCGGTGGAACAGGCCCAACTGCGCTCGGCCATGGCCAGCGCCGACCTGGCTCGCCTCAACCTGGAGCGGGCCCGCGAATTGCGCGAAAAGAAGATGATGTCCCAAGCTGACTTGGACAGTGCCGAAGCCCAAGCCAAGCAAGCCAACGCCCAAATCGACAATATCCGCGCGGTGATCGCCAAAAAAGCCATTCGTGCTCCCTTTGCGGGCCGGACCGGTATCCGTCAGATCAATCTTGGCCAGTTCCTCGACAACGGCGCTGCGGTCGTCACCTTGCAATCGCTCGATCCCGTGTACGTGAATTTTTCGTTGCCGCAGCAGGATCTAGCTCGACTCGGCGTGGGGATGGCCGTGCGCGTCACCACCGATGCGTTCCCAGGACAGAATTTCGAGGGCAAGCTCACCGCTATCAACCCGGAAGTCGATGCCGTGACCCGCAACGTCCGCCTGCAAGCCACCCTGGCCAACCCCGCCGGCAAACTGCGACCCGGCATGTACGTCAACGTCGCGGCCGTGTTGTCCCAGATGGAACAGGTGCTGATGATTCCTGCCACGGCGGTGCTGTACGCGCCCTACGGCGATTCGGTCTTCGTGGTCGAGGACAAAAAGGACGAAAAGACTGGCGCGACCGGTAAGGTGTTGAACCAGAAATTCGTGCGACTCGGCAAGACACGCGGTGATTTCGTGGTCGTGACCTCGGGGTTGGAAGCTGGGCAAACCATCGTCACCACCGGGGTATTCAAGCTCCGCAACGGCATGAGCGTCGTGGTCGATAACAAGTTAGCGCCCAGCCTCCAGCTCGCGCCCAAACCAGCCAACTCCTAGGTCGGCGAGATGAAATCCTTCACCGACCTGTTCATCAGCCGGCCCGTGCTGGCGATCGTGGTCAACCTGGTGATCATCATCGCCGGCGTTCAGGCCATTTTTACCCTCAACGTGCGGCAATATCCGCGCAGCGATAACGCCAGCGTCACCGTCACCACCGTCTACGTCGGCGCTAACGCGGCCCTGGTGCGCGGCTTCATTACCACGCCTTTGGAGCGCGCCATCGCGGCGGCGGACGGCATCGATTACCTGGAGTCACAAAGCGCTCAAGGGCTTTCCACCATCAAAGCCCGCCTTAAGCTGAACTACGACGCCACCAAGGCGCTGGCCGAAATCGGCTCCAAGGTCGATCAAGTGCGCGGCGATTTGCCGCCCGAAGCCGAGGTACCGGTACTTAACATCGAATCGGCCGACAGCCAGTTCGCGTCGGCCTATCTCAGTTTTTCGTCAGATATCCTCCAGCAGAACGAAATCACCGACTATCTGGTGCGGGTCGTACAGCCGCGACTCTCGGCCGTCGAGGGTGTGCAGCGCGCCGAAATTCTGGGCGCTCGCACCTTTGCCATGCGCGTCTGGCTCAAACCCGAAAAGCTGGCCGCGCTCAACATCAGCCCGACCCAAGTTCGCCAAGCACTGGCTGCTAACAATTACCTCGCCGCCATCGGGCGCACCCGGGGTTCGCTGATTCAGGTCAATCTCACCGCTAACACCGATCTGCGCTCGGTCGAAGAGTTCAAAAACCTCGTCATCCGCCAGCAGGGTGGCACGCTGGTGCGGCTGGCGGATGTGGCGGACGTGGCGCTCGGCGCCGAGGATTACGATACCGAGGTACGTTACTCGGGACAGACCGCCGTATTCATGGGTATCTTTCCGCTACCCAACGCCAACGCCATCGACGTCATCAAGCGCATCCGCGCCGAAATGGCGCTGGTCCAGAAGGAGTTGCCAACCGGCTTGCAGGCTCGGGTCGCCTACGACGCGACCGACTATATCAACAACGCCATCCACGAAGTCGTCACCACGCTGGGTGAGACGCTGTTGATCGTCGTGGTCATCATCTTCCTGTTTCTGGGTTCGTTGCGATCGGTGCTGGTGCCGATCATCGCTATCCCGATCTCGCTGATCGGCGGCATTTTTCTGATGCAGGTCTTCGGTTTTACGATCAACCTGCTCACGCTGTTGGCTATCGTGCTGTCGGTTGGCTTGGTGGTGGACGATGCCATCGTGGTGGTCGAAAACGTCGAACGCCATTTGCGCGAGGGGAAGAGTCCTTTTGATGCCGCGATTCTCGGCGCTCGCGAGCTGATCGGCCCAATCATCGCCATGACGATCACTCTGATTGCGGTCTACACCCCCATCGGCCTACAAGGCGGATTGACCGGCTCGCTGTTTCGCGAGTTCGCCTTCACTCTGGCCGGTGCCGTGACGATTTCCGGCGTGGTGGCGCTGACCCTGTCGCCGATGATGACCTCTAAACTGCTGACCGCCGAGGATGAGCGGCACTGGTTGCCGACCCACATCAACGCTGGTTTCGAGCGCGTCAAACGGTTTTATGGTCGAGTGCTCGACAGCGCCTTGAGCGCGCGGCCGGCGGTCTACCTGATGTGGGTCACGCTCTCGGTGCTGGTGGTGCCGATGTGGATGTTTTCGGCGGAGGAACTGGCCCCGAGCGAAGACCAAGGCGTGATTTTCGGCATCGTCGATGCCTCGGCCAATGCCACGCTCGATCAGACCAGCACGTTCACCGCTGCTGCCAACGACGTATTCCAAAGCATACCCGAAACCCAGTTCACCTTTCAGATCACCTTCCCGACTTCCGGATTCGGCGGCATGGTGACCAAGCCGTGGAACGAGCGCAAACGGACCGTTTTTCAAATCCTGCCCGAAGTGCAACAGAAATTGCAGGGTATTCCCGGTATCCAGATGTTCCCGGTCACGCCGCCCGCGTTGCCCGGCGGCGGCCAGTTCCCGGTGGAATTCATCATCGCCTCGACCGCCGATACCCAGGAAATTCTCAGCATTGCCCAGCAGGTTCAGACCAAAGCGATGCAGAGTGGGATGTTCGCTTTCCCACCGATCATTGACGTCAAAATCGACCAGCCGCAAACCGAAATTGTGATCGACCGCGACAAGGTGGCCGCTCTCGGCCTCAATCTCCAACAGGTTGGCGCGGATCTGACCGCCGCCGTGGGCGGCAATTTTGTTAACCGTTTCAACATCGCGGGTCGCAGCTACAAGGTCATCCCGCAAGTGGAGCGGATCGGCCGCCTCAATCCCGAGCAACTAGAAAACATTTACGTCACCGGGCCGAATGGTCAGCTCGTGCCGCTGAGCACCGTCGCCTCTTTGCGCAACAGCACCGAACCGCGCTCGCTCAACCGTTTCCAGCAGCTCAACGCGGTCAAGATCAGCGGGGTGGCCATCCAACCGCTCGATCAGGCATTGCGCTTTCTGGAGGGCGAGGCCGCCAAACTGATGCCGCTCGGCTACGTGATCGATTACACCGGCGAGTCGCGCCAACTGCGCCTAGAGGGTGGTAGCAAGTTTTTCGCGACCATGGGCTTTGCCATCATCATGATTTTTCTGGTGCTGGCGGCGCAATTCAACAGCTTTCGCGATCCGTTCGTCATCCTGCTCGGCTCGGTGCCGTTGGCGATGTTCGGTGCGCTGCTGTTCACCTTCCTGAAAATGCCGAACCCGCAGATTCCGTTCCCGTTCACCGAAGGCTGGACCACCACGCTGAACATCTATTCCAAGGTCGGACTGGTCACGCTGATGGGCTTGATCGCCAAGAACGGCATTTTGATCGTCGAGTTCGCCAACAAACTGCAAATCGAGGGATACACCAAGCTGGAGGCGGTACACGAAGCGGCCCTGATCCGGTTGCGGCCAATTCTGATGACCACCGCCGCCACCATCGCCGGCCACTTTCCACTGACGCTGGTGACCGGTGCCGGTGCCGCCGCCCGGAATTCCATCGGTTTGGTGCTGGTCGGCGGCATCTCGATCGGTACCTTGTTCACGCTGATTTTCGTGCCGGCGCTCTACATGCTGATCGCCAAGGATCACGCCCATGATCGGGATGCCGAACAGGCGGCGGCGTTAGCACATGCCTGATGCTCCCACGCAATAGAAAGTGAACGGACCCTCTTCAGTGAGTCTTTGGAAGATCGGAGACCCCGCGGTTTTTCAAAACCTCGGCCACGATTTGGTCAGCCGATACTGGATCGCCGGCACTTACCAGAGTTTTAGCCAGATACAGCAGAGCACTATCGCGAGCATCAGGATCACCGAGCGCCGTGGCCGAATTGAGTATTGCCATGAATTCGTTTCGGGCTGCCAGAGTATCACCATCAAGAGCGAGGTTGCGGGCAATGGCGCTCAGCGTTTGTAGCCGATACTGAAGGACGACCGGCGGCAATGTCTTGACCTTGGCACTATCAATTTCTCCTAGCAGGCTTTTAGCAATGGTATTGTCGCCAGCTTCGGCGCGGTGTTGGGCAATAGCGCCAACGGTGATTAAGCGGCTTGGCACTTTTGGCAGATTTGCGATAAGACTCCCGACCTGCGCAAACATTTCGCGGGACTGTTCCGGGCGGCCGGTGGCCGCCAAGTCGCGAGCCAAGGCGCTTAAGGTCGCCGCTTGAAGGGCGGGGTTGCTGATGGTGCGGGCATTATCCTCGGCACGTTTGAAGTAGTCGCTGGTGGCGGTGGTGTTGCTATCGTGCAAGGACTGGGCGAGGCTAGCAAGAGCCAAGGCACGCTCACTGGGAGAATTGATGGCGTTGGTGAGTTTAATGGCTTGTACCCATTGCTCCTGGGCAGCGGAAAACGCTTTTCGTTTGTACTGCTCGCTGGCGATAGCCACCATGATTTCGACACGAGCACGGTTAACAGCATCCAGTTGTTCTAGCCGGAGCTCGCTGGGAGCGTCGACCAGTTCGGCAAGACGGCTTAGATATTTGGTGGTCGCGGCAATATCACCCGTTTCCGCTTCATAGTCGGCTAATTCAATGAGCAAACGTGTATTTTTTGCATTGGTCGAAGGTTGGTCGGCTGCATGAGTCAATGCGCTAAAAGTCAGCTTGTTCAGCTCGATAAGTTGTTTCTGATTGTCGGTAGCGGCACCAGACGCGATGGGTGCGGTAGCATTATGGTTGCTTATCACTGAGGCAGTTTGAGCGGTGGCACCTGGTCCAGAGCCACCCGTTGATCCAGTTGCGGTTTGAGCGGTGGCGCCTGGTCCAGAGTTGCCTGCCGGATTGTCGGTTTGAGCCACCGCCTCCGATCCCGAGCTGCCCGCTGGGCTAGCTGGAGCAACCTGAGCGGTCTGAGTCGTTTGCACGGCGGGATTAGCCACATTGATGACAGTATTGGGAGGAGGCGTGGTGTTAATCTGGAGCCCAGGTTGGCCCTCCGCCAACGAGGTAGGAGGAGGAGTTGATCGATCCATTCCCAGTTGCCAGACAAGTAAGCCTACTCCACCAATAGCGGCTGTGACCCCGATGAAGACCGGTATCAATGACTGAGGCTTGAAGAGTCCCTTCAGCTTCTTCCGTAGGGTCATTCCCGCTTCCTGTTCAGCTTGGCGCCGGGCACGCTCCAGAATTTCCTTTTGCTTTTTTTCCTGTAGCCTACTGGCTCTTTCCTTGGCGGCCTCGGCCCTATCCTTGTCCTGCTGTGTTTTGAGAGTTTGGACGCGCTGACGCTCAATCTCGAGTACCTCCTTGTATTCGTTATAATTTTGATACTTATTGCCGACCACTCCGCAGCGTTGGCAGATGTCCTGGCCATTCAGGGCGGGAGGCTGTTTTTGTCCACAGGCGGGACATTGGTAGACTGGGTCTTCTTGCCCGACCGGAGCTAAGCTCAACTGCATCGGTTCGAGGCGACAGTTCAAGCCGATGTTAGTGAGTGTTTGCAGAAAATTTTGTGCTTGGTCTTCAGTCAAATTCTCGGCAAGCACTACCGGTTGGTTGGTCAGGATCTGCTGGATGATTTCATCAATTTCGCTGGAATTACCCTCAAAAAACGCCAAAAGCCGGCTTCGGATGGTTGATGTGCCTCGGGCGGGTTGGATTCCGAAAACCGTTAACTTGAATGTTGACTCCACGGATTCTATACCTGTTAAGTTATTGAATGATTTTATTCAAAATCATTTTTGTTGATCAATCAAACTGCCCAGCCGCTTAGAAATACACTCGCAAGCCGATCTCCAACTGGCGAACCCCTTCCAGATAGCGCCAATTCATTTCAAGCGATAGATCCTGGCTCAGCACCACATTCTGCTGTAACACTGCTCGCGTCGTCGAGCCGGTTTCGCCCAACCGGAAATTTAAGTCCGTCACGCTGGCCAACACTTTCCAATCAATCGCCGGTTGCAATAGCATCCCTACCGTCAATCCTAGCCCCGCTCGATAACCGCCAGCGAATTGATCACCCCAATCGAATTCCAAACCTGGCAATGCGAACCAGACTGCCCGTCCTGGCCAGCTGGTTTCAGTCGCCAAGCCCAAGCTACCGCCGAGATTGAACGCCACGCAATTCAAGCAATTCATTCGAGGATACGGTTCCCATCCGGTGTGAATCCGCCACGCCGGTCGTGGCGTCAGCGCGTCGATCGGGGGCAGGGATGTGATATCGAGTAGCGTCAGGCGATCAAAAACCAAGTGGTTGTCGTCCTGATAGTGACGAATCGCAACGCTCAAGACTTCGATTTGAGCATCGGGCGTATAGCCGGCATCCGGTTCCAGCAGGTCGTGATAGCTGGCTCGCGCGTTCAATTCCACGAACCCTTCTCCACCCCGCTGTCCGATTCCAACCCCCAATCGCCGGGAGGCATGGCCCGTTTCCGGGCGGGTTGCGTAAGGCTCGATCCGCACCGGCGCAGCGACGACCAGCAGGCGGTTGCGGGCGACTAACAACCGGTGGGTGACTTCATCCAGTAACGGTTCGCCACCCTCCCCAGCTTTTCCAGCTCGGCGATACTGGCGCTCGTTCAGCGCGAGCTCCAACAGCAACGCCTGCCGCTCTGGCCTGAGTTGGGCGAACTCGGTCGAAGCGGCAATTGCCGGATCATTGCGCAGCCGTCGCACCCATTGCCGTTCGCTGGCAGTCAGCGCCTGTTGCCGGCGATTGATGACGGTACCGCGAGCCGGGCGCGCGGTCACTTCCCCAATCAAGTTCGACTGCCGCGCCAAGAGTCGAATCGTGTCGGCCGGCAAAGTCCAGAGCGCGAATTCGTCGCTCAGCTGCAAGCTCGAATCGGCGACTTCCAGCAGGGTCAGCAATTGCCAGGCGCAATTCTCCCGGAAAAAATAGTAATCGAATTCGATGCCGCGTAATTCCCAGAGGTGTTCGAGCAGTCGCTGCAATTGCGGCTCGTTTAGGTTCAGCCGATATTCCCAGATATCGCGACTTTCCAGATCGCTGTAGGTTCGGACCAGTTTGTAATAGGGCTGGACATCGAATTTGCCCTTGAATCCTCCCGCGATTCCGTCGAATGCATACATGAGGGCGCTGCTGTTAGCATCGTCGGCTGCGTAGTTGGCGGTATAGGCCAATAGGCGGGTCTGTTCGGTCTGGCCGCGTCGATCGAGTCGCAGGAAAGTGTGGCCGAACAATGAGGCAGGATTGTTGAGATAAGCCGAGGCAAAGACCAGCGTCGCGGATTCTACGTTTAATTCCCTGAACCAGCGCTGGAAGCGCTCGCAATGGTGCGATGGCAACCGGCGATCATCGAAATTCAGTTCCGCCTTCAGCCAGCGGTACCGGGCTACGAAGGCACATTGGGCGGGCTGAGGATCACCCCCGACCGGATCAGGGCTGAAAAAAGCTCGCAGCGTTGCGATCAGCTCGGCACGCGAATCGGTCCTGCCGGTTGCCGCGAGGAAGAAACGTGGATCGTCGGTGTCGCTGACTACGCCGCCTGCCGCATTGGTTCGATAATGCAACAGCATCCGCCATTCGTGCCGTGCGGCCAATTCCGCGGCATCGGCTCGGCCGAGGAGATCCGCGAGATAGGCGGCATCGGCGCAAGCGTCCGCCGCCCAGAGCCATAGGCCGAGTAAGACGATCCTCGACAGTCGTGGAATCGGTGTAATGGCGTGCTTCAGTTCAGGGCCAGCCGTCGGCCGAAACGCGGGTCAGCCCGCATTCCCTGATCCAGTGCCGCCAGCATCTCGGTAGCACCGGTACGCTCGTTGGGGAACAGCCGGGTGAACTGATCCCGAGTCAAGGCGAAGAATGCCGGTTGGTGATCCACGTCGATATCGAGCAGCACGGCCAGCGAAGCAAGATATTCGCCCTGACCGACCGCCATGTCATTTCGTAGCCGCTCCAGGTTGGCATTGGCGAACTCGGCGACCTGCTGGTGGCGGTCCATGAGTGCGGTGTTGCTGGGGCCGCCAGTCGAGGCACTGGAACCCGAGCTGGGATCGGTGACGACGGTACAGGCTTCAGCCGTAATAGCTAGCGCAATGATTAAGGCGGCATTAAGCGAGCGTTTCATAGCTTTTTCCTCGTGGCGTTGTCGGATATTCTTAAACCCAGGTTACGATCCCTCACGAAGCGCCCCGCCACCACGCATTCAATCGGTAACCCATGGCGGATTCACCTAAGTTTAATAGGAATTGCCGTTCCCGGCACCCATCCATTGCTCCATTCTAACTTCGAGGTTCCATCCGCATGAAAAATGATATTTCGGTAATCTTATTGTCGACTCTGCAATGCAATGCGGATTGCGAATACTGTTTTGAAAACAAAACCACCGACCGGCTGAGTTTCGACCAGCTGGGTGAGATGATCCGCAAGGTGTTGGACTACATGGTGGAAAAATCGCTGGCCACGCTTACTCTCTACTGGCAGGGTGGCGAAGCGATGCTGTTGCCGCCGACCTGGTACGAGCAGGCTAACGAGATGATCCGCGGCGAGGCCGAGGCGCGCGGAAAAAAGGTATTCCACAGTTTGCAAAGTAACATGCTGGCGTATAGCTCTCGCTGGAACAAGGTCATCGCCGAGATGTTCGGCAACAGTGTCGGGACTTCCCTGGATTATCCCAACCTTCACCGCAAGCTGCTGGGGCAGGGACCGGAAAGCTACAACGAAATCTGGAGTCGGCGAGTCCGAGAAGCCCGGGCCGCCGGCATCGAAGTGCAAGTCATCGCCGTTCCGAACAAAGCGACGTTGGAAATCGGCGCGGAACGGTTTTACAACCACTTCGTCGATGAGTTGGGCATCACCGATTTCCAGGTCAACACCCCATTTCCCGGTGGTGAAGGAACGGAAGCCAAGCGAAATCTGCCAGTAGCCGAAGTGGAAGCACTCAGCCGCTTCTACACCGAGCTGGCCGATATCTGGCTGGAACGCGGTTACAACCAAGGCGTGCGGGTTGGCCCGCTCGATGCTCTGTTGCAACACTTCAGCCACGAACCGGCGACGCTGCCCTGCATTTGGAGCGACAATTGTGCCAACGCCTTGGTTTCGATCGACGCACGCGGTTACGTGGCGCAATGTGACTGCTGGGTTACCAGCTATCCCGACTATCATTACGGTAACATCTTCGAGTGCGACAGCTTCGGCGAATTGCTGCGGACCAGCCCGGCACGCCAGAAGTTCAACGAGCGTCCCATCCAGCTTATCCAGCGCGATTGCCTAAGCTGCGATTATCTATCGCTTTGCCATGGCGGCTGCCCGGTGCGAACCTATACCGTGCACGGTACCTTGTTTGAGAAAGATCCTTACTGCGGTCTGTATAAAGCCATGTTTGGGCGCATGGAACGGGCGGCACGCGAACAAGCACGAAAGGCAATGTCCGCGCGCGTCGTAGCCGCCTGACCATCGTGGGTCAAACGATCCGAGCAATATTCCACGTGGCATATTTCGAGGGCGAATCGCCGCTCGATTTATGTTGCCAGGTTGGCGCCAATCCGCAATCAGCCCGCATGGAAACAAACTTCAAAAGTATTCCACGTGGAATATGATGTCCAAACGCTGAGATGCTGTTCGCTTGAATATAATATCCGTCACACTTCCGTGGAAGCACTCGCTGCCTCCATCGCAAAATTTAGGATGATCACGCACATGCTCAAGCCCGAACGACCCAGAAAATTTTGGCGACACCTTCCTTGGCTGGCTGCTTTGCTACTCGGTTTGGCCGAGACCTCTCAGGCGGCCGAAACCGCGCTAGATCGCTATGTGGCCAAGCTGGACCCAAACTACACCTATAAGACTTATCTCACTAAACAAGAAACAGGCTACACCGCCTACTTTCTTGAAATGACCTCACAGCAATGGCGCTCCGTCGCCGAGGTGGACCGGCCGATCTGGCAGCATGAGATGGTGGTCGTGATTCCGCAGTTCGGTCTGGACAGCAGCGATACGGCGATCTTACTGATCGACGGTGGCAGTAACGGTGGCACCCCGCTCACCGACGTGCCGGAGGCGATCGGTGCGGCGGCAATCGCCACCGGCGCGGTGATCGCTTCAGTACGGCAGGTGCCCAATCAACCGCTTTACTTTACCGACGATCCGGAGCGCGGCCGGAAGGAAGATGCCATCCTTGGCTATAGCCTCGACAAAGCGCTGGATACCGGCGATCCAGAATGGGCAGCGCATCTTGCGATGACCAAGGCAGCCGTCCGCGCCATGGACACGGTGCAGACCTTCGCCGCCAGCAAAGGCAAAACGGTTAAGGATTTTCTGGTGTTGGGCGGTTCCAAGCGGGGCTGGACAACGTGGCTGACCGCCGCCGTCGATAAACGGGTCAAAGCCATCGTACCGATTTCAATCGATATGCTGAATTTGGGCCGGCAGTTCATTCATCACTGGGAAGCGTATGGTTTCTTCGCCCCAGCCCTGAAAGACTATGTCGAATTTGACCTGCCCTGCCGACTTCAGACACCGCAAGGTCAGGATCTATTGCGGGTCGTGGATCCTTACGCCTACCGCGACCGCTACACCATGCCGAAGTTGATTCTCAGTTCCACTGGCGACCAGTTTTTCGTGACCGATTCCTCCCGGTTCTATTACGGGGATCTACCCGGTCCCAAATGGCTGCGCTACACCCCGAACACCGATCACACCGAGAGCACCGACACCGCAGTCGACGCCTTGTCATGGTTAGACGACATCCTGGATAATAAAACCAGTCCACAAATCACTTGGACGCGGGAAGGTGACGACACGATCCGAATATCCCCCACCAGCCAGCCCAAGCAGGTCCGTTTGTGGCAGGCCACTAACCCGAACGCTCGCGACTTCCGACTGGAGACCCTGGGTCCGGTTTGGACCAGCGAAGTTTTGACACCGGCTGCCGATGGCACCTATGTCGGTCGGGTGCAACTACCCGCCACCGGCTGGAAAGCCTTTTTCATCGACGCAACGTTTCCGACTGCTGGTGTCATCGAGCCCGATCAGGTTTATTCCACGGAGGTACAAATCATTCCGGATACCCTGCCCTATGCTGGAACTGCATGCGGTGGGAGTAAATCCAATTTGGAAAGCCCCCAGCAGAGTTCCGCCGAAAGCGGGATTGGCCTGATCCGGGGCTGGATCTGCGATGCCAACACGGTGGAGGTGCAAATTGATAACGGCGCGCGGGAACGCGTGGCCTACGGCACTACCCGCGAGGATACCGCTGCGGTTTGCGGCGACACCAACAACGGTTTCGGTTATACCGTCAACTGGAACCGCATCGGCAACGGCAACCACACCTTGCGGGCTTTCGCGGACGGTGCGCAATTCGCCAGCGCCACTTTTAACGTGACTACCTTGGGCGTGGAGTATCTGCAAGGCGCCAGCGGCGAATATCCCCTGCCGAACTTCCCGCAGGCGGGTGACAGTGTCACCGTGCGTTGGTCGGAACCCCACCAGAACTTCGTGATCGTGGGGGCCAGCCGGAATCCGGCCAGTGCGCAATCAACCTCCCTTGTACCGCTAGCCACTGGATCTCTCGCCAATTTGGAGAGTCCGTATCCGGGTTCATTCGAGAGCGGCGTGGGGTTGATCCGGGGCTGGATCTGCGATGCGAACACGGTGGAGGTGCAAATTGACAACGGTGCGCGGGAACGCGTGGCCTACGGCACCACCCGCGAAGATACCGCCACGGTTTGCGGCGATACCAACAACGGTTTCGGCTATACCGTCAACTGGAACAAGCTGGGCAACGGCAGCCATACCCTAAAAGCCTTCGCTGATAATGTGGAATTCGGCAATGCCACTTTCACCGTGACCACCCTGGGCGTGGAGTATCTGCAAGGTGCCAGTGGCGAATATCCTCTGCCGAACTTCCCGCAGGCGGGTCACAACGTCACCGTACGTTGGTCAGAACCTCACCAGAACTTCGTGATTGTTAACTATCAGTGACTTTTTCTGTTAGAGAGTATTGTAATGTACAGTTTTTAGCTTAAAAATACTGTAAATTTAAGGGGGAAAGCCAAACCCGCCGTGAGGCAGGGGCGGAAAGTACCGGGTCTTGGTTCAACCACAGACAGCCGGGCTGCCGACGGTGACCAACGTGATGGTCGCACGAGGCAGCTCGGCTTTCTTCTTTTGAAGAGGAGGTAAAAACTGAATGGAAATGAATTTTTAAGCGGGTAATACATAAATCCCGATGGCAAATTCACGAGGATCTGACGATGAAAATCGAGTGGCTAAAAAACTCCACAATCAGTATCTTTGGTATGTTATTGAGTTGCGCTTCCTCTTGGGGCGCACCTGTTACTTTATCTGATCCTTTTCATTTCAGGCAGCAATTTAGCGCCAACTCTCTCTTTGGCAGGAGTGATTTGACTGATTTGGGCGTCACGGTTGTACCAATATCTGGTACCTCGGTGACTGCATCACAGGGTTCGATTACGAACCGATCCATTCCAATTAGCCCCCCTTATGCGGAAGTGGTTTTTCCTTACGATAGTGCCCTAACCGGTGTATGGACTATCACTGCGGTCAACGGGAACGATACTCGTTCGATCCAGACCAACAATATCGTCGGCGTGGAACCGATGCCTTTCGTTGAGAATTTATCCATTTCGGGAGATCTGTTGACACCAACAGTTTCATGGTCGCTACCAAACACGTCGGTACCCCATAATAGAGTTAGAATTCGCATTTACGAGCAAGGCAACGAAATATACCGATCCGCCTCGCTTGGACTTGACAACAGCTTCAAAATACCAGATGGCGTGTTCACTCAAGGTAAATGGTACGCAATTAGAGTGATGTTGGAGGACTCAGCGCGAGGCTTTCTCGCCAATCGTTCCTCAAGTTATATTGGCTATAATCCATCCACCACGCCTCAAGCTGGCCTGGAAAGTCCGCAACAGGGTTCGTTCGAGAGTGGAATTGGTCTGATCCGTGGTTGGGTCTGTCAGGCCAACACGGTGCAAATTCGAGTTGACAATCTCGCACCGATACAGGTGGCTTACGGTTCCTCCCGGCCTGACACGATCACTGCTTGTGGTGACGACAACAACGGTTTTGGCTTCACTGCCAATTGGAACAAGCTGGGTAATGGGAGTCACACCTTGCACGCCTTCGCCGATGGTGCCGAATTTGCCAGCGCCACTTTTAACGTGACTACCTTGGGCGTGGAGTATCTGCAAGGCGCCAGCGGCGAATATCACCCTGCCGAACTTCCCGCAGGCGGGTGACAGTGTCACCGTGCGTTGGTCGGAACCCCACCAGAACTTCGTGATCGTGGGGGCCAGCCGGAATCCGGCCAGTGCGCAATCAACCTGCCGTTGTTACCGCTAGCCACTGGATCTCTCGCCAATTTGGAGAGTCCGTATCCGGGTTCATTCGAGAGCGGCGTGGGGTTGATCCGGGGCTGGATCTGCGATGCGAACACGGTGGAGGTGCAAATTGACAACGGTGCGCGGGAACGCGTGGCCTACGGCACCACCCGCGAAGATACCGCCACGGCTTGCGGCGATACCAACAACGGTTTCGGTTATACCGTCAACTGGAACAAGCTGGGCAATGGCAGCCATACCCTAAAAGCCTTCGCTGATAATGTGGAATTCGGCAATGCCACTTTCACCGTGACCACCCTGGGCGTGGAGTATCTGCAAGGCGCCAGTGGCGAATATCCTCTGCCGAACTTCCCGCAGGCGGGCCACAACGTCACCGTACGTTGGTCGGAACCTCACCAGAACTTTGTGATCATGGGCTATCAATAAGCATCGCCCCGGTTGCCCCTCTCCCGGCAGGAGAGGGGCATGCTTTATCGACGTTCGCGCAGTTCCCGCCTGAGCACTTTGCCAGCGGCCGAGATCGGCAGGGCGGTGGTGAACTCGATGTGGTGGGGTATCTTGTAACGGGCTAAGTGGTTGCCAAGATGCGTCAACAGCGCCTCGGCAGTCGCTGTCTGATTCGGCTTGAGCACCACAAACGCCTTACCAACCTCGCCCCATTTGGAATCCGGTATGCCGACCACCGCGCATTGGAACACGGTCGGGTGTTTGTACAACGCCGCCTCGATTTCCGCCGGATAGACGTTCTCGCCGCCGGATATGAACATATCCTTGAGCCGGTCCACGATGTAGAAATACCAGTCCTCGTCATGGCGGGCCAAATCGCCAGTGTGGAACCAGCCATCCTGATCGATCACGTCCGACCAAGCGGCGGCATTGTTGAAATAGCCGGACGCAATGCTGGGGCCTTTCAACACCAGTTCGCCGACCTGGTTTGGGCCCAGTGGACGGTTGTCGGGATCCACGATCCGGGCGTCGATGTAGAAGTTGGGCCGGCCAATGCTACCGGCCTTGCGGATGGCATCTTCCGGCGCCAGCGCAAACAGGCCCGGCCCGAATTCGGTCATGCCGAAACCCTGCTTGAAGCGGACGCCTTTTTCGCGGGCGTATTGCTCGACCAGCGGCACGGGGAGCGGAGCACCTCCACTGATGCAAGATCGCACGGAACTTAAATCGGCCTTCGCCCAACCCGGTGCTTGGGTCAGCATCTGGTACATGGCCGGCACTGCTGCGAAAATCGTCGCCCGCTCCCGCTCGATCAGATACAGCACCTTCTCCGGATCGAAACGCTTGGTGAGCACCGTGGTTCCGCCCATGATGATCTGAGGCAAGGTGTACACGAACAGCCCACCGACGTGGAACATCGGGAGCACATTCAGAGTAAACATCGCCGTGGCCGACATCGTGAATGACGGTGTTCAGGCAATTCCAAGTGATCTGGCGATGGCTGATTTGCGCACCCTTGGGTAAGCCAGTGGTGCCTCCGGTGAAAACGATGGCGGCGATATCTTCCTCAACCAGCGTCTCGCACGCGCAAGGGGTTGCCGGTGAAGCTGGCTAGCAAGGCGTCGAACGCCAGACTGCCAGGAATGCCGTCGCCTTCCAGGTGAATCCAGTGGCGCACAGAGGTTTCCTCTTGTGCTAGCTGGGCGACATTGTCTTTGAAGTTATCGTCGTAGAGCAGGATGCTCGGGGTGACATCGGCGAGAATCTGCTGAAGTTCGCGCCAGTGCAGCCGCCAGTTGAGCGCGGTATGGATGGCGCCCAGCTTGCCACAAGCGAACAGCGTGTCCAGATGCTCCACACCGTCCAGCGCCAACATCGCCACCCGGTCACCCTTGCCGACGCCGGCTTGACGCAGCCAATTGGCCAGCCGGTTGGCCCGCTCGTTGCTCTGGGCATAGGTCAGCCGCAACTCCGGTGTTTTGCTGGTATCCACAATCGCCAGCGCATCCGGGCTGTAAATAGTTCGCCGACCGAGATAATCGCCAATGTACATCGCCTTTCCTCGGGTTGATGGTCGTTTTGATGCCGGCCTGTTCTCCTTCGCGCCGTGTTTGCTCGGGAAGAATGAGTGGAACGATGGCCGGATTGGGTCGAAGTATAAGCGATGCGGTGTTGCCCACCGTGTGCGCTGGGGCGGATCAACCGCCGATCGAGGCTAGCCAGCTACCAGCGTTTCAACGCGACCTCTCGGCGAAAACCTGGGTCGAGCAGGGTAAAACTGTCAGCGAACAAGCTGGCTGGCGCGTTTTTTAATAGACGACTCGATCTCGCGACAAAACTCGGGATAATCCTGGAGCAACGCCGCAGCCCGAGGCCATTCCAAGACAACCCGATCCACCAGCATCCTAACCACCTCGTCAAGTTCCTGCTTTGGCGCCAAGCTTCTCATCGAGTCTCGCAAAGGTGGATATCCGCGCATCTTCGAAGCGCTTCGATGGCCCAAAATGCAGCGCCATCTCCTCGGGTCCCTCGACGAACGGACGGTAAACGAAGGTTGCGACCAGATCGTAAGCGGGAGCAAGCGTGGGTACGCGCGGATCGCGATAGATCAAAGACCAGTTTTTCAAGTGCGCATCCCCATTGCCGATCAAAATATTGAATGCCAAACGCCGCGCAAACTCGCGTAGCGACTCAATATCATGGCCGCGATACACCAACGCACCGACCGTCTCGAAGCTACCCGTGTATTTCTTATCCGGATAAAACCCGCGCACCTGAGCCAGATCTTCGATGTGAATCAGCTCGCGCCCCGGCCCACGGTCGAAACGCTTCACGGCAAACAGGCGGTCTTGGCCGGACCAAACCCTCTCGGGCAGAGGCTCCATTTCATCGCGATGCACCAACCGGATTTCGGGTACATCGATACCGACAGCTTTGGCGAGCGTCATCATCGCCAGTTCGTTCTGTGGCACTCCCGGATAGGTCGGATCGGGCAGCTTGGCGATCCAGTCGCCCCGCTCCCCGCGAGCGGGAACCACCAGCCGGTCACCTCGCGCCAGCATGGAAAACTTGAGACCGACTCCCGCTAGCGAAAAGGACCAAAGCGAGCCTATGAAACTACCCTGCTGACCACTCGAATCGCCACCATCGCCCAAGTCAACCAGCACCATTTTGTCTGCGGCGAGCACGCGCACCGCACCAGGAAGGTCGTGACCGACTTGAGCCAGAAGCTCCATTTCCCGTTCGGTCGAGCTTCGGCGCGCTTGGGCGATCCATTCCCGCAAGCGCCCTTCGGGCAACAGGTTCGAGAACCAAGGCGGAAGCCGCATATTGCTTTGATGCCGCGCCCGCGGATTTTCCTCGAAACGAAGACCCAGTACCGCGCGGTTCGGATCGTCCCAATAGCCTATCCTCGAACACGAACCGGGTCAGGTCATAGCGCCGGTGCAGGCGCCCGACCAGCCGGTCGTAAAGGTAGACGCAGAATTGTTCCTCAGATGAGTGCGTCATCGCGTTCCGCTGCCATGTCGTCGAGATCGAAGCTGTCCAAGGGAGGCGTGTCTTCGAGACGGGTTTCCGCCATCCGTTCGACGAAATCTGCGACCGCTTGTTTTATGCGTTGTTGTCGGCCATCGAGGAAAGCAGTCTTATTTCCTTCCGCGAGAGTTTTGATTAACTCCGCGTCGAGTGCATGGGAAGCAAATAGATCGTGCTCGTCCACCTCTCTGCCCAAAGGTGGCGCGATAAGCAGATCGGCCACGGACATGGGCAATTCGTCTTCCGCCTCCAGCACCAGGATACGGTTGGCCGCCCAAGCTTTCTGGCTTTCTGGTTCGCGATTCAAGATGCGTTTCGCCACGCCAGCGAGGGTGGCATCGGGTTGGATCGCCTCGATCAGTTGTTGGCGCTCATAAGGTTGTCCGGTCAGCAGCGACCTTGGCTTGAGCGCCCATAACGCCGAGAGAACGATTCGGCTGGCCGCCGCGCTGGTCTCGGAATCCGGTCAAACTGGGTGAACGGCACAGGCTCTGATCGATGGGGGTGTCTCAGCAACTCGCTGGATCGTTAACCAGTCTCGTCATTTGCCGTGATGCGACCGGAAAGGTTATTTATGGCGTTCGTCCAACTGGAGGAGAATGGACCTGGGCCGATCAATGCCGCGCGCCAGAACCACCGGCGCAGGAGAACGCGGTTACGCGGATTCGGTTCCGGGAAGTGAGCGAAAAACCGGGTCAATACCACCAAGAGGTAGCGATAAGGGAGGAAAGCAAAATGAGGCACGCCAGCATCCTCCTGAAGAAATGCGACGGCTCGCGACAACGCAAGTTCTCCCTGGCGATACGCTTCTTCCGGAGCTTCGTTTCCAAAATCGCGGGTTTCGCGAGCGCGATCCGAGAACTCGACCCGGATGTCGCGGGTGACATTTCCCCCGCGCCGCGCCAGTACGGCCCGCAATACCGTATCGCCGTCCACGATGCCAAAACCACGCTCGCCGTGAATCGACTCCGCAATCTGTTGAAAATGAGAAAACGGCTCCACACTGCTGGTCTGACCAGGATGCAAGGCCGAGAACACCTCGGCTCGACTGAGCCGCCTGCCGTAGTTGTTGAGGCGGTCGAAGATGTCGCGCAAGACCGCTTCGTCGTTCTGATCCACCAGGTAGGCGGGGACTTGGTACTCCCGGATGGCCCGCGTGACCCGCGAGGCCTCGTCTAGCTTTTCGCCGGCTTCCGGATGATCCTTGGTGAACCAGCGGATCAAACGCTGGAGATCGAACAGGATCGGTAGGGGGATGATGTATCCGTCTTCCTCCCGGCTTGGATGTACAAATTCTTCCCGGCGCAAGTCGTAAGCGAGCGCGAAGCGCTCATCTTGTCCGCCTTCCTCGGAGAGCACGCTGGCCAAGCTAGTCAGACGCTGCTGACCGTCCACCACCCACCAACCCTCGTCGAACTGTTTAGCCCGAAAGCGCAGTCCACCCAGTTTGATATCGGCTTCCGGAGCCAGTCGTTTCCAAAATAGCAGATTGCCAATTGGGTACCCCTTGACGATGCTGTCGAATAACCGGCGCACATCTTCCCATTGCCAGCGTAGCGGCCGCTGAAATTCTGGGATGCGAATGCGCCCCTTGAGCGCTTCGGCGACCAAATCAACCACGGTGAAAGTTTTTGCCGCCGATTGCGAAATGGATTGATGGGCAGTCATGAGTCGTCATTTCCGATTTTCTGGATCGCGAGGCTTCGATCTAACGCAGATCATTTGGATTAGTCTCGCGGAACCTATACTGTTGCACGATGTACCAAAACTTGCCATCCACCAGCCCGAACCCCGCCGAGGAGACACGCTCATGATCGCCAACCTGCCTCCCGATGATTGGCCGCTCGACCAGCCGGAAGTCATTGCCTATCTGTTTTATCCGCGCGCCAGCTTTGCTCGGGATTCCGCGGATGACGTCCGCGACCTATCGATTCCCGTGGCGGAGGGAGTGGAGGTCGGAGCGCGCTGCCATCTGGCCGATTCCGCAGCGACCAACATCCTGTTCTTTCACGGCAACGGCGAAATCGTCGAGGATTACGACGACATTGGCGCCTTGTATGTGGAGCGTGGAATCAATTTCGTCGCGGTCGATTATCGGGGTTATGGCCGCTCCACCGGCCGACCGACTGCCTCGACCCTGCTAGCCGACAGCCACGTCATTCTCGGTTTCGTCGCCGACTGGCTGAACCAACAGGGGTATACCGGGCCGCTGATCGTCATGGGGCGCTCGCTGGGTAGCGCTTCGGCATTGGAATTGGTCTATCGCTATCCCGATCGAATCGCCGGACTCATCCTCGAAAGCGCTTTCGCCCATACCGGGCCGCTACTACGCCGGATCGGGGTCGATCTCGCCGCCGTTCCCGGTTTCGAGGAAAGTGAGGGCTTCCGGCAGATGGACAAGATTCGGGCGTTCGTCAAACCGACGCTGGTCATTCATGCCGAACGCGATCACCTGATTCCCTTCGCCGACGGTCAAGCGCTGTACGACGCCAGTCCCGCCCCGGACAAGCATCTGCTGAAGATTCCTCGCGCCGATCACAACACCATTTTCGCCGTCGGCTTGCGGCCCTATCTGGATTCGGTCGAAAGCTTCGCCGACCCGCGCCGGTTCGGTCCCGTCGCTTGAATGATCGGAATCCTTCGATGACCGTGCCTGATTGTCCGCCTGCCGCTTTCCGCTTCTGTCCGGGTTGCGGGGGGACGTTGGACGTTCGAGAAATCCGCGAG